>JAHIQM010000007.1 GCA_018902545.1 Pseudomonadota bacterium | reverse complement strand
GGCCTCGTAGAGTTGAATCGTTGCGTGCAGGCCGAGAAGTTTGGGCAGAGCGCCAGGCAACGATTCAACAAACGATGCCTGGCTCAGTCAGACAGTCGGCGAGCCTCGCCTGAAACACCCCGGCCCGCTCGGACCGAGTGACGGCGAGGTGCCTTGCTGCGCGCAGTGTGATGGAAGTGAAGCTGTCATTCCCCTAAATGTATGGGGTGCAGGGGACGCGTCCCCTGCCCGCCGGAGGCATTCCCCATCCCGTTACTCCCCGAGCGGCGTCGGCGTGAACCTGATGCGCACGATGCGTCGGCGTTCGAGGCGTTCGACCCGGAACACGCCTTCCCGGATCGGCACTTCGTCGCCGGGTTCCAGGACTCGTCCGGCCTGGGCCAGGAGGAAGCCGGCGACGGTGTTGTAGGCTTCGTCCTCGGGCAGGCGCAGGCCCAGTTTGCGGTTCGCGTCGCGCACGGCGAGCATGCCGTCGAGGATGAAGTCCGCACCGTCACGTACGATCTGCGAGCGCACCTCTTCGTCGTATTCGTCGTTGATCTCGCCGACGATTTCTTCCAGCACGTCTTCCAGGGTGACGAGCCCTTCAAGGCCGCCGTATTCGTCCATGACGAAGATGAGGTGGGTGCGCGTGGCCTGCATCTGCTTGAGGAGGCTCCCCAGCCGTTTGCTCGAGGGTACGAAGGTGGGCGGGTGCAGGAGGGCGGTCATGGAGAAGACAATTCCCGGGGTACGGGCCATGAACGGTTCCATGTCCTGGCGGAAGAGTACGCCGACAACGTCGTCAAGGTCCGCCCCGTAGACAGGCAGGCGGGAATAGCCGTGGATGCGGAAGGCTTCAAGGACTTCGTTCAGAGTCGAGGCGACGGGCAGGGCGGCGATCTCGGAGCGCGGGATCATGGCCTCGGAGGCTTCGGTGGTGTTGAAGTCGAAGGCGCGGCGGATGAGGCGGCGTTTTCCCTCTTCGATCTGTCCGCTGGTGCAGCTGGCGTCGATGAGTATGCGCAACTCGTCCTCGGTGTAGACCGATCCGTGGCGGGGCTTTGGGGTAAAACCGAGCAGCCGAACGGTGCGGGTGCCGGACCAGTCCAGCAGGCGGATGGGCCAGTAGAAGATGCGGTAGAAAATTTCCATGGGCAGGGCGATGGCCATGGCCGTTTTTTCGGCCCGATCCAGGGCGATGGTCTTGGGCGCGAGTTCGCCGATGACGATGTGCAGAAAAGTGATCAGGCTGAAGGCGATGGCAAACGAGAGGGAGTGCAGCACCGCCGGTGGCACGAGGCCTTCGAGCAGAGGCCGCAAGAGGTCGGCCACGGCGGGTTCGCCGATCCAGCCCAGACCCAGGGAGGACAGTGTGATGCCTAATTGGGTGGCGGAGATGTAAGCGTTTAAGTTGTCGATGAGCCGCAGCAGGCGTCCGGCCCTTTTGTTGCCGTCGGCGGCCAGGATGGCGACACGGGAGCGTCGTACTCCCACCAGGGAGAACTCCGAGGCCACGAAAAAGCCGTTGGCCAGGACGAGAAAGGCGACCAGGAGCAGGTACAGTAAAGAGCCGAGCATGGAAGATCCTTGATGAAACGGACGTGTCGGGCGTGTGCCGCAGTCGGCCGCGCACTGCTTCTCCTAACAGCGCTCTGCGGTCTGGGTAAAGTGGCAAATGGGGTGCATCCGAAATTGGCGGGCTCAGTCGTCGATTTCGATCAACCCGAGACGGGCGGCGTGGCGCACGAAGGCCACGGGGCTCTTGATGCCGAGTTTGGTCATGATGGAATACCGATGGTTTAAGACTGTTTTGCGGGACACGAAGAGCTTGGCCGCGATCTCCTCCGGGGTCAGGCCTTCGGCCAAAAGGCGCATGACCTGCTGTTCACGTAGGGACAGGCTGCCGTAGGACGCATCCACGTTCTTGGCCTTGCGCCCGGACATGTCGCTTAATCTGCGCAGCACCGAAGGCGACAGGGAACCGTCCAGATACTGCCCTCCAGAGAGCACGGTGCCGATGGCCTGCAAAATCCCCTCTCCTCCTGATTCCTTGGACATGTAGCCACTGGCCCCGGCCTGGAAGGCGGCGGCGATGAAGTCGAGCTTGGCGTGCATGCTGACGATGAGCACGGGCATATCGGGCTGGGAGAGCCGTATTTCCCGGGTCAGTTCGATGCCGCTGCCGTCGGGCAGGGAGATGTCGATGACCGCCAGGTCCGGGGACATGGTCTGGGCCAGGCGCAACCCCTCGGCGCAGGTCCCGGCCTCGCCGACGACGCTGAAGTCGGATCTGCCTGTCAGCCTGGCCTTGAGACCGTCGCGGTAGAGGGGATGGTCGTCGATGATGAGGATGCGTTTAGGGGCGCTCATGGCTGCTCCTGTTGAGCGGGGTTTCGATGCGGATGTGCAGGCCCTGCCCCGGTTTGGACTTGAAGCTGATCTTGCCGCCCAGCAACTTGACCCGCTCGCGCATGCTCCACAGTCCCATGCGCTTGGCGCGTCCAGCCTGGGCCAGGCACTGGTCCATGTCCATCCCGCAGCCATCGTCCTCGATGCGTACCAAGAGGCTCGGGTAGGACCCCAACAGGCGGATGGTCACGCGACTGGCCTTGGCGTGCTTGCGCACGTTGTTCAGCGCTTCCTGGATGAGACGGTAGATGTTGATCTGGGTGTCGAAATCGAAGTCCACGCCGCCCAGTCCGTCGGCAAAGACATCCACGGCAATGCCGTGGCGCAGGGAAAAATCCTCGCAGTGCGCGAGCACGGTTTCGACCAGCCCGAGCTCGGTCAGGCCGGGCGGGAGCAGGCCGTAGGCCAGATCGCGGATGGAGCGGATGGCCGTACCGAGGCGCTCGGCGATGGCCCCTGCCTGGGTACGCCAGGAGCCGTTTTCCGGCAGGCTGCCGCTGATGCGCTCCAGATCCGCCCTGGCCAGGGAAAGATCCTGGGCCAGATGATCGTGCAGTTCACGGGCGATGCGCTGGCGTTCGTTCTCCTGGGCCATGATCAGTTCCTGGGACAGGGCGCGCATCTGTTCCTCGACCCGGCGCTGGGCCACGATGCGCCCGATTTGGCCTGCCACGGCATCGATGAGGCTGCGTTCCTCGTGCAGGAACGGGCCCTCGTCGCACTCGGGCCGATTCTCCAGGTAGCAAACCTCCACCGAGCCGCATTCGTCCGTGCCGATGGTGATGGGCGAGGTCTGGCACCAGCGGGTCTGCGTAAAATTGCCGGAGTTGTGCCGCGCGTCTCCCAGGCGGATGGAAGCGCAGGCGATGTCCGGATACTGCCATGAAGAGCGAATGAGTTCGGCGATGTCCGTCAGCAGGGCCGGCAGGGGCTGGTCGCTGCGCTGGGCCAGACGGGAGATGCCATAGAGGCAGTTGAGCTCTTTAATGCGTTCAAGCAGATCGTGCTGCGTCTTGCGACTGCAGGCCACGAAATCTCGCCATTCTTGGGACGAGGTGGGGAATTGTTCGGTGTTGTCTGGGCGGGTGGTCATGAGCGTTTCTCCTGGGCGGTGGGCGCGTTGGCCGTGTAGCACAGGATAGGGCGGGGTGCCAGGGGTGGAAACGGCATGAAGCCGGTCCCACCCCTGGGGAATTGCAGTCTAGGACAGGATCTTGCGGGCGATCTCGTCCTGCACGTCGGTGATGAACCGGATGCCGGTCTCCTGCGCGGTTTCGCGGTTGGCGGAGACGATGTCGGCTCGGGAAATCTCCGTGACGGCGAACTTGCGCGCACCGGCCAGGAGTTGCTGCAGGCCCGCGCCGAGTTTGTCGGCCAGGGTCCAGGCGGCGATGGCGCCAAAGGGTACGGTCTTCATCTCGGCCGCGCCGATCTTAGACTTCAGGCTTTCGTACCCGGCGAAGATCTGTTCCGGACTTTCGCCGATGTCCCTGACGGTCTTGGGCAGGCTGTCCCAGTTGCCGGAAATCTTTTCCTTGCGCTCGGGGTTCAGGGCGCCTTCGATGTTGGAGCCCAGGAAGCCGGGGATCATCAGGGTGCGGCCCATGCAGATCAGTTTGACGAAGGGCGCACCAAGCGCCAGGGCCTTGAAGATATGGTCTTCGCGAGCAAGGCCGCCGGCAAAGGACATGTCCACGACGCGCTGGCCTTTGGCGGCCAGGATGTTGCCGTATTCCACAGCCTTGGAGTGCAGCAGGATCGACGGCACGCCCCAGGTCTCCATCATGTTCCACGGGCTCATACCCGTGCCGCCGCCGGAGCCGTCGATGGTCAACAGGTCAAGGCCCGCCTCGGTGGCGTACTTGATGGCCATGGCCAGGGCTTCCATGCCGTAGGACCCGGTTTTGAGGGAGATTTTGGTGTAGCCGAGCTTACGCAGGTAAGCCACGGTGTCCATGAAGTTCTGGTGCACGGCGCCTGCGGAGGGCAGGTCCGTGTAGCCCAGGCGGCTGTGGCGGGCGAAGCCCTTGATGCCGCCGGCTTTGAAGGATTCCTGCACCTCGGGAAGTTCGGGGTCGGGATCGACCAGGTAACCGCGTTTTTTCAGGAACATTGCGTAATCCAGGCTCGTGACCTCGATCTCGCCGCCGATATTCTTTGCGCCCTGGCCCCATTTGAGTTCAATGCAGACCTTGTTGCCGTATTTCTCGATGACGTATTCGGCCACGCCGTTGCGCGCGTCCTCGACGTTGAGCTGCACGATCATGGTGCCGTAGCCGTCGGAGTAGCGATTGTAGATCTCGATGCGGCGGTCCAGTTCGGGGGACTTTTCGATGCGTCCGTTCGCCATGCTGGACGCGCGGTCCACGCCGACCACGTTCTCGCCGACCACGATGGGAATACCAACCAGGGCGCAGCCAGCGGCAAAGGAGTCCCAGTACTTGGCGGCGATGAAGGTCGAACCCAGGGCGCCGGTCATGAGCGGCATGCGGACCTTGGTCTTTTCGGTCGCGCCGAAGGAGGTTTCCAGGGAGACGTTGGTGAACAGACAGTCATCGGGGCTGGTGGTGCGCCCGGCGGCCACACCCTGGGCACCGTAGCTGTAGCCCTGGATACGCAGGGAGTTGTAGCTCACGCCGACATGGCAGGTGTTGGCGCTACCGGCCGTGACGGAACCGAAATCTCTGGGATAGAGCATGTGCCGCCCTTTCAGGCAGGACATCCAGGTTTCGCACTTGCCGGCGCAGTCGGAGCGGCACAGGGTGCACAGACCGGATTCGGCCGGGTTGCCGCGGTTGGTTGTGCCGAGAACATCATTGCTTTTGGGCCATTGGATCATTTCAGTCTCCCGTGTGGAAATTTGAGTATTGTTTCTCCAAAACGCAGGTCGCCACCAAAGAGACGGGCAAGGTATCCGTGGTGGCGCAACGTATCGGCACGCGTATGTTGTCGCAGGCGGTCAACGGTGGATCATGGAGAAATTCAATAGATTATCTATGTTTGGACCGCGGTTGTGTCGATAGGATTGCATCCCCTTTTCCTGGTCATTTTAGAACGGGCAGGCGGGAATAAGTCACGTATTTTGGGAATTTTGCCCGGAATATGTGCAGGAGTCATTCGGTGCGCAAGGAGAGAAATCGCAAGCGCCGTGTATGAAGGTCGCTGGCGATTTATAGTTCGCAAATCTGGTGGGAAAGGTGCCTAATGATAGTCTCCGGCCATGAAATTGTCGGCCATGGTCTTTACAGCGGTTTCGCTGGTCATGAGCATGTCCATCTGCCGGGTGACGATGAGCAGTCGGCCCAGTTGGTCCAGACGATCGCGGATCTCTTCCCGTGCGTACTTCTGGAATCTGGCCTGTGCCATGTCTCCGCGAACATCGGTGACAAAACCCAGGCGACCGAGAATTTCAGCGATGCAGCGGACTCGGCGTTCGCGGCGGATTTCGTCCGCCGCGCCGCCCTTGAATTGGAACGTGATGTAATTTTTGGAAACGGTTTCTCCGCAATAGGCATCGATTACACTGTAATGATAGCCGACGCGGGAGCTGAAATTGAGGTATTTGTCGGAGATGATGCCATAACTGCGTTCACCGAATCGTTGCGCCTGGACCGTGGGCGGTTCGAGCAAGTGCTGGCTCATGACGGAGAGAAAGCCTCCCACGTTGATCGGTCTGGGGCCTCGCACATGCACTTCAGGGCGCAGCATGCCGGACAGCAGCGCGGACAGGGGCTCCGAAGTGATCTGCTCGGGATATGCATAGGGGCCGTCGGCATCTTTCAGCCCTCCGCCTAAGTCGATGAGATGCAGGTCGATGGGCAGTTTGGCCTTGAGCTGGCAGGACACGGATCCGGCATCGGAAGCGCGGTCGCTGAGGCGGAACATTTCCGTGTAACAAAGTTCATGCACGAATCGCATGACATCATGCAGCGTGGTGCAGGATTCCGGGCGAAACAGGGCAGACTTGGGGTCGAGCAGGTGCAAGGGGATGATCTGGTCCGCGACCTGCCGAAGGGTGGCATGCACGGGCGTGTCGGCGATCTTGAATGTGTTCGCGGATTTGAAAGCCATGAGCTCCTCGACCATGCCAGCATAGACCCGGCCTGTGATGGCGTCCACGGTCAGAGTCTGGCCATTGGTGATGCGCGTCGTTGCATGCTTGGCATTGAGTATTGTCGGGACGTTGAATTCGCGGGCCAGAGAGGCCATGTGGCCGGTGATGCTGCCTGCCTCGGTGACTATGGCCTGCGCCCTGTTCATGACCAGGACATAGTTGGGCAGGGAGTGCGGCGCGACCAGAATGCCGTTTTCGGGAAAATCGGAGAGATCCTTCAGAACGGTGGCCAGGACCGCTTGTCCCGTGCCGATGCCGGAACAGGCGATGTCGGCATTTTCAAGCAGGAGTTCGGCGCCTTCGATGGCCGTCGTCGCCAGGCCGTCGTGATGGACGCTCGCGAGTCGCATGGGCCTGCTTTGCAGGATCATGATCTGACCTTTCGTATTCAGAGCCCATTCGATGTCCTGGGGGTGATGGTAATGCGCTTCGAGCCTGGCTGCGATTGCCGCCAGCTCCAGAACCTGTTCTGTTTTCAGACACGGCACGGCTCGCATTGCTTCCGGCACCGCCTCCTCATGTTTGCCCTTGGCGTCGGAAATCAGTTTTACTCGTTTGTAGGCAACATGCTGCGAAGAGATCGTCGGTACAGGAGTTGGTTTGATCTGCCACGTGTCTGGTTCGATGATTCCATCCACGGCATAGGCGCCCAGGCCCCAGATGGCGTTCAGGACCATTTCATCGGAGAGCGGATTGACGGGGTGGCGGGAGAAAATGATCCCGCTGGCCACGGCATCGACCATTTCAATGCAGGCCATGCCCATGGCGCATTGCTCGAAGGATACGCCATGATGAATGCGGTAGGTGATGGCCCGGGGAGAGAAAAGGCTGGCCAGCACTTCGCGAAAAGCGCTCTCCAAGGATTGTCTGGTGACACCGAGGATGGTCCGATATTGGCCGGAAAAGGAGAGGATTCCATCTTCGCTGATGGCGCTGGAACGCAATGCGGCCCGAACCGACATGGGATTGTGAAAGGTTGAATCCCATTCGCCGAGCAGCGCGCGCAGGACATGCTCGGGGACGTGGACCTGGTCGATTGTCTTGAAAATGGATTCCGACACTGAGACAACGGTTGCTGGATCCTCCCGCTTCGCCTCGCGAAGAAGTTTGAGGATTTCATCGCGCAAGCCTGCGGTTTGCAGGAAAGCGTCATAAGCGGCAGTGGTTATCGCGAAACCTGCCGGTGTGGAAATGTTTGCGTGATTATGGATTTCGCCAAGGTTTGCGCATTTTCCTCCGACGATATCGAGAAGACTTCTATCCACCGCAGAGAGGGGATATGTGAAGACGTCCACGATGGGCTGAGGTTTGCTGTCGAGAATGCCTGAGATGCGCCCGTTGATGTGTTCCACCATTTCCTGAAGGATGCCGTAGCGATTTCCGGAGATGACGTTCAGTGCCGTGACCATGCGCATGGTGTGAAAGACGCTCCGAGTCGCCAGTGCGCGGATTTCGCTTGTGCCGAACAACGCGGATCCTTTAAGCTTTTCGTCTATTTCGGCCATTAGCGTGCCCAATTCAGCATTGGACAGGAGTAGATCCTTGAAATGCGTATATTGAATGCGAAAAGATTTCAGCACGGTATCGTGATCGTGCCTGGGCAGCCCTTTGGTGAGAATAGCGTCAAGCCAGTTACGGAATCCCATGGATCATTCTCGCTGATGCAGATTACTCAAAGCGGCTACGACATATCGTGATGAAGGTCCCTTGCCGGATTTGATCAACAGGCCCTTGTTGACCATGTCCTGCAAGTCGTATTGCGCAGTGCGCACCGAGATTTCCTCCCCAAGGGCGCTTTGATACAAAGCACGGTTCGTGCCACCGGATGCGACAATCGAAGGCCAGGCTTTTTTTTGCCGATGGTTGAGGTCGAGGCCCCGCAGATCGTCGGAAGCGGTCGAGCGCAATTGAGTCTTGGTTTGCCGTGATCTGTCCCGATGCATGCCCGAAGGCTGGGTTTCCGTCTCCGCGGCCACGTCGGAACAGGCCGGGGCGCTTGCTCCCTTTTGAATGGGGATTACCGGTGCGAGTTCGGTGTCGCGCGACAACGACTTGGTTTGGCCGAAGGCGAGGTGGTCAGCCAGAAGAATCTGGCCTTCGGCAAAGGTCATTGCCCGGGTGATGCAGTTCTTCAGTTCACGAATGTTGCCGGGCCAGTCGTACTGCAGAAGCTTGTCCAGGGCCCCCCGGCTCAGATCGGGCGGGTTCTTGCCCGTGCCCTGGGCCTCGTCGGCGAGGAACGTGCGCACAAGGGCGGGGATGTCCTCTTTGCGGTCGCGCAAAGGCGGTGTGGTGATGGTGATGACTGCCAGACGGTAGTAGAGGTCTTCACGAAACGTTCCGCTTTGTGAGCATTCGAGCAGGTCGACGTTGGTCGCCGAGATGACCCGCGCGTCAAAGGGCTGCTCCTGGTCGCTGCCAAGGGGGCGGATGACCCGCGCCGCGAGGGCGCGAAGCATGGCCTGCTGGACCTTGGGCGAAGCGTTGCCGATCTCGTCGAGGTGCAGTGTGCCTCCCGACGCGGCCAGAAAAGCGCCCTTGCGGTCGGTCTTGGCCTCGGAAAAGGCTCCTTTAACGTGGCCGAACAGGGCATCCATCAGAAGGTTTTCGTCCAGAGCTCCGCAATTAATGGAAATGAAAGGTCCGCTGGCTCGGGCGCTGCCGCGGTGGATGGCCTCGGCCGTGAGCTCCTTGCCGGTCCCCGTCTCCCCGATGATGAGCACGTCGGCCATGACCTGGGAAGCCTTGTGGATCATGGCATTGAGTTCGCGCATGGCATGGCTGGCACCGACAATTCCGGATGTGACCCCATTGTCCTGGTATTTTTCCGTGCGGAGCGCGTCGACCATGGAGTCGAGACAGACCGGCTGACGCTGCATTTCATCAAAAACTTTGTTTTGACGGAGTGTTGTCTCGTTGCGCGCAGCCTGCAACTGCAGCAGCAGAACGTTCATGGCGTGCTGGAGATGGCGCAATTCCTTGGGAAGCGGAGAGAGGTCGAGAGTGGACGTCTCGTCACCGAGGGCCAGCTTTTCGGCGGCGACGGTGAGGATATTGAGGGGTTTGCTGATCCTGCGGTTGAGGTAGAAGAAGGCTCCCAGGGTCAGGAGAAGCGCGCCGAGCCAGGAAATGGTCAGAGCCAGGGCAATCTCGTAGCGCGAGGACTTGAGCATGAAACTGCTGTCGACGCACCCGATGCCTCCGAGGATGGCCGGGTCGCGGCCCGCCTCCTCCTGAAACCGGATAGGCACGTAATACAGGAAGTGGTCTTTGGCCGTGTTCGCCGGATCGTTCAAAAAGTTCGAAAAGTCGATTTCCCCATCTTTGCCTGACTGCACAGCTGAGACCGCGGCCCAGTATTTTTCATACTGTGGATTGGGGCGGAACGCGCTGTCGAAGCCGGGTCGGCCCATGTCCCCCTGCAGTCCGGTGCGAATGGCGTCAATGGAGATATGGGCCCGTCCCGTGGCCGCGGGCCCCGTCTCGCAGATGAGCCAGCCTGCGGCGTCGAAGAAGAAACTTCTGGCGCGCTCCCTTTCCTGAGGGAAGATGTACAGGGGCGACTGCCTTGATGAGAAAAGTGTCATGACGCGCTGGATTTCGACAATGTCCACTGAGAGCGTCAGGTAGCCCATGAATGTCTTGTCCCGGTCCATGACCGGAGTACTCAGTCGAATGACTGAAAATTCCATGTTCTCTACGGAACCGAGGTACGGGATGGATGTGTAGTAGACTTGGACTGGCGGTTCGATCTGCACGAAATCTTCCAGCTTTCCCTCGACTTTCTCCTTTCTGGTGAATGTCCCAAACTTGATTTCTGAAGCCTTGTCGTTCGGTACCCGCCAGAGGTGTTCCCCTGTGTTCAGGAGCAGGAAGTTCTTGTCCGGATCCACGGCATGGAAGGCTATCTCGGCGTAGCGGTTCCTTTTCGTCGCGGGCTTGCCCATCATGTAAGCTTGAATGGACTCGACCGTCAGGTCAGCGTGACCGAGGTTCAGGACTTCGTAGCGGGCCTCGACGAGGAGTTGCTGGATTTCATGGGCCTGGGCCAGGGCCCTGGTATGGGCGTTCCTCGCATAGGCCCGGTTCAGGTAGTGGGAGGCGATGCGGTATGTGGACACGGTCATGATCAGCATGACCGCAGCGACCAGAGGGGTGCCGACCAGGAGCAGCAGGCGCGTGAAGCTCCACTCCTTGATGGGTTTCTCCAGGTTGATGACCGGGTTCAGAATGGGCGGATACGAGTAGCGCATGCGAACTCCTTGGCTGGGAAGACTGCTGAAATGCGAAATATTTTGTGCATTTTTTAACATGCTTCGAAATATTGCGCAATTATTATCTCTAATACTCCAGAATAAAAGGCGAAAAAAGTGCGCGATGGGCCTGGCACATTCCTTGCCAAAGTGGCGATAGCAATGCGTGATTTCGAGCGTTGCGGGAAACACTCCGATAGCCGGGGTAGGTTTGAAAGAGGCAAGGCTGGCTGCGCAGAAGGCCGGAAGTGGGAAGCAAACAACTCTGGAGGTTAAGATGAAAGCAAGATTAAGCAAGCTGTGGTGGTCATTGATGGCAATGATCGTGCTGTGTCCGAGCTTCGCCCTCGCCGCTGGCGGTGGTGGTGCGGCTCCCATCGTGCTGGTGGCGGACACGCGCAAGTTGACCGGGATACTCGCTTGGTGGGCAAACTTGTACAACGAGAGCCATTTCCAGTTCATGATCCTGACAATCATTCTGATTCCTGTCACCGGCGTGATCTTCGGCGTCATCGCCGACATTATCATGAGCTGGATCGGAATCGATCTGAAGTCCCGTGATCTGGCAGAACACTAAACCGTACACAAGTTAAGGAGATAAACCATGGAATGGCTCTATGTCCTCATGCCCATCGCAGGCGTTAAAATTTTCTGGCCCGGCCTGATCATTCTTGGCGTAGGTGTCGGCATCATCGGCGGTTTTTTTGGAATGGGCGGGGCCTGGATGGTGACCCCCGGTCTCAACATCCTCGGCTTCCCCATGGCCTTCGCCATTGGCACGGATATCGCGCACATGGCCGGCAAGTCGCTTATTTCAACCATGCGTCACGGCAAGTTCGGAAACGTGGACTACAAACTTGGTATGATCATGCTGGTCGGTACGGTGGTCGGCTTCGAGGCCGGGGCCCAGATGGTCATGTGGCTGGAGCGAATCGGCAGTGTAGAGAAGGTCGTGCGCTGGATCTACATTGGGCTACTGGCTTTCATCGCCTGGATGGTTTTTCATGATGTCGCCAAGCGCAGGGCCAAGGAAAAAGCCGCCCTCGCCCGTGGTGAAAAGCTGACCGGCCTTGAGACTGGCGTCGAGTGGCACAAGACCCTGCACAAGATCAAGATTCCCCCAATGGTCCACCTGAAGGAAGCCGGCATATACTGCTCCGCCTGGCTGCCTATTTTCGTCAGCTTCTTCACCGGCTGGCTCGCTGGTATTCTCGGTATCGGCGGCGGTCTGATCCGTATGCCCGCCCTGATCTACATGATTGGTTGCCCGACTCACGTTGCGGTGGGCACAGACCTTTTTGAAGTGGCCATCTCCGGCCTGTATGGTGCGGCCACCTACACCTGGAAGGGTCGGACCGAGCTGGTCGCGGCCATGATCATGCTTGTTGGCGCGGCCATGGGCGCTCAGGTCGGCGCGGTTGCGACCAAGTACATCAAGGGCTACGGCATCCGCATCGCCTTCGGTCTGGCCGTCATCGGTTGCATGTTGTCCATTCTGCTGAAATTGGTCCAGCCTTGGCTGCCCGCCTACAAGGACCTTCTCAATACCGCTTCGACGGTCCTGGTTCTCGGGTTGGTTGTGGCCATGTCCTCGTACATATTCGTGCGCATGGTCCAGGGAGTGAAGATGGAATTGGCTTCGAAGAACCGTAAGAGCTAGAGCGCAAGGAACAAGGAGCAGACACATGAATATCAAACGAACTCTCTTCATGCTCATGGTCGCAGTACTGACCTTCGGGGTTTTGGGTTGCGATGAATATGGCAAAGTCGATCAGGGACGGGTCATCGCGTTCGACATGGACAAACAGACCGTGACCGTCATTGAAGACAAGAACATGGATTCCCAGAATCCCGACTATGCGATCCTGCCTCCGCATACCTACACGATGCCCACTGATCCGGCAGAGCGCGGCGCCGACCCCAAGGTCGGACTGCGCATGAAGATCGATGTTGACGCCAAGATCATCAAGATCTTCAACCCGAGCACCCAGGTGATTGAAGATTTGCCCATCACCATCGTTGATGCGCAAAAAGACATCGCCAAGGACCATCCCCTGGTATTCGACAAAGGCGAAAATAAAGCCAAGAAGTTCCCCGTGGTCGACAAGGACAAGAAGGCCATCACGATCTATTCCGGTCGTCAGAAGTTGCTTGTGACATTCAGCGTACCCGAGGAGTATTTCAACTTCCCGGAATACACGTGGGATGCCGGCGACGAAGTGCGCATCTACTGGAAGGAAAAAGGCAAGGCCATCCGCTTCATGAACATCTCAAAGACGGACATCTTCAAGAAGTAATACCTCGAGGACATCGGGGGCGGTCAGTCTACTCCTGACCGCCCCGTCCTCATTCAAGGAGTGCCGAGATGAGCGAATACAAATTCTTTCTACTGCACAAGATTATTGTCCTTTCCATCAACGTTCTGGTTCTAGGGGCGCTGACCGTTGCCATGTATGTAGCCTCCGGACGACCTGACGAATTCACCATGGTCTTCCTCAAGGTTTTTGGTGGGATGCTTTTGCCCATCATGGTTGTGGGATTCGTGGCCAAGCGCTGGCTGCGCCGCAGCTTTGACTCCATGTGCGGAGACACGGCGTGATCCGAGCCGAACGCATTTGGCGCTTTCAGCGTGCAAGCGGCACTGCGGCGATGATTCTGCTGGCATTGGCCTTGATGATTCTTTTCGACGGCCTGCGCGGCGGGATTTTCGGCGGTTCCGGGCATGTGCGCCTGATCCCCGGAGAGCGGTATGCCATAAGCGGTCCCATGCCGCCGAAGACCGACCGCATCGAGGATTTTATCATCGAGGGCGCTGTGGCTGACGGCTCCGTTCGCATCGTGCCTGACGGCGTGTTTACGGGCTACATGTTCGGCGGCGGGATGTGGCGTGGGCACATTCTGGTAAACTCCCATCCCAAACCCGGCGAGTACGTGTTCAAGGTCCGGGACAAATTTGGCGAGAAGCAGAATCCGGCGCTGGTTTTTACCTTGCGCGTCTTTGCCGATTCCGAGGATCGCCGGGCTCATTCTCCTTCAGCGGTCATGCGCTGGACAGGAATCGAACCTTTTTTGCTGGCAGCATTTTTTGGCCTGACCGGTCTCTTGATGGCCGGAATTAATTTTCTACTGGGAATAAAATGGCATGCCATGCTTGCTGATCTTAAGTGCGGAGAAATATTCCGATTGAAACAGGTCAATGGCTATTATGAAGCTGGCGTTGACTTGAGACGCTGTCCGCCCGTCGTGGTCGGCGCCGCATACAGATTCACGCACCCTCGGCGCGGAAACATTGGTCAGGGCCTGGTCGTTGCGTGTGATGATGGCGAGATCACGATACAGGTTGCGACCGATGTTCCGATCAGGCTCGGGGATATTGCCTGTCCCATAAATGTCTGAATTAATGGAGGGATCATGAGTTCTCTTGAAAACTGCAGGCTTCTGTTTGTGGATGATGAAGAGGATTTTTTGGCCACATTGACCAAATACTTGCGGCGCAAGAAACTCAGTGTGGTCACGGCAAATTCCGGCCAGGCCGCCCTCGACTGGTTCGCCGACAATTGCGTGGACATGGTCGTCCTTGACGTCAAGATGCCTGACGTGAATGGTGTGGACGTGTTGCGCAGAATGCGCGAACTCAAAGGCGATGATTTCGGCGTGATCATCCTTTCCGGTCATGCTCACACGGATATTGCCATGGAGGCCATGCGGGCCGGGGCCAACGATTTTTTGCTCAAACCCTGTGCCGTGGAAGATCTTTTGGAGAGCATCGACCTGCTCAACGACAGGCTCATTGAACGACGCAGGGCCTGAAGTTCTCCTGAGGCCCGGAAATAAAAAAACCCTCATTGAGGGTTTTTTTATTTATTCCGGTGTTTTGACCGCTTTCTTGCGCTTTTCCCAGAGCTTCATGCCCTGCATGGTCTTGCGGCGGTCGCGCGCCAGGGACTTGGCCACCAGGGAGGTGCCCTTCTTGTAGCCGAATTTTTCGCGGTATTCTTCGGGAGTCAGACCGTGCGTGGCCAGATGGCGCTTGGTCAGGACCTTGAAGGATTTGCCGCATTCGCAGCAGATGACGCTTTTTTCGCGAATGGCGTTCTTGGGGTCCACGGCAGGTTCGACGTCGGCAACAGGGACTGTGCCTTCGGCGACGCTGCGGATGCTCTGCGCCAGAGCGCGGATCATAGAGGTGATTTCCTCTTCGTTCATGTTGCGAACAGAGGCCTGGGCCTTCACGATTTCAATTGCTTGTTTCAGATAGTCTTCCATTTTTACTCCGTAGCTATAATAGGGTCGGTGATGACGATGCAGTCCATCAAAGAAAGTAGCTTATTTCATAGTAGAGAATTATGGAATGTCAAATGCTTTGTGAATAATCTTTTATGCGAAGTTTGATTTGTTTGAAAATAATTTGTGAACGTGCCTTAAATCGGATGCGGGAGGTGTGTATTTTCGAGCATCTATGTGCCTGCTTCCATGAATACATTTGGCCGGGAAGCTTGACGGCGATGGGGTTTTGGGGTCAGCTGCGCCCATATTGCGATAGACGGCAAGACGAAAAGGAGGAGTGATGCCAACGTTTGATATTGTGAATGAAATCGATCTGCAGGAAGTTGATAATGCGGTGAACAATGTGCGCAAGGAAGTTGAGACTCGCTACGACTTCAAGGGCGTGATCACCGAAATGGAGTTCAACCGCAAGACAAAGATTCTGTCTCTGGTCACTGGAGACGAGATGAAGATACGGGCCATCCGGGACATGCTCATCTCCCATTTTGTACGCCGCAAGGTCGATCCCAAGGCCCTGGAATTCGGCGAACCGGAGAGTACTTCCCGAGGTCAGCTCAAACAGGAGATCAAGCTGCATGACGGTATCGACAAGGACGCCGCCCGCAAGCTGGTCAAGATGATCAAGGACAGTAAACTCAAAGTCCAGGCCGCCATTCAGGACGAGCAGGTGCGCGTTTCAGGCAAACAGATCGACGACCTGCAGGCGGTAATGGCGCTCTTGCGGGAATCGAAATTCGAACTGCCGCTGCAGTTCGTGAATATGAAAAAATAGCCGGAGGTGCGCATGCACGCCTTCATCACGGGACTCTGGACCTGGATTGCAACCAATCCATTGATCGGGTTGGGTATTTTAGCGGTGGCCGCGTTCTTGTTCTGGAAACAGCCCCGCCAGACCATGAAGCTTGTGCTGATACTGCTTGTGCTTGTGGCCCTGGGCTATCTTGTTTTGGGAATCATCGACTTCGCCATGGACAGCGCCATAGTGAAGGAAAGGGCGATTGAGAAGACTCCTTAGCAGGTAGTGAATGGTGATTGGTGAATGGTGATTGGACGGAAAAGAGCAGCGCTCCTGCCTCCAACATGTTTTTTCCACTCACTATTCACCAATCACCGTGTCATAGGCAGGAGCATGCGCACGGTGGTGCCCTGGCCGGGCCGGGAGGCGAATTCCAGACGTCCGCCGTGGTCGCGCATGATGGCCGAGGAGATGGAAAGCCCAAGCCCGGTTCCGCCCATTTCGCGCTTGGTGGTGAAGAACGGGTCCTGAATGTACTTGAGGTCGTGGGCTAAGATGCCGCAGCCGTTGTCGCGCACTTCCACCCCGGCCCAGGCCCTGTCCTCCCCATACCCGGACAATACCTGCAAAGTGATCTCGCCGCCCTTGGCGGGCACGGCTTCGCAGGCGTTGACCAGCAGGTTGATGAGCACCTGGATGAGGCGTTGCAGGTCGGCTTCCACCAGGACCGCTTCCGGAGCCATGCGCACCAGATAGTTCGGCGCCGCGCTCTTGAGCTTGTGCCGCACGAAAGCCAGGGCCCCGGTCACGACGTTGTTGACGTCCGTGGCTTCTCGTTCACCTTCGGGGCGCTGGCGGGAATAGTCCTTGAGCCTTGAGACGATGTCCTTGATGCGCTCCGACCCGTCGACCATGCCCTGCAGCAGGAGCGGCATCTGTTGCCTGAGCTCCGAATATTCAAGCCCGCCGAGCACGAAATCCCCATGTTCATCCTGGTACTCGTCCAGCACGTGCAGGGCGTCGGCCCACACGTCGCGCAGAAGCGGCAGGTTCAGCGTCAGAAAACTGTTGGGGTTGTTGATCTCGTGGGCCACGCCCGCCACCAGGACCCCTAGCGAAGACATCTTGTCGGCCTGAATCATCTTTTGCCCGCGCAGTTCGGCCTTGCGCTCGGCCTCCTTGCGGGTGGTGATGTCGGTCAGCTTGCCCTCGATGAACACCGTACGCCCCTCGTCATCCTTTTCGCTTCTGGCGTTGAACTCCACCCAGATTTGCGTGCCGTCCTTGCGGCGCATGCGTGTCTCGAAGTCCTTGACCACCCCGTCGCGGCGCAGAATGGAAAAGACCAGTTCCCTGTCTTGCGGGTCGCAGTACAGCTGCCTGCTGATATCGGTGATAAAGGACATGAGGTCCTGGGGGGAATCGTAGCCCAGGATGCGGGCCATCTCGCGGTTGGCCTCCATGAACTGGCCCGCCGCGGTGGAGCGGTAGATGCCTTCCAGCGCCTTTTCGAAGATGGCCCGATACTTCTTGCCTTCCTCTTCGCGTTCGCTCCATTCGGTAATGTCGTGGGCAAAGACCACCGCCCCAAGGATCTCCCCGCCTCTGACCAGTGGCACGTAGGTGTTCTGGTAGAAGCCGATTTCCCCTCTGGGTTTGCGGTACTTACGTCGCAGGATGTAGGATTCCCCGGCCAGGACGCGGTCAAAGTTGCGTCGGGACGCGGCGCGCTCTTCGGCGTCGGCGAGGATGTCGAACACATGCAGGCCGGGATGAATGTCCAGGTTCCAGTTGTGTTTGACGAATTCCCGATGGGCCTGGTTGAAGGAGATGTAGTTGTAGTTCAGGTCGAAGGAAAAGAGCATGACATTAAGGGGCGTGTCGACCAGGGCGCGCAGATCCTGCAACTCGCGGGACAGATGGCGGTTGGCGCGTTCCAGTTCGCGCAGCCTGTGCAGCAGATCCTCCCGTCCGGCGGTCATTCGTCGTCGGCCTCGCTTAGGAGCAGCTTGTTCAGGCGCTTGTTCAGCGCCTGCCGCGACACGCCGAGCATGCTCGCGGCCATGGCCTGGTTGCCTGCGGTGCGGCGCATGGATTCCCGCACCAGTTCGGCGCAGACGTGCTTGAGGGTCGGCAGTTCTGGGCCGAACTGCAGGCGCGAGCCCTCTTTGGGCAGGATTCTGCGCGTGGCGGCGGGGTGCTTGTCCACGTGTCTTCTGATGCGATCCATGTCCAGTTCGTCGTCCCCGGAGCAGCTTAAGGCGTCCAGAATCAGAAACTGCAGTTCACGGATGTTACCGGGAAAATCGTAGCCAGACAGCAGTGGCAGCAGCTGGGCCGGCACTGCGGGGCGCTTGCGCTGTTGGCAGCCCTGGCGCAGGAAGTGGTCGACCAGCAGGGGCAGATCCTCGCGGCGTTCGCGCAAGGGCGGCAGGTGCACGTGATGGGCGCGCAGCCGGTAGTACAGGTCGGAGCGGAACCGCTCCGTCTCGCCCAGCACGAGCGGGTCCACGTTGGTGGCTGCGATGATGCGGGCGTCGGTCTTGCGCGTCACATCGGACCCGATGGGCAGGTACTCGCGCTCCTGCACCAGACGCAAGAGCTTGACCTGCGAGGCCTGTGGCAGATCACCGATTTCATCGAGAAAAAGGGTGCCGGCCTTGGCGTTCTCGACCAGGCCGGGCCTTGCCCTGTCCGCGCCGGTGAAAGCGCCTTTCTTGTGCCCGAACAGGGTGTCGGCGAAGATGTTGTCATCAAGGCCGGCCACGTTGACAGGCACAAAGTCCCCCTGACGACCGCTCAAATCGTGGATGACCTTGGCCACCAGCTCCTTGCCCACGCCTGACTCGCCGGTGATGAGCACGGGCTGGGTGCTGCGCGCGATGGCTTCGATATACTGAAAGATGGAGCGCATGGCCTTGGAGCAGGTGATGATGGGCGCGAAGGCCTCCGGGTGGTCGAGAGTGTCCTGCAGGAAGCGGGTGCGCAGGCTGCTGTTTTCGCGCTTGAGTTCGCGGATCTCGATGGCATGCCGGATGCCCGAAACCAGGCTGCTCTTGTCGTTGGTCTTGACGAAGAAATCAAAAGCCCCGCGCTTGATGCACTGCACCGCCGTCTCGACCTGGCTCATGCCGGTGATGACCAGGATGGGGATGTCCGGGTTTGTGGCGGACACGAGGTCGATGATCTCCTGTCCGGACATGCCGGGCATGGCCAGGTCCACGGCCATGACCTCGACCTGCGTCGTGGCCAGGATTTCAGGCACCCGGGTGCTGTCGTTGCAGCTGATGATGTTGTCGATGCCGTGGGATTTGAGCGCCAGCGAAAAGGATCGCAGCCACGTGTCCTCGTCATCGACGAGCAGGACGGGATAGGAGGGAAATTTGGTCATGGATGTTCCCTAGTCGTATGTGCGTTCGTCAACAAGTGCCGGAGCCCCTTCGGGGATGATTTCCCCAAGGCCCAAAGTGACCACCACCGGTCGCAATTTGACCACTTCCTGGAAAGCTGCGCCCACGACGCTCGGGTCCGCCGGACCGCTCGTCTCGATGCGCAGGGTCAGAGATTCCTTACCGCCAGCATTTTCGACCACCACCTGATGGCGCAGGATCTGCGGGAAGCGGCTCATGGCCTGCGCGACCTGGGCGGGGTAGATGAACTGGCCGCGCACCTTGGCCGTGTCGTCGACGCGGCCGAGGATGCCCATAAGCTTGGGCGCAGTCCTGCCGCAGGCGCAGGGTTCCTCGGACAGTCGCGACAGGTCGCCCGTGGCCAGGCGGATCAGGGGGTAGTCCGGAGTGAAGGGCGTGATCACCACCTCGCCCAGTTCGCCCGCGGGTACGGGAAGACCCGTGACCGGGTCGCAGATTTCAACGAAACACCGACTGGAGAGATGCATGCCGCCCAGGTCCGGGCATTCGTAGGCGATGCAGCCCACGTCGGCCGTGCCGTAGCCCTGGCGGATGATTATGCCGAACATGTCCTGCACTTCCGTGCGCAGACTTTCGGGCAGGCGCTCAGCCGCGACAAAGGCCACCTTGAGGCCAAAATCCTTTTTCGGATCGAGTCCCTTGTCCCTGGCCTTCTCGCCCAGGGATTTGAGAAAACTGGTCATGCCCACAAAGGCGGTCACGGGCAGCTCCTGCATCAGCTGCAACTGCACGGAGGAATTGCCGGGGCCCGCCGGGACCACGGCGCAGCCCAGGGCGCGCAGGGGTTCTTCAAGCATCAGCCCGGCCGGGGTGAGATGGTAGCTGAAGGTCATCTGCGCCAGATCCCCACACCTGAAGCCCGCCGCGTGGAAGGCTTCGGCCCAGCCCCAGTAGTCCGCTCCCCGGCCTTCGGGATCGTAGATGGGACCGGGGGACTGATAGATGCGCGAAAGCTGTCCGGGCAGGCAGGACAGGAACCAGGACAGCCCCTTTTCGCGCTGCAGACGCGACAGTTCCTTTTTGCGCAGCACGGGTATGGAGGTGAAGTCGTCCAGGGAGCGGAGTTCGTCCGCCACGATCCCCGCCGAAGAAAGGCGTTCTCGAAACTCCCCCTCGAAGGACAAGGCCTTTTCCACCAAGGTCTGGATGGCATGCCATTGTCTGGAGGACCTTGCGGATGGGGATTGTGTTTCAAGGTCGTGATGGAAGCCCTGTGTTCTGTCCATGAACGCTCCGGTCAAGTGAAGGTTGGTGTTGGTTGTAAGAAGACACAAAATCAAGGCACGGCAAGGGCGGCAGCCTTACCCGAGCCAGCGTTTTCTTCGTCTGTAATGCTTCACGTCGTGGTAGCTGCGCTTTTCCCCGCTGTGTCCGAGCCCGAGGTAGAATTCCTGCACATCAGGGTTCTGCAGCAGCTCCTCGCCCTTTCCGTCCATGACGATGCGCCCGTTCTCCATGATGTAGCCATAGTCGGCCAGGGTCAGGGCCATGCGCGCGTTCTGCTCCACCAGCAATACGCTGACCCCTTCGGTCTTGTTGATGCGGCGCACGATGTCGAAGATTTCCTCGACCAGCAAAGGCGCAAGGCCAAGGGATGGTTCATCGAGGAGCAGCAGCTTGGGGTTTGCCATGACCGCGCGTCCGATGGCCAGCATCTGCTGCTCGCCGCCGGACATGTAGCCCGCGAGCTGGGTGCGCCGCTCTTTCAGCCTCGGGAAATACGCGTACACTTTTTCCGCGTTGTGCGCAAAAAGTCGCGAGGGCTGAGTGTAACCTCCGCAGCGCAGATTTTCCTCCACGGTGAGGTCCTCGAAAATGCGCCGTCCCTCCATGACCTGGAACACTCCGGCGCGGACCAGCTTTTCGGGTAGCAGACGCACGGTTTCCAATCCGTCGTAGAGAATGGAGCCGGAGGTGACCTTGCCATTTTCCCCGGCCAGGAGGCCGGAGATGGCCTTCAAAGTGGTGGACTTGCCCGCCCCGTTGGCACCCAGCAGCGTGGTGATGCTGCCCGTGGCCACGTCGAGGGACAGGCCTTTAAGGACCAGGACGACATCGTTGTAGACCACTTCCAGGTTCATGACTTGAAGGATGTTCATTATGCTCTTCTCAAAGAATTGATTGAAATCAGGATGCTGGAATTATTTTGCGGAGGGCGGCGGAGCATCTCCCTGCCGCCCTCCCATTGCCGATCAAAGGCCCAGCCATTCCTTTTTGCGTTCCAGGGTTTCGGTCTTGACGAATTCGAGCTTGCCGTCCCTGAAGGTGTTGATGTTCACGGACATGTTCGGGCGATGGTCGTCAGGGAAGTAGCTGATGGCCGGGGCCAGTCCCATGGGGTCGAAGTCGCGCATGGTTTCAAGGGCCTCCTTGATGCTCTCGCCGGTCACTTCGCCTTTCGCCGCAGCCATTTTCATGCCTTCGCACATGACCATGGCGGAGACGTATCCGCGAACAAAGTGGGTCATCTGCGGTTCGTTCTTGGTCACTTCAAGGATGGTGGCCATGCCCGGCACGTCCTGGCCGTAGATGACTCCGCCCTGCAGACCGAAATGGCCGGTCGCGGCCTCACCGGCCAGCTTGAAGATGTTTTCGTCGCTGCTCCAGATGTTGGTCAGGAAGGTGCATTTTATGCCCAGCTTCTGGGCGTCTTTCATGATCACGGCCGTGGACGGCGTGGTGCCGCCGGTCCAGACGAAGTCCGGCGCGACTTTCTTGAGGCTTAAAAGCTGCGGGGTGGCGTCGATGGCTTTCAAATCCACGTTTTCCTGCCCCACGACCTCAAAGCCAAGCTCCACGGCATATTCCTTCATGGCCGGGATGGGCACGGTGCCGTATGGGTTGTCCGGGAAAATAAAGGCCAGCTTCGGGGCGCGCTCTTCTTTCCAGGATTCGCGCAGGTATTTAAGTCCGGCCCGGCCCTGGGTGGAATAGTCGGCGGCGGCGGTGAAATTGTAGGGGGCCTTGGCCGGGTCCATCAGGTGGGCGGAGTAGGAGGCCGAGAAGACCGGGATTTTGTCTTTGGCCACGAACTTGACCAGGGCCTCGGTGTCGCCCGTGCCCCATCCCTGCATGGCCACGATGCCGCTGGAGGTGAAGCGCTTGTAGGCGGCCAGAGCCTGCTGCACGTTGTAGGCGTAGTCGACCTGAATCAGTTCCACGGGCTTGCCGTCGATGCCGCCGTTGTCGTTGAGCCAGGACACATAGGCCTTGATGCCGTCTGCGTAAGGCGCGCCCACGCTGGAAGTCGGGCCGGTCAGGTCGGACAGGACTCCGACCTTGTAAGCGGCCGCGGCTGTGCCGATGCTTGCGATCAGGACCAGAATGGTCAGAACAAGAAGCTTTTTCATGGTGTCTCCGGATGCGGCAAAAGGTTTCCCGGCTTTAAAAGGGCCGGACCGTTAATATGCAAAGGGGTAGAGTTTCCAGTAGGCCTTGGTCAGCCGCCATTTGCGGACCAGGCCCTCGGGTTCGAAGATGAGGAAGAGCACCAGCATCAGCCCGAAGACCCCTTCCTTCATGGGCACGATGATGGCGCTCAGGTCTGGAGCGACGCCGCTTAAGGACGAGGTCAGCAGATTGAGCATTTCAGGCAGCAGGGTGATGAAGATCGCCCCGAAGATGGATCCGAGGACCGATCCCATGCCGCCGATGATGATCATGGCCAGGTAGCTGATGGACAGCCCCATGGAGAACTGTTCCGGGGTGATGTACATGGTGTAGTGCGCCCACAGCCCTCCGGCCACGCCAGCGAGAAAGGAGCTCAGTCCGAAGGCCTGCAACTTGAAGGCGAACAGGTTCACGCCCACGTTCTCGGCGGATTGGTGATAGTCGCGGATGGCCACGAAGGCCCGGCCCGGGCGGCTGCGGATGACGTTGGTCACGACCAGTACGCACAATACGGTTACAAACAGGATCAGGTAGAAGATCTTGGAGTCGGTATCAAAGGAATAGCCCATGATTTCCGGGGCATCGACAGGCAGCCCGTTGGCTCCGCCGGTCAGCCCGCCTGCGTGCAGGAACACGTATTCGAGGATAAGTTGGGCGGCCAGGGTGGAGATGGCCAGATAGATGCCCTTGAGGCGCAGCGATGGGATGCCGAAGATCATGCCGATCATGGCCGACACGGCCCCGCCGCCGAGAAGGGCCAGGAAAAAGGGTGCGCCCATGTTGGAGAACACCGCCGCGCCGTATGCCCCAACACCGAGAAAGGCCCCATGCCCGAGCGACATCTGCCCGCAGACGCCGGTCAGAAGGTTGAGTGAGACCGCCCCGATGATCGCGATGAGGATCAGGTTCATGATCGACATGACGTAGGAGTTCATAAACTGCGGGCAGATCAGCAACACCGCGAAGAAAAGGGCCAGGCAGATCTTCTGGAACCTGGATGGAAAAAGACCGTCCTCGCGGCCGTAGGTCGTGTAGAAAAGTCCGCATTTTTGCATGCTCATACCCGTTCAATCTCCTTGGTTCCGAACAGTCCGTGGGGCTTGATCATGAGGATGATGACCAGGACGACAAAGGACGCCACTTCCTTGAATCCACCCAGGCCGAAGAGGTCCTTGGCCGCGCCTTCGCAGATGTTCTCGAGCACTCCGATGATCAGCCCGCCCAGGGCCGCGCCGAGCAGACTGTCGAGGCCCCCCAGGATCACCGCCGGAAAGACCTTGAGGCCCAGTTGGCCGAGTTGGGCGTTGATGCCGTTGATGTTGCCGAGAATGATGCCGCCGATGCTCGAAACCACGGCCGCGATGCACCAGGACAGGGCGAAGATGGATTTGATGCCGATGCCCATGGACTGCGCCGCCTGCTGGTCGAAAGCCGTGGCGCGCATGGCGATGCCTAAGGACGAATATTTGAAGAAGAGGGAGAATACTCCGAAAAGCAGCAGCGAGAGGCCAAAAGCGGCGATGTAGACCGGTGCGATGGGCAGGCCCATGAGCATGTACGGCTCCTGCGGCAGGATGGGCGGAAAGACCTGGATCTGCGTGCCCCAGGTCATCTGCACAAAGGATTTGAGCATGGACGAGAGCCCGATGGTGACCATGATCACGGAGATGATCGGCTCGCCGATAAGCGGTCGCAGAACCAGACGCTCCACGAGAATGGCCAGGATCACGGAGAAGACCAGGGTCAGGAAGAACGAGACCAGAAAGGGCAGCTGGTACTGAACGGTCAGGGCAAAGCAGACGTAGGCTCCGACCATGACCAGTTCGCCCTGGGCGAAATTGACGACCTTGGTGGCCTTGAAAATGATGACAAAACCCAGGGCCACCAGGCTGTAGATGGACCCGACCACCAGGCCGTTGATGATGAGTTGGAGGTAATATTCCATGCTGTGTTCCTTACTGTTGCTGGACGTCGCGGATGCAGATGGCGCCTGTCATCTCGCGGTGCGAGCCGTCCTGGTAGGTGATGGCGATGCACAGGTCCGTGTTGTCCGTGCCGTCGTACAGCGCGGCGATCAGTTCCACGTAGCGTTCGCCAATGACCTTGCGCCGGATCTTTCTTGTGCGGGTCAGTTCGCCGTCGTCGGCGTCGAGTTCCTTGAAGAGCAGGGCAAAGCGCGTCACCTCGGTGCCGGGCTGCAGGGAGGGATTGATACCCCGGATTTCGGACTCGATGAGGTCGTAGAGTTCGGGCTTGGCCGCCAGATCCTGATAGGTGGTGTAGGTCAGCCCCCTGGACTCGGCCCATCGCCCGGCAATGTCGCCGTCCAGGCAGATGATGGCGGTGATGAACTCGCGCCCGTTTCCGATGACCACGGCTTCCTGCACGTAGGTCGAGAACTTGAGCTTGTTCTCGATGAACTGGGGGGAGAAGCGCACGCCACTGCCGGTGGTCATGACGTCGGACAGGCGGTCGATGATGACCAGTTGGCCGTTGTCCTTGAAGAACCCCGCGTCGCCGGAATGCAGCCAGCCATCGGTGATGGTTTCGGCGGTGGCGGTATCGTTGCCGAGGTAGCCCTTGAACACGGCATCGCTCCTGGACAGGATTTCGCCTTCTTCGGAGATGCGGATTTCGGTTCCGGCGATGGGCTCGCCCACGGTCTCGAAGCTGACTGCGTTGTCGCGGTGGATGCAGGAGATACCTGCGATCTCGGTCTGGCCGTAGATCTGTTTTAAGTTCACGCCCATGGCGTGGAATAAGGTGAAGGTGTCAGGCCCGAGCGGCGCGCCGCCTGTTGACGCCGAGCGCACCCGCGAAAAGCCGAGCCGGTCGCGCAGGGCCCGGAAAAGTCCCCAGTCGGCCAGTTTGTTGGCCAGGCGCAGACCAGCCGAGGGCGTCTCGCCGCGCAGGACCGCGCTTGCGTATTTGAGGCCGATGGGCATGAAGATGTTGAAGAGGACGCGCTTGAAGCGGGTGGTCTCCATGATGCGCACCCGGACCTTGGCGGCCATGTTCTCCCAGACCCTGGGGGGGGAGAAAATGAGGTGCGGACCGATTTCGCGGATGTTTTCCAGCACCGTGTCCGGTTCTTCGGGGAAATTGACGCAAAATCCGAACAGAAGGGCCGAGGACACGGCCATCATCTGTTCGCCCATCCAGGCCAGGGGCAGGAAGGAGACAAACTCGTCGGAGTCGCGCTTGGGGTCGGCCAGGCCGAGGTTCCAGGCCATGGACAGAAGATTCTTGTGCGAGAGCGTGGCCAGTTTGGGCCGTCCGGTGGAGCCGGATGTGGTGGCGATGAGGGCCGTGTCGTCGGGGGAAACTTCATCGACCCAGCGCTCGAATTCGTGCGCCCGGTCTTTGCCCAGGGCGCGAATTTCGTCGAAGGATTTGAGCCCCGGCGCGTCGTATCCGATCAGGCCCTTGGAGTCGTGATGGATGATGTATTCAAGGAGGGGCAGGGCGTCGCGGATGGACAGGATCTTGTCGACCTGTTCCTGGTCCTCGGCAACGACCAGGCGGGCCTTCGAAAGTTCGAAAACATAGCTGATCTCCTCCCCTGGGGAGTCCTGATACAGCCCAAGCGACACGCCGCCCAGACCCTGGATGGCCAGTTGCGCCCAAAGCCACTCGGGGCGGTTGTCGCCGATGATGACGATGATGTCTCCCCGGCCCAGGCCCAGGGATTTGAGGCCAGCCGCGAACTCGGCGGTGATGGCCCAGTACTTCGAATAGGAAAAGGGCTGCCAGATGCCGAAGCTTTTTTCGCGCAGGGCGGTGCTTTCGGGGCGCTTGCGGCTGTTATCAAGGAGCAGCCGGGGCAGGGTGGTTTCGTACGGAGCGGTCATTTAGCGTCCCTTGTAAAGCGCGTCATCGTCGCCGAGGTAGGCGCTGATGACCTTGGGATTGTTCTGGATGGCTTCCGGCGTTCCGCTGGCCAGCACCCGGCCGAAGTCGAGCACGACGACATGGTCGGACAGGTCCATGACCACGCCCATGTCGTGCTCTACCAGAAAGACGGTCACGCCCCACTCCTCGTTGATGTCGAGGATGGAGCGGGCCATGTCCTCGGTCTCTTCCAGGTTCATGCCCGCCATGGGCTCGTCGAGGAGCAGCAGTTCGGGCTCGGCGGCCAGGGCGCGGCCCAGCTCGACCTTCTTCTGCACCCCGTAGGGCAGGTGTCCGGCGATCTGGTGGCGGTAGGGTGAGAGGTTCAAGAAATCGATGATCTCCTCCACCCGGTGCCTGTGGCGGTCCTCCTCGGCGCGGGCCTTGCCGAGGTAGAAGATGGCGGCCAGCAGGCCGTAATCAAGGCGCGAGTGGCGGCCGACCATGAGGTTGTCGAGGACCGACAGGCCGCGGAACAGGGCGATGTTCTGGAAGGTGCGGGCCAGACCGAAGCCCGTGCGCTTGTGCGCGGCCACGCCGGACAGCTCCCGGCCGCTCATGTTGATTTTGCCCTTGGTCGGGGTGTAGCGGCCGGAGATGCAGTTGAGCATGCTGGTCTTGCCCGCGCCGTTGGGGCCGATGAGCGAGGTGATGCTGCCCTTCTGTACACTGCATGAGACCCGGGAGAGGGCCGCCACGTTCTTGAAGGTCAGGCTGACCTCCTGGACTTCGAGCAGGGGACTACTGCCATTCATGCTTGAAATCCTCGGGCCCGACCACGTCGTAACCGGCTTTCTGCAACGCTGCGGCGATGGAGGACGGGTTGGGCGTGTCCACGCGGATGACGACCATGCGCCGCGCCCCGTGGGTGAAAGTTCCGGTGGAAATGATGGAGTAGCCCATGGCGTCGATGATGCCCGAAACCTCTTTGAGCACTCCGGGCCGGTCCACGACCGCGAAGACGATGCGCGAGCCGCCCTGTCCGTACCCCATCTCCTCGGCCAGCACTTCGAGCATGACCGTGCGGTTGATGTAGCCGATAAGGTCGCCCTCGAGGTTGACCACGGCCAGACCGGCCAGGTTCTTGGTGTGCATGAGCATGGCCGCAGTCTCGATCTCCGTCTCCGGGGAGACGGAGGTGATATCCTTGCGCATGATGCGGCCCACGGTCAGCTTGGACAGGAGATAGTTGATCTCGTGCTTGTCCAGTCCGGTCATCAGCGAAGGCATGGCCGCGCTGATATCCTCGGTGCGCACATACCCGACCAGCTTTCCTTCCTTGACCACGAACAGCATCCACAGCCGCTGCTCGTCCATGAGGCGTTGCGCGTCCTCGGCCAGGGCGTCCGGGGGCATTGATATGAAATTCTTGAGCATCTTGAGCCCGACAAACATGGTTGCTCCTTTTTCACGGGGTGAACAGGTTTTTATTTAGATACTTAAGGAAAGATCGTGCCAGAACGACACTGTATGGGCTCATGTTTTGCGACGGCGCATTTTTTTTGAATTTAATATTTAAATTCAATGTGTTGAGGAAAGTATTTCGTTTGGTCAAAGGCGGGCTCCAGGCCGGCTCGGAATGGCTCACCACGTGGCCTGGGGCGCGATTTTGCAATTAAAATTGACAAAAATTTGTGGTCCACCCCTGGGGAGGGCGTGAGCAAGGAAAAAGCTGAAAGCAATTAAAGTTGCAGTAGCAAAATAAGTGGCACCAGAAAGAATACGTTGGTTGACAGATGGGAGTACGGGTATTATTTTGAACATAGTTTCATAACAAGGAGGGCTCGTGGGACGCAGAAGAAAATGCAGGTTTGTCGCCGATGTGCCTGCGGTGACGGTGTTCAAGCCGCAGGGGGTGCCCATGGGGCAACTCTACGGAGTGGTGCTCGGTCTGGACGGGTTTGAGGCGATGCGCCTGGTAGACGGCGAAGGACTGAGCCAGGAAGAGGCCGCAAGTTTAATGCAGGTCTCAAGGCCTACCCTGTGTCGCATTCTGGCCGAGGCACGCACCCAGGTAGCGCGGGCTCTGTCGCGAGGCTGGGCCATCCGGATCGAAGTGGATGGGGAGCATACGGTGACACGTGTAAATGGTGAAGAAAACATGGCTCCGTATTGCCGGCGCGCACAAGGCTGCGCTGGTGATGGGGGCCAAAAACAAGAGAGGCGATTATGCGAACAGGACAAAGCGGACGAACCGGACAAGCCGGACAGGGTGCGCGAGGCGGGCGAGGTCAGGGTGGCCAGGGTGGCCAGGGGCAGGGAGGTCAGGGCGGAGGATGTCGAGGACGGCGAACAGGCGCCGGGCCGGGAGTTGTAGATGCCGGTCAGGCCGGGCCTGGTCAGGGGCGCAAACGCCGGGACGGATCCTGCGTGAGCGATCCTGCGGTATCGGAATCGGTTCCGGCAGGGATTGACAAGGAAAAATCACAGGAATAAACGCTCATTTGAGCAAAACGGAGTTGCCATGCCACGACCCAGGAAATGTCGCCGCATCGAAGGATGCCCCAGGGCGCTTTTTTTCAAGCCGCACGGGATTCCCCTGCGCGAACTGACGGAAGTGTACATGCCCATGGACGGCTTCGAGGCCCTGCGCCTGTCCGACTACGAGGGGCTGGGCATGGAGGACGGCGCGGAGCGCATGCATGTATCCCGGCACACGTTCGGGCGCATCCTCGCGGATGCCCGGCGCACAGTCGCCAGGGCGCTGGTGGAGGGATTGGCTTTATATATCGCCAATGACTCAGGACTGTCCTGCGCACAACTGTATCCGGACCGCATGGCGGCCCACAACAAGGAGCTTTGTATGACCAGGATCGCAGTAACCAGCGAAGGCCCGAACTTGACCGATCGCGTTGATCCCCGTTTTGGCCGGGCTGGTGGTTTTGTCGTGGTGGACGTGGAGACCATGGCTTCGAGCTACGTGGACAACGGCGCCTCCCAGGCCATGAGCCATGGAGCGGGCATTCAGGCCGCCGAGAACATTGTCAATGCCGGGGCCGGAGTGCTGCTGACCGGATATGTCGGCCCCAAGGCTTTCGCCGCTCTCAAGGCCGGCGGGGTCAAGATCGGCCAGAATCTGGACAACATGACCGTGGCCGAGGCCGTAGACCTCTACAACGCCGGCAAGGTCGAATTCGCCGATGCCCCGAACAAATAGGATGCGCTCATGATTGTAGCAGTCGCCAGCGGCAAGGGCGGTACGGGCAAGACCACGGTCGCGGCCTCCCTGGCCGTGTCGTGGCCGAGAGCCGTGATGGCCGTGGATCTTGATGTGGACGAGCCAAATCTGCATCTGTTTTTGAAACCGCAGATCACGGAAATCGAAACTGTGACTCTGGAAGTTCCGGAGGTGGACGAGACCAAGTGCACCTTCTGCCGCGCTTGCGCCGAGCTTTGCCAGTTCAAGGCCATCGCGGTCATGGGCAAGGCCATCCTGACCTTTCCAGAGATGTGCCACGGCTGCGGCGGGTGCATGGCGATCTGTCCCGAAGGGGCCATCGGCGTGACCACGCGGGAGCTTGGCGTCATGGAGCGGGGAACGGCCAGGGGCCGGGTCGCCTGCCTGACCGGGCGGCTCAGGATCGGCGAAGCCATGAGCCCGCCGCTCATGCGCCATGTGCGGGCGCGCATGACGGCCGAGGCGGAGCTTCAAGGTGCGGACATCCTCATCGATGCCCCTCCAGGCGTGAGTTGCCCGGCCATGAGCGCCGTGGCCGACAGCGACGTCATTGTGCTGGTCACCGAGCCCACACCTTTCGGCTTCTATGATTTCACCCTGGCATGGGAGGCGTTTTCGCCGCTCGGCAAGCCCATGGCCGTGGTCGTCAATCGCGCCGGGCTGGGCGACGGGCGGGTCTACGACTTCTGCCGGGAGCACGGTCTGCCGGTCGTGGCCGAGATCCCGTACCGCCGCGACATCGCGGAACATTATTCCAAGGGTCTCGTTCTGGCCGAGCTTGACGAGGGCCTTAAGGAGCAGTTCGCAGGTCTGTGCCGCACCCTGGCGAGCCTGGCCAAGGAGAGGGATCATGCATGAGATTGTCGTCATCAGCGGCAAAGGCGGCACGGGCAAGACTTCCCTCACGGCGGCCTTCGCCCACCTGGCCGAAAGCAAGGTCATCTGCGACCTCGATGTAGACGCCCCGGACCTGCATCTGCTCCTTGCCCCCAAGGTGGTGCGCGAGGAGGCGTTTCATTCGGGACACGAGGCCGTAATCAACGCCGACCGCTGCTCCGGCTGCGGGACCTGTCTGGACATGTGCCGTTTCGACGCCGTGGTTGCCGGCGGCGACACGTACCGGATCGATCCTACGCGCTGCGAGGGGTGCAAGGTCTGTGTGGCCTTTTGCCCGGAGCAGGCCATCGATTTTCCGTCCCGCCATTGCGGCGCATGGTATGTGAGCGACACACGCTTCGGGCCCATGGTTCATGCCCAGCTTTTTCCGGGCCAGGAAAATTCCGGGCGTTTGGTCAGCGTGCTCAAGAAGGAGGCGCGGCGGTTGGCCGAGGCGGGCGGCCATGACTTGATCCTGTGCGACGGCTCGCCGGGCATCGGTTGTCCGGTCATCAGCTCCCTGTCCCAGGCCACCCTGGCCGTAATCGTCACGGAGCCGACGCCGTCGGGCGTGCACGATCTGGAGCGCGTGGCCACCCTGTGTGATCATTTCCGCATCAAGGTTGCGGTGATAGTCAACAAGTACGACCTCAACGCCGACCACACAGCCCGCATCGAGGTTTTGTGCCGGGAAAAGGGCTACACCCTGGCCGGCCGCTTGCCCCACGACAACGAGGTGACCAGGGCCATGGTCCGTTGTCAGGCCGTGACGGAAGGCGGTGATACAGATTTCGGTCTCCATGTGCGTCATGCCTGGACGACCATCCAAGGTCTTTTGAATACATAATTCGCAAACAAGGAGAGAGTATGGAAAAGGCGAGAATCGCGGTCCCTTCGACTGTTCCCGGGGGCCTGGAAGCGGAAGTCGGCGCTCATTTCGGGCATTGTGACCTCTACACCATCATCGATGTGGAAAACGGTGCCGTCACGGCGGTCAGCACCCTGCCCAACGTGCCGCACCAGCAGGGCGGCTGCATGGCCCCGGTCCAGCATCTGGCCGGTAACGGCGTCAATACGCTCATCGCCGGCGGCATGGGCATGCGCCCGCTCATGGGTTTCAACCAGATGGGTATCGATGTGTTTTACGGAGCCGGCGCGCCGAGCGTGGGCACTGCCGTGGACGCCCTCCTGAAAGGCACCCTGGTGCGCTTCACCCAGGAATACACCTGCGGCGGTGGACACTAGCCATCCTCCCGGCCGGACGGTTTCGCCGATTGAAACCGTCCGGCCTTTTTTACGACGCCTGTAGGAGGTCGACATGCACGTGGTCATTCTCACCGATCGAAAAGAATCGTTGCTCGAATTAGCCCAGGGTTTGGGGGGCGATGTCGAATGGGCGACGGCCGCCGAAGACGTTTTGAGCAGGGCAAAGACCCCTCCGTGGCAGCTCGTCGTTGTCGACGCGATGATGCCGGGCATGCAGTACAAGACTTTTCTGATAGATCTCTTGCGCGTGAACGCCATGCTGAGCACCGTGGTCATCACGGACATGGACGAGGAAGCGTTCCACGAAGACAGCGAAGGGCTGGGAGTGCTCTGTACCGTGCCGGGGAATCCCGGACGCGAAAGCGGGGTCAAGGTTATGGACAGGCTTTGCCTGGTGCTGGGGCTGGGTTAGGTCGTAGGCAGACGGCATTCTGTGTCGGGGCTTCGTTCCTACGTGTTCAGCTCGTCAGTCCGTACCGCTTGATGTCATTCCCGCGAAGGCGGGAATCCATCTTGCGAGTTGCAACTGTTGAAAACCATGGATCCCCGCCTTCGCGGGGATGACTTCGAGGCGACGCGCATGCTGGTATTACGGTGCGCATGCCGGGACAGGCATGTAACCAGGGCAATGCCCGAATTATGAAAAAGGGGACCGTCCTGCTGAACAGTCCCCTTTTCTTTCGCCTGCCGCAAAACCTTAGTTGTACTCATTCAAGGCCGCGTCGGCGTAGGTGTCTTCAAGCACCTTGCGTAAGCGAAATGCGCCCTCGATCATGGGTGCCAGCTTGGGCAGGCCGTCGATCTTGTCCACGTAGCTGAAGGCCCCCAGCACTTCGCCCATGCGGCGAGTTTCTTCGCTGCCATGACCGGTGAAGAGCACGACCTGGATCTTGGAGTTGATCTCCTTGATGCGCTTGAGCGTCTCGATACCGTCGATGCCGGGCATTTCGATGTCCAGGACCACGACGTCGTAGTTCCCCTTTTTGACCATTTCCAGGGCTTCGTCGCCGGTGTGGGCCACGTCCGGCGAGATGCCGTACAGGATATTGAGGCGGTCGGCGAGAATGCGGCACAGATCCTTCTCGTCGTCCACGATCAGAAGCTTCATCTTGTTCATGTTCATTCCTCCTTGGCAGATGCCGGATCATCCGGCCGGTTGTATACCTTGTGCGCATGCACGGCCATGGGTGCCCTGATGGTGAAGGTCGATCCGTGCTCGGGAGTGCTGCGCACGGTGATGCTCCCACCCATGGCCTCGATGATGCCGTGGCAAATGGCCAGTCCCAGTCCAATCCCCTTGCCCACCTCCTTGGTGGAGAAAAAGGGGTCGAAAATTCGCGTCAGCAGATGATCCTCGATGCCGCAGCCCGAATCTCGCACCGACACTTCAAAGCCCGTATCGGCAAGATGCCCGCGCAGCGTCAGCGTCATTTTCTGCTCTGTCCCGATCTCCACCAGAATCGCCTCCATGGCATCGAGCGCGTTGTCGATGATGTTAGCCAGCACCTGCTCCCACTCCGTGGTGGAAACCGGGGCTGCGTGCAGATCCTGTGACCAGTTCTCATCGACTCTGACGCCAAGGGCCTTTATGCGCTCCCTTCGCGTATGGAGCAGGGTCCGGGCCAACTCCGGCAGACACGCGGTCGTGCCGCGTCGGTCCAGGGTGCAGCGCAGGGTCAGGAGCTTGGCGGTGATGCCCTTGCACCGCGCGGCCTGGCTGCGGAGCAGTTCGAGGGAACTCATGATCTCATTTTGGCGGTTTTCATCCACCTGTGCTTCCATGACGAGTTCCTCGATCCAGCCGACTTCGTTGAGTACGACCTGCAGGGGGTTGTTGATCTCATGGGCCACCCCCGTAGCCAGTTCGCCCAGAGCCGCCAGCTTCGCCGTCTGGGCCATGCGCTGCCGAGACAGGGCTTCCAGGTGACGGCCTTCGGCTTCGCCTATGGCCGCGACAAGGATGTCGATGTCCATGGGCTTGGTGATATAATCCCTGGCCCCGCCTTTCATCCCGGCAACCGCCGTGCTCAGGGTCGAATCCGCTGTAAGCAGGATGACCTCCGGGCTTGGTTTTTCGGCCTTCACCGCTTGCAGAGTCTCGAGCCCGCTCATGCCCGGCATGCTGATGTCGAGTACGACCACCTCCGGCGTGGTTGCCTGGACAGCCTCCAGGGCTTCCGGGCCGCTGTAGGCGGTATGCACTTCCATGCCCCTGGTTCGCAGGCGCTCGGCAAGAAGGTCCGCAAAATCGCGTTCGTCATCGACCACCAATACACGGATCATGGGCACCTACCCCCGTGAGCCACTGCCCTGGGTCACGGCGCGGATGCTTTCCAGCAGGTCGCCGATGTCCAGAGGTTTCTTGTGGTACAGAGCGGCGCCAAGGCTCAGGCAGGTCTCGAAATCCTGGTCCGAGCCGTGCCCGCTGAGCATGATCACCGGCAGGCCTGGCCACTGCCTGCGGATGCGGCGCAGCACCTCGACCCCGCCCATGCCCGGCATGCGCAAATCCAGCACGACCACGTCCGGGGGTTGCGCGGCGATCATTCCCAGGCCTGCTTCGCCGCTTAGGGTGGTGCGGCATGAAAAGCCCCGCATTTCGAGGCGTTCCTGCAACGTGGTCACAAAGGCTTCCTCGTCGTCGATGAGCAGGATGCTTTTTTCAGTCATGAACCTTACCCCTGACGCCGTGCGGGCAAAAGGATGCGCAACCGAGTTCCGTCCCATTCGACCTTGCCGTCATCGAGCAGCGCGCCCAGGAAGGCGACCCCCTCCAGATCGGGGCTGACCCCTTGCGGCGGGCGCACGCTCAGCACATGAAAATCCTGGCCACCTTCGATTTGCAGGCCGACAACTCCGTCCTTGACTCCTCCGCCCACGGCCCACTGCACGGCTTTGTAGCCGGTCATGAGCACCCGCAGGGCACCCACGGCCACGGGCAGAGCGGTGGACGGCCCGCTGAGGTTGACGGCCGCGCCCTTGAGGCGGACCAGGCGCTCGGACAAAAGCGCCACGGTGCGGGCATACACGGTCAGGTCGCATCCTTCGAGCAAGTCGTCGTCAGGGGAGTGGGCCAGACGGCTGGTGGCTTCCAGCAGTCCCTTGCCCCGGTCCACATGGGTAGAGATGTGCTCGAGGGTGCGCTCCATGTTGGAGCGGTGCTTGAAATCGACCCGGGCGTTGACCTTCAAAATGTCACCCATAAGGCCGGCCGACTCGCGGATGATGGCCAGGATGTTTTGCATTTCGTGCATGGAGAGGGCCGTGACAGCGCCCATGAAGCGGGCTTCTTGCGCAACTTCAGGCATCTGGTGTTCCTTCGTGTGCGCTCATCGCCTCGCGCAGGGTGCGGATGAGCTCTTCGAGGTCGAGGGGTTTCATCATGTAGGCGAAGGCACCGTAGCGCATGCCCTCGATGCCGTCGCGGGTCTTGCCTTGCCCCGTGAGCAGGATGACCCGCACCTCGGGGCGTTCCTCCCTGACCCGCTGCAGTACGTCGAGGCCCTTGATTCCCGGCATCATGACATCAAGCACCATGACCTGCGGCTCATTTTCCGCCACGGCTTTGAGGGCTGATTCGCCGTCATAGGCGACCCTGGCGTTAATGCCCCGCAACTCCAGCCGTTCGGCCAGGGTGCTTACGAATTCGACTTCGTCGTCGACCAGCAGGATGTTCCACGCGCTTGTGTTCATGCTTGTCCTTCCGTGGATTTTTTGGGCAGCAGGATGGTCATCGTGGTGCCCTCGTTCAATTTACTCTGGACCTTAAGTTCGCCGCCCAGGCGCTTGACGATGCCGTAGGTGATGGACATGCCAAGTCCCGTCCCCTTTTCCTTCTTGGTGGTGAAGAAGGGTTCGAACATGTTCTTGGCCGTTTCTTCTGACATGCCGCAGCCATTGTCTTCGATGGAGACGCCCACAAAATTTTCGTCCACGTCCCAGGTCGTCAGGGTGATGCGTCCTCCATCTGGAACGGCGGCCAGGGCGTTGTTGAGGATGTTTAAAAACACCTGCTGGATCTGACCGTGATCCGTGGGAATGCTCGGCATGTCCGGGACGAGGTTGCGGCGGATTTCCACATTGCGATACTGCGCCTCACGTTCCAGAAAGCCCAGGGTTTCCTCCAGCACGGAGTTCAGATCCAGGGTCTCGATTTTGACATCCATGCGCTTGGCGAAGCCGAGCATGCGATGGGTGATGCCCCGACAGCGGTCCACGGAACGGAGAATGGAGTCGATCTGTCTGGAAAATTTGTCCTTGTCCGGGAACTCGGGGCGCAGGTCCATGATGTCGCGCATGAGGCCTGCCTTCTCGTTGATGATGGCCAGGGGGTTGTTGATCTCGTGGGCCACTCCCGCAGCCAGTCTGCCGATGGAGGACAGCTTCTGCGAGTGCTCCATCTGGTGGATGGCGCCCATGCGTTGTTCGTCGCTGTGTTGCAGTCGGTTGATGAGCGCACTGGTCAGGCGGTAGACAGCCAGGAAGATGACAATGACGCCGCTGACGAAGATGAAGAGCAGGTCGGCGCGGACAGTATACCAGGTGCTGAACACGGTCGGCCTTGGCTTGATGGCCGCCAGGGCGAAATCCGTGTTTGCGATGAAGGCCGAGGCCAGGAAGATTTCCCGGTTCTGATCGTCGCGCAGGGCCTGGACGTTGGACTCGAAATTGGTGGGCGGCAGGGCGAAGGGCAACATGCCCAGCACCTTGCCGTAGCGGCGTGATTCGGTCTGCAGGATTCCGCCGCGGTTGAGCAGGAACGCGTCGCTGCCGGGCTCAAGCCCCATGGCCGCGATGATGCGGTCGAAATGCATGGTGTCGAGAGTGGCCCGCAGAATCCAGGACTGACCGCTTTCGGTGGTGTGCCGCACGGCGATGACAACATGTGGAAACTTACGGAATCCCAGGAACACGTCGCTGACATACGTGCCTTTGAACTGCACTTGGTGAAACCAGTCCTGCGAGGTGTAGTTGCGGTCCTTGAGGTCGTAAGGACCGGCGTAGCTGATCTGGTTGCCAGCGGTGTCAATGAGCCCGAGGTCCACAAAACCGGTGAATTCCCGGCGCATTACCTGGAAGATGCGCTGCAGATTCGTGTCGCTGGAGAGTTCATCGAAGGTGTAGGCCGAGGCGATGAAACTGACCGCAGAGGTCCGCTCGGCCAGGAACAGCTCGAAGGAATGCTTGGCCTTGCCTACCAGCGCGCGCAGCGGAGCCTGGATTTCGGAGGCCATGGTGTTCTGATGCTCGTAGTAGTTGATCCCGGCCAGGGACAAGAGCGGCAGAATGGTGACCAGGGCCATGAGGGAGACGATCTTGCGGCGCAGGAGCTGATATCGCCGTGGGGAATTGATCTCCGTGGCCAGGTCGGTTTTGAGGTCCATGGTGCCGGACAGCACGCTTTTCATGAGTGCTCCGCTTCCCGATCGTAAAGGATGTCGCCGGACCGGAGGCGGTTATCCGCCAAACGTTGAACGACACGCTCAAGAGGGCCCATGATCGCGTCGATGACGTCGATGCGCTTCCAGCGCAGGTAGTGGTAGTATTCCTCTTCAATGCCGCCGCAGACGATGACACCTATGTCGCGGGACAATGCCAGGTCGCACAGTTCGTCTCCCGATGCGTGGGCCAGGAGAAAGCTCTTGCGCTGCAGGATTTCTCCGCCCTCGGAAATGTTCAGGAGCAGGGCTTCGGTGGCCAGGTCGAAACGGGGCGCTATCTCGTCCCGGGCAACGGTGATCAGTACGCGGCGTTCCATGCTAGCGCTCCTCCGTGTGCTTGCGGCCTGACTTGCGACCTGTCGCGGCGCGGGACTTGGCCGGGGCGGATTCGAGCAGGCCGGGCAGGTGCCCAGGAAGATGCCCGATTCCGATGTTGTCGTCGGTGCAGACCATGGCCGCGAATTCCATGATGTTTTTGAGCTCCCGCACATTGCCGGGAAAGTCGTGGCTGCAGAGCAGGCGCAGCGCCTCGGGGCTGATACCCTTGATGTTCTTTTTGAAGCGCGCCGCATAATGGTTCAGGTAATGGTGCAGCAGGAACCCGAGATCCTCCCCCCGTTCCTTGAGGCGAGGCAGATGCAGGCGAATGGCCGCGATGCGGTGAAAGAGATCTTCGCGCAGCTGCCCGGCCCGCACCAGCCTTTCCGGAGATTCGGCCGTGGAGGCCATGAGTCGGACATTGACCCGCACTGTCTTGCTCGCACCGAGCGGGAGCACCACGCCCTCATCCAGGAAGCGGACCAGGCTCATTTGCTGGGGCAAGGGAAGATCGGCAATCTCCGACAGGTACAGCGTTCCGCCCTGAGCCTGCTGGAATCTGCCGGGCTTGAACTCCGCTGTGCCGTCCAGCATGCGCCCGAACAGTTCGGCGTCCAGGAGTTCCGGCGGCATGGGCCCGCAACTGAAGCGCACGAACGGCTCGCGCGATCTGGGTGATGCCTTGTGCGTTGATTCGGCCAAAAGATCCTTGCCCGTGCCGGTTTCGCCGGTGATGAGCACCGGCGTGTCATGCTGGGCGATGACCGGCACAAGGCGCAGGAGCTTCTCCATGATCGGGCTGCGGCCGACAATCTGTCCCTGCCCGGTGGCCTGGGACAGGCGGGCTTCTATTTCCCGCATGGCGGTCAGATCCTCGACCACGTCCAGGACGCAGACCGGGCGGTTGTTGCCGTCGGACACCCGCACAGGGGTTATGCGGACAGGGATCTTGCGGCGGTGACGGTTGATGCAATCGGTTTCGACGCCTGCTCCCGGCAGGTCGTCACGTCCGTGAGGACAGCCCTGGACGCAGGCCCGGCTGCGCAAGACATGGCGGCAGGGCATCCCTCGCACCTCGTCCCGACTGTAGCCGGTCAGGGCCTCCAGCGCCTTGTTGAGCATGAGGACTCGGCCCGCGTCGTCCAGAAGGGCGACGCCCACAGGCAGTCCGTCCAAGAGGCTCGGCAGGTCCGGGCAGTCGTTTCCGATCAGTTCTTCAATCCGTTTGAGCACGTTATTCTCCCTTAATGCCCACCACTTCCAAAGATGCCGGATGCGGCGACGCAAAGCACGATGACTTCGGCTATGCTGATGAGTGCGAAGGCCATGTCTTTCTTTTTCAGATAGGCAAATATGAGCGGAATATAGCCAACAACGGTCAGGCTGGCCAGAAGTGCGATTCCCAGGAAGTTGATGAAGTCGCCTTTGGCGAGCAGCGTTGCCCAACCCCAGCCGACAGGCACATTGTTTTCCGAGAGGTATTCTTGGACCGGCCGCGACCAGGACTTGGTCAGGATCTCCGTGGGCACATAGGGATCCATGATACCGAAAACATACAGGCAATAGGTGACAAGCATGAGCGCGAGCCCGCCCCAACATCCATAAAAGAGGATATTGGCGTAGGCAATCTGCTCTGCCGGGGCATTGGTATCAGGTTTGTTCATAGTGGTACTCCTTGAATTCTCATAAAGTTAGATTCCCAGTCCTTTGAGCAGGGCTTTGCCGCCCGCGAAAGCCAGAACGCCGATAACCATGTAGCGGATGAAGGTCGGCTTGGCCTTTGCGAGTAGCCGCACTCCGACAAATGAGCCCATCATGAGGCCGATGATTGAGGGGATGGCCATCAGCGGAATGACACACCCCTTGTTCAGGTACACCCATGCGGCGGAGGTGTCGGTGATGGAGAGCAGGAATTTACTGGTGCCGACGGCAACCTTGAGGGGTGCGCCCATGAGCAGGTTCAGAACCGGGACGTTCGCCCAACCGGCGCCAAGGCCAAACATGCCCGCCATGGTGCCGATAATGATGAAAAGCAGCAGGCCGGGGATGGTGCGATGGGTCTTCCATTCGATGATTTCGCCGGTGGCGGGTTCGATATAGGCGCCGTTCATGCCCAGGGCCAGACTCAGCGCGTCCTGCTTGGTGACCACGGGGCGGGCGGTGTTTTTGGATGTCAGCAGCAGCACCGCAATGAAGATGATGGTGCCGCCCAGGCAGATCTGGATGACATCGGCGGGCAAGGCCAGGCCCAGGAAGGCGCCGCCGATGGAGCAGGTCGACGCGATGAGCGCGACGGGCAGCGCCAGGCGCAGGCTGGCCAGATTGCGTTTGAGCAAGCCGGGGCCTGCAGCCAGCGCTCCGGCCAGGGCGACCAGCAGGCCGGTTCCGCGCACAAAATCCAGATGGAAGGGAAAGAAGCCACTGACCAGAGGCACGAAGAGAACGGCCCCGCCGACGCCTGCCAATACGGCAATGACGCCCATGACGAAGCAGAAGAAGAGTAAAATCGTAGGCCAGGCCCACCAGGGCAGGACCGATGCCGCGCCCGTGGCTTCCGCCAGTTGTCTGGCCGCCTCGTTGGCGATTTCGGGGTTGTTTCCGGCCCAGGCCAAAGTGACCAACAGGAGTGCGCTCAAGGCGGCCCCTCCCAGAATTCGAATCCACTTCGTGTTCAGTTTCATTCCTGTTTCGCTCCCGTTTACACGTTTCCTCAAGCAATATTTCGATGTTGGCGTCATGATGCACAGCGCATCCGAAATTCTAATATCGCAAGGAGCATGCCAGTGCGGAAAGCAAGGCCTGTTCTGTGTTGACGGGGTTTAGCGCATGGAGTAAGCGGCAAGATATTGCCGAAAGCGGCAAGATTGCGCCTTTTTGCCGAAGAGTCGGTTTGGAGTGGTGGGAAATCGAGGGGGGCGCGGCGTTGTTTGCGTCTTATGGACGAGAGGGGTTGTAAATTAATGGAATTTCAGAAGGATGGCCGTAGAAAAAAACGTGGGGGCAGTGTTGCGCGAGTTGGCAAAAAATTGCCGATCAGTACGCAGGAGCCCGGCGTTGAAATTCTGGACCTGGGAACCGAGGAGGGGCTGGGCAAGTTCGTTATCCAGTCCCGGACCATGCGTGACCTGTATCGTCTGGCTACCCAGGTCGCGGGCTCGGATGCGACCATTCTCGTCTACGGAGAGTCCGGCACGGGCAAGGAGCTTTTCGCTCGCCTTGTTCACCAGCTGTCCGGACGCAGGGCCAAGCCTTTCATCCCCGTCAATTGCGGGGTGCTCAAGGGTGAGCTTTTTGCCGACAAGTTCTTCGGACACGAGTCCGGCGCATTCACCGGGGCCCAACGTCAGCGCAAGGGCAGCTTCGAGATGGCGGGAGACGGCACGCTGTTTCTGGATGAGGTGGGGGAGATTCCCGCACCCAATCAGGTGGATTTCCTGCGCGTTTTGGAAGAGAAGACTTTCCGTCGTCTGGGTGGGGAAAAGACGCAACCCTTTGCCGCCCGCATCGTGGCCGCCACCAACCGGGTGCTGCACAGGATGGTCGTCGCCGGGGAATTCCGGGCCGATCTCTACTACCGATTGAACGTCATCCCTGTGACCTTGCCGCCTCTGCGCGAACGCATCGACGACATCCCTCCTCTGGCTGAATACTTCCTGGCCATGTACCGCCACCGTTACCACAAGCCCGACGTGCGTCTGGCCCCGGCCACGCTTGAAACGCTCTGCGACTACTCCTGGCCGGGCAACGTGCGTGAGTTGCGCAATCTGACGGAGCGTCTGGTCCTCTTGTGCGCCGAAGCCGTCATCGAGCCTGCGCATCTGCCTTTGGAGATGCGACTGGCCACAGGCCTGCCCTCCATGGATGGCAACCGCGGCGTCATGACCCTGGAGGCCGCCGTGCGCGAAGCCGAAGTAGCGGCCATTGTCCGCGCCTGGGCCGAGGCCGCAGGCAGCAAGGCCCGGCTGGCCGAAATCCTGTCCGTGAGCCCACGCACCCTGCGTTACAAGCTGGCTGAATACGAGCTGAAGCTGACCTGATCCATTTTTATATCCCCGTTTTCCGTGTGATCGAGAGTCTCCTGGCGCTTGCTGGCAGGGCATGGTGAAGTCTGCGTCTCAAAAGGGTCGCCTGAATTTGTGCGGCAAAATTTTGCCGATCGCATAGGGGTCGTGCTCTGGCAGATTTGCGATGCGGGATACACCTTTGAAGATATGGAGGCAGATATATACGAGTAACACGTTTTTTGAGTTGATTACACGATAGGGATTGGTTATTGAAAAAACCGTCCCATAAATTTTACGATTCATGTAATTATGATCAAAAAGGTCGGGATTGTTGATCCTGTCAGTCTTGAAGTGCCGGAATTGGCACTGTGTCGGAGTGATCCGCTTCCGCCTTCGGTCTACGAAGACGGAGGTGTCTGTCGGAGGAGATCGATGCTGTTTCGCATGTTCTGGTCCTTTTGTCTGGTTTTGAGCCTGGCGTCTTTAGCACCGGCCATGAATGTCACCGACGCCATCGGGCGCTCCATCGATGTCCCGGACAAGGTCGAGCGGGTCATCTGCTCCGGCTCCGGCTGCCTGCGCCTCTTGACTTACCTGCAGGCCCAGAATCTGGCTGTGGCCGTGGACGACATCGAGTCCAAACGCAACCGCTTCGATTCGCGCCCCTATGCCCTGGCCAACCCGCAGTTTAAGGACATGCCCATTTTCGGGCAGTTTCGCGGCCAGGACAATCCCGAACTTATCCTCACCCTTGACCCCCAGCCCCAGCTTATCTTTAAGACCTTCGCCACCATGGGCCACGACCCGGTCGAACTGCAGGCCAAGACCGGCATCCCCGTGGTCGTCCTCGACGTGGGCAATCTCGGGCCGCAGCGGGAGCGCTTCTACTCCTCCCTGCGCCTCATGGGCGAAGTGACGGGCAAGTCCGAGCGGGCCGAGGAACTCATCGCCTATTTCGAAGCGGTCATCGCCGACCTCGCAGCCCGCACCGCAGGCATCCCCGAGACGGACAGGCCCTCGGCCTACCTGGGCGGCGTGGCCTACAAGGGACCGCACGGATTCCAGTCCACGGAGCCTGGCTATCCGCCTTTCGTCTTTGTCAAAGCACGCAACCTGGCCCACGAGCAGGGCGGGGCGGCCAAGGATGTCAGCAACACCAGCGTGGCCAAGGAACAGATCGTGGCCTGGGACCCCGATTATCTCTTTGTGGACCTCTCCACCCAGCAGATGGGTGATGGAGCCGGGGGACTGCACGAGCTGCGCACGGACCCGGCCTATGCGACCCTGACGGCCGTGCGCGAGGGACGGGTCTTCGGGGTGCTGCCGTACAACTGGTACTCCCAGAACTACGAATCCATCCTGGCCAACGCCTATTTCATCGGCAAAGTCCTGTACCCTGACCACTTTGCAGACATCGACCCCGCAGTGAAGGCCGACGAGATCTATTCCTTCATTGTCGGCAAGCCCGTGTTCCAGGCCATGAACGAAACCTTTGGCGACCTGGCCTATACCAGGCTCGCGGTGCGCTGATGCATGCCGATCACGGACATGTGCCCGAAGAATACCGGCGCTACCTCGCCTGGAAGCTCGGGGTGGTCGTCCTGACCTCCGTCGCCCTGGGCGTCTGCCTGGTGGTGGCCCTTGGAGTGGGCCCGGCCGGCCTGTCCGCGGCCGATGTGCTGGCCAGCCTGACCGGGACCTCCGACAATCCCCGCACGGACACCATCGTGCGCGGCATCCGCCTGCCCCAGGCCCTGGCGGCCATGGTCGCGGGCGGCGGGCTGGCCGTGTCCGGGGCGGTCATGCAGGCCATCCTGCGCAATCCCCTGGGCTCGCCCTTTACCCTCGGCATCTCCCACGCTGCTGCCTTTGGCGCGGCCTTTGCGGTCATGGCCTTGGGCTCGGGGCTCATGACCTCGGGGCGAACCGCCGTGACCATCACCAACCCCTATTTGACCACCCTGGCCGCTTTCGCGGCCAGCCTCCTGGCGTCGGGCATCATCGTGGCCATCTCCCGCCTGCGCGGGGCCAGACCGGAAACAATGGTCCTCACCGGTGTGGCTCTGGGGGCTCTGTTCACGGCCGCGACCATGTTTCTGCAGTACTTTGCCACTGACGTGCAGCTTGCGGCCATGGTCTTCTGGACCTTCGGGGACACGGCCCGGGCCACCTGGGGCGAGCTGGGCCTCATGGCCGTGGTCGTGGTGCCGGGGTTTTTCTATTTCTGGGCCAAGAGCTGGAGTTACAACGCCATGGACGCCGGGGACGAGACGGCCAGGGGCCTGGGGGTGCGCGTGGAGCGGGTACGCATGGCCGGGATGCTCCTGTCCAGCCTGGTCACGGCCGTGCTTATCTCCTTCCTGGGCATCATCGGTTTTGTGGGGCTGGTGGTGCCGCACATGTTCCGGCGCATCATCGGCGCGGACCACCGCTTTCTCCTGCCCGCCTCTCTGGTCGGCGGAGCCCTGCTGCTCCTGGCGTCGGACACCGTGGCCCGCCTGATCCTGGCCCCGCACCTTTTGCCCGTGTCCGTGCTGACGGCTTTCCTCGGCGCACCGACGTTTCTGTATCTCATCATCCGGGGGAAACGGTCATGATGCTTTCCGTGTGTGGCGTCCGTTTTTCCTACAACGGCCGCCCCGTGCTGAGCGATGTGGATTTCCGCCTGGATCGGGGCGAGCTGCTGGCCATCCTCGGCCCCAACGGGGTGGGCAAGACCACGCTCCTTAAATGCATGAACGCCATCCTTCGCCCGAGCGGAGGCGCAGTGTTGGTGGAGGAGCGCGACATCCTGACCCTGTCTGCGTCCGAGATCGCCCGCGACGTGGCCTACGTGTCCCAGAAAAGCGAAACCACGCGGCTGACGGTCTTCGACGCCGTGCTCATGGGCCGCGCCCCGCACATCCGCTGGCGCACCAGTGAAGTAGACCTGGGCAAGACCGAGGCCATCATCCACACCCTTGGCCTGTCATCCATGACCATGCGTTACATCGACACCTTAAGCGGCGGGGAATTGCAGAAGGTCTGCATCGCCCGGGCCCTGGTCCAGGAGCCGGCGCTGCTGCTCCTGGACGAGCCGACCAGCGCCCTGGACCTTAAAAATCAGGTCGAGATCATGAACCTTATCCGCCGTGTGGTGGACGAGCACCGCATCGCTGCGGTCATGAGCATGCACGACCTGAACATGGCCCTGCGCCATGCGGACAAGGCCATTTTTCTCAAAAACGGCGGCATCCACGCCATGACTTCGCCCCATGACGTGACCGCGGACATCATCAACGACGTGTACGGGTTGCCGGTGGAGATTCATCGCCTGGGCGGCCAACCCGTGATCATCCCCCAAATCTGAAGGAGAGTTCTATGTCTTGTCAGCTTCCCCGGGAACGTATCGACGCCACCATTTCCTTTCACGGCCACAGTTGCCCGGGCCTCGCCATCGGCATCCGCGCCGCCGAACTGGCCTTGCGTGAACTGGACAGCCCCAAGGACACCGAGATCGTGGCCGTGGTCGAGACGGACATGTGCGGCGTTGATGCCTTGCAGTTTCTGCTCGGCACGACCATGGGCAAGGGCAATCTCATCCACCGCGACCACGGCAAGATGGCTTTTTCGTTTTTCCGGCGCGAGACGGGGCAGGGTTTCCGGGCCATGCTGAGCCCGGATGCTCGTGGCGGCATGGACGACGAGATGGCCGAACTGATGAAGAAAACCGGCAGCGGCAAGGCCACCGATGCCGAGAAGATGAGGATGGGAGAACTGCGCGCCACCCTGCAGGACCGCTTCATGACCCTGCCCCTGGACGAGATGTTCCAGGTGACAAAGGTGGACCAGGGCGCGCCCCGGCCGCCCCGGATCCTTGAGAGTCTGGCCTGCGAACGCTGCGGCGAGAAGACTATGGAATCGCGCACCCGCCGCTTCGCCGGGGCGACGATGTGCATTCCGTGTTTCCAGCTGGTTGAACAGAAAATCTAACACTTGATGGCGGGCCCTTGGGTCCGCCTTTTTTGAGGCTGTCTCGTGACGTGTCGTTGCCGAGGGGCTGAGCACGTGTCTGTGATCAGCGTTGCGGACGACACGCGTGAAGGCGGCGCGTCCTGTTATGATGTTACTGCCAAAAGTCGCGAGAGAGTCTGAGCGTCGTTCCCGCCAAGGCGGGAATCCATCAGGTATTTAATGAATGGACTCCCTTCTTCGCGGGAATGACGACGTTATGCTGTGACATCTATTATGTGGGCGCGCCTTTACGGCGGTGTTCAGCGTGGGCCTGGAGTTCTGATCGTTTCCGCAGTTTGAAGCCCCGTTTCATGCTTTGAAAGAGGCATGAAACGGGGCTGTCTGATTATTTGCTCTGCCACCGCTCCTGGTGGATCAATTCCGGCCGGAAGCGATTCACGGCATCGAACCCACCGTCGGGCCAGCCCACGGGGATGAGGGCGAAGGGGATGATGTGGTCCGGGAGGGCGAAGAGTTTGCGGAAGCCGTCCATGCGGTCCTTTTCGGGATAGATTCCGACCCAGACCGTGCCCAGACCAAGGTCCCGTGCGGCCAGGAGTATGTTCTGGGTGGCGGCGCTTACGTCCTGATCCCAGAAGGTCGGCCACTTCTTGCCGTTCGGGTCGCCGCAGACCAGGATGGCGGCCGGGGCCTGCAGGACCATCTTGCTGTAGGGGTGGAAGCCGGGAATGGCGTCCAGACTGGCGCGATCGGTGATCACGATGAAATGCCACGGCTGCTGGTTGCCGGCCGACGGGGCGGCCATGCCAGCCTTGAGGATGATCTCGATCATCTCCTCCGGGACGGTCTTGGACAGGTATTTGCGGATGCTACGACGGGTATGGATGGCGTCGAGGAGTTCCATGGCGTTCTCTCCGGGTTGCTGGTTGCGTGATGCCCATGAAGTCGGACATCACGCATAAGTAAGCATTGCCACCGGATATGCCAAGGAAAATGCCTGCTACTGGCCCTACTGGAGTTCCTGCATGGCCTTGACCAGCGGTCCAAGATCCGGGCGCGAGTTGATGTCGTGCACGTCTATGTACCGGATGATGCCCTCTTTATCGATGAGAAAAAGGGCGCGCTCCGTTTCTCCCGATGATCGCAGGATGCCCAGGGCCTCAGCCAGCTGGCCGTGGGGGTAGAAGTCCGAGGCCACGGGAAACCAGACTCCGCCCATCTCCTGCACCCATGCGTTCAGGGTTGGCACGTTGTCGGCACTGACGCCAATGAGCAGGGTGTCGGTCTGCTCGAACATGTCCTGCACGATGTTGTAGCCGGGCCACTGGCCGGAACAGACCGGAGTCCAGGCGGCCGGGATAAAGGACAGCACCACGTTCTTGCTGCCACGGAACTGGGCCAGGGTGATCTTCTCGCCGCTTATGGTAGGCAGTGAGAAATCCGGGGCCGGGTCTCCGACCGTGACCTTGAGCGTGCTGTCCAACGGTTTGAGCTGGCCTACATCATAGATCCGCTCTGCGGGGATTGATGCTTCCTGGGCCGGAAGCCTGGCCGGCAGGAAAAGCAGCAGGGCGACGATGAACAGACTGGCGGGCAGAATGCGTATCATTTTTATCCCCTATTCTCCGGCCTTCATGGCCTGGTCAAAAAAAGTCTCCGCAGATTCCATGCGGCCAAGCAGCGTCTTGACGACACGGATTTCCTTTTTCTCCGGGTTCATGGCCAGCACGTAGAAGAACGGAGTCCCGACTTCGCCGATCTCCTTGTTGACCGTAAAATCAGGGTCCGAAAAGAGCGGGAATGTGGTGGCGTACTTGTCGCGGAACACCTGCACCTCGAAGTCCGAGTTCCCGATGCCAACTCCGATGAGCTTGACGTTATCCGCAAGCCCGCGACTTTCGATGAGCGCGTGCAGTTCGTTGAGGGCCGGGGCTTCGCGCTGGCAGTGAGGGCAATACATGCTGAAGGCCACGAGGATGACGGTGTCGGCCTTGATTTCGGAGAGACGACGCGGCGCGGAGCCCTTGAGTCCCAGGTGGCTTATGTGCTCAGGGCTCAGTTCTCCGCGCAGGAGCAGGTCCGGCATGAGGCTGCCCACGGGCAGGGGATGGGAGGCTGCGTTGTCCGAGGCCTGCATTGCCGGGGCGTTGGTACACAGTACAAAAAGGAAGAATGCGATGGAAATCAGCGTGATGCGCATGGAGGCTCCTTGGATAGGATTCTATGGCCAGGGACTGGTTGTCTTCTGGGGAATGAAGCGCCGAAATTTGCGCCTCAAATTTGGTTGAATTCTAGCAAGCGCGGGAGCAGGCGGCAAATGACTTTCTATTGCTCAGACTTGTGCACCGCTCAAAATACGCAAAACCCCGCCGGCAGAGTGTCGGCGGGGATATTTTCAGACGGGGGACGGGCTTGGCCCACGGCCCTCATCGGATCATGTGTGCATGTCCGTGGAGCGCGATGGCAAAATTTCCGTCAGGACTGTGCGCTCTTGGATTTCTGTTCGGGTTTGATGTCGATCACTTCTGGTTCGGTTAGCCCTCTTTTAAAATTCGAGATGGCCCGGCCCATGTTACTGCCGAGAATCGGAAGGTTTTTTGCACCGAAGACAATCAACACAATGACCAGAATGATGAGCAGTTCCTGAACGCCTATTCCAAACATGAGAGCCTCCGCGAAAGGGTGCATGAAAAAAGATCACATGACACGCTGCGCCCCGGGCCTTGCCGGGGCGCAGAAACGATAATACGATTGTTCCGTTTATTAAGCAATGATCCGGATTGCCTCAGGCCGTGCATTCGTCCACCAGATAGAGGATGTTGCGATAGGGGATGCCGCCGTGCAGGGCCAGGCCGACTTCGCAGGTGCGGCTGGTGGAATAGCCTTCCGTGCAGTCCTGGACCTTGTCGGCCAGGCTTTTTAAGGCCGAGGCGTTCAGTTCCGGCACGGAAAAACCCTTGTCCCCGGCGAAACCGCAGCAGAAGATGTCTTCCGGCACGACCACATGGCTGGCGCATTTTCCGGCCAGCTCCAGGAGCTTGCCGTCCAGGCCCATCTTGCGGGCCGTGCAGGTCACGTGCAGGGCCACGCGCTTGTCCGCACGGGTGAAGGTCAGCTTGTCCTGCAGGAACTCCAGTACAAAGAGGCTCGGATCATAGATCTTGAGGCGCGGGTCGAGCACCTCCTGCATGCGCTTCATACACGGGCTGGTGTCGCACAGTACGGGCAGCTCTCCGTTTCTGGTGGCGATGAGCAGCGCCTCCTCAAGTTCGGCGCTCTTGGCATCGGCCTGGACCACGAAGCCCTTACTCTCAAACGCCTGGCCGCAGCACAGCCCGCCAATCCCCCGGGGGAAGATCACTTCATATCCGGCCTTGCGCAGCACCCTTGCCGTGACCTCGGGCAGAGGGCGGGTTTTCTCGCACCGAGAAGGCCCCATGTTGCGGGCGATGCAGCTCGGGAAATAGACAACCTTGAGGGGATTGTCCTCGTTTATGGCCTGCGGGCGGATGCGCGGCGAGCCTGCGGGCATCTGCGCATTCCAGCGCGGAATGCGTCTGAAAGACGCGCGGTGCAAGGCTTCGGAAGAGGCGTCCATGAAGCGGGTGCCGGTCATGGCGTGCACCGTGTCCACGGTGCTGAGCACCGCCGAGACCGTGCGGGCCACACCCTCGAAATGCCCACCTACCCAGTCGGCGGCCTTCTTCTGGCGCAATGTGGCGTGTTCGGCCCGCAACGCCTTGGTCATCTTGCCCGTGTCGATGCCCACCGGGCAGCGCGTGCCGCACAGCCCGTCCGTGGCGCAGGTGCCGTCGCCCTGGTAGCCGTAGGCTTTCAAGAGCTTGGCCTGCTCCTGGGTATGTTCGGGCTTGTCCTTGAGACGCTGGATTTCGCGCCAGGCCGTGATGCGCTGGCGCGGGGTCAGGCTGATGTGCTTGGAGGGGCAGATGGGCTCGCAGAACCCGCACTCGATGCATTTGTCCACCAGTTCGTGGGCCGCGGGCAGGGGTTTTAAGTCTTTTAAGTGGGCCTTGGGGTCCGTGTTGAGGATGACGCCGGGATTAAGGAGCGTCAGCGGGTCGAAGATGCGCTTGATGTCCTGCATGAGCCGGTACGCGTCGTGGCCCCATTCCATCTCCACAAAGGGGGCCATGTTGCGGCCTGTGCCGTGCTCGGCCTTAAGCGACCCGTCGTATTTTTCCACGACCATGACGGTCACGTCGTCCATGAGGTTGCTGTAGCGCTCGATTTCCTTCGGGTCGCCGAAATCCTGTGTAAAGACGAAGTGCAGGTTCCCTTCCAGCGCGTGGCCGAAAATGATGGCTTCGGAGTAGCCGTATTTTTCGAGCAGCCCTTGCAGTTCCAGGGTCGCGTCAGCCAGGCGCTCGATGGGGAAGGCCACGTCCTCGATGATGACCGTGGTACCCGTGGCGCGCACCGAGCCCACCGCCGGGAAGAGGCCCTTGCGGATGTTCCACAGCTTGGCGAATTCCTGGGGTACAGGCGTGAACTCGATGTCGCGGAGCATGGTCACAGCGGCCAGGGCCGCCTTGATAGCCTCTATCTTTGCGTCGAGCCCGGCTTTGTCCTCGGCGCGGGTCTCCACCAGCAGGGCGGCGGCAGTGTCGCTCAGTTCCTTCAGATAGGGCGGCATGCCGTCTTTGTCCTGGACCGAGCGCAGGGCCGGGCGATCCATGAGCTCCACGGCGGCCACGGGCTGTTTTTTCAGGATGATGGTCGCCTCGCAGGCGGTGCGGATGTCCGGGAAGAGCATCAGCGCCGAGGCTTTGTGCGCATGCTCGGTCACGGTGCGATAGGTGACCTTGGAGATGAAGGCCAGGGTCCCTTCGGAACCGACAAGAAGATGCTTGAGGATATCAAACGGATCCTCGAAATCGACCAGGGCGTTCAGGCTGTAACCCGTGGTGTTCTTGATCTTGAATTTGTGGCGGATGCGCGCCTCAAGTTCCGGGGCGCTTATGACTTGGCGGCGCAAATCCGCCAGTCCTTCTATGATTTCCGGATGCTTTTCCCGGAACCTGCGTTTGGAGTCGTCGTCGCCGGTGTCGAGGATCGTGCCGTCGACAAAGATGAGCCGCAGTTCTTCGAGAGTCTGATAGCTGTTCTCCGCCACGCCGCAGCACATGCCGCTGGCGTTATTGGCCAGGATGCCGCCGATCTTGCAACTGTCGATGGAGGCCGGGTCCGGGCCGATCTTTTTGCCGAAGGGGGCCAGGGTGCGGTTGGCGTGGGCGCCGATGATGCCGGGTTCGAGGTCGATGCGCCGGGCCTGGTCCCACACGCGGCAGCCCTGCCAGCCTTCGCCCAGGCGCAGGAGGACCGAGTCGGTCACGGCCTGGCCGGAAAGGCTCGTGCCGGCGGCGCGGAAGGTCACGGGGATGCGGCTCTTGTATGCCAGGCGCAGGATGCGGGCCACCTCGTCCTCGGTTTCCACATTGATGACGAGCTTGGGCACAAGCCGGTAGAAACTGGCGTCCGTGCCGTAGGCGAGCAGCCGCAGGGGATCGGTGATGATGCGTGCCGCAGGGACAAAGGCGGCTACGGAGTCATGGAAAGCGCGGTATTGCGGGTCAAGCATGGGCAGCTCCTGAGTTCTTGGTAAAGGATACTATTAACGATATTTGAAGAGGCTGATTCCGACAAGCATAATCTTTTTTGCGTCCTGCGTCATGCTTTTCGCCATCAGCAGCCCGGTTAGGCTTGAACGCTCAAGGCGGAGCAAGTGATCTGGCAAGCGGCGTTCGGATTGTGAATTTTTACAAGAAATTGTCTAACCCTCGCCATCCGTGTATCGACATGACCGGCCGCAGGGCATAACCAGCTGTGGCGGGCGGCAGGTTCGGAATTTTGGTTTTGCCGCCCTCGATGGTCTCCCACGTACGCCTCTTCCAGGAGTTACAAATCATGAGTCTTTCCTGTTTCAAAGCCTACGACATTCGCGGACGCGTTCCGGACGAGCTGGACGATGCTCTGGCGTATCGCATCGGCCGCGCCTATGCTGCGTTTTTGAATCCTGACCGAGTGGTGGTCGGGCACGACATCCGTATTTCAAGCCCGTCCATGGCTGAGGCCGTGACCCAGGGTTTGCGCGATTCCGGCGTGGACGTTTGCATTCTAGGCGAGTGCGGGACCGAGGAAGTATATTTTGCTGTCTTCGATCAAGGCCTCGACGGTGGCATCATGGTCACCGCCAGTCATAATCCCAGGGACCACAACGGGATGAAGTTCGTGCGCGAGGAGTCCCGGCCCATCAGCGGCGATACGGGCCTTTTCGCCATCCGCGACCTGGCAGCGGCCGGTGAATTCAAGGTCGCCCAGCGGGCTGGCCAGTTGCACGAACTGAAAATGCGTACGCGCTACATTGATCACCTGCTGTCTTATGTGGACCGCAAGACGCTCAAGCCCCTGTCTCTTGTGGTCAATGCCGGCAACGGCGGGGCCGGGGCCATCATCGATCTGCTTGAACACAAACTGCCGTTCAGATTCCACAAGCTGCTGCACAAGCCGGACGGCAATTTTCCGGCTGGCGTGCCCAACCCCTTGCTGCCCGAAAACCGGGCGCTGACCGCACGCGCCGTGGTCGAGCATGGGGCGGACATGGGACTGGCCTGGGACGGAGATTTCGACCGCTGCTTCTTCTTTGACGGGGGCGGGCGGTTCATCGAGGGCTATTATCTGGTCGGGCTGCTGGGCGAGAGTTTTGCGCGAAAATTCCCCGGTGCGGGCATCATCCACGACCCGCGGCTGACCTGGAACACCATCGCCGCCGTGAGCGCCGCCGGGGGCAGGCCCATCATGTCCAAGACCGGCCATGCCTTCATCAAGGAACGCATGCGCCGGGAAGACGCTGTCTACGGCGGGGAGATGAGCGCGCACCACTATTTCCGCGATTTCGCGTATTGCGATTCGGGGATGATCCCGTGGCTGCTGGTGGCGGAGCTGATTTCGCGCACGGGCAAGTCTCTGGCCGAACTGGTGGACGAGGCCATGGCCGCGTATCCGGCCAGTGGCGAGATCAACCGCAGGGTCAAGGACGCAGGCGCGGCCATCGCGGCTGTGGAAGAACGCTTTGCTGCGCAGGCCCTGGTCCGGGACTCGACCGACGGCCTGAGCCTGGAATTCGCCGACTGGCGTTTCAACCTGCGCTCCTCCAATACGGAGCCGGTGTTGCGGCTGAACGTTGAATCGCGGGGGGACGCGGGGCTCATGGAAGAGAGGACGCGTGAGATTCTGGGTATTGTGGACGCCATGGACTGAATGGACCGGACGGGATGGACCTTGGGATGATCAAGGCGGATGAGGGCGAGGCCAGGGGGCTTCGTCCTCATGTTATTTTGGCTATTTGCTGAAAACCTTTTTCAGCAGGTCCGTGGTTCTTGCGGCCGGGTTGGTGCGGATGGCGGCCTCTTCCTTGGCAACGTAGTGGAAGATGCCGTCCATACCCTTGTCCACCACGTAATCCGTCAGGTTCGCTTTGGCGTCGGGCATGAAGGGCAGGGCCTTGTATTGCCCCATCATGGCGTCATAAGCCTGCACCGCGCCCGCATCGGCCAGGGCCGCGTCGATAATCGGTGCCATCTCGTTGGCCAGACCCGGCCCCATGGCCTTGCGGAAGTACTGGGTGGCTGCATCGTCGGGGCCGCTCAAGATTTGCTGCGCGTCGTTTATGGTCATGGCCGAAATGGCGTCAACGAAGAGGGCCTTGGCCTTGGGCGTGGCCTGTTCCGCAGCACGGTTGAGCCGAAGCTCCAGGTCGTCGACCAGGCTCGAATATCCTGCCGCCTTGAGGGCTTTTTGCACCGTGGCCAGTTGCCCGGGGAGCGGGATGTGGATGGCCTTGTCGCCGTAGAACCCGTCCGTTTTGCCCAGGCGGGACACCACGGCCTCCGTGCCTACCCGCAAGGCTTCTTTGAGTCCGTCACCCATTTCGCCCTGGGACAGGGAGCCTGTCTGGGTTCCACTCGAAGATAAAAGGCCCAGTCCCTGTTGCAGCAGGTTGTTCTGGGCCCAGCCTGAACCGGCCACGAGCAGAAGCGCTACGACAAGGGCGCAAACGGTATTCAGGCGTATTTTGTCATGGCGTATTGGCATGAGACCTCCCGCGTTGGTTGATGCAGGGGCGGAAACAGGCCAACCCCGGCAAGGGAAAAATGGAATCGCGGCCGCGTGCCGGAGCCCTTGGTCGCATCAGAATTCGTAGCGCAGCCCCATGGTCAGGATGTTGCTTCCGCCCTTGTCCGCAAACATTCCGTAACCGGAGGAGCGATGGTGCAGGCGGAAAATTGTGGACCAGTTGGATTCGGGCAGGCCGAAGGCGGCCTCGATGTGCCAGAAAAGCAGTAATTGTTCGCTGTCGCCGCTTTTCTGCCGTTCGTATTCAGGCAGCTTCGTGGCGTATGAGGGGCCGAGACCATAGGCCAGACTAGTGTCCAGGATCTTGTCCCAGGGGAAATAGTCCCAGCGCACGGTCAGAATCGGCGCATTGAACTCGAAATTGTCCTGGATGCCAAAATGCCGGGCCACGTTGGCTTCAAGTTCCAGTGACCACAGCCGGTTGGCCGGGCGGTAGAACGTCCAGCCCATGGCTCCCACAAGGATGTGCGAATCGACCGGGCTGGCCTGTCCGGATAGGGACTGATGCCAGTTGTCATCGGTCATGACCCCGCCGTAAAGGCTGGCCGATAAGTTTCTCTCGTCCCTGGAGGCCAGGGCCTGAGAGGAAAGAAGGAACAGAACTGTCAGGATGCACAGGGCCTTGATGTTAAGTGGAAGGTTCATTGTCACCTACGTTGGTTTGGTCCTTTGGGCTGGCCGGTTGGGCGCGTTCAGCTGCCAAAGCAGTCCCGTTTTTGTGGAAAGGGGCTTTCATGAGTACTTTACGTGCAAAAATGGAGGGAAGCAAGTCGGGCGGGGTATTGCGGAAAGGGTGAGCAGACGGCGCAGAGACGAGAGCCCGGTTCAGCTCGTCTCATCCACCAGGGTTCCTGTCTGGCGCAGCAACAGGCGGATCAGTATCTCTTCCAGAGACAGGGCCGGGGTCTGCCGCCGCGCATCCACGGCCCTGTCCAGCAGGTCCGCCTGGGAATCAAGGGCCGCGGCCTGGTATTGCAGTCCACTGGCGCGTTTGGAGTAGATATCCTGCAGGTTTTCCATGTTGCCGACGTAGGCGGACACTTTGTCGAGTTCGGCCTGCAGGCTTCCTGCCGGGACATTCCCCAGATTCGCTCCTGCAAGGGCCGCAAGCCCGGCCTTGTCCAGTTCGTGGAACACGACATCAAAGCCCCCGCCCGCCGCCCTGGTTCCGAGAAGCGACTGGATGTAGACTTTTCCGTCACCGCTGATCTGGTCGGTGCCCCACTGGTTTTTGTCCAGCAAGGCGATACCGTTGTGGTAGGTGCCCTCGATAATCGGTTTGATGCTGTCGCGCAGGGAGTTATACTGGTTCGCAACGTCTGCGGAATATGTCAGGTCGCCGTCCTTGATCTGCTGGGCCAGGCTTTGCATTTCTTTCAGCACGCTTTTGATGGCATCCACCGCGCCAGCCGCGACGCCGACCATGGAGGACGCTTCCTGCACGTTTTTGCCAGCCCGGCGGATGGCCGCGCTGTCCGAGCGCAACCGGCCGGTGATGGCCTCGTCAAAGGGGCTGGTCAGGGGTTTGACGGGCTGGTGACCCAGCAGCATGTTGCGCAGGTTCGCGCCGACGGCAGAACCCTGGAAGTAGGCGTTCATAAGCAGGTCCTGCTGCCACATCTGTGTGGCAGTGGACACGACGAAAAGTTTCTGCAGATCGCTTAAGGCCATGAAAACCTCTTCGCAGGCGCTGGTGATGTCGAAGCAGTCGAAATTCGTTGGATCACTACTTACAAATCGGACGGTATTCAAAAGTCATTAATAAATAACCTGTTCCAGGGTCAGTCCCTGCGGCGGCGCGGTGGCCGGGGCCTTGCGGCGGTCCAGCCTTTCGAGGATGTCGCGGGCGTCCGCAGGCCCAAGCCCTCCGCGCCCCACTTCGACCAAAAGGCCCATCAGGTTGCGGACCATCTGCTTTAAAAATCCGTCGGCCTGGAAGCGGAAGACCCATTCCGCAGGGTGCGTTCCGGGAGCGCGTTCGATGGGTTCCAGGGTGCGCACCGTACCTTTTATCTCCGTACCGGCGTTCTGGAAGGCCGCGAAGTCATGAGTCCCGCCCAGTATCGCGGCGGCCTGGTCCATGACCTCGAAATCAAGTCCGCGCACGGGCCAGACAAAGGGCGCGCGCTGCGGCAGAGTGAAGCGCGGTTCGGTCCAGAGCGTGTAGGCGTAGCGCTTGGAGCGCACCGAAAAACGCGCGTGGAAATCAAGTGGTGCCTCCACCGCGTCGACGATGGTTATGTCGTCCGGCAGCATGGAGTTCAAGGCCTGTCCCCAAGGGACATGTTTCTTGGACTCGGGCGCGTCGAAGTGGGCCACCTGCCCCAGGGCGTGTACGCCCGAATCCGTGCGACCCGAGCCGTGGAGCCGCACCGGTTCGCCGCAGATGCGGGCGAGGCGGTCCTCTATGGCACCCTGGATGGTCGGTCCTGTGGCCTGGACCTGCCAGCCGTGGTAGCGGGTGCCCACGTAGGCCACGGTCAGGCGGATGCGCGGCATGCTCAGTTCCCGTTATCGCCGGTCTGCAGCCGGGTCAGAGCGGCGGACAGCTCCGCCGCGCGGTCGGCCCGCACCGAGGACAGAATCTCACCGGCCTTGCGCCCGCTCATCCCTGCCAGGATTCTGACGGCGATGGGTTCTTCCAGGGTCTGCAGCACCACAGCCGCCTGTTTGGGTTTCATGTTCGAATAGACGTCAATGAGGTGCGCCATCTTCTCGTCCTGGATGCTTCCGGCGGAATCGATCAGGTTCTGCATCCGGATCTCAAGTTCCCGCAATCTCGTCAGCTTTTCATCGACCTGGGCTTCAAGGTCACGCAGTTCCGCCTCCTTTCGGGCCAAGGCCTGCTCGCGAGCATTGAGATCCTGAATGTTCTCCTGGGATTCGGTGGCGTTGCCCTGCCCTTCTTCGGGAGAGGCGACAGGCTCTTGGGCCAGCGCCAGAGATGCTGCAATCGCGGGGCGGATGACCACGGGTTGCAGAAGCGAGGTCTCGGGGAGTGTGGGCGGAATCCAGAGCAGGCAAATGGCTGCCAGCTTGACGGCGGCCAGGGCGACGAGCACCTGGACCAGCTTAGTAAGGCGTGCGCCCGTGGCGGAGGGTGCCTGTTTCGTCGAATTCCTTCTGCTCTTTTCGCTGTTCTTCCTGAACATGTTTTTCTGCCTGTTTGGCCCGGAGTTTCTCCAGGAGTTTGCGGTCCTTGGCTTTTGCCACCAGTTCGAGCCGACGGGTTTCGGCCAACTGCCTGAGCTCCGTCAACTTTGCCTGTGCCTGACTTTTGTCAAGTTCCAGACGCTTTCGCCAGCCCGTCCAGAGCCACAGCTCCGGCTGGGTCATCTGCTTGGTCCGGCTCATTTCAAGAAGACACGCCTCCAGATCCTGGTGCAGCGCTTCAAGGCGTTGATTTTGTTCCGCAAGCTGCTTTTTGGCAATGCTCATGGCCAGTTTGGCCTGGTCTTCGAGTTGCCTGCGGTACTCCAGGATTTTTTCCAGTTTGAAATGAAAGGTGCGCGCCATGGCATTGCTTAAAGCAAGAAGCGTGCACAAAAAAGCCCGGCCACAGGGGCCGGGCTGGCAAGACCATGATGCCTGAAAGGTTTAGGCCGCGCCGTCAGCTGTGGCAGCCTCGATGTACCCCTGACGCAGGGACTCGATGAGTTCCTTGACGGAGACAATGGCGTTAACCCTGTAGGCGTTGGCACCGGCGAAGGCGAAGCCGTGCTTCAGAAGTCCTTTCTTGGCGTTCACCAGGGCGAGCGCGATGCAGTAAGGACTCTTGGTGTAGTCGCAGGAACTGATGCAATGGAACGGGCACTTGAAGGGTGTTTTGAGTCCGCTCTTCACGGCGTCGAGGAAAGGCCCTCTGACTGCCCGTCCGGGCAGGCCCACGGGGCTCTTGATGATCTCGATGTCCTCTTCCGTGGCGTTGACGTAGGACTCCTTGAAGCGAATATCCGCGTCGCATTCGTGGGTGGCCACGAAACGGGTACCCATCTGTACCCCTGCCGCGCCCATCTGTAGGTACTTGTGGATGTCCGCACCGTCCCAGACTCCGCCAGCGGCGATGACCGGGATTGGACGGCCAGCTTTTGCCTCGAATTCGCGCACGGCCTCGACCACCTCGGGTACGGTTTTTTCGAGGGAGAATTCAGGGTCATCGATCTGTTCGGGCTTGAAGCCAAGATGTCCGCCGGCCATGGGGCCTTCGACTACGAAGGCGTCGGGCAGATAGTCGAATTTGGACAGCCATTTCTTGCAGATGATTGTCGCGGCACGGGCCGAAGAGATGATGGGCACCAGCTTGGTCTTGGCTCCGTCCTTGAGGTAGGAGGGCAGGTCCAGGGGCAGGCCCGCTCCGGCAAAGATGACGTCTGCGCCTTCCTTGATGGAGGTTTTGACCAGATCACTGAAATTGGTCAGCGCGACCATGATGTTTACGCCGAGGATGCCGTCGGTCTTTTCGCGGGCCTTGCGCAGTTCGCCCGCCAGCGCACGTATGTTTGCCTCGCGGTAGTTGGAGCCGATGTCCGGCTCACCCATGCCGATCATGGCTCCGGCGATGACGCCGATGCCGCCTTCCTTGGCTACGGCGGAGGCCAGTCCGGATAGGGAGATGCCTACACCCATGCCGCCCTGTATGATGGGGATTTTTGCAACAAGATCGCCGATCTTGAGTTGTGGAAAGTCCATTGTGTTCTCCTGTATGGATTGCGCCGTGTGGCCAGGCTGATTGTGAAAATCTTGAGTGGCCACTTAATGAGGCGTTTGTGGCGCTGCTAACTCAAAAAAAAACAGGGGTCAATGAAGCCCCGCGAGCGCTGTCGGTGCTTTGTTCCACGCCTGCGGCAAGCAGGCGCGTACGTAGCTTTTGAACGGTTGCTCAGGTTTTTTCCAGATGGTTCAGCTTGAAAGGGAAAGGGGCAGCAGCGCGCAGAATTCCCCGGCAATGATGGCCGCTCCGAGGAAATCCCCGTTCACGGCGCCCTGCTTGCGACCCAGGACCAGCAGGGCGGCCAGGGGCGCGAGGGCCAGCAGGAGCGTGACGGCCACATGGCTTGGGGTCAGGAGAAACGCCGCAAGAAGGGTTGTGCCTCCGCCCAGGATCAGGGCGGAGCGGGTGGCACCCAGCAGCGCGTTCTGCCCCAGCCCGGGCCGGGCCAGAGGCTGGCTCATGCGGGCCAGGACCAGGCAGCAGAAGCGGCCAAAGGCAGGGGCGAAGACAAGCGCAGCCCAGGCTCCCCCGGAAATTACGGTTTCGAAGAGCGCGGCCTGCACCCCCATCCCGAGCACGAGGCCCATGGTCCCGAAGGCACCGATGCGGCTGTCCTTCATAATGTCCCAGAAACGCTCGCCCGTCGCCCCGCTGCCCCATCCGTCCCACAAGTCGGCCCAGCCGTCCCAGTGCAGGCCACGGGTCAGGTAAAGGTTCAGCCCGACCAGCATCCAGGCCAGGGTCCATGAGGAGAGTGGAAGCCGGGACGCAAGGGCCAGGATCAGCCCGATGAGCAGGCCAACCATCGGATACATGGCCATGGACCGACTGATGGCTTCGCTGGTGGTGATACGGGCGCGGCCCAGACGAGTCAGGAAGGTCAGGGCGACATGAAAATCGTGCAGCGGGTTCACGGGTGTGAGGTATCCTTTTTGGTCAGGCGGATGTTGTGTCCGGGGCGAAGTTCGAGGAGGCGGGCGCAACTGCCCTGGTTCGCTGCCAGCTCCATCACCCCCTGGCTGCCTTCCAGCAGGCCGAGTTGTCCGGGGGCGAGATCCGCATACGTTTTTACCTTTGCGACCATCCTGCCGTCGTCGAGGAGCCAGGTTTCGCCCTGAACGGGAAAATTTTCCGCGCGCAGGTTCAACAGGCAGTTGCCGAAGCGGTCGACATGGAGGACCGTGCAGTCCAGTTCATCATTTTCACGTGCAGCCCAGACGATGTCGCGACGCGCGAGCATGTCCGGCGCGATTGGCGATCCCATGGATTGCGGCGTTGCGCCCAGGGCCAGCCGGGCGGCGAGGGGCGCGAAAATGTCGCGGCCGTGAAAGGTGCTGCTCGCGGTGGGAAAGTTCGCGTCCACGCGCCACCACAAAGCCGGTGCGTCAAGCAGGAACGAGAGCAGACCATTGTCCGGGGCCAGGAAAAACTGGTTCTCACGCTTGGCCAGCACAATGGAGCGCCCTGAGCCGACGCCTGGATCGACCACGTTCAAAAAAATGCTCTGCGGTGGGAAATGCCGACGACTGACTTGTAGCAGAAACGCGGCCTGCATCACGTTGTGCGCGTCCACTTCGTGACAGAGGTCAACCACGGATGCGTCAGGCGCCTCGCGCAGGAGCACGCCTTTCATCTGCCCCACGTAGGGGTCGAGATGGCCGAAATCGGTGAGTAAAACAATGACCGCACGCATAACAGATATCTACGACCAAGGCAGCAAGCTGTCCAGCGTAGTGGAGAAAGCTGTTGACAGCGTGAAGCGCGCCTGTGTACATGCACCCCTCTTCGGGGCGTAGCGCAGTTTGGTAGCGCATCGGTTTTGGGAACCGAGGGCCGCTGGTTCGAGTCCAGTCGCCCCGACCATAAAGAAAACAAGGGCTTAGATGTAAAATCTAAGCCCTTTTTTCGGTTCGTTTTATTGTCCGACTAACACTATGCCCGACATTTGGACTGCATTGCGATGGAACAAAGCAGATGAAAGGGCAGTGCAAATTTCCAGGGACTCTTTTTTGTTTTTTGAGATTGAGCCGTTGGCCGCGCCTTGCACCGACAGGGATTCGGAGTAAGTCAGTCCTGCTGTTTGGTGGTTTCCGGCTTGTCGCCGCCAATGATGGTCGGTTGTCACTGCTATCCTGCCAGACGACCGCATACTGTCCGAGGCGTTTCTTCCTGTCCAATGCCTGCGCAACAGCCTTTCGGAGTGATTCCAGCACGATCATGCTTTCTTTGGAGGGGGCTTCCTGAGTTACTTTCATGATAGTCCAGCTTCCTCGAGCATCAAATTATACAAGTCCTGGTGGTGAATGCAATTATCCAGCACGTTGGCATAGTGGTTCGTCCTGGCTGTGTTGAGATAAGGGGGCGCCCGAACTCACGTTGGGGCCTTCCGAGTGGTCAAGCATTCTCTTTCGTTTTCGTAAGCAAGTCCGGGTCAGAATGCCAGCGGATAATATTGGCCTCAGGCGCGCTGGTTTAGGAAAAAGTAATTTACCTGTACTCACTTGGGCGATGAGGCTCTCGACCTTTCCCGTCTGCAGATGCTTGAAGAGACATGCCCACACCGCCTCCCAGCATCCGAGTTTTTCGGAGGCTTCGCGTGAGTCCTTCAATCCGGCAATATTCGGCTGTTTGAAGAAGGTGTCGGCCAGATAGGCTGCGGCCAGCTCCGGCATACCGGACGAGACCGCCAGGCTGCGAAGGCGCTTGTGCAGTCCAGAGGCGATGCCCGGGATTCCTTGCAGGTCTTGCCGAAACCTTCGATGCAGCACTGGCGGGCCTTCTCAAACTGGCCCGCGTCCATGAGGACATCTACGAGACGGCCGTAGTCCTGGGTGTGCGGAACGTCCTTTTCCAGGAACGGTACGATCCTGTCCATTGCCTTGGCTGTGGGCATTCGCCGCTGACTCCATAGGCCGTTTTGAAAGAGTAATTTGCTTGTCCCTTTATGCTCTGGCGGCTTCAAAAAGAAATATTGCTTATATTCGTTACTTATGTATATCTAACGACGTTTTGCACTGGAGGTGATGATTGGATTGCAGGGCACATATACTCGAACTGGCCAGGGAGAAGGGCATCATCAGGGCCAGGGATGTCGAAGCGGACGGTTGTTCGCGGAACTATCTCTATGAGATGCACAGAGCAGGGGTTTTGCGGAAGCTCTCTCCCGGGCTATATACGCTTCCCGATGCCCCCGTCACGGAACATTCGCTCCTGGCCGAGGTAGCCAAACGGGTCCCTCAGGGCGTCATCTGCCTGATTTCCGCCTTGGCGTATCACGGACTCTCGACGCAGATACCGCATGAGATCTGGCTCGCCGTTCCGAAAGGATCCCGGCGCCCAAGAATCGCGTATCCGCCTCTGAATCTCACCTATGTCTCAGGTCTGGCGTATTCGTTCGGCGTCAGGGAGTACGTCATGGGCGGCGTCGCAGTCAGGATATATAGCCCCGCAAAAACCGTCGTCGACTGTTTCAAGTTTCGCAACAAGGTCGGGCTGGACGTGGCTCTGGAGGCGCTTCGGGAAGTTTGGCGATCCAGAAAGGCGACCGTGGACGAACTGATGGAGGCCGCCGAAGTTGACCGGGTGTCCAAGGTCATGCGTCCGTACCTGGAGGTTATCGTATGAGCGGCGGTGGGCGCACGAATCGTGGACATTCCGTTTTTCAGCGTCTTTTGAACAGGGCACGGGAGAGTGGCGATGACTTCAACCTTCTTCTGACCCGCTACGGCGTGGAACGCTTCATGTACAGGCTTGGCATCTCCCCGTTCAGGGAGAGCTTCGTCCTGAAAGGGGCAAGCCTGTTTCTTGTCTGGAGAGGGCAGAATTATCGGGTGACCCGCGACGTGGATTTGCTCGGATACGGAGATCCCGACCCTGAACGCCTGCTGGGTGTTTTTCGCGCCGTCTGTGAAATCGGTTGCCATGAGGACGACGGCATTGATTATGACCTGGATTCACTGAAGGTTGAAGAGATTCGCGAAGGCCAGGAATATGACGGTGTGCGCGTGACATTGAACTGCTTGCTGCACCAGGCGCGCATTCCTCTTCAGATCGACATCGGTTTCGGGGATGCGGTTAGTCCCGCTCCAGAGTTGATCGAATACCCGACGCTTTTCGGAGGGCCGCCGCCTGTCCTCAAGGCTTATCCTCGGTACACGCTTGTGGCGGAAAAGCTGGAAGCCATGGTCAAGCTCGGCTTGGCGAACAGTCGGATGAAGGATTTTTTCGACATCTGGGTGGTATCGAAGATTTTTTCTTTTGACGGCGAGTTGATGCGAACGGCCATAACGCAAACCTTCGCGCGTCGTCGCACGGCCTTTCCTGTCTCTCGTCCGTTCGCGCTTACGTCAGCTTTTTATGAAGATCACCAGAAACAGGTTCAGTGGGCAGCGTTCATTCGCAAGTCGAAATCGGAAATGCAACCAGGAGATCTTGCCGCGGTCGTACGCGCAATCTCGGATTTCGTTATTCCGGTTATTGAGTCTATCCAAAAGGATATCCCCTTCTCCGATGGGTGGTGGCCGGATCAAGGATGGAGCGACGTAAGCTGACTTCTATACGATGCATTACGCCATTATCCAGCTTATTCCCGCATGTCGAACTTGTCTGCTTGGCTTCGGATTTATAGCAGTCGTGGTCGTCCAATACACCACGATGCCTATATGAGCAGACGAGCCTTCGGCTTGGGAACCGAGGGCCGCTGGTTCGAGTCCAGTCGCCCCGACCAGGAAAAGCAAAGGCTTACAGGAAATCATTCTGTAAGCCTTTTTTCATCCCCGCACAAATCCTCGCCGTAATCTTCCTGAGTTGTTTCAATTTATTTCAGTGCTGTGCGAGCCGGATCAAATTGGGATGTCGGGCCAGGACTTCTGCCAGATTTGTGGCGTTGATAAAGCCCTCGGCATCCAACCTCTGCTGGCCCGCCACAGCTTCCCGACCTACCCGCTGCCGGGGTCTGCTGGGCAGGTGACTGATGTCGTCATATAGGGCGATTATGTTGGATTTGGCGGAACGGGTGATGAACTTCTTGCGCCGGGCTGCTCCCTTTTTCCGATTAATCTAATATAATCAACAGCGCGCATCCGGGCATCGTCCGGCACGGGAGTTGCCTTGAGATAGACCTTATAACTGCTTTGCCATGCCTCGACATTGGGTGGCGGCCAGTTTTGCATGAAGTGAGGAGAGAATGGCGGCACGCGCGAAATCAAACCTGGGCACATATCGCGGGAAGCGGAATTTTGCCAGGACCGAAGAACCGGCCGGGGATGAGGCGTTGCCCTCTTCCTCCGGCCTGCGCTTCGTCATCCAGCGCCACGACGCCAGGCGTCTGCACTATGATTTACGGCTGGAGCTGGGCGGCGTCTTCAAGTCCTGGGCCGTGACGCGCGGTCCGTCGCTCAATCCGCGCGACAAGCGCCTGGCGGTCGAGGTCGAGGACCATCCCTTGGAATACGGAGATTTCGAAGGCACCATCCCCAAGGGCCAATACGGGGGCGGCACGGTGCAAATCTGGGACAGGGGATTCTGGACTGCCGAAGGCGATCCGCATGACGGTTTGGAGCGCGGCGAGTTGAAGTTCACCTTGGAGGGTGAGCGCCTCAAGGGCTCCTGGGTGCTTGTGCGCATGAAGAAAGACAACCGGGGCGGCACGCGCACCAACTGGCTGCTGATCAAGCATCGCGACGAGCATGCTCTCGAAGCAGAAGGCGATGCCTTTCTGCAGGAGCCCGGCTCCGTCGCCTCCGGCCGCAGCCTGGGCACCATCGCAGCCGGCAAGGGCAAGAAACCACAACCATTCATTACGGCCACGTCCACAGGTTCCGATGCCACGCTCGCTCCTGATGCCGTACGCGCACCCGCGAGAGCGAAGAAAACCAGGGCGGCCATGCCGGGCTTCATAGAACCGCAGCTCTGCACGCTGGTCGTGCGTGCCACGTCCGCCCCGGGCTGGGCGCACGAGGTCAAGTTCGACGGCTATCGTATGCAACTGCGCGTGGAAAACGGTGTTGGCAAGCTGAATACGCGCAAAGGGCTCGACTGGACCGCCAGGTTCGAGACTCTCGCCACGGCCGCAAGCGCGCTCCCCGACTGTTTGCTCGACGGCGAGGTCGTGGCGCTGGACGCGCAGGGTCTGCCAGACTTCGCGGCGCTGCAGACGGCCTTGAAGGACAATGCGACCGGCGGGCTGATCTACTTCGCCTTCGATCTTTTGTTCATTGGCGGCGAGGACCTGCGTGCGTTGCCACTCCGCGAGCGCAAGGAGCGGCTGAAGAGCCTGATCGAGACGACGCGGACTCTGGGAGTGCGCTATGTCGATCACTTCGAGACTCCCGGTGAAGCGATGCTTCAGTCGGCCTGCCTGATGCACCTTGAGGGCATTGTCTCCAAGCGCCTTGATGCGCCCTACACGTCCGGTCGCGGCGCAAACTGGACCAAGGCCAAATGTCGCGCCGGGCAGGAGGTCGTAATCGGAGGCTGGGTCAACTCGGGCGGACGTTTCCGTTCACTGCTGGCCGGTGTCTATCACGACGGGAGGCTGGTCTATGTCGGACGGGTCGGCACCGGCTTTTCCGCCGAAACCGTACGGCGGATCATGCCGAAGCTGACGGAAGTTGAGATCCCGGCGAGTCCCTTTGCCGATGATGCCGTCCCGGTCAAAAAAGACAACCTGCATTGGGCGCGCCCCGAGCTCGTGGCCGAGATAGAGTTCGCCGGCTGGAGCGATGCGGGCATGGTGCGCCAAGCTTCTTTCAAGGGCCTGCGCGAGGACAGGTTTCCGGATGAGATCGTGGGGGAGGGACGGCCTGTTGCGGTCAAAATCAGCGTCGACACGCCCGCTTCAAAGGCAAAGGCCGTGGGTGATGTGGATGTGATGGGCGTGCCGATCTCGAGCCCCGACAAGCCCTTGTGGCCGGACCAGGACCCGCCGGTCACCAAGGCTGATCTTGCCCGCTACTACGAAGCGGTGGGCGATTGGCTGATAGAGCACATCAAGGGGCGACCCTGCTCCGTAGTCCGCGCGCCGGACGGGATCGGCGCGGAGACGTTCTTTCAACGCCACGCCATGCCCGGCTCTTCCGAGCTGTTTGAACTCGTGACGGTCTCGGGCGATCGCAAGCCGTATCTGCAAATCGACCGAGTCCAGGGCCTGGCCGCCATTGCCCAATTCGGCGGCGTGGAATTGCACCCGTGGAACTGCCAGCCCGGCAATCCTGACCTTCCGGGCCGCTTGGTCTTCGACCTCGACCCGGCGCCCGACGTGCCGTTTGGCCTGGTGATCGAGGCCGCCGTCATGCTGCGCGAGCGCCTGGAAAGTTTCGGGTTACGCGCCTTTTGCAAGACAACCGGCGGCAAGGGGCTGCATGTCGTGGCCCCGTTGACATCCGATGCCCGGAGCCCGGACTGGTGGGCCGCCAAGACCTTCGCCCAGGAGGTCTGCAGGCGCCTCGCGCTGGAGCACCCGGACCGCTTCACCATGAGCATGGCCAAGAAGGCCCGCCCCGGCCGCATCTACCTCGACTATCTGCGCAACGATCGCATGGCCACGGCGGTGGCGCCGCTCTCGCCGCGTGCCCGCGAGGGTGCCACGGTCTCCATGCCGCTCGACTGGCCGCAGGTGCGCGCGGGGCTCGACCCAAAAAAATTTACGATGCGCACGGCCCCGGCGCTCTTGCGCAAGAACCGGCCCTGGAAGGATTATGCAGGCTCCGCAAAACCTTTGCGCCAAGCCATCGAACTGCTCCTCCAGAGCGGATAAGGAGACAACATATGGCACATTCAGTTTGGCAAGGGCACCTGCGGCTCTCCCTGGTGACCTGTCCGGTCGCACTCTTCAAGGCGACAAGCACCAAGAACGGCGTCAGCTTCAACCTGATCAACCCCGAAACCGGGAGCCGCATCGTGCAGGTGGTGAAGGACCCGACCACCGGCGAGGAGCTCGACCGCAAGACCCTGGTCAAAGGGTACGAGGTGGCCAAGAACCAGTATGTCCTCATCGACCCCGCGGAGTTGAAGGCGCTGCGCACCGAGTCCACGCAACTGCTCGATCTGGAGCGCTTCGTCGACGCCGCGACCATCGACCGCATCTATTGGGACGAGCCCTATTATCTCGCTCCGTCCGAACCTGCTGGCGTCGAGGCGTTTAGCGTAATTTTGGAGGCGATGCGCGAAAAGAACCGGGTCGGCATCGGCAAGCTGGTCCTGAACATGCGGGAACGCATCTGCGCCCTTGAAGCAAGGGGCGACGCCATCCTCCTGACCACGCTGCGCACGCACGAGGACATCGTGGAGGCGACCGGCATCGGGGGTGTGACCGACTTGCCCAAGCCCGACCGGGACATGCTGGAGATCGCCGGGAAGATCATCACGCAAAAAGAGGGAGCTTTCGACCCACAGACCTTCAGGGATAGCTACGAAGACGCCGTGCACGATCTGATCGCGCGCAAGAAAGAAGGCCAGACACCTGTGAACGCCCCGCCGGTGGATAAGGAAGATGGCAAGGTGATCGACTTGATGGAGGCGTTGCGGCGCAGCCTGAAGGCCAGCGGCGGATCGGAGCCCGCCCCGAGTAAGGGTGTCAAGACCGCGGCCGGACGCGGGAAAAAACGCCGTGCCGTATAGGTCCCGGGGCGCCAGAGACGCTGTTGCAGTCGGACAAATCTCAGAAATTGATCATAATTTATGCACGCCCAAATATTTATTCGAAATCAAGTTAGTATTTTCTAAAACCTGCAAATTTTCACTACTTTGATTTAAATTTATATTTCTTGAAAATGATTTGCAAGATAGTCGTTACAATACAAATTTTGTCTAGTAATATGTCACTGTTACGATGTATGCGACGTTTCGTCGAGAATATTTTACTTCCTCTTTTCCGACAATCTCATCAAACAAGCTCATCATTTAAAAATATCCTCAAGATTCAACACAATTGTTAGATATCGCAGATTCTGTTAGCGATTACCATTTTTTGCAGTTACCTTCTCACGCAAATTTTAATTATAAAGTCGACCTGTTGCAGAGATACTTGCTCACAATTCCGGTCTGGCACGCGCTTTGCGACATGATAAGTGAAGTCGCACAATTTAAGTGAACTCGCACAAGCAAACGTCAAGCCGTCATCAAGGACACGGATCTCTCGACGAACACCACAGCGTTGGAGTTATGCGAATGGCAGTGGTCCTTGAATACCTTGGCCCTGTGCGCGGTGGTTAGGCCAATATTCGTAATGATTTCTCCCGGCCCGCGCGGTTTGTTTTTGCCGCAACAATAAGACCTACCATGACAATCTTGCAACAAATAACCCTATAACGAAAGGAGATGAGTATGTCTCATAAAGCATTATTTTCAATGGCTTTGCTATCATCGGTCGTATTTCTCGGCGGAATGACTATTTCAGGTACATCTTTGGCACAGTCTGCTGACAATAGTACCAAAATGAATAAACAAGAAATGACTCCAGGCGGAGTCAATGCTGATCAGAATAACAATAACATACATAATCAGAAATATATCTCGCCTGGTGGAAACAATGCTGACCAGCAGAACATGAACAAACAGGACAAAGGATATACGTCGACCGGAGTCAATGCTGAGCAGAACGACAACACCATGAAGAATAAGCAAAACATGGGCGGAGTCAATGCTGGCCAGCAGAACATGAACAAACAGGATACGGGATACATGTCCCCAGGCGGAGTCACCGCTGACCAGCAGGGCGAAAGCGTACAGGATCGTGAGTTGACTGAAAAAATCCGTCAAGCCGTCATGAAGGACAAAGACCTCTCCATGAACGCCCATAATGTAAAAATCATTACTGTTGACGGAGTGGTTACACTGAAAGGGCCGGTGGCATCCGAGCAGGAGAAAAAGGCCGTGGAGGAATTGGCAACCCAGTTAGCCGGAAAGGATAACATGAAGAGCGAAATTAATATCGCTCCTTAGTCACAAAATCGAACAAGAGGCGTTTGCGGCAAAACACGCCGATCGGACCGGGAAAAATCAGTATGAATATTGGCGGGCAACGCTAAAGAAAAGGGCTTAAACGTATTAAGCCCTTTTTCTTGATCGTCCGTATTCTTCGATTATTCGAAAAACACAAATCCATCTGGCAATGGATGTTATTTTTTTGTTCAAAAGTTACCCCGGAAAGTTATGCGAAATTTATTACAGGCCGACTTCCACTTTTCAGCGATTCGGCCTGCGCTATCGAGCCGCAGGTAGTCTTCTTGCTCTCGAAAAAAATCGTATTCTCGACCTTTTCTTTCAGTTGTCGTCCAGAAGAAATCTGATTTCATCCTCGCTCAGGGCTTGCACGACGGGTCTGTTGTTAGAGATCTTTCGGCGATTGCGCGCGGTATTGCCGGATTGCTCTTCCGTTTGTGCATTGCTTTCTATCTCAAGTTGTAAGTATTGCTCAGGATGCTGTCGATCCGTTTCCCGCCGGCTGTTTCCACGCCGTCTGTCCGTCTGCTGCCTGCGTTCATTGCTCTGCGTTGTTCTGTTCATGTCTGAACTCGAATTTTGATGAGGGGACGTACTCATTTTTTTTCCTCTGAAAAGGTTGGTCGTTAAACGCTTTTTACGTCAATGCGCACCTTGATCCAGTGTTCCTGATGGTCGTTAACCAGCGCAATTGTTTGGCCTGTCTGCGCAACATTATCGAGAGTCAGGCTCGTGCTGTTTTTTTTGCCTTTAAACTGCGTCACTGTGATGTGATAGACAGTTTCCAAAAAGCGGTAGTGTACCGTGAATTCCTTCCATTGCGGATGCGGGCACGGAGTGATGCGCAATCTGTCCACTTCAAGGCTAAGCCCCAGCAGCGATTCCACGATGAGACGATACATCCACGCGGCCGAGCCCGTGTACCATGTCCAGCCGCCACGGCCTGTATGCGGCGGCGCGCCATAGACATCAGCGGCGACGACGTAGGGTTCGCCCTTGTATATGGCCGTCTCTTCGGAGGTGCGGCCATGGTTGACCGGGTTGATCATGTCGAAGATCTCCCAGGCGCGTTTCGAATCCCCTAGCCGGGCAAAGGCCATGGCGGCCCAGATGGCGGCGTGGGTGTACTGGCCTCCATTTTCACGCACTCCGGGCACATAGCCCTTGATATAGCCGGGGTTGAGCTCGGACGTGTCGAAAGGCGGGTCCAGGAGTTGAACCAGTCCGTGTTCGCGGCGAACCAGATGCCTGTCCAGGGACTGCATGGCCGTGTGCGCCCGATGCGGGTCTCCTGCCCCCGAGAGCACGGACCAGCTCTGGGCGATGGAGTCGATGCGGCATTCGTCGTTTTTCGCTGAGCCCAGCGGTGTGCCGTCATCAAAGTACGCTCGGCGGTACCAATTTCCATCCCAACCGCTTTCCTCGATAATGCGGCTCAGTTTGGCGGCTTCCTGCAGGCACTCTTCGGAAAACGTGACATCCCCGCGCGAGTGAGCCAGCGGGGCAAAAGCCTCCAGCACATGATGAAGGAAGAAGCCGAGCCAGACGCTCTCGCCTTTGCCGTGTTCTCCCACCAGATTCATGCCGTCGTTCCAGTCGCCGGAGCCGATGAGCGGCAATCCGTGTATTCCAAAGCGCAAGCCGTGACGGATGGCCCGGACGCAGTGCTCGTAGAGGCTCGCGCTCTGGTCCGAGTGCTCGGGCAGGTCGTAACAGGATTCTTCGTCGGCATTCAGCGCGCGCATTCGCAGGAACGGGGCGCTTTCATCCAGCACGCCGGTGTCCCCGATGGCGGTGACGTAACGGCAGGTAGCCAGGGGCAGCCACAGATAGTCGTCCGAGCATTTGGTGCGAACGCCCCGGCCCACGGGCGGATGCCACCAGTGTTGCACGTCGCCTTCCTCGAATTGCCGGGAAGCGCAGAGCAGGAGATGCTCGCGCACCAGACCCGGTCTGGCATGGATAAGCGCCATGACGTCCTGGAGCTGGTCGCGGAAACCAAACGCCCCTCCCGACTGGTAGGTGGCACAGCGTGCCCACAGGCGGCAGGCCAGGGTCTGGTACAGGAGCCAGCCGTTGGCGAGCACGTTGAGCGCCTGGTCCGGGGTCTCGACATGAATGGCCCCAAGAGTATGGGTCCAATGCTGCCACACATTATCGAGGGCGTGCCGGGCTGCGGGCGCTCCCCTGAAACGATGGATGATTTTTTGCGCATCTGCGGTGTCAGTTCCCACGCCCAGCTTGAAGATGATCTCCCGTTCCTCTCCGACTTCAAGTTCAAAATCGACCTGGATCGCCGCGCACGGGTCCATGGCCGTTCCCGTCTTGCCGGAGAGCCGGGTGCGGGTCATGGCGACGGGCGCTCGGAGCGAGCCGTTGCGGCCCAGAAATTCCGTGCGGTCGGCGGTGATCGTGCGGGAAACATCGTCGACATCGAAAAACGCCGTCCGGCTCCCGAATTCGGGATTGTAGGCATTGCTCGCAAAAATGGCTCCGCTGTGCTGATCAATTTCCGTGATCACGTGAAAAGCGGATTTGGGACGCAGGTCGCCGAGTACCCATTCCACATAGCCGGTAGCGGAAATGCGCCGGGAGCGTTCGGAAACGTTGGACACTTTCAGCACCGAAAACTTGATCGGCGCGTCGAGGGCGACATAGACCATAAGCTCCGAGCGGATCCCCCGTTCGGTATGTTCGAAGACGCTGTATCCGAACCCGTGCCTGCTGACATACGGCTCCGCCCCGCGACAGGGGCGCGGCGTGGGCGACCAGTAATGCCCGCGCTCCTCATCGCGCAGGTAGAAGGCCTCCCCGCCTTCGTTCGTGACCGGGTCATTGTCCCAGGGCGTGAGGCGGAATTCGTGGGCGTTTTCGCTCCAGGTGCAGGAACTGCCACTTTCGGAGATCACGCTCCCAAAGAGCGGGTTTGCAAGCACATTGATCCAGGGGGCGGGCGTGGCCATGTCGTGGGCGGTGGTGATGACATACTCGCGTCCGTCCGGGGTGAATCCGCCCTGGCCGTTGAAAAAGGTCAGGTCGTGGCGGGGCTGCGGAGCTGACGGCAGCGGCTCGGAGCGATGCGTTCTGCTCGGCACAAGCTGGGGAATCCGGATGCGCGTCAAGGTGCGGCCGTCAATCTGCTGCGCCAGGGTTCCGAGCGTGTCGGAGATGACGACGCGTGCAACCGTCTGGATCAGGATGCGGTCCTCTTCCGCGAAACGATTGCCTGAACGCACGAAGATCCCGCCGGGCTGTTCGGTTCCGCCGGATTCGACCCCGGCTGCGACGAGGCCCATGATTTGATCATACAGGAGCTGACGATATCCGGTCTGATCTTCGTTCCAGATGACCAGATCGACCTTGAGCCCTTTGAGCCGCCAGTAGGCGTGAGCCTGTACGAGCTGGCGGACCAGATCGATGTTGACGATGTCCTGGATCTGCAGCAGCACGATAGGCAAATCCCCGGAAATCGCGTGACTCCAGAGTCCGGACTGTCCTCGCCGGTTTTTCATGAGAATGCCCGGCTCGGCTCTGAGCGCAGCATTGGCGTAAATGATCGATCCCGCGAGGCGGGCATAGAGCTGCGCGTCGGCCTCGGAGGCGTTGAGCTGCCGCAAAAGCACCTGACCGTGGGTCCAGGCCAGGTCGAAGACCCTGTCCGCAATGCGGCGGTCCTGGTATTTTTCAACCAGTTGCAGGACTTCTTCACGGGTTTCGCCGATGCCGGAGATGATGTTGAGCGTTACCGATTCTTCAGGCTCAAGGAAGATGCGGCAGCGGATGGAGACAATGGGGTCGAGAACAGAGCCCTCGCTGCCCGAGAGCGCGCCGGAGAAATATTCGCCCTTGCAGCACATGGCCAGTGGGTCGGCGACGGTGTTTTCGCGCCCGATGAATTGCATGCGGTCCGTTTCAAAGGAGATGTCGACGGGACGCACATCGTGCACGATCATCATGTGCAGCATCCAGGGCGGCTTTTCGCCTCGGGAGCGCGGCCGTCTGGTGCAGAGGATGGCCTGCTGTTCAGGAATGATCTCGGTCTGGACAAAAAGGTTGCTGAAAGCGGGGTGCAGGTCGTCCGAGGCAGCGCTGGCCAGGATCACCTCGGCGTAACTGGTCAGGTCAAGCGCCCGTCGCGTCCGGGCGCGGTTGGTGATGCGCACCCGGCGCAGTTCGATATCGTCTTCGGGTGATACCGTGATCTCCGTGTGGGTGTCGTAATTGTGGTTCTGCACGCGGAACTCGGCCCGGCCTTCCGAGAAGATGGCTTCATAGCGCTGCGCCTGTTTGCGTGTCGGCTGATACGCCGTGGACCAATATTCCCGGGTGTCCAGATCACGCAGGAAACAGAACGTGCCCCAGTTGTCGCGGGTGCGGTCTTCACGCCATCTGGTCACGGACAGATCATTCCAGCGGCTGTACCCGCCACCGGCATTGGTGACCATGACGTGGTAACGGCCGTTTGACAGCAGCTGCACTTCCGGATCGGGCGTGTCCGGACGTGAGAACACGCGGATGTGTGAACCTTCGTTATTCGATTCCATCTGGTGTTCGGAAAGCTCGGAGGTGTGCGCAAAGAATGCGGTGGTCTTGGGGATGCGCTCCTGCAGGAGCAGCATGGTCGCCTGGAACTGCGGGTCGGACGCAAATCGTTTCTGCATGGGGCGATCAAGCAGCAGGTAGGCCATGGAGAGCAGGCTCATGCCCTGATGGTGGGCCATGAAAGATCGGACCACGGCGCTTGATTGGCCGCGCGGCAGGCGCGAGGGCGTATAGTCAATGGCTTCGTAGAAGCCGTACCTGGTGCCAAAACCTTCGCTCTCGAGACGCAGGAGGTTTCGGCATGCTTCACCCGGCGCGACCATGAGTGCCAGGGCCGTGGCGTAGGGCGCGATGACCAGATCCTCGGCGAGCCCGCGCTTGAGCCCAAGCCCCGGTACGCCAAAGGCCCTGTATTGATAGTTGTGGTGTACGTCGATGGCGTTGTAACCGCACTCCGAAATGCCCCAGGGCACGGAGCGCTTCTTGCCGTATTCGATCTGCCTGGCCACGGAGGCGTTGCTGGTCTGGTCAAGAAGGGTGGATTCGAAGGTGGGCATGACCAGCATCGGCATCAGGTATTCGAACATGGAGCCGCTCCAGGACAGAAGGACCGGCTCGCCTCCGGCGGTGGTCAAAAGGCGGCTCAGCGCGAACCAGCTCTGCTGCGGGAGCTGTCCCTGGGCAATGGCCACGAAGGCGGCCAGCCTCGCTTCCGAGGCCAAAAGATCGTAGAAGCTGTTGTCCCTTCGACATTCAAAGGCATTGTAGCCGATGGCCAGTAGATGGCTTGTCTCGTCGCACAGGAACCCGAATTCCATTTGGGCCAGTCCGTTGCATTGCAGGGCGAGGCGTTCACAGGTCTTGATCCGTGCCTCGGCGTGTTGGCCGGCCTTGGTGACACGGCTTTGCAGTTCTCCCCACGCGTTATAGTCTGAGGAGGACGCCGTTTCCTGGCGCCGCACGATGTCCGGCAGGATTGTCGCGGCCAGGGACGTCAGTTCGTTCAAGGTCGGGACCTGGTCGAGAGTGGGAAGATCCGCAAGATTTTTGCGCACAATCGCGAGTTCCGCCCATGGGGCAAGGCTGGACAGCTCCGTCAGCGCGTCGCGGCATTGCTGGGCAAAGGTGCCTGCCCACCAGAAGGCGTCGGAGTCCGGGTCCACGCCCGAGGCGCTTAACCTGTCGATCAGGACCGCGGCCGATGCCGCCAGCCGTTCAAGCCGCTGCCGTGAAGCGATCAGGGTCATCGGCTCGGAGCGTGGCGCGGCGGTCAGGTCGAGTCCGAGGGCGGCGAGCGGGTCCACGGCCGCTTTCGGAAAAGATTTCAAGGCCTCGGCCAGAATTTCAAGGGTGTCGCGCAAACTCTCGAAAGTGCGGGGTTCCAGAATCTTGCGGTCCGCAAGTTCGAGCAGGCCCGGCTTTAACGTCAACAGATGCCCGGCCAGGTTGCCGCTGTCCACGGAGGAGATGTAGCGCGGAGGGAGCGGGACCAGGGTCAGGGTGTCGTACCAGTTGAAGAAATGACCTCGATACCGTTCCAGCGTGCCCATGGTGCGCAGCGTCTTCATGGTGCGATCCAGAAACTTTCCGGTCGAGATGATCCCGAAGTCCAGAGCCGCCAGGTTGGCGAGCAGCGCAAGGCCCATGTTGGTCGGAGAGGTGCGGTGCGCAACCACGGGGAAGGGGTGCTCCTGAAAGTTGTCGGGAGGGAGCCACTGGTCCTCGGGGCCGACGAATGTTTCAAAGAAGGCCCAGGTCTTGCGGGCCGTCCTGCGCAGAAAGAGAGTCTGGTCCCTGGTCAGGGCGTCCTGGCGGGGTGGAATGGCGCGGCTGATCCACCAGACTATGGCCGGGGATAAAAACCAGAGCGCGAGCAGCGGCCCGGCCACCGGCAGCATCTGCGGCGTTGATACGGCGAGCCCTGCCGCCACACTGATGGCCAGCAGTGGCCCGATCCACATGGCCTTGAGTGAGCTGCCGAAACCGACGTGGACGTTTTGGGCGCAGTTTGACGGATTCCACTCCAGCAGGCCCCGATGCGAGATCAGCATCCTCCAGATGGTCCGCAGGATCGCGTCCAGGCTGAAGAAGGCCTCGTAGGGCAGGCAGGCAAGGGTGAAGAGCGCCCGCCCGAAATGCTGGCGGGCCAGAACTGTTGACGCGGCGAGGTGCTGCCACAGGGATACGTCATCGGGTTTTTTGAACACGTTTGAAAGCGAGTCCACCAGGCACGGAACCAGAATGATGCCGAGTACCACCGTGGTCCAGAACAGGGCGTCAGGCAGGACCGTCCAGCTCAGGAGCAGAAGCAGGGTCAACGCCGCGGCGCTGAGGCTCCGCCGCAGATTGTCGAGAATTTTCCATTGGGACAGCATGGAGATGGGGTTTTTGCGCAGCCGCCCTTCCGCGCCGGGAACCCGGGGCATCAGCCAGCGGGCAATCTGCCAATCGCCGCGGATCCAGCGATGCCTGCGGGCCACGTCCTCGCTGTAGCGGGTCGGGTACTGTTCATACAGTTCCACATCGCTCAAAAGCCCTGCCCTGGCATAACAGCCTTCCAGAAGATCGTGGCTCAGAATTCGGTTGTCTGGAAACCGGCCGTCCAGGGCCTGCCTGAACACTTCCACGTCATAGATGCCCTTGCCGATGAAGGATCCTTCGCCGAACAGGTCCTGATACACATCGGAGACAGCGCTGGTGTAGGGGTCGATGCCGACCTCGCTGGCGCACATCCGCGCATATCGCGAACGATTCGCACCGGGCAGGCTGACCGCAACCCGTGGCTGCAGGATGCCGTAGCCGTCCACAACGCGCCCGCGCGCCGTGTCGTAGCGGGCGCGATTCAGGGGATGGCACAGGGCGCCCACGAACTGGCGCGCCGAGTCGCGGGGCAACTGCGTGTCGGTGTCCAGGGTGATGACGAACCTGATGTCCGGCAGGATGGACGTGTCGCCGACGATGAGCGCGAAGCGATCCGCCGCATCAGCCGTGCCCCCGCTGAGCAGGGCGTTCAAATCCCCGAGTTTTCCGCGCTTGCGTTCAAAGCCCATCCATTTGCGTTCGGCCGTGTTGTAACTGCGCGGGCGATGGAGCAGAAAGAACGTGCTGCCCGCATCGCCTGGGTATTTGGCGTTCAACACTTCGATCATGCCACTGGCCAGGCTGACCAGTTCCTCGTCCTCAGGCAGGACTTGCTGGGCTGCGTCGGCCAGATCCGTGAGCAGGGCAAAGTGGAGGTGCTGGTCACGATTCCCCAGAAATCGCACTTCGAGATCGTTGATCAGTTCCTCGATGCCGCGTGTGCAGGTGAGCATCGTCGGGACCACGACCAGGGTCCGCGCTTCGGGCGGAATGCCCTTGGAAAAGTCCATGCGCGGCAGCAGGTGCGGAGTGGCCAGCAGCGTGGCCATCCAATTCGCGAGCGACACCGACAGGTGGCCGCTGCAGAGCACGAGGAGCAGACAAAAAAAGCCGAGATGCCAGCCGCTCAGCCCGTCACCATGGGCCTTGGCCGCAAGCAGCGCGGTCAGTATGGCCGTCAGGAGTACGATGCCGCCGCCATAGCAGAAAAATCGCCGACCAAGAGCGCACAGCGCCGCAGCGGGCGACCGGCGTACCTCCACCAGTCGCTCAAGCTGAGCCAGCCCGTCCCCGACCAGGTAGAACCCGACATGGGCCTTGCGTTCTTCGTCCTGACCTGCCGCGCCCTCCCGCGCCAATTCCAGTGCCCTGCGCGCCACCTCGGGCTCGGAATGCGGGCTTTTTTTAGCTATTGTTTCAACGACATGCCGATAGCGGTCCCGGGTGGAAAAATTCATCTTGCTGTAGATGGAAATGGGGTCTTGCCCAAGAATACCCTCGACCGCGCTTAGCGACTCGACAAAATCGTTCCAGTTCGTGGCGGTCAAGGAGCGCAGGCTGCCGATGCTGTTGCTGATGGAGATCTGGTCGGAGGCCTGCTGCTGGTTTTCCAGGCGCACCAGCTGATCGATGGTCTGGCCGGATTCGGACAGGCGACGTTCGATCCAGGACAGCGGGAGGGATTGAGCCGGGCCCTGACCTTGTAGACGGCGGGTCAGTTCCGCGACAAAGGAGCTGGCCATGGGCGGATCGGACCTGGCCATGTCGGCGATGGTCAGGATCAGGCTCTTGGGGTCGGTGGTGGCCACCTCGGTCATCAGATTAGCCCAATAATCGGCTCTGTTGCGGTCCTTCCTGCGTACGAGGAGGCGGGCAGCGACCCGGCGCAGGTTCTCGATCAGGGCCAGGCGCAGCATGATGGGGATGGCCCACAGCTCGCCGAGTTTTAAGGGCGTAATGGTCTGGTAGGCGGCTACAAATCGGCTCAGATATTCCGGATCCACGCGGCCGTCGCCGTGCGAGATCGCCTCCAGGGCGAGGTCGTACACGCGCGGCAGACCGGACGAATGCCCGCCGTGCAGTTGTGGCAGCTCGCGGCTGTAGCCCTTGGGAAAGTGTTTGGCTGCGGTGCGGATCTGTTCTTCGATGACATAGAAATTGTCGAGCAGCCATTCTCCGGCCGGAGTCATGCGCTGATCTTGCTTGACATCCTCCGTCAGCAGGCGGTGCACGCCCCGCAACACGTGCTCGTTTTCGGCCAGGCGCGACAGGAGGCGATTTTGCGTGCGCCTGCCGGTGAGCTGATGCATGCTTGCCAGGATCTTGCCGTGCTGCTCCATCTGAGAGGCACTGAACAGTTCCGCCCGGAGGGGGTGCTCCGCGTCGATGCTCTTTTCAGACGGGCCGCGTCCGGCCAGACGTTTCCAGCGATTCAAAAAGGAGCTCTTGCCAATGTCGCTCGTCGTCTTCATGCGCGGTGTCCCCTTGAGTTAGAGCGAAAGCATGAGACTTGCCCTGGTTGCGGATTTGGTGGAATTTAACGGTTACATGTTGTCTTCAGCAAGGAAGCGGAAGGATGATTCGGCATGCAGACGGGGCGACTCATTTCCTGTTATTGACGTCAATGCCGCCCAGCACTTGCGCCAGATTAGTGCGGTCGAAGGGTTTTGCTATGTAGTTATCCATGCCTGCCAGTATGAATCGCTCCCGATCGCCACGCATTGCATATGCCGTCATGGCGACAATGGGGATTTTTGGGTCAAAGAATTTGGAAACGTCCGCCCTGATGTTTTTGGTGGCCTCCAAACCGTCCATGACTTCCATCTGCACATCCATCAGCACGCAATCAAAGGTATTGCGCCGCATGCTTTCGAGCGCTTCAATCCCGTTGGTCGCCGTTTGCACGGTGTGTCCCATTTTTTTGAGCATCTGCGTTTCTGCCACAAGGCTTGTTTCGTCGTCTTCGACGAGCAGAATGCGTAGCGATGGCGTGGCGGAGACGGCGCCGGGCTGATCCGGGAGGGTTGAATACGCCCGCCGCCTGAATGGGAGCATCAGGTACGCGGTGGTTCCGACTCCCAGGGTGCTGTCAAAGGTCAGCGTGCCGCCCATGGTGGATACAAGACGCTTACATATGGAGAGCCCGAGGCCCGCGCCCTGATGCGTGCGCGTGAATCCCTCGGAGGCCTGGGTGAACGGAGATCCCAAGGTCGCAAGCGTCGTGTCGCCCATTCCCGCGCCTGTGTCGGTGACGCAGAACAGTATGCGAATCGTGTCCGGCGGCAGGGGCAGCAGGGTCGAGACCTCGATCCGGACCTCTCCCTGGCCGCTAAACTTCATGGCGTTGCCGACAAGATTGAACAGCACCTGCCGGACGCGGACCTCATCCCCGAACACGTCCCGGGGCACATCCGGCGCAACGTCGATACGGACAGGCAGGTTCTTTTGCAGGCTCAGCGGGCCAAAACTGTCGGTGATGGCGGAAAACGTTTCGGACAGGTTGAACGGTTCCTCATTGATGGGCATCCGGCCGGCCTCGATGCGGGACAGGTCCAGGATGTCGCTTAAAAGGCGGGTAAGTCTGCCTCCTGAGCGAATAGCCATCTCGATATACGTGCGCTGTTCGTCGCTTGTCTCTGTCATTTCCAGCAGTTGCATCATGCCCAGCAGGCCATTTAACGGGGTCCTGATTTCATGACTCATGTTGGTCAGAAATGCGCTCTTGGCCTTATTTGCCGATTCCGCCGCGTTTTTCATGGACACAAGCTCCTCTTCCATGTGCTTGCGGGGAGTGATGTCCAGACAATGGCCGATGTAGCCGGTGAATGCGCCCCCGGAATCGAAGAGTGGAGTACCCTGATCCACCAGCCAGCGGTATTCGCCGTCGGCATGGCGCAGCCGGTACTCCATGCTGAACGGTTCGTGCCGGTCAAAGGCCGTGACATAGATGTTCAGGCAACGGTCCCTATCCTCCGCGTGCACTCCTTCGAACCAGCCATTGCCGAGTTCCTGGTCCAGCGTGCGCCCGGTGAAGTCGAGCCAGGGTGCATTGAAATAATCGCACAGCTTGTCTTGTCCGGCAGTCCAGATCAGTGCCTGGCCGCAATTGGCCAGGTTTCTGAAATGCTGTTCGCTCTCGGCCAGCGCGATTTCAGCCTTTTTTTGGTCGCTTATGTCGCTTATGACGACGTGGCACATGGGCAAGCCATTGCGTGGCCTCAAATTCAATTCCAGGTAGGCCCAGAACTGCGCGCCGCCTGTTTTTTTTATGCGCAGCGCGCAGCTCTGCGCGACCTGGGTTGCAAACAGTTGTTTTATCTCGTCGGCGAAGGTGTGCCGGTCTTCATCACAGATGAAGCGGCTCATTTGCTGCCCGATGAGAGTGTTACGGGTCATGCCGATCATTGTCGTGGCAGTGAGATTTGCTGCCATGATCTGCCCCTGTTCCGAGAGCGTGCAATAGCCCACCGGAGCAAAGTCGTAGAGATCCAGATACTTCTGGTTTTCTTTTTCGAGTTCTGCGTGAGTCCTGCGCAATTCCTCATTTTGCATCTCAAGCTCGATTTGGTGTACGCGCAGTTCATGAACCATCCACGATGCCTCTTCGGCGGGGGCCGTGGCGAGGCTCTCCGGCGAATCTGCTTCGCTCTTCCGGCTGAGTTCTTCAGCCTTGCGGCGAAGCAGATCCGGGCTTCCGGAATGACCGATTCGGCTCTTCATCAGACTTCTCCATCGAGGATAGACTTTCTCACGCGCAGGGCTTTTAGTCCGTGCAAATTTCTATTTGACGATGATTTCAAAGAGAACCCGCATGTTTGCCTTCGCCGCTTCAGACAAGATGTCCTGCGGTGAAACTTCATGTTCGGCGGGACGATTGTCTCCGTATCCAATTATGGAAAGCCGATTTTCGGTGATGATTCCTTCATTTATGAGGTAATCCTTGACCGCATTCGCCCTGCGTTCACTGAGCCGTTGGTTGTACTCTTCGGAGCCCGAGGCGGACGTGTAGCCTGCAATGCGGACGTGCGTTCTCGGATTGTCTTTCAGAAGTTGAATGTTTCTTTTCAGAATTGTTTTGGCTTCCGGTTTGAGGGTCGATGAATCGAAGTCGAAGTGGATGTCTTCAAAAACGAGCACCACGACTTCGGGCTCGGGCTGGGGCTCGGCAACCACAGTTTGCTGGGCGACCATGGGGGCGGCAGGTGCCTGGGTGACTGGGACCGGATCTGGAGTCGGCTGCACTTCAGGCCCACCAAAATAATAGGTGACTCCCAAAGTTGCTTCTATATCGCGCCTGTCGTCGATGTCATCAATGTTCTGGAAAACATGGATCTGGCGTACGTCAGCCCTAAGTGCTACGTATTCGGATAGAAAATACTTCAACCCTGCGCCGTAGTTGACTGTTGCGGCGTGTCTGTTGCTAGTCCCGCTGGGATAATCAATATACTGTCCACCGACTCCGGCGAAAACAAAGGGAACGAGCTGACTGTCTGGGAGCAGATTGAAAATGCCGTCCAGTCGATAATTGCCGATGTTGACTGATCGGGAATTGCCGTCTTTATCGTAGTTCGTGTTGATGTATTCTACGGAAGTCTCCAATCCAAAATACTTTGTAAAATTGTATCCAAGACGCAGTCCGTAAGCAGGATTATCGTCTACGTCTTGGTCATTATCAAACCAAGTATATCCAACATATGGAGTTATGAAGTATGATAACTCTGGTTCCTGCGCAGAGGCAAAGTTTCCAACACTAAGTGAAAAAAGCAATAATGCAACGCCTAAAATGTATTTATTCATATCAGATCTCCTTATTAGTTAAAGTACTCGTCTTCCCTGAATTAAATTTACGAGGATGACAATGACGGCAACAACAAGGAGTATATGGATAAACGAACCCATTGTGTAACCACTGACGATTCCAAGTAGCCACAAAATTATGAGAACTCCGGCGATAGTGTATAACATTTCTTCTCTCCATTGCGTGTTGATGATGTTGGCGGCTTTTGCAGTGACATTATTAATTGCAGCGGCCTCTGTTGCCGATGAAAGAAGGCATGGCTGCTTTGTGAATAGGACAGATATTCCGCTAAGCGCTTCTTTTTCCCACAATCAGAAGTGCGATGCCGCCCACAAGAGCGATCGCGCCCATGATCGGGGGCAGGGGGATCGTCCGTGTTTTTTCAGCCGTCATCTGGAGAGGGCCGAGATCAACAACTTTTTCCTGGGTCGTGTAGGTTATGCCTTGATATGCAAAGGCCGCTATGCCCAGAACGATCAGCAGGATTCCCACTATGCTCAATGTTTTCATGACAACTCCAGTTTGTTGCAACGCGTTTAGCGTTATTTGACGCTCATCTGGTTTTTGACTTCCTTCACACCATTCACGTCGGAGGCAAGCTTGGTGGCCAGAGTCGCTTCTGCCGCGTTCTGTGCCTCGCCAGTCAGAGTGACGACGCCGTCCATGGTCTCGACCTTGGTGTTGAGGGCGCTGGTCGAGCGGTGATAGAGGAGCGTCATCTTGACCTGGGTGGTAATTGATGCGTCATCAATTGTTTCGCTGATGGTCTGCTTCTTGTCGTCAGCCTGTTCTTGAGCCCCCTCAACGGTCATTTCATTCTTGACTTCCTTCACGCCTTCGACATCCATTGCGTATTCAGTGGTCAATTCCTTTTGAGCCTGACTGGATGCTTTACCTTTTAAAGTCACGACACCGTCTTTAACATTGACCTGTGTTGTTGTTGGGCTGACGCTGCGGTGAAACAAAAGTGTCGCGACTACATTGTCGAGCACCCATGCGTCGGTGTTTGCGGAAGGTGGGGTGCCCTTGAGTTCGAGCTTGTTATCCACACTTTTGACTCCGGGAAGATTGGCGACGGTTTCCTGAGCCAGGGTTTTGTGGTAGTTTCCGGAGACAACTCCTGTCATGGTGACGACGCCATCCTTGGACTCTATCTTGATGTCATCATTCTGCAGGTATTTTTTGAATACATGCGACTGTTTGGCGGATGCTTCTATATCGCGATCCGACTCAGCCGCCTGCAAAGGCATGCCGAAGACCAAAAGCACCGCCGCTGTGAAAAGCAGGGATCGAATAAATGTCGTTTTCATGAAAATGTAACCTTTTAAATTTTAAGGGAGGAGGTTGCCCGAAGAGCACCTTCACTCTCCGGGGTGTTGATCACCGTCTCGGCATGGCGTGGATTCGTGGTGGCCGAATGAGGGGCAACAGGTAGGCCTGCGCCCAGCTATTCTTCCAAAACCTTTTCCACCTCGCCGACTTTTTTCTGCACCTTGCCCCCTATCTTTTCCGCGCGTCCTTCCGCTTCCAGCGAGGCATTGTTGGTGATCTTTCCGACGGTTTCCTTGATCTTGCCTTTGCCTTCATGGTAAACGCCTTCCGTCTTGTTTTTTGTGCTGGATTTCATGCTCTTCTCCTGTTTTTGTAAGAAACTCCAAATTATCCTCGTTTTTTTACGCCCCCATATTTTATGAAATGGGGCGTGACGCGTTTACGAGGGCATAATATGCACCGCAACGAACGTGCCAGACTTGGCGCGATCATTCGCGCAATGTAACTATATGATTATAAGAGAGAAATTAAATCACGCTGAGGGCTGAGCGAGGAGATTGCCGGGCTGATCCCGCCATATATGGCGCATCTGTAATATGCCGCGAAGGTCGTAACGAGCTTATGTGGTTATTATTATTCTGTTAAAATTTGAGCTCAAATTTCTTTACAGTATTACTATTGGCGTATGCGCAGAAGGTTATTGTTTGTTACTTTTTTTTAGAGTGATAAAAAAAATTCCCCTCCCGGCTTGCTGACGCCGGGAGGGGTATCGTCAACTCGCGGCGACGCCACGCATGAATGGAGAATTGAACTACGCGGACCCTAGCAAGGAAGCGTTATGAAAATACCATTCATACGCGGTGTCGCAATCGCGAGAAAATTATTATTTTTCGGAGTTGAGGGCTGTCTCATGCCGCAGGCCGCTATTTTTGGGGATACCGGTACTGAGCAACGCCGCACCCAAGGTGCTCAGTCCTCCAATAACAATTGCACCTCCCAGAATTCCGACAACCCACCCAAACAATGGGCCAAATACGAGGAGGGGGCCGATGCCTGGCAGAACAAAAAGGGCCGAGCCAACAACAAAAAGGGTCGAGCCAAACAACATGCCCCACAGGCCGCCCCAAAATGCCTCGTGTCGCCGCCAGTCCATCGCGCGATCGCCGCTATTGTAAGAGCCGACCATTTGTTCTTCAGTTTGATAGCCCTTGCCCACTATGGACAGTTTTTTCATGGCAGATACAGACTGCTGGAGCTCTCTAATGATCGCTTCCGCTTCGATATTGGTACTAAATGTACCTAGTGCTGCATGGTTTTTTTCCATAATTTTTCTTCTTCAGTGGTGTCTTTATGCCTCACGTAATTCAGGCACCAGCAGTTCCAGGCTGTCCTGCGGTATCTGGGCGGCAACCCCGCCGAACCGGGTTGCCGTGCCAAGGAATTTAAAAACCTTGTGGAGAGCCTGTTCACGCTATTTTCTGGTAATCATCCTGCCCGGGAGCAGGCAGGAGATGAAGGCTTCTCCGATTACTATAGTGAATTAAATCAAATATTTACTGGACTTTGTCCATGACGTTGTCTTCCAGTTTGTCATAATCATCCTTGGCTGAATCAAGGCGATCCTGGAGCAGGGTTCTGGCTGTTGTGATGCGCTCGTCAAACTCGCCTGCTGTCGCGTCCATGAGGGCTTCGGCATGTTCCATCATGTGGCGCAATTCCCTCTTTATAATTTGTTTGTTGTTGTCAAAAGTGTCGGTCATTTTTGTTACTCCGTTTGCCATTGATCCGAAGATCGCTCTTCGGATCTGCTCCTGCTTGATGAATCACCGGTCTTCATTGCATTGCGCATGTCGTGTTAAATAAAGAACGAATCTGTGTTGTAATAACAGTTCACTTGACCACAATATTGTTTATCACCGACTTCACACCATCTACCTCTTCGGCAAGCTGTTCGGCTTTACGGGAGTTCTTTGAGGAATCGACAAATCCGCTGAGCTGAACGACTCCCTTGAATGTCTCCACGTTGATCTGCCGTGATTTCAAGGAATCCTCATCAAAAATGGCGGCCTTGACTTTAGCGGTAATGGCGGAATCGTCAACATACTGTCCGGTGCTTTGCTTGGTGTCTGTGCCGGCACAGCTCATGAATGAAGCAAGCAGCAGCGTGCATAGAATGATTTTGAAAATATTCACGAAAGGTTTCATTGTCTTATCTCCATAATTTGTCGGTGACATGTTGTTCTAGGAAAAGTCCTGATCGGGACTTATGTCCCAGGTATTCGCTTTATCGCTCCTAATGCGCTTCAAAATTTCTCCCGCAGCGATTCCCCCTGCCTCCGGGAGCGCCGAGTCTTCCAAGGCTGTCATGAGCTCCTCCAGCAGGTCATTGAACCCTTCCACCTTTTGACCACTGAACACATGACGAGCCCCGTTGCGCAGTCTTACGGAATCCACGCCGCTTTCAATCAGTTTTTGCAGCAGGAGTCTCCAGGCGCCTTTTTCGAATTTTTTCAATGCCAAACCCGCAAGCCAGGCCACGTCGGCGTCAGTATCGTCGAGTGCGTTCACAAGGGCGGATATTGATCTGACATCGACCATCTCGCCCAGCGCTTTTGCGGCGCCCCAGCGGGTATGATCCAGCTTGGAATGCGCTAACGCCTCCGAGAGGGGGATGACGGCGGGGTCGCCCATTTCCACCAGTGCTATCCGCGCTTTCTGGCGCACCAGACCATCTTTGCTTTCGAGCATTTTCATCAGGGATTGCAAGGTTGCGTCGTCCGTCTGTTGTGTGTGCATGGTGGCCCCCCAAAATTTTACAAATCTCTTAAAATGACGTCACGTGCTGTACTGGCGGCCAAATTGAAGAGGCCTCCATGCAGTGGTTCAAATCCTTCCCATAAGCATCAGAATGAGCACGATCACAAGGATGAGCCCAAGCCCGCCGCTGGGGTAATATCCCCAACTTTTGCTGTGTGGCCATGCCGGGAAGGCTCCGATAAGTATGAGAACCAGAATGATGATGAGTATGAGGCCCATGATTTTTCTCCTACCTTGCCCGGCAAACCCGGATCGCGCCTTGCGAGCACGCGATCCTGCCTTGCGCGGTGAAAGGCAATTTATTTATTGAGCTTAGTGAACTTCGCACCCTTCAGTGAAGCATCGACCATCAATCCTTCAGGACTGAACACAAAAGCCACGACAGGGTCTTTAAGCGACGTGGTGTCCAGCCTCTTGCCACCGCCGACATCGATGAACGCGACGTTGCCGGAAACGCCGACTTCCCAGCCGTCAATCTTCACAAACTCGTCAAGAGCCTGCTGGGTCATGAAGGCGAGGATGATGTCCATCCGTTGCGCGCCAAAGGTGAATCCATAGGAACCGGCGATGAGATTATAGTATCCGGTGGTCTTGCCGCCGACACGAAGGGCTCCCTGGCCGTAGGTTCCGCCGAGGACAAAGCCTGCCTTGGTGACCTCGGACATGATGAGGAGCGCTTTGGCTTCCTGGGCAATTTCCTTGCCTCCGTTTACCTCTTTGTAAAAACGCTGCAGCGTCATGTCGGCATGCGTGTCGATTTCTTCGGCTGTTCGTGCCAACGCGGCGCTTGCGAACATGCACATCATCGCCAGCATTACGAACAGAAATACGCCGTGTGTGATGCCCGGCATGTGCTTTTCAATAAATTTGTTCATGGTAACTTCCTTTGTTCATTGCACAGTTACAAGTCATTATTTCTGATTGCCGTAAATGCCGCCTGCAACTCCGCCCAGTGCGCCGCCTATCAGGGCTCCTGCTCCAAGGGAGCCGCCAGTCAGCGCGCTGATCCCAAGGCCTGCACCTGCTCCAATGGCTCCGCCGGACAAGGCTCCCTGTTGCGTGCGGGACATGTTTGTGCAGGCGGAAGCACTCAGAAACATTAGTATCATGAGGGCGAGAAGTAATTTTTGCATATCAAGTTCCTTAGTTTTTCAGGTTAGGTTTGATCATTTCATGCCACAGTACATCAAATACAAGTTTGTTTTGCTTGTCAGGGTTTGATGCATAGTATGTGTCGAGCTTGGATGCCATTTCCGCCCAGCTCATGTTGTCGAAAACCTCTATCCAGCCCTTGATGAACCTGGAGGGCTCCTCAGAGAGTTTTGCCCGCATCTGGTATTCAAGGGCGATGGCTGTTCCTGCCCCGAATAAAAATGCCTTTTTTTCGGGATCGGTTGATTTCATCCACACAAATCCATCGACATCAGGTGATGGACTTGCTGTTGTGCCCTGGGCAAAGCAGGATGACGTGCCAGTAAAAAGAAGTCCTGCGAGTAGAAAAACGGTCAGGTATCTAAAAATTTTCATATCCACCTCTTTTGTTATATATTGGCGACGTGTAATAGCTGAAGCAATAAGCGTTCCTTTGTGTTTTAATTATTTTTTTATATTAATATTTTGAATTAATTATTATAAAAATTTGAATTAAAAATCGAGCGTGCAAATCCATTCATTTAATCCATCATATGTCCTGCATCCGCGATATATGACGGCGTACACGCCTTGGATGCTTCAACGGATGTGCATCCCTGTAAGGCCCATCAGGGACGTCACTGCAAAAAGTCGTCATCCCCTTGAAGAAGGGGATCCATGCCTTTTTTAACTATCTGAAAAGAATGGATTTCGCGCCATTGCCCGACTTGGCCCGTCTTCGCGGGAATGACACTCAGGTTCTTTCGCGACTTTTGCAGTGGCATCATCAGGCAGATCAATACCGGAATGTGGCGGCCAATCCCATTTTGCCGGGTACCTGATCGGCCGGCATGACCAGAACCTGACCTCCCATTCTGTCCACCAGCTCCCCCAGATCTTCGAGCAGATCATTGGCGCCGGCTTTGCTCCCGTCCTCCAGTTCGTAGTTGCCCCTGTCACCCACGATTCGTCCGGCAATTTCGAGAGTGGATGCGATCATGAGCTTCGACAGCCGTCCGTCGGCCGCCCCTTTAAAGACCTCTCCCAGGTCATCGCTGCTGATTCCGCGAGACTGCGCCTCCATGTATTCATCGATCAACGTGGTCAGCCAGGACTGGTACTGCGGTTCGAGTATTGCCCTGGCGCGTTCGCGAATTTCGGAGGTCGTCAAGGCAAAGGGGTTGAGATCAAGGCCGTCCTTCATGAGGAACGTGTTGTGACTGACGCTCCGGAAAAGGTGATGATGCTCCGGCAATGCGGCCAGGATCAGCGGCAGTCCGGAGGGGCGTGAGTGATGCTCGAGCACTGCGCGATCGACGGCCCGGAAGAACCGCTGCGCATCCTTGTCGGCCTCGTCTTTCTTGCCGCCATGACCATGTCGCGCGGCCCCGTTTCCTCCACCCACACCGCCGTATGAAGCGACGGTCTGATGCGGGTCGGTCAGTTCTGCGCCGAGAGCATCGGAAATTGTCCGCGGCACTCCCTTGGTGGGTTCGATCTCTTCCAGCGTGCCAAGATCGCCTTCAAAGAGTTTGATTTTGGTCAAGCTCAGTCCAAGGATCTGGTAACGGCCGACATGCTGCAAAAAACGTCGCAAGGGCTTGACGTGAAATCTGTTGCCGATGACAGCCAATTCGGCGACCGGTCGTCTGAGCCGGAAGACCCGAAACACGCCCGCGCCACTCAATATGACGAGTCCATCCAGCGTCTGGTTCCAGAATTCGTGATCAAGCGCGAGCGCTTCGAAGGGCTCCAGAAAATGCCTGGTCTCCGGTTCGGGATATCTCTGCCTGAGCGATGTTTCCAATATCTTGACCAGGTTGCGGAATCTGATCAGGTCCTGCTGGTTATCAGGGCTGTGACGGTGCGTGGGTTGATAGAGGGAAAGACACGGCGGTTGATGTGGCGCGGTCAGTTCGGCTAGAGATTCAATGGTGGGTGAAGATCTGATTTGTAACACTTTTATGCCTCCTGTTATTGGTCTGATACGACCAGGCGGTCATGGAGTGTTCGGTTCCATATAGAAGCCGATTGGTTATGATCAATCCAGTTCAGGATGAGTGCCCAAAATTCCATTAACCCAAGTTTGCGAGGGCCCTGGCATAATGAGATTGGCAACTTTCGTGCCTGAAGCACATTGTGTTTTTGTGTATTTAACTATCTGACTATAAAACAAAAAAAATATTATAATGGGCGCGGGGATGATTAATCCGTCACCGCGAATCGTCACATGCGGCGCAAATACCGTATATGACAGTTGCGGTCGTTGGATGAGGGCTGTCATGTTGGCCGAGTGGTTTGTGGATGATGCCACAAACCGGGGAGCATGGAATTTGAAACAGAGATTACAAGAAGTGGCCGGGCGAGCTGTTATAGTCGCGGCGCGACCGTACCGGTGCCAGGTTAGAATGCGACTCCGGGTGGCAAGTGGTCGTACTCAGGAATTGTTACGATGAACCCCGAACTTTCTCATGCGTGCACGAAGCGTGCTCGGATTGATGTCGAGGATGGCCGCTGCGCCATTTTTTCCTTCAACACGCCAATTAGTTTTCTGAAGCACATGGAGGATGTGGTCGCGCTCCAGGTCCGCCAGGCCCTTCAAGTCCACGCCGGGTGTCTCGCTCGCATTGAGCGCCGGATTGAATTGATCATGAATCCGCAGTGAAGATCCCGGGCTGATTATTGTCGCTCGTTCGACCACGCTTTCCAGTTCTCGCACGTTGCCGGGCCAGTCGTAATTCTCAAGGGCTTCGAGGGATTCCTTGGGAATGGTTTCGATATTCTTGCCGATCTTCTTGTTGAACTTGGCGACGAAAAAATTGACGAGCATGCGGATGTCTTCCTTGCGGGCTCTGAGGGGGGGGATCGTGATGGGGAAGACATTGAGCCGGTAGTAGAGATCCTCGCGAAAACTGCCCTTTTTGATTTCCTCTTCCAGTTTGCGATTGCTGGCCGCGATGATTCGCACGTCGACCTTGATGGTGCGCGGGCTTCCCAGGCGCTCGAACTCGCCGTCCTGAATCACCCGCAGGAGCTTGCATTGCAGTTCCATCGGCATCTCGCCGATTTCATCCAAAAAGATGGTTCCTCCGTCGGCGAGTTCGAAGCGCCCCATCTGCCGGGCGCTGGCTCCGGTAAAGGCTCCCTTTTCCCGTCCGAAGAGTTCGCTTTCAATGAGGTTTGCCGGCAACGCCGTGCAGTTGATGGTGACCATCGGCCGATCCTTGCGGGAACTCCGGGCATGGATGGCCCGCGCCACGACACCCTTGCCGGTTCCCGTCTCGCCTTGGAGGAGCACGGTCGTGTTCAGGAGGGCAATCTGTTCGACCTTGTCGAAGACTTGCGAGATGGCGCTGCTCTGGCCGATGATCTCGCCGAAGTTGAACTTTCGGGCAACCTCGTGCTGAAGGTAGACGTTCTCGGCCTCGAGGCGGTCTTTGAGCTGCTTGACTTCCTTTAACGCCATGCGCAGGGATTCTTCAGTGTCTTTGCGCACACCGATTTCCAGCACAAGATGATCGTTGGCCATGAGCAGTTCTTGTGTTCGCTCCACGACCTTCTGCTCAAGCAGGTCATTCGCGTCTTGCAGGTCGGTCTTCAGTTTAACCTGTTCGGTAACGTCAATGATCATGGACCGGATGACACCGTGCGTCCCTTCAACCGGGTCCTTGGCGATGCTTCGCAGCCGGGCAAAAAACTTTGCCCCGGCAGAGCTTTGCAGCCAGACTTCGCAGCAATCGTCTCCCTCTCTGCGTAAAACTTCCGCGCAGTGCTTTACAAACAGCTTCCGTCCATCCGCGTCGACGATCCACCGGCTCATGGGCTTATCCAGCAGGCGCTGCCGCTCAATGCCAAGCAGTTGGGCGCCCGGAAGGTTGACGCTGCGTACCAGTCCTTGTGGATCAAAGGAAAAGTAGCCCGCTGGAGCAAAGTCATACAGCTCGGCGTAGGCATTGCGCGAGGTCTCGAGCGCTACCTGGGCCTGGCGCAACTCTTCGTTCTGCATCTCCAGTTCGAGCTGGTAAACTTCAAGTTCCTGCACGAGTCGCTTCAACTCCATTTCGGGTTTCAGGGGACACGTGTTGTCATTCTCGGTGCGTACCGGCTTATTCGCGGGCTGCGTCAGCCCGGGAGAGGCTTTTTTCCGGTTTTGGGGTGTGTTCAAGACGATCCTCCTGCGCTGAGCTGCAGTATGAGCTTGTCATTTTCCTCGCGCAGTTCCCTTTCGAGCTTCTTGGCCGAGGTGATGTTCGTGAAGGTCATGACCAGGCCTGCGATGACATCGTTCATGGTCCTGTAGGGCATGATGCGCACTGCATACCAGCGACCGTCGGCGGTGCAAACCTGTTTTTCCGAAAATGCCAGCGTCCGGAGCACATCCTGGGCCTGCTCTGGCATTTCGGGATAGATCAGGTCGCTTGTGATATCTGAGAGGGGCCGGCCCACATCACCGGGGATGAGTTTGAAGATTTTGTTGGCACCGGGAGTGAAGCGTCGAACGTGGAGGTCGTTGTCGAGAAAAATCGTGACGATCTCCGTGCTGTTGAGGAGGTTTCGCATGTCGTCATTGATCCGCGCGAGCTCGTCCATCTTTGATTGCTGCTCGGCGTTTACTGTCTGCAGCTCCTCGTTGAGTGATTGCATCTCTTCGCGAGAGGTGGTCAATTCCTCATTTGTAGACTGCAGCTCCTCGTTTGTAGACTGCATCTCTTCGTTATAGGATTTGAGCTCTTCCTCTGAAGCCTGCATATCTTCCCGGGCAGTCCGAAGTTCTTCGCGGCAAAGATGCAGATCCTGTTCCAGCTCCATGATCCTGGCGTTGTCAATATCACCAGACTTTGAACGGCGAGTTGCTTTTAGTTTTGGAGGGGTCACCACGTCGGTGAAGATGATCATGACCATGCCGCGCAGCGCATCGGGCTCCTGGATTTCCTTTATGGAGAGATCCACGGTCTGAACCGTTTCGCCTTCGGTGATTTTGAGTCCCTTGACTGTAATCGCTTCCTTGTGCCTCAAGGCTTTCAGAAAGGCGGCCCCCAGGTCAAAACGCAATCCTTCCCGAGCCATGGCGTGGATGTTCCAATTGGCCTTGCCCGCCGGAGGTTCAAGGTATTTTCCCGTCCTGCCGCTGATGTAGAGGATATCGCCCTTGCTGTTGACCAGCACGGCGGGCGGCGCAAAATGCTGCAGCAGCACCTGATCCGCCAGGGACTGGATATTGACCGCCGGTTTGAGCATTGTGGTCTCCTGTGAAACGCCCGGCAAGACCGGGATGAATGACGGCGGAAATGCAACCTTCGCGGCCGTCAGGATTGAATCGCGTCGCCGGAACAGCCTCGATTTGTTGTCTATGGGAGCAAAGAGATCGGAGCTGAAATTGATCGACTCCGAGCTTCCTAAAAACAGGGCTCCGTTCGGGTTCAGGCTGTAATGAAAAAGCGACAGCAGCCGCTGCTGCAGCTCGGGCGCGAGATAGATCAAGAGATTGCGGCAGATAAGGATATCAAGTTTGGTGAACGGCGAGTCCATGATGACATTCTGCTTGGCGAAGGTGATCACTTGCCGGATATCCTGGCCGACCCGGTAGCCGTTACCGTCCTGCACGAAAAAACGGTCCAGTCGTTCGGCAGAAACATCCGCGGCGATACTTTGCGGATAGAGGCCGTAGCGAGCCTTGTCGATGGCGTCCTTGTCCAGGTCGGTGGCAAAGATGCGCAGCTTGATGTTTGATTCCAGCGCCAACCTAGCCACGGTTTCCTTGAAGAGGATGGCCAGCGAATAGGCTTCTTCCCCTGTGGAGCAGCCCGGTGTCCACGCCCGCAGAATGCCATTCGGCGGACACGCCTTCACAAGAAGCGGGAGGACATTTTCCTGCAGATGCTCCCACGCTGCCGGATCGCGAAAAAAGCTGGTCACTCCGATCAGAAGCTCCTTGAACAGAATTTCCGTTTCCTGGGAATTTTCCTGCAGAAAGCGGACATAGGACATGATCCTGTCGATCTGGTGAATGCACATGCGCCGTTCGATGCGGCGGTACAAGGTGTTCTTCTTGTACAGGGAAAAATCATGACCGGTCTTCGTGCGCAGCAGGAGGATGATTTTTTCGAGGCCGCTCTGGGTCTTCTCCTCCAGAGGGGTGGCGAACGAGGCGACAACCCGTGCATGCCGCATCAAGCCGAGGAGCTTTACAGGCAATTCTTCCACCGGAGCCACCACATCGGCCAGTCCGGCATTGATGACGTTTCTGGGCATGCTGTCGAATTTGGCCGAGGCGGGCTCCTGAACCAGGGCCAGCCCAGCCATTTCCTTGATGGCCCGCAGTCCCTGCGTGCCATCGGAGCCCATGCCGGAAAGGATGATGCCGATGCTGCGTTCCTGCATGTCTTCGGCCAGCGAGCGAAAGAAAAAATCAATGGGCAGACGCAGGCCGCGCGGGGCAGCCGGTTTGAAAAGGTGCAGCACCCCGTGCAGGATGGACATGTCATGGTTGGGCGGAATCACGTACACGCAGTCCGGCTCGACCCGCATCCTGTCCTTGACCTGCTGCACCGGCATCGCGGTGGCGCGCTGGAGCAGTTCCGGCAGGAGCGCCTTGTGCGTCGGGTCGAGGTGCTGGACGACAACAAAGGCCAGCCCGCTCTTTTCAGGCACGTGCCGCAAAAATTGCTCGAGGGCTTCCAGTCCACCGGCGGAAGCCCCGACTCCGACTATGGGGAAAGCGGGATTCGGGACTTCTTTCGCTGGCAGAGCGGATTCCGGATTTGTAGCAGGCGAGTCGCTATGCTTGGCTTTTGACTTATTATTCATATTTTGTTTATGACACCATATCAAAAAATGTGCCAATGATAATTTGGCAATGTGAGAATCCTGGCCTGGGATGGGTTTGTGGCTCGACACGCATTGAAGATACTGTTCGCGTGTTTATGTGCGACGCGCAAGAGTAATTTATAGAGAATCCGTGAGCATTCAAGCAGCGCTGCTGAGATTATTTTATCACTATTGGTAATTTTTAACGTATTCGAATTATGGATCTATGCTCCAAATATATTTTTTTTTGGAAAAGGACTCGCCCGAGGGCTGGCATCCTCTTGGGCCTTAACCGTCATATTGCACAGTTTGTGGTGTATGCGACGGATTTGGTGGTCCTCGGCTGCGGCCTCGATATACATACTTCCTCTATATAATCAGTTTGGTGTGAAATAATCTTCGCAGGATCGTCTTGGCGCGATCGTTGCAAAATCGACTTGTTGCTGAGCAGAAACGCTTTCTGATGTTTTCGTGTTCGCTCGAGTGATAAAATCGGCAAATATCCAAACATGGAGAACAGATGTTATTGCAGAAAATCAATAAGCGGCAAGGCATTTTTAATAACATTTTGAGGTCTGGAGATATGGGAAAATTGCACTCGCTCAAGTTTGATTATTTGCAGGAAGACCAGAGGTGGCGGATTGCCCCGCGACATAAGGAATTTGGAAGGATCGGATGGACATGGATTTTGGTTCTTGGGATTTCATTCGTGGTTTATATGGCGATCTATATTCTGAGAAGTCGCGTTTGATGGAGTTCTGCCATGGTTCGATTTCTCGCGTGTTACCATACGATAATCGTTCATGTCGTGCTGATGAGTCGTTCGATTCCGCACAGCAAGCCCGCTATCAGGTTTCAGGAGTTCTGATGCCGTTTACAGATCGCGACCTTTGCCGCGAGGCGATCCGAAGAACCTTGCGGCAACGCGCGGGGGATTCCCCTGACGCACTCGTCATCGCCAGGGCGACCGCTGAGATATGGCTCCAGATGTCCGCGCAGTTGACGCCTGTGATTGGCGGCAATGGCGTCGACGCCATTCTCAAGCGATCCCTTTATCTGACGAGCGCCGCCTTCCCTTGGCTGGCAAGCCCGGACGAGCAGATAGACCACGAATCCCTTCCAGTCCGAATCAGCATGCGTTTGGCAGGGCGCGACCCGGTTGCGGCGGCGCAGGCAAGCAGTTCTCTGCTGATAACGTTCACTGAATTGCTCGCCACCTTGATCGGAAATTCCCTGACCAGGCGCCTTCTGGACCCGCTCTGGGCGGCCGCGCCAGGGGTGGTGGAGCAGGAGAAGATATCATGAGCCGAAAAGTGAGCATCGCCCGCCTTGCCACCGGCGTTCCCGGGCTTGATGCGATTCTTGGCGGCGGGATTCCGGAGTTTTCGTTCAACCTCATTTTGGGGGCTCCGGGTTGCGGCAAGACGACCCTTGCGCATCAACTCCTGTTCGCCATGGCATCACCTGAGCGTCCTGCACTCTTTTTTACCGTGCTCGGCGAATCGCCCATGAAGATGTTGCGTTACCAGCAGCAATTTTCGTTTTTCGATCCGGACAAAATCAACGATACGATCCGCTTCGTCAGCCTGGGTGATGACATCGCGACAGGGACGTTCGCCCAGGTTTTGCAGCGAATCTCGCATGAGGTCGAAAGCACCGCTCCAGCGCTGGTCTTCATCGATTCGTTCCGTTCGGTCATGCTGGAGGCGCAGCGCCAGGGCGACGGCGCGATCAGTCAGCAGCAATTCATCCAGCAGCTGGGCATGCAACTTATGGGCTGGGAGACTTCAACTTTTCTGATTGGTGAGTATTCTTCAGACGCAAGCCCCCCGCCGATTTTCGCCATGGCCGATGGGCTGATAGCGCTGGAACAAAGCGTTTACCGGAATTCAATGGTGCGCAAGATTCAGATCATGAAAATGCGCGGTCAGGCCACCCGACCCGGGATGCATACGTTCCGTATCACCGGCGACGGGGTCGTCGTCTTCCCGGCAGTGGAAGTTCGTGATGACGGCAACCTTTCGCCCACGTCCCGCCGCAGGGAGCATGCGCAGAAGCGTCTGTCCATGGGCGTGCCGCGTCTTGATGAGATGATGGGCGGGGGATTGCCGCCGGGGTATTCGCTGCTGGTCGCCGGACCGTCGGGCTCAGGCAAGACCATCCTGGCCACGGCCTTTCTGGTCGAGGGAGTACGGCGGGGCGAGCCGGGAGTGATTGTCGCCTTTGAGCAGACCCCGAGCCAGTCCCGGACGCACACCATCGACGATCTGGTCCGGGCCGGGAGCATTGGTCTGATCAATACCCGTTCCCTCGATCTGTCCATGGACGAGGTTATTCAGCATCTCATAAGCCTCATTCAAAGCATGAAAGCGACGCGTGTGGTGATCGATTCCCTGTCCGGTTTCGAGCTCGCCGTGGCCCCGACTTTTCGCGAGGATTTTCGGGAGTCGCTGTTTCGCATGATCGCCGCGCTGTCCAATCTTGGGGTGACGGTGCTCATGACCTCGGAACTTGAAGACAGATACACCGATCTGCGTTTCAGCCCGAATGGATCCGCATTTCTCACTGACGCGATTATCGTACAGCGCTACATCGAGGTCGAGAGCCGCCTGAAGCGGGTCATGGCGGTCGTCAAGGTCCGCGCCAGCGCCCATAGCAATGAGCTGCGGGAATTTGAAATCGACGATGGCGGCATTGTCATCGGCGAGACGCTGTCCGAATATGGTGGAATTTTGAGCGGAAGCCCGACGCTGACGCTCACAGCAAATGATCAGGAACGAACATGCTAAAAGCTGGATTGAAGTACAGGCGTTATACGTCCAAACTATCGCTCAAGAGACGTGCGTACGCCTTGCCGTCGAGCTTTAAGGCGCTGGAATCGCATCCTAAAAGCAAACAGAAGACTGTCGAAATGATGGTGCGAGAAGCACAATCAGACAGTCATGGCGAGGCGTTTTCTGACCGGCGCGAGGACGTTCCAAAGGTGGTCAAGAAGGCGTTTCGGGTGCGCAAAAGTGCCGAAAAGGTCAAGGTCGAATTCTGTTCGCAAATGGAAACTACGCTCCGGGAAGCAAACGAAAACCTCGTCGTTGCTTCGGTCAACGCGCACATGATGACCGAGGCGGTCGAGAGGGTTTCGGTTCATTTGTCCTACTTGGCCGAGCATGACCTGCTCACGGGACTGCCGAACCGGTCGCTTTTGACCGACCGTCTGTTGCAGTCGATCTTGCTCGCAAAGCGCCACGGCAGCAAACTGGCGCTGATGTTTCTGGACATAGACCACTTCAAGCACATCAACGATTCGATGGGCCATGCGATTGGGGACCAGTTGCTGCAATCCGTCGCAAAGCGTCTGCAGGCAAACATCCGCACCTCGGATACGGTCAGCCGTCACGGTGGTGACGAATTCGTGGTCCTGCTTCCGGAAATCGGGGATGAGCAAAGCGTCACTCATTTCGCGGAAAAACTGATTCACAGCGTGGGGGAGCCGCATGTCATTTCCGGGCACGAACTGCGTGTCACCTTGAGCATTGGCATCAGCATGTATCCGGATGACGGCGCTGACGCCGACGCGCTGATGCGCAACGCGGACATGGCGATGTATCAAGCCAAAAGAAGCGGTCGCAACAGCTACGAGATCTACACTCCAAGCATGAACCCCAGTTCCACTTCAATCATGCGCAAGTCCGCCGAGCTGGCGCTGAAGCGCGCGCTCGAGCAAGGCGAATTCATCCTGCACTACCAGCCGACGTTACATCTTGAGACCGGCGTCATCACCGGCGCCGAGGTATTGCTGCGCTGGGAGCGCTCCGATCGTGAGCTGAGCTTGCCGGCGCAATTCCTCGCAGTTGCGGAGAGTTGCGGGCTCATTCTGCCGATTGGGCAGTGGGTGATCCGTGAGGCTTGCAGGCAGGCGCAGGTTTGGCTGCAGGCTGGGCTTAAGCTGAGCCGGATCGCGGTCAATGTCTCGGCGGTGGAATTCAGCGACCAGAATTTTTTGGCTGGAGTCCGTGCCATCCTGGACGACACGGGTCTTCCTCCGCAATATCTGCAAATTGAAATGAGTGAAAACGGCCTGTCGCGGGATTCGCATCATGCTCTGCCTGCTTTGCATGCGCTCAAGAACCTTGGCGTGCAGATCGCCGTGGACAACTTTGGCACAGGGTATACGAGTCTGAGTTTTTTACGGGAATTTCCAATCGGCACGGTTAAGATTGACAAGTCGTTCGTGCACAACATCGAGGCCAAGTCCGGGAAGGCTGTCGCCAGCGCCCTCATGGCGATGGCGCGGGGCTTCAATCATAAAATCGTTGCCGAAGGTATTGAAACGAAGACGCAACATACCTTCTTTAAAGATCATCACTGTGCCGAGGGACAAGGATACTACCTGGGTCGGCCGATGGCGACCGCAGCCTTTACGGCCCTCGCCAGTAAAAGAAATTATTCGTAATCCCCCCAAAAAAATCCCCCCCCCTGTGGCTTGCCAGGGAGGGGTATGCTCAACTCGTGGTTTCGTTGCCTGGCGCCGCAATAAATGACGGGGTGGCGTCATCGTTAGCAAGGAGAGGCTTCCGCCATTTGTCCGCGCCGCCGGGCATGTCACGAGTGGTTGCCGGAACCGGGAACTGCTTTTCGTGATTCTTTTGTTTCATGTTTTATGCCAAAAAGCGGCTTCTTTAACCGCCATTTCCGCCTGCCATAACCAGGTCAGCCTGTGCGATCCATTTTAAGGCCCGAGGGCGTCTTTTGAGGCCCTCGGCGCGGCTCTGAATCGTCGTGCGAAACTCAACGGCAAGCAGTGTCACGCAACTCCAAACTTGTGTTGCGGCATTGCCTGAAACGAAAAAGTGATGGCCCATGTGTAATCTTTTCCGACATGTCCGTACGTAATACCTTACAATTCTCCGAAATTTTTCTGATGTGCGCGAGTTCAACTTCAGGTTGCGTATGCCCATCATGGGATACGCATCCTGACCGTGCCGATGCGGTTGTGGCCTGCTGGTACGTTCGTTGCTAAATGTGATTGTTAAATTGCGCTTGTTATCAGAATTTTTATCATGACTGCGCACTGAATGTTTGAAATTTATGCAAAATACCTCAAGGCAGGACAAGCCATGTCGACGAAAGAGCAGAAAATCAGAAAATGGAAGCGTCACGCCTGCCTGTTTCCCTGCGGGATTATCTGCGGGAAAAAAGAGGACACGATCGTGCTGGGCCGTATCCTCAACATGAGTAGACAAGGGTTTCTCATTGAGACCGATTGCGTCTTCAGTGTTGGCGATACCTTGTCGATTATCGCAAGCCCCGGGAGAGAAGTGGATGGTTATGATTTGAGCGACAGCTATCAGGGCCTCGTTCGCTGGGGGCAGACCGATACGTCTTCGCTCATGGGGGCCTATTCCGTAGGCGTAGAGCTCGCCGTTCCCATCGCTTCCCCGGAAGTGGAGGCGCAGAGGTCAAACTGATCTTTGCAGCGCACCAATCAAAAACGGCTTTTCGCAGGGTAGATGTCACTGCAAAAAGCCGCCATTCCCACGAAAAAAGGCTCCATGCTTTTTCCAACCATCTGAAAAGACGAATGGACTCATCCTCACGGGTGAATGATTTTACAATGGTGCCGCGCGAATTTTTGCAAAGAGACTCGCTGGCATGTTCGAAGGTCTTGCAGATTCCTGGATTGTGTCTCTTGGTATGTAAACTTGCGCCGGGAGTATGTCGGATAACTTTACAGGACATGTTTATCTTGAGGTTTCTTTGGAAGATAATATAATAATATTAGTAAGTTGCGTTTTGGCATGTTCGGTGCAAAGTAAAGGTTGAACGAAACAATTTTTAACTTTGGAGTACTACTGTGAATAAAAAACTAGCAGCGACATGTTTGGCGGTTGCTTTCATCTTTTCGGCGACATTTGCATCCGCAGCGCTGGTTACGCAGTGGTCTTATGTCAACGATGCTACTTTTGTAGAATGGAGCAACGAAGACGGCAATCAAGATTATATGGTGGTGAGTTCAGACAGCAGAACTCTGTCCTGGGGAGTTCCATCCCGTTTTTCTAATACAGGACTGCAAAGCTCACTTGTGATCGATGGCCCTGTCGGCGGCAACAATCTGATGACTTCTGGGGATGCTGTTGAGGTTGTATCGATTACACACTACAATTATTTAATGAGTTCGCTGCACCCTAACCTTGCATACGGGAAAGTCGAGGCGAGTGTTATTTTTACGCCTTTCATACCTGCAGGGCAGCCTCTTCCTGCCGAAACAACATCTCTTGAGTTTCTGTTCTTCGAGACTCCGAACAGAAATATTGAGACGCCAATGGACATCTTCGTCCTCACCGATCCAGGCGCAACTAGTGGTTCATTCTACTACGATGGGTATACATATGACTTCTCCTTCTTGAGCGACGGCTTCGGGCTCCTTACTGGTGCTTACCATGATTACATTGTCAGTCAGTTGGGAGTGGACACAGACTATTATGGCTGGCTTGCAAGTGAAGACGGCAGCACGTCGGCTCAGTTCTACCTAGGTATCTCGGTGGCGTCTGTCCCCGAACCGGCCACCCTGCTTCTTCTTGGCGCCGGCCTGCTTGGCCTGGGTCTGGCAGTGCGACGCAACAAGAAGAACTGATCACGCGCTTACGATCATCAGAGAAAGGCCGGGGAGCATGAGCTACCCGGCCTTTTTTGATTCCGTATCCATGGCAGCACTATTCAAGGCACGTCGAGCTGAAAATGGCTTAATGCAGCTGCAGCGGCTGTCGTGGATTTTGCATGGCGGCAGGCGGACCGGCGGTGTTTTTGGTGCCCGCGCAACCACGAGGGAGAGTTGGCTGATGCAGATATTGCTGGCGATTGCCGCAATTCTTGTTTGTCAGGGCATGCAGGCCTTGGACGATTTCTTGAGCCGGGTAGGGGGCGTCTCTTTGGCTCACGGGATGCTGCTCGGCTATGGTCAGATGTTTGTGGCCAAAACCATTGTTGAATGGGGCGGGTCGAGCCTGGGCTGGACGGTCGTTGTCCTGATCTGCATCGCGAGCGTGGGCGTATCCCTGTACAAGATCCATCGCTTCGGAAGCCGATGGGTCTTTGCCTTTAATTTCGGAGTTCTCGTCGGCCTTGTGTATGGCGGAATCTCACTGATGTGAGGCGTCACGCTTCTCGCGGATGCTGGCGCTTGCGAGTCGCCTCCCTTAAGCTATGCGTCCACTGGAAATAATCGTGAGTAACGCCAAAAGTCATTCCCGCGAAGGCGGGAATCCATCCTTTCAGGCGTCACCGCAAAAAAGTCGTCATCCCCTTGAAGAACGGGATGACGACTTTTTTGCGGTGACATTTTGAACCAGCTACGCTGTGAAACATCTCGCTGTGGCGAGTCTGCCGAACCATTTCCCCACGATTTACCAAAACCACCACTTTTCCGTGTTCAGCACAAATGCGGCCAGGGCCAGATTGGTCACGGCGTGGGACAGGATGCACTGAGCCAGGCTCCTGGTTCTGTAGAGCAGCCAGGAATAGGCCATGCCGGCCATGATTCCGGCGAGGATGAAGTGGTGCCCCAGGCCAAAGAGCACGGCGCCGACCAGAAATGAAATCCAGGTGAACGTCCCCAGAGGGACTTTGGTGAAATCCGGGTTAATGACATAGCGCAGAATAAAGGATCGCCAGAAGAGTTCTTCCATGATCGGGACAATGATCACCGCGCTGCCGATACGGATGAAGGTCATGGCCAGGCGCAGGTCCGGGTCCGCAAAGATGCCCGGATTGAAGCCCGGAGGCTCGCTCAGCGCCCCGAAGGTCCAGTCCATGTTGATCCACAGTGCAAAGACCGTGAGCCCCAGTGCGATGCTCCCCAGAGTTTGCATGCCCCTAATCAGATCGGCCCAGCGCAGCTCCGTGTAGGCCCGGCGACACATGAAGAGCGCAATGCCGGCCAGCAGAGGTTTGAGCGGGTAAAACAGGGCAAAGGTGGAGTCCTGGACGCTGATCCAGGCTTTGCCATCCATGAAACGCAAGCCCTCCTCCATGCCGATGACGGCCATGAAGAGGGCAAAAGGCAATACGCGTGGCCAGGCTTTGTCGTTCATTGGCTGGCTGTTAAGCTAAAAGTGTGCCTGTTTGCAATGTGTCATGACGAGTTGAAAAAGATATTGGCGCTATTCACCGAATTTAAGGGTTGTATTGAATACTTCGGTGATGACCTGAATTTCCCGCAAAAAGTCTCGAAGCATTGTCAAAAGTCATTCCCGCGAACGTGCGCCCTGCATGGGTAGGCGGGCCATGCTGGGCAATGGCGCGAAATCCATTGTTTTTACAGTAGCATCCTTCATTGGGGCAACCGTAGGTCGGGAACTGGAAAATATAGCGTTGCGTTGTCGAATAATCTTACAGTGTTCGGTCATGCATTTATAATAATTTGAATGATTAAAGGATTGTGCGTGTTGGCATTGTTTCTGCTCAAGGAGATAGGCAGTTAAAGGGCATCATAGAGAAAACAACCGGAGGAAAGAATTATGAAATCATTTGCGAAGAGGAGTCTTTGCACGACAGTGCTGGTGTTATTTTTGGCCTCGCCGTCATGGGCGAGCATCTGGTTGCCGGAACCATCATTTCCTAATGCAATACAGTACGACGAATATTATTCCTATTCAACAAGCATACTGAAGCAACTTTATCCAGCCTATGCGATCTATCCATCAAATCAGGGTTCGCTCAAAGATGAACTCAAGATATGGTGGGGTGGCAGTGAGAGCGCGGAAAAGGCTGCTGGGGACAATGAGGACATCAGAGGCGGATATGATTTTCCTGATCCGCTGGCATTTCCAAATGACGGGTCGACTACGGAGTTTAACACTGACCTGATGATCAGTTGGGTAGTTCCCGTAGATTTACTTTATGATTTTCTTCAAAGCGAATTTGAAGGATCAAATATACCTGTTTTTGCTTTTGATATCAATCAGGTAGGCAATCAGCCGAACATGCTTGGTAACGGATACGTTACGATAGTCGATGAATTCGGAACCGTTGTTCCTTATGCGTCTGATGCAGTCGAACTTGCAGAATGGGCATTTGACGATATTAATAATGGTCAATTTGACGCGGAAGCTCTTGTTGAAGTGCCGAACACCCGGATCGTAGAATTCATGGGTGTGGAGTACTCGTTCGACACGACCGGAACGAACAACGTGGACTTTCTTGTGTATGCTCCGACAATGGACCTGTCCCAGTTCATTGATCAGGGCCTTTTCTTCACCGCTACATTCCAGTATCAGCTTTTGAGCAACGGTTTTGAAGATTTCTTCATCCTGGGGTACAGAAGCGATAGTCCTCCTCCGCCTCCTGTGCCTGAACCGGCCACAGTGGCTCTGCTCGGACTCGGCATGGTAGCTTTGGCCTTCACAAGTCGTAAGCTGCGCAAGTAAATTAAACCGCTCTTGACGAAAATGGACTCGGAACATCCCAAGGATGTTCCGAGTCTTTTTTATGTATCTTCCTGATAATTATGAAACATATGTGTTGGGCACCGATGAGGGTGCCCTTTTTACTTCGGGCGGGACCACCGTGATGCCAACTCTGCGATGAGGGGGCATTCTTTGTCTGTAAATTTAAACTGGAAGAATGTCGGCGGAATTTACATTTTTTGAGCTCTTATTGCTGTGCGTGCGTTTAAGTTGCCGATATTATTATTATAAATCTTGGCATGGTCCATGCTAATACCCAATCAACACAAGAAATTTATTTTAACATTGGGAGGATTATCATGAGGAAGAATTTAGTTGTAACATGTCTTTTAGCTGTGGCGTTTTTTTTCTCGGCGACGTTCGCCTCTGCGGCCTTGGTGACTCAGTGGTCGTATACCAATGACGCAAATTTCGTTGATTGGCTCAATGATGAGGGAAACCAAGACTACATGAGCGTAAGCGCGGATCTGAACACTCTGTCCTGGGGCGTTCCGTCCTTCTCTAGTACAACCGGCCAGCAAAGCTCTCTTGTACTTGACGCTCCTGTAAGCGGTAACGACCTCATGACTGGCTGGTTGGAGTATGGACCTGCCGTAGATGTTGTTTCAATTACACATTATAACTATGTTCTTTCTTCACTGTTTCCAACTCTTGCATATGGAAAAGTCGAGGCTACTATTCTGTTTACGCCTTTTGATCCTGCCGGAGCCCCGCAGGATGTCCGCACAGCCTACCTGGAGTTTCTGTTTTTCGAAACTCCGAATAATGCTGTAACACCAATGGATATTTTTATCCTTACCGACCCAGGTCTGACCCAGGGTTCGTTTGACTATGATGGCTTTACGTATGACTATTCTTTCTTTGGCGAAGGCTTCGGACTCATCACTGGCGCTTATCATGATTTCATTGTCAGTCAGTTGGGAGTGAACACAAACTATTTTGGTTGGCTTACAACTGAAGACGGCAACAGCATGGCTCAATTCGAACTGAGCATTATGGCCTCTCCTGTTCCAGAACCTGCCACCATGCTTCTTCTCGGTGCCGGCCTGCTTGGTCTTGGCATAGCAGTACGCCGCAACAAGAAGAACTGATCACGCTGATCTCATCAGAGTTAGGCCGGGGAGCACATGCTTCCCGGCCATTTCTCGTTCTATGAGGTCATCTTTTCCTGCACGCAATGGCCGGCTATTTCATCAGAGAGTCACCGGCGCCCCGGCGCAAGGTGCGGTGCCGGATTCCGGGACCGTAGCCTGTGCGAAAGAGCATGACCAGGCCCTGCTTTTCGAAATCCACGTTGACGAACAATCCTTTTAAATCCTGCCAGACCCGTTCCAGCAGTTTTTGGTGCTTTTCGGAAAAACTCGCGGGGCCTTCCCACTGCCAGCGCAGCCAAAAAAGGGTCACCGCGGTCATCGGCTGCATTTGCAGGCCGTGGTGCTCCAATGCCAGCCAGATGCGCTGCAAGGCCTGGCCACCGAGCAGAAAGTCCTTTGCTTCAAGTCCATCGACCACCACCATCCCGGCAGCTCCACTGGCCAGGATGCCCTGAGCCGAGTGTAAAGCCACCATGCGGCCAAGGCCAATGCGGTTTGCAAGGCGCATTGCGGGCCACGGTTTTGTCAGGCGCAGGAATGCTTCCCCCGGCAATCCGGCTTCCAGGTTTTTGAGGGGCAGGCCGTCGCGGCGCTGCTGCGCCTCCTGGACGTTGAAGCGGATCATGGATGTGAAATGCTCGTGCAAGCCCTGGTGCTCGGTGCGGATCCTGTCGGCCAGGTAGATCACCTTGGCAAGCTTTCGAAGCTTGGAGCTGCCGGTGAGCAGGTGCAACTGCGCTTCGGGAATATTGCGGATGCGCGCTTTGAGGTCGGCCTGCACCCAATCCGGCAGAGGACGCTTGCTGTACGGCCTGCGGTTGGTGCAGCGCGTCCAGATGTGCTGGGCAAGTGGGTCTACACCTTGATCGCCCGGCTGGATGTGCACAGTGGCCATCAGATTTTCCTGGGCGGCATCCGGCAGGATCTGCGTGGCTGCGTCCAGGCCCATGGCTGGGGCAGCGAGGCGAATGTTTTCCATTGCTGCCCCGCAGGCGATGATGGAAGCGGTCTGGCGGATATTGAAAAAGGACATGTCGGCTTGTGGATTCAGGAAGACGTGGATGTCGTTGCCCGTCAGGCGGAATTGCCATGGCTGGGCATTATCCCCGGAGGGAGCCTGGATTGCGGCCTGCACCAGATAGGTGCCGACTCCCTGGGGGAGGGAATCAAACTGCGAGACGCTTAAAACAGGTTGATCCGGTATGCGCACCCGGGCCTTGTCTGCAGCGTTTATCAGTACGTTCTGCACGTACCAGAGTTTGGCGCGCTGGCTTAAGGAGCGATTGCCCCGTGCCAGTCGCCCTTTGCGGAGTATCTGCAGGAAGGGGTCGAACTGCATGAAACTGGGGGCCGGTTTGAGTCCCGGTTTGCCAAGAATGATGCGTACCGCTTCGGTGCCGGCCAGAGACGCGCACAGCTGGCAGGCGATGTTCAGGGAGGGACCTTTGCCGCCTTTGAGGTCCACCCTGGACAGGTCCATGTATCCGATATGTGTTGGTCTGGGGGCCAGACCCATGGCGAAACGCAGATATTTCTGCTCTTCCGGCAGTTCCCCGCCCACATCGAAATAGTCGTCAAAACCCATGCCTTGCGGGGTAAAGACCAGGAGGGCCGAGCTGAACCCCAAGGGTCCGGCAGTGATCACGGGTACGCCCATGGACCGGGCCATGTTGAACAGGGAGCGGCGGATTTCGAACTGGAAGAAGTCCAGTCCGTCCAGGACGACATCCACACCCGTCAGAAAGGCTTCCATGGTGTCCGCAGTCAACCCTGCGGGATAGGGGGTGATATCCAGGAACGGATTGATGCTGAGCGCCTCTTCGATCATGACCTCAAGCTTGGGGCGGCCGAAGGATGGAACTTTGGCCCCGAACTGGCGGTTCACGTTGACTGGCTCGAACTGGTCGAAGTCGGCCAGGTTGAAGCGGCCGATTCCGGTGCGCACGAGATTGATCAGGTGTACCCCGCCCACTCCGCCCATCCCCGGGATGGCGACCCTGGCCTCGGCCAGTCGATCCTGTTCGCCCGGCGAAAACAGCCCGATGTTGCGGGAAAAGGCGGCCTCGCGGTAGGTCGTCGCGCCGGAAATGCCGAGGGTCTTTAGCGTTGCCAGGTGTTCATCTCGTTTCATGCTTGATCCCCTTTTGGAGGAGAAGCCCCTGGGTCGCGGGGTGTCTCCGGAGTGTTTACTGCGCGGCTTGTTCCTGCCTTGTCAGCCGCTCTTGCCTTGAAAGGAAAGCATGGCCGCCGGCAAAACGATCAGGTCGCCTATCAAGGCAGTGATCATGATCACGGCGCTGAGGCCCCCGAAGCTGATGGTGGGCACAAAGCTGCTGAGCATAAGCACGCTGAAGCCGATGACCAGGATCAGCGACGAGGCGCAGATGGCCGTGCCTTTTTCCACGGTGGTCCGTCGCAGCGCCTCCCGCATGGGCAGATTCTCGGCGCGCCTTCGGTTGTACTCGGTCAGAAAATGGATGGTGTCGTCCACGGCGATGCCCAGGGCGACTACGGAAATCAGGGCTGTGGAGGTGTTCAGCGGGATACCAAGCAGGCCCATGATCCCGAAGTTGATGATGATCGGAAATAAGTTCGGGATCAGGCTTAAGGCCCCTGTCACAAGCGAGCGCAGGGCCAGGAACATGATGAACGTGATCACGGCGGCGGCCAGGGCCAGGCTCTCCACCTGTCCCCACACCAGGACGTCGATGGTGTTCACGTCCTGTACCGCCCGGCCGGTGACGCGGATTTGCAGGCCGTCGTGCTCGTGCTGGTCGATGAAGGTGCGCAGGGCGTCTATGAGCTTGGCCTGTCCCGCGGAGCTGTGCTCGGAGATGCGGATCAGGATGCGGGCCTGATCGTATTCCGGGGTGATGAACTCGTCCATGTCATCGGAGTCGTAGAGCAGCAGGTACTGGGACACCAGTTCCCGGCTTTCGGGGATGATGTAAAAAGCCTGGTCCTCGTTGTGAAAGGACATGTTCATGTCTTTGAGGAAATCCACAAAGGACATGGTTCGGTCGACGCCCGGCAGCGTCAGGGCAAAGTTTTGTACGCTCTCGATCACGGCCAGTTTGGCCGGGTCGCGCAGGGCATCCCGCTCATCGGCCTTGACGGAAATGTCCACCGTGCCGACCCCGCTCAGGCGGGGCTCGATGTACGAGAGCTCCTGCCGCAGGGGACTTGAGGACTTGAAGTATTCGAGCAGGTTGGTCTCGACCCGGATCGTCGAGGCTGCCCACACCGCGCCCAGGACCAGGAGTGCGACGACGGCGGTAATGGCTCGGGCGTGGTTCTGCACGAAAGTGGAGAGGCGGTTCAGAAAGGCGCTCATGCCGACTTCCTGGCGCTGGTCGGAGTATATGGTTTCGGGCTTGCACATGAGCATGAGCGGCGGCAGCAGCAAGAAGGAAAACAGAAACTCGAAGATCATTCCTACCGAAGCGACATACCCGAATTCTTTGATGGGCGGGATGTCGCTCACGGTAAGGGAGATGAAGCCAACGGCCGTGGTCACACTGGTCAGGAAGCAGGGGGTGATGACCCGTTGCAGGATGATCTCCAGGGCCTTGGCGGGGGAGCGGTCATTATCCAGCAGTTTTTTGTCCAAATGGGCGAAAATATGCACGGAATCGGCCAGGGCCAGGGCCATGACGAGTGGCGGGACGATGGTGGTCACGTTGTTCAGGGTAATGCCGAGCAGGGGAAAGAGTCCCATGGTCGCCCCCGTACAAACGGAGATGTTAGCGAGGGCCAGCAGGGTCAGGCGTATATTGCGGAAAAAAAGCCAGATCGTCAGGGTGATGAACAGGTAGGTCACCGGGATGAACACGGCCACATCCGACTTCATGTACTGGCTGAGACTGAGGTTGGTCACGGTCCACCCGGCCAGATGGAACCGGCCGGCGAGCTCTTCGTGTTTGGAAAGCACCGCCTCGGTCTGGTCAAGGAGCCTTTTGCGAAAGCTCCCATCCTCAGCGTCGTGCGCTTTGGGAAAGACCACCAGGGCAGTGGTCTCACCGTCGGCAGAGATGAGGTTGCCGACATACAGCGGGTTGTCCAGCGCCTGCTTCCGCAGGATACCGAGGCCCGGGGCGTCTTCCGGGATGCGCTCCAGGAAGGGGCGGACTTCGAAATATTCCTCCTCGCCGTGGATGTAGTCCACATTGGCCAGGCTCTGCACCTCCCGAACTTCAGGAATGGTTTCCAGCTCCTGCGTGATGGCCGCGATCATGTGCAAGCGGGGGGAGGTGAACAGGTCCGGACTCGAAAAGGCGATAACGAAGAATTCGTCGTCTCCGAAGGTATCCTTGATGCTTTGATAAAAGGCGACGTCCGGATCGTCCTCGACGGTGAAGTAATCCACATTGTCCACGGTCTGGATGCCGGGGAGCTGGATCAGGAACGGGGCGGCCAGACACAGGGCCAGCACGAAGCAGAGAATGGGGAAGCGGGTGACCAGACTGGCGATGTGTTTCATGGATGGTCCGGGTGCATGGGGAATGCGGGGATGCTTCCAAGGAACGGATACAGACGCGTCAGATGCTCCATTTGGCGCGGGGACAGATTTTTGCAAATTTCCTGTCGGGTGTCGAAGAAGAACCGTGCATCCTCTTCATTCATGGGAGGCCTTTTTTCATAGAACGTCCAGCCGTTGTTCAATTCCACCAAGGTGCTTTTCATTTTATAGAAGAACTCATGGATATTGTCATCCACTTCAAAATCCTTGTATTTTTCCGATGCCTTGTCTTCAATGTGCTCCATATTGATGCGCAAGGCGACTGCCGGAGCGCCCACTCCCGGGTAGAAACGCTCTTCTCCGAATTCCTCGAACAGAAACATTGTTTTGTAAAAATTGAGGTGCTTCGGGTTGACCATGATGCATATGTCGTCGATGTTGTTCATCATCGAATATTCAAACATGGCCTTTGACAAAAATACCATGAGATTGCACCAGCGTGTTTCCCTGGGTGTAGCCAAGGCCGATAGCTCGGTGATCTTTCTTCCCTTGGAACGCAGTGCATCGAGTTCAGGACGATACAGCGCGTCCATGGGCAGGCCGAAGAGTTCGCTGTCGAAGATCTGGGTCAGGGTGGATATGACCGTGACATAGGTTCTGAAAATGAAGACGCAGGTCGCCGGCAGGAGATTGTAAACGTTTAAGTGCATCCCCGAAGGGTGCGGCTGCTGGATGTACCCCGAGTCAAGGTATTCTCTGTAGACGAGGGCAAAAGACTGAGCCCACTCATCGCGGGCTTCCGCAATCTTGATGTTTGGTCGGTCTATTTCATCGAGCTTGGCCCTCAGCATGGCGGAGCGGCGAAGTCGGACGGATCTTCGGCGATCCTGGCGCGTATTTTCGGAGAGATCGGTCATGGGGTCTCCATATTCGCGAGCACGAAAATAAGAGGGAAAGCCGACGCGGCGCGCGTCACGGCCTTGGCGGCGAAAGAGCGGCTCTGCTCGCTATGGTGTATCCTCCTGGCAGCGGCGCTTAAAGAGACGCAAATGTTCACTGCATATGCCATGCCTGAACCCGTTTTGGGCGGTTCAGATCTGCAGGCCGGGATACGAACTCCGGAGCAGGATTTTGCATTCCAGGGAAAGATCCTGCAGGTCCTCGATGATGTCGGACAGGATGTGGTTGATCAGGCTCGTGTCCAGGGGGTTGGGGCGGAACCGGGGGAAATGTTGGTCTTTGAAGACGCCGGTGATCCGTTCGCAGAGGGCGATCCGCAGGGACTGGTAATGCGAGTCAAGCGTGTTGCGGTACGAGTTCAAGAGACCATTGCTGCCGAGTCGCTCCCTTACGGCGGCAACGTCCGCGCGAAGCGCTACGGCCGGGGCGTTGACCTTGTGATAGTGTTTCTCGGCTCCGAAGAGTTCCAGTTCGCAGAGCCTCTTGTAAATGGGGACATGCTTCGGGTTGACCATCACGCAGACGTCGTCGACGTCCTGAAATACGCAATACAGGAAGAGCAGTCTGGTGAAATTCTGAATGCCGCTTCTCGAAAATCTCTGCGTGCTGGACGCCAGGGAGCACACTTCCACCACCTTGCGCCGCTGCCTGCGCAGTGACCCCAGTTCCTTGCCATACAGGTCATCCATGGGCAGGCCGAACTGGTTGGAGTCGGGGACAAGTGTCGCGGTGGATATTACGCTGCTTTCGGATTTGGCCAAAAGGACAGTTGTTTTGGGATGTAAATGGTGTTTTGTAACTAATATTTCGTTTTTGTTTTCTCGCGCGTATCCTGCGTTTACATATTCGTGATACAAAAGATGGTATGATTCAAGCAATTCGCATGCTGAATCGGCAACCTTAAACAGATAATCAATCTCCTCGGTTTGCTGAAGGCATTCATTTTCTCGTGAGATTGAGTTTGTAAAGTTAAGCCATCGATGTCTTTCCAGTGTCATTATATCTCCAGACGAATGTGCTTTTGTGCGTTGCCCGCAAAAGAGTCGCCAACCTTGGTTCGATGGAGCCAAGGATGCGAGGCGCTCTTGTCGGCGAATATCTCCGTCGCAAGCTGCCGGGGCTCAAGTTGTCTGCTTGTCCCTGATGGTCGCGGCGCGGGTGGAGTGGAATTTTTTTAAAAATAGTATTTGGCTTTGCAAAAGATCTGGTCATTGTCCCGGTAGCGTCCGAACAGGGAATCCTCCGGGCCGAAAAAGACGTTTGCTCCCAAGATGAGTTCGAGGTTTTTGTAGTAGCTCAAGATGGCTTCCGGGGTCAGAAACGAGCCTCCATCGTTTAAGTCCAGGGCATAGCGCAGCTTCAGCATGGCGTTTCCCCGCCAGAACTCGCGGTTGATCTCGCCGCTGAGGTAAAAATTGTCACGCCGCAGGTACAGGATGTCGGATTCGTAGTCGAAGACGTGCTGGTGCGAGAGCTGCACGTTCGCGTACCAGTCCTGTTCGCCCAGATAATCCACCCCGATGACAGAGTGGGTTACGGGCTTGGCCACGGAATTGAGGGACTCTGTGTGCAGGCTCTGTTTGTCGAAATAGGCTCCTTCGCCCCGAAACCCGAACTTGTCCGCAGTGGTTTCAAACTCCACGGCCCAGATGTGTTGCCTGTGGTAGTCGGCATGCAGGGTCGGCCCTGCGGGATTGGCTGGCTCAAAGCGCAGGCGGGGCGATTTTTCCGTCGCGTACAGGTAGCTCGCCGCCAGGTCCCATCCCCCCAGGGTCGCAGAGGTACGCAGGCCCAGGTCGGCATTGTCCAGTCCCTTGCCGGGCGTTGATTCCTTGATCCGCAGATCGCTCGGCTGATTGCCCAGAAGCGCCCAGGTGGTCCCGGAGTAGTCGAATTCGTTTTCCTCGAAAAAGGGGATGAAGATGCCTTCGAGGGTGAAGTCGCCGGGGAACAGGCGAATTCTGGCCATCCAATTGGGAATCTTGCGGTCTTCGAGTTCCGGGATGAAGAATTCGCGCAGGTCCTGCGGGTTGATGTTGTCAGCGGGGCTGACCTGGTCCGTCTTGCCCCAGCGCACGATCTGTCTGCCCAGGCGCAGGTCCCAGTCGGGGGTGGCGTGGGAGAGATAGCCTTCATAAAGGTTCAGGTCATAGTCGTCCGTTGAATGTTCTGGACCAAACCAGAGGTAGTCGGACTGCAGCGAGGCCAAAAGAAAGGTGGTCGATGCGCCGGGGACGGCTGCGGAATCGTTGCCGGGCAAAGGCGGAGTCCATTTTCCTTCAAGCCTGACCGTGTTGCGGAAGTTTCGCGCCTGCTCGGAGCCTCCTGATTCATGCATCTCCTGCGCGATTTTTGCGAGGACAAATCCCGAAATTTCGAGTTGCCCCCAGGGTGATGGCTCTTCCTGGTTCTCGTCTGGAGCTTTGGAGTCTCCAAAGAACAGTATTTTATTGTCAGCAGCGCCGCCTGTGCCTGCCTGGGCCACTGTATATGCCGGATGAACCACTCCGGTGCCTGGCTCGACGGCCTGCGATGGCGGGGCGGAAAGAGTGGGCTCCGGGGATTGCGTTGCCGTGTTCGTCGGGGCCAGGCTGACCATGATCCTGTGTGCGGCGTGTTCCGCGTTTGGGGGAAGCGTGTCGATCCGGTGCGTCACGTTGCGTTTCAAGTCCAGGACTACCCGCACGGTTGTTGGGTTGAACTGCGCCGCGCGAACGCGAAGGATTAACGGGTGCTGCGCGGGAAGAGTGGCCGCCGGGCCAAAAAGCCGCGCCTCGGTGATGTCGAGCACCAGACGCGTGGGGTTGTCCAAAACAAAAGAGTCCACATTTTGAGGTGCCCCGGACAGAAGAATGCCCACGGTTTGCGGCGACTCTGCCGGATTTAAATCAAAAGAGGAGACCAGGGTGGGCGGGTTCGCAAAGGCCAGGATCGGGAAGAGGAGCGACATGAACAGCAGGGCGGCGTGCAGAAATGGCGGCAGCGTCGATCCAGGTTGGCGGTGCGCCCATGTGCACGATGAGGACAGCCTTTTTTTTCGAATTTTCATAGGTATCAAATCTCCCGGAACCGCTCTTCAATTTGTACGTATGTACATGATTTAACGTTACCAGCGCTCGAGAGCCTGTTGTGTAAATATGCTGTCTGAGATGCCTGTATTGTATTGGATATTTGTAGTCTCCAGGGCTGTTTTATGACCGGACGCAAGGTCTTCCATGATCACTTTGGTCTCGGTCCAGATGTTCTGGATGTTTTCCAGTTGGAGCACGGAGAAGCGTTTGATCGGGTTCTCGCCGCCGGCAAAAAAATCCGCCCGCAAAGGCAGAAGCATATCCTGTGCTACCCAGGATCTAACCAGGGTGTACTGGGAGGTTGTGCCGGTTTTGGGGCGGCTCTCCATGATCCAGCAGCGTACGTTGTTCAGTGATTCCTCGCCCACAATGGTGTGTTCGGAGTCATCAACGGGCCTGCGCTCCATGTCTTCGTAAGTGAAATCGGTGTTCACGAAGCTGCGGCTCTTCTGTCCTGCCACGATGCGTCGGGTTCTGTTCAGGGCCGGCAGATACAGGAATTGGGCCGTTCCCCCCTGTCCGTCCTCAACGGCCAGAAAGCCTGTCCCCTGGATATCCGCAGGGGATATGAAACGAAGCAGGATCGAGCGCGCGCCGTTTTTTTCCAAAACGGAAATGTTCAACTGGCGAACGCGCTTTTGCCCCACGGCCGGAATGAGTTCCATGGTTTGCTGGGAGACGGAGTCGTCGCCCACATAGCGGTCATGGACCAGTTGGGCCAGTTCCCGGCCTGAAGGCTGGGCGTGGGCCTGAATGGCCGGGTTGGCAAAACCCCAGACAAGGATCGAGCAGAGAAGGAAATATTTCGGGAACAGGGTGCGGACATGCATGATCGACACTCACTGATTTTTGATTGTTTCAGATCGCCTCCTCCATATGGTGCGTTTTTTCAGGGATATTGTCCGAAGTGTCAATGATATGTTGGAAGAGATGAAAAAAAATTGATGCAACAGTAATCGTTGATGGCTGTTATGCGAGTTATTCCGGATTAATTCTGTCATATGTAAATTTTTTCGACAGTATATTTAGATATTTTTAACACTTGACTCCATTTTTGGCTTGCGTCGTCTGACAACATATGGAGATAAAAATAGAGATTTGATGTCTGTTACATGTTGATGCAACACTTCTGCTGCGTGCAACGCTTTTGCGCGATCCAGTGCCCCTGCCGACGTCTCTTTTTGTTCACTATCTTATCGAATTCATGTAATAAATTAAATAAAAACAGGAAACTCTCCTCCGGGCATTGAACTTGCTTTAGGGGGCTCGACAGGCGCGAAGGATACCTGTCGGGCATGCCTCTGATGAGGCGGCCAGGGTGATTTTCCGCAAGGACATCATCGGCGTCGGCCAAGCGGGCGGGCGGGGCGAGATGTTCCCGACGCTTTGAAAGACGAGTGGTCGCGTTGTCCTGCGCATCGGATTTTTCACGAAGCCTGACGGTCGGGCGCGGTCGATTTGTTCGGGACTGACTCCTCAGTCCGGACCAGGGCGCATTATTTCAGCATACGGAGCGATCCGCTCTTCAAATGGATCGTTCGACGGAGGAAGAATGATCAGATGTACGGTATACGCGGTTGCGCTCATGCTCTGTGTTGGGCTTGCGGGTTGCAAAGGACATACCAGTGAATCCCTCAATACCGAGGGAGAGTCGCTGTTTAAGCAGGGCAACTATAACGGGGCGATTGTCCACTACAAGAACGCCCTGGAGAAGAATCCAAATTTCGTCGCGGCGCGTTTCAACCTTGGGCTGGCCTATATCGAGACAGGCAAGATGGATCAGGCCGAGAAGGAATTCCAGAAAGTCCTGCTTCAGAGTCCCTATGACGAACGAGTGAATTTCCAGCTGGGGCGGATCGCCAACTTCCAGAACAAGCCAGCCTTGGCCGTGCCCTTGCTGATGGACTATTTGAAGAAGCATCCGGATGATGCCGCCGCCCTGGAGCAGTTGGCCATATCGGCCACGATTTCCGGAGATCCCGCCAGCGCCCGGGCGCACCTGAACAAAGCTCTGGCCGTCGAGCCCGGGCGGATTTCGGCCAAGCTTGGCCTGGTCCAGATTCTTATGGGTCAGGGGGACAGGGCTGCGGCTCGCACAATGCTTGACGAGGTGCTGACCGAGGATCCCGAAAACAGGACGGGTCTGCACGCCCTGGCGCAGCTTGAGGCTCAGGGGAAGAATCCCGAAGCCATGCTTGATGCGTATTCGCGCATCTCTTCCATCTACCCTTCCGATCTTTTTGCCCGCTACAAGGAAGGCAGCCTCCTCATGAACAAGGGCGAAGGGGACAAGGTCAAAACTTCGGCTGAGGCCATGTTGAGAGATTACCCTGAAAGTGCCGAAGGGCACCGGCTCATGGGGCTGTATCTCTTCCGTGAGGGCAAATTCGACGAGGCCGCAACGTACCTTGGCAAATCCCTGCGCATCACGCCGGATCTGGAAACATACTATCTGTTGGGTCTTGTCTATTACAATCTCGAAAATCTGGAGCTGGCGGTGACCCAATTCCAGACCGTGCTCGATTACAGCCCCGGTTTTGTGCAGGCCAGGATCATGCAGGGCGAGATTTTCCTGCGTCAGGGTCGTGGACCGGAAGCGATGGTTGTGGCGGATAAGCTGATCGACGGCAGCCCGGAAGATTTTCGCGGACATGTCCTGAAAGCCGACGCCCTGCTGATGCAGGGCAAAGCTCATGAGGCGCTGGCCGAATTCAACCTGGCCATGGGGCTGGCGCCATCCCATTACGGATTGCTGCTCAAGACGGCGCTGCTCAAGCTCTCCCTGGGGGACCGCAGCGGAGAGGACGATCTGTTGAGCGCGATCAAAATTTCGCCCGAGGGCGTTGATGCGCGCATGGCCCTGCACACGTATTATTTCAGAAATGGTCGGCTGGACGAGGCCTTGGCCGTGCTGACCGAAGGCCTGAACGGGAGCATGAATGACGCCGTTCTCTACAACGCCCTGGCCAAGGCTTCATTGGGACGCAAGAACGCTGAGGAGGCCGAGGAGTATCTGGCCAAGGCGCGTGGCGCAGATCCCGCTTTTCTGCAGACCTATTATCACGGCGCCATCGCCAAACTCTTCCAGAACAAGCTCGATGAGGCCGTGACGCAGTATGATCTGGCTCTGGGCTTTGCTCCGAACGATTTGCGAGCCCTGATTGCCTCGGCGGCGGTCCTTGAGAAACAGGGCAAGCTCGACGAGGCCCAGGTCCGGCTCGAAAAGGCTCGTTCCACCAAGGACACAGGGGCGATTCTGATGCTTTCGAGTTTCCTGCAGCGAAACGGCAAGAGCGACGAGGCCCTGGCGGTTCTGGAGCAGGAGCGAGTCCAGCAACCCGAGAATATGGTCATTGTCCAGGCCATGGCCAAGCTGCATGTCGCACGCAAGGAAATGGACAAGGCCATGACCTTGTACGGCCGGCTTGAGCAGCTCGACCTCTATGGCGGGACGGTGGAGCGGATGCGGGCGTGGGTGGCTGCCGGGGATCTGGACAAGGCCGAGGAAAGCGCCCGACGCCTGATGCAGCTTAGGCCGGACAAGGCCCAGTCATGCCTGCCGTTGGCGAACATCCTTGAGATGCGCAAGAATCGGGCTGAAGCCGAAAGCGTACTGGTCAAAGGATGGGCACTGGAGCCCACGGACGACCAGGTCGGCGTCGTGCTGGGCGAGTTCCAGCTGCGTGGCCGGGAGGCGCAGAAGGCGCTGGCCACCTTTGATCAGGTTTTGACGAATTCCCCCGCCAACGCCCATGCCCTGACCGGAAAGGGCATGGCCTTGCAGCTGCTTGGCAAAAATGACGAAGCCGCCAGGATGTATCTCCAGGCCGTCCAGGCCAGGCACGACCACGTTCCGGCCCTCAATAATCTGGCCATGATCTGGGCCGATGACAAGACGAAAAGTGCCCAGGCCGTGAATCTTGCCATGGCGGCTTTTGTTCTCGCCAGCAGCGACCCCGCCATCCTCGACACGCTCGGTTACGCCCTGATCCGCAACAATCGCTCAGAAGAGGCCCTGGATGTACTCGCGCGGGCCTTGCTTCTTGCTCCGGGCAATCCCGGGATCCTTTATCATCAGGGCTTGGCCCAGGCCGAACTGGGCCGAACGGACGAAGCCAGAGCAACGCTTGAAGTGGCTCTGGCCGAGACCGATTTCGCCGAACGCGAGGACGCCGAAAAACTACTGCGCTCCTTGAGCGGGAAGTAGGGAGGAAGTATGGCTCAATTGATATTTCGAAATCTTGCCCACGACATCGTCTGGGCGTTGCTGGCCCTCAGCGCGTCCCTGGCCATCCTCGCACCGTCCATCGCATCACTGTCCGGGGACTTCGAATTCGTGCGCGGAGCCAGCAGTGTTCTGCTCATCACAATCCTGCCATCGGTCGCGGTCTGGTCGGTCTTCTGGTTCACAGGCCGCAGGCCGAGGGCGCCGAGAGCCTTGTATTATCAAGCCGTGGCGACCTCGCTGAGCATGGCGACCCTTTATGTCGTGGACAGGTCGTCGGGTGTGCTCGGAAGCGAGATCCGCCTTGTCGTGCTGGGGCTTGGCGTCTTTGCCGGGCTCAAGTCCGCCGAATTTCTGTTCGCCAAGTATCGCCGGGTCATCCCCGGGGTGCTCAAGCGTGTGCTTATCGTCGGCGACGGTCCTCTGGCCGAGCAGATGGAGGAGTTCATGCACGCCAACCGGGAGAGCTATGTCATGCTGGGCAGGGTCCGCTGCACTTCGACGGTTTTTCCCCCGGCGGAAGAAGAGGGCGGCCAGGAAGAAGCTCCTGACAGGATCGGCAGGTTGTTGCGCCTGGCCCAGAATTTCGGGGCCGACAAGGTCGTGGTCGCCCTGGCCGAGCGGCGGGGTTTTTTCCCGGTGGAGGAGCTCCTTAACTGCAAGATGGCGGGGATCGAGGTCGTGGACGCCCCCTCATTTTATGAAAGCGCAACGCAAAAGCTGCTCATCGAGAACATTTCACCCAGCTGGTTCATATTCAGCCATGGGTTCAAGGTGAACTGGATGCTGCGCCTGTGCAAGCGCGTCTTTGACCTGAGCGCCGCCAGCGTCGGTCTGATCTGCCTGTCGCCGCTCCTGCCGCTCATCGCGCTCGCCATCAAACTGGACACCCCCGGCCCCACGCTGTTTCGGCAGGTCCGGGTCGGCAGGGGCGACAGGCCCTTTGTGCTCATGAAGTTCCGCACCATGCGCGAGGACGCCGAAGCAGGTACCGGAGCCGTCTGGTCCCAGAAGGACGATCCGCGCATAACCATGGTCGGCAACTTCCTGCGCCGTTCCCGTATGGACGAGATTCCGCAACTGCTCAACATTCTCAAAGGCGACATGAGCCTGGTCGGTCCCAGACCGGAACGCCCTGAGTTCGTAAGTGAGCTGAAGGAAGTGATTCCATACTATTCGGAGCGTCATTACGTGAAGCCGGGGCTGACAGGGTGGGCGCAAGTTCTCTATCCGTATGGATCAACGGTAGATGATGCAATTGAAAAGCTTAGATATGACATGTATTACATTAAAAATATATCAATTATACTTGATATATATATTGTTCTCAAAACATTTAAAGTCGTATTGCTTGGAAAAGGGAGGTAGAGATGTTTCCTGATACCGGAGTTGTATCCATTATGTGGAAAAAATGTTTCATGGCCAAAGTTGCTGTGCTGATTTTCGGTGCGATGCTTCTTGGTGGGACAGGGTTCGCCAGCGATTACATCATCGGCGCGGGAGACAGCGTGCATGTCTTCGTGTGGGGCGAGCCGGATCTGACGGTTCCCGCCCTCGTTCGTCCCGACGGCCGCATCTCCCTTCCCGGAGCCGGAGAGCTCATGGCCGAGGGTTTGACCCCCGTGGCCCTGCAGAAGGAGATCGCCGGGCGTCTTTCGGCTCTGGTCAAGGATCCTATGGTCACGGTGTCCATGGTCGGCATCGAGAACAGCAAAGTTTACATCATCGGCGGGGGCGTTGTCACAGGCGTCTACCCCTTAAAGCAGAAGACCTCGCTTCTGCATCTCTTGGCGGGCATGGATTTGGCCCGGGCCGACCTGCATGGAGCCCATGTCATGCGCGACGGAGTCCAGGTGGAGAGGGACTTCGACCTTCTGCTGCGCAGCGGCGACTTAAAGCAGGACCTTGTCCTTCGCAACAACGACATCATTGTCTTTCCGGCGCTGCCTGAACCGTATGTCTATGTCGTCGGTGCCGTGAACACGCCCCAGGCGTTGCCTTACAAGGACGGGATGACAGTGCTCGATGCTCTGCTGGCGTGTGGAGGATTCAACAAATTCGCCAAGAAGAACGACACGACCGTGGTTCGGCGGGAGAACGGGGCTGAGACGCGGATCAATGTCCGGGCCCAGGATTTGGCCGAGGGCCGCGATCTGTCCCAGAATGTGGTCTTGCGTCGCGGGGACTACATTATTGCCGCGGAAAGCTTTTTTTAAGCCGCAGGAGCAGAGCCACACATGAATCATGAACTCTATCAGCAATTTGAAAGGTATGCGAGGATCTTCCTGCAGCATAAACGTGTCGTGGTCGTCGTGGCTCTGCTGGTCATGACCCTGGGTGTTGTGATCAGCTATGTCCTGCCCAAGAAATACGAGGCGCAGTCCACGGTTTTCATCGAACAGAGCGTTATCAGCGAATTGGTCAAGGGCATTGCCACCACTCCGTCCATGGAGGCCAAGATCAAGGTTCTGGGCGTGGCCATGCTGAGCCGGGAAACGCTCTTAAAGGTGATGCGCATCATGGATAAGGATGTCGAGTTTTCTTCTGATATGGAACGGGAGGCATACATCACGGATTTGCGAAAGCGAATTTCCATCAGGCTGGACGAAAAGCGGGGCATCTTCTTCATCTCCTTTCTGGACAGCGACCCGCGCTATGCCCGCGATTTCGTCAACACGATCACCCAAGTCTACATCGAGTCGAATACGGCCTCCAAGCGGGACGAATCCCTCGAAGCGACCCGCTTTTTATCCGACCAGATAGAGAGCTTCAAGAAACGCCTCGACGCGGTGGAGGAGGAGATCAATCAGTACAAGGCCGAGCATGGCCTCCAACTGGCGACGGACGAGACCACCATCCGTTTCGAGATAGCCGATGCCGAGAGAAAGCTGGAGGCCATTCGGGCGCGCAGGCTTGAGCTTGAGACCAGGTTGCAGCTCATGCCCTCCGGATCGGGCCGGTCCACGCACCTGACCGACATGGAGCGCCAATTGGCAGCCCTTATGACGGCCTATACGGACCAGCATCCAAAGGTGGTCCGGCTGCAGGGCCAGATAAGTGCGGTGAAAAGCAGTCCGGCGGGCGGAATGACAGGGAATTCGGGGGGCGCGGCCAAAACCCTGATCCAGGCCGAGATCGATGCCGCCACGCTTCAGGAGACGGCCGGGCTTGCGACCATTGATGAAAAGACAGCGCTTCTGCGCCGGATTCCCGCGCTCCGCACGGGGCTGAACGAGCTCTTGCGCAAGAAGGAAAACGAGACCCTGATCTACAGTCAGCTCGTGACCCGCTACGGCCAGTCAGAGGTTTCCAAACAAATGGAGATGGAAAACAAGTCCATGAACTTTCGGGTCGTGGATCCGGCTGTCATGCCCGACACCGCGGTCAGTCCCAAACGCGTGCCGATCATGCTTTTGTCGGCCCTGGCCGGAATCGGGATCGGCATAGCCGTCATCATGGTGCCGTACATTATGCGCGGATCGGTGGAGAGCCTGTCCGACCTGCGGACACTCAACCAGCGGGTGCTGGCCGTTCTGCCAGCCATTCCCAAGCCAAAGGAGGAGAGGCTCCGCGTGAGAGGGGACCGTATTTTCCTGTCCGGTGCGGCGCTCTATTTTCTTCTGCTGGTGACCGTCGTTATCATGGAGGCCCTGGGCCAATCACCCATCGACGCAATGATTACCCGTGCGCTCGGTCCTTGGCTGTAGCCCGGAAACCTGAATACGAGAGGATACGTAAAACCAATGAGCAGAATCGAGGACGCACTGGCCAAAGCGGCCGGGATGCAAGCCGGGGTGCAGAGCAAGGGAAACAGGGCCGCAGTGGCCGGTATTGTCCGGGAGCCCATGGGCGAGTCGACCAGCGTCGGCGGGGCTCGCTTGGCCGAGGAGACCATGGTGGTCATCAACGCGCCTTTGTCGCCCATGGCGGAGGAGTATCGCAAGTTGAAGGAGGCGCTGGTCAAGATGACGAAACGCGAACGTTTCGACAACCTCATTGCCGTGACCAGTTCCGTCGCGGGAGAGGGCAAGAGCATGACCGCAATCAATCTGGCCGTAAGTCTTGCGGGCGAATACGATCACACGGTTCTGCTCGTCGATGCCGACCTGCGGCGGCCCGTCGTGCACAAATACCTCGGTCTGGGCGCGGGCAAGGGGCTCTCGGATTGCATGCGCGAAGGCCTGGACGTGGGAGAACTGCTGGTCAAGACGGGGATCGGCAAGCTCTCGGTCCTGCCTGCGGGCACCCCTACCCCCAATCCCGTGGAGCTGTTCTCTTCCGACGCCATGCGCAGTCTGTTTCGGGAACTGAAGATACGCTACGGGGACCGCTACATTATTGTCGACACCCCGCCAGCATTGCCCTTTGCCGAGACGCGGTCCATCGCCAGCATCGTCGACGGGGTGATTCTGGTCGTGAAAGAGGGGATGCCAAGCCTGGATCAGATCGAGGAGGCCATTGAAGCCCTGGATCACAAGGTTTTGGGTATTGTTTACAACGGGGCTCGCCTGCAAAGCAGGACGTCCTACTATTACGCGGAGTAGCTTGTCCCGTGTACACAGCATTCTTCGGGTTACGTGAGAAACCCTTCGATCTTCTTCCCAACCCCGACTTTCTGTATCCAAGTCGGGCTCACAAGCGGGCGCTGACCTATCTGACCCATGGAATCAAGGAGCGGGCGGGGTTCATTCTCCTGACCGGCGAAGTGGGTTCGGGGAAGACGACCCTGATCCGCAACATGATCCGGTCTCAGTTGCGCGATAGCGTTCTGGCCAAGGTGTTCAACACCCGTGTCGATTCTCTGCAACTCCTCATGCAGATCAACGGTGATTTCGGGCTGGATACGGAAGGTCGGGACAAGGCCACGCTGCTGCGGGACCTGAACGATTTTCTCATCGAGCAATACGCCCAGCGCCACCAGGCTGTGCTGATTATCGACGAGGCCCAGAATCTGTCCGCCGAAATCCTGGAAGAGGTGCGCATGCTCTCCAACCTGGAGACGGACCGGGACAAGCTCCTGCAGATCATTCTCGTCGGTCAGCCGGAGTTGCGCGAAATCCTGGCCCGACCTGGCCTCCTGCAGTTGCGGCAGCGCATCCAGATCAGCTGCCATTTGCAGCCTCTGAGCGCAGCGGAGGTTCGTGAGTACATTCTTTTCCGTCTGGAGAAGGCTGGCAACAAGACGGCTCTGGTCTTTGACGATGATGCCGTAGAGGCCATCGCTACATACAGTCGCGGCATTCCACGGCTTGTCAACATCCTCTGCGATTACATCATGATCGATGCGTATTCCTCCCAGACCAGGAACATAGAGGGAAGTGCAATTCACGAACTGGCAGCGGATCTGTCCTTTGAGGCTCAGTACTGGAACCCCGAGCCGTCTGAAAAATCGGAGGTCGCTGCGGCGATTGCGCGGCCTGAAGAGAAACGGGACCTCCCTGACGTGGCCCGAAATGCGGCCGCGCAGTCCAAGATTTTGAGCGTCATCGGGTCCATGAACAAGCGTATCGAGGAACTGGAATTCATGCCCGTCTGGGACCATGCGGCCATGCTCGACATGCAGGAGCGGGTGGATGGTCTGGAAAAGTCCATGGATGCCAAAATCCGGGAGTTGCGATCGATGCAGCAACAGCTGCGCAGTGAAATCGTACAGCAACTCGATCCCCTGCCGGTCGAGGTCGATGTGAAGAAGCGCAACGGGGCCATGAGAAGCATCTGGAATTATCTGTGGGGGAACTGATTGAAACCGGCCTTGGGACCTAACGGGCCATTTTAATTCCGCACTTCAACGTGAGACCGCACCATGAAAAACTATCTGATTGCAGCCTTTTTTCTGATGAGCGCCGTGTCCCCTGCCTGGGCAGAACCCGAGTGGACGGCATCTTTAAGCGTGAGCGAAGAATACAACGACAACACAAGGGAAGAGCGCCACGGCAAAGACGATTTCGTGACAACCGTCCGCCCGGGCTTGAGCTACAAACACGAGGGCGCGCGCACTCTCTTGGAGACGAGCTACCGGGGGGCGTGGAGTCATTACGCGTACGGAACCCGGGATCAGGAATTCAATCACGACGCCATGATCCATGGCCTGCTGGAAGCCTGGGAAGGATTTTTGTTCCTGGACGTCCGCGACACATACCGCCTGGTCAACCAGGATCGGACACGTGGCGAGGCCTTGGAAGAGGACTCGACCATCGACCAGTTGCAGCAGAACACCTTCATTTTTTCTCCCTACATCACCCCGCGTTTCGGGGAGCGCGCCCAGGCCAAGGTCGGCTACGCCTTCACCAACATCTGGTACGACGAGGATGACCGGGACTCCAAGAACATCCATCGGGGATTTGCGGACGCGGAATATGAGCTTTCCGGACGGACCTCCCTGCTCAGCGGCTACTCCTACACCCACGAGCTCTGGGAAGACGAGACTCTGGACCGCAACATCTTCTATCTCGGCGGCCGGTACGCCTACGCCGAAAACGGCGTCGTGTACCTGAAGGCCGGTCCTCAGTATACCCGCTACCGGGATCGCGACACCAGTTCTTCAAGCCTGTTCTGGGATGCGGGGCTGGATCATGATTTTGGGGCCGTGCTCCTGCACCTCGGCACGGGCGTCTCCTTCGAGGACGATCCGGACACGGGCGAGACCTATGAGCGCATGTTCGGCACCCTGCGGCTGACCAAGACCTGGTCGCGGACCACGGCCAGCGTGTTCTCCACGCTCGAAGAGTACGAAGACAGGAGCGATGAAGGCGGGGACGGAGAGGAGGTGCGCAGAACGCTGCTGGGAATGAACCTGTCCCATGAATTGAGCCCGCGCCTGACCGCCACCATGGGGCTGAGTCACGATTTTCAGGATCGCTCGGATGACGACACTCGCCGGTGGTACGCAAATATCGGACTGAACTATGCCCTGAGCGAACGCGTGAGACTTGGCTGCTGGTATCGTTTCAAGGATTCCTCATCGGATAACGAAGAGGAAGAATATCAGGTGAACCGGGTCGGAGTGCAGATTACGATGACATTCTAGGGGCTGGCGGGAGAGGGACGTGAAGATGATGACGACAGAGGCTTGCGGCACGAAGGATCTGTAACGATGAACGGGGATGCATGAGAAACGCCTTGACCATAGATGTGGAAGATTATTTTCAAGTCACGGCCTTTGACGGCGTTGTGAAGCGACAGGATTGGATGGTCTATCCGTCCCGGGTCGAGAACAACACCAGGAGGGTACTGGACTTGCTCGCCGAATTTTCCCTGTCAGGCACATTCTTCGTCCTGGGTTGGGTGGCGGAGCACTATCCGGGTGTTGTGCGGGCCATTGCAAACGGCGGTCACGAAGTGGCCTGCCACGGCTATGGCCATGACCTCGTCTACAATCTGCAGCCTGATGCTTTCCGTGCCGACGTGCGCAGGTGCAAGGCCCTGCTCGAAGACCTGACCGGCGTCCCTGTCCTTGGCTACCGCGCTCCGAGCTATTCCATCACCAGCAACTCCATGTGGGCTCTGGACATCCTCATCGAGGAGGGCTTCACCTATGATTCGAGCATCTTTCCCATTGTCCACGACAATTACGGCATCCCGGGCTCCCAGCGATTTCCGTACGACATCGTTCGCCCCGGCGGCAGCATCCGTGAATTTCCCCTGACCACTCTGGCGGTGAACTTCGCGGGCCGCAGGATTATCCTGCCCATCGCCGGAGGCGGCTATCTGCGACTTCTCCCCGCCGGAATTGTGCTGTGGGGGATGCGCAGCATCAATTCCGCAGATAAGCAGCCCGTAGTTCTGTATTTCCACCCCTGGGAGCTGGACCCCGATCAGCCGCGGATCAAGGCTGGGCTAAGGTCCCGGTTCCGGCACTATCTCAATCTGGACACGACGGAAGACAAGGTCCGCAGTCTTCTGAGCGAGTTGCGCTTTGACACCATGGCCAGGGTGCTCGGGCTGGATGGGAGAAACGGCGATGAAAGCGGACGTGAGGCCAGCCTGGAGGCTTTGCAGCCATGAGCGTGTGTACGGAAACTTTTCAGGGCGCGGCAGCGGACTGGGATCGGTTTGTCGCATCCATGCCGTGCGCGGCGGGATATTACAGTCATGCCTGGCGGGCTATTCTGGAGCGCAGTTTCGGGCATGAAACCCATTTTCTGGCTGCCAGGACAAATGGCATAATGACTGGGATCCTGCCTCTGGTGCACATGCGCAGCCTTCTTTTCGGTAATTTTTTGGTGTCCCTGCCCTTTGTGTCTTATGGCGGTCTACTGTGCCGGGACCAGGATTCAGCTATGGCTCTTCTGGAAGCCGCCGAGGAACTGCGCGGCAAGGTTGGGGCACGACATGTCGAGCTGCGCCACACGGATGCCGTGCAGCTTGATCTGCCTGCGAAGCGGCACAAGGTGGCCATGGTTCTGCCCTTGGTTCAAGGCGAAGAGGAGATGTGGACAGGCTTTAACGCCAAGTTGCGCAACCAGATTCGCAAGGCGCAAAAAGCGGGCCTTGAGGTCGTCTGGGGCGGCCGGGAGCTGCTGGATGATTTTTACGGGGTGTTTGTGCGCAACATGCGCGACCTGGGCACTCCGGTTTATGCGAAATCTTTTTTTGCCAATGTCCTGGCCGGGATGCCGAACAATACCAGGATCATTTCGGTGCGCCTCCAGGGCCGGCCCATTGCTGCCGGGCTTCTCTACTGGCACGGAGACACCCTGGAAATCCCCTGGGCCTCATCCATCCGTGAACATAACGGGCTTTGCCCCAACAATCTGATGTACTGGGAAGCCATTCGCCACGGGGTCTCCCTGGGCCTTGCGCGCTTTGATCTGGGCAGGTCCACCTTGGGCGCCGGGACCTTCAAGTTCAAGGAGCAGTGGGGAGCGAGGCCCGAAGGCCTGCAATGGCACTATATCCTCCCTCCCGGGCAGAGCCTGCCGGATTTGACCAACCAAAATCCCAAATATTCCCTGGCCATCACCGCTTGGCAACATCTGCCCCTGGCTCTGACCCGCGTCCTTGGACCTGGGATCGTGAGGTGCATCCCATGATGCCCCAACGATTCAGGATGCTCCCGCCCAGCGCCGCTCCCCTTGTACCCCACGACATAATGGCCGGGCTTCTCGGCTGGCGCGTTGGACGAGAAACCTTGGAGACACTGCGGCAGAAACTCCAGGTCAGGTTCAAGGTGCGCCATGTTTTTTTTTCGACCTCGGGCCGCGCCGGGTTGTCGGCGGGTTTGCAAGCCCTGCGAGCATTGAACCCCGAACGGGACGAGGTACTCTTGCCGGCCTTCACGTCATTTTCCGTGCCTTCGGCCGTGGTCAATGCGGGCCTCAAGATCAGCCTCTACGACCTGCACCCCGAGACCCTGACTCCGGATCTGGCCAGCCTGGAAAAATCCCTGAACTCCAGGACGCTGTGCGTGGTGGCCTGCCATCTCTTCGGCTATCCGCTCGATCTGCGATCCTTGAGGGAAATGTGCCGGCAGCACGGGGCGCAGCTGTTCGACGACGCGGCTCAGGCCATGGGGGCGAGCATAAACGGAAAATTGGCCGGGACCATGGGCGATGTGGGGCTTTTCAGCCTCAGCCGGGGCAAGAACATGACGGCGGTGGATGGCGGGATCGTGCTCACAGATCGAGACGACGTAGCCGAGGGTCTGACCGCCTTGGTGCCGGAGCCGGTCGGATTCAACACCAAACACGTAATTGAGTCGCTCATGCTTCTGGCCATGCTCCGCCCCAGGGCATACTGGCTGCCCGCGTCTCTGCCTTTTTTGAACATAGGGGTCTCCATCTTTGATCCGGTTTTCCGGGTGGAGAGTTTGGACCACTGGCGTGCAGGTTTGGCGGGGAGTGTCCTGCAGCGTCTTGATGCTTTGAACGACGGTCGCAGGAAAGTTGCCGCTTCTCTTCTGTCCAGGCTCGATAAGCTCGATGAAGTATGCGCTATTCGCCCGCTGCCGCAAGCAGAGCCGGTCTTTCTGCGCCTCCCGCTCTTGCCCCAGAAAGGGGCGTGGCCTCACGGACGCGTGCCCGAAATTCCGGAACTTGGTGTTGTCCGATCGTATCCGCTGGCGTTGCAGGACATCGCGACCCTGAAGCCGCACATCGTCGGATCGGGAAGTTGTCCTGTGTCTGCCCTGCTGGCCAATAACCTTCTGACCCTGCCCACACACAGTTTTGTAGAGGATGCCGATATGATGGCCATGACAGCTGTTTTGAAGGAAATTTTTAAGAAGGCGGACAACATAGCGGATTGGTTACCCGGTTGCTCCAGGCACACCATCATGGAGAACAAGGTATGACCTTCCTGTTCTGGTTTTCTCTGCTCACTCTCCTTTATGCTTTTATCGGCTATCCGGTGATTGTCCGGCTGGCAGCGGCTTTGTGGGGGCGAAAGGCACAGCGCGACAAGAACCACACTCCCACGGTGAGCGTGCTTTTGTCCGTATATAATGAAGAGCAGGTCATCCGCCTGAAGATCGAGAATTTTCTGCAACTAGACTACCCTGATCGCATCGAGTTGCTGGTCATTTCAGACGGATGTTCGGATCAGACAGAGGAGATTGTCCGTTCATTGGCTTCGAATCGGGTGCGCCTGCTGGTTCAGGAAGAACGGGGCGGAAAGACCCTGGCCCTCAACCGGGGAGCCTTGGAGGCTCAGGGCGAGATTTTGGTTTTTACGGACGCCAATTCCATGTTCGAGCCTGACGCCGTGCGCCGGCTTGTCTCGCATTTTTCTTCGCGCGAGGTCGGCCTCGTGAGCGGCCGGTCGCAGTACTTGGATGGCAGTGGGCGCGCTGAAAACACTGGGGGGGCATACCGTCGCTATGAAGATTTTATCAAGGAAATGGAGAGCGCGACCGTATCCATCGTCGGGGCCGACGGTGCCATCTACGCCCTGCGCCGGGAACTCTACGAACCGCTCCCGCCCGAATACATCAATGACCTTCTGCATCCGATGCAGGTGGTGCGCAGGGGGTTTCGAGCCATCCAAGACCTGGAGGCCCGGTGTTCAGAGATCCTCGACGGTGGCGCAGGATGCGAGTTGAGGCGTCAGACCCGCATCATGGCGCAGTCCTGGCTCATCGTCCTTACCCAGGTGGGCGGAATTCTTGCTGCAGGACGGACGGGGTATTTCTGGGCTCTCATGTCCCACAAGGTGTTGCGCTGGCTGACCCTGCCGTTCATGGGCGCGCTGTTCGTCTCCAACGTGGTACTGTGGAACGTCGGTTGGGGATACCAGGCGGCACTGCTGCTGCAATTGTCTTTCTATGCGTTCGCTCTGGCCGGTTGGAGACGTGACACGGGTCTGCTGCGGGTCCTTTCGATGTTTATCATGCTTCATCTGGCCGCGCTGGTCGGACTTGTCCGCCTTGCCGCAGGGCAAGCCTACGCGACATGGGATCCGCGCCGCAATTGAAGATAAACCATCACTCGGACGGCGTGCCGGAGTGAACGGAGAAGTACATATGTTCACGGACCACTTTTCGATTTCCCGAGATCTGCCGCGTAACGCCCTCCTTGCGCTGGCCATGAACCGTCACTTGCTCAAGGGCCTGTCTTATTTCGGCCGGGAACTTTCTCCCGAGAAATGGGTTTTTGTCGTCGGGTGCTACGATTCCGGCACAACTATCCTGGCTTCCCTCCTGCGCGACCACCCGCGCATAGGGGGCATGCCCAACGAGGGATCCTTGCTCACGGACACACTTCCCGTGCCGGAACACCTGGGCTGGCCCAGAATGTGGAGCGAGTGCGTGGACCAGTTGTCCATCCCGCCGGATGAAGAGTCTTGGCGCGCCAGACGGGCCAAGAGGCACTGGTCCCTGTGGTTCGATCGGGGAACTCCTGTGCTTGCGGAAAAGTCCATTTCGAACATGACCCGACTGGGATTTCTGGAAAGACATTTCAGTCCGGCCTACTTCATTCATATCATCCGCAACGGGTACGCCGTATCCGCAGGAATCCGAAAGAATGCGAATATGCGGCGTTGGAAAGCCCGATTCGACACATACCCGATCGAAATGTGTGCTCGGCAGTGGGTCGTTTCGGATGAAATGTTCGATATGCAGCGGACCGGATTATCCAGACATATTTCTGTTTATTACGAAAATTTTGCCGAAAGACCTTATGATACGATGCGTGCGATCACAGATTTTCTCGAAGAAGACCCAATCAACGAAGAAATGATATCAAAAATAAGAAGTATTCATCAATATAATTCGCAAGTCACGAACATGAATCCACAAAGCATGAAGGTACTTTCGCTGTCTGATATAGATGCTATCGAACGAGTTGCAGGTGAAAGGCTCAGGCTGCATGGCTATGAGAAGCCACAAGCTGTACAGGATTCCATATGATCTTCAAAAATTTTGCACTTTTGAATTCGTACAGCATTATGGAGCGGCAATGACTTTTTTTTCCGGAAACAACACATCCCCATTTGGTATTTTTGCGTTTAGGACTGATCTGCCATGAGCCGAAAAGTCCTTTTCGTATCGTACCATTTCCCCCCGGATGCCGCCGTGGGGGCGTTGCGGACGCAGAAATTCGCCAAGTATCTGCCCGTACACGACTGGGAGCCCTTCGTCTTGACGGTGCGTGAGCAGTATTATCCTTCCCTTGATCGGGAGCGGCTGAAGGATTTGGGCGAGGTGGTCGTTGAACGAACTCCGTTCTGGCGGACCCCGCTGCAGTTCCTGATTGATGTGCGCGAGGCGTTCCGCGCCGGCAAGGCAAACGCAACGGCGACGATTCCGGAAAATACCGGGTCGCAGGGGAATCCGGGCCGCGACTCGGGGGATGTGTTGAAGCGATGGCTGGTCAGCCTGAACTGGTTCCCCGATGACAAACTTTACTGGCTCATGCCGGGGTTGGTCCGAGGACTCAATCTCGTCTGGCGTAACCGCATATCGCTCATCGTGGTCTCGGCCCCACCCAACAGTTCCATCCTTCTGGCTTTTTTGCTCTCCAGACTGACGGGAACAAAAATGACCATTGACTTTAGGGACCCATGGCTCCTGAAACATGATTCAAATCGGCGGACTTTCAAGCCCCGGCGGCTCCTGGACTATGAAAAGGCTCTGATGGTCCGCATGCTTCGTCACGCTGCCTGCGTCATCACGACCAACGATTTTTTCCGGTCCGCCCTGCTACGCGAGCATTCCTTTCTGGCCCCGGAGCACGTCCACGTGGTGCACAACGGGTTCGACTCCTCAGACTTTTCCACCGTTTCGTGCGCACAGTCCGGGAAAACGTTTTCCATAGCGTACGTCGGGACATTCTACCTGCAGCGCAACCCGCAGAATTTCCTGCGGGCTGTGTCCCTCTTCATGCGGGACAAGAACTTGTCCTCCCATGACGTCGAGGTCCGCTTCGTCGGTGACACGGAGAACGCCTCAGGTTCCCCGGTCAGGGCGATGATTGAGCAGAACGGGCTTGAAGATGTGGTGAACATTACGGGTAAGGTGTGCTATGCGCGCGCCCTTGAGATTATGTGCGAGTCGAGCGTGCTGCTGCTGCTCGCACCGAACCAGCCCTTTCAGATACCGGCCAAAACATACGAATACATGGCCGCGGGCCGGCCCATCCTGGCCCTAGCTCAGCCCGGAGCAACGGCAAGCTTGATTGGGTCCATGGGCTGCGGGCTGACGGTGGATCCGGACGATGTCGAAGGCATCAGGAAGGCTCTGCTCCTCCTGCATGACGACCATCTCAACAGAGCACTGAAGTACGTCTGCGACGCGGGCGTCTTCGAGCGACGCAATCAGGCCTCCCTGCTTGCGAACATACTGGAACGTATCGATGCATAAAATCTCCATGTCCTCTCAGGTTGCGCAGCAGGGCGAAGGCGGGAGCATTCGCCTTCGTGCGGGTTCGGGGGTGCGCGTGCCTCTTCTGGCTGCGGGACTGCTCGTCTTTGTCCTCATCGGCCGGATACAGGAGCTGTTTCCCTTTCTCGTGCCCCTGCGTCTGGGTCTCGTGGCAATGGTTCTGAACGCCCTGGTGCTCGTCTCGACTCTCGACCTCAAAGAACTCGGCTTCAAGATGCGCATCCTGCCTCAGCCGAAGCTGGTCCTCGTGATCCTGTGCCTGGCCCTGTTCACCGTGCCTTTCAGTGTCTGGCCGGGAGGGAGTTGGGACTTTATCGCGAATACCTACGTCAAGAGCGTATTCGCCTTTTTCGTTTTTTTGCACGTCATAAAGAATGAACGGGACATCGCATTCATGGTCTGGGCGGGGGTGCTCTCGGTGTTCCTGCTTGCCGTCCTGGGCCTGCTGGGCAACGCTGGAGGACGCCTGCAAGTTTCAAGTACCTATGATGCCAATGATCTCGCATATGTCATGAACTGCTTCATCCCCTTAACCTTCTATCTTTCGAGATCCGGAGGGACGTTTCTCAAGGGGTGCTGTTTCGTGCTCATGGGGCTGATGATCGTCGTGGTGATCAGTACCGCATCCCGCGGTGGTTTTGTCGCGATTGTGTCTATCTTGACGTTTATCTTGCTCAAGGAAAGGCAGCACAAGCTGAAGATTTTTCTCCTCGCCGCATTTGTCGGGGTTGTTGCCATGAGCTTTGCCGGGCCGGAGTACTGGGAGAGGATGGGCACCATCCTCGATGAAAACGACTACAACTACCAGTCGGGGGTCGGACGAATCGAGCTCTGGAAGCGGGGGGTGGGGCTCATGGTCGACAACCCACTGATTGGTGCAGGCATGGGGCAGTACAATGTCGCCGAAGGTCTCATCCATGCGGGAGAGCGGGGCTGGAAATGGAGCGTTTCCCACAACTCGTACCTGCAGATCGGAGTGGAACTCGGCTTTGCAGGCCTGATCGTATTTCTGCTGATACTGGCCAAGAGCATCGTCGGCCTGCGCAGGCTCCAGAAATCGACGGGACCATTTAATCTATCCCCTTTCCTTGGGGCCACGGCTGCAGGTCTAGAAGTCGGATTTTACGGGTATTGTGTCTCGTCGGTCTTCCTGTCCCATGCATACTCTCCGGTGCTGTTGTACTTCCTGGCCCTAGTGACAGCACTGCAGGCGGTATCGATCAGGATGCGGCCAGCGGAGGAATCGTCCGGCACGATCCGTGAGATAGAGCAAAGTGCTTCTTCAACCGTGTCGGGCCTCAGACGTCGCGCAGGGCTGCGGGCAGATAGCGAGGTGCATGTATGACAAAAATCTCAGAAGGCAGGGATTTTGTCGTCTTTTCCGACGACTGGGGCCGCCATCCCTTCAGCTGCCAGCATATCATGCAGCATTTTCTCCCCCGCAACAGGATTCTCTGGGTCAACACCATAGGCATGAGGCTGCCGCGCCTGACGGTTTACGACGTGAAGAGGGCGGTGGAAAAGGTCACCTCGTGGACGGCGTCCGGCAATGGGCAGAACATGCCGCAAGGGCTGCGAGTGATTTCGCCGGTAATGATCCCTTTCAGCACCGTTCCCCCGGTACGGGTCTTCAACCGCTGGAGCGTGGCGTGTGCAGTCCGGGGCGCCATGCGTGACTGGGGGATGCGCTCTCCGGTACTGCTTTCAACACAGCCTCTCGCGTCCGACTTCGTCGGGAGGCTCGGCGAGTGCGCGGTGGTCTATTACTGCGTGGACGATTTCGCCAACTGGCCGGGCATGAACGCTCCCGAACTCGTCCGGTCCATGGAGGCGAAGCTGCTCGATCAGGCCGACCTGGTCGTGGCGGTATCTGAATATCTTGTGCAGACGCGCCCCGCGCGAACGGGAGAGACACGGTTGCTGACTCACGGAGTCGATGTCGGGCATTTCCGGCAGGCGCGGACGTTTCGCGACACGAATGCTCAGGCCGCACCGACGCCTTCGCCCGTGATCGGCTTTTTCGGCCTTATCGACGGCCGAATGAACGTGGGGCTCGTGTCGCGGTTGGTTGAAGGGCATCCGGAGTGGACCTTCGCTTTCATCGGCAATTCGCAGGTCCCTCTCGGGGAATTGAGTCGGTTCGGCAATTTTTTGCACCTTCCGGCGGTTCCGTACGAGGAGCTCCCTCGCCATGCCGCCGCCTTCGATGTGGCTATTCTTCCCTATGTCGTCGATGAGACCACTGCGGGAATCAGTCCCCTCAAGCTGAAGGAGTACCTCGCGCTGGATATCCCGGTCGTCGCAACCCCGCTGCCGGGAGTGATGGAATTCGGGGAAATACTCTACCTGGCCCAGACCCCTGACGCCTTTGCGGCCGCCATCGCGGACGCCCTGCGCAACGGCAGGAAAATGCTGCAGACGGACTGGATCGATCGGGAATCGTGGAAAGGGAAGGCGGAACAGTTATCGGACTGGATCGACGCGCTGCTGACGCACAAACGGTGTCCGGCATGAAGCCCCGGGTGTTCATAGCCATGGCTTCCAAGATATTGGGAGGGCCCGGAAAGGGCCTTGTCCAATTTTTCAGGAACGGAGGGCTGGAATTATCCACCCCATTGTGCATCAGCTATTCAGGAGTAGACAGCGCGAAAACTGAATTCATGCGCGCCATCGAGGCTGCCGGAGTCAGAGTGGTGCCCCTCAGGCAGGAGTACATCCTCGACCCACGTCTGATCAACCAGGCCCTAAATATCGTGCGCACTGAGCGATGCGGCCTGCTTCAGTCGCACGGATACAAGAGCCATGCGCTCTGCGCGGCTCTGCATTGGCGCACGGGGCTCCCCTGGATAGCCTTCGTACATGGCTGGACCTCCGAGAACACGAAAATGCGAATGTACCACTGCCTTGAAAAGACACTGGTACCTTTTGCCACGAGGGTAGTGGCAGTTTCGGATTCTATCAGTCGGAGGCTGGCTTTCGTGACCGGGGATAAGATCCGGGTGATTCCCAACGCTGTTGATCCCGCTGAGGTGGAGATTGGAAATTCGGGGCGTAACGCGAGGGCCTCCCTCGACATACCTCCGCAGGCCCTTGTGGCGGGGGTGGTCGGAAGGTTCAGTCCGGAAAAAGGGCAGACGTACTTTTTGCGGGCCCTGGCGCTGGCCCGCGCGCATTTTCCACAGCTGATCGGAATTCTGGTTGGTGACGGGCTGGATCGACAAGCTCTCGAGGCTGAGGTTGCTGCCCTCGGGCTGTCTGGATCAATTCATTTTACTGGGCACGTCACGGATGTGGCGGAGTTCTACCGTGCCATGGATTTGGTCGTCATGCCTTCCCTGAGCGAGGGCATGCCCAACGTGGCCCTCGAGGCCATGCTTTTCGGAAAAGCGCTGGTGGCAACGCGCGTGGGGGGTATTCCCGAAGTCGTCTTGGACGCGGTTACAGGTCTGATTGTTGAGCCTAGGGATTCCGATCAGTTGGCTTCGGCCATGTGCTCACTGCTGGAGAGCCGTGCTCTCCTCGAATCGTATGGACGAGCCGGGCGCCAGCGTGTTCTGGATGAGTTCAACCCCGCCCTGCGCACCCGGAGGATTCTTGATCTGTACCAAGAGGTGCTGGAGGTCCGCTCTGCAACGGGAATGCAAGCTGGAAGTAAGGAGATACAGGCATGACATTGAGTTGGCGCGAATTATCCGTAAAAATCCGGCGGCGTGAGACACCATTTTACGAGAGGTTGTATACCTTTGCCAAGGCGGTTCGCGGGATATCCTTTCCCATGAACAAGACCCTGCACGGTTTTCTCTATCGTGAGTGGGCGCTGCGAACGACACTGTGGCACGAATTCTGGCGAGTTGTCTATTACGAGCCAATATTCAAGTCTCAGTGTGTCTCTGTCGGTGAAAATTTTAGAATGCATTATGCGGGCAACGGAAGTGCCAAAATATGCGGTGACTTGCAGGTCCATATCGGCTCCAACGTGACGATATTCGACAATATCGCTTTTGTCGGCCTGAAGGTGCTGGACAAGCCGGAACTGCATATCGGGGACAACACGTACATCGGCCCGGAGGTCAAATTTCGTGTCGGAAGGAAAATTACCATAGGTAAGTATTGCATGATCGTTTCCCGTTTTATCGCAGATAATCCCGGACATCAGATCGATGACGTGATGGTCAGGATGCAAAGTGGCGGAGGCCAGCCCACGTCTGAAACCATCCGGCCGGTGATCGTCGGCGATTATTGCTGGTTTACTCTGGGAACGGCGGTCTACCCTGGCACGGTTGTCGGAGACGGGGTGGTCGCCAAACTGGGGACTCATCTGAAAAGGACCGTGCCGCCTTTCTGTCTGGTCAGCGGCAATCCGTGGAAAGTGGAGAAGAAGCTCCCCGTTCCGGAAGAACTCAAGGACATCGTCGGGGCGGAAAGATACGAATCTTACCTTGATGCGCACCGTGATGTAGACGTTGGGAAATACCCTGTTCACGGGAAAGAGTAATAGATGTTAAAGCAGAACTTAAAAAAAATTATACAACCAGTTTTTCTTGCCATCGCCTTTCCGCTCGCAGTCCCGTATCGCGTGACGAAAAGCAGAGGGGTATTCACTACAACGGGGCAGATCCTGTCACTTCTGCCCGGTAGGTTCGGCATGTATCTGCGAGCGGCGTACTATCGCCTCACGCTGAAGAGATGCGGCCAAAGGCTGCATATGGATTTCGGGTCCTATTTCAGCCACCCGGATGCGGAGATTCATGAGGCTGTCTCCATTTCGACGTTCTGCATCATAGGCAACGCGCGGATTCACGACAACGTCGCTATCAGTCCCGGCACGCATGTACTGAGCGGGGCAAGACAGCACGCCGCGCTGGAGAAGGACGTTCCCATACTGCGGCAGTCGGGTGGCGTCTTCGAGCCGATCTCCATCGGCGAGAACAGCTGGATCGGGCAGGCTTGCGTGGTCATGGCTGACATCGGGAAGCAGAATATCATCGGTGCCGGCAGCGTGGTCGTGAAGAAGACGGGAGACTACGAAGTTCACGCCGGCAACCCGGCCCGCCTGTTGAAAAGGCTTTTCTAGGTACTGCGGCCCTCAATCCGCAAAATGGGCAGAGGAATCATGAGATTAAACACAAAGCACGTCATGCAGGTCATTTTCGCTCTCGAGTTCGGGGGCGCTGAAAGCCTGGCTCTGAACATCTGCTCGCTGCTGCGGGAGGATGAGCGTTATTCCGTGAGTCTGTGCGGAGTGTTCGGATCCGGGGGGCCGTTGTCCGACGTCGCTTCGGAGCGGGGCGTCAGTGCATTTTCGTTGGATGCCCGCCGCCTGGGCAAGGTGCGGACGGTGGTGGAACTATACCGCCGTTTCCGCCAGGGGAGGGTTGCCGTGGCGCAGGTGCATGGTGCCTATCTCCTTCAGTACGTCATGCCCGCGGCATTGTTGGCCGGTGTTGCGGTCGTCTACACCGAGCACGCCCGGCACTCCCTTGGCCGGCACGCGAGGCTGCGATGCATGGCCAGACTGCATGGCCGTCTGTTCGGGAAGATGGTCTGCGTGTCGCGAAACCTGCGCGGCTTCATGATCGACGTCGTCGGCCTCAGGCCTGACCGAATCGAGGTGATACCCAACGGGATCGACCTGTCCCGGTTCGCGCAGTCCGCTCATGAGCGCAGACAGAAAAGCGAGGGCGTGGTGATCGGGACAGTGGCCAGGCTGACCGAGGCCAAGGATCACGGGAACCTGCTGCGCGCTTTCGCCACGGTTCGAAAGGAAGTGCCAGACGTTCGCCTGCTGATGGTGGGCGACGGTGAATTGCGGCAGGAGATCGAGTCTCTGGTGTCCTCTCTGGGGCTGGACGATGCCGTGGAGATGACGGGCAAGCGAAGCGACATCCCGCATCTGCTCACCGGCATGGACATCTTTGTCCTGCCTTCGCGCCGGGAGGGTTTTCCCGTCTCCATTGTCGAAGCCATGGCTTGCGGCAGGCCGGTGGTGGCCACGGACGTCGGCGGCGTCAGGGAGATCATTGACAACGGCGTGGACGGGATCGTCGTTCCGCCCGAAGACGCTGCCGCCCTGGCTGCCGCGATACTAGGTCTCGTCCGAGACCCGGACGGTCGCTCTCGACTGGGGGAGCGTGCCGTGCGCAAGGCCGCCGGTAATTTCAGCGACCAGGCCATGATCGGCATTTACATGCGCCTTTTTACATCGGTCGGAGGTGCGCGTGCGTAGCCTTGTGCAGAGATTTGCAGCGAGGGTTCAGGGCTCCAGAAGGTATGCGTACCTGATGGAGTACGAGGCTCTTCAGTGGCGTTCGCGAGAGGAACTCGAGGCCGACCAGTTCGGCAGACTGAGGGCGCTGCTGCGCCATGCCTTCGAGACAGTCCCGTTCTATCGCGAAATGTTCAGGGAGGCGGGTGTCCACCCCGACGAGATCAAGTCCCGCGCCGATTATGCGAAGCTGCCCTGCCTGACCAAGGACATCATCAAGCGCAACCGGAATGCGCTGATTTCCTCACGTTTCGATGTCAACGTGCTGCGTGGCAACTCCACAGGTGGCTCGACCGGTGAACCATTGCAGTTCTTCCAGGAGATGGATGTCTACGAGCAGATGTGCGCGAACCTGATGCTCAGCCTGAAGATGGCGGGATGGCGCGAAGGTGAACGTGTGTTTTCGATCTGGGGAAATCCGAAAGATTTCTCCAAAAAAAAGTCTCTGCTTGGAAAAATCAAAGAGAGTCTGGCAACTACCGTTATTCTGAATGCATACAAATACAACGAAGATATTTTTAATTCGTGGATCGCTGAAATCCAGAGATCCGGAAATGCGTTCATTTACGGATATCCATCAGTCATATCCGGTTTTGCGCATCATATAGTGAATAAAAATGTGCGCTTGAATAATGTGAAAGGAATCCAGACTTCTGCCGAGCAGTTGCTTGATGATCAAAGAAGTATTCTGGATAAAGCGTTTCAATGCAAAGTATATGACCAGTATGGAAGTAGAGAATGCCCTGGAATAGCCTCTGAATGTGCTCATGGTGGTATGCATCTCCTGACGCATTCGTCATATGTCGAATTTGTCGATGATCCTGAAGCGCCAGGAGAAGCGAAGAAGGTCGTCGTCACGCCATTAAATAGTTATGCGATGCCATTTTTGCGTTATGAAATCGGAGATTATGCGCAGCCGGTAAATTCTGTCTGTGCGTGCGGGAGGGGTTTTCCCCTCATGCGGATGAATATAGGGCGTCTCTACGACCGTTTCGTCTGCGAAGGCGGGCATATATTGCACGGCACACTGCTGGTCAGGCAGGTCGCAGGCATACGGGGCATCAAGAATTTCCAGTTCCATCAACGGGATCTCGTGAACATCGACCTGAACATTATCCGCTCGACCGCGTTCGATGAGGCCGACAGGGGAAAAATCGAGGCCATCAACGCGAATCTTTCGGCCCTGCCTGTTCCCAGGGTTGTGATGCGGGTGAACTACGTCGAATCGTTCCCTCAGACCGTCGGCGGCAAGCACCGCATATTCATTTCGGACGTGAGGCCGTGATGCGTCGAAACATTCCCGTCGTCATGTACCATTCCGTGGGGTTACCGAAGAAGGACTGGATTTGGGATTTCTTGACCATACCGTACGGGCTTTTCGAGGATCATATTCGTTGTCTCAGAAGCAAGGGTTTCGTGCCGATAGATTTCAAGGAGTATTACTCCCATGTCAGGTTCGGCGCCGAACTCCCCGAGCGTAGTGTCTTCCTTCACTTCGATGACGGTTATCTCGATAATTGGGTTTTCGCCTACCCCATTCTCAGGAAATATGGCTTCAAGGGCACGATCTTCGTCAACCCCGAGTTCGTCGACCCCGCGCCGGATCCGCGCCTGAATCTCGATGACGTATGGGAAGGCAGGGCTCGAATCGAAGACCTGACACCCCACGGTTTTTTATCCTGGGCCGAGATGCGGGTCATGGAGCAGGAAGGGGTCATGGATATTCAGTCTCACGGCATGACGCACACCTGGTATTTCAGCGGACCGGAGATCGTCGACTTTCGCCATCCCGGGGATCCATATGTCTGGATGGATTGGAACGAGAATCCGGAAGAGAAGTGGGCGTACCTGAGCGCTGATCCGGCGTCGCGTCCGTCGCGGCTGGGCAGCCCGGTCTATGCGCACGGAAAGTCCCTGGAAGTCCGGCGGTTCTTCCCGGATGAGCGGTTGTCCAGGCACCTAGAGGCGCATGTTGCTTCCAGAGGGCACGCATTCTTCGACCAGCCCGGTTGGCGATCCGAGCTCCATGTTCTTGCCGGGGAATTCAGGTTCGGCAACCAACTGCACGAATCTACCGAAACCGAAGACGAATATCGTCGGCGACTGCATTGGGAACTGGGCGAGTCCAAAAGGATACTGGAATCCCGCCTCTCCAAGGAGGTGAACCTGCTCTGCTGGCCAGGAGGGGGGTACGAGTCCGGGTCGGTGGAGATTTCCAAACAGTACTATCTGGCCACGACCCTGGCTTCGCGGGAACGCAAGCGGGGAGTTCCACTCATGGATGGAGACCACGTCAGGGTGGAACGGATCGGGTGTCCGCATGTGGTGCGCAAGGGGCGGGTCGAGTACACGAACGGAAGGTACCTCTGCCATTTCCTGCGTGAATACCAGGGGAGTGTGTCGAGCCGACTGGTGAGGAGGTGTCTGAAACTGGTCAAACTGAGTTGTGGTGTCGGATAGTTCCGGTTGAGTTCATTCACGTCAAGAGAGGTCTGAAATGCCCGGCTGCATGTTCATTTCCAATGGATCCCGCGTCGATGCGCAGGGTCGCCTGTCCGGAGCCAGGGAGTCCATCGACATGGCTCGCAAACTCGCCGTAAGGGAGTGCTCGGAAGAGCGTTTGTACTCCGCCGTATCCTTCGTCAGTAACTGTCGGCTCGGGGAGGACAGGTTTTTCGACGATGGTCGGGCCTGCGGCTGGTACTGCGGCTTCCTTGCGGATCACGCGGCCGTACCCTGGCGCGATGTCGTCGCTGCCCTTGATTCCGGGAAATATGGATTTTTCCGGGAACTCAAATCACACTTCGCGCTGTGTGTTCATTTCCGGGATACGGGCGAAACCTGCATGGTGTCCGACAGGTGTTCGCAGCAACCCCTCTTCTACCATGATGGCAGCGATCAGCTGATCTGTTCGACGACACTGGCGACCTTCTTCAGGTGTCTCGGGCGCAGGGAGTTCGAGGAGAAGTGGCTGTCGGATTTCGTCTTCTTCAATTTTCCTGTGGGAAATACCACGCCGATTCGCAACGTGCTGCGTATGCCGGCGGCCAGCGTGTTGCGGACGAACAGTGGTGGCGGAAAGCAGGTAATGGAGGGGTATGCCCCGACGTATGCCGCAGATGTCCCTTCATGTCCGGAGCAGGAGATGAAGGAGCGTACGTACGAGGTCTTCGCCCAACGGATTCCGAAGTATTACAATTCGCTGTCCAAGGGGAGGTACGCCGCATCGGTGACCTCGGGCTTCGACTCCAGGGTGGCCATTTCCTTCAAGCCCAAGGATGTCGAGCTCGAGCTCTACACTTACGGCATCGCCGGTTGCCCGGACATGCACGAGGGCGCGCAGATTGCGGCCGCGCTGGAGCTTGTTCACCATGCCCTGGAAATCGATACGAACGTTCTGGGCGGACTGTACGGGCTGGCCGAGAAAACCCTCAAGTATTCCGGCGGGACGATCAACGCCCTGCGCTCCTCCTTGACCTTCGCGTATGAACGGTTGGCCGGGTGCGACCTGCAGTCGGTCATTACCGGTATTTCAGCCGACCATTTCTTCCGCAGTTCGGGCGCGACTCCGCATACCTTTTCCGTTAGTGCAATCGGGATGGTCAAGGATCCGGCATATCGCCCGCTGGATAGCAAATTCCTCGATCTGTTCAGGAACAGGGACGCGGCCCTCGGGAATTTCGAAGCCTCGGCGCATCATCTGGAAAGCGCCTTGTCATGGTCTTCCAGACGGCTCTCGGACCGGCAGCTCACGTTTGCGCATTACGAACTCGCGACCAAGTATTTCGGCGGAGAACTTGCCCTGGCCGACAACTACGTAGCCATGGCCTCTCCATACTGGGACTCCGACATCCGCCTCCTGTCGTATCACAGCAATCTCAGCACTCTGACCCTCACCCCGTTCATTCACGACGAATTTCCGTACTGGAAGCGCCACAGCCTCTTTGGGCATGTGTTGAGCCGCCATGACGTCTTCAGGAATCTCCCTGTGCACGGGTTGCTCCCCGCGCATTACGCACCAGGCAGGAAAATTCCGTACTTGTTTCACAAAGTGCTCCGCCACGGACCTGACAAAATCGGCCGGATGCTGGGGTTGCCGTCACGTCCGGAGGTTCCGCTGGAGGACTGGAAATACTGGGTCAGGGACCATCTCCTGGAGGATTTCTGCCGGAACATCGAAACGTTGAAGATTTACGAGTACATGTCAGCGGACAGGGTGAAGGCGTTGTTGCAGCGGGAAAGATTGCAGGCGTCCGATCATTACGTGATCGGCAAAATCGTGACCGCAGAGATGGTTCTGTCACTTTTCGACGGTCCCACGGTGCAGCCATGACAGCCATACTCCGTTTATCCGGTATCCTGATCCTGCTGTGCTTAGCATGTCTCGCCCCAGCAACGTTGGTTTGGGCTGAGGAGGACAACCGAACGGTCCCTGTAGGGACTGTCGTGCAAGGCGAAAAAGAGGATCCATTTACGGCGCCCGAAAAATTTCCACCTCTTCCACGCAGCTCCGATGCCGGCTGGTCGCCCTTGGGACTGGGAGGAGCGGGCGGGACGTACAACCCATCATTTTCACCCTTCGATCCTGGCCTCGTCCTTCTTGCCACTGACATGGGCGCCGCGTTCCGATCCGAAAATGGCGGCAGGAACTGGGAGCTCATTCATCGCGGCAATGGTCTCTACCGTATGCACTATTCCACGAAGCCCGCGTTTTTTCGGGAGAAAATTTACTGGCCCCGGGGCAGAACCCATGAGCTGCGCTATAGCACGGATAAAGGTCTGAACTGGTTCGCCTTGGACGCCACTGTCTGGGGAAAATCGAAGATTCAGGCCGTGTGCGCCTTGCCCGGAACGCCTGACGTGCTCTTGGTTGGGACCGAGGACGGTCTATGGCGGACAGACAATCACGCGGTTACTTGGCGGAAGGTCAATGACGGGCCCATATCCTTGCTGGCGGACTCGGGCCGCGCCGTCTACGCCGTCGTAGGGTCAGGCCAGCTTATATCCAGTGCAGATCGGGGAAATTCCTGGGCACAGGGCATGACCTTGGGTGATTACGGAGAAGTAAGGGCCATGGCTGCTTCTGCCGCGCCGGATGGCGAAACCCTCTTGCTCTCGACGGAACCTTCCGGTCTGATTTTGTCTTCAGATGGCGGAAAAAAATGGAACATCATCAGAACGCCGTATCGCGATGAGACCGTGTTGGTAATCCCGCCCGGTCAGACGCGTTGCATGTACGTCGCTCAAACAGGCAAACGGCAGAACAGGGAGTTATTCAAGTCTGAAGATTCCGGGAAGACGTGGAAATCTGTTTTTCGCATGGCGGGTTCAGGAGTCATTTTTAGTGAAAAGGCGAACGTCGACGTCTCATGGGTTCAGACAAAACTGCGATGGAGTTACTACATCACAAGAAATGGGCTTACTGTCGATCCAATGAACAGCAATACCCTTATTCTGACAACGCAAGGCGATATATACAGGTCTGATGACCAAGGAGATACCTGGTATCAGATCATGTCCGAGCATACGATGCAGAATGGAGGTGAGAAGTTCAATACCTCCATAGGTCTTGAGGTAACGAGCGCTTGGGGGTTTCACTTTGATCCTCATGATCCGACCAGACAATATATATCGTATACGGATATTGGTTTTGCCTATTCCGTCGATCGGGGAAGGAGTTGGGTATGGTCTGCCAAGGGCTCACCCTGGACAAACACATTTTACGATGTGTCGTTGGACCCTGCTGTGCCCGGCCGCTTATATGCAGCTGCCAGCCAACTGCACGATATCCCGTATGATAATTTTCTGCGACCCATCAATCCTAAGCGGCCCATTCATACGAAAGGTGGTGTGGTTCTTTCTGAGGATTATGGAATTAACTGGTCGGTGCCATACCGCAGAGATGCGGAGAATGCTCTTCCGGCCCAAGTTTGCACCACTGTTGCTTTGGATCCGAAATCCCCCGCGGACAGAAGGGTGCTCTACGCAGGAGTATTCGGCGAGGCAGACGATGACCATGCGGGCGTGTACAAGTCGGAAGATGGGGGCAGGACATGGACGCGCAAGTCGGAGGGTCTCGGTCACCTGCACCGACCGTCGGGCATGCGCAATCTCCATATCTACCGTATCAGGGTGCATCCTGTCAGCGGGAATGTGTACTGCCTCATCACCGGCTTGCGGGGGTCCTCTGCGGAAATATCGTATAAGATTCCGGGCGGTCTCTGGCGATCCACGGATGGCGGAGAAACGTGGGCGGACATTAGCGGGGGGCACAATTTAGTCTGGCAATCGACCGCATTCTGCTTCGATCCAAAAGACGAGAACATCATTTATGTGACGGCCGCATCCCCTCTGCGGCGCTGGCGTCAAGGTGGCTTGTACAGAACCATCGACGGCGGTGTTTCCTGGGAACGGATTTTTCCTCGCGATGTCAAAAAGGACAAAGCCGGATATCACCTCATGTCGGTTGCTGTTCATCCTGAAGACCCGAAATTGATATATGTCGGTGATGTCCACAACGGGTTATATTACAGTGATAATTTTGGCAGATCGTTCAAACCGTATGCTTCATACCCAGGTGCGCCTATTCAAAGTATCTCATTCAATCCCATGAATTTTAAGGAAATAATAGTTACATCATTTGGAACAGGTGTGTGGACTGCTCCATATTTGCCTTTAAAATAATAATTGGAGTTAATATGAATAATGTACATAAAGTATTATGGACAGGAGGATGGGATTCAACGTTCAGAGTTCTGCAGCTTCTTATTGTTAATAAAAATTCTGTCCAGCCATATTATATTGTAGATCCATTCAGATGGTCTCTTGTTCAAGAGCTTAAAGCGATGAGTAATATCAAAAAAATGTTGCAACAACGATATCCTCAGCTCAATAAGTTGTTATTGCCGGCAATATTGTTTGATAAAGCTGATATCAAAGAGGATCGGCAGATTACGGATAGCATTTTCCGACTGCGGAACAAACTTGGAGGGCAGTACGAGTGGTTGGCCATGTGGGCAAAGCAGACCGGCATTAAAGACTTGGAACTTGTCATCGAGCAAAGCGATTCCCGGACTGGCTGTCATTCCGTAGTCAGACCTTTTCTGAAGAAGACGGAAAACGGCCATGTTGTCGACGATGAGTACGCCGGTACGCCCGAACATGATTTGTTTCGCTATTTCCTGTTCGCCGTCAAGGACGTTTCCAAGCTCGATATGCTGCGCATAGCCAGGGAGAATGGTTTCGCTGATATTCTTGAATTGTCGTGGTTTTGTCACAGACCGAAAGTTTCCTCCCTTCCGTGTGGGACCTGTAATCCATGCAAGTCCACAAAACACAAGGGGCTCGGATACAGATTGGGCATTTATGGGAATATCGCATATTATCTCGACAATTTTTTTGATGTAAGAAAATACATTAATAAAGATTCATCATTATACCCCATATTAAAAAATGTTCGTGCGTTCGTTAGAAATAGGCCTTCATGAAAGCAAAAAATACTGGAAATAGTATAATCAAGGGCACTTTTTTTACAGTCAGCATCAGATGGGTTGACCGTCTTGTCGGACTGGTCAGTACCTTTATTCTTGCACGAATTCTAACTCCAGAAGATTTCGGCATCGTGGCCATAGCCACTCTTTCTGTTGGCCTGACCAACGTATTTTTAAATATGGGAGTCCAGGTACCCCTTATCAAGATTCAGGACGCGACCAAGGCCCACTATGATACGGCATGGACTATCAAGGTACTGCAGGGTTTTCTCGTCACATCAATACTGCTTTTGACGAGCCCCTTTATTGCCGAATATTTCAATGCCGAGAGGTCACTCGAGCCTTTGTACTTCTTGGCATTCATGCCATTTCTTACGGGATTGCAAAATATTGGCCTTGTAGATTTCCACAAGAACATGCAGTTTGACGCTGAATTTCGTTACCTCGTTACGAGGAGAATTTTGGGCTTTCTCGTTACCGTTGTTCTGGCGTGGACGCTTCGTTCCTACTGGGCCCTGGTATTCGGTTCCCTAGCCACAGCGCTGATCGGTACGGTGTTGAGCTATGTGCTCCATCCGATGCGTCCTTCTCTCTCGCTTAAGGAATGGAGGCCGATTCTTTCTATTTCGCAGTGGATGTTGCTCAAGAACGTCGGGAACTATCTCAAGGAAAATCTGCAGAATTTTTTTGTCGGCCGTTGGTTTTCTTCTTCAGTGCTCGGATCATACACTTTGGCCGCACACATTTCCGTCATGCCCTCCAGCGAATTGCTAGCGCCTTTTAATCGTGTTCTTTTCCCCGCTTTTTCAAGACACCAGAATAATTGGCCTGAATTGAAAAGGCTATTTCTGCTCGCGCAGGGTTTGCAAACTCTGATCGTCATGCCGGCAGCGGTCGGCCTGGCGCTGGTCGCTCAGGAAGCAGTGCCTCTTCTTCTCGGAAGCAAATGGCTGGCTGCAATTCCATTCGTGCAGATTCTGGCGTGGATCGGTTTTTTCGAAGCCATCACGACGAGCAGTGGATACGTAATGCTGGTGCTCGGTTATGTGCGGCTAAACGTCATGGTCTCGTTCATTCAGGTCGGGGCCTTCGCAGCACTGGCGATGTTCGTAGCGTCCGGGAGTGATGCTATTGAGATAGCGTGGTTCCGTCTGATTGTTGCAGTGGTCGGTGCGCTTTCCACTTTCGTTCTTGTTCGCATTGTATTTCCGGTGGTGGCTGTCGGTGATTTCGCGAGAAATGCATACAGACCGATTCTTGGTGTGCTCGCTATGGCTGTATTACTATATAATATTGATAAATATATGGTTTATCCTCTTCCAATTCTATTGATATATAAAATAGTGTGTGGAATTTTTGCTTATGTTTTAACTGTATTATTTATTTGGTTTTTGTGCAAAAAGCCAGACGGCGCAGAGTCATATCTGATAAATAAATTTATTTTTACATTACGAAAATAGATTTTTGATTTTATGTAAAACTTTCTGAATAATACAGGGCTCAAGTTTATGAAAAGAAATGATACATAACCTTATCTTTTTCTCTGAACTTGAAGCTTTCCGAGACGGAATGCGCAGTTTAAGGCGCAATTTCGATTATATTTTCAATGAACAAAGAATGTTAGCTGCTAATGGCTAACCCCGAAAGTCGAGGTAAAATATGGATAATAATTCTAAAATTGACGATCCTTGTTGCTTTGTTACAGTATTGATGCCTTCAGCCGCGAAAAGAGAAAGGTTTCATTTAATAAAGAGGGCTGTAAATAGCATCAGGAAATCTTCATCAAATCAGGTAAAGATCATTGTCGTTGCGAATGGAAATTCATGTGATAAAAATGTGGTTGACTGGCTACAATTACAATCCGATATAACGTACGTCTATGATCAACTGCCCTCCCTGGCAAACGCAGTTCTTATTGCCAGGAAATTGGTCGATACACCTTATTTTTCAACACTTGACGATGATGACGAGTATCTTGAGGGTGCTACAGATATAAAGCTAAATGCGTTGCATGAAGTCTCTGATGCTGACATGATAGTGACTAACGGTTATCATAATAAAAATAAATATGATATTATAATGTATAGAAATTACAGAGAAGCCAGTAATGACCCATTAAAGTATCTTTTTAAATTTAATTGGCTTAACAGCGGTAATGCATTATATAAAACTGATCGAATATCCATTGATTATTTTGAAGATCATTTTTTAAATATAGAATGGACTTGGCTGGCATACAAAATTGCATTGGCTAAAAAGAAAATACTTTTTTTGGATAGAACGACATTCAGATATTATGACACTCCGATGTCGGCTTCTAAGACCGTTGCATACATGGAAAGTCACATGCGCCTGTATGAACGGATGTTGCTATTAAATCCGCCACAGGACATCGCCACACTCATCAGGGAGCGGATGAGCATGGACTGGCATTGCCGGTCCGACAGGGCCCTCCAGGCTGGTCAGTATGGCGAGGCCCTAACCTGCCATCTGCGCAGCCTTTTTCTGCCAGGCGGTTTGCGTTTTCTCCTGTACTCCCGACGTCTGATCCCCTTTTGGCCAAAGAAGAAGCCTCTGAATCAGGGAGGGGATGAGTCTTGATGCTGAAGTGAACGTATGATTATGTAAGTTATTTGTGATTGCAGTTGTCACCATGCTTTGCGAAATCAATGCATTAATTCCTGAGAACAACTCGATAATTTTTGTCAAAATGTGCAATGGAAGATACGGATGAAAATCATTTCAGTGGTGGGTGCGCGGCCCAATTTCATGAAAATCGCGCCCTTTGTGAAGGCCCTTGAGGTCCACAATACAAATCATCCTGACAAGCCTGTCAGGCACATCCTTGTGCACACCGGCCAACACTATGACATGCGCATGTCCGAGGGCTTCTTCCGTAGTTTGTCTATCCCGGACCCGGATATCAACCTCGAGATCGGGTCCGGTTCCCATGCCGAGCAGGTCGGGCAAACCATGATTGCCTTCGAGAAGGTGCTTCTGCAGGAGAATCCCGACTGGGTCGTGGTGGTAGGGGACGTCAACGCCACCCTGGCCTGCTCGGTTACGGCCAAGAAGCTCTGCGTCAAGGTCTGTCATATTGAGGCTGGCTTGCGCAGTGGCGACATAACCATGCCCGAAGAGATCAACCGTCTGGTCACCGACCGCTTGAGCGATCTGCTTCTTACGCCAGATCGACTCTCAAGCGAGAATCTTCGTCGCGAGGGGGTACCCGATGAGAAGGTAGGCTTCGTGGGCAACATTATGATTGATACCCTGGAGGCCAACCGTGACAAAGCGGCTAACCTCGATTCGGCGGCCATTCTGCGAGAAAACCTGCTCATGCCAAGGGTCGGGTGTCCGGCCTTGGAGGGTGGCTACGCTGTTGTGACCATGCACCGCCCTTCCAATGTGGACCGGCAGGAGGTTCTGGAGCCCATCCTTAACTTCCTGACTGACGAGGTCGCAGTCCAGATGCCCGTAATCTGGCCCATTCACCCACGAACTCGGAAGATGCTGCAAACCTTCGGCCTATGGTCCAAGGCAGTGACCTGCTCGAATGTGGTTCTGCTGCACCCCATAGGCTACCATGAGATGTTGCGCTTGAACATGCAGGCGACCATCATGCTGACCGACAGCGGCGGCCTGCAGGAGGAGTGCTGTGTCCTTGGTACTCCATGCCTTACCCTGCGTTGGAACACTGAACGACCTGTGACTCTGAAGGAAAACGGCGGTGCCAGCGTGCTGGTAGGAAATAATGTGGAACGGATTCGTAACGAATTTTTGATAGCGCTGCAGATTGGCAGAGTCCCGCAGCGACCAGATTTGTGGGACGGTAAGGCTGCTGTGAGGTGCGTTGAGGAGTTGTTAAAGAGGTGAAATGTGCAGGCAGTGCGCAAGGTGCGCAGTCTTGTCGGACACGGCGCGCACCGTGAGGCTTTGGACGGTGTTTGGGAGTAGAAACGAGTCTTTAGAACGTGAATATCTGATGAGGGGAACTGGATGGAACTCTTAAAGAATCAAAAAAATCTGATCATCTGGGTTGTTTTCCTGGCCGTTGCCATGGGGGTCATCTATTGGCCGATTGTCGTTCCCATGGTCAGACAGTGGGCAGCCGACGACAATTATTCGCACGGCTTTCTTGTGCCCTTTATCGCCGGGTATCTGGCCTACATGCGCCGGGACGATCTGATGGAGGCAGAGATCAAACCTGCCGTGTCCGGCCTTGGCCTCATCCTCTTCGGGCTGGTCATGCTTCTTTTCGGCTGGCTGAGTACGGAATACTTCACCATGCGCGCCTCCCTGGTGGTCATCATCGCGGGTTCGGTGCTCTATATTCTGGGATGGAAGATATTCAGGATTCTGCTTGCCCCTTTGGCCTACCTGCTGCTCATGATTCCGATCCCCTACATTATCTATGACGCCGCCGCCTTTCCGCTGAAGCTCTTTGTGACCAAGGTCTCGGTCCTGACCTTGAAGGCCATGGGCATCGTCATCTGGCAGGAAGGCAACATTCTCATGTTCCCGAACATCACCCTTGAAGTGGCGGATGCCTGCAGCGGACTGCGCTCCATCATGTCCCTTCTGGCCCTGGGCACGGCATATGCCTTCGTGCTGCACTCCTCGGTCCGGGACCGGGTGGTGCTCATCGGTTCCACGCTGCCTATTGCAGTCTTTACCAACTGCCTGCGGGTCATCGCCACGGGGGTCCTGGCCCAACATTTCGGGGCGGCGGCAGCCGAGGGCTTTTTCCACGAATTCGCCGGATTCTTCGTCTTTTTCGCAGCTGTGGTCATATTCGTGGCCCTGGGTGCGGCACTCAAGAGGTGGTCATGAATATTCGTTTCCGTTTTATTTTCATCATGCTTCTTCTGGCTGGGGCCGGAACATACATGGCCTTTCACCGCGATCTTGAGGTGCCCCTGGCGCGGACCTTCGGGGAATTTCCGGTCAGCCATGCGGGCTGGCGCATGACCGGGCAGGCAAGCCTTGGCGAAAACATCATCAAGGTGCTCATGCCGACCGATTACCTCTCCCGGCGCTATGCCAGGGAGGACGGAGCGAGCGTCGACATGTATTTGAGTTTTTTCAACGGCGGCCCTGATGCGGGCAGGATACACTCGCCCAAGCACTGCCTGCCGGGCGGCGGTTGGACGGAAATGTCCTCCAGACACACCACTTTGGATCTGGGCGGGGAGGCGGTCAACCTGGCGCAGGCCGTGTACGCCATGGGCAACAACCGGGAGGTCATCTACTACTGGTTCTCCATGCGCGGCAAGACCATGTCCAACGAGTTTTCCCTGAAGATTGCCGAGATAACGGGCTCCATGTTCCATCGTCGCCGGGATCAGAGCTTCATGAGAATTTCCGTGCAGGGGGGCGGCAGTCTGGAAGCGGCGGAGAAACAGATCGAAGATTTTCTGCGGGATTTCTATCCGCTCATTCGCGATTTTTTGCCAAACTAGGATCTTGCGGGGGTACGTATGAACACGGACACGTGTAGGTTTGCCGTACGCGGAATTTCATGCCGCCTGTCAGCCTCGCTCCTGCTTTTCCTGTGCGCGCTTATTTCCTGCCGGGGTTTGGCCATTGCCAAGGCCCCGGAAGGCATCTCGCCCTCGCAGGTCCTCGTTCTTTACAATGCGGACTTACAAGCACGGCATCCTCTTATCTCCTCGGCGCAGGATTCCCTGGCAGTCGCCGAGCATTATGCGCGGATGCATACTGACCCCGTCACCGGGGAGAGGCCCTATCTGCTGGGACTGACGGCTGCGCGGTCGTCAAAAAGCCTCCTTTCGAACGATCACCTGGAGGAACGCAGCCACGACAACAGTTGCGGGGTCGTGTATCAGTCCCAGGATTCAAAACGCCCCGTTCCCGCTTGCGAGATGCGGGACAGCCGCATGGTGGAGGTGGTGTTGCCCAAGTCCAAGGTTGCGTGGGATCTTGGCACGCTCAAACTTGAGGTAGAGTCTGACGACCGCTCAAACCGCGCACGTTTCGTGCTGGTCGAGAATGGTTCGAGTCTTTATCCGGACAAGGTGCGGGTCCGGCATGACGGAGATTGGCAGATCAGGGCTCTGGGCGGGCTCATTTTGGCGGGGCCGTTTACGGCCAAGGCCCGGTGCGCGAATGTTCAGGGCGATGTCCAGGAGTGGCGCGCCGAGTACAAGGACATTCAGCAGGCGTCCTGGAGTTCCACGGGTCTCGACGGGATTCGTGACGATCAGAATTATCTGGATTTTGTGGAGACTCCGATCAAGGCATTCCTGGAAGATCCCTCCAATGCCAGACCGGACGGAACTCTGCTGAAAGATCATGTCCTGTACATTGTTGTTTGTCATGGCCTGCCCCGAACCGTTTCGGCTCCGTACGGCATTGCCACCGGGGTCGGCCTGGAGTTGCGCGATTATGGTTCCAAGATCGATTTTTGCCAGCGGCTCCAGCTCATGTACTACGATTATAAAAGTCTGCACCATAATGAGGTTCAGCCGATGCGTTTTGCTCCGGCGGCGTCTTCAACCTCAGGTGCATTCGCGAACATTTTGCTCCGTACTCGATTGTCCATGCCGCTGCAGGGGGTGGAAATAAATCCGTTCGTGCATCCAGCGGCCTACCGCAAAGGCGGAAACAAGGCAGGGGAGAGTTCCCCCCGGTTTACCTCCGCGCGGCGAGCCCTGCGCCCGGATCGCCATCTCTTTTTCGCGATGCGCGTCGACGGGCAAACTCCCCTTGAAGCCATGGAACTGGTGGACAGGGCCGTCTATGCATCCAGATATGCCGGCCCGCAGATGGGCGTACTTGCGGACGTGCCTCTCTTACAAACCCCGGAACGCACCGGAGAGATCGGCGCCCGGACTCCGGCCGAGCCGTTTTGGGACAAGGGATACCGGCATCTGTTTCAACACCCCAAAGGCAAGGTCCGGCTGGATCTTTTCAAGCTGGCCCCGGACTGCGGTTTTTTCAACACCGGCCCCGTGTTTCTTCCCGGAGGGATAGCGGCCTTTGTGCAGTCGAATCAGGGCTGGAACGTGAAGGATTCGCGATTCCACGAATTCTTGAGGCAAGGGGTGACGGTCACGGCCGGTTCGGCTCGCGTTGACCCGCGCCAGACGCCCCACATACACAGCCACAGTTTTTGGGACGAAGCGGTGTTCTATCCGGCCCTGCGTGAAGGCCGCCCTGTTGGCGAAATACTGCTCAGCAACCAGGTGCACATGGGCTGGATCACCAGTTTTGTTGGCGACCCCCTGTACCTCTTGCCTTTGGCGCCGCAAAAGCCGGGACCCCTGACCGGCCTGACCTGGGAAAAAAATGTGCGTGTGGAACCGGTGCGCGATACGGAGCGCGGCAAAGGGTATCTGGTCATGGCGGATTTGGGATCGAGCGCCCATGAGCCCCGCCTAGCCCAGATGCGCCTTGGCCGCATTGAAGATCAGGGCAACGGGGTGGATAAGCATATCTTCGAACGCTTTGCCTCCAGGCCCAGCGTGTTCGTCCCCCAACGGGAAGTGCGCAAGGGTGATGCGTGGCGGCTGGAATTGATGGATCCTTTTGGCAATACGGCAACGCTTGCGGGCAATCTGGAGTAGCTGGAGAACATTGATGACGCCTCCCTTCGTCTCTCTTCTGACAACGCTGTGCGCCATCACCCTGGCCCTGGGATTTACCGTGCGCATGCTGCTTGGCGTTATGCGCGCCAATCGGTCGCGGGCCTCGGGAGCCCTGGCCCTGGCGCTCCTGCTGACTGCCGGACTGGAAGCGCTCGACCTGCTGACGCTGCTGTACCCTGGCACATGGCAGACCTGGCGCATGGCCGGACTGCTGGTGGAAGGAGCCCTGGGGCCGGCCTGGATCTGGTTTACGGCTCTTTTCGCCCGTAACTACGAAGAGGGCAGGCTGCCAAGAACGCAGCGCACGCTGATCATTCTGTCCTGCCTCATGCTGCCGTGGGCCGGGTATCTGGCTACGCAGGGCGCCTATTTTGCCCCGGATTTCGCGACCGAAGGCCTTCTTTTTCTCCTTCCTGGAAGCTTTTATTTCTATATCGGTTTTGCCGTGTGCTGCGTTGTGGCTCTGCTCAACATCGAGGCCACCCTGGCGGCGGCCGTGCATCACCGTCGCTGGAAGATCAAATTCATTCTTCTGGGGGCCGTGAGCATCCTGGCTGCCTTGATCCTCTATTACAGCCAGAGCCTCCTGCATCGTTCCATCGACATGAGCCTGGCGGGCCTGCGTTCTTTGGCCCTGCTGGTCGGCGCGGGCATGATGTGGTTTTCGGATTTGCGTCGCGGCTCCGAGGTCAGGATCAGCTTCTCTAAACGGATGGCCTTCAAGTCCGTGGTCCTGGTCGCTGCCGGGCTGTATCTGGTCGGGCTCGGGTTGCTCGGCGAGGGTGCGCGTCTTTTCGGAGACGATCTGGGCCGGGCCGTGCTGCTGGTGGCAAGCTTCCTGGCCGGACTCGGGCTCCTGGTAGCTTTTCTTTCGGACACGGTGCGTCGCAAGATCCGCCTGTTTCTGCAGCTGAATTTTTACGGCGAAAAATATGATTACCGCATCCAGTGGGTGCAGTTCACGCAGCATCTGGCCTCGGCCCGCACGCAAAGCGAACTGCAGCAGGCGGCGTTGTCGGCCTGCTGCGAAACCTTCGGCATTGTCGGCGCGGGGCTCTTTCTCTTCGATCATGGCCGTAAGCTCTACCTGCCCGTCAGCCTGGTGGAGACGGATCCTCACGAAGGCGGTTTCGCGGAAGGCTCAGGCCTTGTGACGGCGTTTGAATCCCGGCGCACCGTGCTGCGCGCTGCGGATGTGGATGATCCCTCGCCCTGGCTTGAACGGGCCGGTTTCGCCATCCCCATTTTCCGCGAAGGCGTGCTGGACGGATTCGTGCTTCTGGGCCCGCCCATCAACCCGCGGGAAGAGTACGACGAGGAGGATTTCGAGCTGATGGACACCATGGCCCGGCATATCTCCTCGGCCCTCTTGAACATGCGCCTGCTGGACCAATTGGCCCGGTCACGGGAGATGGAGATCATGGGTAAGGTTTCGGCCTTTGTGCTCCATGATCTGAAGAATCATGTCTATACGCTCTCGCTCATGGTCGACAACGCGCGAAAACATATCGGCAATCCCGAATTCCAGAAGGACCTGGTTGACTCTCTGGGAAGCACGGTGGCGAAGATGAATATCCTCATTTCACAATTGAAGGGCCTGCCGGACCGCCAGACCCTGAAGCGCGAATCCGTGGACCTTTTGTCCCTGGCCAGGGAGGCCACCCGTTCCCTACCGCAGGACCGCGTGGATTTTCAGGGCACGGACGTGCGGGTGATGGTCGACAGCGCGGAGATGGGCAAGGTCATCCTCAACCTCTGCCTCAATGCACTGGAGGCGTCCACGGCGGGGCAATCCATATCCGTCACGGTCGGGGAGGATCCGGAACCGTTTGTAATGGTAACGGATCATGGCGTGGGGATTGCCGCGGAGTTCATGGCGGGCGGGCTCTTCGAACCTTTCAAGTCCACCAAGGCCAAGGGCATGGGGATCGGGCTCTATCAATGCAAGCAGATCGTGGAGGCTCACGGTGGACGCATCGAAGTACGCAGTGCGCTTAGCGAGGGGGCTGAATTTATTGTTTGTATTGGGGGCAGGCAGGATTTGTGATTATTTTTGAGTTAGTAAGTGTGGACTTGCGTTGCCAGGATGTGCTAATTTTTTAATAAAGATCTTTTTTCTGCCGCCGCATGGAATGTTTTGCGGCCGAAAATTTACAGTGAGTGGAGTCAAAAATTGGAACATTTGCTTATCGTTGACGATAACGAGGACGTTCTGACCCAGCTCAAGTGGGGTCTTACCTCGGAATCCTACACGCTCCACCTGGCCGCCAATGTCGACGAGGCGTTGGTTCTGTTTCGCAAACTCCTCCCCGGTGTAGTGACCCTGGACCTGGGCCTGCCGCCGCATGTGGAGTCTTCGGAGGAGGGGTTTCGGGGGCTGGTGGAGATGCTCAAGCTTGAGCCCTCAGCCAAGATTATTGTCGTCACCGGCAACGACGAGCGCGAAAATGCCTTGCAGGCAATCAAGCTGGGGGCCTTTGATTTTTTTCGCAAGCCCATCGACCTTGACGAGCTGCGGGTCATCATTCGCCGCGCTTTCCATTTGCATGCCATTGAGCGGGAGACCGTGGTCCAGCAGGACGAGGCCGCCTACGAGGTCAGGGACAACAGTGGGATTGTGGGAGCGTGCGCAGCCATGCGCGGGGTGCTGGGCCTCATCGACAAGGTCGCGGCCTCGGACGTGCCAATCCTCATTTCCGGTGAGAGCGGCACGGGCAAGGAACTGGTGGCCAGGGCCATACATTCCAAGAGCCTGCGCAAGCACGGCCCCATGATCTGCATAAACTGCGGGGCAATCCCCGAGAATCTGATCGAGTCCGAGCTGTTCGGTCATGAAAAGGGAGCCTTCACCGGCGCGGCCTCCATGGTCAGGGGCAAGGTCGAGTATGCCAGCGACGGGACTCTCTTTTTGGACGAAATAGGGGAGTTGCCCGTCAACCTGCAGGTCAAGCTGCTCAGATTCCTGCAGGAGATGGTCATTCAGCGTGTCGGGGGCAGAAAGGACATCCCCGTCAATGTGCGGATCATCGCGGCCACGAACATCGACATCGCCGCAGCCATCGCCGAGGGACGTTTCCGGGAAGACCTGTATTACCGCATCGGTGTGGTCAATATCCACCTTCCTCCCCTGCGGGAGCGGGAAGATGACGTGCGCATTCTGGCCGAATATTTTCTGGATCGCATCGCGCGCGATCAGGGCAAGACCCTTGCCGGGTTCACACCGGATGCCCTGGCCTGTCTCAACACCTACGGCTGGCCCGGCAATATACGTGAGCTCGAAAACAAGCTGCGTCGTGCAGTGCTGCTCGCGGACTCGACCCTGCTCACGTCCGAGGAGTTGGGTTTCGCGGAGAGTGCCTGCGCCCTGAGCGGGCTCGGTTTGGCGGACAAAACCTTGAAGGAAGCTCGAGCCATGCTTGAAAAGAAAATGGTTTTGGCTGCCCTGGCCAAGTACGAGGGCAATATCGTCAAGGCTTCCGAAGCGCTCGGGATCAGCCGTCCGACCATGTATGACCTTTTGAAGAAACACGAGATCGAGAACTAGGATTGTTTAATACTCTATAATGACTGGAACATTTTTTCAAAGTTAGGCTGAGCTGCTTGAAATATTTTGCAGGAATGATGATTCAAGGGGGTGTTGCATTTTTTTTAAACAGAATCCGTCATATATTCCAGTTGCGGTGTCCGTGTGACGGATTCAGCTACAAATATTTTTTAGACAGCTCATGTGTTTTTTTTATTTATTCTTTATAAACAGTATGTTGTGAGATAATATTCCTGAGATCGTCTTGGCGTGATCGTTGCTTTGCCGACGTAGTGCTGAACAGTTACGATTTCTGGTGTTTTCCTGTTTGATATAAAGAAGAAATATAATGAGAGCGTTGGCATGACAAAACGGTATGCGGAGCAAGATCACCTCTTTGAGTTGAGCAATGGGGGAACCGTGGGCAGGGAGGAGTGCTTCTCCCGCCGGATTCATGGTGTCGACGATTCCAATGATGGTCGGAAGCTTAATGAACTCAAATCTCAGCAGAGCGCGTTGTTGATGCAGAATGAAGAACTTCGCAGGGTTCTGGGCAATTTTGAAAAAAAATTGGCAATTTATTCGGATTTTTATAATTTTTCGCCCCATGGCTTTGTCAGCCTGGACGAGCAAGGGCGCGTTCGGGAGGCAAACCCTTGGGCTATCAGTCAATTCGGCATGGAAAGAGACGCGCTGATCAATTCGCCTTTCGGGCAGCGTGTTGCCTCGCAGGATGTGGAAAAATTCAGGGCGCATCTTGATCTGGTTTTCAAAACAGAAGAGCGGCAGAGTTGCGAGTTGACGCTCAAGCGGAAGAGCATGCAGGATTTCCGGGTTAAAATAGACAGTGTCAAATCTTCAAATAGCGGGCAAATCGATTTTTACATGTCTACTTTTGTAGATATTACAAATATAAATAGTCTAATAAATTCAAATAGTGTTTCTTGTTCTGAATTTAATGGTAAGCTTTATTCAAACGGAGATTTTTCTGTAGAAATTGAAAATAAATTTCAAATATTATTGCAGCAGTTTCACGCAGTGTTGAGTGGTATAAGTGGAACTGTAATTGTAGTTTCTCCAGATATGAAGGTTTTATGGTCGAATATAGTTAATGATTTTGGAATAAATTCGAACATATCCGACAGTGTTTTGAAATATTGCAATGATTTTGTGAGTAATTATTCTGTATTATACGAAAAAAGCGTAATCACGGATTGTTTTAATACCGGAGAAAAAAAGTCCTGCATCGTTACACACGGCGAATCTGTTTTGGATATACGTGCGTTTCCTGTTAAGGAAAATGGAGAGGTGCTCAGTGTTCTTCTACTGGTCTGCGATGTCACGGGGAAAATGGCGATCCAGGCGGATGCGCAGTATGCATGCCATCTCTTGTCGCTAGGGGAACTGGCTGCGAGCGTTGCGCATGAAATAAACAACCCGGTCAACGGGATCATCAATTACGGGCAAATACTGGTCAACGAATGCGGCGCGGACAGCATGGAACGTGATCTGGGGGGGCGCATCCTCAAAGAGGGGGAGCGCATCGGCAGTCTCGTCAAATCACTCCTTTCTTACGCGCACGAAAGGCGAAAAGAAAAAAGAGGGACGAAGGTTGTTACAATTCTAGAGGAAACCCTGGCCTTGACTCAGGCTCAGATTCGCAAGGACGGCATTCTGCTTGTTCTTGATTTTCCTGACAGCCTCCCCGAAGTCACTGCAAATCTGCAGCAGGTCCAGCAGGCGTTCATAAACATCATCAGCAACGCTCGCTATGCATTGAATGAAAAGTATCCGGGGTGGCACAAGGACAAATCTCTCGCGATCTCCGGTGAAACCGTCATAGTTGACGGGTGCCCGTATGTACGGGTTGCGTTTCTGGACCAGGGATGGGGGATATCGGCTGAAAAGATCTCGTTCCTTACCAAGCCGTTCTTCTCCACCAAGCCTTTTGGCAAGGGGACTGGGCTTGGGCTCAGCATCACACAGAAGATCATCGATGATCACGACGGGTATCTGCGGTTTGAGAGTGAAGAGGGAGAGTTTGCCCGCGTTATAATCGATTTGCCGGTTCACCTGAAAGATGAAGGAATATCTAAATGATTGGCAGGATTCTGATACTCGATGACGAAGAATCGATCAGATTCACTCTTTCGCGATTTTTGCGGGCTGCGGGTCATACTGTCGTGACCGTCTCAAGTTGCAGTGGCGCCCTGGCCAAAATTTCCGAGGAAAGCTTTGATGTCGTGTTCGCGGACATAATCCTCGAAGACGGCACAGGAATCGACATTTTGCGTGAGATCAAAGCCAGAGGGCTGGCCTGTCCGGTCATCATGATCACCGGTGATCCCGGCATCGATACCGTGACCGACGCCATCCATCTGGGGGCTTTTGATTACATCCCAAAGCCCGTCAAGCAGGAGGCATTGTTGAACGCCGCCCGGCTGGCCTTGTCCTATAAGGCCGCCAATGATGAGAAGGAACGATATCGATCAAATCTTGAGGCGATTTTCAGGAGCGTCAGAGAGGCCATCCTCTCCGTGAACAAAGAGTCCGTGCTGATCGAATTCAACGAGGCCGCGCGGGAGATGTGCGGGTTCACTCAGGCCGACATCGGCCAGCCTCTCGGTTTGCTGCCGCAAACCACCGACTGGAGATTCGAGACGATTCTCGCGGAAGCGCTTGCGAGCGGGACGCCTCGCGAGGTCGATCGCGTCGAATGCCGGGCGGGAAACGGCGGCCGCAGAGTGGTCAGTGCGCGGGCATATCCGCTGCTCAACACCTATGGCCAATCCACCGGTGTGGTCATGATGTTGCGTGATGACACGCATGTGTCCAATCTGGAAATGAAGCTGAGGGAGTCCGGGCAGTTTCAGCGCATCATCGGCAAAAGCGAACCGATGCAAAAGGTCTATGCCTTGATAAAGGCGCTGGCCAGCGTTCAGACGACGGCCCTGATCACCGGTGAAAGCGGCACGGGCAAGGAGTTGGTCGCAGAGGCCCTGCATACGGCCGGAGACCTTTGCGACAAGCCCCTGGTCAAGGTGAACTGCTCGGCCTTGCCCGAGAGCCTGCTTGAGAGCGAACTCTTCGGACACGTCAAGGGGGCGTTCACGGGTGCAATCAAGGACAGCGAAGGCCGTTTTCAGAAGGCCGATGGGGGAACAATCTTTTTTGACGAGATTGGCGACCTCTCGCCACGGGTGCAGCTCAAACTGCTGCGTGTCTTGGAAAAACAAGAGTTTGAACGGGTTGGGAGTTCCGTGACCGTGAAAGCCAACGTTCGGCTCATCGCGGCGACAAACAAGAATCTTCTGGAGCAGGTCAGTCAGGGAACTTTAAGGGAGGACCTTTACTACCGGTTGAAGGTGGTGGAGATCAAACTGCCCCCCTTGCGCGCCCGGACTGAAGACATCCCGCTCCTGGTCGATCATTTTCTTGAAGGGTTCAACGTAAAGTTCAAAAAGCACATCGAGTCCGTGTCCTCCGATGTGTTCCAGGCATTTCTCATGTATTCATGGCCAGGCAACGTGCGTGAGCTTGAGCATACCATGGAGTATGCCTTTGTTCTTTGTAACAAGAATATCATCACGTTCGACGATCTGCCTGCTGATTTCATGAAGTTCACAGCGGTGCGTCGCTCATCTTCCGAAGTCCGCAATGACGACGTGGGGCCAATTCTTGAAGTCCTGAACAATACCGACTGGAACAAGGCGAAGGCTGCGCGGATGCTTGGGATAGACCGGGTCACCCTGTACCGCAAAATCAAGCGGTACGGTCTTGTCCGAGAGCCTCTGGAAATGAAACTGTAACGTTTCTGAAACATTTTAAAATGCAACGATTCTGTTGCATGCAACGTGTTGTGTTTGCCACATCCCCACCCGCGCTCTTTTTTCCTTCGAAAATCTCAACTATTATAGAAAAGTAAAAATATTCAGGTTTTTCTTTTTTGTTGGCACGGATGTTGTATTAATTCGTTCCAGTGGTTTCTTGGCTGTGCGGGTGCGACGGTGGATCCCGACTTTGTGTTTTGCACAATTTTCTTTTTAAAAATTCATTTTTATGAAATTTTATTTGAAGTATCTATGAGCGCAAACATACTTGTCATTGATGACGAAGAATCCATTCGATTTACATTCTGTAAATTTCTTGCCGAGAAAGGAAATAATGTCTGCACGTCAAAAAATTTGTTGGACTCTCTCTTAAAAATGAAAGAGACAATTTATGATGTTATAATCGTAGACATTATTCTCAGTGATGGATGTGGTTTTGATGTCTTGAAGAAAGTTGATCGTAACGAAGTTGAAACTCAGGTCATCATAATGACGGCATATCCGACCATTGAGACACTTGACATGAGTTTCGAGATGCACGCTGCGGATTATATTATAAAGCCAATAAGACAGAATGAACTTATTTCTTCTGTAAACAATATTATTCAAAGCAAATTATCTTTGCGAAAAAAGAATAGTCAGCAAATATAAGTCGTTGTCATTTAAGCGGAGCATTTAGGCTGTCCGTATAGACGACTGATTGTTTCCGAATACGCCCCGATATCAAAGTGAAAAAACATAAGGATCACTGGGTTGGGAACCGTGGAACTGCTGGTTCGAGTCCAATCGCCCCGACCATAAGCACAAAAGCTTACAGGAAATAATCCTGTAAGTCTTTTTTTTTACACTTCAACTATGATTTATCCGTTTGAGGGGTGCTGTGAACTCAATGACGGCACGTCAAACCCATTGCGCATGAGGCAGGGCGGGCCCGCGTTGCCGCCCTGCCTGGTGGATCAATACGGGCTGCCGATGTTCAGGGCCGTGTGGACGGTTTCGGCGAAGAAAGCCGCACGTCCGGCCAGTTCGCCGAGCAGGGCCAGGATGGGCAGCCAGACCGGGATTGTCCGGTTCTTCCAGAGCACCCCCAGACAGGCCGCCATGACGGCGATGCTGACCCAGTAAAGCGGGGAACCGAGCCAGGCCAAGCCGCTTTGGCGCATGATCTCGCTGCCCGAGAGCCAGATGCAGGGCACTGCCAGACGCACGACCAGGCCTGTCACCAGGGCCGTCGTGAAGATCCGCGCCAGCAGGGGCTGGCTGCCGATACCTGCGAACCAGCTTGCAAAGCCCGCACCCATGACCACGGCGGTGATCAGGAAGAAGACCGTGGGCAGGGCGTTGTTCAGCGCCGGAAAAGCGGGCGGGGCGTACGTCATTCCCGACGCCAGCACCGTCGCCAGTCCGGCCACGATCGCCCCCCAGAGCAGGGCGCCCTTGCCGCCGCCCATGGCCGCGGCCCATGCCGCCAGGGCCAGGAAGATGCCGGCCGCCAGCACCTCGCGGCTGAGCCACGCCTTTTCCAGATGCGCCAGGGCGCGGTACGCTTCCAGGGGATGTCCGAGATGGAAGAGGGACGCGGCGATGCCAAGGCCCATGAGGCCGGCGACAAGCATCCATTCGTTGCGGGCGTCACTTCCGTCGTGGCAGGCAAAACCTCGCACGGCGCTCATCAGGACCATGCCGACGGCCGCCTGCGAAAGCACTGTGAACAGAACCAGTGGTAATTCCATGGATTGCATCGTTACCTCCTTACCAATGTCGGCACTTTGGGCATGATGAAACGGGTGGAGGGGTTCACTTTCTCGGCCTTGGGGAACCCGGCCGGGAACTGAACTTCGTTTCCGGGCTCCAGCGTCGCAAGGTCCACGAGAGTGAGGGCGCCCGTGGGACAGCTCTGCACGCAGGCTGGCAACAGGCTGGCGTCAAGGCGTTCGTGACAGAAGCTGCATTTTTCCGCGCGCTTTTCCACCGGGTTGTAGACCGGAGCGCCGTAGGGGCATGAGCGGATGCAGTTGCCGCACCCGATGCACTTCTCCTGATGATGGACCACGACCCCGTCCTCCTCGCGCTTGGTATAGGCCACCACGGGGCAGACGTTCAGGCACGCCGGGTTTTCGCAGTGGTTGCAGGCCAGGGAAAAGAAGGCGCGCTCCCGGTGCGGGTAGATGGCCTCGTCCAGGGGGTAGACCTGCCGCCAGATGACGCCTTCGACCTGATGGTAGTAATTCCGGCAGGCCATGGCGCAGGTGAAGCAGCCGATGCACTTCTCCGAATCGACCAGAAATGCGTAGTGTTTTTTCATTGCAATCACTCCTTTAGACCCGTTCGACATTGGCGAACTGTCCGTGAATGGCTACACCGGGCGCGCCGGTCTTGTAGGCGCCCATGTCCGCAGCCTCGTCATCCACAAGGTTCTGCACGTTGAAGTCGTTGCCGCGACCGAACCAGGCCTCGTACATGACCAGACTTTTGGGGGCCACGTTGCGGGTCAGCTTGACCTTGACGCGCAGCTCGCCGACCTTGTTGAAGACGCGGACCATGTCCAGATCCCTGATGTTTTTCTCGCGCGCATCGTCGGGGTGCATGTAGAGGAAGGGCTCCTTGTTGTATTCGTGCATCCAGTCGAGGTTGACGAACTGCGAGTGCAGGCCGAACTGCGTGTGCGGTGTCAGCAGCCGGAACTCGTCATAGGGTTTGCGGCCTTCCTTGTACTTGGGGAGGGCTTCGTGCCCATGCTCGGCGCAGAGGTCGGAGCGGAACTCGTACTTTCCGGACGGGGTGCCGAACGTCATGTCGTGCCAGGCGGCGGTGGAGGCAAGTTTCGCCTTGACGGGCCCGTTTTTCAGGTCCGTCCAGTGCTTGATGCCGAAGTAGTCGTAAATGCCCTGGTTGAACTCCTTCTCCAGCCAGTCCTTGGTGTCGATGTCCTGGGGGAAGGTGCAGGAGCCGGGGGCAAGCTCGTTCATCTTCTTTGAAAGTTCGGCCGCAATCTCGATGTTCGATTTGGTCTCGTACATGGGTTTTATGGCCTGCTCGTTGATGCCGAGCCAGTAGTGCCAGTAGGACACGTTGACGGTCCATTCCTCGAAGAGCGTGGTCACGGGCAGCACGATGTCGGAGTTGGCCACGGTCTCGGTGAAGAACTGTTCCACGCTGACGACCATCTCCAGGGTGTCGAAGGCCTTTTCCAGCTTCGGCCGGTCGAAGTCCTGGGCAAAGGGGTTCTTGCACGACACCCACAGCATCCTGAGCGCCGGATCTTTCGCGTCGAGGATGCCCTGCGCGGTCTTATTGATGTTGAAGGTGCGGTCCGAGTAGCTGGCCGCCTCGCCCTTGGTGAAGTCGAACTCGCCCTTGGGGCCGGTCGCGCCGATGAAGCCGACGGAGCCCTCGGGCTGCTTCTGGATGAGGGCGTGGTAGTTGAACCCCCAGGTCCGCAGATGGCCGTAGCGTGCGCCGCCGCCTTCCTTGCCGACGTTGCCGGTCATGGCCACCAGGGCGTCGACGGACCGCACCGAGGCGCCGCCGTTGGTATGCCGCTGCATGCCGTAGCCGATCCAGATGGTCGCCGGGTCCGCCGTGGCAAACTCCTCGGCCACCTCGCGGATCTGCTCGGCCGGGATGCCGCTGAGCCCAGCGGCCCACTCCACGGTGACGTTCTCACGCAGATAGGCGGCAAACTCTTCAAATCCGAGGGCGTTGGCGTTCACAAAATCCTGGTCCACCATCCCCAGGTCGAGGATGTGCCGGGCCATGCCCAAGGCCAGGGCGCCGTCGCTGGACGCTTCTGGCTGCCAGAAGACGTCGGCCTTGGCCGCCGTCTGGGTGAAGACGGGGTCGATGACCACGACCTTGGCGCCGCGCCTTTTGGCCTCCATGATGTACTTCATGGTATGCACCGAACACCACGCCGGGTTGGCGCCCCAGATGATCACGTACCTCGATTTGACCATGTCTTCAGGGTCGTTGCACCACATGTCGCCCATGTCATAGTTCTGGGCGTCGATGCCCGCTGGCCAGCAGGGGGTGCCGACGAAGCGCGTGGTGTAGCCCAGGGACGACATCATGCCCTCGACCCCGTAGTTGGTGATGCCGAAGTTACCGGAATACTTGGTCAGTCCCAGGCCCAGCAGATTGCCGTCCTGCTCCTTGAGTTCGAGGATCTTTCTGGAGATGCGGTCCATGGCTTCGTCCCACGACACGCGCCGCCAGTTGCCTGACCGGCGGCCGTCCTGGACCATGGGGTACTTGATGCGGTCCGGGCTGTAGACGCGCCGAGGGTATGCGTAGCCTTTGACGCACAGGCCCCCGGCCGTGAAAGTGGATTCCTGTGCACCTTCGATGAACTGCACGATCCCGTCCTTGACGTAGGTCTTGATGGAGCAGGTGTCGTAGCAGTTGCGTGGACAGGCGTTCCTGAAGATCTGGAAATCCTTTTCGCTGAATGCCGTGGCCGCCTGGGCGGAGTACGGCATCAGCAGGCGCAGGGGCAGGAGCGAGGCCGCCCCGGCCACGGAGAGTCCCTTCAGGAACTGGCGCCTGCTCAAACTACTCGATGTGTGAGACATAACATTCCTCCTCGACCGCGCCGGCTTCAGGCCGGGCGCAGCGCTGCGGTTGAATTGCGTTCGTTGTCGAACCACGCGGCCAGGGCTTCCGTGACCAGGGCCACGACCCCGCCTTCGGTCGCCTGCTCCCTGACCGCCTGCATGAATGGGGGAAGCCACCGCTCAAGATGCTCCCCGACGAACCATGCGTGCAGGGCCGCAGTCTCGGCGTCGGGCGCACCGGCCTCCGTTGCAAGCACGGACTTCAGGACAAGCAAGGCTTCAAGCTCGTAGGCCAGATGGTCATCGGGGATGACGCCCTCCCCGGGCACGGCCAGACCGAGGCGATGGTAAGTCTGCCGGGCCTCGCTGGTGGCTCGGCCCATGAGGGCGCGGTCGGACTCGGACCAGGCCGAGGCAAAGGGCGGGGCAGGGACGGCCGCCGGACCGACGAAGAGGCGGTTGAACTCGTACTCGACTGTGGTCCAGTCCGTATGGGGCGGAATTTCGACGCCGACGCTCTCCGCGATGCGGACGGCCGCATCCTCCAGATCGCCGGCGTCTGTGGCGGCAAAGAAGTCGCGCAGGGCCTCGATGGAAGGCATACACTGTTCGGACATGCTGGCGTACCTTGGTTACAGGGGGATTACTCAGTATCTGTAACACGATTACGTCAGCGACGCCATGCCTGACAGGCGGGATTCAGGGTATATATTGGGTAGTCTCAGCTACCCATTTGGTCCTGCAAACCCATGGTGTTGAGGTGGGCGTACAGGTTGGCGCTGCGGCCGTGCAGGCCGAGCTTGCGGCGGATGCTCTTGCGGTGGGTCTGGATGGTTTCGACGGACAGGGTCAAGAGGTCGGCGATATCCTTGTTGGAGTGTCCGGACTGGATGAACTGGCAGACCTTCATCTCCATCTGCGTGAGCTTGAGGAGCAGGGGCATCCCGCCGGAATCCCGGGGCAGAAGGCGCGTCAGCTGGTCTTTGACAACGGTCACGTAACCCTTGCGGATGGCCGGGTCGTTTTCGGACTCGATGCGCTCCAGCGAGGGCAGCACGAGGGTGTTGACCTTGGCGGCCAGATTGCTGGCGTGTTCCTCGTGTTCCCGGCCGACGCTCTTGAGGACGTTGCGCAGAGTGATGTTCATTTCCTCGAGTTGCGCCTTTTCCTTGCGCAAGGCCTCGGTTTTCTCGTCGACAATGCCCTCCAGGGTCTGGCGCTGCATGGCCTGGGTGGTCATGTTGGTCAGCACGAAGATGTACTGGTCGCTGGCCAGGCTGACGGACTTCAGGGGATTGACCTGCATTTTGTAGATGGAGCTTTCCCCGAAGGGGGCCAGCTCGCAGGTGATGCCGACGGGGTAGTACCTCAGCAGCTCCTCGACGCTGCCCCCCTCCAGGGACAGGACTTCCCAGACGGGCCGCTTAAGTGCCTGCTTTTCGTCCATCACGGCCTTGACCGCGGCGTTGATGTTCACCACCAGCCCGCCTCCGTCCACCACGAGGATGAGGTCCGAGGTGGCGTTCAGGATGTTCTCGAAGCGGCATTTCTCCAGGGTCAGGAGCCTGTTCATGTCATCGAGCCTGCCGTCGGAAAATTCGGGGAAGATGCGGATCCAGTCCTGCAGGTAGAGCACTTCGATGGCGTCGCCGTAGAGGCGGATCAGCCTGCGCGCGTCCACCTTTCGGGCGTATTCGACGTCCATGGCCTCGATGACGTCGAGGAGGCTGTAGATGAAGGTCTTGAAGCAGCCAAGGAACATGTCGAAGGTGATGCCGCGCGTCCGGTGGCGGCGGGATGATTCGATGAGGAACCGTTCCCACCCGCTGTCGCGGTGGAGCAGTTCCGAGAATTCCGCAGGAACCCGGCCGGATTCGATGTCTGCCAGGACCGGCTGCAGAAATTCCTTCAGGGCGACCAGACAGTCCACGCGCTTTGCCGTGGTATGCTGCAGATACCCGGCGTCCTCCATGCGGATGGACCACCTTTCAAGGAAATAGTCCTGATTGGCCTCGTCCAGTCGAAGCAGGGTCTCGTACCCGGTTGTGACGAGTGTCTTCATGGCGTCTTTCTCCCGGTCTTGCGTTCTACCCATTCTCTACCCATTGACTTGTAATATTTCTTTTAAGGAGTATCAGCAAGGCATTGAGAACCCGAACCTGAAGAGGGACGCATGCGCGTATTCTGTCTGCTCGTGACCTTTTTGTGCGTAAGCATGGGCGGGCCCGCTTTTGCGGACGGCGATAATGCCACCGGCACGGGAGAAGGCCGCCTCGTCATCGAAGGGCCGCGAAACGTAGGCGCGCAACTTAACGTAACCTTCGATATGGGCGATTACCGAGTGCCGACGGGGCAGTCCGTGGCCATCAACGTGGACGTCCTGGAAAGCCCGGCAGGGCCCGCTCCACGGATTGTGCCCGGCTACCCGAAGACAAGCATGGTCTTCGAGGTGCCGGGGAGATACGTGCTGACATTCAGGCTCAACCAGATCTTCAAGTCCAGCTGCGGCGGAGTGGAGGCCAGGGAGCTTTTGGAGAGGACGGAGGACATGGAGATCGTCCCATGACGGGGCCGCGCTGAGGTAACGAGCGCGGCGGCATGCTCGCCCCCGGAAGCGTGGGCCGCATCTTTGAAAATCTGGACGAGATCGAAGCCATCAGGTACCGCCTTCGGACGAAACCGCTGCCCGGAGCGGGGACGGACAGGCCAAAGGAGCCTCTCATGCCTCACTCTTTCCCCTCTCCCAAGGTCTGGGCCCATCGCGGGGCGCGCAGCGTGGCCCCGGAGAACACCATGTCCGCGGCCCGCGCCGCCCTGGCGCAGGGCGCGCATGGCTGGGAGTTGGACGTGCACCTCACCCTTGACGGCGAGGTCATCGTCACCCACGACCACGGGCTGCGCCGCGTGACGGATATCTCATCGCGGCCGGGAATGCCTTCGCGCAGGCATCATGTGGTGAACCGGCTGACTCTGGCCCAGATCCGCAGTCTGGACGCGGGGAGCTGGTTCGCGCGGCGCGATCCTTTCGGCACCGTGGCGGCGGGAGAGATCGGGGCTGACGCGCTCGCGGCGTTCGCGGGGGAGCCTGTTCCCACTCTGTCCGAGGCCCTGGCCTGGACCCGTAAGAGCGGGTTGGCCGTCAATGTCGAGATCAAGGACATGCTCGGCGGGGATGACGCGGGGCTGGTCGGCGCGGTTGTTTACCTGATCCGCGCCGCAAAACTGGATGGCCGGGTGCTGGTCTCGTCATTCAGGCAGAAGTCTCTGGAACTTTTTCGTGAACTGAGCCCGGAAGTGCCCGTGGCGCTGCTGCTGGACGAAAAGGCCATGGCCGCGTCCACGCAGGACATCGTGAAACGACTCAGCGATCTGGGGGCCGTGGCGCTGAATCCTTCTTTCAAAGGACTTTTTCCTGGACGCATCGCGGCCTTGCGCGAGGCCGGATTCGCGGTCAACGTCTACACCGTGAACCGTGAAGAGGACATGCTGTGGCTGGCCCGCGAGGGTGCGGACGGCATCATCACCGATTTTCCGGCCAGGGCCAAGGCCGTGCTGGAAGCATGCAAAAAGGAGGGAAAATGGAACTTATGAAGCGGCCCAAGGCCGTTTTCTGGGATATCGACGGCACGCTGATCACCACTGAGAGCCTGCACTACGAGGTCATTCGCGACTGGTGCGCAGGGCATGGCTACACCCTGACCGAGGAGGCCAACGACGAACTGCTGGGCAAGACCATGCCGGAGAAGTGGGCCATTCTTCAGGGGCGTTTGCCCGCCGGTCTGACCGAGGAGAATTTTCGCGCCGATTGCGCCCGGGCATATATGGAAGGGCTGCGTGCGGAGATGATGCGCCCCGGCCCCGTGGCCGCGGTGAAGCGCCTGCATGAGCTGGGCGTGCTCCAGGCTGCCGTGTCCAACGGCGAGGCCCCGGTCATCGAGGCCAACCTGCGCGTGCTGGGGCTGTGGGAACTGATGGTTTTCACGGTCTGCGGCAACGACGTAGCCAATGGCAAGCCCGCGCCGGACCCGTACCTGGAGGCCGCCCGGCGGGCCGGGTTCGCGCCACAGGAATGCATGGCCGTGGAGGATTCCATCGTGGGCGTGACCTCGGCGGCCAGGGGCGGGCTCGTCACCCTGGCCTGGCCCGAAGCGGTTCCGGGAGCGCCTGTCGATCTGCCCGGCGCGACCCTGACGCTGCTGGATGACGCCGACTTCCCTTGGGCCGTGTTCGAGGCCTAAAGTCTCTCTTTTGTCCGGATCGCGGCGGGCTTTGCCCGCCGCGCCGCTTTCAGCCCGCCAGATAGTCCCTTGCCAGTTCGCGGAAGGAACCCACCTGCTCCTCGATCCAGTCTTTGTCCTGGTCCAGTTCACGGGCCATGATTTCGGCCACGTCGCGGGCGATAATCATGCTCACGGCCGCGTCCAGAATGAGGGCGCGGGTACGGTGGCGCAGCACGTCGGACAAGGTCAGTGCCCATTCGCGGCGCACGGCCCAGACCACCTCGGCCCGCAGGTAGGGCAGTTTGTAGTGCAGGGGCTTGCCCAGTTCCGGGTCGCGGCGGATCATCTCCCGTATTTCCTCGATGTCGCTGCCGTAGACCGCGAGGTGGTCGCGCGGGTCCACGCCGCCGAGCCAGCCGTGCAGGGGCAGGTTCTCGGTCTTGCAGGAGTGGGGAGGCAGGGCCGCGAAGCGCGCGGCCTGGGTCACGGCGTCCTCGCCCATCTTGCGGTAGGTGGTCCATTTGCCGCCGGCGATGGTCACCAGCCCGCTCTGAGAGATGGTCAGGTAGTGGTCGCGGGACAGGGACGAGGTCTTGTCTTCGCCCTCGGCCCGGATCAGCGGGCGGATACCGGCAAAGACGCTTAAAATGTCGCTGCGCTTCGGATCGCGGGTCAGGTAACGGCCAGCGTGTTCGAGCAGGAAGGTGATCTCTTCCTCCATGGGCCGGGGTTCGGGGCTGGAGGTGTCCAGGGGCACGTCCGTGGTCCCGACCAGCACGCGTCCGTGCCAGGGCACCAGAAAGATGACCCGGCCGTCGTCGGTGTGCGGGACCATGATGGCCGTGTCGCCGGGAGAGAAAGACTTATCCAGGACCAGATGGATGCCCTGGGACGGGGCGATGAGTTTCGCTGCGCGCTCGTCGTCCATGCGCCGGATGTCGTCGACGAACACGCCCGTGGCGTTGATCACGACCTTGGCCTTGAGATCGCGGTTTTCGCCCGTCAGGGAATCTTTGGCCCGCACGCCGCAAACCAGTCCGTCCTCGTCTTTTATAAGACCTGTGACGCCCATGTGGTTGACCGGCAGTCCGCCCAGATCCTTCATGGTGCGGGCCAGGGTGATGGCCAGGCGCGAGTCGTCGAACTGGCCGTCGAAATAGATGACCCCCCCGCGCAGGTCCGTGGGTTCGAGGTTGGGGATCATGTTCAGGGTTTTGGCGCGCGACAGGATGCGCGAGCGCCCAAAACCCAGCTTTCCGGCCAGCATGTCGTAGAGCTTCAGCCCTACGCCGTAGAAGGGGCGCTCCCACCATTTGTAGTCCGGCACGACAAAGGCCTGGTTGTAGACCAGATGCGGGGCGTTTCTGAGCAGCACGCCGCGCTCGTGCAGGGCGTCCATGACCAGGGCCAGGTTGCCCTGCTGCAGGTAGCGCACTCCGCCGTGGACCAGTTTGGTGGAGCGGCTGGACGTGCCCTGGGAGAAGTCGCGCTCCTCCAGCAGCAGGGTCTTGTATCCGCGGCTGGCCGCGTCCACGCCGCAGCCCAGGCCCGTGGCTCCGCCGCCGATGATGATCATGTCCCAGGTTGTTCCGGGACCGAGTTGGTCGATGATATCTGATCTGAGCATGACTTCCTCCGGTTTGGTTCGTGTCCGGGCGCATAGCACGGCTCGGACGGGAGGGCCAGGACGGGCTTGACGGGCGGCGACGCGTGGCCGATGCTTGGCGGTGCCTTCGGCCTTGACCTTGAGGTTGGGGAATCGTAAATCCTGAGTCATTCAGTCTGAAATAACGGAGCATGCAATGGCAGACCACAGCGTCGGCGCGGTCCGCACCCAGTCCTTCACCTTTGCCCATCCCCCGCATCCCATGGTTCTGGACAGCGGGGTGGGCTTGGGGCCTGTATCCCTGGCCTACGAGACCTACGGAGCCCTGAACGCCGACAAGTCCAACGCCGTGCTCATCTGCCACGCCCTGACCGGCGACGCCCACGTGGCCGGATACCACGACGGCGACGACAAGCCCGGCTGGTGGGAGCATTACGTGGGCCCGGGCAAGCCCATCGACACGGACCGCTATTTCGTGATCTGCTCCAACGTCATCGGCAGCTGCATGGGCTCCTGCGGGCCGTCCTCCATCAATCCGGCCACGGGACGCTATTGGGGCCTTGATTTTCCGCTGGTGACCATCCCCGACATGGTCCGGGCGCAGCGTGAGCTGGTCCGTTACCTTGGCGTCGAGCACCTCCTGGCCGTGACCGGCGGTTCCCTGGGCGGGATGCAGACCCTGCAGTGGGTCGCGGCCTATCCGGAGATGATGGACGGCGTCCTGGCCCTGGCCACGACCAGCCGCCATTCCCCCCAGGCCATCGCCTTCAACGAGGTGGCCCGGCAGTCCATCATGAGCGACCCGAACTGGAAGAACGGCGACTATTACGACGGCCTGCGCCCGGACCTGGGTCTGGCCGTGGCACGCATGATCGGGCACATCACCTATCTCTCCGACGAGTCCATGCACGTGAAGTTCGGCCGCGAGCTGCGCGGAAGCTCGTTTGCCTTTAATTTTGAGGGTGATTTTCAGGTCGAGAGCTACCTGCATCATCAGGGCAAAAAATTCGTGGAGCGCTTCGACGCCAACGCCTTTCTCTACGTGACCAAGGCCGGAGATTATTTCGACCTGGACCTCGGTAACCCGGACAGTCCGGCCCGTCGCGCCCTGGCCGGGACAGGGGCGCGCTTTCAGCTGGTGTCCTTCACCTCGGACTGGCTTTATCCGACCTATCAGAGTCGGCAGATCGTGGATGTGCTTAAAACCCTGGGCCGGGACGTGAGCTTTTGCGAGATAACCGCCCCTTGGGGACACGACGCGTTCCTGCTGCCGGACGAGCGCCTGGAGGTCGTGATCCGGGGATTTCTGGGAGGGCTGCATGGCTGCTGAGCATTGTGACGGGGATGGGCACGAGCTGCGTTTCGACCTGCGCGTGGTGGCTTCCTGGATCGACCCAGGCAGCCGCGTGCTGGACCTTGGCTGCGCCGATGGGAAGCTGCTGCGCTTTCTGCGCGACACCAAGGAAGTGAAGGGCCTTGGCATCGAGCATGACGAGGACGAGGTCGTGTCCTGTATCAGTCAGGGCCTGTCGGTCATTCATGGGGATATCAACAAGGAATTGCCGGGGTTTCCCGACAACGCCTTCGACTATGTAGTGGTCTCGCAGACCCTGCAGCAGGCTTACGAGCCCACAGCCCTGTTGCAACAGATGCTCCGGGTCGGTCGCCGGGGCATCGTCAGCTTTCCCAATTTCTGCTGTCTGCCGATCCGTTTGCAGATGGCTTTTTCCGGACATGTGCCGGTCACGCCGGAGCTGCCCTACCAGTGGTACAATACCCCCAACATCCGGGTGCTGAGTCTGGAGGATTTTCGGGCCTATTCGCGGGCCGTGCCTTTTTCCATTATCCGTTCCCTGGCCGTGAATCCGTCCGGCGACGGGAGCATGCGCGAGGTTCGGTTTTGGCCCAATCTGCTCGCCTCGTACGGAATTTTCATGATACGGGACCGTTGAAAAATCCGTTCTGGACTGCGTTGCTCCCCCGATTCTGAAGGACTCATGTAGACGGCTACACTTCGCCCTTCAGAATCGGGAGAGCGCCTTGCCAGAACGGTTTTTGAACGGCCCCGGGGAGAGATATTTCAGCAACTGTTCTGGACTGCGTTGCTCCCCGATTCTGAAGGACTCATGTAGACGACTACACTTCGCCCTTCAGAATCGGGAGAGCGCCTTGCCAGAACGGTTTTTGAACGGTCCCGGGAAAAATACTCGGCTTTTTGGCTGATCGCCTCACGAATCAGAGTCCGGCAAAGCCTGGACAGGAGGAACTATGCAACGATTTGAAACCAAGGCCCTGCACGGCGGCTATTCCCCCGACGCCACGGGTTCCCGCGCCGTTCCGGTGCACCGCACCTCGGCCTACCTGTTCAAGAGTGCGGACCACGCCGCCGACCTTTTTGCCTTGCGCCAGTTGGGCAACATTTACACCCGCCTGGGCGGGCCGACCCAGGAGGCCCTGGAGACGCGGCTGGCCCAGCTCGAAGGCGGCAAGGCGGCCCTGGCCCTGGCCTCGGGCACGGCGGCCATCCACTACACGGTCATCAACATCTGCCGTCAGGGCGACGAGCTGGTCTCGTCCAGCACCCTCTACGGCGGCACACACACCATGTTCGCCGCCATTCTGCCCGACGCCGGGATCACCACCCGCTTCGTGGACATCCATGACCTTGATGCCGTGCGTGCGGCCATAAATGAGCGCACACGGCTCATTTTCACCGAGGTCATCGGCAACCCGGCGCTGGACGTGGCCAACATCGAGGCCCTGTCGGCCATCGCACACGAGCACAAGCTGCCTCTGGTGGTGGACGCGACCTTCTGCACGCCCTACCTGTTTCGGCCCCTGGAGTACGGCGCGGACATCGTGATCCATTCGCTGACCAAATGGATCGGCGGGCACGGCACGGCCATTGGCGGCGCCGTGGTTGACGGCGGCAGCTTCGACTGGACCAACCCCAAGTTCGCCCTCTACAACGAGCCCGACCCGTCCTACCATGGCCTGCGCTATGCCCATGATCTGGGCGAGCTGAACCCCCTTGCCTTCATCCTGCGCATGCGTCTGGTGCCGCTCAGGAACCTTGGGGCGTGCCTCTCGCCCGACAACTGCTGGATCTTCCTGCAGGGTCTTGAGACCCTGGCCCTGCGCATGGAGCGGCACAGCGAGAACGCCCTGCAGGCGGCGGAATTTCTGGCCGGACACCCCAAGGTGTCATGGGTGCGCTATCCGGGCCTGCCGGGCGATCCGTCCTACGATCTGGCCCGGACCATGTTCCCGCGCGGCTTCGGCGGCATGGTCGTCTTCGGGGTCAAGGGCGGCCTTGAGGCCGGGCGGGATTTCATCGGCCGTCTGCGCCTGGTCTCGCACCTGGCCAACGTCGGCGACGCCAAGAGCCTGGCCATCCATCCGGCCAGCACCACCCACTCCCAGCTCTCGGAAGAAGATCAGGCGGCGGCGGGCATTACCCCGGATCTGGTCCGGTTTTCCGTCGGGATCGAGCACATCGACGACATTCTGGCGGATCTGGATCAGGCTTTGGAATGAGAGGGTTGTTTCTTTTTGATACAGACTTGGGGGTCGAAGCTGGTCGTTATGGATACAGGCCGAAGCCTGCATGCGCGCCCTTGTGCTGCACATGACGCGGGGCGCAAGCCTGATAAGCAGGCGCTGGCCCGGTTCTTTGGATAAAGCGTACTTTTGGCCGCATTTTTGTATGGCCCGAAGGGGGCTTTTTTTTCATCCAGCCATCCATGCGACATGGACTTTTAACCGAGAGGAGACTGTATGCCGAAGTACATCATCGAACGCGAAATCCCGGGCGCGGGCAGCATGTCCGCCGAAACCCTGAGGGGCATTTCCCAGCATTCCTGCGGCGTGCTCAAGGAGATGGGGCCGTCCATCCAGTGGGTGGAGAGCTTCGTGACCCCGGACAAGATCTACTGTGTGTATATCGCCCCAAGCGAAGAGGCCGTGCGCGAACATGCCACAAAGGGCGGCTTCCCGGCCAACAGCGTGAGCGAAGTCAAGACCATCATCGATCCGACTACGTCCGAAGGGTAGTGTAGAACGGGCTTCGCCCGGAGCGATAAAAAGGGCCTGCAAACGTGGTGTTAGCAGGCCCTTCATTTTTCAGATTGCGCGCATCATGCCTTGAGTGCTTCGCTGTCCAACTCTTTATCCCAAAAAACGTTGCGGGCATGTCGGGTGGTGTCGAGTGCGTATGAAATGCTGAAGAGCCCTTCGTCCTCGTCTGCGCTCGTCACGTCCCGCCGCATGATCCCGATCATGGAGATGGACGGGAGCGGCGACGCCGATGTAGGGGATATGCATCATCAAATTGTACGCTTAGGGAGGAATCATGGGTTTGAAACGCGTAGGTATTCTGACCGGCGGGGGCGATTGCTCTGGCCTCAACGCCGTGATCCGGGCCGTGACCCGGACGGCCATCATCCAGTACGGGGCCGAAGTCGTGGGCCTTGAGAATGGATTCGACGGTCTTATCCTCGGCCGGACCATGAAGCTGACCACCGGCAACACCAAGGACATCCTGACCCTGGGCGGGACCATCCTGGGCACCACCAACAAGGGCAACCCCTTTGCATATCGCGAGTTCAACGCGGAAGGGCAGATCACCGTCAGCGACGTGTCCGAGCAGGCCATGGACACCTTCAGGCTGCTCGGGCTGGACTGTCTTTTCGTGGTCGGCGGCGAGGGCACGCTGGAGCTGGCGCACAAGTTCGAGCTCATGGGCATGCCCGTGGTCGGCATCCCCAAGACCATCGACAACGACCTCGAAGGCACGGATTATACCTTCGGTTTCCAGACCGCCGTGCAGGTCGCCTGCGATGCCATGGACCGGCTGCACACCACCGGGCGCAGCCACGACCGGGTCATGATCCTTGAAGTCATGGGCCGCAACGCTGGCTGGATCGCGCTGGAGTCGGGCCTGTCCGGGGGAGCGCATATCATTCTCATCCCCGAGATTCCCTACAATCTGGACAATGTCGTGACCAAGATCCAGCATCGCATTCGCGGCAAGAGCCCGTTCAGCATCATCATGGTGGCCGAAGGCGCCCGGGAGGAAGGCGGAGAACGCATCACCCAGGGCTCGGCCACGAACCGGCTGCAGGGCGTGGAGCAGTTGGGGGGCATAGGTTTTCACCTGGCCAACCAGATTCGCGAGCGCATTCCGCTTGAGGTGCGTACGACGGTGCTTGGCCACATCCAGCGCGGCGGTTCGCCCACGGCCTTTGACCGGGTGCTGGGCACGCGCCTGGGCGCGGCGGCCGTGGACGCGGCGGCGCGGGGAGAGTTCGGGACCATGGTGGCCCTCAAAACCCCGAACATCGTGCTGGTTCCCCTCTCGGAGCTGGCGGGACTGTGCCGCACCGTGCCCGTGGACCATCAGCTCATCCGTGCGGCCGAGGCCACGGGTGTGAACCTGGGCCGCGGGGCCATGTAGGCTTTCGTTCGGGATTAAAGAGACTGACCCGCCGGAGCTATTGTTCCGGCGGGTTTTTGATTCTCAGACCGGAAATTTGCGCACCACGTATTCCAGGAACCGCGACTTGACCTGATCCGTGGCCATGACCTGCTTGATGGCCGGAAGCTTCAGAATCACACCCAGCACGGCGGCCAGGGCGCGGTGGTTCCAGAGCACGCGGTTGTCGAAGAAGAGATGCTGCAGCTTGCCGCGCTCCAGGGCCATGACCACGGTGCGGTGCACGGAGTTGAGCGGCGTGATGACGCGCTTTTCCCTGGATTTGAGGGACAGGGACTTTTCCGGACAGACGCGTACGCACACCGCGCAGCCAAGGCAGATGTTTTCGTCCACGCGGGCTTTTTTGCGTTTAGGCTCACGCGGGTCGTTGGCCGAGACTACGCTCATGGCCTCCACCGGACACGCAGCCGCGCACTTGCCGCAGCCGTTGCAGGCGCTCTCGTCCACCACCGGCATGAAGTTTGTGGTGTGCACGGGGTGAAGGTTGCCGAACTTGCGGGCCGCGATCATGGCCTCGCAGCAGCAGCCGCAGCAGTTGCAGATGAAGTTGACCCCCTCGCGCACGTTCTCCCCGAACTGGACAAGCCCGTGTTCCTGAGCTTGGTCCAGCAGATCCAAACACTCCGCCGTGTCCACGGGCCTGGCGTGGCCGTGTCTGGACAGGGAACTGGCGGCGGTGTTGAATGTCATGCAAATCTCTTTGGGCGCGTCGCAGTCGCGGCCCACATGCTCCATCTTGTGGCGGCAGTAGCAGGTGCTGATGGCCCTGTGGCTTGCCGAGCGGATGACCTCGCTGGCCCGTTCAAAGTCGAGCACGTGCAACGCGTTCTCGCTTGAGAGCATGGGCTCCTGCACGAAGACGCGCCCGGGCAGGGTCTCGCCGCCGATAAAGAGCGCCTTGATGAAATCTTCCTCCACGTTCAGGTACTGGTAGAAGAGCTCGCCCAGGGCTTTCTGGTCGACGTCGCCCCGCGTGCGCATCATCGAGAACTCGAAGAATCCGGCCATGGGCGGAGGCAGCACGTAGGTCGTCTGCCCGTCCTCGCCTTCGATATCCACGAGCATGGCCCGTCCGGCCAGGTCCTCCAGGATGTTCCTGGCCTTGCCCGGGTCCATCTTCCAGATTTCGGCCGCCTTTTCGACCGAGAACGGCTTGATGGGCAAGATGGCGATGAGCTCGGCTTCGCGCTCGGAAAAGAGGATTTTCAGAATTTTGTGCAGGGATTCGGAGGGGGGAGCCCCCTGCGGGCAACGGTTCAGCCGGTCGGTAAGTTCGGAATAGCCCGAGCGATGCGAATGGTGCGACATGATTTCTCCTCAGTTTGGCAGACCATAAGCCTGTCCCGGCCATGAATAAAGGAAAAAATGCCACCGCCTCGCATCGTTGGCGGCGTGGCGTACGGTGCGCAAAAAGAGGTACGGGGGGCAGTCCCAATACCACGAGCCGCCTCAGGGGTGATGTCGTGCGCGGATGTGCGAAAAAGGAGGGTGGTTTGAAGGCGTAGCCGTCGGATACGGCCATGGTGTTGGCTATGGGTGGGGCTCGGCGCTCTGAACATCAGGCGTAAAAAAAGCCTGCCCGGGTTGAATCGGACAGGCTTGGCGCAGCATCAATCTTCGTCTTTGAGATACATCTCGCGCATGGTCACCTTGCTTATCTTGCCGACGCTGGTCTTGGCGATGGCTTCGACCAGGCGGGCCTTGAGCAGGATGGCCTCCTTGGGCAGCACCCCTTTGTCCACGAAGCTCTTCACGTGCTGGACGATCTCCCTTTCCAGCGGCGTCGCGCCCTTTTTGGGCACCACCAGTGCCAGCGGGGTTTCGCCCCAGCGCAGGTCCGGCTTGCCGATGACTGCGGCCTCGGCCACGTCCGGATGCTGCAGGATGATGTCTTCGAGTTCCAGCGAGCTGATCCATTCCCCTCCGACCTTGATCACGTCCTTGGTGCGGTCCGTGATGCGCAGGCTTCCCGCCTCGTTGCGGCAGGCCACGTCGCCGGTGTTCAGCCAGCCATCGGTCCACAGCTTTTTGGAATTGCTCTCGTCTTTGAGGTAGGAGGCTGTGAGCCAGGGCGCGCGGACCTGCAGGGCTCCGGGGGTCTTGTCATCGTTTGGAACTTCCTGTCCCAGGTCATCGATCAGGCGCAGGCGGACCATGGGCAGGGCCTTGCCCGTGCGCGTGCGCAGGGCGATCTGCGTCTCGCGGTCAAGCTGCAGTTCGGCGTCGCTCAGGTACGCCAGGCTCAGGATGGGGCAGGTCTCGGACATGCCGTAGCCGGCGAAGACGTCGATGCCCCGGTGCAGGGCCGCCGCGCAGATGGCCTTGGGCATGGCCGCCCCGCCGATGACCACCTTCCAGGCGCTAAGGACGAAAGGGGCGCATTTGGGGTCCGACAGGAGCATGTGCAGGATGGTCGGCACGCAGTGGCTGAAGGTGACTTTTTCCGTGGCGATGAGCCGCGCCAGCACTTCCGGTATGTACTTGCCCGGATAGACCTGCTTCACCCCGAGCAAGGTAGCCATGTACGGAATGCCCCAGGCGTGGACATGAAACATGGGGGTGATGGGCATGTATACGTCTTCACGGTGAAAGCGGCCCTGGGTTGCGTTCGAACCCAGCGCAGCCACCCCGGCCAGGGTGTGCAGCACGAGCTGGCGGTGGCTGAAGAAGACGCCCTTGGGCAGACCCGTGGTGCCGGTGGTGTAGAAGGTCGTGGCCCGGGTATTCTCGTCGAAGTCCGGGAAATCCTGCACGGGCGTGCTCGCGGCCAGCAGCGTTTCGTATTCTCCGGCCAGGGGCAGGGTGGTCGTGGGCGTATCGCCGGTGTCCGAGAGCAGGATGAATTTTTCCACGGTGTCGAGTCGGCCCTTGATCTGTTCCAGGAGCGGCAGGAAGTCGGAATTGACGAGGATGACATCGTCTTCGGCGTGCCCGATGGTGTAGACCATCTGCTCGGGCGAGAGGCGGATGTTGATGGTGTGCAGGACCGCGCCGATCATGGGGATTGCAAAGTAGCATTCCAGATAGCGGTGGCTGTCGTAGTCCATGACGGCCACGGTGTCGCCGGGCTTGACCCCCTGATCCAGCAGCATGGCGGCCAGCCGGGCCACGCGCTCCCGGAACTGCGCGTAGGTGAAGCGCAGGGTGCCTGCATAGACGATCTCCTGATCCGGATGGTCCTGGATGGGGGCTTGAAGGATGTTTTTAATGAGGAGGTGCTGTGTCGTATTCATTTGAATCCTTTTATCTTTTTTGTATGGGTGAAACGAAACGCCTTCTTACATGCTCGCGATGGGCAGGGCATGCATGTTTTCTGCGAAGGGAACGGCCCCGAGACCGAGGTGCAGGACGATGCCCCGCAGAAATTTTTCGGGGCAGGCCTGGGCCAGGAGCCGCAGGCCTTTGAAGTCGGAAGTCGTGGGCGAGGCGGAGGCCTTGATCTCCACTCCGACGATGTTGCCGGCATGGTCTTCGAGGATGAGGTCGACCTCCTGGCCCGTGTGGGACCTGAAATGGCTCAACGCGACCCGGTTTTGGGACCATGTCGCGTGTTTGGCCATCTCGCAGACCACGTAGTTTTCAAGCAGGTGCCCAAAAGTCTGCCGGTCTTGCGTGAGACGATCGTGGTTCATCCCGGACAGGTGCGCGGCCAGGCCGGTGTCCGTCAACATGAGCTTTGAGGCCTTGGTGACCCTTTTGCCGATATTCACGGCCCAGGCCGGCAGTTCACGGATGAGGAACGTGGCCTCCAGGATGGCCATGTAGCGCTTGAGCGTCGTCTGGGGGATGGTCAGTCCGCGCGAAATGTCGGCGTAGGACAGCAGTTGGCCGGTGCGCGAGGCCAGGAGCTGAAGCAGGCGGGGCATGGAGGTCAGGTCCTGGATGCTTGAGAGGTCGCGCACGTCTCTTTCAACGATGGTGGTCACGTACGCGGAAAACCAGGCTTGCCTTCGCTTATCGCTGCTTCTGGCCAGCGCTTCGGGATACCCGCCCGTGAGCACGGCGTTCATGACGTCATCGTCAGTCGGTGCGGGCCAGGCCAGCTCCGGGCCGAACAGAATGTCTACGAGATTGGTCCGTGAGCCCGTGATTTCCGCCCGGGACAGGGGCCACAGATCGAAGAGTTTCATGCGTCCTGCCAGGGAGTCGGAAACGCGCAGGCCGGACATGATGTCGGCGGAGCCGGTCAGGATGAAGCGGCCTGGCGTGCGGTCCCGGTCCACGTGCTCCTTGATGGCGGGCAGGAGCGCCGTCGCTTTCTGGATTTCGTCGATAACCACCGGCTTGCGGACTCCGGCGATGAACCCGGACGGATCGCCCTGGGCTGCCGAGAGAGCGACGGTATTGTCCAGGGTGACATACTCGGACGACATATGCTCCGGCATGAGATCTCGAACCAGGGTGGTCTTCCCGGTCTGTCGTGCGCCCCGGATGAAGATGACCGGCGTGTCTGTGAGTGATTCAAGGATGTTTGATGAAATATGGCGCGTGTACATGCCGGGATAATAGGGCTATGATGGATGAAAATCAACCATTTCGTGGATGAATTTCGTCCATTTTGTAGACGATTTTCAACCATCGCGTGGACGATTTTCACATGTTTGCAGCACGCGTCGATTCCATTCGGCAGGCGTGGCCGCTGCGGTAGTGACGCCGCTTTGTTTTGGGCTGGACCTCCGGGCGGTGCGGACTTATTAAGGGTGTTTCGATTCACGTTCACGACAAGGAGGCCGCCATGTCCATGTATTCCAAGTTCGCAGTCTGGTACGATCGGATTTTTCCTTTCAGTCCAGGGGTCTATGCCTATTTAAACCATCATCTGGGAGAACTGGGCGGGCCGGTTCTGGATCTGGGCTGCGGCACGGGTGACTATTGCGCGGCGTTTACCCGCGATGGCGTGCAAGCAGTTGGCGTGGACCTCGATTCCTCCATGATTTCCCAGGCCCGGGCCCGTGGGCCGGAGACCGAGTTTCATGTGCTGGACATGACGGAATTTGCAACCATTGGCGGTCCCTGGAACATGATCTATTCCATCGGCAACACTGCGGCCCATCTGCCCCGGGATCGTTTCTGGGGGTGCGTCGAGGACGTGGCCGCGCGGCTTCTGCCCGGCGGGGTCTGGATCGTGCAGGTTATGAACTGGGACTATGTGCTGGGCCTGCCCGCGTTCATTTTTCCGACCAAGGTCATGGATGGGGCTGTCTTTCACCGCGCCTACGAGGACATCACCCCGGAAGGATTGACTTTTCACACGGGTCTGGACATAGAGGGCCAGCGCGTTTTCGACGACCACGTGCGCCTCTATCCGCTGTCATCGGAGCAGATGGTGGCCGGACATGAAGAGCGCGGGTTTCATCTGGTCGAGCACGTGTCCGATTATTCCGGCAGCGGGTTCGACCCGGAAGTGTTTTCAGCCAACATTTTTGTGTTCAAACGCTAAGGATACATTGCATGGATTTTACGACCGCCATGGGCCAAAGTACCCTTTTCAAGGGGCTGGGTCCGGAGGAACTCGCGCAGCTGGCGCGCATCAGCGAACCCCGTGAATATGACAAGGGAGATCTGCTCTTTAGCGAGGGCAAGGAGGGGCTCGGATTTTACGTCGTGGTTTCCGGCCAGGTAAAGGTCTTCAAGATGTCTTTTGATGGCCGGGAGCAGATTCTGCACATCCTGGGGCCAGGGGATCCTTTGGGCGAAGTTCCGGTCTTTGCCGGACTGAACTATCCGGCCAATGCCCAGGCCCTCAGCAAATCGACCCTTTATTTCTTTCCCCGCCAAAAACTTATCGAACTGTACCGCGAGAGCCCGTCCCTGGCCATGAACATGCTGGCCGTGCTGTCGCGGCGGCTGCGCGAGTTCACGATCCTGATCGAAAACCTGTCCTTGAAAGAGATTCCGCAGCGCCTGGCCGCATATCTGCTGCACCAGCAATCCCTCAAGCCCGTCTCCGCGCGGGTCAAGCTCAGCGTGACCAAAGGCGTGCTCTCCAACATCCTCGGCACCTCCCAGGAAACCCTCTCGCGCGTGCTCGGCAAGCTCAGCCAGGAGGGCCTCATCGAAGTCCAGGGCAAGGAAATCAGCCTGCTTAATCCGGAGAAGCTACAGGAACTGGCGGACGGGGAGATCCGGCTTTAGGTCGGCGTGCGTGCGAACTGCTCATAGCCTGGTCTGAGTCTTTTCCTGCTCTGCTCGACAAGAGATAAAATATAGCCTATTAAGGACTGTAATATCTTTTTAGAGGGCATATTTTATCATTATGCACCCATTTTCTCTCTATACACCCGAAGACGTCTCCCGACTTCTGGCGCAGCGGCTCAAAGAGGTTCGCCTGTCCCGCAAATGGAAGCGTTCCACCCTGGCACTGCGTTCCGGCGTGAGCGAGGCTTCGCTGAAGCGTTTTGAGCAGACCGGTCAGATTTCCCTGGACAGCTTGCTGAAGCTTGCCTTTTGCCTCGGCCGGCTCGACGACGTGGCTGGGCTCTTCATTCCCCCTCCGGCCGCGTCCATGGAAGATTTGGAACGCAGGCAGGAGCGCAGGCCAAAGCGGGGCAGCCTATGAAGAAACTCAGCGTTCTCTTGCAGCACGATGCAAAGCGCCGCGTCATGGTCGGGCGACTCGCGGACACGGGCGGGAGCATTTTTTTCGAGTACGATCAGCAGTTTCTGCGCAATCCTCTGTGGCTTTCGCCGTTCAAGCTGCCGCCGGAGCCAGGGCTGTGCGAACATACGGACCGCGCTTTCGGACCGATTTTTGGCCTTTTCGATGACTCCCTTCCCGATGGATGGGGCCTCTTGCTCATGGACCGCGTTTTCCGACGGGCCGGGCTTGATCTCCAGCAGGTCAGCATTCTGGACAGGCTGGCGTATTTGGGTTCCGATACCATGGGCGCACTGGTATACGAACCGGCCATGAACAGGGATGAGGGCGCGGAGCGGATTTTCGATCTGCGTCAACTGGCGCACGAATCCCGTCAGCTCCTGTCAGGCACCGTCGAAACGGTGCTGCCGCTTCTGCAGCGCGCAGGGGGCAGTCCGGGCGGCGCTCGGCCCAAGGTGCTGGTCGGGGTGCGCGGCGACAGCCTTGTTTCGGGAGAGGGTGAGATTCCCGCAGGTTTTGAGCACTGGATGATCAAGTTTTCCGGGCAGAACGATTTTCCGGATGCCGGCCCCGTCGAATACGCCTATGCGCGCATGGCCGAAGCGGCAGGCATCACCATGACCGAATCCCGGCTCTTCCGAGCCGCAGATGAACTGTTCTTCGGCGTGAAACGTTTTGACCGCGCTGGCGGCCGCCGTCTGCATGTGCACACCCTCGGCAATCTGATCCATTCCAATTTCCGCATCCCATCCTGTGACTATGAGGATTTTTTCAAGGTCATCCGCATCCTGACCCGAAATCATCAGGATCTGTTGCAGGGATTCAGGCGCATGGTCTTTAATGTCCTGACTCACAACCGCGACGACCACGTCAAGAACGCCTCGTTCCTGATGGATGACGAGGGCGCGTGGCGACTGGCTCCTGCCTATGATTTGACCTATGCCCCCGGGCCGGGCGGCGAGCACTCCATGACCGTGCTGGGCGAAGGCAGAAATCCGGGACGGGAGGAGGTTTTTGCCCTGGGGCGCAAGATCGGGCTTACGGACAAGGATATGTCGGAGCTGTGTGATCAGGTCCGGGAGGCTGCCAGCAAGTGGACCGAGTGGGCCCATGCGGCCGGTGTCAGCACCAAGAGCACGGCGCTGTTACGGAGGACGTTTGCTGCGATGGACCACGGTTTTAAAAACACGTGAGTGCGCATGGATCGCGCACGCCGCAAAAGGGGTCAAGTCTGCCTTTGACTTTTGTTCACGCAGGCAAGCAAGAGACAAGGGGCTTGCCTCATAACGCCACCGATGGGCATTAATGACGCCACCGGCAAATATGACGGTTTTTGGTGACGGATTTATTTCCAAACAGCTTTTAAGATTATATCTGATTATGAATTCAGTAAATTAGAAAGTAAATATGTTAGGGCTGCTTGGAACGCTTGTTGCTCTTCTCGTTACGGTAAAGCGAAAAGAAGGTGTAATATATTTGGAATTTTCTCACAGCTTTTCTCTTTATGGTTTCATCTTTCAGCTACGCCCAAGGCATCTGGAATATCAGATGCGTGAGAAACACGGGGAAGAGCTGTCCAGATTCATCGAGGGATGGATTGATCTGTCTGGCAAAAACCAAAATTGGAAGAAGTGAGACAAAATCTATGAAACTCAAAAAGGAGGCTTGATCCGAATGCCGACCGAGCCGACCGGTTCCAGCCGCGCCCCCTCCGCAACGAAATTTTCACTGGCGGCGAATTACGATCCGGAACTGGTTCCGGCGCTCAAGGCGTACCCGGTTGATGAAGTGTACGGCAAGCTACCTGGCGACGGTATCAGTGGCGGACGCCCCCGCTATCTGGCTACGCCGCTCTCCGAAGCAAATTTGCGGCATTATGTCAGCCTGCTCGGTGAGCAGGGCATTGCCTTCAATTATCTTCTGAACGGCGCCTGTTTTGGCAACAGTGAATGGACCCGCCCCTGGCAGAAACGGGTCACAGCCCTCTTGACCACTCTGGCTGATCTGGGTGTGCGCAGGGTGACCGTATCCACCCCGTTTTTGCTGGAATTGGTCAAACGCCGTTTTCCCGAGTTCCGGGTGCGGGTCGGGATTTATGCCCAGGTGGATACGCCCCGGCGCGCCCGTTTCTGGGAGGATCTGGGGGCGGACGCCATTGTTCTGGAGAGCTTTTCGATTAACCGGAATTTCCCGCGTCTTGCGGCCATCCGGGAGGCGGTCGGTTGCGAACTGGAACTGATCGCGAACCACAGTTGCCTCCTGAACTGCCCGTTGCAAAGCTATCATCAGAACGGTTTCGCCCACGCCTCAGACGACACCGGCACGCTATTCATCGATTATTGCCTGATGCGCTGCTCGCGCACGCGTCTTTCGGACCCGTCGCAATTTATCAAATCGGCCTGGATTAGGCCGGAAGATCTCGCCGTTTATGAAGCAATGGGATATACGACATTCAAACTTCTGGAACGCGGGATTCCATCGGCGCAGCTGCTGCGGCGCGTCAAAGCCTACAGCGAGCGGCGCTTCGAAGGGAATCTGGCCGAGCTGCTGCTCTCGTATGGTTTCAAGGAACCGGTCCGCAAGGAGTCTCGCTGGATGCTGCGGAATTTCTGGAAACCGAGGCAGGTCAGCCCGCTGCGGCTCAAACCCCTGACCGATCTGGCGCGGCTGCAAGGCTGGCTCTCGCCGCTGGCCCAGAGCCCGATCCGTATAGACGCATCGCAAATTCCGGATACGTTTCTGGACGGTTTTCGCGCTCGGGACTGCGCCTCCCTGGACTGCCGGACGTGTGGCTATTGCGAGGGGATTGCCGCGCAGGCCGTTTCGATTTCGCCCGGCTACCGGGCCGAAGTGCTAAAAAAATACGAAGAGATGGATGATGCCATGGCAACGGGAGGGCTCTGGGGTGTTTGATTCCCGCGCAACGGCGCAAGAATTTCTGGATCGGCCGGACTGTGACCCTGAACTGGCAGCCGCAAGCTACCGATTCATGGAGCTGGTCAATGGCTGCTTCGGCGGCATTCGGGTCGTGCGGCGTTTCCTGCACGCCGAAACGGCGGGGCATCATGACGTGGCCCCACTACGGGTGCTCGACATCGGCTCGGGCAGCTGTGACATCCCGCTCGCGGTGAGCCGGTGGGCGCGGCTGAACGGCATTCCCATGCATTTCACGTGCTTGGAAATGGCTGATCATGCGACGGATATTGCACGCGGACAGCTCGCAAAAGCAGGCGACCCGGCGGTGCGGTTGCTGCAGGAAGACGTCTTCAGCCATCACCCTGCAGGACCGTATGATTGCGCCGTGGCCTCCATGTGCGTTCATCATTTCAGCGATGAGCACATCCTCGCGCTGCTGCGGCGGCTGCGAGGTTTCGTGCGCGGCAGCGTGCTGATCAACGACCTGCGGCGTTCCCGGCTGGCGGACTTCGGGGCGCGGCTGTTGCTGACGGGGACCGGCATGTCGGCCGGAGTCCGTCATGACGCCCTGCTTTCCATTCGACGCGGTTTCAAGATCCCTGAACTCAGGGCTTTATTGCAGCAACTCGACGGGGTCACGGTTTCGGTGGCTCCGGCCCGCTGGTTTCGGGTTGCCGCCATCATTCGATACAATCAGGGAGAACACGTATGAACAGCGTCATCCTCAGGGGCCTGGGCACGGCCACGCCGCCCCTTTATGCGACACAAGAGGAGGCCTATGAGTTTTTTAGCACGCGCTATCCCTTAAAACAGACTGAACAGGATCTGTACCGCCGCATCCTTCTGGATGGGAAAATCAAGGGCCGCTATCTGGGAATGGAGACCACGGAGGACGCTCTTGAAACCAATCCCGACAAACTCCTGGGCCGCTTCCTCACCTACGGGCGCTCCACGGCCGTCGCTGCCGCGGACCGCGCCCTTGCGGAGGCTGGCATCGAACCCGGCGAGATCGCGGGTCTGATCGTCAACACCTGCACCGGCTACCTCTGCCCGGGTCTGTCCTCATATATCGCGCAGGATCTGGGGCTCCGGACTTCCATCCGTTTCCAGGACCTGATGGGCATGGGGTGCGGCGCGGCCCTGCCGAATCTTGAATCCGCCGCGGGCATGCTGGTGCGCAGCGTGGAGGGCCCGGTCCTGAGCATAGCGGTGGAGGTCTGCACGGCCACCATGTTCCCCAGCCATGATCCGGAACAGGTGGTGAGCAATTGCATCTTCGGTGACGGCGCCGCCGCAGCGGTGCTCGACCTCCTGCCTGATGACCGTCCGGGCGGTCTGGCGCGCATGGTGGACTTTGCCACCGGGCTGTTTCCCAAACACCGCGCGGAGCTGTGTTACCGGACCGAAGGAGGCCTTTTGCGGAATCACCTGAGCATGCGTGTGCCGATCATCGGGGCGCGCACCGGCAAGGAGGTGGCATCCCGGCTTCTGGCCTGGCACGGCCTCTCGGCCAGTGACATCGACTGGTGGGCGGTGCATCCGGGCGGCACGGTGGTGCTGGACCAAGTCTCCAAGGAGCTGGAGCTTTCCCGCGAGGATCTGCGTTTTTCCTACGACGTGTTCCAAAACTACGGCAACATGTCGTCGCCTACGGTTCTGTTTGTGCTGCGGCAACTTCTCGACAGTGGTCTTCCAAAGCCCGGCCAGAAGGGCATGCTCCTCGCGTTTGGCGTCGGTTTCTCCGCCTTTGCGGGGCTCATCGAATTTACTGGCGCCTCTTCAAAGGTTTGCTGAGAGCCATGAGATCAAAATTCCAAGGAGTTATGGGATGACCCCTCAAAAAGTCGGTGAACAGCATCCGCAGAAAGCCTGGCACAGCCTGTCCTCCGAGGAGGTGCTGGCGGACTTAAATTCCGCAGCGACCGGCCTTTCGGCGGCGGAGGCGGCGACGCGGCTCGCGGCCAACGGCCCGAACGAGTTGAAAGAAGGCAAACCCATAAGTACCTTGCAGATTTTTCTCGATCAATTCAAAAACTTCATCATCTGGATTCTCATCGCTGCCGGCGTGCTTTCCGGCGTGATGGGCGAAGTTGTGGACGCCATCGCCATTTTCGCCATCGTTGTCTTGAACGCCGTCATCGGCTTCTATCAGGAGTTCAACGCGGAGAAGTCCATCGCGGCCCTCAAAAAGATGACCGCGCCGCATGCCAAGGTGCGGCGAGATGGGGCCATCATGTCGATCCTGGCCTCGGAAATCGTGACCGGGGACATCCTCGCGCTGGAAGCGGGCGATCTGGTCGCGGCCGATGCACGGCTTTTGGAAGCGGCGTCGCTCAAGTGCATTGAATCCGCGCTGACCGGCGAATCGGTCGGGGTGATGAAACAGCCCGAGGCGCTGGCACAGCACGAGGTCCCCCTGGGCGATCGCACAAACATGCTCTTCATGGGGACCAGTGTCGCGGCCGGTACCGGCCAGGCCGTCATCGTGGCCACCGCGATGCGGACCGAACTGGGCCGCATCGCGGGGCTGCTTGAACAGGAATCCGACGAAGAAAGGACACCGCTGCAGAAGAAACTTAATTCGGTCGGCCACATCCTGGTCTGGGCGGCCCTTGGCATCGTCGCGCTGCTTTTCGGGCTCGGGATGCTGCGCGGGACGGATATCTATGAATTGATCATGACCTCGGTCAGCCTTGCCGTGGCCGCCGTGCCGGAAGGTTTGCCGACCGTGGTCACCGTTGCGCTGGCGCTCGGCGTGCTGCGCATGTCCCGCCGTAACGCGCTGGTGCGCAAGCTGCCCGCGGTCGAGACGCTGGGCTCGACGACGGTCATCTGCACGGACAAGACCGGCACCCTCACGGCCGGAGAAATGACCGTGCGCGCGCTGTATGTTTCCGGCCAGAACTATGAAGTCACCGGTGACGACTACGGGCCGGACGGCGAGGTGCTCATCGAAGGCCGCACGCCGGATGAGCAGCACAAGGCTCCGCTGCTCGAGTTTGCGACGGTTCTCCTCGGCAGCAATAATTCGCATCTCGTTCAGGAGGAAGGTGCGTGGAAAACCGTTGGCGATCCCACCGAAGGCGCGATGCTTTCGGCCGGTGCCAAGGCCGGCGGCGACCGGGATCGTATCGAGCGGGAGCTCCCGAAAGAGCACGAGATTCCATTCGACTCCGACCGCAAACGCAGCACGGTGATCCGCAGGATGCCGGACGGGAGGCTGCGCGCCCTGATTAACGGGGCTCCGGACATGCTTCTTGCGCTTTGCACGCAGATCTACACCAGTGCCGGGGTGCGGCCCATGACGGATGAGGACAGGCAGGGCATCGAGGCCCAAAATGACGCCATGGCCAGTCAGGCCTTGCGTGTGCTCGGTTCGGCTTACCGCGACCTGGACAGCGTCTCGTCAGCAAACCTTGGTGCGGACACCGTGGAGCGCGAGCTCGTGTTCGTCGGCTTGACCGGAATGTACGATCCGCCGCGTGAAGAGGCCAAGGACGCCGTGGCCAAATGCCACGCCGCCGGCATCCGGGTGGTGATGATCACCGGCGACCATCCGCACACCGCATCGGCAATCGCGCAGGAACTGGGCCTCGCCTCGGGCGACCACATTGCAGTCTCCGGTGTCGAACTGGACGCCATGAGCGACGATGAACTTCGGCAGCGGGCTGTGCAGGCTTGCGTCTATGCCCGCGTCTCGGCCGCGCACAAGCTGCGCATTGTTCACGCCTTGAAAGCCAACGGCGACATTGTGGCCATGACCGGAGACGGGGTGAACGATGCCCCGGCCATCAAAGGCGCGGACATCGGCATCGCCATGGGCAAGACGGGAACGGAGGTCACCAAGCAGGCGGCGGACATGATCATCACCGATGACAATTTTGCCACGATCGTCGCCGCCGTGGAAGAGGGCCGGGGCATCTACGACAACATCCGCAAGACGCTCCAGTACTTGCTGGCAGGCAACAGCGCGGAGCTCTTGCTCATGCTGGCAGGTGTGATCATGGGCCTCCCGGCGCCGCTCCTGCCCATTCACCTGCTGTGGATCAATCTTGTCACGGATGGCCTGCCCGCGCTGTGCCTGGCCACCGACCGCATCGACTCGGATGTGATGGCGCGTAATCCGCGGTCCCGTTCGGAGCGCATCACGGATGTCAAGTTCTTGCGTTCCATGTTTTTTACAGGATTCCTGACGGCGGGCGTCGCCCTTGCGGTGTATTACCACGGATTGCAGACTGGAACCACGGAAAGCGCCCGTTCAGCCGCTTTCGCCGTGCTGGTCTTCGCCGAGTTGTTGCGCTCCTTCGGTGCCCGCAGCGAGACGAAACCGATCTGGCGCATTCCTTTTTTCTCGAACCGCCCTCTGATCATCGTGGTCGCCATATCCTTTGGCTTGCAGATATGGAGTCAGCATAACGAGACTTTTGGCCGTTTCCTGAAGTCGTCATACCTGTCGCTGAGTGATACGCTCATCATTCTCGGCCTGGGCTTCATTCCCCTGCTGGCCCTGGAAATGGTGAAAGTGGTGCGGCAGACCGCTGCGGCAAAGAAGAAGGCAGTTCCATGATCAAGCAACCACATATTGCGGCTCTTCATATGCAACGCAAAGTGAATTTCCCATGACGGAAACAAAGCCATTTCTCAAGAACCTGCCTAGCCATCTCGGCTTTGACAGCACCAGCATAGGCTGACCTGCTCGGCTCTTTTCAGACCAGTCGAAACTTGAGATAGGTTTCTCCCTCAACCACGAGGGAACTGATGAAAAAGGGACGATTTTCCGAAGAGCAGATGGTCGGCATTCTGCGTGAAGCTGACCGTAGTCCGGTGG
>JAHIQM010000006.1 GCA_018902545.1 Pseudomonadota bacterium | reverse complement strand
CACCGGACTACGGTCAGCTTCACGCAGAATGCCGACCATCTGCTCTTCGGAAAATCGTCCCTTTTTCATCAGTTCCCTCGTGGTTGAGGGAGAAACCTATCTCAAGTTTCGACTGGTCTGAAAAGAGCCGAGCAGGTCAAACCATCCTCCGGGCTGAGCTGAAACGCCTGTTCCGTTTCCTGAAAGATAAGGGAGTCACCGCTGTTATCACCGGCGAGCAGGGAGAAAAAAGCCTGACCCGTTTTGGCCTGGAGGAATACGTCGCCGACTGCGTCATCTTCCTCGACCACAATGTGGACCAGCAGATTGCTACCCGGCGTTTACGGATCGTCAAATACCGCGGAACTGCACATGGCACCAACGAGTATCCATTCCTGATCGACGAAGAAGGATTTTCGGTCATGCCGATCTCGTCCCTTGGTCTTGACCATGCCGCTCCGACTGAGAGGGTTTCTACCGGTATTCCACGTATGGATACCATGCTCGGCGGCAAGGGGTATTTCCGAGGCAGCAGCATTCTGGCTACCGGCACCGCCGGCACCGGCAAGTCGAGCATGGCCGCCCACTTTGTCGATGCCGCCTGTCGGCGTGGCGAGCGATGCCTTTTTTTTGCCTTTGAGGAGTCCCGCAACCAGATCATGCGTAATATGCGATCCATTGGCCTTGATCTTGAGCAGTGGGTGAAGAAAGGAGTGCTTGAATTTCGCAACTCGCGGCCAACCCTCTACGGCCTCGAAATGCACCTGGTAACCATGCACAAGGCGATAGAAATGTTTAACCCGAGCATAGTCGTGGTTGATCCCATATCCAATCTCGTCGCCGCGGCCAACGAGATGGAAGTAAAATCCATGCTCTCGCGACTGATCGATTTTCTGAAGATGAAGGAAGTCACCGCGTTCTGCACCGACTTGACCTCTGTTGGCGGCAGCCTGGAGCGCACTGATGTGGGCATCTCCTCACTCATGGACACCTGGATCCTGCTCCAGATCATAGAAGGCAACGGTGAACGCAACCGAGGCCTCAGCATCCTTAAGTCCCGCGGCATGGAGCACTCCAATCAGATCAGGGAGTATTGCTTGACCGATAACGGCGCCGATCTTGTGGACGTGTATGTCGGCGCGGGTAGGGTGATGACCGGTGCGGCCAGAGCGGTCCAGGAAGCAAAGGACAAATTTGAAATCCTGGAGCGCAACCAGGAGATCGAGCGCAAGCAGCGCGACATCGAGCGAAAGGAGGCCGTGATCGAGGCCCAGATAACGGCGCTTCGGTCCGGTTTCGAGGCGGAGAAGGATGAGGTGGAGCGAGCCATCACCAGGGCAAGTCAGCACCAGGAGATCATCATCGAAGAGAGCCAGGCCATGGCACGGACACGCAAAGCAGACGCGCTCCTTTCAGGATCAGCCACAAAGACGGGAAAAAGAGGCACCAAATGACTGCCAAAACCCAGAAAATGACATCAAAGAATAGCCCAGCAGGACTGGATGAAGAAAGGTGGCAACTGCGGCTATATGTTGCTGGCCAGACCCCCAAATCCATCGCAGCCTTCGCCAATCTCAAAAAAATATGTCATGAGCACCTGGAAGGAAAATACTCCATAGAGGTGATCGACTTGATGAAGAACCCGCAACTGGCTCAAGGGGATCAGATCCTGGCCCTGCCGACCCTGGTGCGAAAATTACCCGAACCGATGAAGAAAATCATTGGCGACCTTTCTGACACGGAGCGGGTGCTGGTGGGGCTGGATATCAAACCGCTCGCCTAACTTCATGAAATTTTGGGAACGGTTACCATGAAAAAGACAAAAAATGAGCGCACTCCAGTCGTGCAGGACGCAACCAAGGACTTTGAGTTGGCGTTGGATACTGAGCAAGGGCAGTACGTTCTGCGCCTGTATATATCCGGCATGACATCCAATTCCAGGAAGGCCATCGAGAATACAAAAAAAATATGTGATGAGTTCCTTGAAGGGCATTATGAGTTAGAGATCATCGACATTCATCAGCAGCCTATTTTTGCCAAGGAGGGACAGATAGTCGCGGCTCCCACCCTGGTTAAGGAACTTCCCCCACCGCTCAGAAAATTCATCGGTGACATGTCCAAGACTGAGCGGATTCTGGCGGGTCTCGATCTGCGGAAAAAGAATTAGAGTCGGCATGAAAAGGGGTAGCATGGTAACCGACACCAGGTCCCGCGAAGAACTTGTTGCTGAGAACAAAGAGCTCCGTTTTCGGCTTGAAGAGGCTGAGGAGACGCTGCATGCGCTCGGAAGCGGTGCTGCCGACGCTCTTATGGTGTCCATGCCTGATGGAGGGGAGCAGGTCTTTACCCTACAGGGATCTGAACATCCCTACCGGGTGCTCATCGAAACGATGAACGAGGGTGCAGTAACCCTTACTTCAGACGGTACCATCGTCTATTGTAACAAGAGTATGGCGACCTTGCTGCAGGTGCCTCTGGAAAATCTCATCGGCTCCATGCTCCTTTCGTATGTCGCTCCTGCTGATTCTGCCTTATTTGCCGCTCGACTGGAATCGAGTACGCGGGAACCACAAAAAGGTGAAATATCTCTGTTAAGCGGAGCAGACAATCCTACACCTGTTCTGTTCTCCTGTTGTTCCGTCGAGATGTCTGGTAGAAAAGGAATTAATGTGTTGTTCACCGATATCACGGAAATCAAAAACGCTGAAAGTCAGTTACAGATAGCAGCAGAACGTGAACGTGCTTCAAAAGCGCTGAGCGATAGCAATGAGCGATACAGGTCTATACTTTTTAATATTCAAGATTCATATATCCGTTTAGATACAGAAGGGATTGTGTTAATATCAAGTCCTTCTGCGGCTCGAATGTTCGGATACAATTCACTTCAAAATAATATTGGGCTTTCAAATCTCATTTTTTACAAAAATTTAGAACACAGAGATCTGTTATTTGAAGAACTTAAGATTCATGGAAAAGTCGTTGATTTCGAATCGTTCGTAAAAAGAAATGATGGCACATCCACTCCAGTGTCTGTGAACGCTCAATATTATTATGATGCTCACGGTAAAATTCTAGGTACTGAAGCTTTTATTCGTGACATTACCGAGCGCAAACAGGCCGAGGAGGAGCTGAAGAAAAGCGAACAGCGTTTTCGGCTCGCTACCGATGCCGCCCAGGTTTCCCTGCTGGAAAAAGAAGTAATGCTGAAAGAAATCCATCACCGGGTTAAGAACAATTTACAAGTCATCTCCAGCCTGGTTAACCTCCAGGCCAATACCATCGATGATCCAACCGTGCACGAGCATCTGCGCGACGTGAGCGCCCGGGTGCGTTCCATGGCCCTGGTCCATGAGAAGCTCTACCAATCTGCGAACCTCTCGAGCGTACCCTTCGACGATTACGTAAGCGCACTCTTGCAGTACCTCATCCATGCGCACGGCAACTCCAAGGTTGCCATCCGCTTCATTAAAGATTTACAGCCGGTATTCTTTTGGGTGGAGACGGCGGTGCCCTGCGGCTTGATCCTGAATGAACTCATCAGCAACACGCTCAAGCATGCCTTTCGGGGGCGTTCCCAAGGAGAGGTCAGGATCTTACTCCACCGGAGTCCAGACGGCACGGTCTGTCTGTGCGTCAGCGACGACGGTGTCGGTTTGCCCCCTGAACTTGATTGGCGTCAGTCCGAATCTTTAGGACTGAGGCTAGTGGAGATGCTCACGCGGCAATTAAATGCCACAATGGAACTGAATTGCGACAACGGCACAGAATTTCAGCTCACTTTCAAGCTGCCGGAAGTTAAAAAAGACGGAGAACGAGAACGTGAGTAAAACACGAATTCTCATCGTTGAAGATGAGATGATTGTCGCCGAGGACCTTGCCTGCAAATTGGGTCAGCTTGGCTATGAAATCAGCGGCACGACAAGATACGGTGAAGATGCGATCATCCAATCGCGTGAACTGCGTCCGGATCTGGTTCTGATGGATATCCAGCTGGCTGGAACCATTAACGGCATAGAAGCAGCGCGAATCATCGGCCTGGAATACGACCTGCCTGTCATCTACCTGACAGCTCATTCGGATCGTGCGACTCTGGAACAGGCCAAGGTGACCGAGTCGTTCGGCTATCTGCTCAAGCCGTTTGATGATCGCGTGCTCGGAATTCACATTGAGATGGCGCTCTACAAGCACCAAGCCGAACGTAAATTGCGTCAAGCCCACGACGAACTGGAGCTCCGGGTAGAGCAACGGACGAGCGAGCTCCAGGTTGCGTATGTGGAGATTGAGCAGCTCAAAAACCGCCTCCAGGCTGAGAATATCTGCCTGCGGCAGGAGGTTGAGGGCGAGTACAACTTCGGAAAGATCATCGGTCAAAGCGACGCCATCTTGAGCATGTTCAAGCAGATTGAACAGGTGGCGCCACTGAACGCGACGGTTCTCCTTCTGGGCGAGACCGGCACCGGCAAAGGTTTGGTCGCACGGGCCATCCATGGCTGCAGTACTCGTAAGGGCCGGTCAATGATCACGGTCAACTGCGCGGCGCTACCGGCCAATCTCATCGAGAGCGAACTTTTTGGGCGGGAGCGGGGCGCGTTCACCGGGTCCAACGCCCAGCAGTTGGGGCGCTTCGAACTGGCCGACGGCGGCACCATCTTTCTCGATGAAATAGGGGAGATGCCGATTGAGCTGCAAAGCAAGTTGCTGCGAGTCATTCAGGATGGAGAGATGGAGCGGCTGGGCAGTCCCCGCACAATCAAGGTTGATGTCCGCATCATAGCGGCCAGCAATAGAAATCTGCAGGATGAGATCCGCAAGGGCAGGTTCCGGGCAGACCTTTTCTATCGACTCAATGTTTTTCCCATCTCGATTCCGCCGCTTCGTCAGCGCATAGGCGACATCGCATTGCTCATCAATTTTTTTGTTGCCAAATTCAACAAGAAAACCGGCAAGAATATCGAAACCGTGCCCAAAGATACCCTGGACGCACTGCAGGAATATTATTGGCCCGGAAATGTGCGGGAACTGGAAAGCGTCGTTGAGCGCGCGGTCATCACCAGTCCCGGAAGCTCCCTCCGGATATTGGACAGGTTTGAAACATCGAGGAAGACGGTCCCGGGTGGTGAAAACGTCAAAGCCCTGGTCGATCTGGAACGCGACCACATCCTGCAGGCGCTCCGGCAGACCGACTGGCGCATTGAAGGCAAAAGCGGAGCCGCGGCGATCCTTGACATCAACCCCAGCACTCTGCGCGCCCACATGCGCAAATTCGACATCCGGCGTCAATAGCAGCGCGAATTGCGATCAAGACGGGAGAGGGGCCCGATCGCCTGTCGTGTTCCATTGGAAATATTGCTGATGGCGCGGTATTAGGGGGTCATTAGGGGGTCACATTAGGGGGTCAAGTCTCGCGTTGACTTATTTTAACCCTTCGTTTAGGAGATTCCCATGGCAAGACCCTTACGAATCGAATACCCCAACGCCTGGTACCACGTCATGAACCGTGGGCGCAGGCATGAAGAGATTTTTGTGGATACCAGGGACCATCAGGCGTTCATTGATCTACTCAAAGCTGTCTCTGAAATGTTCAACGCCCAGATCGCGGCATATGCCCTGATGGCCAACCATTACCATTTGCTCCTGCGTACTCCCGAAGGCAACATCAACCGCATCATGCGCCATGTCGGCGGTGTGTACACACAGACCTTCAACCGACGACACGATCATGACGGCCAGCTCTTTCGCGGTCGATACAAGGCCATCCTGGTGGATGAGGACGAATACTTGCTCGGTCTTGTCCGCTACATCCATCACAACCCCCTCAAGGCGGGCATGGTCAAGAAGCTCGAAGAATACGATTGGAGCAGCCACCGCGGGTATCTTTCCGACGACGAGGCTTGGCAGTGGCTATATCGTGAGCCCGTACTAAAGGAATTTTCCACTCATCTGGACGAGGCTCGGAGAGGATATCGCCGCTTCATGGCCCAGGACGATGACGGGAGCTTGGAAGATATTTTCTCCAAGATGAATTTGCCTGCGTTCCTTGGCGGAAAGGAATTCATCAACAAGATCAAAGACCGGTTCTTTGTGGCGAAGGCGAATCGCGAAGTGCCTACCGCAAAGTATCTGGCTCCGTCTGCCCGGGAAATCATTGCAGCGATCCTCACAATTTACGAAGTGGAAGAGTCGACTTTGTTCATTTCCAAGCGCGGTTCCACGAATGAACCCCGAGATGTGGCGATTTATCTGCTGCGCACTCTTCGTGGGCTACCACTTCAAAAAATCGCTGAAATCTTATCGGTCCGTAACTACAGCACTGTAAGTACCACCCTGACCAGAGTTGAACGACGGATGGCCCAGGATGAAGAGTTCAAAATCAAAGTGGCGAAGGTGAAGGCTGTGGTGAAGAAAAGCCAAAGCGAGACTTGACCCCCAAAGACAAAGTGGCGAAGGTGAAGGCTGTGGTGAAGAAAAGCCAAAGCGAGACTTGACCCCCAAATGAAGAGGCCAAGGTTCGGATCTTGAATTTTAGTTCTCGAACGCCCCTGCCCCCTCACCCTGACCACCTCGATTCGTAGCCGAAAAACTCCCTTTTACAGAATTCTGACCTTGACGATCCGATTTCAATATGCACTAATTGGAATCTGCCTCATTTTGAAATGCCCTAGAATTGCCGTCTGCCAAAATGCTCATGGCAAGAGTGTTAGAGCGCGGAGAGTGGGCGCGATGAGGCGGTGAATGGTCAACTTCTGCACCGTTAAAATGGATGGGTATCACAACTGCCGCTTTGCGGCATCCGGAGGACGCATGAAGATAGTTTCCCTGGCTACGAGCCTGAAGAAAGGCACACGCAAAACCAGAATGGACGAACTGCGCCTGGTCGAGGACCACGGGGTGGAAGGAGACGCTCACGCCGGCCCCTGGCATCGTCAGGTAAGTTTCCTGGCCGCCGAGCAGATTACAGGCTGCATCGAACAAGGACTGAATGTCGATTTCGGGGCTTTTGCCGAGAATATCGCCAGCGAAGGCGTGGACTGGAAGACACTGCCCGTAGGCACGCAAGTCGAACTCGGCGACGAGGTACTGGTCGAGATCACGCAGATCGGCAAGGAATGCCACAAGAAATGCGCCATCTTCTACCAGGCCGGAGACTGCATCATGCCCCGCGAGGGCGTTTTCGGACGAGTCCTCAAAAGTGGCATGGTCCGGGTTGGCGACGCAATCAGGATTGAAGAAGCGCAGCAAAACTGAAAATCTTCCTGCGTGGATTTTTCGCCGAATGAGCTTTTTTAAGAAAAGTTCACGCATGGAAGAAATGCCGACAAACGCTTCAGGCCTGTTCCAAAGAAATTTGCCGTACGTATTCCACCCATCCATCTTCTGCCATTGTATATTCGTCAAATGTTGACGTGATAAACCTGTCCTATCGTATCGTTGATCGCGTCGCTCGAAATGATTCCCCAACGATTGAGCCGTGAACATGGCGAACGCCGCCTATGTCCGCGATGCTCAGACAGGCGGGCTGGCCCAGAATTTCGGCAAAATCGACGCACGCCGAATCATGAACCATTTCGATTTCGTATTCGTAGGGTTTGCGAACTTCTTCGGTTCCGGTGGAGGAGTAGACCCTGAAGCCGCTTGCTAAAGGGGTCTCGAACGTGAACCATCGTCTGTCTGCTGTAGGATGCTTCAACATCCCTGCGCCGTGCCATGGGGTAAATTTTTGGCTCACTGTGCCAGTATCGCCACCTCAGACAAATTCAGAATCATCCGTACTTTTTGTGGAATGAATATAAGGAAAAAAAGCCGGTGAGCACCGGCAAGCCGTACGCAATTGACGGCGGATCACCCGCAGAATTTCCGCACGATGCGCAGCTTGAAAACACAGGACAACATTGGCTGGCCAAACGAATCTCATAAGACTGTAATGACTTGACTTCCTGTGCGATGATCACTTCTTCGGGCCTAAATTCTGCCGATGGACCCCTTGCATGGCTTTTGACTCTCCATGCCTGATCTGGCAGAGAGAGGCAGCTAAACCATCTTATAGAGCAATAATTGAGGTGGTCTTACCCGGCCGTGAGCTGAAAAGGGGATGACATGAAAAGATATATGTTGCTGACCATGATGGCGGTGCTGCTTGTCGTGAGCGCGGCTCACGCGCAACCCGCCTACGTGACTGACGTTTTCGAGATAACGCTGCGCTCTGGACCGACCAATAGTAACAGAATCCTGAAGATGCTGCCGTCCAGCACTCCAGTGGAAGTGCTCAGGACCGACAAGGACTGGTCCCTTGTGCGGGTCCAAGGCGTCGAAGGATGGATACTGGCGCGGTATCTGACCAAAACGGCTCCGGCCGCCCTCCAGGTGGAGCGGTTCGCCCAGGAGAATGAAACCCTGCGCGCCACCATGGCCGAGATGACCGAGAAGACTTCCGCCACGACCGGAGAAAACCAGGCGTTGCTGGACCGCCTGGACCGCGCCGAAACCGAACTGGCCTCCTTGCAGCAGCAGTATGCCGAACTGGAACGGGGATCAAAAGCCTATGTGGACTTGAAGAAAGCGCATGAAGAACTCATTGTGCTGCAGGCCGAAACGGCGAAACTAGCAGAAGCCTTGGAGATGAAGATCAAGAACCTCAGCGGTGACACGCAGTTCCGATGGTTCCTCACCGGCGCGGGCGTCGTCGGCGCCAGCCTGCTCCTCGGTCTGGTTCTGGGCCGGTTGCAGCGAAAGAAAACAGGCCGCATGTTCTGATGGCTTGTGCTGCCGCTCTTCGTGGAGCTTGCAAGCAAAGCCGCGTCCCCGCAATTTCGCGGCTCTTCGTAATCAACCATTCCCAACACGGTCGCAATCATCCCGGTCGTTTCGAAATAAAGCCCCCCTTTACGCCTCCATCGGCGATGCACAAGCAATTGCGCCCATCATCTTTTGGCGCAGCAATCTTGAAACCTGTAAAGGGCAGCGTCCCCCAGGCACACAACAATGAGTCATAGCATGAGATCCGCCAGATCAAGCACTGCCGTGCTGTTGAATCGTAAGGGACAACAATTGCCTCTGCAGAATGGAGTGCGATTGCAGAACAAAGGGCACCGCCGGATGGCATCAAAAAGGTAGATACATGAACATACGAACTGAAAGAACTTCCGACATCGCGACCATATCGAACCTGCACTACGCAGCCTTCAAGGATCACCCGCAGCACCCGCCGGGAGCGCAGCCCGTCGAGCATATCATCGTGGAGCGCCTGCGGGCGTGCGGCGACCTGACCCTCTCCCTGGTGGCGGAGGAGGACGGCGTCGTGACCGGGCATATCGCCATCTCTCCCGCCACAGTAGGAGATAACGCGAGCAACTGGTTTCTGCTCGGGCCGGTGGGCGTGTTGCCGCACCGGCAAGGTCACGGTATCGGCTCCGCCCTTGTGCGCGAAGCCGCTGACCGGATGCGTAAGCGCGGCGCGGCAGGCATCGTCCTGGTGGGCGACCCCGGCTTCTACTCCCGACTCGGGTTCAATAATTACGCAGGCCTGACCTACGCGGGCGTACCCCCACAGTATGTCCTGGCTGTGCAACTGGGAGACACCGCGCCATGCGGCGATATCGTCGCCCACGCGGCCTTCAGCCCCGACGCTGTCTGATCACCCCGCAATACTGATTCGCCATCCCAGATAAACGCCCCGCGCCCTGGCCCCCGTCATTGGGAAAGCCTGGACACGGGGCGCATTTATATCGTGCTCACTCAATTCGAGGCACAACACACAGACGATCCATTCCTTGTATACTAATGACACGCTCGCGAGACATTATGACCCATCACTATGTCTTCTATTCTAAGCACCAGACACAATCACTGAATACCCCTCGTAATCCTTCACATATTTTGAGCTTACTAAGTTCTTATCAATACTGGAGAAATTGAATTAGTCTCATTTGCGCATATTTATTACAAATCATCACTATTTAAATTCATAAAAAATGATGCAATATATTGTTTATGGTCTCAATTTTGCTCAATATGAATTTTGATTATATCTCAAACTATCATAACCAGACATACTCATTGTCGTTTTTTTTGCTTTTATATGCTTCATCCAATAATCAAGCCATGTTATCCAAAATTCATCAAGGATCATCACTTAAAATTCAACAAGGAGGGACACATCACTCTTGCGATGACCAGGCGGTTTTTCATGTTTTTTCAATTTCAAGCATGTCTTGATTGAAAAAATTTATCTCAGCGACGGAGGAAAAAGTAATGACTTTGGTACTACTTGTGACAATTGCCATGTTGTGGTTTCCGATCGGACTCTTTTACTTTGGCCAGGGGGATGCGAAAACCTGCGGCGCGATAGCCGGCTTTGTGGGCATAATAACGTGTATCGGCGGGATAATTCATGCGACTCCTCTTTTTGGAAGCGACGCGTTTACGGCGACATTACTGATTCCCTTTGGCATTGTGTACCTTACAATCTCGTACTGCATGCTGAATGGAGTCGAAGACCTGCGCTCTCTGGGCAACCTGAGCCTGATGATGGCATTCATTTTAGCCACTGCCGCGTATTTTTACTTCACCGGCGGGGGCATCAAGCCCGACGGAACATCATTCATCGGCAAGAGCCTTTACCTTGGCTGCATGATGATTGCCTTTGTGGTGCTGACGGTCGCGGTCTGGGCCGTGACGTATGGAAAATTGTCGCCCAAGGTATTGGGCGCACTCCTTATTATTCTGTCTTTCCTCGGCCTGCTCGTACCCGCGTATGACCTCATCGGTTTTGGCAAGCTGCCTTTCTAGTCTTTATGCATGGCAAAGACGAAAAAACGCCGCCTTCTCCAAATGCAAGGCGGCGTTTTCGTATAATCCATCAAAGATACAGCCCGGCACAGGCAGCCATGCCCATGACGCAGCATCAGGGGGCGGAGTTTGCGATCTGGTCGCGCAGGGCGGTAATTTCTCCGTACAGAGGATCACTGGGGGGCAGGGTTTGCAGGGTTTCGTCCAGGAGCGCCAGCGCCTTTTCCCTTTCGCCGGTTTGCGTCAAGGCCAGGGCCATGGTGGCCTTAAAGAGCGGGTTGTCGGGCTCGGCATTCATCGCTCCGGCGGACCACTCCATGGACTCACGCGGCTCTTCCAGCTTCACGAGGGCATAGGCCAGGTTATTCATGGCCTCCGGATTTTCGGGATTGCGCGTCAGGGCCAGCCTGAAGCTCTCGCGCGCCTGCGCCCAGTCGCCCAGGGCCGCGTGCACGTTGCCGAGGTTGATCAGCGGCTGGTCCCAGGAGCGATCCTTTGCAGCGGCCGCTTCATAAGATTTCAGGGCCAGATCCAGTTGCCCGGCGGCCTCGTAGGACCCTCCGAGATCGTTGTGTTCCCGGGCGGTTAGCGGGTCGGAGAGCACGACAATCCTGGGCGTGGCGCATCCGACCAGAACAAGACAGAACAAAAGACAACATACAAGTCGCACGGTTTACTCCACAACAAGATAAAGACGGTTCATGGGTTCCCAGCGCTCAAGAAGTTCGCGCTCCGACAGAAACACGTCCTCCTTGGTCCCGACATGCATCAAAAACCCCTCCGGGTCATAGCCAAACACCACCACGTAATGCCCTTGGCTGAACATCTTCCCGCCCATTTCGAGCAGAAGGATGACGGGGGTCCCGGCGTCGATGCTCGCCCGCAGCATGTACAGATCGCCGCGCCCTGAGCTGGTCGACATCCCGAGAAACCTGGCGTGGTTCTCCATGTCCGGCAACAGGGTGCGCTCCAGCACCGGGGTGAAGACGGCCCGCGTCACTTCATCCAGGGACGCGTCCCGGCCATGGAACGCCAGTACGGCGGCCAGGGCTGACGGACCGCAGTCGTTGATCTGGGTCTGGGGAATAAAGGGCACTTCCAGGCGCACGGTGCGGGCGGTTATTTCCCGATCCGGCTGAAAAGCGGGGCGCTGTACGCACCCCGCCATCGTAAGAATCACCATGAGCCCCAGGAGGCAAAGCTGTCTAGTTAACGACAATGCGCTTGCCGCTGAAGTGCAGAATGAGGACCACTAGCAAAACGACCAGCAGCACCGCGACGATCGCCCCGACGATGCCACCGCCCACGTCACCGGAGAGGCTGGCCAGCTGGTGCAGTTGTTCATCGGAGAGCGTGCCGAGTTTCGCGTCCACTTGTTCCGGGGTCAATCCGTAATCCGCCAACCGCTGGGCCACGACCTTGTTCTCCAGGGCGGCCTGAATGGACGCAATGTGAGCGCTACGCTCCGCAACGATCTCGCCCGAAGACATGCGGCTTTGCGCCAGAAATGCCTCGGCATTGGAAGGAATAAGCGCGATGAAGAGATACGCAACCAGAATCGGCCAGCAGACACGCATGTCGAAAAACCACTTTTCTCGGTTCATGTTAGAGCCTCCATCAAAAAAATAAATTGTGTTCGTAAAGCTCCGCGCCCTTCTCGACCGGCGAAAACAATGATCTGGCGGGAGAACCAGGGAAACATACACTGGCCTTAACCCGATAAAATCGCTGTAGTCAATGAGGATGAAATATATTTACAGAACTTTTTGGGGAAACTTCAGATCCTAGCCGCCCAAGAACCGGTCACCGTGCCCCCGATCATCGCGCGTAGAGCCATCGACCCGGCGAACGACGCCGCATAGTTTCGACAGCACCCCGAATTTCTGGACTTTTTTCAAAGACTTCGCACCTTGTCTGACAACAGCGTTTTCCGCTTTGCATTGAAACCTGTTACAAAAACAATGTCTTACACAGAGAGTTATTGACTTTCATGTGCATTCGGATTTTAGTTTTGCAGGTTAAGTCATCAACTAACGAACGCCTTTCCAAAGAAGCACTGGTTCGAACTACTTCATTGCATCCTGCCATGAAAAGAGGTTCCGCTTTTGCGCAGCCAAGGAGTAATCAATGGGTCCCGAACTGGCCAAACCGTTCATCAATGCGACCCGGTACGTGCTCTCCGCCACTGCGAACCTCGAGGTCGAGGCCGGGCCGCCTTATGTGAAAAAAGACAAGGTCGCCTGCGGATGCGTGTCCGCGCTGATCGGCATCACCGGAGACAAGCGGGGCACGTTCTGCATCTCCTTCGACAGAAGCACCGCTGTCTTTATTGTCAAACGCATGCTCGGCGACGACATTGAAGACATCGTTCGTGATGTTCAGGACGCCATGGGCGAAATCACCAACATGATCTCCGGCCATGCGCGGGTCGGCCTGGTGGACATGGGCCTCAAACTCCAGGGCTCCACCCCTTCGGTCATCATGGGAGAAAACCACTCCATCTCGTACCGGGCGCAGGCCCTGGCCATCGCCATCCCGTTCTCCTGCCAGGCCGGTAAATTCACCCTGGAATTCTGCTTCGATTAGAATGACGGCGGCCGATCCGGCCAGCATCCACACACAGCGTCGATGCACTGCCTCATGCGCTGCCCTGCCCTTCATTCAACTGGTGTCCCACCTGTGTCTTGTCCTTCGCCTCCGCGATACGCCGCCCACCTCACCGCCCAGACTCCGCACGATCAGATTGCGATCCACTAGCAAAAACAGTAACCACTCTCAAAAGTGACACCAATCCCTGCATCCAACCCATCGGAGCCCCATGTCTTCCACCTACCAGGACTCACCCCCCAGCCAGGGCTGGAATTTTGATAATACCTTCCTCGACCTGCCTGATTCGCTCTATGTGCGCCAAAAGCCCGTTCCCGTGAAACAACCCGCGATTGCCGTCTTGAACCGGACGTTGGCTCAGGCCCTGGGGCTAAACGCCGACAGCCTGGACGGGCCGCACGGAGCCGACATTTTCGCAGGCAACCGCCTGCCCCAAGGAGCGGACCCCATCGCCCAGGCCTACGCTGGGCACCAGTTCGGGCATTTCACCATGCTCGGTGACGGACGCGCCATACTGCTTGGCGAGCACGTCGCGCCTGATGGCAGTCGTTTCGACATCCAGCTCAAGGGCTCCGGCCGGACACCCTTCTCGCGCCGGGGCGACGGTCGCGCGGCCCTGGGGCCGATGCTGCGTGAGTACATCATCAGCGAAGCCATGCACGCCCTGGACATCCCGACCACACGCAGCCTCGCGGTGGCGACAACGGGCGAACCCGTGCACCGCGAAACCACACTCGCGGGTGCCATCCTGACCCGGGTGGCGGGCAGCCACATCCGCGTGGGCACCTTCGAGTACCTGGCGGCGCACGGCAACACCGAAGACCTGCGCGCCCTGGCCATGTACACGGTCCATCGCCATTACCCGGAACTGGCCGAAGCCGAAAACCCCTTCCGCGAACTGCTCGGCGCGGTCATGGAGAGACAGGTGCGTCTGGTGACCAAATGGCTGCACGTCGGCTTCATCCACGGAGTCATGAACACCGACAACGTATCCCTGTGCGGAGAGAGCATCGACTACGGGCCGTGCGCGTTCATGGACGCCTACAACCCGGCCACCGTTTTCAGCTCCATCGACCGTGACGGCCGCTACGCTTACGGCAACCAGCCGTCCATCACCCAGTGGAACCTGACCCGCCTGGCCGAAACACTGCTCCCGCTGCTGCACGAAAATGGGGATAAGGCCACGGAACTGGCTCAGGACATTCTGGAAAAATTTCCTGGACTGTTCAGACTGCATTGGATCGAGGGCATGCGGACCAAGCTCGGTCTGTTCACGGAGGAGGAAGGGGACGCGGCCCTGGCGCAGGACCTACTCAAACTCATGCAGGAAAACGACGCGGACTTCACCCTGACCCTGCGCGGTCTGTCCGAGAAAAAATCCGACCGCCCATTTTTCCGCGAAGCGGACTTCATGGGCTGGCGTACCCGGTGGGAAGCGCGCCTTTCGCGGCAAGCCCAGACTTTCGAAGAGTCGTGCGCCCTCATGCGTACGCACAATCCGGCGGTCATCGCGCGCAACCACCAAGTAGAGAAAGCTCTCCGGGCTGCGACCGCAGATAATGATCTCCAGCCGACGCACCGCCTCCTGGCGGCCTTGGCCAGCCCTTTCGAGGATCGCCCCGAACACGCGGCCTACCGTGAGCCCGGCCCGGTTGATTCCGGCTACCAGACCTTTTGCGGCACCTGAGACAATGCGCAAATAAAAATGGCAGCAAAAAAAACCTAAATTCAGCCGCGACCGAGCAGATGACGAATCCTTTCCAGCATGGCCATGCTGTCGCAGGGCTTCTGGAACACGTCCTCCGGGCGCAGCCCAAGCTCCCCGATATCCACATAGAGCTGAAAATCCGTTGATCCCGTGTGCAGCACATGCCTGCGGCACAAGCCCTGCTCACGGACCACGCGAATGAACTCGACTCCGTTCATGGCCGGCAGGCGGATATCGACGATGCAAAGGTCCGCCGGTTCCAGCCGTAGCTCCTGCAACGCCAGTTCAGCGGAATGGGCCGCGCGGACGTGGAAGTCGTCAAAATCCTCCAGAAAACAGGACAGGGAATCGCGGATATGTTCCTCGTCGTCGATGATCATGAGTTTTGAATGCACTCCTCCCCCTTGCTCTGCGTGCTTAAAAGAACCGGCAGCTCGATGATGAACCGCGTGCCCCGGCCCGGATGGGACTCCAACAGCATCTGTCCGTCGTGGCTGCGGGTAATTATGAAATAGGACACGGACAGGCCGAGCCCCGTCCCCACTCCGGGAGGCTTGGTCGTGAAGAACGGCTCAAAGGCCCGCCGCTGCACCTCGGGCGGCATGCCTGGGCCATTGTCCTCCACCTCTACCACAACGCGCTCCCCTTTGGTTTTCATACGTATCACAATGCGTGGCTCCATGATCTCCGGCTGGGCCAGAGCCATGGCCTGGGCCGCGTTGCGCAGCAGGTTCAAAAAAACCTGTTCCATCTCGGTCTCGTTGCAACTGACGGAAGGAAAATTGCTATCGCACTCCCAGATAAGCTCTATTTTCTTGAAATCGAAGTTTTTATTCAGGTCGTAATCATTGCCCGCCAGATGCAGGGCCCGTTCGATGATGCCCCGCAGATCGCAAATTGCACGCTTCGACTCGCTGCGGCGGCTGAAATCGAGCATGTGGCGGATGATATCCGCAGCACGCACAGCGGCATCCTGAATATTCCTGACGAAATCGTGAATCCTGCGCTGCCGCATGTACAAATCCAGCAGGTTCATATCGAGGCCTATCTTTTTCGCCACCTCGATATTTTTGGGAAAATCCGGCCTGGTCCGCTGCATGAGATTCTGGGTGCTGACCATGATGATGCCCAGAGGGTTGTTGATCTCGTGGGCCACGCCGGCCGCGATGCCGCCGACGGAAATCATTTTTTCGCTCTGGATCATGAGCTCCTGCATGCGCTTGAATTCGGTCACGTCTCGCAGCACGGCGATGACGCACTCCTCGTCGCCGATGTTGAGCAACTGGCTTGAAAGCACGCAGGGTATGGCTCTGCCGTCCTTGCACCCCAGGGAAAAATCAATATTCTCGATCTGTCCCGTGGTCTGCATGCGCCGCCGGACAACCTCGCGCATGGACGGATTGGCGTAAAGGCCAAGTGCCAGCGCGGTCCGGCCCACGGCCTCAAGGCGGGTAAATCCCGTCAAACGGCTGAAGGCCTCGTTAACGTCGATGATCCGCCCTTCGGACATGTTCATGAGCATGATCACATCCGGCGAAAGCCTGAAAAGACGCGAGAATTTTTCCTCGGACTGCCGCAACCGCTCCTCGGCCTGCTTGCGCTCGGTGATGTCGATACCGATGCCGGTAAGATAAAAACTTCCGTCGATGACCAGGGACACGCCGCTGAAGTAGAACGGGAGGGCTCTGCCGTCTTTGGTCAATATTTCGGCCTCCACCGAGGCCGAGCCCCGACTGACCACCCTTTTTACCGCCGCCGCGACGTTGGAGGCATGGGGCTCCCGGCCGCCGAACCAATCAAGGATGTCACGCCCGCGTATCTCTTCGCCCGTGTAGCCCATCAGTTCCTCATGGGCCTTGTTCCAACGCACGAGCCGTCCCTCACTGTCGTAAAGATACAAGAGTCCGGGCACGCTCTCAAAGATGGCCTGGGTCAGCATCCGCTCCTGGGCCAGATCCCGCTCGATCTGCTTGCGTTCGTTGACGTCTTCGACCACGCCGTTCAAAAAGGCCGGGCGCCCCGCCGCATCCTGCTGAATGGACGCGGTCAGGACACCATCGAAGCGCGACCCGTCCTTGCGAATAAATTCGACTTCTATGCTCACGGACCCGACCGAAGATGAGAGCCGCCGCAACAACTCCCCTCGCACGGCCGCGTCGGCATAGACGGAATCGACCCTAAGCCCTCTGCCCAAGAACTCATCGCGGGACAGATATCCGAACATGCGCCCCAAGGCCGGATTACCCTCCACCAGTTCCCCGTCCAGTGTGGAGCGAAAAATACCCACCGGAGAGTGGTCGAAAATCGCCCGGTATTTCTCCTCGCTCTCCGCCAGAGCGCTCACGTGACGTTCTATGGTCCGGCCCATGCCCAAAAAAGCTTGCACCAGCGGCTCAAACTCGACGTAGTCCACATCCGGGTCCGCCTGGGTGTAGTCTCCGCGTCCGTATGCCGCGACCAGGGAGTCCAGGGCCGCGAAAGGCTTGTGCAGAAAATGGCGCAAGATCCGCTTGGCCAGAAAATACTGGGCCAGGATGACAAGCAGGGCTATGCCGCCGCCAGCAAGCCCGATACCCCACAGGGTTCTTTGCCGGGGCGAATCTTCAAGGCCCAGACGGATGGAGCCGATGAACTGCCCTTCATGGACGACCTCTACCTCGCGGGTGATGAAAAGCGTGCGGCCAGTGTCGTACGCGAACCATTCCTCCCCCCGTGAGTCCCTTAGCTCAAGCAAGCCCACATTGGTGTCCATGCTCGTGGCCTTGGCAACTGCCGCCGCACTTTCCCGATCCAGCGCCCAGAGCGGCGTCTTTAGAGCCTGGGCAAGAAAATCGATGGTGCTCTCGGCCCGCATCTCCATCTGGGTCGCCACCCTCAAAGAGAGAGTAATGAAGACCAGTCCCGAAACGGCGAGAATCACGACCGTGCTCAAAAGGCCCAGAGAAAGGGAGAGACGCTTGGAGAGGGATTTTCTGGGAAAAGCATTGCCCATGGAGAGATCCAATCCTTCCGGGAAAAAACAGGTTGCCGTACAGAGCCACTTATCCAGCTGATTTCTTTTACCACAGAGCGACTCATCTTTCGAGAAAAAAAATAGCCCTTGCCATTTCCTGCCCGACCAGACCCTCATTCCAAAAAGCTACCCGGTTCAAGGCGCATACGCCCATGGCGAAGGATATCCGGCCTTGTCATTTGCGGATCAAGCGGGTAAGGAGTCATGTCTTTAAACAAAACCACTGAAAGAAGGTATCCGTTTTATATGGCCAAGGAAGAGTCTATCGAAGTTGAAGGTGTCGTCGAGGAAGCCATGCCCAATGCCATGTTTCTGGTTCGCCTGGAAAATGGTCATCAGGTGCTCGGACATATCTCCGGAAAGATGCGCAAGTTCTACATCCGCATCCTGCCCGGCGATCGGGTCAAGCTGGAACTGTCCCCCTACGACCTGACCCGCGGCAGAATCACCTACCGCTTCAAGTAATCCCCCCTGCCGACAATTTCCGGCACGCGCTTTAAAGGCACGTGCCGTTTTTTATTGCCGGACCGATCCGGGTAAATATTCTTGTCATCATCAGGGCCCTACCGTACCCATGAGCGCATGTCGGAAATCGATCTTCACACCCACTCCACCGCATCCGACGGCACGCTGAATCCGTCGGAACTCGTGGCCGCCGCTGTCGCGGCTGGTCTAAAAGCCATGGCTCTGACCGACCACGACACAGTCCGGGGGCTGCCCGAAGCCTGCGCCGCCGGACGCGCGTTGGGCCTGGAAGTCATCGGGGGCTGCGAACTGAGCGTCGAGTTCGAGCACGGCAGCATGCACCTGCTGGGCCTCTGGTTGCCACAGCAACCCGCACGCCTGAAAGCCACCCTCGATCACCTGAGCGGCCTGCGCAAAACGCGCAACGAAAGCATCATCGCCAACCTGAACTCATACGGGGTGGACATTTCCTACTCCGAACTCGAAGGGATTACCGACGGCGGCTCCATCGGCCGACCCCATTTTGCGCAACTGCTGGTGGAAAAGGGTCTGGCCATCAATTTCCAGGACGCCTTCCTGAACTGGTTGCGCCCCGGGACCAAAGGCTACGCGCCCAAGGAAAAGCTCTCTCCACGCCAGGCTATCGAACTTCTGAAGGATGAAGGGGCCACGGTCATCCTGGCCCACCCCTGCACCCTGAAGGTCGAAAAGGACGAACTGCTGAACGTGCTGCGCGAGCTTAAAGACTTCGGCCTGGACGGCGTGGAGGTCTTCTACTCCATGCACACCCAGGCCCAGACCAATTTCTACGCGGACCTGTGCCGCAAGTTTGACCTGCTGATGAGCGCGGGCTCGGATTTCCACGGCGACAACAAGCCGGGCATCGCCCTGGGCCGGGGCAAGGGCGGACTGCGACCATCCTACGACCTGGTGCGGCGCATGAAGGAAGCGCGCCTGCGACAGGGCCTCCACCAACCAGACTGCTCCTGACCCATGACAACATTGCCCGAACTTCTCGTCCCGGCGGGCGACCCGGACAAACTCGCCACGGCCCTGGCCTACGGGGCTGACGCCGTGTACCTCGGCGGCCAGGCCTTGAGCCTGCGCGCGGCGACCGGCGGTTTTTCCTTCCCCGAACTGCGCGACGCCGTGAAGCTGGCCCACACCAAAAACGCCAAGGTCTACTTCGCCCTGAACCTTCTGGCCCGGGAGGAGCACCTGCCCGGCGTGGAAGGCTATCTGGAGGAACTTGCGGGTATAAACGTGGACGGACTGATCATCGCCGACCCCGGAATCATGGCCATGGCTCTAAAGCGCGTCCCGCACATTCCGGTCCACGTCTCGACCCAGGCGAGCACCTCCAACTCCGCCACGGCGATGTTCTGGCGCGACCTGGGCGCACGCCGCGTCAACGTAGCCCGCGAACTGGGGGCCTCCCGCATTCGGGCCATGGTGGAGAAGGTCCCGAACCTTGAGTTCGAGGTCTTCGTGCACGGCGCCATGTGCATGGCCGTGTCAGGGCGCTGCCTGCTCTCCTCGCACCTGAACAAGCGCTCGGGCAACCTGGGCCAGTGCACGCATCCCTGCCGCTTCGACTACAAGGTTACGGCCGTGCGGCTGGAGGAGCGCCTGCGCCCTGGCGAGGACACCTGGGAAGTCCGGTGCGACGGGGACTTCAGCCAGGTCATGGCCGCCGAAGATCTTTGCCTGATCAAGTACCTGAACTGGTTTTGCCGCGTCGGCATCACGAGCCTCAAGATCGAGGGGCGCATGAAAACGCCCTCCTACCTGGCCCAGGTCACGGACGTATACCGCACGGCCTTAAACGACCTCGCCGCCGGGGCGTTCAGGCCAGGACTCTACCTTGAGGAACTGCAGCAACTGGCCACCCGCCCCCTGTCTTCGGCCTTCTTCACCCCCGCACCCGTGACCCTGCGCCCGGCCCTGTCCAGATCGCTGACCAAAAACATCGTCGGCAGATTGGCGGAACCCGCCGGAGACGGCCGCTGGGTCATGGACGTCAAGCACCGCTTCGAATCCCATGCTCCCCTTGAGATTCTGCTCCCCGGCCTGAGTCGCCCGGTACTCGGCGCGGAAGACTACGGAGTGGAAAACGCCCAAGGGGAGCGCTTGGCCACGGTTCACGGCGGAATGCGGGTGGTGCTGCGCTGCGCTCACCCAGGCCTGACGCCGGGCATGTTCCTGCGCGCCCATCATCCCGGCGTCTACAACAACAAGGAAAGCTGACCCATGCAGGAAACAGGTATGCGCATCTGGGTCGACGCCGACGCCTGCCCCAGGGTCATCAAGGACATCCTCTACCGCGCGGCCGAGCGGCGCAAAATCCGCCTGATTCTGGTGGCCAACTCCCGCTTTGAGGTCCCGAAGTCGGAATTCATCGAGTTCATGCGGGTCGGCGCGGGCTTCGACAAGGCCGATCTGGCCATTGTCGAACAGGCTCGTGACGGAGATCTGGTCATCACCACCGACATCCCCCTGGCCGCCGGAGTCATCGAAAAAGGCGGGCTGGGCTTAAGTCCACGGGGCGAACTGTTCAATCCGGACAATATCCGCAGCCGTCTGACCATGCGCGATTTTATGGACGAGATGCGCGGCAGCGGGGTCATGACCGGGGGACCGGCTGCACTGAGCGCCAGGGACAGACAGGAGTTCGCCAATCAGCTGGACCGGTTGCTGACGGGGCGGGGATACTGACGGTGACGCGGATGGTGGTGATGGACGAAATGAACGGTATGGACCAGATGGACCGACCGAGCCTGAGTCGCGCTTATTCTTCGCCCAGGAGGTAGCGCAGTTGGGCCACAGAGCGGCCCGTGCGTCTGGCCAGGTCCTGCAGGGCTTCGAATTCGGGGCGCGAGTAGCGCTGCCCATCGATTTGAGTTTCCTTGGCGCGCACCTCGCCCCAGGGCGTTGGGCGCACTGCGGCGGCGCGGGGCAGCACGACGCGGGTCGTCTCGGTGATGCGCAGGCCAAGGGTCATGGTCTGGGCAAAGGTCAGATCGCGGATGCGCTCCAGATCCCCCGGCCTGCACAGGATCTGCAAGAGGCCTCCGGGCCGGTTCTTTTTCATCACTCCGGGCAGAAAAAGCACATCCAGCGCCCCGGCATCAAGCAACACCCCGAAAACCCCTCCGATCTCCTCTCCGGTGAGATGATCGACGTTGGTCTCAAGCACGACAATCCGCTCCGCCCCCGGCCCATCTCCTTCCATAAGCAGCACGCGCAGGCCGTTGACCGTGGGCAGCTCCATGTTCCCCAGCCCCAGACCGCACCGGCCAAGCCGCCCGGACGGACCCAGCGTGAACTCGTTCACCATGCGGTCCAGCAGCAAGGCACCAGTGGGCGTGATAAGCTCTCCCTCGAATTGCGTCGGGTACACGGGCTTGCCTTGCAAGAGAGCCAGTGTCGCCGGGGCGGGCAGGGGCAGAAGCCCGTGGGCGCACTGCACCGTGCCCGAAAACCACGGCAGGCTGGAACAGGTCACGCGGGTCACGCCCAGCGTTTCCAGAGCCCAGAAGGCTCCGACCACATCAACCAGGGTGTCCACGGCCCCGACCTCATGAAAATGCACATGCTCCAGGGCGCAGCCATGCACCCCCGCCTCCACTTCGGCCAGTCGCCCGAAGGCATCCTCGGAACGTGAGCGCACTCTTTCAGAAAAAGGCAGGGCCCGTACTATTTCAGTCAGGTCGGCCAGATGGCGCAGGGGCTGGGCATCGGACGCGGCGACTTCCAAACGCTTGCCGCTGATCCCCTTGTCCGTGACGTCACGGGCCGTGATTTCGACATGAACCCCGGCCCGGGCAAAGCCCGCCTGGAGATGTGAAAAATCCACTCCCAGGTCGGCCACGGCCGCCAGGAACATGTCACCGGCGATCCCGGCTGGACAATCAAGATGCAACTCGGGCATGTCTTCCTCACAATTTCAGTACGTTTACAGCCAAGGATATGACATGAAAATCGCCGCAGTTCAAATGTCCGGATTTCCAGGGGATGTCTGGGGCAACCTGGACAAGGTCCGGACCCACGTCCGGGCCGAGGCCACGGCATCCTGCCGCCTGCTGCTTTTTCCGGAAATCTCGGACCTGGGTTACGACATGCAGGCCATCGCACTAGGCGGTCGCGACTGGTGGCCGCGCGTCAGAGACGAACTGTCCGGCCTCGCCCGCGAGCACGACATCTGCCTGGTCTGCGGCGTGTGCCTGCCCGGGCCGCAGGGGCTCTCCAACGCGCTGGTGGCCTTCGGGCCCGGCGGCGACATCCTGGCCACATATCGCAAGATCCATCTCTTCGCGGCAGGCGATGCCAACGAAACCGAAGTCTTCAGTCCCGGCACACAGATCGTCTGCTTCGACTTCGAGGCCGTCCGCTTCGGGCTGTCCGTATGCTATGATCTGCGCTTTCCCGAACTGTACAGGGCGCAGGTCTTGAGCGGCTGCCAGACCCTGCTCGTGGCTTCGGCCTGGCCCAAAAGGCGCATCGATGTCTGGAAAACCCTGTGCGCGGCCCGCGCGATCGAAAACCAGTGCTGCCTGCTGGGGGCCAACCGGGTCGGCGACCAGGGGTCCTTCCCCTTCGGCGGACATTCCCTCTTCGTCAAGCCTGCGGGCGAAATGACCCTGACCGACGGGATCAGTGAGGGATTGACCAGCGGGGTCGTCGACCTGGACGATATCGCAGCCGTGCGCCGCGCCATCCCGGCCCTGGCTCATCGTCGTCCGGAAATCTACGCCGAAGCTCTGGGCAATTCGGTAGAGAGCCTTTGACGGAATGTTCAAAAGATATTATTCCCTGAATAACTTACATGCATTTTGGACTGTCACGACAAGTAACGAATACTCATCAAAGGCGACCTACCGCCTCCAAGGAGAAATAGCATGATTATCAAGGACTGGATGACCAAGGACGTTATCACGGTGGACCCGGAAACCTCCATGATGCGCGCGGCCAAGCTGATGAAGGAAAAGGGTATCCGCCGCCTGCCCGTGGTTGATGACAAGGGCAAGGTCCTCGGCATGCTCAGCGACCGCGACGTGAAGGAAGCCTCGCCCTCCAAGGCCACCACCCTGGACGTGCATGAGCTCTACTACCTGCTCTCCGAGATCAAGGTCAAAAACATCATGACCCCGAACCCTCTCACCATCCGCGAGTCGGACACGGTGGTGAAGTGCGCGGCCATCATGCACGACAAGAAAATTTCCGGACTGCCGGTCTTGAACGACAAGGACGAACTGGTCGGCATCATGACCCAGAACGAGGTCTACAGCGTACTCCTGAGCATCACCGGCGTCTACCACGGCGGCATTCAGATCGGCCTCAAGCTCACCGACGAGCGCGGCAGTCTGAAGGAAGTGCTTGACTGTGTCCGCGGACACAAAGCCCGGATCATCTCCGTTCTCACCTCCTACGACAAGGTGGAAAAGGGCTTCCGGCAGGTCTTCTTACGCATCATGGATATGGAGAAGTCTGCATTGAACGAACTGCAGAAGGAATTGACCGACAAGTACAACCTGACCTTCTGGGTCCGGGACAACCTCAACTAAATCGGCTCGCCGTTGAACCGGGGCCCGTGGACGAGTTCACGGGCTTTGTCCATTTCGGCGTAAGCATCCAGGCAGGAGCATCCATGGAAGAGCATTACCCCATCAAGGACACCTTCATCGAAATCACCAGCACCCTGCAGGCCGCCCTCGACACGGACTATGTCGTCGGTCTGCTTGTCGCCACAGCCCTCATTTCCTTCATTATCGGGCGCATGACCAAATAGGGCTACTCCCTTTTTGATCCAGATTTTTCCGAATTCCCGCCATTTGTGCGGGAATTCTTTTTTCCGGACTCCGCGTTGCAGCCCAGGCGTGAACAAAAGGACAGCGCGGCGTCGGACAGGCGTGTCCCGTCTCCCTGTCCCTCGTGCAGGATGAGCGGCGCAAGCACTGCAAGCCCGGGACCGCCGTTTTTTAGTCCGCGCACAAGCACCAGTCTGGCCGTGGTGTCCGGACGCTGGTGCACGAACAGCACCTCCTTGGGCTGAAGCTTTGCGGCGCGCAAGAGGTCCAGCAGCTCATCCACCCGCTCGGCAAGGTGAATAAAAAAGCAACTTTTGCGGTTGCGCAGCAGATACGCGGCGGCGCGGACAAAATCCGCAAGAGCGGCCCGGCTCTCGAACCGCGCCAGGGTCCTGGCCCGGTCCGGACAGGTCCGGCCGCGACCTGGATCGCGGTACGGAGGGTTGCACAGCACAAGATCCATGCTTTCGGGCTCAAGGCCCGTTGGCCCGCACGCGTCGGCCAGAAGCAGGGCAAAGCGATCCGCAAAGCCCAGGCGACGCACATTCTCGCGCGCATGGAGCAGCATGTCCGGGTTCAGGTCCAGGCCAATGCCAAAAAAATCGGGGTGGTCAAGGGCCAAACCGAGCCCCACCACCCCGCATCCAGTTCCAAGATCCAGAACCCGGCCGCGTACCCGCTCCCGCCCGGCAAAGGCGGCCAGCAGCAGCGCGTCCATGGAAAAACGAAAACCCGAGTCCGGCTGGGAGAGCCCGCGCGGAAAATCCCATCGGGCCTGGTCCACGGCCACAGACGTCATCTCACTTCAGTACGGAGCGCAGCCGCTCCATGGCTTCCTGGACATTGGCCAGGCTGTTGAAGGCCGAAATGCGGATGTAGCCCTCACCGCAGGTCCCGAACCCCGCACCCGGGGTGCAGACCACGGCGGCCTTGCTGAGGAGCATGTCGAAGAAATCCCACGAGCCCATCTTGCCGTCGATCCAGACATAGGGCGAATTCTCTCCGCCCACGCAGTCAAAACCAAGGGCCGTCATTTCCTCGCGGATGATGGCGGCATTTTTCAGATAGCGATCGACAAGCGCCGTGGCCTGAGCCCTGCCCGCGGGCGAATACACTGCCGCGGCCGCCTTCTGCACCGGGTAGGACACGCCGTTGAACTTGGTGGTATGGCGGCGGTTCCACATGGCGTGCAGGCTGTGCTCATTACCCTGAGAGTCGTAGGCCATGCAGGCCTTGGGCACCACGGTGAAGGCCAGTCGCGTGCCCGTGAATCCGGCGGTCTTGGACAGGGATCTGAACTCGATGGCCACCTCACGCGCGCCTTCGATCTCGTAGATGGATCTTGGCAACTCGGGGTCGCGGATGAACGCTTCGTAGGCGGCGTCGAAGAGAATGAGCGCCTTGTTCTGCCGGGCGTAATCCACCCATTTTTTAAGCTGGGGCTTGGTGATGGTCGCGCCGGTGGGATTGTTGGGATAGCACAGATAGATCAGATCCACGGGCTGACTGGGCAGATCGGGGATGAAACCGTTGTCCCTGGTCCCATCGAGGTAGACGAGCCCTTCGTAACGGCCTTCCAGATTGGCACCGGTACGGCCGGCCATGACGTTGGTGTCGACATAGACCGGGTAGACCGGATCAGGAATGGCGATGCGGATATCCCCGGCGAAAAGCTCCTGGATGTTGCCCGTGTCGCACTTGGCCCCGTCGCTGACAAAGATCTCGTCTGCACTGATGTCCGCGCCGCGAGACTGGAAGTCCTCCCTGGCGATGAGTTCACGCAGAAAGTCATAACCCTGCTCCGGGCCATAGCCGCGAAAGGTGCCCGCGTCGGCCATCTCGTCTACGCCCTGATGAAAGGCGGCAACGACAGTTTCAGGCAAAGGCTCGGTCACGTCGCCGATGCCCAGGCGGATGACCTTCTTGTCGGGGTTTGCCTGCTGGAAAGCGTTCACGCGCCGGGCGATGTCGGCGAAAAGATAGGAGGCCTTGAGCTTGAGGTAGTTTTCATTGATGCGGATCATATGTGGTCCTCACTGGTTTTTTCTGTGTTAGGTGGAAGCGTTAAGCCTAACGTCAAAGAGCGCGCAGTTCAAGTCAGGCCCTTTAGCGCCATAACCGCCGCCCCAGCACGTCGGCGAAAAGCCGCGCCTGGCTTACGTTCAAGAGCAACCCCGCCCACATGTACAGGGCTATCCAGACGGGGATGAAGAGCAGGCAGACGGGCCCCAGGCGGGTGCTCATCCAGCACCCGGCAAGCATGACCAGGCTCAGGGCAAAAGAGACGGCCACGTCGCGGTTGACCCTGAACCAGGTTCCGCAATGCCGACGCAGGAAAAAACCCAGCAGCACGACGTTAACCCAGGCCGATACGGACGAGGCCAGAGCCAGTCCCACATGCCCCAAAAACTGCATGCCCGTGTAACCGGCAACCACAAAAACGCACAGGCTGACCAGGGCCACGCGCACCGGGGTCTTGGTGTCGCCCAGCGCGTAGTAGGCCGAGGCCAGGGAACGCACGCTGGAAAAGGCGGGCAGACCGACTACATAGCCCAAAAGCGCCATGGCCGTGCCATGCACGGCGATCTCGGAAAACGCCCCGCGTCCGAAAAGCATGTCCACCAGCGGCAAGGACAGCCCGGCCAGGCCGGCGGCGGCGGGCAGGGTGACGAAGAGGGTCAGGCCCAGAGAGGTGGCCAGGGTGTCCTTGAACTCGGTGCGATTTTCCGGCGCGGCCAGGAGGGCAAGGGATGGCAGGGTGGCCACGCCCACGGCCACGCCGAAGACCCCCAGGGGAAACTGGAAGAGCCGGTCCGCGTAGTAAAGGTATGATACGGAGCCCTCGGGCAGAAAAGAGGCCATGCCCGTGCCGATGAGGATATTGATCTGATACACGGCCGAACCGAGGATGGTCGGCAGCATGAGGACGCCGATGCGCCGTACGCCCGGTCCCGTCGGCTCCACGGGGCCGACCCAGGAAAACCCCTTGGCCCGCAGGATGGGCTGCTGCAGGAGCCACTGCCCGATGCCGGCCACCAGCACGCCCCAGGCCAGGTACACGGCCACGTTCCCGCCCGTCTTGATGGCCAGGAGGCTCGCGGCGATAAGCACGATGTTGAGGATGCATGGGGCCAGGGCGGGAACAAGGAAATGGCCCAGGCTGTTTAAAATGCCCATGCACAACGCCACGCCGGAGATGAAAAGAATGTAGGGGAAGCAGATCTGGACCAGGCTCGCGGTCAGCTCGAAAAGTTCCGGGCGCTTGGCCGCAAATCCGGAGGCGATGAGCAAGGTCACGGCCTCGGGGAAAATAAGGACCAGGATCGTCAAAAGGCCCAGGATGATCAGCAGCCAGAACTGGATGGAGCGGGCCAGGGTGAAGGCGGCCTTGTCGCCCTCCTGTTGCCGCGTTTTGACGAAGGTCGGCACGAAGGCCATGGTCAGAGAGCCTTCGGCAAAGAGGCTCCGGAGCAGATTGGGCACGCGGAAGGCCACGAAAAAGGCGTCGGCCAGCACGGACGCGCCCAGAGCGTAAGCCATGATCAGGTCACGCACGAGCCCGAGGATCCGGCTGAGCATGGTGGCCCCGGAGACGATGGAGGCGTTCTTGGCGATGGTGCGATTGGTTGACACGGGAAGCTTCCGGGCTGCTGAAGAAATAGGTAACACCCTCGAAACGCTCTGTGTATCCGCCGCGCCCATGCGCGTCTACCAGGATTTGCGGGGCAAATTCATGATACCTTGCCATTTTCCAGGCAGCGCCGCCTCATTTTTGCACAGCCAGTGCCCGACTCTTGAAAACCGTGGATCCAGGTCATCGGCACCTCGAAAATCCGCAAGGAAGCCAAGACGTTCTGGACATGCGCTTTGCTTAGCCGCTACACTGCATCCATGAACACCGCACGACTTCTCACACTCCTCGTTCTTCTGGCCATTCTCGGGGGCTGCGCGGCGCGGCAACCGGGACCGGACATCGCCGCCACCTTCTCCATCCCGGACTCCGGCAACCCCAACGCCCAGGAACTCAGGGCCTTCGAGGAGGCGTACCGCGGAGACGAGGAAAAATCCCTCGCCGCGCGCTTCCTGCTCGACAATCTGCCCGCTGCGGACCGATTGTCCATGAGCGCGCAGGATCTGGCCGAAAATCTGGACTACGCCTTCCTGGCGCGGGAGGCCATGCCCTGGGGCAAGACCCTGCCCTGGGATATCTTCCTGCACTACGTCCTGCCCCACCGCACCAGTCAGGAGCCTTTTAAGCCCCATCGGGCCATGCTCTTCGGCGAACTGGCCCCACTGTGCGCCACGGCCGGGAGCATGGAAGAGGCGCTCATGCGCGTGGGCAAATGGTGTGCCGAGCAGGCCGAATACCGCCCCACCTCGCGGCGCGACCTGAGCGTAATTTCAGTTCTTGAAGCGGGCTACGGGCGTTGCGAAGAGACAAACATCCTGTTCATGGCTGCGGCGCGCGCCGTGGGCCTTCCCGTGCGCCAGGCCATGGTCCCCTGGTGGCAGCATACCGACGGCAACCATGCCTGGGTCGAGGCCTGGACAGAGGATGGCTGGCGGTTCCTGGAAAGCGGAACGGAGTTTTCCGCCCTGAACCAGACCTGGTTCGCGGCCGAGGCCCCGCGCATGACCAAGGTCGTGGCCCATGCCTTCGGCCGCCCCCAGGACCCGGCCGTGTACCGCATGGGCACCGGGTTCGCCCTGGTCGACAATACGGACGCCTATACGCGCGGCACCCCGGTCCAGGTTAGCGTGCGCTCCGCCGAAGACCAGCCAGGCCCAGGCCGCGACGTCTTTTTTTCCGTCTACTCCATGGGGGGCCTGCGCCCCGTGACCAAAGCCGTGACCAACGACAACGGCCAGGCCAGAGTCATTCTTGGCCCCGGAACCTTTTTCGTCTCTGCCGCGGCCGAGGACGGCCTCGCCTGGACCCTGCTCGACACCCGGGACATGGATGAGACCCGGGTCCGGTTGCACACCGATGCTGCGCGGTCGCTTCCCGCATCCATCCGGCTTTCCCACCCGGAACAGGCCGAAAGCTCCTTCAATGCCGCCGTGAGCACCAGGCTCAAACGCCTGCGCGCCGAACGCCTCAAACGCTGGGAACCGCTTCTGCGCACCCTGCAAAATCCGCTGCCCGAGCGCCTGGCCCTGGCGGGGGAACGGGCACCGCAGTGGCTCCGGTTGCTGAACCTGCCGCCCGGCCCCGCCAGCCCCTGGTTGCCGGCGCTTGTGGCGAACCTTGATGACAAGGATCTGTTGCAGGCCGATCCTGACTCCCTGCCCAGAGACATCGCCCTCGCCCTGCAAGCCAGGCAGGACGCGGAAAAGGCCGGGCTGTCCTATGACGACGCGATGTTTGAGCGCTTCGTCCTCTCCCCGCGCCTGTATCTTGAACCCTGGTCGCCCTGGCGCAGCGAGCTCCATCCGCATTTTCAGAAGCACGCAAACGAGTCCGTGCCAGACAAGATCCGCAGCATCGGCCAGGTCATCGACTCCCTGCCCATCCTGCCGCCGGCCTTCTTCGGACCGCCGCTGACGCCGCTGCAGGCCCTTGAAGGCGGATTCTGCACCAGCGACATGGACAAGGTGGTGCTGGCCACGGCGGCCTTGCGCACCCTGGGCGTTCCGGCTCGCAGCGCGGCCGACTTCAACGCGGTGGAGTATTTTGACGGCACGGACTGGCAGTTCTGGGAAATGCGCCCCGCACTGCCGTCCAGCGGCATCCTGTCGATCATGGGAAAGAAGGACCGCGTCCCCCTGAAGGACTTCGGCGTGACCAGGATTTTCGACGGCCACCTGCGCACTCTGGACGATCTGCCGTGGGAACAGACCGGGAGGGGTTGGACCTGCGCAATACAGCCCGGAGAGTATCTGCTGCTCACGCCCGCCAGGGACGCAAGCGGTGTAACAGTCAGGCTGCGGCCGTTCACCGTTTCAGATTCGCAGGTCACAATCATTGATGCCGACGCCAAACAGTGAGACAGCGACAATGACGCAGAGCGCGATTGCAAGGCTCAGCGCTTTGCACTACTATTGCAAGAAACACCCACCACACGAGGACTCCACATGGACAGACATATTCTGCTGACAGTCAGCGACGATTACAGCGCCCTGCAGGCCGCACGGTTCGTGGCCGGCTTCTTTACCGCCGCAGCGCAACCGCACCTGACCCTGCTCTACGTCGCGCCGAACCCCAAAGCGGGCCTGACCGAAGCGGAGATCATCCAGGATTACGGGAATCTGAGCCGCCGTGAAGCACAGACCAAGAGCCTGGCTCAGACCGCCCTCGACAGGGCCGAGGAGTTGCTTTTGAGCAAGCATTTCCCCGCGGCCAACATTCACAAGAAGATCGCCTACAAGCAGCTTGGCACGGCCAACGACATCATCCAGGAAGGCATCACCGGCATGTACGATGCCATCGCCTTGGGGCGCCGTGGACTGTCCCGCCTGGAGGAACTCATCGACGACAGCGTCAGCAAACAGATCTTCACCACGCCCATTGAAATCCCCCTGTGGATCTGCCGCAGCCACGAAAAGCCGGCTCCCAGCGTACTGCTCTGCTCCGACGGATCCCCCGCCAGCCTGCGCTGCGCCGACCATGTCGGATTCATGCTCGCAAACGCCCCCGGACACGAGATCACCCTGCTGCACGTTGACTGCGGCTCGTCTCCGGCAATCCCGGAAGACGCCATCGCCGGGGCCCGGCGCATGCTCGAAGAAAACGGGGTGGCCAGCCGCCGCATTCATCAGAAGATAGTGAAATGCAACAGCATCGGGGAGACCATCCTGCGCGTGGCCCGCGAAGGCGAATATGGAGTCCTGGCCACGGGACGTACGGGGCGGGGAGAAAGCAGGAGCATGCACCTGCTCGGCTCGGTCAGCTTGAACCTGCTCAAGCACCTCGAATCGGCGACCCTGTGGATCAGTCATTGACATCTCCCGCGCCGCGATCCCGGTGCGGAACCTCGACTCGCGGGGCCTCGACCCGACCGCGCCCTGTCCCTTCAGGTGAAGAGCAGATCGTGGATGGTCGCCACCAATGATGCGCTCAGCGGGTCTTCCAGAAAGATCTCATACTTTGACGCCGTGCTGCTGATGGCCAGGACGCGGTTTCCGGCCGCCTCCAGTTGCGACAGGACCGCGCCGACCCTCTCGCGCTGAGCCGCAACGCGTGCGCCGATGAGCGACAGGCTCACGCATGGCACGCCCTCCATGGCTTCGGCGTGCTTTTCGTCCACGACCACGACGCTGCGCCCCTCCACGGACTGGCACAGGCGGCAGTCCGGCGGCAGGGGCACGCCCGCGTCAAAGGCGATCCAGCGCAGCCGATCATTATAGACCATAGCCTGCAGGGTGTCGCGATTCAGGCTCTCACTGGACACGATGGTCCCGATCAGGCCGGAACTGCTCGATCCGGCGGCGATGCGCACTCCCAGACGCCGGGCGTACTCCACGGCATCGTCCTTCAACACCTTGGCTCCGGCGGCGGACATTTCGAGCATGGTATCGTAGTCCACTTTATCCAGATGGCGGGCCGAGGGCGCAAGGCGCGGATCGGAGGTGTAGACCCCGTCGACATCCGAATAGATCTCACACACATCGGCCTCAAGGGCTGCGGCCACGGCTACTGCGGTGGTGTCCGATCCGCCGCGGCCAAGAGTGGTGATCTCCCGTTGCGTTGATACCCCCTGAAATCCGGCGACCACGGCAATCCGGCCTTGATCCAGGGCCTCGCGGAGGCGGTCTCCACGTATCTCCAAAACCCGGGCGTCCCCGTGGTTGCAGTCAGTGATGAGCCCGATCTGGGAACCGGTGAAGGACACGGCCAGTCCGGCCCTGATGCCGTTTATGGCGATGCTCATCATGGCGATGGAGATGCGCTCCCCGGCGGAGACGAGCATGTCCATTTCGCGGGGGTCCGGCCGCTGGGCCAGCTCCCGGGCCTGGGCGACCAGGGCATCCGTGCTCTTGCCCATGGCCGAGACCACCACAACCACCTGGTCTCCACCATCATGGCGAGCCACGATGCGCCGGGCCAGATCCCGGATCTTGTCCGGGGTGGCGACACTGCTGCCTCCGTATTTCTGAACGATAAGGGCCATGTGTTCTCCTTATTTCGCCATCTTCACGATGCGCGGCTGAAATATCCCGCACACACGCACCAGGTCGGCCTGGGCGGCCATGACTGCGCGAATGTCCTTGTAGGCCATGGGGACCTCGTCAAGGCCCCCGGACAGCAGACGCACCCCCTGCTCCCGCAGCACATGTTCCAGATCCTTGCGCCGGAAGCGTTTTATAGCCTCCTGGCGGCTCATGGCCCGGCCCGCGCCGTGGGCCGCCGAGCACAGTGCCTGGGGGTTGCCCAACCCCTCGACCACATAGGCCGGATCGACCATGGTCCCGGGAATGATCCCGAGCACGCCCTGACCAGCCGGGGTCGCGCCCTTGCGGTGGACGATGACCTCCCGCCCGTCGTGGGTCTCCCGCCAGGCAAAATTGTGGTGGTTCTCGATGCTGCGTAGTGGCGTAAGCCCCAGATGCCCGGCCACGGCAGCGTGGATGAGGGCGTGGTTGGCCGCGCTGTAGCGGCCCATGAGCTCCATGGCCGCCCAGTACTCCCGCCCCTCGTCCGTATCCAGCCCAAGCCAGGCCAGATGCCCAAGGCTACGGGGCAGTTCGGGACGCAAACGCCTGGCCAGGGCGCTGTAATGTTTGGCCACTTCCCCGCCCGTGCCCCGGCTGCCGCTGTGCGACAAAAGGGCCAGGTAAACGCCCGCCGCAAGGCCGTGCATATCTTTTGGCACCTCAAGCACGCCCCACTCCACGAAATGGTTGCCAGAACCACTGGTGCCCAGCTGCGCCCAGGCCGTGTCCTGCATCCGCCGTGTCACGGGGGAAAAGCCCCAGTCCTCGCGCATGACCGCATGGTCCTTGCGCGCCTTGAACCGGCCGCCGACCCCGAAACAAGTCTCTTCTTCGATGGCCCTCGCCAGTTCGTCGCCGTGGGATTCGACCAACTCCGGGGACACGGGAAAGACGCTCAGCTTCATGCGGCAGGCGATGTCCATGCCCACGCCGTAAGGGATGACCGCTTTGTCCACGGCCAGGACCCCGCCAATGGGCAGGCCGTAGCCGACGTGGGCGTCGGGCATGAGCGCGCCGCGCACGGCCACGGGAAGGCTGCATCCGTCGGCCATCTGCTGTACGGCCTTGGGGTCAAGATCTTCTCCCCAGGACCGCCAGGAAGCCCGGGTCCGGGCATCGGGCGCTCCCGGAGCGGAGGCTCCCCGAGCGGAGGCTTCCTGAGTGGAAGCTCCCCGAGTGGAAGCTCCGCGAACGGAAGTTCCCCTGGCAGATTCGCCGCAGAGCATCGCGGCCAGATCGCCGAGGATGGGGTGTTCCTTGAAGGCCTGAGGCTCATCAGCCAGACGCCCGAAAAGGCGTCGCTGCGCCTTGGCGGGCACCCCTTCATCGTCCAACTGCAGCACACAGGCCCGGACCACCGGCAACAATCGCTCCGGGATGCCAAGGGCGGCCAGGCGGAAGGGCAGCTTTTTTTTCATTACCTCTTTATTTATGACCATGAGATGACGTATCCGGTTTTTGACGATTCTCCAAGGGAGGCGCGGCGGAGATCAAATCCGACTCCGCGCGATCTCTGAACGACCCACGCATCAAGAGCAAATTTACAAGCAATCCTTCTCTAAATACATTGATTTTACGAATGAAGCATTCTAGGGAAGCTCATTCGAATTCTGGAGGACGAAATGGCCAAATTCCTTTTTGTACTCGGCAGGGACGACAACGAGGCCGCAACCCGTTGCTTCCAGTTGGCGCGCATCGCCCATTCCAAGGGGCATCATGTGAACCTTTTCTTCATTGACGGGGGCGTGCTCTGGGCGGACAAGGACAGGAATCTGGGGCAAAAGACCCTGACCGGAGACTGTCCTGGGGACTATCTGCCCTATCTGGTGCAGGAGGAAGTGGAAATCGGAATCTGCACGCCCTGCGCCAACAACCGGGGAGTGGACGAAGCCCGTTTTTACACGAACATGCATCTCGACGGCGGGCCGCATCTGATCGACCTGGCCGCAGATTCGCGGGTCTTCAATTTCTAGGCGGAATGACGCCGCTATTTGGGTATTCGGACGACATGTTGTTGAAGCTGGATTCCCGCCTTCGCGGGAATGACATCGGGGTAACGCGCTCGTTCAGTGTCATTCCCGTGAAGACGGGAATCCATGGCTTGCTAGCCGTCAGCTCCTGCGAAGGCAGAACCGTCACACCTCCGGCGTCGTGCGCAGCGACCGCAGAATGAACCTGCGGGTCTCATCGAACAGTCCCGGTTCGCCGAAGGGGCTCAAAAAAACCGTGCGCACCGCCCCGACCATGGACGCATAGATCATGAGGGCGCAGTCCCTGACCGGGACTCGGGCGATGGTCCCGTCGTCCATGCCGCGCCTTAAGTTCGCCTCGATTTCCCTGATCAGTTCCTCGAATTTCACACCGATCTTCTGGCGATCCAGATGTGGATTGTCGTCGCTGAAGGGCGAGCAGCGGATCAGGGTGGGAAAGGTCGCCCGGTTGGCCAGGGTGAAGGAAAGATACGAGGCCACAAAGATATCTACGGCCTGCAAGCCGTTTTCCGCCTTTTGCATGTCCTGCCTGATGACCGCGAGCATGGCGTCGATCATCTCATGGCCAGCCACCAGAAACAGCTTTTCCTTGTTGCCGAAATAGTGGGACACCAGCCCGAAAGCGACCCCCGCGCGCTCGGCGATCATGCGCATGGTGGTTCCGGCGTAGCCGTACTCCGCGAAAAGGGCCTGGGCCGCCGCCAAAATCTCGTCACGTTTACTCACAGGCATTCATCCTTGTCATAAGGACCGTTCACTCGGGATTTCATGGCGTTTCAAGGGCAAGACCCACCGGGCAATGGTCGGAACCCTGCACCTCGGCTTCGATCCACGCGTCCCGGACAGCGCCCACAAGTTCATCGGAAACGAAAAAATAATCGATGCGCCACCCCACATTGCGCGACCTGGCCCCAAAACGATAGGTCCACCACGAATAGGCATCCTCCACGTCCCCGTGGCAATGGCGGAAAGTATCCACATAGCCGTGAGCCATGAAGCGGTCCATCCAGGCTCGCTCGATGGGCAGGAAACCGGACGTTTTCTCGTTGGCCTTGGGATTCTTGAGGTCGATCTCGCGGTGCGCGGTGTTGAAATCCCCGCAGACCACGATGGGCTTTTCCCGGCGCAACTCCTGGGCGTGATCCAGGAATGCGTCGTAGAAACCCATCTTGAAGTCGAGGCGTTCCTGGCTCATCTGACCGTTGGGGAAATAGATATTGAAAAAATGGAAGTGCTCGAATTCAAGGCGGATGACCCGGCCCTCGCCCTGAAACCGTTGTTCGGGCAGGCCCCGATGCACGGACAGGGGCTCAAGGCGGCTGTAACAGGCCGTGCCGGAGTAGCCCTTCTTGCTGCGCGCCGCGTTCCAGTAGCAATGATAGCCGTCTATGAGGCAATCTCCGCCGACCTGTTCCTCCAGGGCCTTGACCTCCTGCAAGCCGAGTACGTCGGGGGCGGCCCGCTCGACCCAGTCGCGAAACCCCTTGCCGAGCACGGCCCTGAATCCGTTCACATTCCAGGAATGCATGCGTACGATCACGATACGTTCCGCAGCGCGGCCACCAGGCCAGACGGGGTCTCGTCGATGCGCACGTAGCCCCCATGGGCGAAGGCGCCGGGGTTGAGCACATGGGAGCGACCGATGCGCTCCTCGCCAGCACCCTCATGGATATGCCCGGTGACGACGATGTTCGGCTGGTATTTCTCGATCAGCGCGCGCACGCCGGGACTGCCGACATGGACTCCCGAAGGCAGCCTGTCGACCACACTCCCTCTTGGCGGAGTGTGGACCATAAGGATGACCTGCTCAAAGGCTCCCGCCCCTTCGAGCACATCGTGGGTCCACTGGCAGATTTGGGCCTCGTCGACCTCGGACGGGGTGCTAAACGGAGTGGGCGTGGAGTAGCCCACGGCGGCCAGGCAGACGCCCCCGCCCAGGTCCCGGACCTGGGCATGGACGTTTATGCCCTGTTCGGTAAGCACCCGTTCCACAACCGGGGTATCCATGTTGCCGATCTGGGCCAGGACGCGCGGGTTCATGGCCGCCACGGTTGACACGATGCGCCCCGCGCCCTCGCGCGTGCCGATGTTGGTCAGATCCCCGGACAGAAACACACCCTCCGCGAGACGCACCTCGTCTATCCTCTCCACAGCCTCAACGCGTTCGTGGATATCTCCAAAAACGATCCAAAAGCGGTTTGCCATTTGCTTCCCGTTCCCTCTTTGAGTAATTGTACTGTTTTCACGGCATGGTAAAGGAGCGTTCCCCGTCATGCAAGAGCCCAGTAAAAACCATCTGCGAATTGCGCTGCGACGGCAACGGCAAAATCTGCCTCCGGATCTGGTGCGGGAAGACAGCGCCCGCATCCGGGATCACCTGCTGTCCCTGGACAGCTTCCGAGAAGCAAAGAGCGTCATGCTGTATCTTCCGGCCCGGGGCGAAGTGGACACCTGGCCCCTGCTCGACCATTTCTGGACGCAGGGCAGCGAAATCCTTCTGCCGCGCTGTTGTGAAAACGCCCCTGGAATCATGGAGGCATACGCCGTGGCGTCCCGCGAGGACCTCGGACCAGGCTGCTTCGGCCTGGTCGAACCGCAGGCGATGCGGGCGCGAAAAGTGCCGACCCCTGAACCGGAGGTCATCCTTGTTCCGGCCCTGGCCTTCGACCGACGCGGATATCGCCTGGGGTTCGGCGGCGGTTATTACGACCGTTTCCTGCCCACCCTGGCCTGCTCCCCCCTGCTGATCGGCCCGGCCTATGCGTTCCAGATCCTGAAAAGCATTCCCGTGGAACCCTGGGACCGCCCAGTAGAATTGCTCATCACCCCGGACGCCTTGCTGCACGTCCCCATGGAGTAACAAATATGTCTTTGCAATATATTGATTTCCAGTTTCCTGGACTCGACAACGTGCGCTGCGTCTTCACCACCCGCATGGGCGGGCGCAGCGCCGGAGCTTACGCCCACTTCAACCTGTCCCTTGAAGTCGGCGACGAAGAGCAGAACGTGCGGACCAATCGCGCGCAGCTTCGGCAAGCCTTGGGCTTTGAATGCTGGCAGGAGCTCAGGCAGGTGCACGGGCAGGACATGCACATAGATCTGGAGGATGATTTTTTTGCGGGAGCAACACTGGAGGGAGACGGGCTTTGCACCGGCCGGTCCGGGCAGGCCCTGGTCATCAAGACGGCGGACTGCCAGGCCATCCTGCTGGCAGACAAGAAGGGGCGGCACGTGGCCGCCCTGCACTGCGGATGGAGAGGCAACGCGGGCAATTTTCCGGCTGCGGGGGTGCGACGGTTCTGCGCCGCATATGAAACGGACCCGGCAGACGTCTTTGTCGTGCGAGGTCCGAGTCTGGGTCCGGGCAAAAGCGAGTTCGTCAATTTCGCCGTCGAATGGGACCCCATGTTCAAATCCTACTACAATCCGGGCACCCGCACCGTGGATCTGTGGACCCTGACCCGCAACCAGCTCATGGGCACCGGCATCCCGGCCCGGAACATCTTTTCCCTGGACCTGTGCACCGCTTCGTCCCCGCAGTTCTTTTCCTACCGCAGGGATCAGGTCACGGGACGCCAGGCGGGCATCATCTGGATCAGGTAGCCGCCCCGCAAGGGGAGCGGCCCTGATTGAATCAACCCTTGCGATTCAAGGCATGGCGACCCAGGGGCGTGATCAGAGCCCCATTGCGGTAGCCGCCGATGCGCGTGTTCTCCTGGCGGACCTTCACAAGCTCATCTTTGAGAGACTTGTGCAGGGCTCTGGCCTCATGGCGCAAGAGCATGTTCATGTCCTGGACGCTTTTGAGCTTTTCCAGAAAGGCCTTGTCCTGCGCGTCCATGTCGCTGCCCATGAAGGCCGTGATGGCCCTCTCCCGCTCCTGCAACACCGGTCCGAGGCGTTCGGTGTCCCCGTTCGCGATGAGGCCCAACTCTTCCTGGCCCAGAGCCATGATGCGTTCGTAGGCGTCCCTTAACTCAGCCATTTGTTTCCTGCCTGATCGTCGTTCTGACAGAATCGCGCAAACGGGCGACCATGTTCTTGGTTTTTTCGACCACAGGCAGGTATTCGTATTCAAGCAGGTCCGCAAGCAGAATCCAGTCCTCGTTTTCCTGAATCTCGATCATCTCCGAGAAAAGCGACGAAAGATCCGAAAGCGACGCTTCGAATTCCTCAGACGTGTCCGCAGCGTATTCGCTCCTCAGCACGCCGACCATGTTCAAAAAATCGCGATTCACGTCCAGGAGGTCTCCGTAGAGTTCCAGGGCCTGATCGTCATCCGCCTGACGGAACAGATCCGCCACCTGCCGCCCGGCCTTGCCCATCAGGGTCACGACCTTGTACAGTTCACGGGTGATGTCCTGGGCCATCTCCGACGCAGGCACGGAAACAATCTCCACCCGCTTGATGTACGACGCTTCCATGTCCTCGGCCTGGTGCGGATAAATCTCCGAAAAGGCCTCATCATTGACCAGGACATCCGTCACGATACGGCTGTGCATACGCCTGTCTTCCATGATTTTTTCGATGATCTGCTCGAGGTTTTCGAACTGATGGACCTCAAGTGGGCTCCGCTGACCGTCTATAATGATCATTTTCTGTCCTCCGCCTATTGGGAATAATTTTGCCGTTTGTCCGCACTCATCAACATTCATGCCAGCGCAAGCCGATGCACGAAAGCATTGAGCAGTTCGCGGTAGCGCAAGCACAATTCAAGAAATGCCTGCATGCTCACGGACTCGGCTCTGGACTGGAAGCGCCACATGGGGCCAAGAACCCCAAGTGCCGCATTGCCGGAAAAAAAGTCTTCTAAATTCTGACAGTTGACCAGAAACTTGGGTCGCATGGGCGCATCCGGCCGTTGTGCCAAAACCCGGCCCTGCTCTTCGATGAGGGTCAGCATGAGAATTCCGCGCTCCAAATCCCGCACCAGGTCGTCCCTGAAACCGGAATCCGAAGCGGACCAGAACGCCGTTGCCGCGCCGGAGTTGTGGTCAAGAAATTGACGATAGACTTCGCGTTGAATCCGTATCCAACGGCTGCGATCATGGTCCTCGTGGCCGGACACGGAAAAAAGATCCATGAATCCGCTCTCATCGCGCCGTGCCTGCCAGACGCGGCCCCTGAAATCCGGCGCTACACTCAGAGCTTCGCGATCCAGGTATGCGGACAGCAAATCCCCGACGGCCCCTCCGTCGATGGATTCCCGACAGGCCAGACCATGGGGGCACCGCTCCCCGAAGGAACAGGGGTGACAGGGCAGGTCCGGCTCAAGGCTCAGACTGCCTTCCAGGTACGGCCCGGTGTCAAAGGGTTGGGCCGTGGCCAGAAACACCGCCGCCACCGGCACGCCCAGGCCCGCCGCCAGATGCATGGTGCCCGTGTCGTTGGTCAGCAGGAGGTCCGTGCGCTTCAGCACTGCGGCCAAGGTCCGCAGATCGGTGCGTCCGGTCAGGTCCGTGCAGGGATAGTCGGCCTGGGCCATGAATTCCTGCGCCAGATGACTCTCCGAGGCCGTACCCAGGAGCACGGGAGTGCGTCCGCTTCTGGACCACAGCACGCGCCCGGCCTGTACGAAGGAGGACACGGGCCAGCGCCGGTAATCCTGGCTGGCGCCAAGCTGGAAGGCGACGCGGCCGGAACCGGGACAGTCCGAAAGCAGCTGGTCTGCGGCATTCAGGGCCTCGGCCCCGGGCGCACGCAGGCGGAACTCTCCCGGAGCAAGGCCCGCCACGCGCTGAAAAAGATCCACCAGATTGAAGGGGCTGCATCCGCGATGGGCAGAAGCGGCCTGCAGAAAGGCGGCCCAGGGCGTGGAATATTCACCGAACCCGTGATCGTCGAGACCAAAACCCCCGATCCGGTCTTCATGGAGCGCCCTGCTCAGCAGGCGGGCGGACAGGGTCGGCGTGAGGTTCAGCACCGCGTCTGGAGGGGCATGCCGAGTCCGGCCGAGCCATGTGTCCAGCTCCTCCAGGGCCTCGGGCCAGCTCCGGTCGAGCATGGCCAGCAGGCGGGCCCCGGGCAGGACCCGGACCTGATCCACATCACGCAGCAAGGCCGCAGCCCCCTGGAAGGTATCCAGGCAGGCCAACTCCACACTCCCCCCCCGCGCGCGCAGACCGCTGAAAACCGGTTGGGTCTGCAACAGGTCGCCAAAGCGGGTCAGATTTATCACCAATGTATGCATTTTAATCCTTAAACAAAAGGCGTGCCAAAAGTGCCGCACTCAAGGGGCAACACAGGGAGGAGTCAGACGATCATCCGTCGCCCTTGTCCAGGATTTCGTTCTTGTAGGACTCAAAGCGCGACGCGGTCTTGATGGCCGTGGCCACAAGGGCGAGAAAGGAAAACAAGATGAGCGTGATGTTCAGGACCAGCCACCTCTCCTGGCCCAGATGACGTCCCAGCACAACCTGGTCCGGAGCCAGATAGGAGAGGCCAAGTGAAAATCCCCCCGCCAGGACGAGGGCGACGATCTCGAATATGAGCAGATATTTGCCGGACAACAGGAGAAAAAGGATGCCGTTGCGCACCCCCTGCAAGAGCAGCAGATTCTTTTCGAGCTTGCCCAGATTCTGCTCGGCCTCGCGCATGGCCTCGTGGCCCTGGCGGAATTTCTCCGGAACGTAGAGATCGAGATGTCCGATGAGGCTGACCCCTTCCCCGCAGGAGTTGAAAAGCTTGTTGAAGGATCCGAGCATCGCCGGAAAGGGAAACCAGGACGCTTCACGCTGGATCGACCTCAGCCGCTCGCGGATGGCCGTGCGTCTGTTCGCAAGCTCCTGAATGTCCTTCTTGACCCGCGCCTGGATGTCCGCCCGGATGGCGATGGTGCCGCGCAGCAGCTTGGCCATGGACGCGTAGTTGTTGATTCCGGCATAGGAGTTCAGGTCTTCGATGCGCACATGGAACATATTGTAGGAATCGTGATCCGTGGGCAGCCACTTGGACAAGAGGTCCGGCAGATGCTCCACCGTGCCGATGACTTCGGCAGCCCGGGTTCTGGCCTCGTCCCAGATTTCCCACAAATCGGTCAGCAGGTGGGACCGCCCGCCTTCGAGTTCGGGGTCGAGGAGCACGGCGCTGAAATAGTCGGGATTGTCCCGGATGAGTTCGCGGATAAGTGCCTGGGCCTCGTTCACATATCCGGACTTGATCAGACAGACGGCCTGCCTGTAGCGGGCCTGACTGAAGCGTGGCGATTCGCTCAGGGCTCGGCCGTAGAGGCGGATGGCCTCGGAAAAATCCCCTGAGACTTCCTTCAGCCGCCCCTGCAAAAGCTGAATGTAGGAACGTTGCAGGCTGGTATAGGCCAGGGATTCCGCCTCTTCCCAAAACCCGGCGGCCCGTTTGAACTCGTCACGCTCCATGGCCATGAATCCAAGCAGCACTCGGGGTTGATAATTCTTGGGCGAACTGATCACGACATGGTCGAGCTTCTCCATGGCCCGTTCCGGGGTCCCGGTGCGCAAGGCTTCGAGCGCCTCCCACAACTGCGCGTCGCTTTGCGGGCGCTGCTCCTCCAGTCCTCGCGGCCACTCTTTGCCCTTGGCCCGCCAGACCGAGGCCATCATGCGCAGCTGACAGATCAGGTTGACCTCCATGGCGGACCTGACAACCAGCCCCGCGTCGCTCTTATCCCCCAGCAGGTTGGACAGACCGCGCAGCACGTCCGGGGCGAGCTGCTTTTCCAGTCCGACCAGGATGCCGGTCAGGGCGTCAAGGTCCAGGCGGGCGAAGCGGGACAAATCCGTGACCTGCACGTTGCCGGGCTGCAGCATCCTCGACGGGCATTTGTGCGGCAGGTGCGAGCGCAGTCCGCAATAAAAGCACGGGCTCTCCCCGCCGGAGATCAGGCTTGCGGGCAGAAAGATGTTCAGGCTGCCGCGTCTGCGGCCACTCTTGCTGGAGTGAAAACGGACCTGGAAGAGGTCGCTGAGTTTGGTATTGTCCATGGACGAACGAGAATCCACCGGCACGATTCTGGAATCGGCGAGCTGGTAGATGGTCGACAGGGGCAGGTGCAGGGCGTTCGGTTCCAGGGATTCCACGACATAGCGAACCTTGCTCGCGAATTCCGGGGCAAAGGCCTGATCACCCATTTCGACGGCCATGTACTTGCATGGCCAGGCCGGGCTCTGTTTATCCTCGATCATCGACAGAAGCTCTGCGGTCAGCCCGGCCATGACGCGGTGCGAGGTCACTCGCAGAACCAGATTGTAGTCTTCAGCCTGCAGGAAGGAGACCTTGTATTGCTGAAACACCGTTTCCAGCCTGTCGAAATAGGCCCGCCACCCCTTGGAGAAGGTTTTTTCCTGGCGGGCCCCCTGCGGGCGGATGATCCACAGCCAGCTCAACTTGTAGGACACGCTGACCTGTTCGCTGCCTTCGAGTTCGAACCAGTCGCCGACGAGTCCGTCCGGATTCTGCACATGCTTGAAGGACAGCCCGGTCAGAGTGCGTCCGAGCTCACGCAGGCGCGTACTGACGCGCACGACCAGCCGCCGCGGATATTCCACTCCAAGGGCATGCAGCTCCGACTTGACCTTGAGGGTCTGACCGAGCTTGTCATCGACCAGCAGACTGCCCTCGAAAACCGTCACCGCCGTGGTCATGGGATGCAGCCGGGCCCAGTTGTACAGCCGGGCGAGCCCCAGCATGACCTCGGAAGACGGAAAAAACCACAGGGTCTGCGCGTTGTCTTCCGCAAGGGCCCAGCCGCCCATGTCGGTCAGTGTCTGCAGGAAGCTGACCGGCAGCTGCTGGGAGTGGACCAGCCAGCAAACGAACCCGTTACCCAGTAACCTGGGCGAGACCTGTCTTGTCACCTTCGCGAGCAATGGCTCGATGCGGATCATCTGATTCTCCATTCAAGGGGACGAAACCCGTGGATCTTTTGGACACAACGCATGAGCCAACATGACACGCGGCACAGCCAAGCGCAACCTGCAGGTGGCCCAGTCCGAGCTTGACGGCGGGTGGTGCTTTTCCTAGTCAACAGCCAAACCAGACACCCTTCCCCCGCAAGGAACCGGCATGTTTTCCCTCTTCTTCGACAACCATCGGTGCACCCTGCTGCATCGCCTCGTGGACCTCGCCCTGGAGGAAGACGGGCGCGACCTGACCTCTGAAGCCCTGTTTCCGCCCACCTCCATGCTCCACGCGTCGATCACGGCCAAGGAAGAAACCCTCGTCGCGGGACTGCCGCTCATCGGCATCGTCCTTGAGCGCACGGGCTACCCCCAGCCGTGCGTGACCCTTTTCGCCGAGGACGGCGAAGATGTCCAAGCCGGACGGGAAGTGGCCCGCATAAAGGGTCCGGCACCCATCTTGCTCAAGGCTGAACGGGTCATCATGAATTTCATCTGCCACCTCTCCGGCGTGGCCAACGCGACGCGGCGCTTCGTGCGGGCGGTGGAAGGCACGGGAGTGCGGGTGCTCGACACCCGCAAGACAACGCCCGGACAACGCTATCTCGAAAAATACGCGGTGCGCCTGGGTGGCGGCCACAACCACAGGCTCAACCTCGAAGAGATGCTCATGCTCAAGGACAACCACATCGACCAGGCGGGCTCCATCACCGCAGCCGTGGACGCGCTGCGGGCGGCCTACGCAGTTTGTCCGCCCCTGGAGATCGAATGCCGGACGCTGGACGATGTACGCGAAGCTGTCGCCCTTTCCCCCCAGCGCATCATGCTCGACAACATGCCCGTGGACACCGCGGCCAAGGCCTTGAGCCTCATCCCCGGCCACATCGAATCGGAGATCAGCGGCAACGTGACCCTGGCGACCATCCGCGCCTTGGCCGAACTGCGACCGACCTACATTTCTACCGGCGCCATCACCCACTCCGCCCCGGTCGCGGACTTTTCCATGCGCCTGACACAAAGCCCCCGGGAGGACGCATGACCCTGGCTCAAAAAATCGCGCAGCACAAAGACAGGCTGGGTTCCAGACTCTGCATCCTGGCCCACCACTACCAGTCCGACGCCGTGGTCCGGCATGCCGACATCCTGGGCGATTCCCTGGAACTGGCCCGGCGCATCGACGGACTTGGGGCCGAACACATCGTTTTCTGCGGAGTGCACTTCATGGCCGAAACAGCGGCCATCCTGGCCCGGCCGGAGCAGAAGGTACACATCCCCGACATCAATGCCAGCTGCGTGATGGCGGAAATGGCCCCGGCCCCGCTGGTGGAGAAGGCCATCGCGGCCCTGAACCGGGACGGCAGGCGCATCATCCCCCTGACCTACGTCAACTCCTCCGCTGCGGTGAAGGCAGCGTGCGGCAGCAATGGAGGCAGCGTGTGCACCTCGGCCAATGCTGCGACCATGCTGCGCTGGGCGTTGGGTGAGGGAGATGGCGTACTTTTTCTGCCCGATGCGAACCTGGGCATGAACACGGCCCGGCAGCTGGGCCTAAAGAATACAGAGATCAAGCGCCTTGACGTTCGCGGCGCAGGCAGCCTGGTCACCCCGGCAAGCCCCGGACAACGGCTCTTTCTCTGGCCCGGGCTGTGCGCCATCCACGCGAAATTTCATGCCGACCAGATCGACGCACTGCGTAGTGTCCATCCCGGGGCCCTGGTCCTGGTCCACCCCGAGTGCGCCCCCGAAGTGGTCGATGCGGCCGACGGCTCCGGGTCCACCTCCTACCTGATCAAGGCGGTGGGCGAAGCCCCAGCCGGAAGCACGATCTTTGTCGGTACGGAATGGAACCTGATCAACAGGCTGAAAACCCGGCACCCCGACAAGGACGTCCGCCCCCTGCGCAAGGCCCTGTGCTCCAACATGGCCAAGATCACCGAAGCAAATCTCTCCCGCATGCTGGAAGGCCTGGAAACGGCCACGCCCGTGCGGGTTGAGGAACACATAGCCCGGCCCGCACGTCTCGCCCTTGAGCGCATGCTGACCGCCTGCAAATAGGAAACCGCCATGACTCCCACGCGCATGAAGACCGAAGTCCTGGTCATCGGTTCAGGCATTGCCGGTTGCACAACGGCCCTGTGTCTGGCCGACAAGGGGCACGAGGTGACCCTGCTCTCCTCAGGCGCGACGCTTGACAGCGGCAATACGGCCCTGGCTCAGGGCGGCATCGTCTACACCGGCAAGGACGACTCCCCGGAAAAACTGGCCAAGGACATCATCACCGCTGGCTGGGAGTACAGCCACGAACCGGCCGTGCGCTACCTGTGCGAGGAAGGCCCCAGGGCCGTGGAGAAGATCCTCTTCGAGCGGGTGCAGGTGCCCTTCGACCGCACGGAGCAGGGAGACTGGTACTTAACGCGGGAAGGCGGACATGCGGTGCAGCGCATCCTGACCTGTGCGGACTACACCGGGCGCGCCATCCAGGACAGCATGGTCAAGGAGGTGTCGATTCATCCCAACATCCGCATCCTTGGCAACCGCACCGCCATCGACCTCTTGGCCACGCGCCACCACTCCACCAGGCTCGAATTCCGCTACCAGCTCAACAACCAGTGTGTCGGCGCATATGTTTACAACGCGGAAACCGGCGAACCGAATACCATCCTGGCCGATTACACGGTCCTGTGCACCGGCGGCCTGGGACAGATTTTCCTGCACACGACCAACTCGTCATCCTCCATCGGATCGGGCATGGCCATGGCTCACCGCGCCGGAGCTACGGTCATGAACCTGGAATACATCCAGTTCCACCCCACCGCCCTGTTTCACCGCGCGGACCGCAAATTTCTTATTTCCGAAGCCGTGCGCGGCGAAGGGGCGCGTCTCTTCAACGCCAAAGGCGAGCGATTCATGGCCCGCTACGACGAGCGCATGGAGCTTGCCCCGCGCGACATCGTGACCAGGGCCATCGTCGACGAGATGCTCAAAACCGGAGAGGATTGCGTGTTCCTGGACGCGGCCAACTACGTGGATCAAAATCTGCGCAAACGCTTCCCGACCATCCACCAGAAGTGCAAGGACGTGGGCGTGGACATGACCCGGGACCCCATCCCCGTGGTCCCGGCGGCGCATTATTCCTGCGGGGGCGTGCTCGTCGACCACCGTGGACGCAGCACCCTCGACGGGCTTTACGCGGCAGGCGAGATAGCCTGCACCGGCGTGCACGGCGCCAACCGTTTGGCGTCGACGTCGCTTCTGGAAGGGCTCTTATGGGCGACGACTGCAGCCGAAGACATCCACCAGCGCTACGAGGGTTCGACTCAACTGTGCCAGCGCCTGCAGGACTCCATCGCCGACTGGATCACCTCCGGCAGGACGGAGATGGAAGACCCGGCCCTCATCAACCAGGACTGGGCGACCATCCGCCACACCATGTGGAACTACATGGGCATCATGCGCACCACCCCGCGTCTGGAGCGGGCCTTCGAGGACCTGCGCAACCTGAACAAAAGACTGCACTCCTTCTACAAGTCCATCCGCATCTGCAAGGAATCCGTGGATCTTTTCCACGGCTGCCAGACCGCCTACATCGTGACCACGGCGGCCCTGCGCAACAAGACCAGCCGCGGGTGCCACTTTCGCAAGGGCTAAAGCCCCTCAGCCCGGATTGGACAGGGAACTGACAAACAGGGCGCGAAAAAGGTCGCGCCCCTGTTCGGGCGTCATGCCCCCAAGCGCCTCCACGCCGGATGACTGCACCCAGGCCATGAGCAGTCCCAGGCAGACCAGGTTGCGCTGCAGCAGCACATCTTCCTCGCCGCTGCGCATGGCTTCCAGATAATCCCCCCTGGAAACGACATCAAAGCCCTCCCCTTTCAGGATCAGACGCATGACCCGCTGCCTGCCCCGGCGTTGCGCCCTGGATCCCGCTCCACCCTTGAATTGGAAACGCACATATTTTTCCGAGCCCTCTTCGCACGAGCATTCCGCCACGTACAGGTTCTGCTCGAGGCGCAAGGTGCAGTGCATGAAAAACTGGGAAAGAACCGCGTAGCTGCTGTAATGCGGCATGGACAAGGACTCGTCCTGGTGTGCTCCCGACCAGGGCACGGCAGGGCAGACCAGCCCCAGGAACAGGGACCAGGCGGGAATGGAGCGGACGTCCTCCATGGTAATCGCGGCCCGCTCGGCGGCCGAGGGGAAAAGCCCCCCGCCCAGGTTGAAGATGTTGATGACCACGGGAATTTCCAGACGCAGCTGCTTGATCCCGGCCAGTCCGCGCGCGGGCTGACCGGCAAAGGAAAAAATCTGCGCCAGGCCCCGCTCCATGCACAGGCAGACCAGGTCATGTAACGAGCGGCAGTGTTCGGGCCGCAAAACCTCTCCCTGGGACTTGAAGACGTGCAGCCGGGTGACACGCGGCAGAATCTGGTCCAGCCTGGCGACAAGCGCTGCCGAGTCGGCCTGTCCGTTCCACAGGTGGCAGGTCTGCGCCTTTCCCGGCCCGTCAGCGGCAAAGGCAGCCACGGTCAACGGATGTTCATCGTCGGCCAGGCCCAGGGACAAGCGCAAGGCAAGGGCGGAGGGCGAGAATTTGCAGGCCGCAGCTTCAAGCCAGGCCGCAACGAAATCGGCAGGGCGCACGCCGCTGTCCTCACCGATGAGCACGGCGTCGTCACCTGTGCCCGCGAAGATCCGCAATTCCATGAACTTTCCGCCCGGGGCAAGCTCCACGGCGGCAATTTCCAGCTCGGCCTGCAGGCGCTGCGGCAGAACCCCGGCGCGGAGCAGGGCCTGAGCCTGTCCGCCCAGCTGCTTTGTCGCCACCTCGTTGGTGACGTCAAGCCTGCCCAGCAGGGCGTCAAGCCTGTCACGCAGGTCGTTGGCCTCTATGAAATACTGATACAGAGACGGGGTGGCGACGAGAACCGGGCCAACGTGTTCCGTCGCAAGTGCGCGCAAAACCCAGGAATGGGCGCTCTGCGCGTCAGGAGAGTCGAGCGCCAGCAGATAGGGAGGCCGGGCCGAAAGGGCTGCGTGTTCCGTGGCCAGACGGGTGTAGAAGCTCAATTTGGCGACCCAGTCGTGGGCGTCCATGAACTCCACGGGGTTCATGACCTGCAGCTGGTCCACCAGGTCACGGATGGCGGCGCTGAGCCTGGCGGCCAATCCGGAAACCCGGCACCAGTCCACCACGGTCTGCCCCATGGACAATTCCTCGAAGCGGGCGAGCAGGGAAAAACAAAAGCTGGTCTGGCGGTGGATCTGGCGGAAGGCGTTGTATTTGAGCCGAGGAATGGAGCCCGGGGTGAAGGATTCGAAGCTCCAGTGGGAAAAAAGCTCGGATTCACGTATCACGCCTTCTCCTTGGACACGAAAATATGAAAGAATTCTGCCTGATTCACGCTAAAAGAGTCAACCGGACGCCGAGGTCCAACCATCTTCGCACCGTGCTACGGGCGCTCTTCGCGCCCGGAATTGGATGGCGGGTCGTCCTTTTTACCTGCAGTCTGGCCAATCGTTTCCGGAGCGGGTTTAAACAATTCGGCAAACGACACCATCTGCGTGCCGTCACCGTGCTTGGCCCAGGCCAGAATCCGTTGGTAGAACGGCACACGGCGCATGATCCTGCCGTAAAGAATCCGCACAGCAATGTATATGGGAATGAAAAAAAACGGGTACAGAACAGTATCTCCCACACCGGGCACGGAAAACGGCAGGGTCAGGGGCAAGCCCCCGAAACGCAGTTCCATCCAGGCCAGGGCAAAAGGCAGGGGCCAGATGGACAGGGTGAAGGCCCCGGCCTGGCTGAAAAAATACTTTCCGAAGGCTTCATGGGCCTGTTTGTTGACGGCCTTGTAGGCCTCCTTGTCGGAGTGCTTCAGGGCCTCCACGGAAAGGTTGTGATGACGGACCATCTGGTCATGGTACTTTCCGTAGACCTTGCGGTTCATCCTGCGCACCAGCAGGGAGGAAATGTCGCCCATGATCACACAGACAAGGTTCAGGAAGATAATACCGAGAAAAAAACTGATCCACGGGTCCTGAACCAGCCGGAAGGACCAGATGATGTAAGGGTCCAAGGCCAGCAGCATACTGCGCAACGCATCCATAAAAATCCTTGTCCGATGAACCGTGAAGCCGGTCATGAAAATGGGATAGTGATAAGCACTCTCATTCAGGAATCAGAGCCCCGCATCGGCGCGGCGTCATCAGAGCAAATCCTAGCCGACTCGGGCAAGCACTTCAATCGGGAATGTCAGAAAAAAAGGCCCCGGCGCAAACCGGGGCCTTGAGAAGACGCATCAGAAGGTTACGGGCATTAGAGCAGCTTGATTCCGAAGAAGCCCTTCAGGACGAAGTCGATACCAACATAGAGGGCCAGCACGATGAACAGGCGCTTGAGCCACTTGTCGGAAAAGTACTTGGACGTGTACGGGCCTACGGTGGAGCCGATGGCGATACCGACCATCTGCGTGCCGATAAGCACCCAGTCAATGGCGGTGCCCTTGGTCATGAGGGTGATGATACTGGTCATCATGCTGACCAGAACGGCCAAGGCGGACGTGCCGGCGGCCAGGTACATGGGCAGCTGGGTGATGCTGGTCAGGAAGGGCACCAGCAGGAAGCCGCCGCCGACGCCCAGGAAGGCCGCGACTGCGGAGATGACGACACCACCGGCGATGGGCAGCAGGGGGTTGAAGCTGAATTCAACACCGCAGAAGGTGAAATCAACCTTGCCGATGCTCATTCCGAGAATCTTGACACCGGTGGGGGCGGGGCCGCCGCCGGTCTTCTGGGCCTTGACCGCGTCTTCAAAAGCCTTGGCGGCCTGCTTCTGCTTCTGCTTGTTGGCCTGGCCGGAAGGTGAGGTTTCCCAGAACAGGTATCCGCCCAATGCCAGAACGAAAAGGCCAAAATAGCCCTGGTACTGGGAGAAGGAGATCTTGCCTGCGGTCAGCGTGGCCGAACCCCAGGCGCCAAGCAGGGAGCCAAGACCGAGCGCCAGAGCCAGGGGCATGACCAGACGGCCCATCTTGCCGTAGTTGATAGAGGAAATAAGGGCCGACAGACCGACGAGGAACTGGTTGGATGCGCGAATGGAGTCGGTCACGGACTTGTTGAGTTCGGGGGCCGTGCTCTTGAAGGTGTTGGCATAGGCGCCCAGACCGTACACGGTCATGTGCCCGACGCCGGCCATGATGCCGCCGAAAGCGCCAACGGTGGAGAAAATCCAGCCAACCCAGATGGCCCAGATCAGAGCCAGGATGGGGTTGATCTGCGGAGCTCCGGGAATGCCCAAAAATCCTGCGGGCTTGGACTGGTCGATCTGACCTTTTTCTGTGCCCTGGGGGGCCTTGGCGATGGCCTGCTCCAATCTGGAACCGGTGGGTGCGGCCGCAGGTGCCTCGACGGCAGGAGCGGCGGGAGCCTGCTCGACAGCAGGTGCAGGAGCTGGCTCAGCGGCTGGAGCAGGTTCAGCGGCTGGAGCAGGTTCAGCGGCAGGTGCAGGTTCAGCGGCAGGTGCCGGAGTCTCTTCAGGCGCAGGTGCGGCCTGGGTGGTTGTTTCGGCCGGAGGGGTGGCTTCCTGGGCCCATAGGGGAGCGCCGAAGCTCGCCATCGCAAACAGAACGGACAGAATCATCACATAAAAACGTTTCGACATAAAACCTCCCTTTTCTCCCGTTAAATAACAAACTGAATTTTTCCGAACTGTTACCAAAGCTTCATCTTAATCGGAGTACGTTTTTGAAGATTTTCGTGCATATCACTCTTTCGTTGATAAAGGCAAATTTTGTTTTTCTGAAACATGCCTTGAGCCTTTTGTCACATTTTTCACCCAATTTATGCTCCATAGCCCTCTCCAGGACCTCATATTTCGTTCAAAATTTCACAATTATGCATCATCAACAAGAGGACCAGGCGCGCGTCAGGCAACAAAAAAGGCGCTCCGAAGAGCGCCCGTGATGTGTGGCAAAAAAACGGAATGCCTATGCCGCTTCCGGCTCCGGCTGCTCTTCCGTGTCGACGCGGGGCTTAAAGAGCGCCAGGATCGGGGCCCCCACGAAGATGGACGAATATGTCCCGACCACGACGCCGATGAGCATGGTCAAGGCAAAATCGTGAATCACCCCGCCGCCGAAGACATAGAGGGCGAACACGGCCAAGAAGGTCGTACCGGCGGTGATCAACGTGCGCGACAGGGTCTGGTTCACCGATCTGTTGATGACCACCTCAAGTGAGGGGGACACCTTGGCCCGAATGTTCTCGCGAATGCGGTCGTAAATGATGATGTTGTCGTTCAGGGAGTACCCGACAATAGTCAGCAGTGCCGCGATGATGGTCAGATCCACGTCCTTGTTGAGCAATGAGAATATTCCCAGTGGAATCATGACATCATGGATGAGGGCCACGATGGCCCCCAAGGCGTATTTGAGCCGCAGCACGACGCAGAGCACCACAGCGGCAATGGTCGCGACGATGACCGACAGACCGGTCGGCGCGTTGAGCAGATCGAGTACGTAAACCACCGAAGCCAGCCCGGCGGCCATGAGTCCGGCGACCATCCACTTCTGCTCGAAACGGCCGGAAATGTAGGTGGAAATGAGCAGCACCGCGTAGAAAATGGCCTGCAGGGCTTTTTCGCGCAAATCCGCACCCACCTTGGGGCCGACCATCTCCAGCCGCTGTATCTCGTGGGTCACTCCGGGAAAGGCGGAATGCAGACCGTCTGCCACGGCCTCGCGCACCGCAGTAGCCGACTGTTCGGAAAAGGAAGCGCGCAGCAGCACTTCATGATCGCCGGCTTCGCCGAAATCCTGGACCACGAGGCCCGGCAGGGCAGGACTTTCGAGGGCCATGCGGATCTTGTCCAGTTCCGCAGCCTGGCTGAATTTGACCTGCACGTTGAAGCCGCCCACGAAATCGATGCCGTATTGTGGTCCGCCCTTGACGAGAAGGGACAAAAAGCCGGTCAGCAGCACCACGGCGGAAAGGGCATACGCGTACTTGCGCATGCCTAAAAAATCTATGTTAATATCACTCTTTAGAATTTCAAAGGACATGCTCTGCTCCTTAAATGCTCGGTTGGGTGCCGGGTTGCCGTCTAGTCAGCCAGGCGTCGAAGAAGATGCGGGACACGAAAATGGCCGTGAACATGGAGGCCAGGATGCCCAGGGTCAGGGTGACGGCGAAGCCGCGTACCGGGCCCGTGCCGAACTGGTACAGGATGATGGCGGCCATGACCGTGGTCAGGTTGGAGTCTATGATGGTCTGGGTCGCCCGACTGAAGCCATTGGCGATGGACGAAGCCACGGATTCGCCGCGCCGCAGTTCCTCGCGGATACGCTCGTAGATAAGCACGTTGGCGTCTACCGCCATGCCCAGCGTCAGGATGATGCCCGCGATGCCCGGCAGGGTCAGGGTGGCGCCAAAAGCCGCGAGTCCCGCCATGATGAGGGCGATGTCGAGGATGATGCCGAAGGCCGCGATCATGCCCGCCCGGCGATAGTAGAAGGCCATAAAGAGGACCACCAGCACACCGCCGATCATGGCGGCATTGAAGCCCTTGTCGATGGATTCCTGTCCCAGGGAGGGGCCGACGGACCGTTCTTCAAGAATGGTAACCGGGGCGGGCAAGGAACCGGCCCGCAGCACCACAGCAAGATCGTGGGCCTCTTCCGTAGTGAACTGGCCGGTGATGGAGGCCCTGCCGCCGCCGATGCGGTCCTGGATGACCGGGGCGGAGTGCACCGTGCCGTCGAGCACGATGGCCAAGCGCTTCTTGATGTTCGCGCCGGTCACGTCCTCGAAGATGCGGGCCCCGCGCGCGTTGAAATTCATGCCGACATATGCCTGCCCGTAGGAATCGAACTGCACGTTGGCGTCGGTGATGTATTCGCCAGTCAGCACGACCTCGGACTTGAGCACGATGGGCGTCTTGACTTCCGAGGCTCCCCGATTGTCCTCGAGATATGCCAGCTCGCTTTCCGCCGGAACGGTTCCGGCCACGGCGGACTGAACGTCGGCGGTCTCATCCACGAGCTTGAATTCGAGATGAGCCGTGCGGCCGATGATATTGATGGCCCGCTTGGGATCGTCGAGGCCGGGCAGCTGCACGATGAGGCGATTGTCCTGCTGCTTGCGAATATCGGGCTCGGCCACGCCGAACTGGTCAATGCGGTTGCGGATGGTTTTAAGGGCCTGATCCATTGTCAGCCCTTCGAGATATTTCACGTAGTCCTCGGAAGCGGTGAGCACATAGCGCAGCTGACCGTTTCCGGCATCTTCGGCGGAGGTGATCTCCATGGTCGAAAAGCGGCTGCTCAGAAGCTCGTCCAGTTCTGCGCGCTGCTCCTGCTTGAGCAGGGTGAATTCGAGCTGCCGCGTACCCAAGAGGCGCGGGCGCAGCACCGGAATTTTCTTCTCCCTGGCCTCAAAGCGCAAATCCTGCCCGGTGCTGGTGATGGCATTGGCCAGGGCAGCATCGACATCCACTCCCAGGGTCAGATGGATTCCGCCTTTGAGATCGAGGCCCAGGCTGATTTCATCGGAAGGAAGCAGAGCCCCCAACGATGAATTCCGGACCTGGGGAATCGAGGGCAGAACATGTATCACGGCCAAAAAAATAACGAACGCGGCAAGCAAAGCCCTCCAGCGCAAACTACCCATGAGCATCATCCTTATCCAAATCAAACAGGTTGAATGTTGCCGAAATCAGAGTACGCACCCTGCGCCCGAAGCGCCTGACATGCATACAAAACAAGGCCTGTTCCCGATTGCGGAAACAGGCCTGCCTTATCGTAAGCAGTATGAAAAGGCTACTTTTTCTTGTCCTTGTCCTTGGTTGTCCCACCGGCGGCGGGGGCAAGTCCGGAGATAAATCCCCGACCGACCTGCACATGCATGTCGTTGCCAAGGTCTATGGTCAGGACGTCGTCCTTGGTCTCGATTACCCGGCCGTACAGCCCGCCGGCCGTAATCACGCGGTCCCCGCGGGTCAGGTTTTCAAGCATCAGTTTGTGCTCTTTCTGCTTTTTCTGCTGCGGACGGATGAGCAGAAAATAAAAGATCACGAACATCAGGATAAGGGGCATGAAAGTCATCAGCGGATTGCCCGCCTGTCCTCCGGCCGCAGGGGCCTGACCCATGGCATGGGCGAGATTGTCAAAAAACATGGTATTCCTCCATTACGAATTGTCGCGAAAGCTCGCGGATTTGCTACACTGACGGAGTCCGAAATACAAGGGCAAAGCGTCTCAGATACCCAGAATCTCCCGAAACTCGGAAATCTCCTCGCGGGCCTTGCGCAGTTGATCCTGCTCGGAAGTGCTCCTGGCCAAGGTCTCTGATTTTTGCATATGAAAATCGTATTTGCCGAACTGCCTCTTGTAGGCGAACGACTTGGCAAAGTTGAGATGCGCCTCGAAAGCCCGCCCCACCTCGGCCTGAAAACGGGCCAGGTGCTCCAGCACCTCCGCGTCACGCGGGACGGCCTTGAGCACCCGCTCCATGGCCGTAATACTGACGGCGTGATTGCCCTGCTCCGCCACGGCCCGAGCATAGAAAAAGAGAGCGAACAGATCCTCGGGTTCACGCAGTACGACCTCCTGCAGAGAATTCACTGCGGCCAGCAGGTCTCCGTACTCGAAGGCGAAACGGCCGTACTCCCGCTTCCACAGCAGATCGGCGGGATTGCAGGCCAGCGCGTCGTCGAAACGCTTCCCCGCCGCCTGTATCTGATTCAGGCGGCTCAAGGCGATGGCCTCGCCAAGCACAGGGGCGCACGAAGTGAAACCCGTCGACTGGAACACAGCCCTCGCGGTGTTGGGATCCGAGTACCAGGCCTGCACAAGAAGCTTGGCCCGTTCGAAGGACGCGTTGTCCGAGGAGCGCTTGCGCACCGCTTCGGGCAACCGCGCGATGCGCTCTTGCATGTAGACCAGGCGCTCGTCCATGCCCGGATGCGTGGACAGATAGGAAGGGACGTTTCCGCCGCCTCCGAGCCACTGCATCCTGCGGATCTTGTCGAAGGCGCTGGTCATGCCTGCGGGGGAAAAGTCCGCGTCCACAAGATAGTTCAGGCCGTACTGATCGGCGTCCTTCTCGTTGTCGCGGGTGTACTTGAGCTGCATGGCCTTGGCCCCGGCCACTGAACCAAGCACCAGCGCCCCCGCGCCGTCGCCACCGCCCTGGGAGCCAACCAGCACCCCAGCCAGAATGCCGAGCAGGGAACCAGCCCCGACCAGTTTACTCTTCTCGATGGATTTGGCGATATGCCGCTCGGAGACATGGGCCAGCTCATGGGCGATGACACTGGCCAACTCGTCCTCGGTGTCGAAATTGGCGATAAGTCCCGTGAAGATGGTGATGTGCCCCGCCGCCGAGGCAAAGGCGTTCAGGGAACCGTTTCTGACCACCGTGGTCTTGATGGGGAAAGGCTGCGGGGGCATGGCCGCCACCAAGCGATCCACGAGCGACTGCACGTAGCCGGTTATGCGGGTATCGTGCACCACGGGAAAACGGGTCTCGATGACCAGATCAAACTTGCGCGCCAGCTCCAGCTCGTCGCGGATAGAGAACTCGCCGAAACTCGTGAAAGCCGGGCACGGGGAAGCGAGCAGCATCAGGCAGGCCAGAAAAAAAAACCGCAGGCGTCTGCCTCCCCTAAAAATCACAACGCGACCTTTCTAGGGTCCGCCAGCACTGCCCCACCCCTCTTGTAGCCGCTGAGCAGAAACCTGCGCACAGGGCCGGTCCGTTCGAGGGCCTCACGGCGCTTGCGCTCTTCCGGCGACAGCGCACCGTCGCGCTCCTTGCGGCGCAACAGGAAATACTCGCGAAAAAAGTCCTCGACCTGTGCATAGGACTCAGCCTCCAGCTGATCCAGGTCGGAACGGCTGATGCCCAGACCGTCCGTGGGCACGGCTTCAATGGCCGCCTGCAGGGGAGCGGGGTCGGCCAGACGCGTGCAGAGCATGCGGGCCAGGTCATACTCGACGCTTTTGGGCACAAGTTGGATGGGGCTCACGTCTCCCACATCCCCGTGCAAGGTCCAGAAGCCCGTCAACAGCTCGTCGAGCTGATCCGTGGACAGGACGCACCCGCCATGCAGCTGGGCCATGTGGTAGAGAAAGAGCATACGCGTGCGGGCCTTCAGATTGCCTTCGGCCACGGGATTGGAATGGGGACAGACGCTAGCGAACGTACTCGAAATCTGCCGGTACAAGGCGGTGAAATCCTGAAGATGCCCGTACGCCAATCCCTGGGGCAGGCTGGCGTAGGCTTGGGCAACGCTCAGGCCGCGCTGCGTTTCCTCGGGTGTGGTGGTGTCGATGGGCAGGCAGAAGCCATGATACGGAATACCGCGATGGTGCAGCAAAGCCGCCAGAAAGGACGAATCTATCCCCCCGGACAGACCCATGACGTAAACCTTGAGGCCCGATGATCGCAGGTAATCCTGCAGAAAATCACCCAGACCGTCGAGCAACTGTTCGGAAGGCTTGATTGCGAGGAGCTCAAGCCACGCATCGAAATCGTCGTCGCGGGGGCATTCCATGCGGATCAAACCGGCCATGCAACCTCCATTTCAGGAATTCATCATGTCCAGGAACGTCCTGTTGCTCTTGGTGCCGCGCATCTTGTCGAGGAGGAAATCCATACTGTCCACGGAGTTCATGGAGGCCATGATGCGGCGCAGTATCCAGACCTTGTTCAGTACTTCGGGATCGAGCAGCAGTTCTTCCTTGCGGGTACCGGAGCGGTTCAGATCGATGGCCGGGAAGACGCGCTTGTCGGAAAGATGGCGATCAAGATAGATGTCACAGTTGCCCGTGCCCTTGAACTCCTCGAAGATGACCTCGTCCATGCGCGACCCCGTGTCCACCAGGGCGGTGGAAATGATGGTCAGACTCCCGCCCTCTTCGATGTTGCGCGCCGCGCCAAAAAAGCGCTTGGGGCGCTGCAGGGCGTTAGCGTCAAGACCACCGGACAAAACACGGCCCGACGACGGGGTGGTGGCGTTGTAGGCCCGGCCCAGGCGGGTGATGGAATCAAGCAGGACCACCACGTCAACCTTGCGCTCAACCAGCCGTTTGGCCTTCTCGAGCACCATTTCGGCCACCTGCACATGTCGCTGCGGGGGCTCGTCGAAGGTGGAGCTGATGACTTCGGCCTTGACTGTGCGTTCCATGTCGGTGACTTCCTCGGGGCGTTCGTCGATGAGCAGAACGATCAGGTAGGAGTCGGGATGGTTCACGCTGATGGAGTTGGCAATGGACTGCATGAGCATGGTCTTGCCTGTGCGTGGCGGAGCGACGATAAGGGCGCGCTGGCCCTTGCCGATGGGCGTCATGAGATCGAGGATGCGGGCGGAGTAGTTCTTGTCGCCGTTCTCAAGCCGGAATTGTTCGTCGGGATAGATGGGCGTGAGGTTGTCAAAGAGAACGATACGCTTGGCTTCCTCGGGTTCGCGAAAACAGATCTCTTTTACCCGCAGCAGGGCGAAATAGCGCTCTCCCTCCTTGGGCGGGCGGATCTGACCGGAAATGACATCGCCGGTGCGCAGCCCGAAGCGCCGGATCTGTGAGGGCGAGACGTAGATGTCGTCGGGGCCAGGCATGTAGCTGTACATGGGCGACCGCAGGAAACCAAATCCGTCGGGCAGGATTTCCAGTACCCCCTCGCCGAAAATGGAGCCGTTCTGGGAAGCGCAGGCCTGGAGCAACGCGAAAATCAGCTCCTGCTTGCGCAGTCCGCTCATATTTTCAATCTGGTACTCGCCGGCAATGTCCATAAGTTCGGACATGGACTTGGTTTTCAACTCGGAAAGATTCATAACAAACCCTCGTAACAATGAAATGTCTGGAACCTGGGACCGCTAGAGTGGAACAGACCAAAAAGAACAAAGCATACGCGATGCAAAATTCGAAGAAATAAGGAATATAAGAATACTATGGTATGAATATGACGCCCTTCAAGGGATCAGGTGGAAAATATGAACATCTGCTAACGGACTTGTAGTGTCAGGCAGGAATGAATTAAATTAATATCTGATCGCAGAATAAAAAACAAGGGGCCCAGGGCCCCTAAACCTCAACATCGTCCGCACTTTCGGCGTCCTTGGAGTGCAGGATGTCGGAAAAAAGGGCTTCGATGGACTTCTTCACCTCGGCCTGATCCTGCTTCAGCGCAAAGGACAATTCCAGGGAAATAAGACCCATGGCCTGCTCCAGCAGCCTTCTCTCGCCAAAGGACAGTTCCTTGTCCTTGCCGATAAGGATGAGCTCTTTGAGTACGTATGCGACGTCGCGCAGGCTGCTGCTTTTCAGTTTTTCGGAATATTCGCGATAACGGCGATTCCAGTTTTGCCCCGAGTACCCGGTGAAATCGGTGCGATCCTGGAGATAGACGCGGATCTCGTCCGCCTGTTCGGGAGTATAGACGCCTCGCAGTCCCACATTGCGGGCATTTTTCACAGGAACCATCAGCGTGACGTTATTGCTCAGAATACGCACGATGATAAGCTCAGTGGCAACGCCGCCGATCTCCTGGGTCTCAATCCTTTCGACCTTACCGACCCCCTGCGCGGGATAGACGACAAGTTCATCAACTGAAAACACAAGCGACCTCCAGAAAAACGTAATCGAACTACAAAGGAAGATGACTATAGAATAAAAACAATTCGGCGTCCACTAGGAGCTCAAGCGACAACCGATGTCAGCGGGTGTGCAAACGGTTCGTGGCGACGGTCAATCCCTGGCTGCAATACTGCAGGACAGCATCAAGGGCGATATCAAGGGACCCTGCGACCAGCTCCCACTCGGCAGGCGCAAAGGGGCGCAGCACGTAATCAGACACGGACTCCCCGTCCTCGGGCCGACCGATCCCAAGCCGAACCCGGGCGAAATCCCTGGTGCCCAGATGGGCGGCCACGGACTTAAGTCCGTTATGCCCGGCTAGGCCCCCGGAAAACTTGAGGCGGACAGTGCCGACGGGCAAATCCAGTTCGTCATGGGCTACGAGAATCTGTTCCGCCGAAATACCGCTCTTTCTGCTGAGCTCCCCCACCACCTGACCGCTCAGGTTCATGAAGGTCATCGGTTTGGCAACGAGCCATCGCCTTGCGCCATAGTCCTCAGTGACTTCGAAAACTTCAGCATTCAGGCGCGCGCCGCGAGCCACGCAGGAGGTTCCGGGCTGCCGCCCCCAAAGCTCAAGCAGGCGGTCCGCGAGCATGAAACCAAAATTGTGCCGGGTCCGGGCATACTTGACACCAGGATTGCCCAGGCCCACGATCAGGCCATCATATGACATGGGGAACCGTCAGAAAAGAGGATGGACGAAAAAAGAGAAGAGGAGCCCCGCTACGGCAGGGCTCCACATAAAATCAAGCTATTCTTCTTCTTCGCCTGTCTTGGCGCCGCGGGCGGTCTGGATCGCGATGACGGGGAAGTTGCGATCGTAAACGGCCTTGACCCCTTCGGGCAGCGGCAGTTGATCAACAGTTACCCTGTCGCCGATGTCCATTGTGGTCACGTCCATGACGATGGCGTCGGGGATGATCGTGGGCAGGCACTGCACCAGGACACGCTCGTGCAGAATCTCAAGCTTGCCGCCCAGAACCACGCCTTTGGCGCGGCCAGTGGTTTCCACCGGAACGGTGACCTGGACTTCCTTGTCAAGATCGATGCCGATGAAATCGACATGATCGTAGCGACGCTTGACCGGGTGCGTAACCAGCTTCTTGAACAGGGCGTTGCGCTTCTGCACCTGGCCGTCGACTTCGATCTGCAGCTCAATCATCTTTGAGTAGCGAACCTTTTCGAAAGCCTTGCCCAAAGCCAAATTGTCTACAGTAAAGGAGATGTTCTCACCTTTGGAATTGTAGAACACGCCGGGAACCAAACCATTGGAACGCAAACGGGAACAAGGGCCTTTTCCCCTTTCTTCACGAGGCGTTAACTGCAAACTTGCGACTTCAGACATGCTTTTCTCCTTTATTCATCAACTAAAAAATAATCACTTGCCTGTTCGGACTCAGCTGAACAGAACACTGACGGAAGATTCGGAATGGATATTATGTATAGCCTTGGCAATAAGACTGCCAACGGAAATAACCCTGAATTTCTCACTGCTCAAAGCCTGGGCGCTGAGCGGGATGGTATCGGTCACGATGACCTGCGAAAACGCCGAATTGTTCAGGCGCTCCACGGCAGGCCCGGACAGAACCGCATGGGAAGCGCAGGCCACGACATCCTCGGCGCCGTGTTCGGCCAGCATGTTGCCAGCCTCGGTCATGGTGCCGGCAGTGTCGATCATGTCATCCAGAACAATCGCGATCTTGCCCCTGACGTCGCCGATGAGCTGCATGGCGTGAGCCTGGTTGGGACCTTCGCGACGCTTGTCCACGATGGCCAGTCCAACGCCAAGGCGCTTGGCGTAAGCCCTGGCCCGCTCCGTGCCACCGGCATCAGGCGAAACGATGATCAGATTATCACCGAGTTTGCGGATATATTCAAGCAGTACCTGGGCCGCGTAGAGGTTGTCCACGGGCTTGTTGAAAAAGCCCTGGATCTGCCCGGAATGCAGGTCGATGGTCAGAACACGGTCCACGCCGGCAACGGTAATGAAATCCGCCACCAGCTTGGCGCTGATGGGTGCCCTGGGCACGACCTTGCGGTCCTGGCGGGCGTAGCCGAAATAGGGCACTACCGCCGTGACACGACCCGCACTGGCGCGTTTCAAAGCGTCGAGCATCAGGCAGAGTTCCATAAGGTTGTGATTGACCGGAGCGCAGGTGGATTGAACCACATACACATCGTCACCCCGAACGTTGTCTCCCATCTCGACGCGGATCTCTCCGTCGCTGAACTTGTCGACCAGAGAATGAGTCAACTTGCAGCCCAGATGGTCACAAATCCGGGCAGCCAGCGCCGGATTCGCGGTTCCCGTGACGATCTTCAACTCGCCCATGCGTGGCATAATCTGTCCTTGGATAAAAAATGGCTGGGGCGGGAGGATTCGAACCTCCGAATGACGGAACCAAAACCCGTTGCCTTGCCAGCTTGGCCACGCCCCAACAAAGGTCGCCTGGCCTGTCCGGCCCGTGGCTTCCTCAAGTAAAAGAAAAAGACCGCCAAGTTTGTCGACCCGCAGCCCCGCCTTCAAGATTTCACGACACGTGTACCTTGCTCAGGCCCTGGTCGCGTAACACCCCAACCCCATTTTACGCATCGCTGTTTCGCAGCACCCGGCACTTTCCGGAGACGAAAAAAGGGCCACAAAACTTGAACCGCTTCCACTCATGACACAGGCATCGGGAAAGTGATTCAGTATCTGTTTTTTGACCTCGTAAAGCATTGGAAATTCTTGAAAAACAACTTCTTCAAATCCATTCCAAAGCCTGGGCGGTTTCGTGAAGCAAAGACTCATAATAGGGCTCATTTCGGGTGTCAACTCTTTTCTTGGACGCACCAGCCCCCGCGCGTGCATTTCGTCCCAGCGCCTGTAAGCCCATTTCGTGTCCACGTGCACACCGGGACAGACAACCAGCACCGTGAAGCCGGTCAGGTCGCAGGGGGCCGGTTCAAGTTTTTCGCCGATGCCCGTGACCCAGGCCGGCCCCTGCTGAAGGAAAAAAGGGACGTCCGCCCCCAGGGTCAGGGCCAGGGCGGCCAGATCCGCAGAGGGCAGGGCCTTGTCCGCCGCCTGGGTGTTGAGCCAACAAAGGAAAACGGCAGCATCGCTGCTGCCGCCTCCCAGCCCCGCACCCATGGGAATGAACTTGTGCAGATGCGCCGCAACCCCCGGGGCGAAACCCGTGGCTTCGGCGAACCTTTCGTACGCGCGGGACAGAATGTTCTGCGATGCGTCCAGCCCCGGCACGGAGCAGGACAGCCGCAATCCTTGTCCGCTAACCCGGCGCAACTCCAGGGTATCACCGGGCGCGGGGAGCGGGTAGAAAAGGCTCTCGATCTCGTGATAGCCGTCTTCCCGCACCCCGACGATGTCCAGGTAGAGATTGACCTTGCACCCCGCGTGCAGCGTCCAGACCTTGTCTGTCATCACGCGACTTCCCCGTGGCTAGGACAGAGGAACCGTGCGGAACACGTTGCGGCCCTGACGCTTGATGAGCAGCATGATCACGCCCTTTTCCTTGCCGTCGCCCTCGATCAGTTCACGGAAGGCCTTGACCGTGTTCACGGGCTTTCCGTTAGCCTCCAGAATCACGTCCCCGGCGTTCAGGTCGTTCTGGGCGGCCGGGGAGCCCTGACTTACCTCCAGCACAAGCAACCCGGCAGCACGATCAAGTTCCAGGGCACTAGCCTCGGTTTCGTTTACAGGCCGGATGCTCAGCCCAAGGATGTCCTCACCCCGACCTTCCGGAGTGCCCGGCCCTCCCTGGGCCACCTTTTCCACGTTGCGTTCGCCAAGAACCAGAGGAATCTTGACGGTCTTGCCGTCGCGCCACACGGACAGGGTGATCTTCACCCCGGGTAGCAGGTCGCCGATCTTACGGGTCAGATCGCCGGCGTCGCTGATGGACACGTCATCCACGGCGACAATGACGTCCCCGGCCCTTATTCCGACCTTTTCCGCCGGATCGCCGGGAGTCACCGACGAGACCAGGGCGCCGCGAGCCTCTTCAAGCCCGAGAGCCTTGGCGGAATTGGGATCCACATTCTGAATGGACACGCCGAGCCAGCCGCGCTTCACGCTGCCGTGCGCCTTAATCTGCTCGATGACTTGGCTGGCCAGGCGGCTGGGAATGGCGAAGCCGATGCCCTGGCCCGAGGCCACGATGGCCGTATTGATGCCGATGACCTGGCCGTCGAGGTTCAGGAGCGGTCCGCCGCTGTTGCCGGGATTGATGGACGCGTCGGTCTGCACGAAATTGTCATAGGGGCCGGCGCCAATAGTCCGCCCCTTGGCGCTGACGATCCCGGCCGTGACGGTGTGGTCCAGTCCGAAGGGGTTGCCGATGGCCAAGACCCACTGCCCGACCTTGAGCGCGTCGGAATTGCCGAAGACGAGGTAGGGCAGCGGCCTTTCGGCCTTGATCTTCAGCAGGGCCAGATCCGTCTCCTTGTCCGTGCCGATGACCTCGGCGTCGTAGGAGCTCTCGCCGTTCTTCGCGGACTGAAGGTTGACCTTGATGGAACTGGCGCCATCGATGACATGATTGTTGGTGACGATGAATCCGTCAGCGGAAAAGACGAAGCCCGATCCCAAGGAGCGCTGTTCACGCGGCACGCCCTGTCCCTGCTCCCCGAAAAAGCGTTCGAACTGGTCGAAAAATTCCCCGAAGGGGTGTTGTCCCTCAGGGCCCTGGGGACCCTCGCGGAAAATAGGCGGCACCCTGCGCTGATTGTTCACGATTTTGACCGTGCTGATGTTGACCACCGCCGGTCCGGAAACCTCCGCCAGCGAGGTAAAATCGGGCAGTTGGGCGGCCACGGGAGCCGAAATCAAAAGCGTGAGCATGACGGCAAGGAGCCTGATTGCATATTTCATTGGATACCTCCATGTCTTGGTGACAGCTTGGAAAAAGCACGCTTCGTGCCAGAGCCAACAGGCTGATCGGACACGTTAAAAAATCATGTGCAAGAACGGATGTGCAATAGTCCGCAATTCCGTGAACACAGTTTGGGCCAGACGCCTCATTCCTGCACTTAGCGCCCCTGGAGCCCGCGCAGAAACTGCATGGTCATCCATTCCGACCAGTACATTCCGTCTCGCCCCGAACCCACGAACCCCACATGCCCGCCCGTGGCGGGCGTGAGCAGCGTCAGGCTCGGGTTGGCCTTAGCCTCCCGGACCGGATAGCACTGTGGGCCCAGAAAGGGGTCGTTGGCGGCGTTCACGATGCACGTGGGCCGGTCGATCCCGGACAAAAATTGGCGCGAACTTGAGCGTCGCCAGTAGTCCAGCGCATCGTTAAACCCGTGCAGCGGAGCAGTGAAGCGGTCATCGAACTGGCGAAAGGTGCGCAGTTTCTCTACGCCGGTCAAATCGAGCGTTCCGGGAAAAAGCCGACTCTTTTCAATAATCTTCTTTCGCAATTGGTCAAGCAGATAACGGGAATAGAGGGCGCACTGGAGCCGGGCCAGCGCTCGGGCCGAGTCCTCCAGATCGCAGGGCACGGAAATGGCTACGGCCCTTCCGACGATGTCCGGAATGACGGCCGGGTCCTCGCCCAGATACTTGAGAACCACGTTGCCACCTAGGCTGAAACCCACCAGGTGCACGCTGCTGTAGCCTGTCCGGGCCGCAATCATGAGCAGGGATTCGTGCAGGTCGCGGGTCCAGCCCGAATGATACATGGCGACCTTGCGATTGGGCTCCCCGCTGCAGCCCCTGAAATTCATGGCCACTGCGTCGAAGCCGTGCAGGCGCGCGGCCCTGACCATGCCGAGCACGTACTTGCGCCGGGAGTGGCCTTCCAGTCCGTGCAGAATGAAGACCAGGCCTTTGCTTTCCTCTCCCCGGGACCAGTCCAGATCCACGAAATCGCCATCGGACGTCTCCAGGCGTTCCCGCTCGTACCGCACTTCCGGCATGGGCCGGAAAAACGGCGGGAACAGGGTCTGCACGTGGCCCGAGGAAAAGGGAAAGGCGGTGGTGAGCCGCATCACAGATCAGTCTTCTACGCTGACGCGAACGATGAACACGGGCTCCTTTGGCACATCCTGGTGAAAACCGAAGCTGCCCGTGGCCACACCCGCGATCTCGTCCATGACCTCAAGCCCTTCCACCACCTGGGCGAATACGGCGTAGCCGAAATCCCGCGATCCGTGATCCAGGAACGCATTGTCGCGCAGATTGATGAAAAACTGCGAGGTCGCGCTGTCGACGGCCTGGGTGCGGGCCATGGCCAGGGTGCAGCGCAGGTTCCGCAGGCCGTTGTCGGCCTCGTTCTTGATGGGATCGCCCGTTTTCTTCTCGCTCATTGTCTCGCTCATCCCGCCGCCCTGTATCATGAAATTGGGGATAACGCGGTGAAAAATCGTGCCGTCGTAAAAGCCTTCGCGCACGTAATTCAGAAAGTTCTCGCAGGTCAGGGGAGCCTTGTCCGCAAAGAGTTCGATCTTCATTGTGCCTTTGGATGTTTCCATGACTATCATTGTGTAGTTTCTCCTTTATTTTTTGCGCGCCAGGCAGATTCCGTCCTGCTCTGGCGCATGGTCCGGCAGAAATGCATAAATATTGACCGCGTCCCAGCACCCGTTATCCCGCACCAGGGTGCTAAAGGCGCAAGCATCGGCAAAGGCCGTGTTGTCGGCCACCAACAGCCCCCCCGGGCGCAGCAGGCGGCGGCAGACAGGTTCGAGCTCGGCGTAGTAGCGCTGGTCAACGTCCAGAAAAACGAGATCGAAGTCTTCGTTCCCCAGCGGCAGAGCGCGGGCATCGGCGCAAAGCACGGCGCAGTTTTCGGCAAGGCCGCGCAAGGCAAGATTGGCGCGGGCTTCGCGGCAGTGGGCTTCATGCATGTCCACGCCCACAACCAGGCCGCCCGCGTCGCGCATGGCCCGGGCCAGAAAAATCGTCGAGTAGCCCACGGCCGTGCCCAGTTCAAGCGTGCGCGTGGCCCCCATGATCCGGCACAGTAGTTCGAGCAGCCCGCCCATGGCCGGTCCGATGACTGGAATACCCCGCGCGGCGGCCTCGGCGGCCAGCTCCAGTTCACGTACTTCCCGCTGCGGGACATACTCGCGAAAGCAGGCATAAGGGTCCGCTACGAATCGGGGCATGGCGTCCACTCCAGCACCAGGGCGTCCTCGCCGCTGTCGGCGTAATATCTCTTGCGCACGCCCACCTGCACAAAACCGCTGCCTGTGTAAAGGGCCAAGGCAGGGGCATTGCGACTACGCACCTCAAGCACCACGCGGCCAGCGCCTCGCGCGCGCCCCTGCTCCAGGAAGAATCGCAACAGGGCCCGGCCGACCCCTTGCCCGCGAAAAGGCGGAGCCACGGCCACGTTGACTATTTCAAGCTCACCGGCCACACTGTAAGCCGTCAGATACGCGCACAAGCCCGACGGACCAAAAGCGCCCGCACCCAGAAAACGATCCTGGCCGAGCAGATCCCTGAAGCGCTCCTCTGCCCAGCCGTCGGCAAAAACCTGGGCCTCCAGGGCCGCAAGGGCCGACGCGTCCTCAGGCGTGAGCAGACGCAGCTCGGGAACCGTTTGAACCATTCTCACCTCAAGCCAATATAAGGGATATCAGTCCGTGGAGTCAGAGCAGGAAAAAATCTACGTCGTGGACGAAAATAACCTGCCCCTGGCCGTTATGGCTTCGGAACAGGTCCATCTGCAAGAACTCCGTCACAGGGGTTTTTTGCTCTTGCTGGCCGACGGCCATGGCCGCCTTGTGCTACGCAGGCTGGACAAGAGCCACCCTCTGTATCCGGGGCGCTGGGACATTGTCGGTAGCGGGCACGTCACCGCCGGACAGGCCGCCGAAGAAGCCGCCGAGGCATGTTTGCCCCCTGCCGTGGCCGATCTCGCGGGGAGTCTGCGGCATCTGTTGACCCTGACCACGGGAGCGGGAACGGGCCTTGAGATCGTCGAGGTGTTCTGCGGCGATATCCCGAACCAGGCCGCCGGGCTCCTGCTGGATGATCGTGCATTCCTGGCCGTGGACCAAGACGAACTGAGCGCCCTGGCCACCTCCTACCCCGACCAGCTCTCGCCTGCGCTACTGACCGTCTGGGACTTTCGCCTGCACCCCGTGGCCGCTAGTTGATGTAGACCTTCGAAAAATTCGCCTCATCCTCCAAAGCCCGTCCCGTCCCGCGCACCACTGTAGTCAGGGGGTCGTCATCGATATGCACCATAAGCGAACTGTGCTGAGTGATGAGCTTGTCGAGCCCCTTTAAAAGCGCCCCGCCCCCGGCCAGCAGCAGCCCATTGGTGGAGATGTCGGCAACCAGTTCGGGTGGGGTCTTCTCCAGGGCCCTGCGCACCGCCGCGACAATGGCCGCCACGGGCTCCTTGATGGCCTCGCGGATATGCGAGTCGGTCAGGATGACGGACTTGGGATTGCCGTCCACCAGATTCTTGCCCGCCACCCGGAACTGCAGGGGTTCCGGCAGCGGCACGGCAGATGCGATGTGGATCTTGGCCGCTTCGGCCATGTTTTCTCCGATCAGAAGCTGAAATTCGTCCTGCACGTAGCGCTGGATGGCGTCGTTGATCTCGTCCCCGGCAATGCGCACGGATTCGGAGTAGGCCACCGCAGACAGGGAAATGACCGCCACTTCCGTGGTACCGCCGCCGATGTCCACCACCATGTTGCCTCTGGGCTCGTGGATGGGCAGGCCCGCACCGATGGCTGCGGCCATGGGTTCCTCGATGAGCTTGACCTCGCGCGCCCCGGCCTGCAGGGCCGATTCGATGACCGCCCTCTTCTCCACCTGGGTGATCCCCGCCGGCACGCAGATGACCATGCGCGGTTTGACGATGCGCATGCCGGTGACGACCTTCCTGATGAAGTAGGCGATCATGGCCTTGGTGACCTCGAAATCGGCGATGACCCCATCTTTCAAGGGACGTACGGCGCGAATCCGTTCCGGGGTGCGCCCAAGGTATTCCTTGGCTTCCCGGCCGACAGCCAGGATGGAATCATTGCGGATGTCGAGGGCCACCACCGAGGGCTCGTTGAGCACGATCCCGTCCTTGGGCGAATACAGGAGCGTGTTTGCCGTGCCGAGGTCCATGGCCAGATCCTTGCCGAGAAATCCGAAAAGCTTGCTGAAAAACATATTCGCCCTACCTGACTTAAGGATGGTAATCGGGGTTGTCGAAATCGGGGGCGTCGCCCGGGTCGAGTGCGCTTGTTGGAGCAAAACGCCTGACCTTGCTCCTCAGATACAGATTCTCCAGAAAAAGAGCCAAATAATCCGCCGCCATATGCGCAAAAGCCCGAAGCTCGCCGCTGATGACCAGGCTTTCGCGATCCCCGAAGACCAGGACGCCGCGACAGCGGGTGTGCACTTTGAGGGGAAAGGCCATGAGCGTGTTGAGGACCGGGCCGGGAATGTCGCGTCCGAACAGGGGCGTGCGCCCCAGTTCGCTCTTGCCGTCGCCGAAAAAGACCGGCTGATTCTTCTTGAAAACCCAGCCCAGCAGACCGCTGCCCGTGCTGAAAGCCTGCCTCGCGGCAAAGGTTTCGGGCATGAAGGGCTTGTTGCTGCCTTCAAGCAGATAATTGTTTCCCCACTCGTCGCTGACCACGAGAAATGCGTATTCATACCCGCTGGCTCCGGCCAGCAGGGCCAGATAACGATTCAGGAAGTCCGTCCATTTGGGATGCGCCTCGCGCAAGGCGTAGACCTGCTGCAGCACCCGGTAGAGGGCCTGTTCGTGGCTGGACACTCCGCCCTCTCCCACATCGCTCATGACTGCGGACACAACCAAGGCGAAGAGGGACAGCACGCGCTGATCCTTGGACGTGAAGGCGTAGGTCTTCTTGCTGTCCATGCACAGGGCCCCGGCACCGCCGGGCAGGGGGCAGCCCACGAAAACCTTGATCTGCTCGTCCTGCTCGGACCCATAGTATCCCAAAAAAGTGTTCTTCTCGTCGAACTTCTCAACCACAAGGGGCGAGTCGTTCTTCAGGATCCAGCCCACCAGTCCGTGACCCTGCTCGATGGTCAGGCCCTTGCGGATGGAATCGCCAAGACTGAACGAGGAGGTCAGATCGAAGGTTCCGCTGGAATTGCGGCAAAAAAGAACCACCGAATAGGCGTCGAAGACGCTTCCGATGCTCTCCAGCAGTCTGTCCAGGGAGGGATATTTCATGGTCATGATATGAACGCTCGCACTAGGCGGCCGTGGTTCCTTACATACATCGCCGCAAAAAAGCGGACATACAGGGATCGCGAAAGCTCATCAACCTCCGGCGAGACCGGCGCTGCGAACTGAAAATCATGTTTACGGGCGGAGCGAAACATGAAAAATAGTCTACACACTACCGTAACAAACACAATGATATACTGGCTTCCGCATGAAATGGCAAACCGCATTTTCCAGAATCGAGACAGTAAAAGCCCTTAAAAACGGCCACCTTCTCTCAAAAACACCGCTGCGGGGCCTGGAGGCGCTGCGGCGCTTCCTGGACCTGGTCCACACCAAGTTCTGCCTGCTCAAACCATATGCCGAGATCAAAGGCTACCCCGTGGTCGACGCACGCGACCTGCTGCCTTCGTTCGAACCCAATTTGACGGAGTTTTCTGAACTGCCCGGCTTTTCCATGGTCGCCCTGGGGCGTCCTCTGGACTACTTCAACGAAACCTTCCAGTTCGACCTGCTGCACACCTGCCGCGACCCCGACATCAGGGTCCAGGGCGACAGCTGCGTACTGGAAGCCACGCTGCAGGGCAAGAACCAGGAGTGCTTCCTGGCCCACATGCCCAAGGACATGCGCGAGGAATTCAAAGAGGCCGTCAGCGATCACCACATCTCCGACATCGCCTCCTATTCCCTGCTCATCGGTTTCCTTAGCCGCATGGACCGGGCCCATGTGATGTCCCTGGACCGCGACGGGCTGTTCTATCTGTCCGGCATCTACGCGTCCCTGCCCTCGGACCTGGACACCGAACTCAAACGCTTCGGCCTGCGGGCCCGAAAATTCAGGTCCGGCGACAACCGCCTCTACGAACAAAACCGCGAGTTCGTGTACCAGTTCCTGATGGAGCTTTACGGCTACCCCATCTCCTCGGAACGCAAGACCTCGGCCGCCATTTTCGCCCGCCGCCTGCACAAGACGGGGGAGAATTTCCTGGTCAAGGCGCTGGGGCAGTCGGATCGCACCCTGACCTCCATCTTCAGTACCCAGACGGGGCGCGCCTACCCGTGCGTGGAGAAGATTGCCCTTGTCCCAGTGGAACTCCGGGGCATGGATGTCATCGATTTCCTGGACCGGGGCGGGTTCTTTGTCGATCGCAAGCGGCGCATCGTCATCCTGCGGGTGATTTACCGGCAGCACAAATTCGACCTCAACAACGTGCGCCAGGATCGCGCCCTGTCCGTCTGGCGGCAGGAAATCGTCCATCCCCTGACGGCAGAGGTCTGCACCTCCGTCAACCTGCTCAAAGATACCTACACCATGAGCCTCAAACTCAACGACATCGTGCGCGGCGAGTTCATCGGACGGGTGGTCTACAAGAAAAACGACATCGTCGAAAACACGGACAGCCACGACAAGCGACTCAAATTCCTGCACGCTTGGCTGACCAAGCACCAGCGGCGCATGATTGGCTACTCCGACGAATTCTACGCCGAAATCGTGCGCGTCCTGGACGGTTACCTGACCGACCCCGGACTGGCCGAGGAGTTCGGCGAACTCTACGACCTCCACCAGGAAGTCTGGACCACTTTCAGCTACATCAGACAGGCCAGAAAAATCAAAGAACTCGAAGATTTGAAGGGCAGAATCCACAAGGGAAAAAAAATTTCGTACCTGACCATGCTGCACCTGAGCACCGCCATCCTGGCCGACCTAAAATTCGAGTTTTCCAATTATTTCGACATACTGGTCTCCAAGGCCATCTTTTTTTCCGAGGCCATGCTCAACGACCGCTACCTGATCAGAACCTACCTCACGCCCCGGGAAGACCAACTGACCGAAAACGGGCTGAGAATCAGAAAGCTTTACCGCAGGCTGGTTTCACTTGTTGACGAACTTAAAGCCATACGCAAGACAAAGGCCGAAGCGTAAGCCCATCACCATTTAACGGCGGGAAACACCTATGTCCGAATTGCTGACCACCCCCCTCCACGCCTGGCACAAGAACAACGGAGCCAGAATGGTCCCTTTCGCGGGTTGGGACATGCCTGTGCAATACGCAGGGATTCTTGAGGAACACAAGCAGACCAGAACCAGCGCCTCCATTTTCGACATCTCCCACATGGGAGAATTTCTGCTTGAAGGCGACGGCGCGAGCCAGGCCCTGTCCCTCATCGTGACCCACAACCTGGCCACCCTGGCTCCGGGAAAATGCCGTTACGGCTTTCTCCTCAATGACAAGGGCGGCGTACTCGATGACCTCATCGTCTACCGCCTGGGAGAGGAAAAATTCATGCTCGTGGTCAACGGGGCATGCATCGACACCGACTTCGCCTGGATACAAAGCCGCATCCCGTCCAACCTGACCATGGGCAACCAGAGCTTCGACATCGCCAAGATCGATCTGCAGGGACCGGCTTCCTATGACGTACTCAGCCGGATCATGCCCGGAGACTGGTCAAGCCTGGGCTATTTCGGATTCCGCGAGGTGGAATTCAAGGGGTTCAAACTCATTGTCAGTCGCACCGGCTACACCGGAGAACTGGGCTACGAGTTCTATCTGCCCTGGAACAAGGCGCAGGTGCTCTGGGATGGGCTCATGGCCGACGAGCGCGTCCGCCCGGCGGGCCTTGGCGCTCGGGACACCCTGCGCCTTGAAGTCGGCCTGCCGCTCTACGGCCAGGACCTGGATCCGGAGCACACCCCGGTGGAAGCGGGCTACGGCGGCATGCTTAAGAGCGAGGCGGATTTCATCGGCAAGGCCGGACTGGCCGAGGTGCGCGAGAAGCTCATCGGCCTGCGCATCGACGGCCGCCGCAGCGCCCGCCACCATGACGCAGTCTATGTGGGCGACGAGTTGGTCGGCGCAGTCACCAGCGGCTCCATCGCCCCGAGCCTCGGCTACTGTGTGGCCATGGCCTACGTGCGGGCGGACGCGGCCGAAGCCACGGCCTTCACGGTCAAAGGCCCCCGAACCGCCCTCGAAGCCGTGCGCGTTGACATGCCCTTTTACACCGCCGGAACGGCCCGCAGGAAACTGGCCTAGATGGCCCGGCTCAATTCCTTTTATCTGGCTCCCGCCCTGTGGCGGGAGCCTTTTTCGGTCCAGGGGGACGAGTTCCACCACCTGACCCGCGTGCTGCGTTCAAAACCCGGCGATACGGTCCGCCTCTTCGATGGCCGGGGAAGATGGGGGCTTTTTCGCATCGTCCTGATAAGCAAGCGTGACGCTGCCCTGGAACTGATGGAGGAGCATATCGCGCCGCGGCCCGCCCTTCCCCTGACCCTGGCCGTGGGCTGGTCCAAGGCTGTGCGGCGCGGATTTCTGCTGGAAAAGGCAGTGGAACTCGGCGCTTCCGCCGTCTGGTTCTGGCAGGCCGTAAGATCGCAGGGCGAGGTCCCGGAGCAGGGCAAGGAAGGGTGGGACCGTCAGCTTTCGGAGGCGGCCAAGCAATGCGGGGCCGTCTGGCTGCCGGAAATCCGAACTTTCGCAGGACCGCTGGACGTAATCCGTGCCACCGGGGAGACGGGCTCGAAGGTGCTGTGCTGGGAAAAGGAAGACGCCCGCCTGCTGGACCCGGACATGCTGGGGCATGCGCAGGGCTGCGTGGCGGTGCTCGGGCCGGAAGGAGGGCTGGACGACGCAGAGGCGCGCCTCTTTCTGGAACAGGGCTTTGCCCCGGTCACCCTGGGCCAAAGCATCCTGCGCTTCGAGACCGCCGCCACCGTTGTCCTCTCGCTGCATCTCTGGGCCGCGTCCAGGAAATAACTTTTATCCTTGAGCCTCGCGCTTGCGTCTACAGCCGCGACATCCGCTCCAGTTCCTCTTCCAGAAAACGGCGCAATTCCAGCTCCAGGGCCATGGTTTTGGAATCATCACCAGATGTCGCGGCCTTGAAATATTCCGCGCAGAGTCCACGGGCTTCCCGGCTCCAGGCGCTGGAGAAGCCCTGCTTGCCGCCCTCATCCACCATCGCGGGCAGGAAATCCCCGCCCCGCCAGGCGTGGGACCAGTGGATAACATACCAATAGTGCAGCAGAACGCGGTCCAGCAAAACGAAAATCCACTGCACCGTGTCCAGAGGACCGACCTGCACGCTGCGCCGCCCGATGCCCAGCCCCAGAACCTTGCCCCGCACCAAGCCCTCACCCTTGAACAGAGCCGCGAGTCCTGCGGCGGCCCCGCCCATCGTGGCAAAAAGCCCCAGGCTGCTGCCCAGTGTGGCCAGGTCCAGAGCCACCCCGGCCGCGCCTCCGGCGGCCACGGCGGCGGCTACGAGCTTGCCTCTGCTGAGACCGAACACGGTCCAGGTGGTGCGTGAAAAAAGATCCTGCCGCAGCACAGAGTGTTCCGGCAGTTCAAAGGAACGCCGGTCATGGCGAAACTGCTGGCAGATCTGCTCGTGCAGTCGCTCTTCCAGGTTGCGGAGCCCCGCCTCCAGACGCGCGGCGAGCATGGCCTCCACCTCGGCCTTGCGCGCCGTGTCGAAAAGCTCCGCAGTCTCCGCCATGCCCAGCGCCGTTCTGAGAAAATCGCAGGTCATGGCCGCGCATTCCGCGTTTCTGCGCTGCCAGTCACGGGCAAAGACATCCACCACCTGGCCCAGAGCGCTCTCCCAATCCTGTTCAAGGGCCCGCAGACTTTCAAGCAGACGCATGCGCTCGGCGAAAGTTGCGCGCAGGGCGTTGAAAGTACGCACCATGTTGAAATGTCTGCGCAGCTCCGCTTTCCATTCCTCCAGAAACTGCTCTTCGCCGGTTTTGCAGTTGAGGATGGCCATGCGCGGCCTACCGGTCAGACGCAGAATCTCCATCTCGGCCTTGTCCACCTGCCGCAAGGGTCGCGACGCATCGAGGACATAGATGATCCCCGCCCCGTCGTGCACCGGGGTCAGCAACTCGCACTCGTGCGCCATGCCCGGATCGTCCTTGAATTCGACCAGAAAAGCAGCGATCACCTCACTCTCCGGACCTTTGAATTTTCGCATCCAGCCCAGGGTCTGCACCGGGTTCTGAAATCCGGGGGTGTCCACAAAGGCGATGACGTCCTGACCGTCAATGCTCACCGGGTAGGTCATGGACTGTACGGTCTCGCCGGGCCGGGGACTGATGCGAATCCGGTCGTTTTCGACCAGCGTGGCGACCACGGAGGATTTTCCTTCGTTAGGATGGCCGATGACGGCAAAAACGGGCATGCTGTTCATGATGAGGCTCCAAAAATGTCCACACGCAACGGGGCCAGGCGGGCCACGGCATCGTTCCAGGCTTCCCGCGAGTCCTCGTCGGGAGCGGTCAGCCAGTCTTTTCCCGAGGGACGGCCGCACAGCACCAGCACCAGGCTCCGGCCCCGCTTCTCTTCTTGTCCGAGGAGCTTTAAGGCTTGCAGGTTTTCCCGGATCGGCGGCTGCCACGCCTCAATGAGGGCCACGAAACGCTCATGCCCTCCAATCCAGTCAAAATCGGCGCATTCGTCCAGCGCCTGCCGTACATCCTGCGGGTCGAGGGTGGCCGGAATTATGCGATGGGCTGGGTAACCGCAAACACGCACGGTCAGATCCAGGAGACGCTCCTCGTCGATCCGGTCCACAAGCTCCGGCGGCAGAAGCAGGACGCAGCCCACTCCCTCCTGAGCCTGCCCGGACGCGCGCAGCGCCTCCGGGGCCGATTGTCCATCAAGAGGCAACGGCGAGGACGGGGCCTCCCCCATCCTTGCCGAACCGAGCAGTGGAGAGCGCATGCGGTCGACGATGCGGCCAAGGTCGGGATGAGCAAGCTCCCCTTCCACCCTGCGCAGCATCCAGTGCGCGCCAAGCAACAGCACCAGCCTTGGCAGCAGGGCGTAGACCAGCAGGCACATGCACAGAAACGGCCACCACGCGGCAAGATCCGCGCTGGCCAGGGCCTGCATGCCATCCTTGAGGATGATGCGGCTGCCCTCGATCTGGGTCAGAGTCGGCGTCATTCCCCACTGGGCAGGCAGCCAGGACCATGGCGCGGCCAGGGCCGAAACCAGGGAATGCATGCCTTGCGCCCCGACCTGCAGGGTCGATTGCCACCCGAAGGCCAGATCCGTGACCGCGACACTGACGGTCATCCCCGCCAGGGAACCGAGCGCCAGACAAAGCCCGCCCAGATGCGCCAGACGCAGGCTCTCCCAGCCGAGCATCCGCACAGGGCGGCCTCTGCGCAGAAAAAGGGCGCGGACGAATCCGGCCTGGGGCGACAAACCTCCGGGTCTGCGCCAAAAAAGGTCGAACAGCGGGCGCAACGGGATGCCGAATTCCTTCCGCCGCAGCCCTCTGAGCACCAGCAACCCGGCCCCGAGAAAGCAGAGCCCGGCCTGGGGCAGCACAGCGAGCAGCAGAAAAACGGAGACATTGACCGGTTCGACTCCGGAATAGAGGAGCAGCGCACGCACCAGGGAGACCCCGGCCAAAAAGCCGCCGAGCCCCAAGACCAGGCGCAGGATGATCAGGATCGAGCGCAGCGAGCTTGAAGGCACCCCCCCCTCTTCTGCTTCGCGCCGCCGCTCCAGCCAGAACGATGCCTGTCGCTCCGCAGGAACCGAGAGGGCCTGGGCAGCCAGACCTATGCCCCGGTCCCGGTCCAGGATCGCTTCCGCTTCCAGGACCCTGTCCTTTTCCAGAAACCATTCCAGGTCGAGATAGTCGCCAAGCCGCATGCCGTGTTTCATGACCGATGGTCTTACCAGTACACGGGCGTGTTGGCAAAAGAGAGAAGCGGACAAAATTTGCACTCTTGTAAAACAATTCTCGAAACGCTAGCGTGCACCTTCGCTTGACCGGTACTCCCGGCATACCCGTTTTTCTCATTTTTTGGAGAATAAATCTCAGGATTTCATATGTTTGAAACACGACACAGCCTCAGCCTGCGCCTGATCATCTCCATGGGCCTTCTGAGCCTTGTGGCCAGCGCCGTTCTGGCGGCGATCCAGTTTCATTTCAAATACGAAAGCAATATCTCCGCTGTACACGAATCCTTGAACCATGTGGCCTCCGGCGACCTCAAAAGCATCTCCGCCAGCCTGTGGCAGCTCGACACCAACTTGCTGGATATCCAGTTGCACGCTCTCATCGCGCGACCCAACTTCGTGCACGCCGCCATCATCCAGTCCGGCAAGGCCATTGCCGAAGCGGGTCGGGTCGAAGCCAAAAGATCCATACGGCGTCAATTCGACCTTACTTTTTCATTCAACGATCAGCCTTACGACCTGGGCACCCTGGTGCTGGTCGCCTCACTGGACAGAATCAGGGAGCAGGTTGGCCGGGAGTTCATGGAAATTCTCATCGGCCAGGCCATTGTCGCCCTGATCCTGGCCTCGACCCTGCTCTTTCTTTTCCACCGGCAGGTGGGCATGCACCTGCGCCTCCTGGCCGCCCAGGTCCGGGACATTTCCCCCGCCAATCTGGAACGACCCATCGCGCTGGACAAGAAATACCGCGACGACGAGCTCGATCAGGTCACGGCGTCCCTGGAAAAAATGCGCCGCGGCCTGCTGGAAGCCTTCACCAAGCTGAATCTGGAGATCGAGGAACGGCGCATGGCCGAGGTGCGGCTGTCCCTGGCCAAGGAACAGGCCGAAAGCGCGACCCAGGCCAAGACCCAGTTCCTGGCCAACATGAGCCATGAAATCCGCACGCCCATGAACGGAGTCATGGGCATGCTCGAACTGGCCATGGACAACCCGGACCCGACCGTCACCCGGCAGTATCTGCAGACCGCCATGCGCTCTTCGCGCAGCCTGTTGCGCCTTTTGAACGACATCCTCGACCTGTCCCGCCTGGAGGCATCGCGCATGCCCGTGGTGGAGGAACCCTTCAACATACGCGAACTCATGGAAGATCTGACGGACAGCTTCCAGGCCGTGGTGCTGGACCGGGGCCTGACGCTGCACAGCACTGTCGACGATGCCGTTCCCGCGCACCTGCTCGGGGACACGGTGCGCATCCGCCAGATCCTGACCAACCTCATCGGCAACGCGGTCAAATTCACCCTCCGTGGCCGGGTCGATATTCGCGTATTTTGCCTCGCACCCATCAAGCCCGGGGTGCACCGCATCTACATCGAGGTTGAAGACTCGGGCGTTGGCATTCCAGACAAGGCTCAAGCGGGCCTGTTCGCCCCCTTTGCCCAGGGCGACACCACCCAGACCCGCAAATTCGAGGGGTCGGGCCTTGGTCTGAGCATCACCCAGCATCTTGTCGTGTTGTTGGGCGGCTCCCTGGCTTTCGAGTCCGACTCCGGCGGTTCGCTCTTCGCCGTCTGCCTGCCGCTGCTTCATGCGCCTGAACAACCGCCGAAGTGCGCGGTCACGGCAAAATCCCAAGACAGCCGCCCCATGCCTTCCCTCAAAGTGCTCGTAGCCGAAGACAACCCCGTCAACAGCCTCATCGCCATGAAATTTCTGGAAGGCATGGGGCATACTCCCTCCCTGGCCACAACCGGCCAGGAAGTCATCGAACGCATGCGCCGGGAATCTTTTGATCTGGTGCTCATGGACATTCAGATGCCGGAGATGGACGGTCTGGAGGCGACCCGCATCATCCGCTCCTGGCCAAGCTCGGAGGGCGGGGAGACGCCCATCGTGGCCATGACCGCCCACGCTTTTGCATCGGACGCCGATCGTTTCAGAGCAGCGGGCATGAATGGGCACCTGCCCAAACCCATTTCGCGCAAAGAGCTGGAACAGTTTCTGTTGACCATGTACGAGCGGCAGCCATGACCCAGGAGGGACACACCATGTTTCGCCCCCCGGCGGAAGCGGACAGCGTGCTGATCCGGGTGGCCGACGGATGCCCGCACAATGCCTGCGCATTCTGCGCCATGTACCGTAGAGTCCCCTACCGCGTGCATGACCCGGCGGCGGTTGAACAAAGCATCAAGCTGGCCGCAGCAGCACGCCCGGACTCCAGACGCGTGTTTCTGGCCGACGGAGACGTCCTGGCGCTTCCCGCATCGTCCCTGGAGGACATCCTGACCCGGCTGCGCCAGGCCTTTCCTCTGCTGGCAAGGGTCAACTGCTATGCCTCGGGGCAGGCCATGGCGCAAAAAAGCGACGCGCAGTTCAGGACGCTACGTCGACAAGGCCTGCACACGCTCTACCTGGGTCTGGAAAGCGGATCTGACGAAGTGCTGCGCCGCATGGGCAAGAGCGGAACCGTCCGCGACATGGTTGACGGCTGCGTCCGCGCCCAGAACGCAGGACTGTCCGTGTCGGTCATGGTCCTCGTCGGTATCGGCGGCCGGGAACTTTCCGCCACGCATGCGCGGCAGACAGCGGTGGCGCTGAACGCCATGCAGCCGGCCTTGCTGTCCTGCCTGCGTCTGGTTCCCGTTCCCGGCACCCCTCTGGCGCGCCGCATCGCGGATGGGAGCTTCATTCCGCTCACGCAGGAGCAATCCGTGCTGGAACTGCGCGAGATCCTCGCTGGGCTCGAGCTTGCGCGCACGGTCTTCCGGGCCGATCACAGTTCCAACGTCCTGTCTCTTTCCGGCCGGCTGCCCCGCGACGCGGACAGGCTTCTCCAGGAACTGGGCGAACTGCTACAGTGCGGGGTGCTGGACAAAGACGGGCCCGGACCAATGCCGGCAATGCTCTGAGAGCTTACATACGAGCATCCGTTCACGATTGACGAATCAGGCCCCAGCTTCAATTCTTGCTTTTTTTCGCATATGCAGACATGCAAAAGGACCCGTGCCCGAGCGCCGACAAAGAGCGCAGGGATGCCCGGAACAGGTCTGTCCCATGCCTGCTGCGCGTTCACGGAGGCAACCCGGACCATCTCGGCCACAGCCCCTCAACCCCGAACGAATCCTGAACGAGACCGAAGATGATCGACCTCTTTGCCTTCCAGGCCTCAGACAGCCCGCTGCGGCAGATATCCCTGGCCTTCTTCAATTCCGGCGGCCACCAGCCGGAAGGCAGCCGCATCGTCACCACGGCGGTGCTGGTCGGCGCTGTCATCCTGGCGTACATCATCTGGCGACGCTTTGGCGGCGGAACGTCCTGGAACCGTCAATCCGGCTCCACCGTGCTGCCCAGGGAGATCTCCTCCATCCTGGAACAGGCCATGCTCCTGCGCAGCCGCATCGACATGAGCTTTCATCCCATCACCACCTCCCGCCAGACCATCTCGTGCACGCTCTTCGAGCTGGCCGATACGGGCATCACCCTGGAGATGCCCCTCGGAGTGACCCCTTCCGAGAACTGGATGGACAAGCTCATGGTCTGCTACTTCCGTATCCCCCGGGAAAACAAGCCCCCCTATTTCTACACCTTCACCTCCTCCGTGGCCGGGGTATGGAAAAAAGGAGACATCTCCTACGTTGTTCTTACCGTCCCCTCCAAGGTGGAACTCGGGCAGAAGCGCAAACACCTGCGTCTGCAGCTTCCGCCCAGGGACATCAAGGACTTCCGAGTCTGGCCAGCCGCCGAGGACGGAACCTTTCATTTCGAGGCCGACTCGAACAGCTGGCCAAAACCCCTGGCCGTCTATACCCGGGAAGAACACGAGGGTTTGCGCGTCCTCGACCTGTCCGGCGGCGGCATCAAGCTGTCCTTCGACCCGCAGGTCTATGACGGACTGGATGATTTCGTGGCCAGACATCCGATCCTGTTCATGCGCCTGGAACTCGAAGATGCGGGCGAGATGGTTTTTACGCCCTACTACATGGCGGCCCGGCTGCGCACCAAAGTGCAAGACCCCGATCACAAGGCGGTGATGCTCGGCTACGAATTCGTGGAATGCTGCGCGGAGCAGGGCATGGAAACCATCGACTGGGTCAAGGTCGACGCCGAGCGCGGCATCGACGAACTGGTGACCTGGGTTTTCAAACGCCACCTTGAGCTTTACCGGGAAAGGGAAATCGTTTAGACGGCATGCGTTTTTCAACCTGTAACCCTTCCAATGGAGGACAACGTATTTATGGATGAGGGCCCTGACAGTCGACTCTGGATTACACTGCGACGCTTTTTTTCCCGCAAGGGCGAATGCCATCTGGAAGAAGCCATCCAAGAGGCCAAAGACGGCGGAGAACTGCAGAACGACGAAATGTCCATGCTTTTGAACGTCCTGCAGCTTGATGACAAGCAGGCATACGAAATCATGATCCCGCGCACGGACATCGTCTGCGCCGAGATCGACGAAACCATCACCGATGTCGCCAGAAAATTCTTTGAAAGCGGACACTCGCGCCTGCCCATCTACAAAGAAACCAAGGATCAGATCGTCGGCGTCCTGCACTGCAAGGAGCTGCTGCGCTTTTTTGTCGGCGACGAAGAGGCCCCGGCGGAACTAGCTTCCGTGCTGCGGCCACCCTATTTCATTCCCGAAACCAAGAACGTCAAAAACATCCTGCTTGATTTTCAGACCAACAAGCAGCACATGGCCATCGTCCTTGACGAATACGGCGGAACTGCTGGCCTGGTGACCCTGGAGGACGTTCTGGAAGAGATCGTCGGCGACATTGAGGACGAATACGACCCCATCCGTCCCGAGGAGATTCAGCCCATCGACGAGAGCACCTTCCTCGTCTCCGGGCGAACCATCCTCGACGACCTGCATGAGGAATGCGGCATCGAACTTGAATCCGAACAGGTCGAAACCGTGGGCGGCTACATCAGCGAACAACTCGGCCGCGTCCCGGAGACCGACGAATCCCTGGACTTGCAGGGCTACACGTTTCTTATCAAGGAAGCAGATGTCAAACAAATCCAGTGGGTTATCATCTCAAAGCCAACATCCTGACGCGCTCGTGCGCCTCCTTGGCCCCATGGGCATGGCCCTCGTTGGGGCCTGGTTCGGCTTTGCCAACCCGCTGCTGCATTTTCCGCCCGCGATCCTGCTCCTGCCCGCAGCGCTCATCCTGACGTCGCTGCGGGCCACAAGTCTCACCCACGCCTTTCGCAGCGGCTTTCTAACCGCCCTGCCTGGTTATGCCGCGAGCCTCTATTGGCTGGCCATCCCGGTCCATGATCACGGCGGGCTGCCCTGGGCCCTGGCTCTGCCCTGCCCGGTTCTGGTCGGCGCCCTGCTCGCCGCCTATGCGGGCCTTTTTTGCATGGGCGTGCATTTGATCAGATCCAGATCCGCCCATCCTCTGGCCATGCTCGCCACGGGCCTGTTGTGGGCCAGTCTGGAACTGGCCCGCAATCATTTTCTGACCGGTTTCTCCTGGCTGACCCTGGCCCAATCCATGGCTCCGTGGCCGCAGACCCTGGGACTGGCCGCCTGGATCGGAGGCTTCGGCCTGTCCGCAGTGCTGGTGAGTCTGAGCCACAGCCTGCTTGCGGGACGGGGATGGACCCGCGCCGTTGCCCCGGCCCTGATCCTCTTGTGTCTGCTCCCCGCCCTGATGCGCGAACCCCGCGCTCCCGCAGCCACGGCTTCGGTCTCCATGATCCAGGGCAACATCGACCAGAGCCTCAAATGGGACGAGGCCATGCAGTCGGAAATCCTGGCTGCCTATCTGGACCTCTCTTTCAAGGCCGTGGACAAAAACGCCCCGGAGATCCTCATCTGGCCGGAAACAGCCATGCCCTTCTATTTCCAGGACCCCTCCGACCTGACCACAGGAATGCGCCTGGGCGTGGCGCGCCTCGGGATCCCGGTCCTTGCCGGAGCCCCGGCCTATTCCGCCCCCATGGAACCGGGCGCGCCCCAGTACGTCCTGCACAACCGCGCCTATCTGCTGGGCGGGGCGGGCGAAACCCTGTCCTGGTACGACAAGGAGCACCTCGTCCCCTTTGGCGAATACGTGCCCCTGGGACAGTGGCTGCCGTTCATCACCAAGTTGGTCCCCGGACAGTTCGAATTCCGTCCCGGCCGCAACGCCGCGCCGCTCAAAACGGGCAGCCTGGCCATGGGCCTCTTGATCTGCTATGAAGCCATCTTTCCCGAACTGGCCCAGAAACAGGTGAAGCTTGGGGCAAACGTGCTGGTCAACATCAGCAACGACGCGTGGTTTGGCCGGTCGTCGGCACCCTTGCAGCATCTGCACCTCTCCATCCTGCGCGCCGTGGAACAGAACCGGTCCATCATCCGCGCGACCAACTCCGGCATAAGCGCCTTTATCGCTCCCGACGGCAGCCTGCGGGGAAAAACACCCCTTTTCGTCGCCGAAATCGCCCATGATCCGGCCATAGAACTCTTGACAGAGACGACCTTTTACCACGAACATTTTTACTTCATTCACGCGGCCTTTCCCATCCTGGCTGTCGCCCTGCTGGGGACTCTCTGGAGAAATGGCCGGAAAAATCATACATAACCGGATACATCATGCTGCAATATTCAGAATTAAAGGCCAGGGCCGCGCACCTCGACGAACGTTTCTCCGACTTCTGGAGGCGACTTTGACCTGCGCCGGCACAGGGAACGTCTCAATGAAATCGAGAAGCAGCTCTCCGCGCCCGGAGCGTGGGACAAACCCGACCTGCTGACCCCGGTATTGCAGGAAAAGACCCAGGTCGCGAGTCAGGTTGAAGAATGGGAGGCCCTTGCCCTCGCCAGGGACAACGCCCTGGAGTGGGTCGAGATGGCCGCCACCGAGCAGACCGAGGAAATGCTGCAGGCTCTGAAAGAATCCCTGGAGGAGCTGAGCGCCAAACTGGAGGCCGCCCAGATGCGCACCCTGCTGAGCGACCCCGAGGACATAAGCGAGGCCATCCTAGAAATCCATCCCGGAGCCGGGGGAACCGAGTCCCAGGACTGGGCCGAGATGCTCCTGCGCATGTACCGCCGCTTCGCTGAACGCACGGGCTTCAAGGTCGAACTGCTGGACCTCCTCCCTGGCGACGAGGCCGGGGTGAAAAGCGTGACCCTGCACATCCACGGCCCCTACGCCTACGGGCAACTCAAGGGCGAAAAGGGAACGCACCGCCTGATCCGCATATCTCCCTTCGACTCCAGCGGGCGGCGACACACCTCCTTCGCTTCCGTCGATATCTACCCCGACGCAGGCGAGGACATCGAAATCGAGGTTCGGGATGAAGACATCCGGGTCGACATTTTCCGCTCCAGCGGCCCCGGTGGGCAGTCGGTAAACACCACAGACTCGGCGGTACGCATCACGCACATCCCAACCGGTCTGGTGGCCCAGTGCCAGAACGAAAAATCACAGCACAAGAACAAGGAAGCGGCCATGAAGGTGCTTAAAGCCCGCCTCTATGAACTTGAACTGCAGAAGATCGCCAGCGAGCGGCAGGCCGAATATGTGGCCAAGGGGGCGATAGCCTTCGGATCGCAGATCCGGACCTACACCCTGCAGCCGTACCGCCTGGTCAAGGATCACCGCACCGGCACGGAAACCAGCAATGTGGACTCAGTGCTCGACGGCAACATCGACGCATTCATCCACAACTACCTCCTGTACCTGCATGGAAAATCGTAACCTCCCTCCTGACGAGACCCTGCTGGACGAACTCGAGATCCTGGAACAGGAATTGAGGCTTTCCCCGGTCATCTCCGGGGTGGCGGCCCTGGTTCGATTGATCCGCTCCGATCCGTCCTGGCCCGAACGGCTGCGACAAAAAAATTTGGGACACTGGGTCGTTGTACCCCTGCACGGCGACAAATTCCCGGCGCTGGTGAGACTCAAGGAGCACATTGAGCACCTGCACGTTTTGCAAGGTCAGGATTCATTGACCGGTCTGGCCAACCGCCGGGGATTTGACCAGACCATGGCCATGGAGGTCGAACGCTCCTCGCGCTTCAAGACACCGCTGACGTTGTGCATCATGGATCTGGACAACTTCAAGGCCGTCAACGACACCTACGGGCACGCCTGTGGAGACAATGTCATCAAAGCCATGGCGTCAATCTTGCTAAACGAAATGAGAATGATTGACACGGCGGCGCGCATCGGAGGCGAGGAGTTCGTCTTGCTGCTGCCCGGCACAGGGCAGGCTCGGGCCTTGATGCTCCTGCAGCGCATCCAGTCGATCATTCAGACAACCAGAATCACCTGTGGCGACGCACGACTCAGCATGACCATGTCCATGGGTGTGGCGAGCTATCGGGGCAAACTGACCCCTGACCCGGCCAAGCTGATGGCCGAGGCGGACAAGGCCTTGTACCGCGCCAAGCAGAACGGAAAAAACAGGATCGAGACCTCGCCCATCCTGGACCTCCCCCATGGAGAGGAGCTGTCACTGGTGCACCATAACGAAAAACGCTTTCTTTTTTCCTCATTCTCCGATGCGTCTTTGAGCACGGAGCAGAACAAGGACTGACATGACCGAAGCCAACACGACACTCAGCATCGCCATCGCCAGCGGCAAAGGCGGCGTGGGCAAGACAAACCTCGCCCTGAACCTGTGCTTCGCCCTGCATGAGCTTGGCAGCTCCCTGATCCTGCTCGACGCAGACCTGGGGCTGGCCAATCTGGACGTGCTCCTGGGCCTGTCCCCGGAAAAAAACCTGCAGGATCTCATCGGAGACGCCACCGCCGAGAACGTGGTCATTCCACTGGCCGGAGAAGGCTTCGTTCTCTTGCCATCCGCTTCCGGCGTGGCCGAACTGGTGGAGATGGACGAAGAGGTACAGGGCCTGCTGCTGGGCAAACTCGACACCCTGTTCCGGCAATACGATTTTCTGGTCCTCGACCTTGGCGCCGGGATCAGCCCCACGGTGCTGTCTTTTGCGGCCATGCCCCAGGAGCGGATCGTGGTCATCACCCCCGAACCCACGTCCCTGACCGACAGCTACGCCCTGATCAAGGTGCTCTTCACCCAGCGTCAGATCAAGAATTTCCAGGTCATCGTCAACATGGCCGACTCGGAGAAGGAGGCGAAAAACGCCTTCACCCGTCTGGCCCAGGCCTGTGAGCGTTTCCTGAATCTGCCCATCAGCCTGCTCGGCACGGTAGCCCGGGACCCCATGGTCACGGAATCCGTGCGTCATCAGGTCCCGCTGCTCAAATTCGCGCCGAACTGCCAAGCCGCGCAGGACATCCGCGAGATTGCGAAAAAAATCCTCGAACGCCGGACCAGGCTCAAGGATCTCATCGCCCGCAGCCCCATTCTCAAACCCCTGATCTGAGGTCTTCGTGAAACTGACACTTCTTAGACGCGCCATTTGGATTCTTCTGGTCCTGCTTCTCTGCCCGGCCCCCCGTGCCAGTGCTGAAACGACCATCCTCTTCACCGGCAACAGCCTCGGGGAGTTCAACCCCTGCCCCAGCTGAGGGAGTAAAACTTATGGCGGGTTGGCCCGGCGGGCCACCCTTTTCAAAACCGCACGCGAGAATGCGGACATCATCATTGTCAGCGGCGGATACGAGCTCTCCCCCTTCGGCCTGGAGACGGACAGGCACCCTTCCGTCATCGGCAACCTGAAGAGGGCCTACGATCTGCTGGGGTACGACATCGCCCTCATGTCCCCGGCCGATGCGCTGGTGTTCTCGCACGCGGGCATGGACGCGGGCCCGACCTGGAGCGGTCCGTTCACCAAGCCGCAACTGCTCGTCCGGGACGTGCCGGGCGGCAGCCTCGCCTTTATCCTCTTCCCCGACAGCGGCCAGCATGACCCTGACATGGAAAAAGAGGTCGCCCGCCTCGCCGAGTCACTGCGCAGTGAAGGCAAGTACAATCTGATCATTGGGGTCAGCACCTGGGGCGGAAACCGGGAGAATGATTTCATCGACCGCAGCGGGGACGCGTTCGACATCATCCTCGGCTCGGGACCAGGCCCCGGGTATACGGGCCTCTACATGCGCGAGGGTCGACTGCTGTGGGCGCGGCCCTTCACCAAGGGCAGGAGCGTGAACAAGGTGACCATTCCCGAACTGCCCGCGCCCGGACAAAAAACCGTGTGGGAGCCGCAGGTTTCCATTTTCACGGAAGCCATGTCCATGGGAGGAGGCGTGCCCTCGGACCCGGAAATAAACGCCATCTTCAATCCTTAGCGAGTTCCTTGCATTTTGGCCCAATTCCCCATAACTCAAGGCACATAATATATCTTTTTCAAGGAACCCGCATGTCCATTTTCAGCGCACCGACCCAGCCATTTTACAAAATGCAAGGCAGCGGCAACGATTTCATCGTTATCGACAACAGCGCCAAGACCATATCCCCCGCCGATATGCATAACTGGGCCAAAACCTTGTGCCCCCATGCCTTCAGCATCGGCGCTGACGGCATCATCTTTCTGGAATCCGATGATTCCGGGCAGGCCGCTACACGCTGGCACTTCTTCAACGCCGATGGCTCCCGGGCCGAGATGTGCGGCAACGGCTCACGCTGCGCTACCCTGCTGGCCCACATGCTCGGCATGGCCCCGGCGGAGCATCTCATGCTCACGGACGCAGGCAAGGTCCACGCCCGCGTCTTCCGTGATGCAGGCGAGGTCGAAGTGCAGTTGACCCCGGCCAGGGACCTGACCCTGAACTTTTCCCTTGATCTTGGCGGCGAAAACTTCACGGCCCATTTCGCCAACACCGGCGTGCCACATGCGGTCATCGTCTCCGCAGACGTCAAGGCCCTCGATATCAAGGATCTCGGGGCCAAGGTCCGCTATCACGCGCATTTCGCCCCGGCTGGCACCAACGCCAATTTCATCCAGGTCGTAAGCCGGAGCGAACTTCTGCTGCGCACCTACGAGCGCGGCGTGGAGAACGAGACCTATGCCTGCGGCACGGGCGCTGCGGCCTCCGTGGCCGTGGCCCACGCCCTTGGTCTTTGCGAACCCAGGGCCAGGGTGACCACCTCGGGTGGCGAGGTGCTTGAGATCGGCGTTCACGGCACGGATATTTTCCTGCGCGGCAAGGCCCAGCTCGTCTACCAGGGCGAGTTCTGCCCATCCGCCCTGGGCCTTTAGATCCCAGACGGCCAGCGTATCAACCACAGCCCCCAACCCGGGAGGAAACGATGCAATTCAAAGGAGCGTTCACAGCCCTGGTCACCCCGTTTTCAAACGGCCAGCTTGACGAAAAAGCCTATCGAGAACTGATCGAATGGCAGATTCAAAGCGGGATCAACGGCGTCGTGCCCTGCGGCACCACCGGAGAATCCGCGACCATGAGCCACGACGAACACAAACGGGTGATCCGGATTTGCGTGGACCAGGTCAAGGGCAGGGTGCCGGTTCTGGCCGGGGCCGGGTCAAACAACACGGCCGAGGCGGTGGAACTGACCCGCTTCGCCAAGGAAGCCGGGGCAGACGGGGCGCTGCTCATCACGCCCTACTACAACAAGCCGACCCAGGAAGGCCTCTACCAGCACTTCAAGCGCATCGCCTCCGAAGTGTCCATGCCCTTCATCGTCTACAACGTGCCTGGCCGCACCAGCGTCAACCTGCTTCCGGCCACGGTGGCCAGGCTGAACAAGGACATCCCGGACGTCATCGGCATCAAGGAGGCCACCGGAGACCTGACCCAGGTTTCCCAGGTGCTCGAATACTGCGGGCCGGATTTTCAGGTCCTGTCCGGGGATGACTTCACGGTGCTGCCGCTTCTGTCCGTGGGCGGCTGCGGGGTCATCTCCGTGGTCTCCAACATCCTGCCTGACAAGATGAGCGGCCTTTGCTCGGCCTGGTTCGAGGGAGATCTGCCCAAGGCGCAGGAGCTGCACTTCTTCCTGGCCGCGTTTTCGCGCATGATGTTTGTCGAAACCAACCCCATCCCGGTCAAGACGGCTCTCTCCCTCATGGGCCGCATCAAGCTTGAGATGCGCCTGCCCCTGACCCCGCTTGGTCCGGCCAACGCCGAAGCACTGCAGAAGTTTCTGGCCGCCAAGGGCCTGATCTGACCCGTACCCTTGATCATGAAAAAAGGCCGCTGTCCCCGATGGGGAGGCGGCCTTTTTTTGCGGCAAAAAAAAATCAGCCCAGCAACACCTGGTCCCTGCCATCGCGCTCCTGCAGGAACACGTTGATCTGCTGACCGCGCTCGGTAGCCACGGTCTTGCCGACGAAATCAGCCTGGATGGGCAGCTCGCGATGCCCCCGGTCAACAAGGACCAGGAGCTTGACGGACTGCGGCCTGCCGAAGTCCAGGATGGCCTCCAGGGCGCAGCGGATGGTGCGGCCGGTGAAGAGCACATCGTCGATGAGGATGATGGCCTTGTCCTCTACGGAAAAATCTATGCGCGTGGCGTTGATGTTCGGCGTGGCGGTGGAGGAGGTCCAGTCGTCGCGGTACAGGTTGATATCAAGCTCGCCGCAGGGGTGACTCCGGCCGGTGCGCGCCGCGAGAAGCCCGCACAGCCGTGCCGCGAGATCCGCGCCACGCCGCTGGATGCCGACCAGGGCGATGGATTCGTGGTCCGGGATCTGCTCCAGTATCTGGCAGGCCAGGCGGTCGAGAGTGCGCGCGATGTCGCGCGCGGTCATGATTTCCTTGGTGCGGTCCATGGTGCTCCTCCATTTCAGGTGACAAGTCCTGTTCACTAAGGACCTCAAGTTGTAATTGCAAGCGAATCGTCCTATAGGGCCGACAACAATAACCGGGCCACGGAGGACGCATGGGAGCCAACAATCTTTTCTTTCTGGAACTCATCGAATGGTTTGACGACAGCGGCCAGGAATTCGCAAGACGCTTCCCCCAGGAGGGCTCCGGCGAAATCAAGTACGGCGCGCAGATGATCGTACGCGAAACCCAGGCCGGCATCTTCTTTTACAACGGCAAGGCCGTGCACGTCTTCGGACCGGGCAGGCACACGCTAAAAACAGCCAACATCCCGATTTTAAACAAGATCATGGGCATCCCATGGGGCCTTGAGAGCCCGCTGCGCGCCGAAGCCTACATGGTCAACACCAAGGTCTTCCCCAACCTCAAGTGGGGCACGAGAGAGCCCGTGGCCTTCAAAGATTCCGAACTCGGACTCATCCGCCTGCGCGCCTACGGCATGTTCAATGTCCAGATCATCCAGCCCCTGCTCTTCATCAATTCCCTGGTGGGCACCATGGCTTCCTTTTCGGTGACCGACCTCAGCGACTACCTGGGCAAGGTCATCGTTTCCCGTTTCAACGACTACCTTGGCGAAAACATGGACACCATCCTGAACCTGCCAAGCCTCTACGAGGAATGGTCGCACGGGCTGCGCGAACGGCTGCAGGAGGATTTTCGCCATTTCGGGCTGTCTCTGAACCAGCTTTTCATCAATGCCATCACCCCGCCGCCAGAAGTCCAGAAGGCCATGGACGACAAGACCAAGCTCGGCATGTTCAACGACATGAACAAGCTCATGCAGCTCAAGGCCGCGACGGCCATGGAAAAGGCGGCCTCCAACCCGGGCAGCGCAGGCGACTCCATGGGTCTTGGGGTCGGCTTCATGATGCCCACCCTCATGGCTCAGGCCATGCAGATGGCGGGACAATCCACCATGGCCACGGCCCCGGCCGGGGCCCTCGCATGCCCGGAATGCCGCCAGCCCATCCGCGAGGATGACAAATTCTGCGCCTCCTGCGGGCACCAACTGGTCATCTTCGAGCAATGCAAGGGCTGTGGAAAAAACCTTGCCCCGGGCACGCGCTTCTGCCCCCGTTGCGGCCGCCAGGCGGGCAGCGTGCGCGAAACGGCCAAATGTCCCTCCTGCGCTCAGGACAACCTGGCCTCTTCCACGTTCTGCAACCATTGCGGGGAGCGCATGGCCTGACCATGAACGGGCTCCATCTCTCCCATCAATGCCCGCAATGCGGGGCTCCGGTGGAGCTTGACGAAACGGACAGGATTTTTTCCTGTCCGTTTTGTCAGGTCCGTCTCTTCATCCATGCGCAGGGTCCGTTTCAGTACCATCTAAGGCCCCGCATCGCGCATCCGGGCACGCTCATCCATGTCCCGTACTGGCGCTTCAGGGGCAACGCCTTTGCGCTGGGGCTGCAGTCAACCCTGCACAGGATCCTCGATTCAAGCCTGCTGGCGGTGGACAATCCGGCCATGCCGCCGTCCCTTGGTTTGCGCACACAGGCCATGAACCTGTCTTTCGTGGAGCCGGCCACCGACGGACTCTTCCTGCCACCGACCATGCCCAGCTCCGATTTCAAGGCGCGCCTGCTGCGCCTCATCCCGGGACTTCCTTCCCAGACCGGACCAAAGCTTACGGCCTGCGTGGGCGACACCCTCTCGCTCATCTACCAGCCCGTTTTCCAAAGCCACGAACTGGTGGACGCCATCACCGGGGAACACCTGGGTCCGGCCTGCATCGACACGGAAAAAGGGGGAAAAGCAGGCAGCCACCTGAATTTCTCGTCCACCCTGTGCCCCAACTGCGGCTGGGACCTGACCGGCGACCGCCAGAGCCTGGTACAGACCTGTCTGCATTGCGACACGGCCTGGGAACCGGGCCCTGATGGCGGGACGCCCATCACCCCGCATTTCCTGCACACCCGGGAAAAGCCGGACATCTACCTGCCCTTCTGGAATCTGCGTGCCAAGGCTCGGGGCTTTCGGCTCCAGACCTGGGCCGATCTCATCCGCCTGACCAACCTGCCCCGCGTCCTTTTGCCCTGGATGGAATCCACGGCCTTTTCCTTTCGCGTCCCGGCTTTCAAGATCAGGCCCGAGCTGTTTCTGAACATGGCCGCCCAGGTCAGCCTGTATCAGCCCCATGCCCCCGAACTTGAAACCCTGCCGCGCACGCCCCTGCACCCGGCGACCCTGCCCCGGAATGAAGCCTTCGAAGCCCTGCCCGTGGTTCTCGGCCGCCTGACTCCGGCCCGCAAGAATCTTTTTCCCATAATTCAGGGCGGGTCACTGCGCATGGTTGAGGCGAGCATCGAATACCTGCCCTTTGTCGAAGGCCCCAGGGAGTTCATACAGCCCGAGATGAACATGGCCATCCAGAAAAACGCCCTGCACTGGTCCACCACGCTCTAAAAACTGGCGACGCAAAAAAACGGAATCTGCCGTTTTGAAAACGGGCAAATTCCGCGAAAAAAGGGACGAGAAGAGATCTCTGTCAGTCCGGAAAAATGAAGCCATCCGGATCCAGGCCCATAACCTTGCAAGCCACATGCAGGCGCACGCGCATTTCATCGAGGTCGTAAGGGCGATACACGAAGTCGTTGGCCCCGGAGGCCATGCAGTGCCGGATCGCCCCCACGGCCCCACGCGGAATTCCACCCATCAGATAAACATCTTGCAACGATGGCGTGGCGCGAACTTTCCAGAAAAACTCATCACATCCCATGAAGTCCGCGTGCCAGTCCGCCAGGACCAGAACCGGAGCCTGCGCGATCATAACGGCCTTCCAGGCGGCGTCTTCGTCCTCGGCAATGGCGCACGGGTACCCCCACACACCAAGGGCCTTGGACATGACGTTGCGCGACAGGCAGGGCTCCTCGACAATGACGATGCTCAGGTTTTTTTCCACTCTTGGCTCCATCAGGCGTTTACGATTGAGGTCCATCAACGGCCACGGAAGGTGAGGCGGCTTTATCCCGGCCGGTGTCCACAGGGCATTCGAACGGAGCGGGCCCTTCCTTGCGCTGAATGACATGCCCGAAGATATAGGTGCAGATCGGCACACCCAGCACCAGCCCCCAGATTTGAAACAGCTTGGCCCCGACGGTCAGAATGACGAGCACGATGACGGGATTGATGCGCATGTAGGAGCCGTAGATCCTGGGATTGAGCACGTACCCTTCGAGCAGGTGGATGACCGTGATCATGACGATGGCCAGCAGCATGGTCGTCATCCCCGAGCTCTGCAGGGCGATGAGGCAGATGGGCACCGTACTGATGAAAACGCCCAGAACGGGAATGAAGCTGCACAGAAAAACTATGACCATCAAAAAAGCCATGGTCGAGCCCAGTCCAAGCAAGGCCACGCCGATGGCCGTGAGCAGGGAGTTGACCACGGCGATGACGAACTGCGCCTCCAGCGCCTTGCCAAGCACCATGGCGAAATCCCGTATGCTGGCCGCCACCTCCCGATAGACGAAATCGAGCTTGGAATTTTCAAGGGAGCATACGCTGGCCGAAAGGCGTGGCAGGTCGAGCACGATGAGAAAGGAAAACAGCAAGGCCAGCAGAAAGGCCGAGGCGATGGCCGCAATCTGCCCTCCCACCCCGCGCACCAGATCCAGCAACTGGTTGACCTTGTTCTGCCCGACGGGGTGATCGGACATACCGAAAATCTGCTGCACCAGGGCCGCAACCCTCGATGTTCCATGGCCGGCCGGGTGGTCTGAGACAGCGCCGAGTTCAGGGATGGCGTTGGCGATCATGGGGTAGCGCTCCCCCAGGGCGCCGAGTTCCTGGTCCAGCCGTTCCACGTACTGCGGCAACTGGGTGACGAAAAGGACGGTCTGGTCCTTGGCCCGGGGCACCAGAAAGACGCCCACCGCAACGAGGACACCCAGAAATATGCTCGCCACCAGCACGACCCGCAGCGGCCGGTTGGGGATCAGGCCCTGTAGTCTGTTGACTCCGCGGTTCTGGATATAGCCGAACACAAAGGTCAAAAAGAGCAGCAGAAAAAAGGAACGCAGGATGTAGACGACGGCGAACACGCCGCCCCAGACCATGAGCCTGAGCAGCGCAGCGATGATCCGTTCGTTCAAACTTTTCGGCCCTTGGCCGTAATCGGGGGTCATGAGTATTCCTTTAACGAAGGGTTGTGAGCTCATCCTCGACAAAAAACGACCGGCCATGCCCGGTTCCCGCCATGCCCAAAAAATGCGCTGCCGAGGCTCCGATATCGCTGAGCGTATCGCGAATGCCGATGCTCCCGGACCTGATCCCCGGCCCCACGGCCAGGACAGGCACCCGCTCGCGCGTGTGATCCGTGCCGCTCCAGGTCGGATCGCATCCGTGATCAGCGGTCAAGATGCACAGATCTCCCGGCGTGAGCCGTGCCAGCAACTCGGGCAGTCGCGCGTCCAGGGATTCAAGCGCTCTTGCATATCCGGCCACGTCCCGACGATGTCCATGAACGGAATCAAAATCAACGAAATTCGTCATGACCAGAGTCCTGTCCGCGGCGCTTTCAAAGGCCCCCAGGGTCGCATCCATGAGGCGGTCATGGCCAAAGACGCGGATGTTTTTCGTCACCCCGCGATGCGCGAAAATATCTCCGACCTTGCCAACGCACAAGACGGTTCCGCCTGTCTCCGTCAACAGATCGAGAATCGTGGGCGAAGGGGCCGGAATGGAGAAGTCACGCCGGTTCCCGGTCCGCACAAATGTGCCTGGGTCCCGGCCCGTGAAGGGGCGGGCGATGATCCTTGCTATGTGGTACGTGTCGGCCAGCTCCCGGGCGATGGCGCAGACCTCCAGCAGACGCTTTAAGCCGAAGGCCTGCTCATGGGCGGCAATCTGCAGCACCGAATCCACCGAAGTGTAGACGATGGGACAGCCGCTCCGAAGATGCTCCTCGCCCAGACGCCTCAGAATCTCGGTGCCCGAGGCCTTGCAGTTGCCCAGCACACCGGGCAGACCGGCGCGGGCCACAAGCTCGTCCAGCAGCGCGGCAGGTATGGAATCGGTGGCCCCGGTGAAATAGCCCCAGTCAAAGAGCACCGGTGCGCCGGTCATTTCAAAATGGCCGCTGGGGGTATCCTTGCCCAGGCTGATCTCCGTAGCGCAGCCGTACCGGCCCAAAGCAGGACCGGGCGACTCAAGACCGGGAGGAATCCGGCCCGTGGACAGGGCCGCCGCCAGTCCGAGTCCCAGGGACGAGAGGACCGGGATGCGCAGTGGCCCGCTCCGGCCTTCATCAGCAAGCCCCTGGGCGCAGGCCTCGGCGATGTGCCCCAGGGTGTCGGCTCCGAGATCTCCGAACAGATCCGCGTCCGGCGCTCCGCCGATCCCCAGCGAATCGAGTACCAGCAGACAGATCCGGCTCACGGACGGCCCCTGTCGAAGGCCCTCGCCTGCACGTCGTCCAGCAGGCTGCTGGCCCCGAACCGGAACGTCCGTGGGCTGACCCAGTCCCGGCCCATGATCCTGTCGGCCAGCGCGAGGTAGACCAGGGCGTCGTCCATGGTGCGCAACCCGCCCGAAGCCTTGAAACCGACCCTGCCGCCGCCCTGGGCGATGACCTCGAGCATAATCGTGGCCGCTTCGGGAGTGGCGTGAACCAGAGATTTCCCGGTGGAGGTCTTCAGGAAATCCGCGCCCCGCTCCACGGCCAGGAGACTTGCCGCGCGAATGGAGTCCCGGCTGCCAAGCTCCCCTGTTTCGAGGATGACCTTGAGCCGCACAGGACAGGCCTGACGGCAGGCATCCAGATATTTTCCTGTTTGCTCCGTCAATCCGTCCAGAAAGGCCCGGTAGGGAAAGACCAGATCCACTTCCGTGGCCCCTAGAGCCAGAGCCTCCCGTATCTCGCGGACACTCCCGTCCGCATCCAGGTCCCCTGCGGGAAAATTGACCACCGTAGCCAACTCGACCTGCTCCAGGGAAAGCCCGGCCAGGCTGGCGCGAACCTGGGGCAGGTGGCCGGGAAAAACACAGATCGCGGCGACCCGGCCGCACGGCCCCTCGGCCCGGGCGCAGAGCCGCTCGATCTCGTCCACGGTTTCGGTGCCAGACAGGGAGGTCAGGTCCAGAAGGGACACTATCCGTGCGGCTCGATCCAAAATATTCTGCATGAAATCCTACCCGGTTACAGAATGAAAAAAACATCCCTGCCGCTGGCGCGTCGGGGATGATGGTTCCATAAAAGTCAGGGACCGAACAAATCACGTCAGGACCCCGGACGCAAGCCCGCAGATGGAGCGATCATAAAAAACATCAGATTCCACTTGTTCGCGAACCCGGGGTGCGCTAGATGCGTTGTTCATGACCAGTAGTCTAAAACCGCACATGCTTCTGCTTGCCGCCATCATCATGCTTCTTGTCCCCGCTGCCGTCCGCGCGGACGAGGTCATCACCGCGTCCCCGTATTGGCAGGGATTCACCAGCGCCGACGGGCAGGGGCTCTACCACGACCTCATGCAGGCCATCTACGCGCCCGACGGTAAAACGGTCCGTCATCTGGAAGTTCCGGCCAAGCGGGGCCGTATCATGGTCCGCGAAGGCACAGTCGACATCTACATGTGCCTCCCTCTAGCCTTGGCCGGAATGCGACTGGCTGCGGAACCGATGTACGAAGGTGAATACCACGCGATCTTCCGCAAAAGCGCTTTTCCTTACTGGGACGGCACCAATTCCATGGCGAACAAACGCGTGGTGTGGAGGCTCGGATACTACGCCGCGCGGGATTTTTCCGTCCCCATCCAGCCCAGCGAGACGCACAGCGGAGTCGAAGCCCTGGAGCGGGTCGTTCGCGGAGGGGCGGATTTTTACGTCGACGACCTGCACCTCATCAACGAGAGCATCAGGTCCAGTAAAACGCCGCTCGACGAAAACGAGTTTCGCATCGAATCCGTAGGCTTCAGGCAATACTTCCCGGCTTTCACCGACTCGCCGCGTGGACGGGAACTGCTTGAGACCTTCGAGCAGGGCATGCGCAATCTGTCCGATCAGGGCAAGTTGGCGCAGATCTATGAAAAATGGGACCTGCCCATGCCAAGGACGTACCAGCAATAGGGCCGATTCCAAAAAAAACCGGCCATTTCCCCCTCACTGCCCTGCCGCAGCCCTGACTCCCACACTCACGCTCTCGCCCAACACCAGCTCTTTGAGGCCCGAACCGAAACGATCGATGCGTAAAACGCGGAACAGATCATCGTCGGCGGCCTGGGTGTCCTTGTAGCCAATGAAGTAGACGCGCCTGCCGTCCCCGGACCAAACCGGGTCGAAGGCGGTGATTTCATGGGGCGTGATCCGCATGTTCTTGCCCACCCCGACCCAACTGTCGTGCAGGGACAGGGCGGAACTGGGTTCGTGCATGACCTTCTCGAATCGCGGGGTGCCGGGAATGGAGTGGCTGAAGACGAGCACTGCCGGGTCCGTGGGGCAAACCGCGAGTTTGTCGAAACTGGTGATGCTTTCGGCTTTTGAGCCCATGATTTTTGTCAGCGCAACCGCTTTCAGCACGCCCCCGTCAGGATTTACCCAGTAGGCGTTGACCATGTCGTGGGTCAACAGCGCGCCTTCAGGCGTAGCGGACAAGGCGCAGAGAAACCCCGTGCCCCCTTCGCCCTCGCGCAAGACGGTTCTCACCGCCCCCCCGTCGGCCTTCACCACGATGAGGCTGGTCAAGGACTCGGCGTCGCGGACCAGAAAGGCGATCGATTTTGCGTCGGCGGACCACACCGGAGAAGAAGCGGCGAAAAACGACACCAGGACCATCGCCTCGCTCCCGCGCTCCAGATCGTAAACCCACAAGTCGGACATGTCCCCGGACGCGTCGCCCCGGGTCGGCCGGAAAAATGCTATCAGGCGCCCGCGGGCATCGACTTCTGGCCTTACGCCCTGCACCAGCCGCCTTTCCCCCTTGCCGTCCCCATCGCAGGTCCAGACCCAGCCCTGCCGCTCATAGACCAGGACATCGTCCGCCGCGCCACGGTATGGGGGGGCCGCGCCATCGGACGCGGCCCGAACCGCCGGTGGAAAAAGACAAAAAAACAGAACCAACACTGCGGCTAGGCCTAAGCAGGAGCTTCTCATGTTACCTCCCCGAAACAGTTTACGTCTCTGCGCCCGCCTGGTGCTGGCGGGCGAGCGCCTCGCAACGCATCTGCAGCAGGATGTCCGCGCTTTTTGGCCCCTGATCGCGATACTTTTCCGGCAAGCGCACGGATTTGATCACAGAAAGCTCCCGCAGGGCCCGCTCCAGATTTTCGCCGCCCTGATCCGCCGCCACCAGGCGAAAGAAACTCCTCGTCAATCCCGCCTTGTCGAGTTCCAGCAGCAGGCGCACCCTGGTCGAAGGCCTAAGCTCCGCGTAGCGCCCTGCGGCCATGTGCCACCGTGCGGCCAGACGGCCCGCGGCGCGGTGGCGGTTCGGGAGGCGCAGGCGCAGGGCCAGGGCCTGCGCCATGTCCGCGCCGACCTCCTCATGCCCGTGATGGTGCGGCAGAAGTTCCGGGCTCGTCGCGGTCTTGCCCAGATCATGACACAAGGCCATCCAGCACCCCAGCGCGTCGCCAGCGCAGCGGTCCATGACCCTGGCGGTGTGTTCCAGTACGCTGGCCTCGTGAAACAGGGGTGGCCCGGCGGGCACCAGGTGCGCCCCGCGAAACTCCGCCAGCCACGGGGCAAGCTTGTGCCCGGCCTGCAAAATCCTCAAAAAATTGCCCGGCGCGGGAGCCGCGCAGGCTTTGAGCACTTCCTGACCGACCCGCTCCGCCGCCACGCGCGCCACAGCCTCGGTCGAGACCTCCCGCATGGCCGACAGCAGGCCCGGATGCACCGCAAAATCAGGAAAAACGGCGGCGAACCGGGCCGCACGGATGGCCCGCAAGGGATCGGCCAGAAAATTCTCCGCGGCAACAGGCCGCAAAATCTTCTCACGCAGGTCCGAAAGGGCCAGGGGGTGCGCGACAACCTCGCCGGACTCGTCCCGAGCCAGGGCGTTCACGGTCATATCGCGGGAGCCGAGATCCTCCTCGATGGTCGGGTACTCCGAGAGCGTGTACTGGGCGGCTCCGCGCACAAAAACAGGGATGCCCTGCCCGACCCTGTTCAGTCCCGGCACCCTGCCTCGCAGCTCATGCTCATCCCCGCCGACGGCGACATAATCGAAATCCACAGGCGTAACGCCTCGCAACTGATCCCGCACCGCCCCGCCGACAAGATAGATTTTCATGCCTGCTCCGTCTGCTCCCGCATCATCTGGGCCTGAACACAGCGCAGGATTTCATATCCGAATTCGCCGTCCAGAGCCTCCACGGCCGCGCCCAGGGAGGCCCGCCCGCGCCCGGACCCCAGGCATTCCGCGATGCGTGAGAGCTGCCCTCGGCTCAGGCCCGTGACGTCGGCCGCCGAGACATGCCCCAAGACGATGGCTTTGGTCAGGTGCCCATAAATTGTGGCGGACTTGAGGCCCCGTTCGGCGGCCACATCTTCGACACTGCCCTTTTCCCTGAACAAATCGAGGCTGGCCTGTTCAGTGCCGGACAAATCTTGCGGCATGGGCCTGACTTTTTCCACGCGCGGCGCGGGAGCATCAGGCAGGTCAACCGGGCGACCGTGCTCGGCCTCGTGCCGTTGCAGGACCTGCACGAAGCTTTCCCCGTACGCCGCAAGCTTCATGCGCCCCACCCCGCTGATGCCCGGGAGCTCTTCTACCGTACGGGGCCGGTAACGCACCAGTTCCTGCAGGGTCCGGTCCGAAAAGACCGCATAGGGCGGCACGCCCTGCTCCCGGGAGATCTCAAGCCGCAGATGACGCAGGCTTTCCCACAGCTCCAGGGCCTCGGGTGAAGCTGTTTCGGTTACCCTCGGCTGCAGCGCCTTCCCCTTCACTGGCACCGGATCGCGGCGCAGAGACACGCTCTGCCCGCCTTTCATGACCTCCCAGCTTCGGGCATTGAGCTTTAAAGCCCCGTACCCTTCCATGTCCACATCAGCCAGCCCCGCCGCCACCAGCTGGCGATAGACGCTCAACCACTCCGGCCTGGACAGTTCCGTGCCGATGCCGAAGGTCGAAACACTCTGGTGCCCCCAGCGTTCGATGGCCCGGGTCTGCTTGCCGACCAGCACGTCGGCCAGATGCCCGGCCCCGAACCCTTCCTTGACCCGAAAAATGGCGGACAGCGCCTTCTGAACCGCCACCGTCCCGTCCCAGGACTCCACAGGATTCAGGCAGATGTCGCAGTTGCCGCAAGGCTCGGGGAGTTCCTGGCCGAAATAACGCAGCAGCACCTGCCGCCGGCAATTGGTCGTCTCGCAGTACCCGAGCAGGGCGGTCAGCTTCTGCTGCTTGAGCCGCTCATGCCGCACCCGGCCTTCCCCGCGCCCCTCCCCTGTGTCGGCGGCAAGAGACACCTGCCCCCCGTCCATGGCCACCAGTCGGCGCAGCATGGCGATGTCACCGAGGCCGTAGGTCATCCAGGCCAAGGCGGGCAGTCCGTCGCGTCCCGCGCGGCCGGTTTCCTGATGATAGGCCTCAAGGCTGGTCGGCGGGTCGAGATGGACCACGAAGCGCACGTTGGGCTTGTCCACGCCCATGCCGAAAGCCACGGTGGCGACCATGATCACCCCGTCCTCGCGCATGAAGCGCTCCTGATTGCGCTCACGCGTCCCCCCGTCCAGCCCGGCATGATAGGGCAAAGCCGTGAATCCCTGTTTGCAAAGGCTCGCGGCCGTGGCCTCGACCTTCTTGCGCGACATGCGGTAAACGATGCCCGCTTCGCCGAGTGGCTGGGAACGCAGAAAATTGGTGAGCTGTTGTTCGGGATGGTCTTTGAGGGTGACAAGATAGCGGATGCCCGGCCGGTCAAACCCTGAGGCAAATATCCGCGCCGATTCCAGGCGCAGCTGACGGATGATGTCCGCCCGGGTCAGGTCATCGGCCGTGGCGGTCAGCGCCACGCGCGGCACACCCGGAAATTGTTCGCAAAGCACCCCCAGGCGGGTGTATTCGGGCCGAAAGTCGTGTCCCCATTGCGACACGCAGTGCGCCTCGTCGATGGCAAAAAGTGCCAGCGGGACACGCTGGAGCTGTTCGAGAAAACCAGGCAAAAAAAGGCGTTCCGGAGCGACATAGATCAGATCAAGTCGCCCGGCCAGAAGTTCGGCTTCTACCTGTCGCGCCTCCATGACCGAAAGGGAGGAGTTGAGATAGGCCGCGCGCACCCCGTTCTGGGTCAGGCTCTGAACTTGGTCGCGCATGAGCGCGATGAGCGGGGAGACGACCACGGCAGTGCCGGGCCGGAGCAAGGCGGGAATCTGGTAGCACAGGGACTTGCCGCCGCCTGTGGGCATGAGCACCACGGCGTCACGACCGGCCAGGAGGGTATCGATGACGGCTTCCTGCGGCCCGACGAATCCGTCGTAGCCGAAAACCGTGCTCAGAATATCAAGTGGGGTGGGCATATAGACCTCTGTCGTTCATGATTTGGACTCTGCCCTACTGAACCTGCGAAGCTTCTGTCAAAGTACTTAGGCCGTACAGGCAAGGCCTCCGCAGTTGCGCGGACTCAAAAAACAGCCATACCCAAGTAAATACCGCCCGGCACGGCCTTTCCGTGATCCGCTCGCCCCGGTCAGGACCATCCCCGGCCCGACGCTTCGGATCGGAAGTCTAGACCCGCAAGCGGCTCAAGGCAAGAAGCCTGCCGGGACGACCGTACGCATTCAGTGGCAACATATCACCCACTTGAACAATATTAATTAGTCCCGTAAGTACGTATGACGAACTCTATCACCCTCTCAATTCTGGAGGAAAACATGCGTTTTTTACCATTACTCATGCTGAGCCTTGTCGTGCTCACAAGCACAGCCCAGGCACAGACGCCCGTGGCGGGATTCATCAAAACCCTCGAGGGAAGCGGCCAAATAGTGCGCGCTGAAGCGACCATGCCCGCCCGAGTCGGGGACGCCCTGCACGTCAGCGACGCGGTCACGACAGAGGAGAAAAGTTCGATCGGCATCATGCTGGAGGACGACACCATCCTATCCCTCGGTCCGAACAGCCGTCTAGAACTCGCTGACTTCGCCTTCGCGCCCCAGGAAGAAAACTTCGCCGTTGCCATCCGGCTGATTAAAGGCTCCTTTACCTATATGTCCGGTGTCATCGCCCGGCTCGCGCCCGAAAAGATCCGCATCGAGACGCCGGACGCGGTCATTGCGGTCCACGGCACCAGTTTTCTGATCAAGGTGGAAGAAAAATGATCCGCGCCCTGCTTCTCATTCTCTGTCTTGCCTTTGCAGGCTGCGCGGCCAAAGGTACGATGGTGGTTCTGATCGAAGACCCGGACGGCTCCGTCGGCCAGGTAGAGGTCAGCACCGCCGCCGGTGCGCAGAGGCTTAGCACAGCAGGTCAGAGCACTTCGGTCAAAGACTCCTCGACTGCCCCGGGCCCTTTGCGCACTCTTGACCAGGCGACAATCGAGAAGGACTTTGGCCAGGCCCTCCAGGCCAGGCCGGAGCCGCCGGAAACTTTTCTGCTGTATTTCGAATATGGCCGCACCGAGCTGACCGCCGAATCGAAGCCCGAGCCAGCCACGATTCTTGAAACCATCCTGCGCAGGAGTTCCCGCGACGTGCGCATCAACGGCCACTCGGACACGGTCGGCACGCGCGAGGACAACGCGCGACTGTCCCTGGAGCGGGCAAAAGGAGCGCGCGACATTTTGGTGAACAAGGGCGTGGATCCGTCCATCGTCCAGATCTTCTCCCACGGCGAGGGCAACCCCCTCATCCCCACGCCGGACGAAACGCCCGAGCCCAGGAACCGCCGCGTGGAGGTGCTGGTGCGCTGACCGTCCCGTAGCCGGATGACGCAACTCAATGAAACACTCACGATACCGTCACCGGGACTTTATGCGCCTGTTTGGCACCGGATGCGTCATCACGCTCTGCGTGGTGTTCGTGCATATCGCGCGACCTGAACTGCTCATTCATTTCGAGCACAAGGTCTACGATGTGCTGCTGTCCCAGACGGAGCAGCGCCCTCCAAGTTCCGTCCCGGCGCTTATCGCCATCGACGACAAATCCCTGAACCAGCTCGGCCAGTGGCCCTGGCCGAGAAACATCCTGGCCCGCCTGATCACGCGGTTGCATGAAGCCGGTGCGGACATAGTGACTCTGGACCTGATCCTTTCCACCCGCGACAGAACCTCCCCCATCCTGATCCTGGAAAGCCTGCGCCGCGATTCGGGCCTGACCCTTGATCTTGGGGGGCTACCGCTGGCCAGACTGGACCATGACCAGATTCTGGGCGAGGCCTTGCGCAAGCACCCTTCCGTTCTGGGATACAAGCTGCTTTTTTCCCCCCTTCGCGAAGAAGAGTCCTTCTGTAGCGTGCACCCGCTCCTGACCGGCCAAAAAATCCCTGCTGCGTTTTCGCTGCATGCGGCACAGGACGCCGTCTGTTCCCTGCCAAGCCTCGGCGAGGCGGGCGCGAGTTCGGGCTTCATCAATGCCCTGCCGGACTCGGACGGGGTCATCCGGCGGATTCCGATCATCGCCATGCACGCTGACGCGCTGCTGCCGAGTCTGACCCTGGCCACGGTCATGACCCGGGAAAAAGCAGCCTTCGGTCTGGGACAGGATGCGGACGGAGGCTTCATACAACTGGGCCCGAGCCGCGTACATACGGACCCGCAAGGTAACCTGCTACTCAGGTATCGGGGGCCCAGAGGCACGTTTGCAACATATTCCGCCGCTGACATCCTAAACGGACCTCTGCCTGACCTACGTGGCCGCGTGGCCATTGTCGGACCCACGGCCTCGGGGCTTGGCGACAACCACGTCACACCGACGGACCGCGTCTTTCCCGGCATGGAAATCCATGCCACCGCGCTTGACAACCTGCTCCAGAGCGATGCCCTGATCCGTCCGGCCTGGGGCGTCGGGGCCGAGGCGAGCGCCATCATGCTCGTCGGCATCCTGGCAACACTGCTGATGATGTCCGCCGGCCCTTTGGCCTGCGCAGTTGGGATGGTGCTGGCCGGGACCGGCCTGTGGAGCGCCGGTCTTTGGCTCCTGGACGGACCCGGTTACTGGATCTCCCCACTGTCCCCCATGCTGGTCCTGGTGGTGAACATGGCTCTCCTCAGCCTCATCAAATACGGGATGGAGGAGCGCGAGCTGCGCATCCGCAGTCAGCAACTCGTGCAGGCCCAGGACGCGACGATTCTGAGCCTCACGGCCCTGGCCGAAACCCGTGACCCCGAAACCGGCGGACACATCCGGCGGACTCGCGAATACGTCCTCGTTCTGGCCCGCTGCCTGGCCCGAAAACCTAAATTTAAACGGCAACTCGACCGCGACACCGTCGAACTGCTCTACAAATCCGCCCCCCTGCACGACATCGGCAAGGTCGGCATCGCCGACTGCATCCTGCTCAAGCCAGGCAAGCTCAGCTCGCGCGAATTCGACGAGATGAAACGCCACACGCTGCTCGGCGCCGAAACCCTGGCCGAGGCCGAACGTTTGAGCATGGACAAGGGCGATCGCTCATTTCTGGCTCTTGCGCGCGAAATCGCCCTTTCCCACCACGAAAAATGGGACGGCTCGGGATACCCCGGCGGCCTCAAAGGCGAAGACATCCCTCTGGGCGGCAGACTCATGGCCCTGGCCGATGTCTACGACGCGCTGGTGACCAAGCGGGTTTACAAAGAGGCCATGCCCCATGAAGAGGCCGTCAAGATCATCCTCGACGGACGCGGCTCCCATTTCGATCCGGATGTGGTCGACGCCTTTCTGGAATCCGCCGAAGAATTCCGGGAGATCAGCACCCGCTTCGACTGACGCCGCAGCAAAGCTTCACGTCCGCCGCTTGTCCTTCTCTGCGGCCGCATGTATGTCCCGCCCATCCGGTAACCGCCCGTCCCTGAGGCTGCAGGCCACCAGGCAGTGTGAATGAAGTGCACAGCAGCAGCGTATCATCTTCCACGTGCGCGGGAAGGACAAGGTTCGACGTGCGCGGGAAGGACAAGGCGGGGCTCACCGTGGAGACCCTGCTGAACAAGTTCCAGAGCCAGGCGGACGCGGAAGTGTCGGACCGGATGCTGCTCGGCTGATCTTTAAGCACGCTCTTTGCTAGCTAAAAGCCCGCAAGGAGGGAACATGAACCACGACTCACGCCTGTACCGAATCCCGCTTTTGACGGCCCTGACCCTGATCCTGGCGCTGGGGGTCTGGATTCTGTGGTCCTGGCAGGGATATTCCGAGCGCTCCCTTGATTGGCGGCGACAGCGCGCCCAGGACAGCTTCGCCACCCTGAACGCGGTCATCGCCTCGATGAGCAATGGTGAGCTGACGGATTGGAAACAGGTCGAGACGGTGCTCTCAAGCATCATCCGCGGCTCGCGCACGCTCTTCGTCGTGGTTCAGGGCCGTCACGGACGCTTGGTGCAGACCGGGACCATGCCGGAATTTCTGATGACCAACAGCACCAGGGGGGAGATGGACACGAACGACATCTACGTCATGTGGGCCCCTCTGCAACCGGCCCAGATCCCTTCCAACTGGGCCGAGGCCCTGGAATCAAGTCACCTGGGGCTGGGCCTGTGGCCGCGCAGCAACCCGGTCATGTACCTGGGCTTTCGCAGCAACGCCGAAAATTTCACCTCTTCCTGGTTCTGGCAGCGCCAGGCCCCCATCTTCGCCTCCGCCCTGGTCTGCATCCTGGCCGTCACCGCCGTCTGGATCACGGGTATCCGCCGCCGCATCCTGGCCGAGGAACTGGCCGCCGAACGCATCCGCAGCGCCCACCTGGAAGAGCTGGGCCTGGCCGCCGCCGGACTCGCCCACGAAACCAAGAACCCGCTCGGCATCATTATGGGCATGGCCCAGCAGATCGAGGCGCGCCACGACATTCCGGCCGAGAGCCGGGCCATGCTCGGGCACATCACGGATGAGGTGGACAAGGCCTCTTCCCGCCTCGGAACGTTCATGAACTTCGCCCGCCAGCGCAAACCGAGCCAGGCCCCCGTGCGCATCGACAGACTCTGTCATGAAGTGGCCCGGATCCTCGGCCCCGACTTCGAGGTCGCCGGGGTGGAACTGCTCGCCGAAGTCAAGCACCAGGTCATCTTTGCCGACGAGACCATGCTGCGCCAGGTGCTGGTCAACCTGCTCTTGAACAGCCTGCACGCCTCTCCCGCTGGCACCACGGTGCGCATGGAACTGCGCAGGCAGGACCGCAGGCTGACCCTGGCCGTGGAAGATCAGGGGCGCGGCATCCCCGCCGAACTGCTCCCGGACATCTTCAAGCCCTATGTAAGCGGCTCCGCCGGTGGGCATGGGCTGGGGCTTGCCATTGTCAAGCGCATGGTCGAAGCTCACGGCTGGAAGATCAGCGCCCGGTCTGTCCTCGGCCAGGGCACCGTCATGACCATCACAGGCATTAAACCCGCAAGAGAGACCCCATGACAAGAACCATCCTGGTCGTCGACGACGAGATCCGCTACCGTGAACTTTATGCCCGCGTGCTGCGGCATGCGGGCTTTACCGTGCAGGAGGCCGGGAGCGCGGCCGAGGCGCTGCAATTTCTGGAAGGCGCGCCCCCGGACATGATCGTCAGCGACGTGCGCATGCCCGGAGAGAGCGGGCTCGATCTGCTGCGCCGGGTGCGCGAAGAAAGGCCGGAGCTGCCCTTTCTCCTGGTCACCGCCTACGCCGACGTGCGCGAGGCCGTGGACGCCCTGAAGCTCGGAGCCGTGGACTACCTGGCCAAACCCGTGGACCTTGACGAACTGCTCGCGGCCGTGCGCGACACCTTGGGAGTCGGGGCGAGCAAAGACGCGGAACTGCCCGCCGGATCACTCACAGGTATCGTGGCCGAAAGCCCGGCGATGCGCTCCGTGCTGCGCGACGCCTACCGCGTGGCGCAAAGCGATGCCACGGTCCTTCTGACCGGCGAGAGTGGCAGCGGAAAAGAGGTCATCGCACAGTTCATCCACCGCCACAGCCTCCGCCGCGACAAGCCGCTGGTCCCGGTCAACTGCGCGGCCATCGCCCCCACCCTGCTGGCCAGCGAACTGTTCGGCCACGAAAAGGGGGCCTTCACCGGGGCCGTGAACAAGCGCAAGGGATATTTCCGCGAGGCCCACGAAGGAACCCTCTTTCTCGACGAGATCGGCGACATGCCTCTGGAGCTGCAACCCTCCCTGTTACGGGCCACGGAGACAGGCCGCATCACCCCCGTGGGCTCGGACAAGGAGGCCGTCGTCGATTGCAGGCTCATCGCCGCCTCCAACCACGACCTGGAAACAGACGTGGCCGAGGGTCGCTTCCGCCAGGATCTCTACTACCGCCTGAACGTCATCACCATCTATATTCCGCCCCTGCGCGAGCGCCCCGAGGACATTCCTCCCCTGGCGCGTCTCTTCCTGAACAGGGACAGCGCGGAAAACAGACGCCTCTCCCGCGCCGCCCTGCAGACCCTGACCAGCCACCAGTGGCCCGGCAATGTGCGCGAACTGGCCAACGCCATGGCCCATGTGCGCCTCCTCAGCCAGACCGACGTCATTTTGCCCGAACACCTGCCCCCGGCCGTACGCAAGGCCGCAGGCAGGACCGCGCCCGAATCGCAGCCCACCGCCAAACAGGGGGTTGAAACCAAGACCCTCGAACAGCACGAAATCGAGGCCGTGACCGCCGCCCTGAAGCAGACCGGCGGCAACCGCACCCACGCGGCCCAGCTTCTGGGTATCACCCGCCGCGGCCTGATCTACAAGCTCAAACGTCTGGGACTTGAGTAGCGACAGATACCGATGTGAAAAGACTGCTCATTGGGGCCTGATCTGTACAGATTTTATCCGTCCGGCACAAAAAACACCCTCCTCGCCGATGATGCAAGCCATGCCACACGCCACTTCCTTCACCTGGCACGCCCCTTGCCTGGGAAACTCAATAATCCCAGGAGGAATCATGAACATTCTGTCGAAAAATACGCATCTTGTGCTGCTTGCGACCGTGCTGTGTTTTCAGTTCCTGGCCACACCGGCCCAAGGCGAAGAAAGGGGGCACAAGAAGCGGGAAAGGCCCCCCGAGCAGGCGATGACGAAAACGGACTTGCGGACAGACGGCGAACGCCGCACCGGTTCGCGCGCCAATAATGAGGGTCGGGGCAAGCAAAGGTCCACCGAACACACGGTGACAAAGGGAGACTTCCGGTCTGAGGGGGAGCGCCGCCCCGCTTCACGCGCCGAAAAAGGGGACCGCGACCGACGGGGTTCGTTCAATGAAAAGCACTCCGCGCCCGGCCGCATCCCCACCTCCGCAGACCTCGGCTCCGTGACTCCCCCGGCGCACCTCATGCGCCTGGACACAACGCCCGAGCCGCGTAAACGCGACTCTTCAGTCAGGCAAAAAGACAGGGAACGCCGAGACGGTCATGCCGCCTCCCCGCGGCAGCAAAGCGCCGTGCAAAAAAGCGGATTTGCCGCCCGCGACGCCGACAGGCGCACTGACCGCCGCGATCAGGACTGGATGCGGGACAATTATCGCCGGGACTACCGGCCCGCAGGCGACCACCGCAAGCCCTCGTCGCAGTTCAGGCACGACAGGAAACACCGCTCCGTGGTCAAGCACGTCGTGCACACCATTCCTACGCGCCATGCGGTCATCCTGCACGGCCGGGATAGATACCATTATCATTCCGGGAGGTTCTATCGTCCATGGAACAGCGGATTCGTCCTCGTGCGCCCGCCCATCGGCCTGGTAGTGTTGAACATCCCCTTTGGCAGCCGCATGATCGTCTCAGCCGGCATTTCCTACCACGTTTTCGGCGATGTCTACTACCGCCGGGTGCCCGCTGGATATCAGGTTGTGGACCCGATACGCAGCCATGCCCCCTACCGGCCGGACAGGGTGGAGGTGATCATCGATTCGCTGAACCTGCGCTACGGCCCGGAGGCAAGCGAGGCAGTCATCGCCCAGGTCAACCGCTACACGACCTTAAGGGTTCTCGGCAGCGCGCCCGGATGGCTGTACGTGGAGGTCGAGGGAGAGGATCTACGCGGCTGGGTCATGGAGCGCTACGTCGCCGTCAACATGGCGGGTGGCTAAGGGGCCTTGGTTGCAACTAAAAACAATGGCCGGGAGCGTGAGTCCCGGCCATTTTTGTTCTAGCGCCCGAGGCGGCGCATCAGCTCAAGGGCCATGGCGTGCCGGTTGAAGGGCGGGATGATGTAGACCCCCGCAAAATGGGGCCAGGCGTATTCAAGCAGCTCCCAGGCGATGTCCACGCCCTCTTCCTGGCCACGCTCTCCGGCCCGGGCCATGCGCTCGCGTGTTTCGGGGGGAATCTCGATGCCCGGAAACTCGTTGTGCAGGAACTCGGCGTTGCGGCTGCTGGCCAGAGGCATGATGCCGAGCACAATGGGCGCGGTGATGTGCCTGGTCGCAGCCAGCATCTCGTCCACCCGCTGGCGGGAATACACGGGCTGAGTCAGGAAATAGCCCGCACCGGACGCGATCTTCTTCTCCATGCGCCCGACCTGCAGGGCGAGGTTGCGGGTATTGGGGTTGAAGGCCCCGCCGATGCAAAAATTGACCGGCAGGCGCATGGCGTCGCCGTAATGGTTGCGGCCCTGATTGAACCCGGCCAGGAGTCGCATGAGCTCCAGAGAGCGCAGGTCGTACACGCCAGAAACCCGCTCCGCACTCCCGGCGGAGGGCGGGTCCCCGGTCACAGCCAGCACGTTGTGCAGACCAGAGGCCGCAAGGCCCATGATGGTCGACTGCATGCCGACCAGGTTGCGGTCGCGGCCGGTGAGGTGCACCACCACGTCGGTCCCGGTCCTGGCCCGGACCATGCCCGCCAGCACGATATTGGACAGGCGCGGCACGGCCAGAGGGTTCTCGGCAATGGTGATGGCGTCCACGCCGGCGGCGGCCAGGGCCTCGGCCGCAGCCAGCACCGGCTCCACGTCCAGATGCTTGGGCGGGTCGAGCTCCACCAGAATGACCTTGCCTTCGCGCAGACGCCGCGCCAGCCGCGTAGGCTCAGCCGACTGCGGCCTGGCCTCGGCCGGGGAGGCTGAAATGATCCTCTTCTCGGCCCCGCCAGCATCCAGTGCCCGCACCAGGGCCGCGATATGTTCCGGGGTGGTGCCGCAGCACCCGCCCAGCAATCGCGCCCCGTGCGCTGCGCAGGCCGCCGTGCGCCCGGCGAAATATTCGGGGGAAGAGGCATAGATGAGCCGGTCACCCAGGGATTCGGGAAAACCGGCGTTGGGCAGCACCGAGAGCGGAGCAGAGATGGGCCCAAGTCCCTGCACCACCTCAAAAGCGTTGCCAGGGCCGATGCCGCAATTGAGGCCCACCATACCCGCCCCGGCCAGGATGAGCGCCTCAAAACATTCACGGGCCGTGCGCCCCGAATGGGTCCGGCCACGCTGAGTGAAGACCATCTGCGCGGCCACGGGCACGCCTACAGCGGCCTTGACCCCGCGCAGGGCGGTCAGGAGCAGGGAGAGACTGGCGAAGGTCTCCAGCATAATGAAATCCGCGCCACCCTCCACCAGCGCGAGGGCCTGCTCGGCGAACACATCCTCCAGCTCCTCCTGGGACGGCTGCTCCTCGCCCATGCGCCCCAGTGGGCCCATGGCTCCGGCTACCCAGCGCGTCCCGCCGGCCTGACTGCGCGCCAAGTCCGCACCGCGCAGGTTAATCTCACGGGTTTTGTGCGCCAGGTCGAAACGGCCGAGCTTGACCCTGTTGGCCCCAAAGGTGTTGCTCTCGATGACCTCCGCCCCTGCGGCCACGTAGGCCTGATGGATGGACTGCACCAGGGTGGCGTCGGTGAGATTCAAGGCGTCGTAACAGGACGCGCCATCCACGCCGCGATCAAACAGGAGCGAGCCCATGGCTCCGTCGGCCACGACCACCCGCTCACCGAGAACCGTCAGGATATCCTTTCTCACCGCACGCCCCCAAAATCGGCCAGCCTGACTCTGTGCACGTTGCCGGCCTCACGCTGCACTGTACGGGCGTAACGCACCGCCGGATGGCCAAACATCATGGCGTACATGGAGCGGTGCTCCGCCGGGATGCCCAGCGCCCGGCCCAGTTGAGGCACCACGCTCTGCAATGCCCAGCGCGCAAAGCCGCACCAGAGCGTGCCGAGCCCCAGGCTCTGGGCCATGACCTCGAAATAGGACAGGGCGATGAAAGGATCCGCCTCCGGCGCGGCCGCGTCTTGGGGCGCGGAGGCGATGAGCATATGCGGGGCCTGGCGATAGATGATGTCGCGGCCCTGCTCATAGGGATCAAGAAACTTTGCGAAAAATTCCATACCGTCGGGCAGGGTGTCCTCCATGGCGGCCTTGCGGATGCCCTCCATGGTGCGCACGCGGATCTGTTCCATCACTTCCGGGTCGTCGACCAGCGTGAAGCGAACCAGCCGCTGGTTCTTGCCCGTGGGCGCGTAGGCGGTCACGTCCATGAGCCGGTTCAGGGTGACCTGATCCACGGCCTCGGGACTGAAGCGGCGCACGGAGCGGCGGCTTTTGATCAGATTTTCAAGCGCCTCCGGGGCCGGGGGCATGACCGGCATGCACAGGTCCGGGTCCTGGCCCAGGATGGAAAGGGCTGCGGTGGGACAGACGGCCAGGCAATGCTGGCAGCGAATGCAATGGGATTCCTTGTGTTCGGGAATGCGCGGCAAGCCGTTCTCCCCGCCCATGTCGATGATGGACACGGGACAGTCGGCGACGCACTCTGCGCACTGTACGCAACGGGTCTCGTCAATGGTGAAATTGAGCATTTTTCCTCCAATAGCCATGCGCGGCAGAAGATTCCTCCTACGGCGCGAACGCTGGATGCACAAGCACGGCGAAAACACGCAACTGTGTTGCACGAACCTTGACTTCACGCAACCCTCTTGCATATTCATCCTGTTTGAATCGCGGGGAGTTCACGCAAAATTTCACTGCGAAAAGCCGTCATCCCCCGCGCTGGATGAACAGCGTCTTTGCTGACGACCCGCACCACCCCTACCAGGAACCCCATGAAGCCGCACGACCAATCCTGCCCGACCTGCTCCGGACACGGCCTCCCGTTCAACCCGGAACCGCATTTCAGGCCCCTGCCCGGAACCGGAACGCCGGTCATTGAACTGCGCGGGGTGAGCTTCTCCTTTGCGGAGCGCGAGGTCCTCTCGGAAGTGGATCTGACGGTGGCCATGGGCGACTTTCTGGCCGTCATCGGCCCCAATGGCGGAGGCAAGACCACCCTGGTCAAGCTCATCCTGGGACTTCTTGCGCCCAAGGAGGGAACGGTGCGCGTCCTTGGAGCCGATCCCCTCTCCTCGCGCCCTGCGGTGGGCTATGTGCCGCAACACGCCCAGGTCCAACCGAGTTTTCCGGTCACGGTCCATGAGGTGGTATTGCTGGGGCTGCGCCGCGCGGGCGGGATGCTGTCCATCGGGCGCTGGCCCGGCTACCGTCGCCACGAAAAGGACAAGGCCATGGAGGCCCTGCGCATGGTCGATATGGCCGACCTCTCCACCCGCCGCTTCGACGCCCTCTCCGGTGGACAGAAGCAACGCGTCCTGGTGGCCCGGGCCATGGTCTCGGACCCGGCCCTGTTGCTCTTTGACGAGCCCACTTCCAACATCGACCCCCAGGGCAAGATCTGCCTCTTCGACCTGCTCTCGGCTTTAAGTTCTTCTATCACCATCGTCATGGTCAGCCACGATCTCATTTCCGCTTCCACGCGCATCTCAAGTGTAGCCGTGGTCAACCGCAAACTCATCCAGAATCGCAGCCGGGAACTCACCCCGGCCATGCTCGAACTCATCTATGGCACCCACGACGCGTCCTGTCCCCTGGACGAATATATCAGGGGCGTGTCCTCCATCTTCGGCCAGGCCGGACCAAGGAATACCCCATGATCGACCTGCTGGGCATGGAATTCATGCAGAACGCACTGCTGGCCGGGCTGCTGGCCAGTATGGCCTGCGGCATCATCGGGTCTTTGGTGGTCGTCAACCGTCAGGTCTTCATGGCCGGAGGAGTGGCGCACACGGCTTACGGCGGAGTGGGCCTGGCCTTCTACCTCGGCCTGCCGGTACTGCCCTGCGCCGTGGGGTTCACGGTTCTGGCCGCGCTGATCATGGCCATGGCCTCTTTCGGGCGCAGCGAACGCAGTGACGGCATTATCGGCATCATGTGGGCCGCAGGCATGGCTTTTGGCATCCTCCTCATGGACCTGACTCCGGGCTACAACGTGGACCTCATGAGCTACCTCTTCGGGAGCCTTCTGGCCGTGCCCAGGAGCGACATCTGGTTCATGCTCCTGCTCGACGTTCTTATCCTGGGTGTGGTCCTGTTCTGGTACAAGGACTTTCTGTCCCTGTCTTTTGACATGGAATTCGCCCGCTCCACAGGTGTGCCCGTGCGTCTGCTCTACGCCCTGATGCAAGTTCTGACCGCCGTGACCGTGGTCATGGTCATCCAGATCGCGGGGCTCATCCTGGTCATCGCGCTTTTGACCATCCCGCCCATGCTGGCCGAACTGTTCACCGATTCCCTTTGGAAGACCATGACCCTGGCCACTCTCGCAAGCCTCATCTTCTGCCTCTGTGGTCTGGCGCTGTCCTATCACCTGGACCTCACCTCCGGAGCGTCCATCATCGCCGTGGCCACGGCCGGGTATGTTTTGGCCTGGGGATTCAAGTCCGTGCGAGGCAGGTCATGAAGGCGCGCATGTCCGCAAAAACGGCCGAGAACCGCTTGAAAGAGGCCGGTCTTGAGGTCACCGACCACCGACTGCAGGTGCTCATGGCAGTCGGCAACACTGCTCACCCATCCAGCGCACCGGAAATTCTGGAGATAATCAGCACCAAAAAGGACATCAACCGGGTCACGGTGTACCGCATCCTCGATTTGCTGGTGGAACACGCGGTCTTAAACCGCCTGAGTCTGGGCGAAAAATCCCAGCGCTTCTGCCTGCGAAACGCCCGGGAGGACGAGCACCCGCACTTCCACTGCACGCGCTGCGACTCCTACCTGTGCCTGCACGTCAAGACGCTGTCCCTGGACCAGAAGGTACTGGATGGTCTGTCCCTGGATGTCCGGCATGTAGATATCCGTCTGGAAGGGGTTTGCCTGGCCTGCCAGGATAAATCCGACCGCTTTTGATCCTGCCCCTTTCGGGCGTTTCCATTCCTTCGCAGTCCAGCCATTGAGCATCAAGTAAAAGGCAGCGGCACGCCCTGCTTCCTCCCACACCACCATGCGTACGGTCCCACATACGACTGGTCATGGGACCACATTCATGGTAGCTTTCGCGGCCATTTACATCCTCGCCTCGGCGCTGCTACCCTGCATGGTCGTCAACCTGTCCATCGACTTCGTAACGCTGCCCGTCAGGATCGGTCTTTCCGTGGCCAGTGGTATTGGCTGCGCTAAGAGCACCGAACTCTCCGCCAGTAACGGAATGAACTGAGATTAAGGCTGTGCTTTGCACAATACGCGGTCTTGCTCATGCCGCTCCCGCCACTGCGCCACATGGGTGAGGCCGAACGCTTCTGACCGAAATAAGATATAAAATCCGCCCGATCACGCGTTCCAATTCAGGCGGTTGCCCTCCTCTGCTCTCGAAACTTAAAAAAATCGCATCGGTCGTGCCCGCACGTTGCCCAGAATTGCTCAAAAACAGACAAGCTGCCCTCTATCGGGCAATATATATTGAAAAACAGTGTCGCAAGGTACAAAAATGTCCTGTAGATTGGGCACATAAGAGCATTCCAAAACTTCGAAGCATATTGGAACGCTCTTTGCTCTTTGCGAATAAATAGTGACACGGTCGCAATCCATGTATCCGTAAATTTTCACAACATTTTGTAATTAAAAGACAATTTTAAGAGGAGTAGACGTATGCAGATTGGATTCATCGGAGTTGGGCTCATGGGTGGCCCCTTGGCCCGCAATCTTATTCGGGCCGGAAAAAATGTGCTTGTGTTCGACCTCAGCGCCGAAGCCGTCAACCGCGCCCTGGCCGCCGGAACATCCGGCAAGGCAGTGGCCGCAGTCTCTGATCTCGCCTCCTGTGACATCGTCTTCACCAGCCTGCCCCTGCCGCAGCACATCAAGGGCGTCGTCCTGGGTGAAACCGGACTGTATGCCCAGATGCGCAAGGGCGCGCTGCACATTGAACTCTCCACCATCGATCCGGGCGCTGCAAACGAGATGCGGGACGCTGCTGAAAAAGCGGGCCTAGGCTATCTGCAGTGCACCCTGGGCAAGACTCCGGCCCATGCGGAAAAGGCCGAAGAGCCCATGTTCATCGGTGGTGACAAGGCCCTCTATGCAGCCAACGAGGACCTGTTCAAGGTCATCGGCATCCCCAGCCATGTCGGAACCGTTGACGCGTCCTGCGCCGTCAAGCTCATCTCCAACATGATCGGAATGACCAACCTCGCTGTGCTCGCCGAAGGAATCAAGGTTGGCGACAAGGCTGGCCTGGATCGGACCCTGCTGCTTGAACTTTTGACCGATACCGGTGCCCGCAGCTTCCAGATGGACGTACGCGGTCCGTGGATCGCGGCCGATGACTACAAGCCTCGTTTCGGACTCGATCTGGCGCTGAAGGACGTGCGCCTCGGACTGGAAATGGCCCGCGCCTGGGATCTTGATCTCAAGGCCATGGAAGCCGCCCTAGTCTACTACAAAAACGCCAGCGCCGAAGGCTACGGCAAGGAAGACTGCAACGCAGTCGCCAAGGTCGTCGGCAAATAACCGTTCTTTCTCAAGCTCGAGGGTTTTCGCGATAACGCAGTGAGAAACGCCTTACCATGAGTCCTGCGGGAAGCGGCAAACCCGCTTCCCATATCCTTAAGATACGGTGAGTGCCCTGCATGGATATCCCGTGCAGGCGGAGATATAACCCAGCCAGAGATCAAAGGAGAGACCGCATGAGACGAGTTCTGTACGCCATCACGGCCCTAGTTTTTCTGTTCAGCGTGACGACGGCTTCCGCCGCCGAGTACAAGAAAATGACCATCAGGGCGGCCACGGCCAACCCTGAAGGCAGCCTGCACACCACGGCGATCAACAAGTTCAAGGAGATCGTCGAAAAAGAATCCGGAGGACAAATCACGGTCCAGACCTTCTACGGCGGCTCCATGGGCGATGAGCAGTCCAATGTCCGCCAGCTGCGCAGCCAGGAAATTCACTTGGCCGTTCTGGCCGTGGGCAACCTGACCCCCTTCGCCTCCCAGGCCAACATCTTCTACCTGCCCTACATGTTCCCCAAGATCGACTCGGCCTACAAACTGCTGGGTCATGACGACTTCACCGCCAAGGTCGCCGACAAGGTCGTCGAGCAGAGCGGCACCCGCCCCTTGTCCTGGCTCATCGGCGGATACCGTCACATCACAAACTCCAAGCATCCCATCACCAAGATCGACGACCTGCAGGGCCTCAAAATCCGCGTGCCCCCCGTGGCCGTGCAGCTCGAAGCCTTCAAGTCCTGGGGCGTAGAACCTCACCCCCTGGCTTGGTCCGAAACCTTCAATGCCCTGCAGCAGGGTGTCATCGACGGCCAGGAAAATCCGCATACCGTCAACCGCGACCAGAAGTTCTGGGAAGTCCAGAAGCACATCACCGAACTGCATTACATGCTCTGGGTCGGCCCCATGCTGGTCAGCGAAGCATGGTACGCCAAGCTTGACCCCGACACCAAGGCCCTCGTGGACAAGGCCGCCAAGGAAGCTGCGCAGCACGAATGGAAGTGGGCCGCAGAACAGGACGCCGTAGCCAAGCAGCAGTGCATCGATAAGAACATGGTAGTAACGGAACTGACCGACGAAACCGTGTGGCAGGAAAAAGCCCGCACCGTATGGCCCCAGTTCGAGGAGCAGGTCGGCGGCAAGGCCATGATCGACGAGGCCCTCTCTCTCATGAACTAAACGAAACGCTGAAGGAGGTTGGCAACCATGTCGATGCAGGCGACGTCTATCATTCGCAAGCTGTACGATAATTTCGAGGAAATCCTAAGCGTGGTGTGCGTCGGCGTCATGGTTGCCTGCCTCATGCTTCAGGTCGGGGCCCGCTGGATAGGCGGGCACGGCCTACCATGGACGGAGGAGCTCAGTCGCTTCGCCTTCCTGTGGGCCGTCTTTTCCGCAGCGGCCCTCGTGGCCAAGCACGGGTCCCATGTCCGCATCACCGCCCAGTATCTGCTCATGCCACCGAAATACCGGCTGGGCTTCCGGATGTTCACCGACACCATCTGGATAATCTTCAACATCTACATCGCCTGGACAAGCTGGCAGGTCGTCAGCAGCGGGCTCGAATTCCCGGAGCTTTCACCCACCCTGAATATTGTCAGGGGCTATGTCGAAATGATCATCCCGTTCGGCTTCGTGCTCATGAGCTGGCGAATCGTGGAAATCTACGTCATCAGGTTCAGGAACGGAACTCTGATCGAACTTGTGCAAGAAGAATTTGAAAAGGGGGACAAATAATGGAACTCTCTGTCTTGCAAATGGTCCTGATCACCCTGGGCGTATTCTTCCTGCTCGGGATGCCGGTCTTCATGAGCCTAGCCATCTCGGCCGTAGTGGCCCTGACCTTCGGCGGCTATCTCCCCATGTCCGTCATCCACAACTCGATTTTCGACGGGCTGAACATCTTTCCGCTCCTGGCCATTCCCTGCTTCGTCATAGCCGGAACCCTCATGGAACACGGCAACATCACGAACCAAATTGTGGACGTGGTCAAACAGATGGTCGGCCGCATGCACGGCGGCCTAGGAATCACCACCATTCTGGCCTGCACCTTCTTCGCGGCCATCTCGGGCTCGGGCCCGGGCACCGTTGCCGCAGTGGGAACCATCCTGATCCCAGCCATGATCCGCAGCGGTTACAGCAAGGATTACGCGGCGGCTGTGTCCTCTTCCGGCGGCACCATCGGGCTGCTCATCCCGCCGAGCAACCCCATGATCATCTATTCCATCCTCGGCAACGTATCCGTCACGGCCATGTTCACCGCCGGCTTCATCCCCGGCTTCATGGTCGGTCTGGTCATGTGTCTCACGGCCTGGTCCATGGCGAGGAGGAAAGGATTCCGAGGCGACGAGAACACCCCGCCGTTCAACCTGGTCACTTTTCTGAAAACCCTCCGGAAAAGCTTTTTCTCGCTGATGACCCCCTTCGTCATCCTGGGCTCAATCTATTCAGGGCTGTGCACCCCTGTCGAAGCGGCCGTCTTGGCCATCGCCTACGCGCTCTTCGTCGGCATCGTTATTAATCGCGCCCTGCGGCCCAATCACATCTACCTCGCCCTGCTCCAAGGTGCCCTGCTATGCGGTGCGGTGCTGCTCATTGTTGGCACGTCAACCCTGTTCGGCAAGATTCTGACATTCGAGGAAGCCCCCCAGCGCCTGGCTGCAGGCGTCATGAGCATCTCCCAGGACCCCACGATCGTTCTGCTGCTCATCATCGGCGTGCTACTCATCCTCGGCATGTTCATGGAGACCCTTTCCACCATCATCATCCTGGTGCCGGTCCTCATGCCCGTGCTGCACATGGTCGGCATTGACCCCATTCACTTCGGCATCATCCTGGTGGTGACCAACGAAATGGCCCTGCTCACGCCACCCCTTGGGGTCAACCTGTTCGTGGCGTCACGATTGGCGAACATCTCGGTGGAGCGCATCGCCGTCAGCGTGCTCCCCTTTCTCGCCGCGCTTCTGGCCTGCATCCTGATCCTGACATTCTTCCCGGACATATCCACCTGGCTACCGTACACGCTGGGTATGGGACAATAAACAGATACTTCCGACGACGAGCATTCCGTCGTCGGAAATTGCATACATAAAATTCCAAGGAGAGCGAAAAATGCCATATGGTTATAATGGAAAAATCTTGGTGGTGGACCTGACCGCTGGCACGTGGTCCGTCGATGAACATGACGCGACCTGGTACCGTACCTACTGGGGCGGCGGGTCCATGGCCAGTTGGTACATGCACAAGTTCATCCCCAAAAAGGCCGACCCGCTCGGGGCGGACAATGTCTTGATCTTCGCGGCTTCCGTGCTGTGCGGCTGCGGCATGTCGGGCTTCAACCGCTACACGGTGGCGGCCATGAATCCCCTGACGGGGGGCTTTGGCGAATCCGAAGCCGCCGGATATTTCGGCCCGGAGATGAAGCACGCCGGCTTTGACGCCGTTGTCTTCAAGGGCAAATCGTCGAGGCCCGTCTATCTGTGGATCAACAAGGGGCAGGTCGAACTGCGCCCCGCCGGTCAGCTTTGGGGCATGGAGAACGCGCCTTTCCTAGACGCCGTCCGCGAGGAACTGGGCGACAAGAAGATCCGCATCGCCTCCATCGGTCCTGCCGGTGAAAAGATGAGCCGCCTGGCCTGCATCATCAACGAGCTGGCGCATGCCAACGGCCGCAGCGGCATGGGCGCAGTCATGGGCTCCAAGAATTTGAAAGCCGTCATCGCGCGCGGTGAGGATGGCAGCATCGAACTCGCCAACCCCGAGGTCTTCAAGGAACTCAATCTGTTCCACCGCAAGCGCCTGGGTGAACACATGCCAAACGTCGGCATGCGCAAGTTCGGCACGGTGCAGCATATGATGGCCCAGCAAAATTCCGGCATCCTGCCTACGCGCAACTGGAAGGACTGCCAGTTCGAAGACGCGGCCAAGCTTGGCTGGGAAGGCTACGAGAAGGTCTCTGACGGCAACCACACCTGCTACAAATGCACCGTGGCCTGCAAGCGCAAAGTCAACAACATTGCCGAGAAGCGCTACGGCGGACCCGAATACGAAACCCTGGCCGCCCTGGGTTCCATGTGCGGTGTGGGCGATCTGGACGCGGTTTGCCTGGGTCACGAACTCTGTAACGCGATGGGCCTTGATACGGTAGGAGCCGGAGCCGCCGTGGCCTTTGCCATGGAACTGGCGGAAAAGGGCATCCTCGACGCCAAGGACATGGGCGGACGGCTGATCACGTTCGGTGACGGCGCGGGCATGCTCGAACTGCTGGGCAAGATCGCTCGCCGTGAAGGACTTGGTGATGTCCTCGCCGATGGAGTCAAGCTTGCGGCCGAGCGCATCGGCAAGGGTTCCGAGGAATACGCCTTCCACGTAAAGGGACAGGAACCGGCCTTCCATGACCCGCGCGGCAAGACCGGTGTCGGCCTTGGTTTTGCGCTGTCCCCCACGGGCGCGGACCATATTGAGGCCCCGCATGAGGTCCCCTTCCAGGGCGAGGGCGTGAAGCTCGTCAACCCGCTCGGCATCATCGTGGCCCCCAAGGCTCTGGACAATGGCCCGGGCAAGGTGCGCTACTTCATCGCGGGTGAAAAGACCTGGGCCATGAACAACACGCTCGGCATCTGCAATTTCGTGGTCGCGCCCCTCTTCGCCCTGAGCTACACCAAGCTGTGCGAGGTCATCGAAGCGGTTACGGGCTGGTCGACCAGCCTGCACGAACTCATGCTCGTCGCGGAGCGCTCCATGGTCCTGGCCCGCATGTTCAACGTACGGGAAGGCATGGACAGCAAGGACGACACACTGTTCCGCCGCATGTTCGAACCGCTCTCGGATGGTCCCCTCAAGGGCACGACCATCGATCCAAAGGAATTCCAGAACATGCTCGACATGTACTATGCCATGATGAACTGGAATGAAAAAGGCATCCCGCGTGAAGGTGCTCTCTATAATCTGAGTCTGGAATGGCTGAGCTAGTTCACCTGCAATGGAAGATCATATGCTGATAAAGTTGACACTGGAAGCAATCCTCGGAAAATATGTTCCAGATAACCCGGACGCGTATGAAGTTCCTTTTGGGATGAATGTTGGAGAACTCATAGCCAAGCTTGGCATACCGGAGCATCTTGTCATGTTTGTCATCGTCAACGGACAAATGGCGACACTGGACACGATCCTTCAAGATAACGCATCAGTTTCTTTATGTCCATATATATGCGGAGGTTAGGATTGTGAACATTGAACTCAAATTCGGTCATGAATACAAAACGCTCACGATCCCGGATGACGCAGATGTCACAATCATGAAGCCGCGAGAACTGCCCGTATTATCCGACATCGGGGGCGCGCTGGAAGCGGCTCTCGACAATCCTTTGGAATGTGCAAAACTGGAGGGCAGGCCCCAGCCCTCCAGCGTTGCCATCGCGGTCCCGGATGAGACCAGACCGGCCCCCTTAAAAATTCTCCTGCCGGTGCTTGTGGACAGGCTCCTGCGCATCTGGCCAAAACTTGACCCGAAAAACATTCGCATCGTTGTCGGTGGCGGGCTACACCCCGCCCCGGACGAAGCCCAGCTGGGGCGCATCCTGCCCGACGATCTGCGCGGCTGCACCGTGGTCTCCCACGACGCGCTGGCATCCCCAATGACGCATTTCGGCCTGACCAGCCGTGGCACGCCCGTTGAGATCAATGCCGCTTACGGCGAAGCCGAGCTCAAGCTCGTGATCGGCATGATCGACCCGCACCAGTTCCAGGGCATGACCGGCGGGGCCAAGGGCGTGGCCATCGGCTGCGCGTCCAAGGCGCTGATCCAGCACAACCACAGCCTGATGTCGGACCCGGCGGCCAGGGTCGGCAACATCCACGACAATCCCACTCGCCTCGACATCAACGAGGCCGGACGGATGATCGGGGTGGACCTGGCCATCAACGTCAGCCTGAACCCGGCCAAGAAAGCCGTCGCGCTTCTCGCCGGCGAACCCGAGGCGGTGCTGCGCGCGGGCGCCGCGTTTTCCGAACAGGTTTACGGGCTGCCGCTTGAAGAGCCTTTTGACATCGTCATCGCTTCATGCGGCGGAGACCCGAAGGACATCTGTCTCTATCAGGCGCAAAAGGGTCTCAACCTCGCCTCGCAATGCGCCGTGGAGGGAGGAAAAATCCTTCTTTTGGCCGCATGTCGCCAGGGGGTCGGCGACGATCATTATCAGAACTATGTTCGCCAGTTTTCAAACCCGACCGAGCAAATGCGCGAGTTCGAGGAACTGGGCTTTCGGATGGGCGCCCACAAGGCCTTCCTTTTCAGCAGAACCCTGACCCGCTTCACGGTGGTCGTGGATTCGGAAATGGACAAAGAGACCCTGGCCGAATGCCATCTGCCCAAAGGTGATGCCCAGACAACCGTGGACCTGTGGCTAAGGGATGCTCCGGCGGGTAAATCCCCGCGTATCGCGGTCGTTCCCAACGCCAATACGACCTATTTCTACCGGCAGGCCCGATGAACGCCAGCGCAGCATGCTCCTTCCTTCCCGATCATGTATTTCAGGACCGGGCGCTCCTGTCCGGCAGGTCGATTCAACAGGAAGTGGCGATCAGCATCGAACTCGGTGAAATGCCGTCACGCTATCGGCGCAACGCCCAGACCATGTTTCCGTGCGACCAGGCCCGCCTGGCCATGGCACGAGTGGTCCTGGTCGGCTGCGGCGGGCTCGGAGGACACGTGCTCGAGTTTCTGGTGCGGGCCGGGATTGGAACCATTGTGGCCTGCGACCCGGACACCATCGAACTGCACAACGCCAACCGCCAGATCTTGGCGACAACCGCTAGCGTCGGACAATTCAAGGCGCAGGCTGCCTGCTTGCGCGCCATGGAGATCAACCCGCTGGTCAGCGTGGAGCCGGTAACGGCCGAATTTCACGCAGAAATATTCCGGGGGGCGGACATCGCGGTTGACTGCCTGGGAGGTATTTCGCATCGAAAGGAACTGCAGAACATCTCATCCGCGGCGAACATTCCGCTCGTTTCTGCCGGGGTTTCGGGATGGACTGCGCTTGTAAGCACCACCTGGCCGAATGAGACGGGGCTGGCTGAATTCATGGGCGGGAAAGGTGACAGCTGCGAACTTGTGCAGGGAATTCCCAGCACAGTCGTTGGATTTGCCGCATCGCTGCAAGCGACGGAAGTGATACGTATTTTGATCGGTGCGCCATCAGCGCTGCGAGGAAATCTTCTGGTGGCTGATATTGCTGAAATGCGCTTCTCGACAGTAAGTTTGCAAACAATAATACCGCAGTAACCTCAACTTGTCCGGACCATCCTCTGAGAATACCGCATAAACAGCGAGAGATGCGTACTTTTCATGCGAGCATTCGCAATCCTGCTCATTCAGCACTTCTTTTATTCGCCATATCGTCTATCCCCAATTTGCTCATGCGCCGCTGCAGGGTCGATCGCGACAATCCCAGCATTTTTGCGGCGCCCTTTGGACCGGAGATGACCCCGCGAGATCGCGCCAAGGCCTGAATAATATGCTCCCGCTCAACGTCTTCGAGACTGCAGCCAGGCATGTTTTTCGGCAGTACACTCTTTGACTCTTTTGATTCATCGCTGAATATTGAATCCGTGCGCACTGCTTCTTCAATATCATCCCGAGTCAATTTTCCGGAAATGCTTTTCTTTATGAGCAGGGCATTGATGACGTTTCGCAACTCCCGGACGTTTCCAGGCCAACAGTGTTGCTCAAGTCGATGCAGGATATCCTGTGAGAGCTGAATCTGCGGAAGTGAATATTGTTTAGAGAGCTGCGTCACGAAAAAACTTGAAAGCGCGGGAATGTCATCAATCCGCTCTCGCAGCGGCGGTATTTCCAAAGTGCATGAAGAGAGCCTGTAATAAAAATCGCTCCGCACCTTTCCTTTGCCCACAGCGTCCTGCATTTTGACATTTGTAGCCGCTATCAACCGCGCGTCAACGGATAACGAAACGCTCTCCCCTACTCGTTCAAAACAACTGTCATCCAAAACGTGGAGCAGCTTGCTCTGCATTTCCTGATTGAGCTCCGCAATCTCATCCAAAAAGAGCGTTCCCTGATGGGCAAGCTCAAAACGGCCGACTCGCTTTGTTGCGGCCCCCGTGAACGCGCCCTTGGCATGGCCGAAGAGCTCGCTTTCAAAAAGGGTTGAGGCCATGGCCGGACAGTTGACCTTCACAAACTGCATCTTGCGACGCTGGCTGTGACAGTGAATGTAATGCGCCAGACGGGTTTTTCCAGTCCCCGTCTCGCCGAGGATGAGGACGGGTATGTCCAGCACCGCCACGGCGTGCACCTTGGCCATGAACTGACGCATAAGCGGGCTTTCGTAAAAAAAAGTCTCGCAAGCGAAATTTTCGCCTGAAAACTGGACCTGATTGAGGTTCGAGCCCTGCTCAAGGAATTCCATGGCCAAGAGAGACCCCAGCCCCACGGCAACATAGGGCGAGAGTTCCAGAAGAAACTCCATGATCTCGTAGAGATTGTCCGGCTTTTGCCGGAAAGAACAGTGCAGGGTGCCGATTATCTTGTCATTGAGTGTAAGCGGGAAGGCCATCGTGGTCGTCAGGCCCGCTTCGGCCATCGGGTGGAGCATGGACTCGGCGAAATGCTGGGAAATATCCGTAATCACGACCGGCTTGCGCGAAGCGATGACATGTCCGGCCACGGTCGTCTTCTCCGCCTTGCGGATTGGGGAAAGCGAATTGATCACGGCGCCTTCAGCGGCAGTGAAATAGCTGAGCAGCTCGCTGTTGGGGTCGTAGAGATTGATGCACAACCGATCAAAGTCGAATTGCTGCCGGAACAAACGCGCAAGGGTCTGCAGGAACACATTTCTTGAAGACACTTGGCCCAGAGAAGAAACCAGCTCCCGGCTCATGGCCTGCGCATTGGGCATACGCAGGGCCTGAGCTTTGGAGATTTTTGCGGATTCCATTTTTATTGTCCTTGGTGGCCGTATGCTCAAATCGAGCTGAATTGCCCAAATGTTGCCCGAAATCGGGCACTCTGTCTAGTTCCGCGCAAAACCAGTACCATACCGCCTGCACTTATATTTAAAAATCCTTGGATTTCATCTGTTTAAGCAGCCCCCCACAGAGCATTTTTTTTGGAATGCTCCTTGCTAAACAGAGAAAAGGATGCCTCGAGAACATTCGACATTTATGTAACTCCGTAGTATAATTTTATTTTAAAATGTATTTTCGAAAATTATTTTAATTGATCAATTCTTGTTTCATCAAGGCTTTTTCTAGTCTGAGATAACAGGAAATTGTAAATACTTTATTTTTATTTATTGAGGCAGATCGAGGCCGTTATTTCGGCATGATGCAGTCAAGAATACTTCTGCATCCCTCGATTCTACAATTTAACCGTTTTAGGAGGCGTACATGGCTATCGATTTTTTGGTACACGAAGCCGCTGATGGCGTTGGAGTAGTGGTTGTTGAGGGCTTGAAGGCCAATCAGGAAATCACCGGCTGGGTCATGAAAGAAGACCAGACCATCAAGATCAAAATTCTCAATGACATCCCGATCGGCCACAAAGTCGCCATGAAGGATTTCGCCGCTGGCGACACCGTCATCAAATACAACACCGACATCGGCAAGGTCGTGGCTCCCATCAAGAAAGGCGAACACTTGCACGTCCACAACGTTAAAACCAAGAGGTGGTAATCCATGCAGACCAAATTTTTCGGATATCGTCGTGAAAATGGCCGTGTCGGCATCCGCAACCATGTCGTCATCCTGCCGCTGGATGACTTGTCCAACGCGGCCTGCGAAGCCGTGGCCAACAACGTCAAAGGCGTGCTGGCCATTCCCCATGCCTACGGCCGTCTGCAGTTCGGCGACGACCTGGACCTGCACTTCCGCACCCTGATTGGCGCGGGCAGCAACCCTAACGTTGCCGCCGTCGTGGTCATCGGCATCGAGCCCGTGTGGACCAGCCGCATTGTCGAAGGTATCGCCGCCACCGGCAAGCCCGTGGCTGGCTTCGCCATCGAGAAGAACGGCGACCTGAACACCATCTGCGCCGCCTCCCGCAAGGCCAAGGAATACCTGCAGTGGGCCACCGAACTGCAGCGCACCGAATGCGACATGAATGAGTTGTGGGTCGCCACCAAGTGCGGCGAGTCCGATACCACCTCCGGAATCGCCACCAACCCCACCGTCGGCAACGCCTACGACAAACTGTATGAAAAAGGCTCCACGCTGCTCTTCGGTGAAACCACGGAACTGACCGGCGGCGAACACCTCGTGCTCGAGCGCTGCATCAATGACCAGGTGCGCAAGGACTTCCAGTTCTACTTCGACCGCTACGCCAAGGTCGTCGACGACCACAAGACCAGCGACCTGTCCGACTCCCAGCCAACCAAGGGCAACATCGAAGGCGGACTGACCACTATCGAGGAAAAGGCCCTCGGCAACATCCAGAAGATCGGCCGCAAGGCTCCCATCGTTGGTTGCCTGGAAAAGGCCGTCGCCCCCACCGGCCCCGGCCTGTGGTTCCAGGATTCCTCCTCGGCCGCGGCCGAACAGGTCACCTTGTGCGCCGCTTCCGGCTTCGTGGTGCATCTGTTCCCCACCGGCCAGGGCAACATCATCGGCAACCCGATTCTGCCCGTCATCAAGCTGTGCTCCAACCCCCGCACCCTGCGGACCATGGAAGAGCACTTCGACGTCAACGTCTCCGGCCTGCTGCGCCGCGAGATCAACATGGACCAGGCTGGCGACATGCTTCTGGACATGATGATCCGTACATGCAACGGTCGCCTGACCTCTGCGGAGGCCCTGGGTCACCGTGAATTCATCATGACCCGTCTGTACGAGAGCGCATAGCATCCTCGAAGCCCCTTCCCTGGCTTTCCGCCAGGGAAGGGGCTGTTTCTACGCGCAGATCAAAACTGTCTTGCGCGCCTGAAAAAAACATCGCATTCGCTCTTCGCACAACTTCCGAATGCACCCTGCCCCCTCCCCCACAACCTTCTGAAAGGTCGCAGGGAGGGGACTTCGTTTTCGGCAGCAACGCAGATCAACTCAAGTTTAAAATGGCGCCTAGCCCGGGCACACCTGCCTGCAGCACCTAATGGAGTAAAACTTATGTCGTCTCGTCCCCGCAGTTTTGAGGAAGTCGCCCGGGAGATCCGGGGCAAAAAAATCCTTGTGGCCAACCGCGGCATCCCGGCCAGGCGCATCGTCCGCTCCATCAAGGAAGTGTTCCAGGCCGTGCCCATGATCACGGCCACGGATGTGGACAAAACCGCGCCCTTCACCGCCGGCGCGCAGGAGCTCCTGCATCTTGGAGAGAACCCGCGAGCCTACCTGGACATCGACAAGGTCATCGCCATGGCCAAGGCCAGGGGCGTGGCGGCCATCCATCCCGGCTGGGGCTTTGCCTCCGAGGACGAGTCCTTCCCCTCCAAATGCGCCGATGCGGGCATCATCTTCATCGGCCCCACCTCCGAGGCCATGCGTCTTCTGGGCAACAAGGTGCAGGTTCGAGCCCTGGCCCAAAAGCTGGGCATCCCCGTGGTGCCGGGATCAGCAGGAGCCGTCTCCGTGGAGGAGGCCAAAGCCGTGACCGCGCAGATCGGCCTGCCGGTCATGCTCAAGGCGGAAGGCGGCGGCGGTGGCCGGGGGATTTACGAAGTGTTCAGCGAGGATCAGCTGGCCGACGCCTTCGTCAAGGCATCGACCCTGGCCCAGGCCTCTTTCGGCAATCCGCGCCTGTATGTGGAGCGCCTGCTGACCTCGATCCGGCACATCGAAATCCAGGTCATCGCCGACAAGTACGGCAACGTCTTCGCCTTCGACGAACGCGACTGCACGGTGCAGCGCAACCACCAGAAGCTGGTCGAGATCACTCCCTCCCCCTGGCCGGGCATGACCGAGGAGCTACGCGACCAGCTCAAGGACTACTCGCGCCAGCTGGTCCGCGCAGTAGGCTACTACTCACTGTGCACCGTTGAATTTCTGGTCGACGCGACGGGTCGGGCCTATCTCATCGAGGTCAACACCCGTCTTCAGGTCGAGCACGGCATCACCGAATGCCGCTACGGCATCGACCTGGTCGAGGAGCAGATCGCCGTGGCCTTCGGGGCCAGGCTTCGTCTGACCGACGAGAACTGCACGCCCCAGAGCCATGTCATGCAGGTCCGCATCAACTGCGAAGACCCGCAGCAGGACTTCAACCCCAACGCCGGGCGCATCACCCGCTACATGTCTCCGGGCGGCCCCGGCGTACGCGTGGATTCCTGCGTCTGCGCAGGGTATGAATTCCCGTCGCAATATGATTCGGCCGCTGCCCTGCTCATCGCCTACGGCCCGGAGTGGAGCAAGGTGCTCGGGATCATGAAGCGCGCCCTGGGTGAATACGTCATCGGCGGCATCAAGACCACGATCCAGTTCCACCGCCAGATCATTGCGCACCCCCGCTTCCGCAGCGGCGACTACGACACCAATTTCGTGGCCAATACTCCTGAGCTCATGCATTACATGGACAAGGAGTCCGAGGCCGTGCGCCTGTCCCGGCTGGTGGCCGAGATTTCGGCCCACGGCTACAACCCGCACGTCAAGCTCGGGGACTACCGCACCCGGGAAAGCAAGCGCATGGACCCCTTCAGGCCGTCCCTGCCCGGCGTGGAGCCCGAATACTATCAGTACCCCTACCCGCGTGGGGACCGGGACGCGCTCCTGTCGTACGTTCGCGATTCCGGCCACGTCCATTTCACCGACACCACCGCCCGCGATATCACCCAGTCCAATTCAGGGAACCGGTTCCGGCTGGCCGAAGACCGCATCATCGGCCCCTATCTGGACAACTGCGGGTTCTTCTCCCTGGAGAACGGCGGCGGCGCGCATTTCCACGTGGCCATGCTGGCCAACATGACCTACCCCTTCTCCGAGGCCAGGGAGTGGAACGAGTTCGCGCCCAAGACCCTGAAGCAGCTGCTCATCCGCTCCACCAACGTGCTCGGCTACAAGCCCCAGCCGCGCAACATCATGCGCCGTACCGGCAAGATGATTTGCGAGCACTACGACGTCATCCGCTGTTTCGATTTCCTGAACCACATCGAAAACATGCGCCCCTTCGCCGAGATGGCCCTGGCTTCCCGCAAGAACATCTGGGAACCGGCCATCTCCCTGTCCTTTGCCAAGGACTTTGACGTGGCGCATTATCTGGGCGTGGTACGTGAGATCATCGACATGAACGCCGAGGTCCAGGGCTGCTCCAAGGACGCGGCGGAAAAGACGTTCATCCTGGGTTTGAAAGACATGGCCGGATCATGCCCGCCGATCTTCATGACAAATCTGGTCACGGCCATCCGCAAGACCCACCCTGAACTGGTCCTGCACTACCACCGGCACTACACCGACGGCCTCTTTGTTCCGGCCGTGGCAGCGGCGGCCAAGGCCGGGGCGCACATCGTGGACACGGTCATCGGCGCCTCGGTGCGCTGGTACGGCCAGGGTGAGGTGCTGTCCACGGCGGCCTATATTGAAGAGCTTGGTCTCAAGACCAACCTGAACAAGGACATGATCCGCACCACCGGTTTCGTGCTGAAGCAGATCATGCCCTACTACGACCGCTACACGGCCCCCTACTTCCAGGGCATCGACTACGACGTCATCGAGCACGGCATGCCCGGCGGCGCGACCTCTTCCTCCCAGGAAGGGGCCATGAAGCAGGGTTACATCCACCTCTTGCCCTTCATGCTCAAGTTTCTGGCCGGAATCCGCAAGATCGTGCGCTACCATGATGTCACGCCCGGCTCCCAGATCACCTGGAACACTGCCTTCCTGGCCGTGACCGGCGCCTACAAGCGTGGCGGGCGAAGAGGCTTGCGCAAGCTGTTGTCCGTGCTGGACCAGGTGGTCACGCTGCCCGAAGAGGCGCTGACCGACGAGATCAGGGCCGAGCGCCTGAATATCTACCAGGACGCCAATGACGCTTTCAGGAACCTGCTGCTCGGCAAGTTCGGCCGCCTGCCGCTCGGGTTCCCGCAAGACTGGGTCTATGAATCGGCCTTCGGGCCCGAGTACCGGGAGGCCATTGCCCGGCGGACGGAATGCTCCCCACTGACGACGCTTTCGGATATGGACGAAACGAGGGAGCTGCAAAGCCTGGCCGAACACATCGGGCGCACTCCTACGGAAGAAGAGCTACTCATGTATCTGAGCCACCCCGGCGATGCGCTGACGACCATCAAGTTCGTGGGCCAATACGGCGACTGCAACCGCCTGCCCCTGCACATCTGGTTCGAGGGCATGGGCGCCGGGGAGGAGATCATGTTCAAGGATTCGGCAGGCAAGCATCACGTCCTGTCCTTGCAGCACATCTCCCGCCCGGACGACCTGGGCATGAGCCTGGTCTCCTATTCGCTCGATTCCGAATCCTTCACCCAACAGGTCAAGGTGGCCGAAGCCACGGGCAAGAACGAGGCCGGGATGGAAAAGGCCGACCCGAACGACCCGTACCAGGTCGGCTCGCCTTCCAGCGGAGATCTGTGGGTCATGCTCGTCAAACCGGGCGACATGGTCAAAAAGGGGGAGGAGCTCTTTAACATCTCCATCATGAAGCAGGAAAAATCGATTCTGGCCCCGGTGGACGGCATGGTCGAACGCGTGCTCAAATTCGCCGACTATCAGGAAGACAAGAAGATGGTGCCGGTCAAGGAAGGGGAGCTGCTGGTCAAGCTTGTGCCGGCGCCCCGCAAATGCCCGACCTGCGCGGCCCCCGTGACCAGGGAGGAATTCAAGTTCTGCACCTCCTGCGGCCAGAAGGTATAAACGCAAAAGGGGGAGCGCAAAGGCGTCAACCGAACGCTCTTTCCGCTCCCCTTTTTTTTAGCAACCCGCACTGTTTGTTGATTTTACGGACGCGGTTCCAGCAAAGGATTTGAATCATGCCCTCCACGAAAAACCTGACCCGCATTGAAGAGCTGGTTGATCTGGACGCGGCCCTTGCGGCAGCCCTTGAAGCCGCAGGCGAGGCCTGCGCGATCCTTGTCCAGGGGCAGAACCAACTCACCGAAGGCATGGTCAAGACCAAAAGTCCGGGCGACGTGACCACAATCATTGATCGCCGGGCCGAAGACGCCATCCGCAACCTTTTGCAGGCCAGGTTCCCCGAATTCGCCTTCACCGGCGAAGAAGGCGGCACGAGCGGCCATTCGCGCTGCCGCTGGATCGTCGACCCTCTCGACGGAACCATGAACTACGTGCACGGCTTTCCCTTCTATGCAGTCTCCCTGGCCCTGACCGTAGACGACGAGGTCGTCATGGGCGTGGTCGCCGACCCGCTGCGCGGTGAAACATTCTGGGCCTTGGTCGGTCGCGGGGCCTTCCTCGATGGCAATCCTATCACCGTCTCGAATGTGGGTTCGATGGAAAATGCGCTGGTGGGCACGGTGTTCCCGCCGCCATCTTGGTCGGGCCGGGACGCCTACCTGAAAAGATTTTGCACGGTGGCCTCGCACGCGGCCGGTGTCCGCCGGTCCGGGGCCGCAGCCCTCGACCTGGCCTACGTCGCGGCGGGCAGACTGGACGCTTTTTTCGTGGAAAGCCTCAAGGCCTGGGACATTGCAGCGGGAATGCTGCTTGTCACAGAAGCGGGGGGACAGGTCGCGGACATCTTCACGGCTAAACCGCCGCTCCATACAAACCGACTCGCCGCATCAAACGCGCATCTACTGCCCCCATTGCTCGAACTGCTTCGTCAGGAAGACTGAAAAATGCCCGCTCAGGTGCTGTCCGCGTGAGCACTACGCCCATTACCTTAGGCCACGAGTGCCCCATCCTTCTCTGACCCCATCCGCGCGCGCACCACACACTTGCCGTCCGGCTCTGGCGCTCTCCTTGTCGCACGCGGAATCGGACAGATGGGGGCCCTCCTTGCTTCCACGCCACCGCAACAGCATCCCATCCGGACGACAGATCAAACCCGAACCGTATAAAAAAAGATGAGGCGCCCCATTGGCATGAGGCGCCTCGATTTCAGACAGATTGTATCCAGCCTAGACGTAATGCTTTTCGAGCGCCGGACGCACGGCAATGACGGGGAACTGCACGTCAAAGCGCTCGAGCAGATAGCCGACGACCCACAGGGCATAGCCGACGAGGCTGATGGTCCACGGGCCAAGGATCATCAGGCCGGCCGCGATATAGATAATCCTTTCAAGTATGGTTGATGATTTGGTGAAGAAGCCCATCACACCAGCCTCAATGGCCAGCATGGCAGCAACTCCGGAAACAAAGGCATAGACGATCAGGATCGGTTCACCCTGCATCAGGTATTCGGGCATGAAGATGAAGTAAAAGGGAATGATGTAACCGCCGACACCCAAGCGCATCGAATACCAGGCCGTCTTGAGCCAGGGACTGCCTGCGATCGCCGCGGCGGTGAAAACAGTGATGCATACCGGGGGCGTCAACCCGGACTTGATAGCAAAATAAAAGATGAAGAGGTGGCTGGCCAGGGCAGGAAGTCCGATCTGCTCAAGGGCCGGGACCAGAACCGCAGCAGCAATGACATAGGCGGCGGTTGTGGTCATGCCCATGCCGAGGATCATGGAGATGAGCATCGTTGCGATCAGGGCCAGGAAGACGCTCGTTCCTGCCAGGCTGAGGATTCCGGCTGAAACCTTGACCCCGAAACCGGTCATGGAGATCATGGTTACCGCCATCTGGACACAACTCATCATGACCATCAGCCACGCCAGCGCCGATACCACCGCCCGGAAAAAGCCATCTTCCCAGATGGTCTTCATCCTTTGACGGACCGACACCAATGTCAGCGGTCCTCCAATAAGCAGATAGTTGACCATGGCAACGATCAGCGCGACGCCGGCAGCCTTCTCTGCGGGGAAGAACATGAACAGCATGGCCATCAATATGCCGACCGGAGCGAGAAAGGTGAACATCTGCCTGAAGTTGAAGACCTCTTTGAGCTTGGGCATCAGGTCATCGGGGAGCTTGCCGATCCCGTAGCGCCCCGCCTCCACCCATATGCCGGCGGACACCCCGACAAAATAAAGCAGACCGGGAATGATCCCGGCAATCATCACGGAGACGTAGGAGATATTCAGAAATTCTGCCATTATGAAACAGCCGGCCCCCATGATCGGCGGCATGATCTGTCCTCCAGAGGAGGCGGATGCCTCCACCGCACCGGCGAGGGCAGGGGGAAACTTGAGCCGCTTCATGGTGGGGATGGTGAAGGAACCGGTCGTGGCGACGTTGGCCACAGAGGAACCGGACAGCATTCCAAAAAATGAGCTGCCAACCACGGCGACATGTCCGGCGCCGCCACGAATGCGTCCGCCGAAGAGCATGGCGATGTCCATGAAGGTCTTGCCGACCCCGGTGGCGAACAGCACTGGCCCGAAGAGGACAAAGAGGGCAATCAGCTTGCTGGTCATGTCGGTCAGCAAGCCCCAGATGCCTTCCTGCATCAGAAAAAGCTGGTAGAGAATTTCGGTTCCCTGGAAGCCGGCATGCCCGAACATGCCGGGGATGTGTTCACCGAAAAGTGCATAGCCCAAGAAACAAAGCATAAGAATGGGAATGGAGTTTCCAAGAGAGCGCCGGGTTGCCTCAAGCAAGCCGATAATGAGAGCAAAGCCAAGAACCAATTGATAGTCTTCGTAGTACCCTGCACTGCGAGCAATCGATTCCCAGGAAAACATGATATAAAGGCATGGGAACACGCTAAACACAATACACACAACGTCCAAAACCGATGGACTCGTTTTGGAACCGTAAATCAATGTTTTCAACAAGTGTTTTTCTGAACTTTCATATAGACGAGCATTTTGTGAAAATGGATACATGAGAAAAACTATAGCTAATCCAAAACAGAGTGAAATAGATCCCTGCAAGATTGGATGCAGTGCAATTGTTATTGCAGTGTAGACAAGGAACACACTCCATATTCCTGCCATTATTGCTACACAAATTTTTGACCAGCCTTTTAAATTACGCATGGGCCACCTTGATTTGAACAAATGATAATCGAAGTTTCGAACCGCCAACCGAAACATCGAGGCGGATTCAGACACAAGGGCAGTGCAATGAGAAGCGTGTTGTAGCGGCACTCAACGCCCGCCCTTTATCCCGGGCAACAGCCGCTCGACTCACGCCCGGACTTACAGGCCGAGGCTCTTCCGTTCGACAGATAAGGGCCGCACCATGTACCGATCGTTTTCGGCGGTCCGGCAAAGAAATAGACATCTTTGCATGGAGAAGCCCAGGTCGATGGCGCAACACACCGAACAACCAGGGCTTCTCGTGATCCATCTTATCCGCTTGCCGTACTATTCGGTTACGACAATGCTCGTGCTGAACACGGACCCTTTACTGCCTTCCACATCGATAGGGTATGTACCCGGCTTGGCGTTCATCGGAATGGCCGACGGGACGGAAAACCCACCTTGGTCATCGGTCACGATCATCTCGACTTTTTCCGTTCCCAAACCGACTCTTTGTCCGGGGCCAAGGGTGATAACGACGTCAACCTCTTCCTGAGGCGCAAAGCCGGTCCCAGTTATCGTGATAACTGTAGCTTTTTTTCCGGACGGCGGGTCAATGGCAACCGCAGCCTTACTCCCCGCTGTGGCAATTTCTACGAGACTGAAACTCAAAACCAGAAACGACGCGGCGATCATCGCTAAAGCGGCCCTAGGCAACCATTTCTTCATCATCGTTATGTCCTCCAGTATGCATAAGGAAAGCACTCCAATTCAACCACTTGCCATATCTCACATCGTGAGGGATGCATCATTTAGGCGGCAGAAGTTTTTCCGGAATGGTAACGCCTAAAGTCTCTTGGTAGAATTTTGCTGCCGCAGGATGAAAGGGCACCGCCAGATTATATTCGATGGCGACATCATACATCTCGGCAAAACGTCCCTCACGGAGGGTTGCGATATTGCTGACCAATTCCTCACGTTTGTCATAAGTGGCCTTGAGAATCTTCTCGACAACCTCATCCGGGACATCCTTGTGGACAAAGTCGCTGACCACATAAGCGAAACTCAACTGCTCGGCGGTGACCGCATTGAAAAGTCCGGTCGGAATAGTCATCATTAGACCATGAGCGGGATACTTGGCATTCATCTTGTCGATCATTTCCTGAGTCACCGTCAGAACATTGATGTCCATGGTCGATTCGATATCCATGATTGCCGCGTCTTTAAACCCGGCCTTCATCCATCCCTCAACCACGCCGCCCTTCATGGCATCGACGCTGGCGCCAATGCCCATCATCTTGTAGTCAGGCTTGATATCCAACGCATCGAAAAGCAGTTCGATCAGTCGCCCGGAGGTGGTTCCGGGATTCATGGCAAAGCTGACGCCGTTCAGATCCTCGATACGGGTAACACCGCTCTTTTTGGAAGTGACGATGTGAATCGGAGTCACATATCCGCCCCACAGGGAACGAAGGTCGGCAAGCTGCTTCCCCTCATAGTCGATGATCCCGGCGTAGGCTGCGTAGGCGGCCGCGGCGCTGGCGGGGCCGAGATGAATGGTTTTCTTCTGGGTGCGCACCAGATTTTCGACATACCCCCCGGTTTCAACCACAGTAATCTCAATTTCAGGAAAAGTTTGATTCACAAGCGCAGCCTGGGCGACCGTGTTTGCATACAATCCAGAGCGGGTACTCGTCGCACCCCACTTGATTTTAGTGGCTTTTGCTTCCGCCAATCCGGAAAACAACAGGCATGCAATCAGCATTGAGCCCAATACGACGATTTTTTTCATTACCCACTCCTCATGATGTTTTTCAAAAAATGTAACGTTGATACATACCACTGTTGGTTTTCTCGTTCCCGACTTCACAAAAAACCCGTGCGGCACTAGGCCGCAATGGAATGTTCAAAAAAATTAAATACCCTCCAACGGTTAAATTTATTTGAATTTCCCTACGCGCGGACAAAGTTCGCTGCAAGATTTTATAAAAAAATCATCCTTTTTTTTCGCAAATGAACGAAAAAACGCACCATTTAAACTGTTTGCACAAACAGCTTACGCTCGTGATAAATTTATCAAAATGCACTAATTCAAAAATTGCGATTACAACCTCTACAAAGTTAAATTTTTGAATTGAAAAATTATAGAAATTTGATATTATATATAAATATCACAAACGCAATTTCACAAAACCACTCAATTATACTTCAAAAAACAGCATCTATCCGCTGCAAAATGAGTCCGATTTTCCGGAAAAAATCGACTCGATAATCGATTTTTTCATTAATCGTGAATATTCATCGTCATGCTGCAACATAACAACACAAAAAATGAAAATTGTTCACTTGATACAGACCATTTTGTATTGCTTGGAGTAGGCGATGAGCAGCGCCCCTTTTGAGACGTCACAGCAAAAAGTCGTCATCCCCTAGAAGAAGGAGAACTTCGCTTTTTTAACTGTCTGAAAAAAATGGATTCCCGCCTTTGCGGTAATGACACTCGGAATCGTTCGAAACTTTTGCGGTGATGTCTTTTGAGTTTGGATTTGGAAATTGGCGGCGCGCGACACTCAAAGTTATCCGGTAGTCGCCCCCCTGGCCCTGGCAAATCGTGCGGTGCAGCTAAAACGTCGCTGCCCCCGGCAGGGTGCGGCGGAAATCTATCCGCAACAACCTGCCGGGGGCAGCGTTCTATCAGGCCAAATGCGCAATCTTTCTATGACATCGGTTCTACCAACCCCAGGTCAGGTATTCGTGGATGGAGTCCGCCGCCTTTCTGCCCGCGCCCATGGCCAGGATGACCGTGGCGGCTCCGGTGACGATGTCGCCTCCGGCCCAGACCGCTTTTTTGCCGGTCTTGCCGGTCATGGGATTGGCAAGGATGTATCCGTTCCTGGCCAGGGGCAGATCCGGGGTGGAGCGGGTCAGGAGCGGGTTGGCCCCGGAACCGATGGCCACGATAGCCAGATCGCAGTCAATGATGAACTCCGAGCCAGGGACGGCCACCGGACGCCTGCGTCCCGAACTGTCGGGCTCACCGAGTTCCATGCGCACGCATTCAACGCCTTTGAGCCGTCCTTTCTCGTCCCCGATGTAGCGTACCGGGTTGGACAGCAGCTCGAAATGGAGCCCCTCTTCCTCGGCGTGATGGATCTCGGCGCTACGCGCTGGCATCTCCGCCCTTGACCGGCGGTAAACGATGCTGACCTTGTCAGCGCCGAGGCGCATGGCCGTACGGGCGCTGTCCATGGCCACATTGCCCCCGCCCAGTACCACCACATGACGGCCCTGAGGGATGGGCGTGTCCACCTGCGGGAAAAGATAGGCTTTCATCAGATTGGCCCGGGTCAGGTATTCATTGGCCGAAAGCACCCCGATCAGGTTTTCGCCGGGAATGTTCATGAACCGGGGCAGACCCGCACCGACACCAAGGTACACGGCGTCAAAACCAAGCTCAAAGAGTTCGTCCACCGTCTCGGTGCGTCCCACGACCACGTCACACTCGATTTTCACGCCCTGGGTCTGCAGGCAGGACACTTCCGAGGCGACGATGTCCTTGGGCAGCCGGAACTCGGGGATGCCGTAGACCAGCACTCCGCCGGGCTTGTGAAAAGCCTCGAAAATGGTGACCTCGTGCCCTTTTAAAATCAGGTCTCCGGCCACGGTCAGACCGGACGGTCCGGAGCCGACCACGGCCACCTTCTTGCCCGTGGACTTCTCGCGCTGCGGCAACTCGCAGACCTGCTGGGCCCGCTCCCAGTCCGCCGCGAAACGCTCCAGGTTGCCGATGGCCACGGGTTCGCCCTTGCGGCCGAGGATGCAGTTGCCCTCACACTGGATCTCCTGCGGGCAGACCCGTCCGCAGACTGCCGGCAGACTGTTGCGCTCCCATATCTTGCCGATGGCCTGGTCGAATTTTCCGTCGGCGATATGGTTGATAAAGGCCGGAATATCGACCCCGACCGGGCAGCCCTGCACACAGAGCGGGTTCTTGCACTGCAGGCAACGCCCCGCCTCGGCCACCGCCAACTCCGGGGTGTAGCCAAGCGGCACTTCCTCGAAATTCCGGGCCCGAACCTTGGGATCCTGTTCCGGCATGGCCTGCCGTGACTTCTTGCTACCGTCCCCCATCTAGCGTTCCCCCTCGCATTTACACATGTGACGGCTGAGCTTTTCCTGCTCCGTATAGGCCTGCAGGCGCAGCATCAGCTCGTCGAAATTGACCTGGTGCCCGTCAAATTCCGGGCCGTCCACGCACCCGAACTTGGTTTCCCCGCCCACGGTGACCCGGCAACCGCCGCACATGCCCGTGCCGTCGATCATGATCGGATTGAGGCTGACCAGGGTCGGGACGCCGAACTCCTTGGTCAGCAGGGAAACGAACTTCATCATCGGCACGGGGCCGATGGCCACCACCTGATCGATCCCGCCCTGCTGCAGGAGTTCCTTGAGCACTTCGGTCACGAAACCCTTACGGCCGTGGCTGCCGTCGTCGGTGCAGATGTGCAGTTCGTGGGAGGCCAGGCGCATCTTGTCTTCGAGAATGAGCAGGTCTTTGTTGCGGGCTCCGATGATGGTCGTCACCCGGCTACCGGCTTCCTTCATGCCCCGGGCGATGGGATGCAGCACCGCCACTCCGGTCCCACCGCCAACGCAGACCACATTCTTGCCGCTCTCGATGTGCGTGGGCTGACCCAGAGGGCCGATGACGTTCTGGAAAAAATCTCCGACCTGCAGGCGCGAAAAAAGCTCCGTACTCTTGCCGACCACCATATAAATGACCGTCACGGTCCCCTTGACCGGATCCGTCTCGGCCATGGTCAGCGGGATGCGCTCGCCATTCTCGTTGGCCTTCAGGATGAGAAACTGGCCCGGACGGGCCTTGGCGGCGATACGCGGCGCCTCGATTTCATTCAGGATGACCGTTCCGCCGGACATCTCCTCTCGCCTGACTATCTTGAACATAAGTGTCTCCCCCTTGCATGCATGACGATGCGGGACGGAACTCTAAACGTGCCGCTTGGCCCGCCAAAGAGTCCCGTGGCCTTGCGGCAGGCGGGCCAAGCCCTTGCCCGAACGCATCGGAGATGCACCCTATCCGTTTGCGCCCTGCATGAGAAGCCCAATTTGGCCATACCCAAACCGCCTGGAGCGATGGATGAACAGCGCCGCAGGCAAGAAAAAGCCCTCCGTCTCAAGAGAGAGGGAGGGCGTGCGGTGAACCCAAAAAACCGGACGGGCATGGTCTGAAGGCTTTGCGGGCCCGGCTTTAGCCCCCCAGGTAGGCCTGGATGACACGTTCGTCGTTCAGGAGTTCCTCGCCCGTGCCCTGCAGCACGATGACTCCCGTTTCGAGCACGTAGGCGTGATGGGCCACCTTGAGGGCCGCAAACGCGTTCTGCTCGACCAGGACCACGGTCTTGCCCTGGGCGTTGATGACTTTGATGATCTCGAACACGTCCCTGACCAGGAGCGGAGCCAATCCCAGGGACGGTTCGTCGAGCATGACCACGTCGGGGGCGCTCATCAGCGCCCGGGCCACGGCCAGCATCTGCTGCTCACCGCCGGACAGGGTGCCGCCCTTCTGGTTCTGGCGCTCGCGCATGCGCGGGAAGAGGTCGAAGACCCACTCCTTGTCGCGCTCGATGCCGTCCTTGTCGCTGCGGCTGAAAGCCCCCAGGTACAGGTTCTCGGTCACCGAGAGATGCGGGAAGATGCGCCGCCCCTCGGGAGACATGACAATGCCGCTCTTGACGATCTCCACCGGGTCGAGGGTGGTGATATCGCGGTCGTTGTAGACGATAGTTCCCTTCTTGTTCTTGATCAGCCCGGAGATGGCCCTGAGCGTACTGCTCTTGCCCGCCCCGTTGGCGCCGATGAGGGTCACGATCTGGCCCGTGGGCACATCGAGGGAAATCCCCTTCAAGGCGTGGATACCCCCGTAATAGACATGCAGGTCGCTGATCTTAAGCATAATTCACGTACTCCTCACCCAGATAGGCTTCAATGACCTTGGGATTGGACTGGATGGATTCAGGGCCGCCTTCGGCGATGGTCACTCCGTAGTCCAGAACCCACATGTGCTCGCACACGCCCATGACTACTTTCATGTCGTGCTCGATGAGCAGGATGGTCAGGTCGAAGCGGGTGCGAATGGTGCGGATGAAGTCCATCAGTTCCATGGACTCCTGGGGGTTCATGCCCGCCGCAGGCTCGTCGAGGAGCAGGAATCGCGGCCCCGTGGCCAGAGCGCGGGCGATTTCCAGACGCCGCTGGGCACCGTAGGGCAGGCTGTTGGCCTTTTCGTTCGCGATGGAGCCAAGGCCCACGACTTCGAGCAGTTCCATGGAACGCTTACGGATCTCAATATCCTCGCGCAGGGCCATGGGGGTCATGAGCACGGCCTGGAGCCAGCCCGTGCGCTGGCGCACGAAACTGCCGATCATGACGTTCTCAAGGGCGGTTTCATTGCCGAACAGACGGATGTTCTGAAAGGTGCGGGCGATGCCGGCCTGGCAGACCTGATGCGGGTTCTTGCCGGTCAGATCCTGGCCTTCGAAGAAGACCTGGCCTTCGGTGGGCCGATAAAAACCGGTGACCATGTTGAAGCAGGTCGTCTTGCCCGCGCCGTTGGGGCCGATGAGCCCGGTAATGCTGCCCTGGGGGACGCTGGCGCTAAAATCCGACACGGCGACCAGGCCACCGAAGCGCATGGTCAGATTTCTGGTTTCGAGAATCGTGCTCATGCCTTACCTCTCTTCATGAACCGGGCAATGCCGTCCCAGGTGATCTCACGCATGCCCATGATCCCCTCACGTCTGAAGAGAATGACCAGGATGAGTACCAGCGAAAAGACGACCATCCGCATACCGGGGATGCCATTCATGCTCCAGTCCCCGATGGTGATGGGGTTTTCCACGAACCGAAGCCATTCCAGCATCACGGTAATGCCTATGCCCGCCAGAATGGACCCGGTGATGGAGCCGAGTCCGCCGGTAACCACGATCATGAGGACGCTGAAGGTCAGGGTGAAGAGGAACATCTTGGGGTCGATGGTGGTCAACAGACTCGCCAGCAACGCCCCGCCCACCCCGGCGAAAAAAGCGCCAAAGGTGAAAGACAACAGCTTCATCTTAAAGACGTTGATGCCCATGGCCTTGGCCGCAGTCTCGTCGTCACGGATGGCCTTGAAGACGTTGCCCGTGTTGCTGTTCACGATGCGAATGACGAAATAGAGGGTCAGCAGGCACCAACCGAAGTTCCACCACAGGTTGGCGTGATCCGGGATGCCCTTGAAACCCAGAGCCCCGTTGGTCACGCGCGGGATGTTATTGCCGATGACGCGCACGATCTCAGCAAAACCGAGGGTCGCGATGCCCAGATAGTCGTCACCCAGGCGCAGGAGCGGCGCACCGATGACCATGCCGAAGAGGGCTGCCACGAGTCCCCCGGCGATCACAGCCACCAGAAAGGGGGCGTGGGCATTCTCCACCAGGGGAAAGGCTGCCTGCAGGATGAACAGCGTGGCCTTCTGGTCCGGCGTCATGATCAGTATTGAGCAGACATAGGCCCCGATGGCCATGAACCCCGCATGCCCCAGGCTGAACATGCCCGTGAATCCGTAGATGAGATTAAGGGACAGGGCCAGGATGATGTTCACGGCGATGAGGTTCAGAATCTGAATCTTGTAGCCGTCCAGGGACCGCTCGGCCCACCACAAAAATAGGCCCAGGCAGGCCACCAACACGAGGTTGAGAAGAATGATTGTGTTGCGGTTCATCAGACCTTGTCCTCCGTCTTGACGCCCATGATGCCGGTCGGCTTGATCAGCAGCACGCAGATGAGCAGGATGAAGGCGAACGCGTCACGGTAGCCTGCCAGATCCGGAAAAAACGCCACGGTCATGATTTCAATGAAACCCAGCAGCAGGCCGCCGATGACCGCGCCCTGAATGGACCCAATGCCGCCGACAACGGCCGCGATGAAGGCCTTGAAACCGGGAATGGCGCCCATGATGGGCTGTAATTGCGGATACCGAAGGGCCCACATGATGCCGCTCGCGGCAGCCAGGGCCGAGCCGATGCCAAAGGTCAGGGCGATGACCTTGTTCACGGGTACGCCCATGAGGTAGCTCGTCTCAATATCCTTGCTGATGGCCCGCATGCCGAGCCCGGCCTTGGTGTGATAGACAATGTAGACCAGAACCATCATCAGGCAAAACGACAGCAGCGGCACGAAAAGGGTCAGGGGCAAAACGCGCACGTCGCCCCACAGCATGGGCTGTTCCAGCCATTGCGGGCGGTACACCTGGCGCGGAATGGCCTGGAAGAACACGATGGCCACGTTCTGTAGAAAAAAGGAGACGCCGATGGCGCTGATCAGGGCCGAGATGCGTGGTGCGTCGCGCAATGGACGGTAGGCTACGCGATCGACCAGGATGCCGATGCCCGCGACGGAGATGATCGAGACGACCATGGCCGCGGCCCAGGGCAGGTGAAAAAGGGTAATGCCCCAGAACACGAAATAGGCCCCGAGCATGAAGATTTCGCTGTGTGCGAAGTTGATCAGCCTCAAAATACCGTAGACCATGGTGTAACCGATGGCGATGAGCGCGTAGAGGCTGCCCAAGGTCAGGCTGTTCAGGAAGTGTTGTATGAATGTTGCCAGAGTCATGGACGTTCCTTGTCTGAAAAGGCGGCAGGGGATTCCCCCTGCCGCCTTTGCCCCGAGAGGGACGTTTGGGTATTAGAGTTCGGGAGTGATGGCACCAACGTAGGTCTTCTTGCCATCAATGATCTTGACCAGACCGACGGGCTTTTCGGCGTCGTGGGTTTCGTTGATGGTGGTCATGCCCGTCACGCCGACAAAGTCCTTGGTGGCGGCCAGCGCGTCGCGGATGGCCTGGGGCTCGGCGGAGCCGGCGCGGGTGATAGCGTCCATGATGATCATGTACGCGTCATAGCCCAGCGCGGCATTGACGTTGGGATCCTTGTCGGGATTGATCTTGGTCCACTCGGCGGTGAACTTCTGGGCCACGGGATTCATGTCGGGCATGGAGGGATCGTAGGGGAAGGTGGTGTGAATGAAACCTTCCACGGCGGAACCGCCAATTGCGGTGATCTCGGGGTTGTCCATGGCGTCGCCGCCCATGATCTGGAACGTGGCGCCCAGCTCCTGAGCCTGCTTCATGATGATGGCGCCTTCAGCGAAGTAGGAGGGAATGAAGAGCACGTCAGGCTGCTTGCTCATGATTTCCTGCAACTGGGCAGTGAAATCCTGGTCGCCGGACTGGTAGTTCAGGGTGGACACGATCTCGCCGCCCAGCTTGGTGAAGGACTTGTTGAAGAAGCTGGCCAGACCCACGGAGTAGTCGTTGGCCACGTCGATCAACAGGGCGGCCTTCTTCAGACCCAGATCACGGAAAGCATAGGTGGCCGCACCGGCGCCCTGGAAGGGGTCGATGAAGCACACGCGGAAGATGTACTTCTTGCCCTGGGTGACCAGCGGGTTGGTGCAGCTGGTGCCGACCTGCGGGATGCCGGCCTTTTCGGACACTTCACCACCGGCCATGGCCAGGGAAGAACCGTAGGTGCCGATGATGGCCTGAACTTTTTCCTTTTCGATCAAGCGCTTGACCGCGTTGGCGGATTCAACCTTGTCGGACTTGTTGTCAACCACGAACAGCTCGACCTTCTTGCCGAGAACCTCGCCCATTTCCTTGTGGGCCATCTGCACGCCTTCCAGTTCAAGCTGCCCGCCAAAGGCGTTCTGGCCGGTCAGGGGCAGAAACACGCCGACGCGAACGGTGTCGGACGCCAGGGCCATGCCGGCAAAGCCGCAAACCATGGCCAAAACCATGCACAGTACTCCAAGTCGTTTCATCAAAAACTCCTCCAGGGTGAACGTTGAATTCCGGCGAGCACGCCGCGCCCTGCGCACCACGCACACCGGCAGCCGTTTGGCTTCGGACAGTGCCGAAAGCCTGCCATGAAGCCGGAAACCCAACGCCTCCGGCTTCCCTTTTTCCTCGTCCAAAATGGAACCCGCAAAGGTTCCGCTGCAATGATACTCCAAGATTTACCAGGATACCACTGCGGAAATTTTCTTCGCCAACTCCACCAGATAGCCCGCGAAACGCTGCTCGAATTCCTCCATGGAGAAGCGATCGGTGGAGGAATCAAAGCTCACCCCGCCCACAACCTTTCCCGTGCGCAGGCTGTAGAGCGGGGCGCCAATGGCGATGAGCCCCGGCACGAATTCCTCCCGGTTGCGGGCATAGCCGCGCTGCACGGACTGCCGCAGATCATCCAGCAGATCCGCCTCGGAAACGATGGTCTTGTCGGTCTTGGGAGTCAGATCCAGGCGCGAGACAAGGGCGCGGAGTTCCTCGTCGGCCATGTAGGCCATGGCCGCCTTGCCTGCGGCCAGGTAATAGGGCTCGGAACCGTAACTGAATGAACGGAACGCCTTGGTGTCCTGGGATTCGCGGCGGTAGATCAGGTAGATGGAGTCCCCTGACAAGAGGCCCACGTCGATATGCACCCCATGGCGTTCATGGGCCGCATCGACCTGAATCTTGACGGCCCGCTCCAGCTCGCTTTTTTCGAGCATGGCGTTGGCCAGGGCCAGCATGCGCACACCGAGCCGGTAGAGGCCGGTGCGATCGTCGCGCTTTAAAAAGCCGAGGTCGCAGAAGGTGTTGACGTACCTGTATATGGAAGTCTTGTTGATGCCCGTACGGCGGGAAATCTGGGCGAGCGTATAGCCGACGTCGTCATCGCCGAAAATATCCAGAATGAAGAGGCCTTTGGCCAATGTCTCGGAACTGTTGTCCTTGCCTGCCATGGATGATTCCGGTTGACGATGAAGATGCGCTGAACGACTGAAAATACTGCAATACCGAACAATCCGTTCCGCTGAGGGAACACATTCGATAAGCTGCGAAACGGCTATGCGAAAAGAGTGGAAGTTGTCAATATGCGGCGGAGCCCTTTCGGCCGCCCGGCCCTTGACTGGCCGCTAAACGTGGCGTTCGGATAATATGACGCTGGATTTGCGAACTCGACCCTGCTAGCATTCGATCTGGCGGATACGAATCACCATCGGGAGCACATTCATGGACCTTCAGTACTGGCATTGGCTTGTCTTCGGCATGATTCTCATCATCGCCGAGCTCTTCATCCCGAGCTTCACCATTTTCTGGTTCGGACTGGGCGCGCTGGCCGTGGGCGGTCTGCTCTGGTTTGCCCCGGACGTGAGCCTGACCATGCAATTGTTGCTCTGGGGCACATTCTCCGCACTTTTGACCACGTTCTGGTTTCTGGTCATGAAACCGCGCATGGTCGACAAGACCCGCGCCGGCATGTCCCGCGAGGCGCTCCTGGGCGAAACCGGCCAGGTCATCAGCACACCCGAGGGCGACCGGCGCGGCGTCGTGCGCTTCTCCAAACCTCTGCTCGGATCCGACGAGTGGTCCTTTATCTGTGACGAACCGGTACAACTGGGTGACCGGGTCCAGATTCGCGACGTGTCGGGCAACACACTTGTGGTCGCCCCGAAAAACACCAAACAATCCCTCTAGGAGATCATCATGTTCAGTCCAGGGCTAACCGTAGTCATTTTTCTGCTTCTCTTGGTCATCATCACCATCAGCATGGGCGTGCGCATCGTGCCCCAGGGCTTCAAGTTCGTGGTTCAGCGCCTGGGCAAGTACCACAGCACACTGGGCCCGGGTCTGAACATCATCATTCCGTACATGGACACCGTGGCCTACAAGGTGACGACAAAGGACATCGTCATGGACATCCCCTCCCAGGAGGTCATCACCCGCGACAACGCGGTCATCATCACCAACGCAGTGGCCTACATCAACATCGTGTCCCCGGAAAAAGCGGTGTACGGGGTGGAAGACTACCGCATGGCCATCCAGACCCTGGTGCAGACCTCGCTCAGATCCATTGTCGGCGAAATGGACCTCGACGATGCCCTGTCCTCCCGCGACAGGATCAAGGCCAGACTCAAAGAAACCATTTCCGATGACATCTCGGACTGGGGCATCACGCTCAAGACCGTGGAAATCCAGGACATCAACCCCTCCGACACCATGCAGCACGCCATGGAAGAACAGGCCGCGGCCGAGCGCGCCAGACGCGCCACGGTCACCAGGGCCGAGGGCGACAAATCGGCGGCCATCCTGCAGGCCGACGGCCGCCTGGAAGCATCCCGCCGCGATGCCGAGGCCAAGGTCGTGCTGGCCGAAGCGGACCGGGAGGCCATCGCCAAGGTTGCCGAGGCAACCAAGGGCGGCGAACTGCCGCTGGTCTTCCTGCTGGGCCAGCGCTACGTGGACGCCATGCGCAAGATGGCCGAGAACAACAACTCCAAGGTCATCGTTCTGCCCGCCGACCTGCCTGCGGCAGTGCGCGGCATCATGGGCACGCTCGGCAAATAACGCAGACGACCCCGCCTTACACCACTTCAAGGGGCGCGACCGACTCTTCGGCCGCGCCCCTTCAATCCGTTCATCCCGGCCCCCATCTCTTGCGTCATGTCCCCGGACAGGATTATTTCCGGCCAGAAAGCCGGAGCGGCCCACCCTTCCATCAACCTGAACCTTTGAAAAGACCATGACACTCCATGACCTCGGCTTCGACCCATGGTTTACGGCCCATGCCCCTGAATCACAGCCCGAGGGCTGTGCCATCGCCCGCGTCTGCGCGGTCGATCGCGGCTCGTACTGCCTCAGAAACGAATCGGGCGAAGTACCGGCGGAGCTATCCGGCAAGCTGTCGTACCAGAGCGACCGGACGACGGATCTGCCAAGCGTCGGGGACTGGGTCACGGCGCAATATTACGACAATGGCAGGGCCGCCATCATTCACCAGGTTTTTCCACGCAAGACCTACCTGCGGCGCAGAGCCGCAGGCGGCACAGTAGATCAGCAGATGATCGCCGCCAACGTCGACATCGCCTTCATTGTCCAGTCAGGCCATTTCGATTTCAATCCCAACCGGCTGGAGCGGTACCTGATCATGGCCGCGGACGGGCAAGTGGAACCGGTTATCCTTTTGACCAAAACGGACCTGCTGACCGAGGAGGAACTCAAACACAGGCTTGGGATCATCGCCTCCGTGACCACGGCCCGCATCATCGCCCTGAGCAGCGTAACCGGCACCGGACTTGGCGAACTCCGAGGCGCCCTTGCCCCGGGAAAAACCTGCTGTCTGCTCGGCTCCTCGGGCGTTGGCAAGACGACGCTGGTCAACCGCCTCGTGGGTCTGGACGCCTACGCAACCCGGACCGTCAGTGCCACGGGCGAAGGCACCCACACGACGACCCGCCGCCAGCTCATCCAGCTTGAATCCGGCGCCATGCTCATCGACACGCCCGGCATGCGGGAGCTTGGCGTCCTCGGGGCCGCAGACGGCATCGACATGGGTTTTGCAGAGATGACCGCCCTGGCCACTGCCTGCCGGTACGCCGACTGCACGCACCGGCACGAGCCCGGCTGCGCCGTCCGTGCCGCCATCCAGCGCGGAGAGCTGCAGGAAGAGCGCTACGCCAATTACGTCAAACTCAGGAAGGAATCGGAATATTTTGAGATGTCGTCGCTGGACAAACGAAAAAAAGACAAGTCCTTTGGGCGGCTCGTAAAGTCAGTGAAAAAAGGAATGAAGGACTGAGCTGCGGAAAAAAAGCTATCACCTATCTTCGTCCGCATCGGCCCCAAATTTTCTTGAAATGGGGTCTTACGGTTCATGCCAAGGCAGGGGCCGTTAATCTTTTCCCGGCAGCTTCAGGTGATCAAGCACCTTCTGATGGGCCAGCTTGGACTTTTCCGTTTCCAGGGCGGAGATTTCGTCGCGATCCACGTAGCGGATGGCCGCGCAGGGGCACATTTCCACGCAGGCCGGACCCATACCGACCTGACGGCGCTGGGCGCACATGTCGCACTTGGCAACCATGACCCCGCGATCGGTCTCGAACATGGCGCTGTGCGGACAGGCCAGGATGCAGTTTTTGGTCTGGCAGCCCCGGCAAAGCATGGATTGCAGGATGAGCGCGCCATCCTTGTCCCTCTTCAGCGCCCCGCGCGGACAGGCGTTGGCGCACTTGGGATTTTCGCAGTGCTGGCAATACAGCGGTACCATGACCCCGTCGATGGTGCGGGTCATGTGAATGCGCGAGGTGTCGTTGGTAAAGCGGCACACATATTCACAGGTTTCGCAGCCGATGCACAGGCTGTAGTCGATATAAAGTGTCTTCTGCCCGCTCATGTCAGCTCCTGAATCCCGCTTCGTTGGTCACAAGATCGTTATAATCGTAGGCATCGAGCCTGTCCTGGGCCTTCAAATCCAGCCAGTTGGCCAGGGAACGGGCCGCGCGCAGGCCGCTGTAGACCGCCTTGCCGATCTTGCTCGGGCCGCTTAGGGCGTCGCCGGCCACGAACACGTTTTCGATGGCCGTCATGTGCAGCCAGCGCACTTCGCCTTTGCGCACGTTCTCAAGGCCCAGCTCCTTGGCGAACGGCGGGGTGGCCGTCTCGCCGATGGCGGTGACCACAAGATCCACGGGCAGGACCGAGACCTCCGCCTCATTCTGACCGGGCCTGGAAATCTCCAGGCCCTCGACCTTGCTGCCGCCCAGGACCTGAAGCGGCGTGGTGCGATCCAGCCACTCTACGCCCATCTGGCGCAGCTGCTCGATCTCGAAAGCTCCGCACGGCGCTTCACGACTCGTGCGCCGATAAATGAGATATACCTTGGCCGCGCCGAGATGAACCGCGCTGTGGGCCACGTCCACGGCCGAATGCCCCGCACCGATGACAGCCAAGGTCTTTCCCGCGACGTCGGGCAGCTTGACGTTGGGCGCGCTGTATTTGACGGCACGGATGGGAAAAAGAAATTCCAGGCCCGAAAAGACCCCGGACAGGTTCTCGCCGGGGATGCCCAGCTTGCGCGACCTCCACGAACCGGTGCAGATCATGATGGCGTCGTGCTTCTTGACCATGTCGCCAAAACCCAGAATCTCGCGGCAGAAATGATCACCCTCCTCGTCATGCAGGGGACCGCTGCAACAGATCTTGGTGTGGGTGTGAAAGATGACCCCGCCCTTGCGTTCCAGTTTGCGTGCGCCCAGGTCAATGCGCTCCTTGGGGATGCGATGCCCCGGAATGCCGAAAAGCATGAGCCCGCCCGGCTTGGGCAGCTTGTCGTAGACCTCCACCTGATAGCCGAGGCAAGACAGGTAACCCGTGGCGGCCAGCCCCGAGGGGCCCGCGCCGATGATCCCGACGCTGCGACCATTGGGCGCGGCCGGTTCGGAACACAGAAAATTGAAATTCATCGGGTCCATGGGCACTCCATTATCGTTACGAGCGTATGCGCATCGTCTGTTCCGGCTGCCCGTCTTTGTCAAGAAAGAGCAATCATTCACAAAGGCCGCGCCCGATGGCTCATGAAAACTCGTGTTTTTTGATCTGGATCAAAGCCCGCATTCGCGCCGAAGCATAAACCCCTTCTCAACGGAAACAACATCACCCCAACCATGGAGCCAACATGTTTTGCAACCAGTGTGAACAGACAGCCAAAGGAACCGGCTGCACCAAGATCGGCGTTTGCGGCAAGCAGCCCGACGTCGCGGCCCTGCAGGATCTTCTTATCTACGCTCTTCAGGGACTCTCCCAGATCACGACACAGGCCCGGGCCAAGGGCGTGTCCGACCCAGCCGTGAACCGCTTCATCAACGAAGGCGTCTTCTCGACCCTGACCAACGTGGACTTCGACCCGGCCAGATTTCAGACGCTCATCAATGACGCCGTGGGCCACCGCGAGGCTCTCAAAGTCCGGACCGGCGTCAGCGTGGACTCCCCCGCCGCCACCTTCACCCCGGCCGAGACCCTGGAAGGCCTGGTCGCCCAGGGCGAACAGCACGGCATCTCCGAGGCCCTGGAAGCTCACGAGGACCTGCGTTCCCTCAAGCAGATTCTCATCTATGGGCTCAAAGGCGTCGCCGCCTACGCCGATCACGCCGCCATTCTCGGCCATGAGGACGAGAGCGTGTACGAATTCGTGCAGCGCGCCCTGGTCAAGAGCCTCGAAAACCTCGGCGTGGACGAACTGGTCGCGCTGTGCATGGAGTGCGGGCAGATCAACCTCAAAGCCATGGAGCTCCTCGACGGCGGCAATACCGGCACCTATGGCCACCCCGTGCCCACGGAAGTTCCGCTCGGACCCAAGAAAGGCAAGGCCATCCTCGTTTCCGGCCACGACTTGAAAGACTTGGCCCTGCTGCTGGAGCAGACTGCGGGCAAGGGCATACACATCTACACCCACGGCGAGATGCTGCCCTGCCACGGCTATCCGGAGCTCAAAAAACACCCGCACTTCCACGGCCACTACGGCACGGCCTGGCAGAACCAGCAGGAGGAATTCGCCGAATTCCCCGGCGCGATCCTGATGACCACCAACTGCATCCAGAAGCCGGTCGAGTCCTACCATGGCAACATCTACACCACTGGCCTTGTCGGCTGGCCCGGCGTAACTCATGTGGGCAAGGATTTTTCCCAGGTCATCGCAAAGGCTCTTGAAATGCCCGGTTTTACGGCCGACGAGGACAAGGGTTCCGTGCTGACCGGGTTCGCCCGCAACGCTGTGCTTGGCGTTGCCGACAAGGTCATCGCGGCGGTCAAGAGCGGTGACATCCGTCACTTCTTCCTGGTCGCAGGTTGCGACGGAGCCAAGCCCGGCCGCAACTACTACACCGAATTCGTGGAGAAAGTTCCCACCGACTGCATCGTGCTGACCCTGGCCTGCGGCAAGTTCCGCTTCTTCGACAAGAAGCTGGGCGACATCGGCGGCATCCCGCGCCTGCTGGACATCGGGCAGTGCAACGACGCCTACTCCGCCATCCAGATCGCCTCGGCCCTGGCCGGTGCCTTCAATTGCGGCGTGAACGACCTGCCCCTGTCCATGGTGCTGTCCTGGTACGAGCAAAAAGCCGTGGCCATCCTGCTGACGCTCCTGTCCCTCGGCATCAAGGGCATCCGCCTCGGGCCCACCCTGCCCGCCTTCATCACTCCGACGGTGCTGAATGTGCTGGTCGAAAACTTCGACATAAGGCCCCTGACCACCCCGGACGAAGACTTAAAAGCCATCCTCGGCTGATCTCAGCCCGACATCCGTCCATTACCAAGGCCTTGCCCCGCGCAAGGCCTTGGCTTTTTTTGGTGCAACGACGAAATCATCCCTTGTGCCCCCCCATTACGCGCTCCCCGGTTGACACCGCTGCCCGTTGTGGCCACAGGATTGGTATTAATCGCCAAACTGAAAACAAAACGGACGTGCACCCATGGAATACATCAACAAGCTCTTGGCCAGGGGCGAGGACTTCGTGTCGAGGTCCATCGTCCATGCCCGGCGCGAAAACACGCCCGCACCGTGGTTCGTGATCCGTCTGCTGCGGACCCTCATCTTCGCGGCCCGCGATTTTCATAACCGCCAGGGCTCTCTACAGGCATCCGCCCTGACCTTCTACACCCTCCTGTCTCTGGTGCCAGTCGCGGCCATGGCTTTTGGCGTCGCCAAGGGCTTCGGACTTGAACAGCTGCTCGAAAAAGAGCTGCTCCGCAATTTTGCCGCGCAACAGGAGGTGGTCCTGCAGGTCATCGCCTTCGCCCGCAACCTGCTTAACAACACCAAGGGCGGGCTCATCGCCGGCATCGGCGTCATTGTCCTGTTCTGGTCCGTGACCAGGGTTCTTGGCAGAATCGAACACAATTTCAATCGAATATGGGCTGTGCCCTCGCGCTCGATGTCGCGCAAGCTGAGCGACTACCTGGCCATCATGCTCATCGCGCCCATGCTCCTGATCTTGTCCGGCAGCGCCACGGTCTTCATCGCATCCCAGGTGCGAGCCATTTCCTCTCAAGTCGGCTTGCCCGGCGTGCTTGATCCGGCCGTCTCGCTGGGTTTGGGCTTCGCCCCCTACCTGCTGCTCTGGACCCTTTTCAGCCTGCTCTACCTGATCATGCCCAATACCCGTGTCCAGGTTGGAGGCGCGCTGCTGGCAGGCATCCTGGCCGGATCGGCGTACCAACTCCTGCAGGTCAGCTACATCGCTTTTCAGATCAACGTGGCCAGCTACAATGCCATTTACGGCAGCTTCGCGGCCCTGCCCCTCTTTTTGATCTGGCTGCAACTGAGTTGGCATATCGTTCTTTTCGGCGCTGAGATCGCCCACTTCTTTCCCCATTCAGACACCGTCGCGGCAGAGCCGAAATGGCGCGAGCGGAGCATGGCTCAAACCAGGCTCCTGGCGCTGGCCGTCTGCCATGAGATCGTGCAACGCTTTCATCGCGATGAACCGAGCATAAGCGAAGAAATCATTGCCTCGGAGTTTGACATGTCCCGCAGTGAAGCCTCCGAAATGATAGATATGCTGGTTAACGCGCACCTCCTGCTCCGGGTTCAGCCCGAAGGCGACGAAACGCCCCAGTTGCAGCCAGCCCGCGACAGCGCCAACATCACCGTCAGGTACGTGCTCGATGCCCTCGACAATGCTCATGCGAACCCGAGCTTTCCCCATGACCACCCCAAGCTTGCGGCCATGTCCGCTTGCCTGGAGACGCTCCGAAAGGCGTTCGACCCCACTACCGACACCAGATTGCTGCGCGATATCGAACCAGCGCAATGCCTGGGGGCTGGAACCGCGGATGTGTCGATAAAATAATTAATCAATTTTGTTAAATATACCCAAATAGGTTGCCAACAATTCGGAATGAAATTACAAAAAAGTAAATTAAAGCCGCGTACAGCTATCGATTCTGATGATTCCTTCCATGCAGCCCAATCTTCAAGGCACATCTTTTAAGTCTAACAGTCTGATACTAAATAATTTTATGTATCCTTCCGGCACCAAAGCATTGGGCATATCATAGCTTCGCTCCCGTTGACCATTGCGGCATCCTTGTTGCTTCATAGCCCCCATGAGCACCCCAACCTGTTCCACCGAATTGCGCGTCCTGCTGGCCATCAGCAAGGTCATCGATCAGGCCCTGGACCTCGAAAGCGCTCTGGAATCAATTCTGAAAATCCTGTCCGACACCATGAGCATGCGCAGGGCCACGGTCACTCTGTACGACCCTCTTTCGGGCCGTTTGGCCATCTCCACTTCCTATGGGCTCTCGGCCCTGGAAAAACAGCGCGGCGTCTATCGAATGGACGAAGGAATCACGGGGATCATTTTCCGCACGGCAAAGCCATATGTGGTTCCGGACATCTCCCTTGAACCCCTATTTCTCGACAAGACGGGAACCCGGCGCATCAGCAGCGAACGCATCTCCTTTGTCGGCGTGCCCATCCTGCTGCACAGTACTCCCATTGGAGTGATGAACGTGGACCGGGTCTTCACCGGCCAGGCGCAACTCGATGCCGACACGGAATTCCTGACCGTGGTGGCCACGCTCATCTCGCAGTTCCTCAGCCTGAACGAAAAAGTAAAAAAGAGGGAGGCGGCCCTCAAACAGGAAAACACGTCGCTCAAGTACCAGATCGCGCGCGAAAACCACGGCCCCTACATCGTGGGCAAGAGCCAAGCCATGCTCGAAGTGGAGCAATATGTGGCCAAAGTCGCCATAACCAAGGCCACCGTGCTGCTGCTGGGTGAATCGGGCACGGGCAAAACCCTGATCGGGCGCATCATCCACGAGCTTTCCGACCGCAAGACCCACCCCTTCATCAAGGTCAACTGCGCCGCCATCCCGGAAAACCTGCTTGAAGCCGAACTCTTCGGCTACGAAAAGGGGGCCTTCACCGGAGCCAACAGCGCCAAGCCGGGCCGCTTTGAAGACGCGCACCTGGGCACGATTTTCCTAGACGAAATCGGCGAACTGCCCCTTGCCCTGCAATCCAAGCTGCTCCGCGTGCTGCAGGAACGCGAATTCGAACGCATCGGCAGCAACAAGACCCGCAAGGTCGATGTGCGCATCATCAGCGCCACCAACCGCAATCTGGAAGTCTTCGTCGGTCAGGGTCTGTTTCGCGAGGATCTCTATTACCGACTGAACGTCTTCCCGGTGCACGTGCCGTCGGTACGGGAACGCAAGGAGGACATCCCGCGCCTCTTGAATCATTTTCAAAAGGAAATGGAACGCGAGTACGGACGCAGTCTGACCCTGACCGCCAGTACCCTAGATCTGCTGCTGGCCTACGACTGGCCCGGCAACGTGCGCGAACTGGAAAATCTGGTTGAGCGTCTGGTGATCCTGACCGAGGACAAGCCGGTGGAGCCCGAGCTTGTGCGCGGGTTCCTCACCCAGGAGGTGCATCGCCCCGCATCGGCGCGACCCGCTCCTGAACCCTCCGCCCAAGAAACCCGTTGCCAGTCGCTCAAGGAAACCGAGCGCCGGGAGGTCTTGGCCGCGCTAAAGCGCAACGCCTGGATCCAGTACAAGGCGGCGCGGGAACTCAACCTCACCCCGCGCCAGATGGGCTACCGGGTCCGCAAATTCAATCTCGAAGAACTTATCGCCAAAGGGCGGGTTGATCACCGCCGCGAGCAGTCCTGACCCCTCGGCCCGGCCGGAGCGGCCTCCCTCCGTCAAAAATTCGGTCGGGCCACTTTCTTCCCTCTTTTCCCTATCCTCGATAGAATCATAAGCCTGCTCGCCACGCGGAGTCCGCGCAGGCCGTGAACTCGCAGCGCCATTCTTTGCTCTTGACGAGCGGCATTGAAAAGCACAAGTGGAAATACCGAAAATGCCCGATCCCATTGGGGTGGCAACGCACACAGCAGGAGTCCAAGCATGTTCAGACGATATGGGTTGTACGGTCTTACGGCCGCGCTGATCCTTTTTCTTTCCGCGACCCTCGCCTCCGCCCAAGCGCCTTCTTTCGGCCTGCAAGATGTCGCGTCCATGGCGCGGGAACTGGCGACCAGGCCTTTCGAGGATAGCGCAGGCCAAGTGCCCGAGGTCTTGAAGTCGATCTCATACGATCAATGGCGCGACATCCGTTTTGTCCAGGACAAGAGCCTGTGGCGTGACGAGAAACTGCCTTTCGAGCTGCAATTTTTCCACCCCGGTCTCTTTTATGACCGCACGGTGGCCATCAACGTGCTGGAAAAGAACGTGCCGACCCGCCTGGCCTTTGACACCGAGTCCTTCATTTACGGGCAAAACAGTTTTGCGGCGCAGATTCCTGCCGACATGGGCTACGCCGGATTTCGCGTGCACACGGCCATCAACACCAAGAACTATCTTGACGAATTCCTGGTCTTTCTCGGAGCCAGCTATTTCAGGGCCGTGGGCAAGGGACAGAACTACGGACTGTCCGCCCGGGGCCTGGCCGTGGACACAGCGGAACCCTCCGGCGAAGAATTCCCCTTTTTCAAGGAGTTCTGGATCGTCAAGCCCGGCAAGAAAGACAAGACCATCGTCATCTACGCCCTGCTCGACTCCCGCCGCGTCACCGGAGCCTACCGCTTCGAAACCACGACGGGAGCGGAAACCGTGCTGGACGTGGAATCGATCCTCTTTTTGCGCGAACCGGTAGCCAAACTGGGCATCGCCCCCCTGACCAGCATGTACATCTTCGGGGAGAACTCCAACCCCCGCTACAGCGACGATTTCAGGTCCGAAGTCCATGATTCCGATGGACTCATGGCCACGTTCGAGAACGGCGAATGGATCTGGCGGCCGCTGCAGAACCCCAAGTCCCTGACCGTCAACGTCTTCGACGCGCCAAACATCCGGGGCATGGGCCTCATGCAGCGCGATACGGACTACGACAACTACCTTGATCTTGAAGCGAAGTACGAAGCCAGGCCCAGTGCGTGGGTCGAGCCCAAGGGCGACTGGGGCCCCGGAAAACTGCACCTGGTCCAAATCCCCTCACCAGAGGAAATTCACGACAACATCGTCACCTTCTGGACTCCGCAAAGCAATTTCGAACTCTTGCAACCCATAGTCTTTGACTACAAACTCCGCTGGGCTCCACCCAAGCGCGTGGCGTCGCCGGAAGGCCAGGTCGTGTTCACGCGCACGGGCAAAGGCAAAAAAATCAACTCCAGATTGTTCGTCCTGGAATTTCACGGCGGGAAACTTGAAGACCTGCCAGATGACGCGGCCCTGGACGCCAACGTCTGGGTCGGGATGGGCGGCAAGCTCCTGGAGAAAAGTGTCTACAAGAATCCTGTCAACGGTAACTGGCGATTGGTGTTCGAAATCGAGCACGATTTGGCCTCCGCCCTGTCGCGGGTCCTGCCCGACAAGAGGCCGTACATCGAGATGCGTGCGGTCCTGCAGCATGGCGTCACCCCGCTGACCGAGACTTGGACCTACGCCATCAGAATCTGATGAAGAGCAAACCCATGGATAAGACCTCGCCCTATGGCAGCGGCATTTCTGGCGTCTATCAGCCCCCTGTGGAAACCGCAGCCTCGGTCCTTGAGGCGCGGCTGGAGGCAGCGGGGCGGCGCATCGCGGCCTACCTGCGCCACCTGCCCCTGCCCGAACGGAGCCGCCACGAACTGGCACTGGCCACGCTGACCGAACTGGCAAACGACCCGGGCAACAACCCCGCCCAGGCCGAAGCGCGGGCCATGACCATCCTGAGGGCCCTCTTGGCCGAACAACCCATCCCTCTTTTCGTTGTGCCCGGGCCGCCGCTCACGCGCGTGCACATGAAACCCGAGGAGATGGACAGAAGGCCCTGGGTGAAAATTTATCTGCGTGCCTGGCGTCCACTGTGGAACATGTCGGCACATTTTTTCAACACATGCCTGATCGACTTCCTGCTGTACGTCCTGCTGCTTGGCGGACTGTACCTGCTTGGCTCATCCTCCGGATAATGCGCAGGGCAGGGAATGAAGGATAGAGGATCACCCGTCCGAGGCTTTTGCTCGGTTATCTTCACGCCAGGGGTACAGGTTCACGCCATGCCCAGGCCGATTCAGCACGAGATGCAATGAAACGCGAATTTTTGAACGAACCTTGGCGCAAGATCGCCAGCCGCCGCAGATTGCTGCTCCTCATTCTTGTCCTCACTCCGGCTCTGGTCGCCGCCAGCGTGATGGGTGCGCTGCTCCCACATCGCGGCACCACGATCCTGGAAGCGAGCATCATTTTCGTCTACTGCATACTCTTTATCTGGATTTCTCTGGGACTCTGGACCGCCCTGGCCGGGTTCTGGACCCTGCTAAAAAAAGATGACCGCTTTGCCGTGACCCGTTCGCGCGGAGAACTCGACGCGCCCATCCGCCCTCACGTCAAAACCGCCATCCTTTTTCCTGTCTGCAACGAAGACCCGGAAAGAATCATGGCCGGAATCCAGGCGGTGTGGCGATCCCTGGCCAGACTCGGGGCTGCAGACAGATTCGACATCCACATCCTGAGCGATTCAAGCGACCCCGACCGCTGGGTGCAGGAAGAGGCGGCCTGGAACAGCCTGTGCAACGAACTCTCCGCCCATGGCCATATTTTCTACCGCCGCAGACGCGTCAACTTGAAGCGCAAAAGCGGCAATGTCGCCGACTTCTGTCGGCGCTACGGTGCCCAATACACTTACATGATCGTCTTCGACGCCGACTCGGTCATGTCCGGAGAGACGCTCATCCGCATGGTGCGCATCATGGAGCGCAGGCGAAACGTGGGCATCCTGCAGACCGCCCCGGCCTGCACCGGACGCGAAACCCTCATCGCCCGCGCCCAGCAGTTCGCCAACAGGGCTTACGGTCCCATGTACGCGGCCGGACTGCACCACTGGTTCCTGGGTGACGCCCAGTTCTGGGGCCACAACGCCATCATCCGGGTCAAGCCGTTCATCAAGCACTGCGCACTGAGCCGTTTGCCGGGCAAGCCGCCCCTGGGAGGAGACATCCTTTCCCACGACTTCGTGGAATCGGCGCTCATGCGCCGCGCCGGGTATTCGGTCTGGCTGGCCTATGATCTGGAAGGCAGTTACGAAGAAGTGCCGCCCAACCTTTTGAACGAACTCAAACGTGACCGCCGCTGGTGCCAGGGCAACCTGCAGCACCTGCGTCTGGTGTTCACGAGCGGCATCTTTCCTGGCCACCGCGCCCTGTTCTTGAACGGCGTCATGGCCTATGGTTCGGCCCTGCTCTGGTTTTTGTTCCTGGCCCTGGCCACGGCGGCAGCTGTCTCCGAGGCCCTGATCCAGCCCGACTACTTCGCCCCCGCCAAGTCCCTCTTCCCCGTCTGGCCCGTCTGGGACCCAACGCCCGCCCTGCTACTCCTGGCGGGCACGGCCATGGTCCTCTTCCTGCCCAAGGTTTGCGCCCTGCTCCTCGCGCTCATCAAGGGACGCCGCAAACAGTTCGGCGGATTTTTCGCCCTGTGCGGGAGCATCATGACGGAGATCGTGCTGTCCACGCTGCTGGCACCGGTGCGCATGCTCTTCCACAGCAAATACGTATTCCTGACCCTCCTGGGCATGGGCATCGGCTGGGGCACCCAGCAGCGCGACGACGAAGGCACGCGCTTCTGGGACGCCCTGCGTTTCCATGGCGGCGGAACGCTGCTGGGCCTTATCTGGGGAGTGGCTATGTTTCAGATCAACCGGGTCTTTTTCTGGTGGAGTTCGCCTCTGGTCATTTCCCTGCTGCTCTCCATTCCGGTCTCCATGCTCACCAGCCGTGCCGAACTGGGCCGTTTGTACCGCAAAATGCGCATCTTCATGACTCCCGAGGAGGTCCGCCTGCCCCGCGAGTACGAGGATATAAACGCCTACCTGAACGCCACCGCCCAGGACAGGACCAGCTTCGGCCTGCCGCCCGAGGAAGGGTTCCTCCGGGCCGCCGTGATCCCGGCAGTGAACACCCTGCACCGCAGCCTGCTGCGCGGCCCGCGCACCCTGGCCCCGGTAATCGAGCAGCGCCGCGACGCGATCCTAAGCAAGGCCATGCAGCACGGCCCTCAGGCGCTGAACAAGAAGGAAAAAAAGGAACTGCTCTACGACGCCGAGCGCATGAAGACACTTCATGAATATATCTGGGAATTGCCGCAGGATGTGCTGGAAGAACGCTGGAAGGTCAGGCTTGATTGAGAGAATGGGACTTATAGGTCAATGGGGCCTATGGGTCTTATGGGACTTATGGGACTTATGAGTTAAGAATGCGCTCTCGGGTATTCGGTACATAGGCGCCATAGGTGTCGTATACGTCCTATTTGTCCTAATGGGGGCAATGGGACTTATGGGTCTTATAGGACTTATGAGTTAAGAATGAACTCTCGGGCATTCAGTACATAGGCGCCATAGGTGTCGTATAACGTCCTATTTGTCCTATACGTCCTATTCTTGCTATTCTTCCCATACGTCCCACCACGAAAAAAGCCCCGGCAGAACCGGGGCTTTAAAAAAAGGGGAGAATCTCCCGCTTTTTGAATCGTCAAAACTAGTTTGCGCTGGCCTTGAATTCGGCGCGTCTGTTCTTGGCCCAAGCTTCTTCGTTGGAACCCTGAACGGCCGGGTATTCTTCGCCGTAGCTGATGATCTGCAGCTTGGAGGCATCAATGCCGAGCAGAACCAGGAATTCGTAGGTAGCACGGGCTCTGCGTTCGCCCAGAGCCAAGTTGTACTCGTTGGTTCCACGCTCGTCGCAATGTCCTTCAACCAGCAGGGACAGAGCGGGATTGGCCTTCAGCAGTTCGGCCTTCTCCGTCAGAACCTGGCGAGATTCCTGAGTCAACTCATTGGAATCAAAAGCAAAATAAATCTTGTCTGCACCGATCTTCTCAATTGCCTGACGCTGAATTTCAGCAAGGCGCTGCGCTTCGAGCTGCTCTGCAGTCAAACCACCCTGAGCACCGGAACCGTCACCGGCACCAGCTGCTGTGGCACCTGCCGGGGTGGAGCTCACTTTTTTGGAGCAACCGCCAGCCATGGCCAAACAAAAAACCAAAACGATCAATCCAAAAACGCCTAACTTCTTCATAACTTCCTCCGTAAACGACAATAAAACACGCCTCTGCCATTATAATTTCCCCCAGGCTGGAGAAGACGCCTCCCCCGGTCCGGTTGGAATCAAAATTGGTTCGTCCCCATGCTTGGTGGTCAGGTAGATCTGGCTCGGGCCGGACCTGCTCGACGCAAATGCGATGAAATAACCATCAGGGGACCAAGTGGGATCTTCATCACTACCGGGCCCAAATGTCAACTGTCGTTCGCGACCGGATGGCAAATCTACCAGAAATAACTTGTGTTTTCCGTTCACCATCTGCGCGAAAACGACCTGGGTTCCGTCAGGACTGATGCTCGGGCCGGTGTTGTACTTTCCGGTCAGGGAAATGCGCTTTGTCTCGCCGGTCACCAAATTTTTCAGAAACACGTGCGGATTGCCCAATCTATTGGAGACAAAAACCATTTTCTCTCCGGACCGGTCAAAGTCCGGACTGATGTCGATACCCCAGTTCTCTTCCAGGGTTCGCACTACCTTAAGTTCGGAATTAAGCTCGTAAATGTCCGGATTGCCACGCATGTCAAGGCTGATAGCCACATTGCCGGACTTGGTGAAGGACGGGGCGATGAGCGTGTTCCCGGGGAGTCTCTTCTTTTGCAAAGTCCTGGTCTGCCGGTCCCAGATGCCCAGATTGTGATAGCGTTTGTCCAGAAACACGAACGCCAGCTTCTGGCCATCGTGTGACCAGGCCGGGCTGACGGCGATGCCGTCCAGATTGGTGATCTTCTGCAGATTGAGCCCCTGGGCCGTGGCCATGTAAATCTGCTTGCGCTGGCCCTCTTTCTTGACGAAGGCGATATTGGAACGGAAGAAGTCTCCCTGGCCGGTCAGGGCCTCCATCAGATCCGCGCAAAAACGGGCAGCAACCTCGGGGATTTGCTGGCTGCTCGCCACGCCATACCCTTTGCCAACGATGAGGCGCTTCGTGTAGACCTCATAGGCGCGCAGTTCGACCTCTCCGACTCCGCCGGGGCGCGGGGCCCAGGCTGCGGTGACCAGCACGTCGTTGCGCGAGAGTTGGAACTTGTTGAAATCGATGCTCTGCGCCACATAACCGCCGGGGTTGGGGCCGCCGACGATGTCCTTGCCAGTGAGCATGTTGAAAAAAGGCAGGAAGGCGCAATTGGCATGGATGCGCTGTTGCAGTTCCGCCGGAGCATTGCCCGGAATGGCGCCAAGCGGGCCTGCGCCGTCCTTGGCCAGGGCCTCGGCCACGAAGAGGTTGACCCGGGACTGACCAGGGCCGTAGATATCGATATTGAGCACGCCTGCCGCCGAAACTGGGGCGGCGGTTGTGAGCATGAAAGCCAGTAGAAGGAGTATTTTCCTGATCAAGACGGTCTCCTATCCATTTTCCGTATTGTAAAAAGTTATGACCAGTGTTGCGTCCAGTGTCTCAGGCAAGGGAGGCAGCTTCTTGGTATCCTCGATGGCACGCATTACCGATGCGTCAAAGTCGGACCGTCCGGACCCGTTCATCATGCGCGCAGCCAGGATTTCCCCGGACTTGTTCACCCGTAGCTCCACCGTGGTTGCCAGGACTATATTCGAAAGTCTCGGAAATCTCCAATTCTGACGAATGGCCCGGATGACCTGGGTGGCGTAAAATTGATCAAGGCTGCCCGAAGACACGCCCTCGCCGTCTCCGTCCTCGGCCGTGCCGTCTCCGCGCGTGCCGCGCCCGGACACTTCGCGCCCCAAATCCGCCAACGCGTCGGCCAGGGCATCCTTGGAACCACCCGTGGCGCTGCCCTTGGCCGCCCCGTCCGTGCCTTCCTTCTTGGCGGTCTTGGTCGCCTCACCCAAGGCCTGGGCCAGGATTTCCTCTTTGGTCGGCTTCTTCTCGGCTTTGGGCTCTTCCTTTTTGGGTTCCTGCTTCTTGGGCTCTTCCTTTTTCGGCTCTTCCTTTTTCGGCTCTTCCTTCTTGGGCTCGGGCTTCTTGGGCTCGGGCTTCGCTTCGGCCACCTTGGTGGCGTTGGCTGTATCTAGAGGAATTGGCTTGGCCGTTTCACTGGGCGCAGCTTTTATCTCGGGCTTTTTCGGGTCCTGCGGGGCCTTCACTTCCGCCGCGTCCTTGGGAGCGGCCTTCTGCGGCGCCGTATCGCCGGGAGTCGCCTGCCTGGGCACGCTTTTGGCGCCCGGCTTGCCCTTGTTGGGAGGTCCGACCAGGTCGACCTCGTACATTCTCTTTTCCAGATTAAGTTTGATGTGGGTGCCCGTGGACACGTACGCGCCGCCAACCAGCACGAGCAGATGCAGCGCGATGGAGAAAACCCAACTGAAGTGACGCAGCGAATTGAACACTTCTACGCCTTATCCTAGTTCTCTTCCTCAGGTTCCGCCACGACTCCAAGCTTCTGCACGCCAGCAGCCCTGACCTCCGCCATCACCTTGACGACCACGCCATAGGCAACGTCCTTGTCGGCCTGCAGATAGAGCAGCTTTCCTGGTTGAAATTCCATACGCTTGAGATAATTACCCAATTCTTCAACCTTGACCTCGTACTTGTCCAGTTTGATGGTCCCGTCCTTGAGCACCTGCAACACCACTGTGTCGCTGTCCTCGGGCAGGGTTTCCACTGCCCTGGTTTCGGGCAGATCCACTTCCACACCCTGGGTCAGCATGGGGGCCGTCACCATGAAAATGATGAGCAGCACCAACATGACATCCACAAAGGGCGTGACGTTGATCTCCGCCAGAAAACCTTTTCCCGAATTTACCTGCATGGTTTATTCACTCCGCTTGTTCATCCACGGAAGTTCAAGCTGGGCGCGATTCAAAAATTCGCTGGCAAAGCATTCCATCTCCGTCTGCACGGTGTGGATCATGCCCAGAAAGGTGTTGTAGGCGATGGTCGCCGGGATGGCCACGGCCAGGCCGATGGCCGTGGCCACCAGCGCTTCGGAGATGCCGGGCGCAACCGCAGCCAGCGCCGCCGTTTTCATCTGTCCGATGGCATGAAAGGAATTCATGATGCCCCAGACCGTGCCGAAAAGGCCGATGAACGGAGCCGCGTTGGCGCAGGTGGCCAGAAATGACAAGGACCTGGACATCTCCCCGAGCCCTTCGCTGACCCCCTGTTCGAGTACCCGGCGCAGGTTGTCCCCGGCGACGCGGAACTTCAGGTTGGGGTGGATGACGGACTGCTCCAGACGACGAAACTCCATCAAGCCCCTCTTGGCGATGGGATACAGAGCCGAATTGCCCTGTTCGCGCAGGGTCTGCACTCCGTCGGCCAGGTTCGTCGCGTTCTGGAACAGGGCTCTTTCATGAAGCGCCTTGCGCCGACCCAGATTGATCTGGATTATTTTATAGAAAATGATCGACCAGCTGATGAGCGACATGACTGCCAAAAGGAGCATGACTCCCTGCACAACCACAGTTGCGTTTACCATCATATCCCACAAGCCCATCTCCGACATACCGCCCAGTTGCGTGGCGGCACCGAGGGCTTGAGCCGGGTCGAGAGGCTGCGTAACATTCATCTGCTCAACAACACCTGTCTGAGCTACTGCGTCCATAACTGTCACCTTTTACACTACGAGATTAGAGAGGGCACAACAAATTTTCGGTTCACTACAGGGAAAGGAACCGGGACACAAGAGCCCAGGCATGGCCATCTGCCTGCCGGTATTCATCCAGAGTCATGCCGCAACCAAACGCAATCTTGCTGCGCAGATCCGCCCCGACCAGATCCCGGGGGGCATGGGCATCGTTGTTGACCACCATTTTCGCCCCGTGCCTGCGCGCCAGGGCCAGGACATGGCCGTTGGTGTAGGCATGTCCCGAGCGGGTGGTGATCTCAAGCAGCACGCCCTTTTCCGCCGCCAGGCGGACCTCCTCCGGCGTGATCAGCCCCGGATGCGCCAGCACGTCTGCCCCGGCCTCGATGGCCGCGAGATTGGTCCCCACGTCCACGGGCTCGACAATGGTTTCACCGTGGACCACGACTATCCCCGCGCCAAGATCACGGGCCCGGCGCACCTCCTGATCCAGGAGGGCGGGCGGTACATGGGTCAGCTCCACTCCGGGCACAATGATCAGGTCCATGTAGATGGAGTACTCCCGCGCCATGGCGGCCAATCGCGGCAGTACGAAACCCATGTTCGAGGCGTCGGCGTGGTCGGTGATGGCGATGGCACGGTATCCGGCCACCTTGGCCCGGCGGGCCAATTCGGCCGGGATGAGCTCCCCGTCGCTGAAGCTCGAATGGGTGTGCAAATCGATCACGCTTCGGTCACATCTTGTACTTGAGGTCGTCCAGGCTGTACTTGGAGAGGATATCCGTCCACTTCTCGCTGTCCTCGCCCGTAACAACCTCCTGAAACGCGCCTTTCTGCAGGGTCTTGTTCAAGGCGATGACCTCCGGCGACACACGGATGGGCACCTCGGCCCGCAGGGCCAGGGCGATGGAGTCCGAGGGCCTGCAATCGACGCGGCGCTCACCGGACTCGCCCTCAAGCACGAGTTCGGCATAATACGTGCCTTCGTGAATGGAGATGATCTCCACCGCCGTAAGTTTGGTCTCCATCTTTTCCAGTATGGTCAGGATCAGGTCATGGGTCATGGGTCTGGGTACAGCAACCTTGTTTAGCGCCATGGAAATGGACATGGCCTCCATGGCACCGATCCAGATGGGAAATATGATATCTTCCGACGTATCCTTGAGTATCAGGATCGGCATCTGCGAATCCTCGTCCAGGGCCAATCCGAAAACCATCATGTCTACCACGGCTCACCTCGAATCTCTCCCGTGAGGGAGTGTTTCTTCGCGTCCACGATGCGCACGCGAACCATTCTGCCCGTCAGGTCGGGCGCGGGGGAAGAAAAATTGACGATCCGTCCGCCCCCGTCGCGGCCTCTCCAAAAAACATGCTCGCCGTCCTGCATCCTGCTCTGCCCCTCGACCAGAACGTCCGTCTCCGACCCCACCTGCGCGGCAAGGCTTTCCAAGGTCATCCGGTCCTGCAGCTCCTGCAGAATGGCCAAACGCCTGGCCTTCTCCTCTTCGGGCACCTTGAAGTCCATCTTCTCGGCCCGTACTCCCGGCCGATCCGAATACTTGAAGGAGAAGCTCGACTCGAAGCCGACCTCGCGCATGAGCTCCAGGGTATCCTCAAAATCCCGAACCGTCTCCCCCGGAAAACCCACGATGATGTCCGTGGTCAGGGCGATGTGCGGGCACGCCTGGCGCAAATCCCGCACGGTTTGCAGATAGCGGGCCCGCGTGTACTTGCGCCCCATGGCCTTCAGGACCGCGTCGGACCCGGACTGCACGGGCAGGTGCAGCTGCGGGCAGAGGCTGGGCAAGGCACCGAAAGCCGTCACGACCTCCGGAGCGATGTCTTTGGGATGCGATGTCGTAAACTTGAGACGCAGCAAACCCGGGATAGCGGCAATCCTGCCCAGCAGGTCAGCAAAAGATGTTCCGTCCCCGTGCTTGTCCTGGCCGTAACTGTTCACGTTCTGCCCCAAGAGGGTCAGTTCACGGGCTCCGCGCTGCATCAGGGCCTCGCATTCGGCCACCACGGCGCCTGCAGCGCGCGATTTCTGCCGCCCCCGGGTGAACGGCACTATGCAATAGGTACAAAAATTATCACAGCCCTGCATGATGTTCACAAAGGCCTGGGCCTGGACAGCCCCGCCCTCGGGCTGTTCCCGCTCCGGGTAATGGTCCAGGAAATCAAGCAGGCTGACCCGCAGGGCCGGATCGGCGACCAGTCGTTCCAGGGCCTGAGGCACCATGGCCGTGCCGTCGGTGCCGAAGACCAGCCGGACGAAAGGAAAACGGTTCCAGAATTCCTCGCCGATCTGCTGGGCGACGCAGCCGCCCACGGCCACGAACACGTCCGGGTCGCGGTCAACGTAAGCCTTCAGCCGGCCGAGCAGGGAATACACCTTCTGTTCGGGCTTCTCCCGCACGCTGCAGGTCGTGACCACGTAAACCTGGGCGTCGGACTCCGCCGTCTCGGTCCAGCCTCTGGAGACCAGAGACTGGGTCAGCCAGTCCCCGTCGGCCACGTTCATCTGGCAGCCAAAAGTCAGTATGTGAAACCTCACGGAAAAGGGTCGCCTCCTCTGCTTTGCGTTGCGCATTGCTATGAACGTTTTTTTCAGCCAGTCAACTGATTTTGGGGGTCATTGCCCCGAATGGGCGCGGGTCTGCTCCGCGATCCACCTCAAAAACGGCTCGTGGCCATGATCCAGGCTCACGGCCACCACGCAAGGTACTTCATAAGGATGCAGCCCGAGAACGCAAGCCTTGAGCGGCTCGAAAAGCTCCGCTACGGTCTTGGCCAGGACAATCACTTCGGTATCGCGCTGGATCGCCCCTTCCCACCAGTACATGGACCGCACCTGCGGCAGGATGTTCACGCAGGCGGCCAGACGCGCTTCGAGCAGGGCTTCACCGATTTGTTGCGCCGATTCCTGGCCAGGGGCCGTCATGTAGACCAGAATCTGTTCCATGTTTGCCTCCATGCAAAAAACTTGAGGTTGCCGAAAAAAACTGTCAGGCAAGGCTCGGCGTCTTCAGACCTGACCGCACATGGAGCACGACGTGAGCGTTTCATCCATCGCCGCCCGGGCCCGCAGCGTTCGCCAGCGGCTGGCCCGGCGCTATCCCAAGCCCCGGACCGAACTGACCTGGACCACTCCATGGGAATTGCTCGTGGCCACGATCCTGTCGGCCCAGTGCACGGACGTACGCGTCAACACTGTCACGCCGGAGCTTTTCGCGACCTGGAACTCTGTGGAGCAGATGGCCAGGGCCGAGCCTGCGCAGATCGAAAAGGTCATCCGCTCCACCGGGTTCTTCCGCAACAAGGCCAAGAATCTGCACGCCTCGGCGTCACGGATCGTCACGGAATTTCAGGGCCAGGTGCCGCGCACCATGGAAGAGATGCTGACCCTGCCCGGTGTGGCCCGCAAGACGGCCAACGTGGTCCTGTCCAACGCCTTCGGCGTGCAGGCGGGCATCGCGGTGGACACCCATGTCAAGCGGATCGCTTTTCGCCTCGGGTTGACCGCTGAGACCAACCCGGACAAGGTCGAGCGGAATCTGCTCAAACTTTTCCCGCAGCAAAGCTGGGGAGCCGTGAACCATTACCTGGTCCTCTTCGGCCGTGAGGTTTGCGTGGCCCGCAAGCCCCGCTGCGGGGGATGCGAACTGGCCGACCTGTGTCCGCGGATCGGGGCCACCTCCCCATCCGCTTCAACCGCAACGTAACACAAAGCGTGAACATGCATATCGGAAAATTCGACATTCACAAAACCGACGGCAAGGCCCGTACCGGCGAACTGCACACCGCCCACGGCGTCATCCCCACACCCATCTTCATGCCCGTTGGCACCCAGGGCACGGTCAAGGCCGTCTGCCCCCAGGATTTGAAGGATCTCGGCGCGCGCATCATCCTCGGCAATACCTACCACCTGTGCATGCGCCCCGGCGACGAGATGATCGCCCGGCGCGGCGGGTTGCACAAGTTCATGAACTGGGACCGGCCCATCCTGACCGACTCCGGCGGATTCCAGGTCTTCAGCCTCTCGGGCCTGCGCAAGATCTCCGAAGACGGGGTGGCCTTCTCCTCGCACATCGACGGCTCCAAACACTTCTTCTCGCCGGAAAAGGCCATCTCCATCCAGAGAAACCTGGGTTCGGACATCATGATGGTCCTGGACGAATGCGTGCCCTACGGTGCGGATTACGACTACACCAGAAAATCCCTGGGCCTGACCACGCGCTGGGCAACGCGTTGCCGCGCGGCCTATCCTGAGGACAGTGGCGAACAGCTCCTGTTCGGCATCGGCCAGGGCGGATTCTTCAAAGATCTGCGCGAAGAAAGCATCCGCCAGCTCACAGACATCCCCTTTGACGGCTACGCCCTGGGGGGCCTGAGCGTCGGCGAGTCCAAGCCGGAGATGATGGACATCCTCTACCACAGCGCGCCGCTGCTGCCAGCAAGCAAGCCCCGCTACCTCATGGGCGTGGGCACCCCGCTCGATATCGTGCGCGGCATCGACGCGGGCATCGACATGTTCGACTGCGTCCTGCCCACCCGCAACGCCCGCAACGGCACCCTCTACACCTCGCAGGGCAAGGTCAACATCAAGCGCGCCCAGTACACCGAGGACGACAGCGCCCTTGATCCCGAGTGCTCCTGCTACACCTGCCGCAACTTCAGCAAAGCCTACCTGCGCCACCTCTATCAGGCCCAGGAAATCCTCTCGTACCGCCTGAACACCATCCACAACCTTGCCTTTTTCCTGACCGTGGTCACCGGGGCCAGGAAAGCCATCGAGGATGGCACCTTTCAGGCCTACAAAGCACGGTTCGAGGGTATCTACGATACATAGATATCTCTGCAAAAAATCGTCATCCCCTTAAAAAGAGGGTCAATGTCTTTTAACTATTTGAAAAGAATGGATTCCCGCCTTCGCGGGAATGACGCTGAGGTTCCTTCGCGACTTTTTGCAGTGAACTCAAACACAGGCAAAAAAATTTCTGCCGCACAAAGCTCAAGGCGGGCCGGTTCGTGGCCAGGGCCGGGCCGACTGTCTGACCGAGCCAGGCATCGTTTGCCGCATCATTGCTCCCCCGCCAAAAGCGCCATACTGTGTTCGTGCCAGCAATGATGCGGCTCTACGAGGCCAGCGAGGGAGTTTTGGCCCGGCCCTGGCCACGGACCGACCCGCCGCTCTTTGCCCAAACACAACTCTTATTTTTTTGTACCCCCCACAAGGAGGCCCCCATGCTTAAAAACCTAGTCCTTAAAAATCGCAGCTACCGCAGATTCGACAACTCCGTCGCCATCCCCATGGCCACCCTCGAAGAACTCGTGGCCCTGGCCAGAATCTGCCCCTCGGCGGCCAACAAGCAGCCCCTGCGTTTCCTCCTGAGCACCTCAAGAAAAGACAACGACGCCATCTTTGACTGCCTGAAATGGGCCGCCTATCTGAAAGACTGGGACGGTCCTGCCCCGACGGAGCGCCCTTCAGCGTACATCATTATGCTCAACACGGCCAAGGACTGGGATTTCGCCAAGTTCGACCTCGGCATCACAGCTCAGACCATGCTGCTTGGCGCGGTTGAAAAGGGCCTCGGCGGATGTATGCTCGGGGCCATAGACCGCGAAAAACTGCGCGCACACTTCTCTTTGGACCAGGAACTCGAAATCGGTCTGGTGCTGGCGCTCGGCAAGCCGGTGGAGGATGTGCGCATCGTGGATGTGCCGCAAGACGGCTCAATCAGATATTATCGGGATGAAACGGGGGCACACTATGTGCCAAAGAGAACTCAGGAGGATTTGATTATGGGAAGACGATCCTGATCGGATCCTTCGAAAAGTGCCCCGAATCGTCTTGCGCGCCCGCTTAGCGGGGCTTTAAATGGGAGACCAAAGGCGTTCAGGGGTGCCGGTGTTTGATCAGGTCGCCCAGTCTGTGTGAGTCGAGGCTTTTCATGAGAACATTGTGCGCCTCGATCCATACAAACTGAATGAGGCATTCATCACGTTGGGAGCATTCATCACAACCTGTGTCGCAATCGGAACACTTGCTCGACGTGTCGCCGGCCTCCAAAATGCGGACCACATCTCCGACCGTGATTTCAAAAGGAGATTTGGCCAGCTTGTGTCCGCCTAAGGGGCCGCGCTTACTCTTGATAAACCCACTGCGCCGCAACCCCGCTATCAGCTTCTCTATATATTTTTGAGAGATATTCTGACGCCTGGCGATATCTGTCGTATTGACCCAACCTTTCTCGTCATTGATGGCGATATCTAGCAGCAGACGAGTTCCATACTTGCTCTTTGTGGTCAAACGCATCCGGTCCTCCAAAATTCCAAGAGCTCGTTTCCCATACAGGACAGAACAGCAACCAGTCTAAAGCGTGCCGGTAAGAACAAAATCCAGGCGTGTCACGACAGATATTCGAGGGGTGATCGGCAAGGGGAAAGGCAATATGGTTGCTTCCGCCCCACCGCCGTCCAGCCTGACCACGTGGATTCACCTGGGCGATAGCAAATCAGCCTGCCCGTGCCGAACCCATGGCCGCTGGAGAGGCTTTCGCTATTTCCCGACTTGAAGCAGTAACCAAGCCACATCACGATGCTCTGAACGTATCGCCAAGAATGCCGGAAACGCTTTAGAACGGTACGCCGCGCCCAGCGCGGCGCACCGTTGTCAGACTTATTCCTGCGGCAGGAGATGTTCCGGAATCACCAGCATCTTGATCAGAATCGGCTTCAGGAAGCTCCAGCGGATACCAATTTCGAATTCTTCTTCCAGATCGCGAATGGCGTCCCAGCAGTTATGGCACGGAGCAATAACGAATTTGACGCCGGTATCCAGAATCTGCTCACGCTTCATCTTCAGGGCGGTGTTGCGCTGCTTCCGATAGCGCCCAATGCCATTAAATCCGCCACCGCCGCCGCAACAATAGTTGTGTTCTTTGTTGGGGGACATCTCGCGGAAGTCTTCGGCGATGTGTTTCATTATGATGCGTCCGCAGTCACGCAGCCCCGCATTACGTACGTAGTTGCATGAGTCCTGCAGGGTGACCGGTTCCTTGATTCTCTTGGTCGGATCGATCACCAGTTTGCCGGTCTCCAGGGCTTCGGCCACCCATTCGACGTAGTGGATGCATTCCACGGGCGGCTGTCCATCGGGTCTGCCGGCCCAGTACGGGCCTTCAATGACGGTGGCGCGATAGGCATGCCCGCATTCAGTGGCAACCATACGTTTGGGGCGCAGACGCTCCATGGCACCGTACACGGTTTCGACCTGCATCTTGCAGGCTTCCCAGTCGCCGGCAAACAGGGACAAACTGGTCATTTCCCAACCCTCAGAGGGCATGGTCCAATTTTCTCCGGCTACATGGAACAGGATGGCCGCCTCAACGATGTCTTCAGGGTAATGCTTGGCCTCGCGGGCGTTGATCATGTAGACGATATCGGCGTCTTCCTTGTCGATGGGAATTTCCAGGCAAGGCCATTCCTCCAGGGCTTCGTCAACCATCCACTCGCAGGTATCGACAAACTCCTCGACGGTGACGTCCATCTGGGCCCTGAAAAGGCGATGCATGCCTGCGCCGATCTTCAGTTCCCACGGCACGAATCCCTGGGAATGGAGCAGTCCGCGCAGGTAGCTGAACATGACGCCCATGTCGATACCGTAGGGACAGAACGTACCGCAACGGTTGCAACAGGTACACTTGGACCAGGCCGTGTCCATGCACATGCGCATGAACTCGTTGGTCACATTGCCCTTCTTCTTGACGATCTCACCCAGGGTGGACTGGATCTTGTACGAGGGCACCTGTTTGGGATCGCGCTCGTTGACACTGTACAGAAAGCAGCTGTCGGCGCAGAGTCCGCAATGGGCGCAGATCTCCAGCCAAGTTTTAGTTCGTGATTTCATGGTCTTCTGAATGGTCGCCCAGAGCTTCTCGACATCCACATCCAGTTCTTCCATTTCCGCGTAGTATTTCTTGCCGTTGCCGTCGGCCAAGAGGGCATCAAGGTCCTCTCGAGTGGCAACGGGCCTCTTATTACAAATTGTACCTTCGGGCATATTGTATTCCTCTTGGCTTACCAGTCAAAATTGGACTTCATTCCGCCGCGCTTGATCCCGAAATCCATGCCGATCTGAATGCGCGTGCAGAAAAAGAGCGCAATGTGGGCCAGCTTGGTGAAGGGAGCGGTGAGCAGCACTAGCACGCCGCACAGGACGTGCAGGGTGATCCAGAACGAATAGTTAGCGGTGTGGTAGGTGGCGATGATGCCGGAGCCCAGCAGGGTGAGGACCAGCACCAGGAGCATAACGTCCTTGATGTCGGTCAGGATGCGCACCTCAGGCAAAAGCAGGCGGCGCAGGGCAATGCCGAGCCCGGCCAGGAAGGCCGCAATGGCCAGGATGTCCGCCAGCAGCTGCGGCATGGCCGGCCAGTCGATGCCCAGACCGTTTCTGATCATGACAGCGTGCCCTTCCAGAAACAGGGGCACGATCACCAGCCCGATGTGGAAGGCGAAGAACATGATCGTGAAGATGGGTTTGGCCCGCCAGCCGTGCGTCCCGAAGGGCACCAGCCAGCGATACACGGACCTGAACGCGCCTTTGATGCCGTAGTTCATATGCGGCTTGTAGGCCACGCGATCGAGTCTCCAGTCGAGACCCTTGAAATACAGCACCACCCGGGTGGTCAAGCCGACAAAGAATACCGCAAAGGCAATCCAGAGCAGCGGACCAGTCAATATCTCATACATAGATTACTCCTTCAGTGGTCGGATAAAGACCGAGCCTATTCTTCTTCCGTGTCTGCGAACTTGTCCTCGTCCCTGTCGGTCAAGAACAGCCAGAAGGCCACGAACGCCACCAGACCAATACCCATGCCGACAAAGGCCATGCCCTTGGTCCAGAACATGAAGTCATGATAGGTCATGAATTCCATTTTAAGCCTCCTTTAGTGCGCGCCCTTGAATTCAGGGTGTTCATGCAGGATCGGCAGCTTATTCAGGCAGATCCGCAACACGGTGATTTCAAGGGTGACGATGAATACGGTGATCATGATCTCTTCCCAGGAGGGGAGATAGCGGGCTTCGGCTGGCAGCTGCCAGTTGAAGGCCACCAGCGAGATGTTCAGACGATTGAGAATGATGCCCAGCACCGCGACAACGGAGGCGTAGAAGGCCATGTTCAGGTTCTTCTCGCGTGCTGCGACCGCATACATCAGACACGGCAGGAGCACGAAGCCGAACATCTCAACCAGGAACCATGCGCCCCAGCCCGTGGCCAGGTGATGCCAGTTGTTGTCCAGGGCCACGCCGATCCACTTCAGGGTGAAGTAGGCGAAAAGCACCACCGCCGCTGCCTTGGAAAAACCGAGGGCCACGCCCGGTGCTTCGTCGATGTGGGTCTGGTCCATCTTGTGATGCAGGTACTTGTGCGAAAGGCGACCCTCAAAGATGACCATGGAGAGGCCGGCCGGAATGCTTGAGATGAAGAAGAACATCGCCAGATACGGCGAGTACCACAGGGGATGCAGCTTCGAAGGAGCGATCAGGTACAACCCGCCCAGGGAAGACTGGTGCAGGGTGGACAGGACGACACCGAAGATGGTCAGCACCAGGGTCAGGCTATGCGCCCAAAACCGCAGTTTCTTCCAACGCAAGGTTTCCCAGAGCGCGGGCGAGAATTCGATGGCCAGAACGGTCAGGTACAGAGCCACACACAAACCTACCTCAAAGAGGAAGGAGGTGGGGCCGGGGAAGATGGTCAGCGGATAGGGCAGCCGGTAATAGCGGCCGAGATCGTACAGCAGGGCGAATACGACGAACGAGTAGCCCAGGAACGCCGTGGTGATGGCCGGGCGCACCGCAGAATGGTATTTCTTCATGCCGAAGAGGTACACGGCCGCGGAGGTCGTGTATCCGCCGGCGGCCAGGGCGACGCCGCAGAGCAGGTCAAAGCCGATCCAGATGCCCCAGGGGTTGTCGTCGGACAGATTGGTTACCGATCCAAGCCCCATGGTGAAACGCTTGACGGTCAGAATCAGTCCGATGACCAGGATGACGGCAGTAATTATGTTCGCCGTAGTCCAGAACGTCTTGTTTGGTGTGGTGTGGTCAGACATCAACACTACTCCTTATTGCTCGCCCGGTTCAGCGGGGGCTTCGGCTTTCAAACGGGCCTCCTCCGCTTCCTTGAGCGCTTTTTTCACTTCACGATCGATGGCGGCCTGCTTGTCGCGTTCCGCTTTGTCCATGGCCGCCTTCGCCTTCTTCGCAGCTTCTTCCTGGGCCTGGGCAACAGCCTCGGCCACGGCGTGATGCTGCTCTTCCTCGGCGATCTTTTCCCGACGCTTGGTCAGGGCATAAGCGCCGGTCAACAACACCGGCCACAGGCCTACAATGGCCGGGACAACTGACAGCGCGCCGGAAGTGAACTGCGGTGCGGGAGTGATGCCAAGATCCTCACGCATGCCGATTTGTTCAAAGCGCACGCCGGAGATGTACATCCAGCTCGTCCCGCCCATCTCGCGCTCACCATAGATATGATTGACGTAGATGCCGGGATGCTTGCGGATGCGCTCGCGGGCGATGTTCAGCAGATCCTCGCGGCGAGCAAAGATCAGGGCACCCTTGGGGCATTCTTCGACACAGCCCGGAAGCTTGCCCTCTTCGATGCGCGGCTGGCACATGGTGCACTTGCGAACACGGGGAGTGATGGGATCGTGATATTCGTAAGCCGGAACCTCAAAGGGACAGGCTATCATGCAGTACCGACAGCCAACACATTTGGACTCATCGTGGCTCACCGCTCCGGTCTTGTCTTTGACAAAGGCGCCGACAAAACAGGCCGAGGCGCAGGCCGGTTCCAGGCAATGGTTGCACTGCTGCTTGCGATACACCGGCTTGTCGCCGATCTGATACTTGTTAACTACGGTATAGGTGTCGTGATGCGTACGCCGCCTCTTGTCCATGACCGTCAGGTCATCGAAGGGCACCGATGGCGCGGGCAGTTCGTTGACCTTGTTGCACGCGGCCTCGCATTTTCTGCAGCCGATGCACTTGGTGCTGTCAAAGAGTACCCCAAAGCTCTCGGGATATCCTGTAAAATGATGTGTTCCACCGGCTGAGGCCGAAGACGCGGCCAAACAGGCCCCTGCGCCAGCCAGCATGCCAATGAATTTTCTGCGTTTCATAGTAGCTCCTCGTTATTGCGACCTTCCGGGCAGGTTATTGCTTTACGGCATGACATTCCGCGCAGGCAGTGGCCGCCGGCTTCTGGATGCCCATTTCGCTATGACAACCAATGCATTGCTGATGGTAGGCGGTCTTCAGGTCCGGCTTGGTGCCATCCTTCCAATCAGCGACCTTGCCGTGACAGCTGACGCATTTGGGGGGATTGGCGGACGCAGGACTATTGTGGTGGCAACCGGAACAGACAGCGTTGGGGCTGGAGTGAAAATACGCCGCCATGGAGCTGTCCTTCATGCCTTCCATGATCTTCTGCACGATCTTGCGATGCGGGAACTTGCTGGGCTGATATTCATTGGCCAGCACACCGATCTCAATTATCTCGGGGATTTCATTCACCTTGATTTCGGGGTCGGTCTTGACGCGGGAATTCATGAGCATCGCGGCGGTGTTGTTCCGGGCGATCTTGCTTTCGACAAGCTCTGTTCCGGCAGTGATCTCGACATGGCACTTGACGCAGCTTGACTCGGTACCCTGACCGGTTCTGCCCATGAAGGTGTGGCAACCGGAGCATTCGGGTTTGGTATGCAGCTGGGTATGACATCCCACGCAGCTGGACTGCGCGGTCACACGGTGCATGGCCTGTTCCATGGTCACAAATCCGCCCTCTTCCTTGCCCAGGGAGGTGTGACACTGCGCACAGGACACCACGCCCTTGGTGGATGCAGTGTGGTGGCAGACCGAGCAGTTCTCGTTCTTTTCCTCATGCAACTTGTGATTGAAGGGCACGGCATTGACGATCGTGGGCTCAGATGCGGGCTTCACGAGCGTTGGATCAGATGCGGGTGCGGCCAGTGTGGCCATGAGCAGGGCGTAATCGGTCTGACCGGCTTCGAGCCTGGGCACATCCGCGACCTTCTTGAACCCGGCGCGGACGGTGGCGTCATGGCAACCGGCACAGTCGACGGGGCCGCTGGGCTCAAGCGTCTTGGCGACTTCCATGTGGCAGGACATGCATCTCTCGTGAGCCAGGTCCTTGTTTTCGGCAAAAGAAAGATTGCGTGCTTCAGGCTTGTCCTCGACGTGGCATTTGGAGCAATTCTCCTTCTGCCCGGGAACAGGAAGCATCAATTTTGAAGACGAATGGCGGTAATGCAGAGATTTATCAAACGTGATCGGCGTGCGCGACGTTTCCGCAGGCCCGGCGTGACAAGTGCGGCACTCTTCGCTGCCAGGGCCGCTTTTCTTGCCGGCCTTGGTCGTGTCGTCATGACACTTGAGACAGTTGTCGTGATAAATTGCCTTGATTTCCGCAGCATTCGTGTCTTCCTGACGCTTGAACTTGGCCGTGACCGTGTTTCCGGTCACCGTGTGGCAGGATTCGCACTTGCCCTCGACGGCCTTGGTGTGCTTGTCATGCTCAAACCGGACCACAGGATAATCGAGTTTGCCGAACTTCTCGAGCGTGTCGATGATGATGAGATCCGAGCCCATCGCGTTCGCTTTGATCGAACCCTGTTTTCCCCCAAGAGCGTTCAGACCGAATCCAGCCACAGCCATGCTTACGCACAGGATTCCAACCCATCGCAGCATTGGTCGTCCCTTCTCCATGTGAAAATTCCTTTGTTGAAATCCGCTCCGGAAAATTCCGGAAACCTCCCAAGCCCGGAGGCTGCGCCCCCCAGCACCTTCCTCAAACCGAAACAGCCGCAAACCGATGAAAGTCTGCTTCAAGCCTTGTCAAAAAAGCTTCCCCAAAAGCAGACTAATTCGGTATGATCTATTCCGACCTCTGAGGTATAGAATCATGACTTTTCAGTCAATAGCTAATCACTTTTTTCACGAGCGATTGCGGCAAGATTAGATAACCAGAATCCCCGCACTTTGGCGGGGATTCTGGACGTGATTATTCGGGAGCGGAAATACCGGACAGGGACTGTTCTGACACAACCCGGCGGAGCTTTTTTTGATTTTGAGAGACCCCAAAACCATGCGCTGCGGGATCAGGTCAGGGGTTATCCGGTTTATCGTTGGCGGCGACCGTGGGAGCAGGAGGCAAGACTGCCGAACTTGAACTGGTGACGTCAATATGCTTTGGCCCAAGCACTTTGCCCTGGCTGTCAATCATGGTGCGTTCGTCAAGAATGGCGATGCCCAGGCGATCCATGACTTCGCGCTTGTAATCGTACTCCATGTTCTTCTTGCGCAATTTATAATTGAGGACCATGCGCACGACGCCAAAAATGGTACCGGCCACCAAGGCGCAGCCCAGCCCTATGAGCACGACCTTGGCCGCGGCCTCTCCAAAGCGGGCCAGATATTCCATGATCGCGCCAATATTATAGGCCACCCCGATAAATATGCCCAGCAGCAGGAGGGTGAGCAGGAAAGGCAGTTGAAAACAGAAGTTGGCCGCTCGCGCGATTTTACCCATGCCGCCCTCGGCTGACGTCTCCTTGAAAACGAGTCCTCGCTTCTGTCCGTACAGAAAGGAATTGAAGGCCACGACAACAATACCGATTAGAAAGGTCACGGCTACCGGGGCAGAAAAGGAGACCAGAAAATACGCTTTCCAGGGAAAGGGCACGTCCACTGGAGTGCCCGTCGCCGCGACCTGGTCGAGACCCAGCTGATACACCCAGCAGACCAGAAAGATGAGCACCTCGACCACGATCAGCAGTTGGATATACCGGCGAAAGAGATCCTTGATCTCGTAATCGTCAAAGAGCGAGGCGACTCCCTTGCGCTTGACCCCGCCCTTGTTCTTCAAATTCTCCTGCATCATATCTCCATATCCTTTCCACTTTGGCGGAAAGGTAATCAGCAATTCCTAAAAAATTAGCTTCCGTTCACTCTCGAACCGCTCCGCCAAATAAAAAGGCCGGACTCCTGTCCAGCTTGGATTCGGCCGAAGCACGCAGGCAGCGCCAAGGGTTGAGTTCCGCCCTGCTTCCGATTAGGCTCAAGTGTTTCGTTCATTCGACCATCATTTAAGCCCATACGGAAATTCACATGAGCCATTTTGACATCATTGTCATAGGAGCGGGTCCGGGCGGTTATGCCGCAGCTCTGCTCGCCAGTCAAAGAGGAAAAACGGTCGCCCTCATCGAGAAAGAGCACCTCGGAGGAACCTGCCTCAACTGGGGATGCATCCCCACCAAACTCTATCTCGGAGCCACGTCCCATCTGGAGGGATTGCACGCCCAGTCGCGCTTGCGACTGTGCAGCGGCTCCGTGCAGATGGACATGGGCGCGCTCAAGAAACGCAAAAACGCCTTTGTCGCGGCGACCCACAAGGCTATGGGCTGCTGCCTGAACCAACATGGGGTCGCCCTGGTCCAAGGTCAAGCCTCCCTGCTGGACAAAAACACGGTGCGTGTCAGCGGCGAGACCGAACAGACCTTACGCTTCACGACGCTGGTCATCGCCACGGGCTCCTCCACGAACTGGTTTCCGGGGCTTGAACCAGACCATACGCGGATTCTCGACTCCACGGATCTTCTGGACCTTGACGAAGCGCCCGCCAGTCTGGCGATCATCGGCGCCGGGGCCATCGGTCTTGAAATGGCCGACTTCTGGCACCGCCTGGGCACGGCGATCCATATCATCGAAGCCGCCCCCCGCATCGCCCCTGCCGAAGACGAGGAAATCGCGCAGACCTTAAGCGGGATGCTCAAGCGCAAAAAATGGAACATCGTCACCGGCAAACGCGTGGCCGGGCTCTCCAATGAAGGCGAATCGGTCCTGGTGCAGTTGGAGGACGGCACGAAAATCCAGGCCCAGAAGGCGCTGGTCGCGGTTGGCCGCAAACCGAACACCCCGGGACTCGAACTCGGCAACGCCGGCGTTTCCATGACTGGCGCGGGCTGGATCACCACCGACGACTTTTTGCAGGCGCAGCCCGGCATCTATGCCATCGGCGACGTCAACGGCCGCACGCTCCTGGCCCACGCGGCCGAGCACCAGGGGCGCTACGCCGTGCTGCACGCCCTGGGTGAAACGGTCGCGCCATACAATCCCGGTCCCATCCCTGGCTGCATCTATGGTTCCATCGAGGTCATGCGCTCCGGGCACACCGCCGCCGAACTGGCGGCTCAAGGCAAGGCCGTAAAAATCTCCCGCGCCAACCTCGGGGCCAATCCCATCTCCCAGGCCCACGGCCAGGCCCAGGGGCTGGTCAAAATCGCCTGGGTGGACGGCGTGGTGCATGGCGTAACCGCCGTCGGACACGGGGCATCGCATCTGGTCACCCTGGCCGAGATCATGGTTCGCGATCGCTGGACAACCCATACTGCGCACGAACATATCTTCGCCCATCCCACCCTGGACGAAACCCTGCGCGACGCACTCATCGCCCCGCAGGAGGACAGATGAACCACGATCCGCTGAGCCAAGGGCCCTTTCGCGCCCTCTTGCCCCTGGTCCTGGCCTCGGCCTCGCCCCGGCGTCAGGCCCTGCTGGCCGGTCAGGGGCTGTATTTTGAGGTCGTACCCAGCGCCTTGAAAGAACCCGACCCGGAGCCGGAGGAAGCCCCGGCAGACTACGCGGCGCGCATGGCCCGCATCAAAGGCCAGGACATCGCGATCAGACACCCGGACAAGGTGGTCGTGAGCGCTGACACCATCGTGGTCCAGGGCGCGAACATTCTGGGCAAACCCAAAGACGCCGAGGACGCGCTGGACATGCTCACCTCCCTCTCGGGCCGCTGGCACGAAGTCATGACCGGCTTTTGCGTGCTGCGCCAGCGAGACGGCGTTTCGCTGTGCCGCACGGTGACCACCCGCGTGCACATGGCCGACAATTCCCGCGAGATGCTGCAGGCCTATATCAATACAAAAGAGCCCATGGACAAGGCCGGGGCCTACGGCATCCAGGGCATCGGCGCTTTTTTGGTGGACGAGGTGCAGGGGTCCTACACTAATGTTGTCGGTCTGCCGCTGCGCTCGGTCCTCAATTTTCTGCTTGAAATCGGAGCCATCGGAGTGGCTGATGCCTGAAAAATCATCCCGTCTTGAAAACATGATGGATACGCTGGTGCTGAACCTGGCCACCTTGGGCCCGGCCGGACGCATGCGGTGGGCTCCGGGCACCTGGGGTTCCCTGGTCGCGGCCATCCTCGCCCCCTTTCTTTTTCTGCCTCTGCCCTTCTGGGGCCGCCTTCTGGTCCTGCTGCTGCTCTTCCCTCTGGGCAGTTGGTGTGCCGGGCGGGCCGAGCGGGCCCTTAAGCACAAGGACCCTTCCTGCGTGGTCATTGACGAACTCTGGGGGATGTGGATCACGGTCCTGCCCCTGGCCGCTGCGGACGCGCTGTGGATCATCCCGGCCTTCCTGCTCTTCCGCCTCTTCGACATTGCCAAACCATGGCCGGTGCGGGCCTCGGAGCGCTGGCTGCCCGGCGGATGGGGGATCATGATTGATGACGGCCTCGCGGGACTCTACGCCATGGTGGCGCTGCTCACGTTCCGCGTCCTGGTCTAGCCCATGACCGCATCCCGGCGTGATCCGGCTCCCATGCCCGATTTGACGCCGCTTCCCATTGACGCCGTCCTGACCGAGCTCGCGGACACGCTGGCCACGGGGACCGCGTGTCTTGTGCATGCACCGCCCGGCAGCGGAAAGACCACGCGCATCCCCCTGGCATTGCTTGCCTCGCCTTGGCTGGGCAAGAACAAGATCCTCATGCTCGAACCCCGGCGTCTGGCCGCGCGGGCCGCTGCCCGGCACATGGCGGGCCTGCTTGGCGAGAAGGCCGGAGAACGCGTGGGCTACCGCACCCGTCTCGACATCCGGGTTTCAAGCGCCACAAGGATAGAGGTCGTAACCGAGGGCATCCTGACCCGCATGCTGCAGCACGATCCGGAACTCTCGGGATACGGCTGCGTCATTTTTGACGAATACCACGAACGCAGCCTGCAGGCCGACTTGGGCCTGGCCCTGTGCCTTGAGGTCCGCGCAGCGCTGCGCCCGGATCTGCGCCTAGTGGTCATGTCCGCCACTTTGGACGTAAGTGCCGTGGCCGACCTGATCGCGCCGTGCCGGATCATTGAATGCCCCGGCCAACCTTACGAAGTGGAAACCCGCTATCTGCGCTTGTCCGGGCGCTTCCTGGAAGAGCGCATGTCCCGCGCTATCCGCCACGCCCTGGCCACGGAGCAAGGCAGCATCCTGGCCTTTCTGCCCGGAGCCCGCGAAATCCGGCGCACGGCGGAGCTGCTCGAAAACCCCGGAGCCGGAGTCGAAATTCACCCCCTGCTTGGGGCCCTGACCGCCACCGAGCAGGACAAGGCCATCGCCCCGCCCGCTCCCGGCACGCGCAAGATCGTCCTGGCCACGGCCATCGCCGAGACATCCCTGACCATCGAAGGCGTTCGCATCGTCATCGACAGCGGACTCTCCCGGCTACCGCGCTTCGACCCCAAAAGTTCCATGACGGTGCTGATCACCGAACCGGCCGCCATGGCCACCGTGACCCAGCGCCGGGGCCGGGCCGGACGCACCGGGCCCGGCGTCTGCTTCCGGATCTGGGACCAGGCCGACGAAGTCAGCCGCAAATCCTTCCCCGCCCCGGAGATGCTCGAAGCCGACCTGGCTCCGTTGGTGCTTGACCTGGCCCTGTGGGGCGCGGTCAATCCGGACACCCTGTCCTGGCTCACACCGCCCCCGGCCGGACATTACAAAAGCGCGCTGCATCTGCTGCAAAGCCTCAATGCCGTGGACGACAAGGGACGCATTACCCCCCACGGCCGTGAATTGGCGCTTCTGCCCCTGCATCCGCGCCTGGGACACATGGTGCTCACGGCCAGAAAATACGGCCTCGCCCCCACCGCCGCCTATCTGGCCGCAATCCTGGGTGAGCCGGGCCGGAGCATGCGCGGCTCCTCGGATCTGCGCGATACGCTCCGCATTCATCCCCATTCCCTTTCCCGCAAAGACACCCTGCGCGCCAGCATGGAACAGATCGCTCGGCTCGCGTCCGTCAGTCTGGAACAGCCCGACCCCGAAGCCGCCGGAATCCTCACCGCCCTGGCCTACCCGGACCGCATCGCCCGCCGCCAGGAGGATGGCTCCTACCGCCTGACCAGCGGCCGCAAAGCAGTCTGGCCGGGGCCAAGCACCCTGGCCGGGCATGAATTTCTGGCCATCGCCGATCTGGACGGAGACGCGGCCGGAGCAAAAATCTGGCAGTCTGCCCCGGTTTCGCCTGGTGAATTGGAAAAACATTTTGGAGACCAGCTGCGCGCCGTCGAGGAAGTCTCCCTGGACCCGGTCAAAGACCGCGTCATCTGCCTGCGCAAAATCATGCTCGATGCGCTCTGCGTAAAAGAAGAAAATCTGGCCGCCGACCCGGAAACCATGACCCGCGCCTTGCTGCACGGACAAAAGGATCTCTCGCGTCTGACCTGGACCGACGAATGCCACAACCTGCGGGACCGGGTTCGGTTCCTGCGCAGCCTCGATCAGAAAACCTGGCCCGACATGTCCGACCAGGCGCTCCTTGAAAGCGTCACTCAATGGCTGGGACCCTTCGCAACCGGCGCACGCTCCGGTACGGACCTCAACAAAATAGCACTGTTGCAGGCGCTCAAGGCGCTGGTGGGATGGGAAAAATTACGCGAACTTGACCGCCTTGCACCCGAATTCATGGCCGTGCCGACAGGGGCGAAACGCAAAATCGACTACAGCCCCGAGTCCGGCCCCGTCCTGCCGGTCAAATTGCAGGAAATGTTCGGTTCCGCCACCACCCCCACCCTGGCAGACGGACGCCACGCCCTGGTCCTGCACCTGCTCTCCCCCGCCGGACGCCCCCTGCAAGTCACCCGCGACCTGCCCTCGTTCTGGAAAAACGCCTATCCCCTCGTGCGCGCCGAAATGCGAGGCCGCTACCCCAAACACCCCTGGCCCGAAGACCCAGCCACAGCCATGCCCACAGCCAAAACCAAGAAGGCCATGACGCCAAAATAAAGAAATGCCTCCGGCGGGCGGGACACGTCCCACGGGGACTCGTCCCCTGCACCCCTTACATTTATTTCTCCCTCCACACCCCTCCACACAGGCTCAAGCGTTCCGTCGCGGGCCGGGCAAGGTCTGTCGGCTGTTTGACCGAGCCGAGGCATCTTTTACTATCCGGACGCGTGCACATGATTTTGTTGGCTAGGTACTGTGATTGGAGATGGTTAGAAGACGTATAATTCAAGAGTTAAGATCTGAACCGCGCCATTCTCGAACGATTTAATGAGTAAGCGGTGATGTTTCGAAATAATTTCTTGTAATTCAAAAAAATTTATAATAATAAAGTTATATATTTGTTCCGACATCCAGAGGCAAGTCCACGACAGACTCGAACCCTTTCCCTCTTGCTCGCAATAGTTCATGCCAAGAGAAATAAAAGTAATTTTTTAGAGGAATATAAAATTGTTTAATAAAATTAATTTTAGATATACAGATGCACAAGAAGAAAAATTACATGCTCCAGAGTTAATTGAAAATGCATTTGTAGATATCGATAATATCTTAGAAGAAATAGAATTACCAGAAAAATTTTTGGTGATTGGTCCAAAAGGCGCTGGTAAAAGCGCACTTTCATCAAAGCTGCAACTTTGCTCTAAAACTAAGTGGAATCTTTTCGTATCTGCTGATGAACTTGAGCAATTTGAATTCAATTTGCTTGAAAAAACTGGGGCTGAGAAGGGTGTAAGTATCGGTGGAGCAATCACAGTATGGCAAATGTTGCTAGCCATCCGCTTGGTCCCGTTATTTTTGAGTGATGAATCTGTCCGCGATAGCAATCGAGAACTGATAGATTTTCACACCTCTCTCAAGAAATACGGCCTCGCATCATCAGATAGTCTCATCAGTATAGTTCAGTACACCAGTAGACGAGGAATTTTCTCCAATATCAAATCTGTAATGACCGAGCTGTCCGGGGAAAAGGTTGATGAGGAACAGTTTAAAGTCAAGAATCCAGCTGCTGTAGTAGAATCAATAAAAAGTGTTTTGAGCAGAATAAATGGAGCAGAATCAAAGTATTATCTAGTAATTGATGGACTTGATCATCCAATAAGAAATGGACGCAGTAATGCAGGATATATTGCCGACCTTATCAATGCCTCACGTCTGTTAAATAATTTTTTCATTGAAAGAAAAATAAATGCTAAAGTAATAATTCTTGTGAGAGATGAAATATTGATGTTGGTCCCAGACCCTAATTTGACTAAACGAATAAACGATAATGGAATTAGCCTTAAATGGTACGATAATTCAAGGTCACCATTGCATACAAGTTTATTTAGAATTTTAGAGAAGCGAGCCTCACTGGCAGGCGAAGTGAGATCTGCCCCTCAATTATGGGCAGCATGGTTTCCAAAACAAATTCATAAAAGAGACTCTGTTGGATTTGTGTTAGATAATACAAGATATCTACCACGAGATTTAATTAGTTTTTTCCGTGAACTTCAGCGTTTTAAAAAGTCCCCACCATTCAATACCAATGATGTTCTTTCAGCACTCAACAACTACTCAGACTGGTTTCAACAGGAGTTGAGTGACGCACTGGTTGGCCTAGTTGATGAGCAAGTGAGAGCAGAATTACCTGGAATTTTAACAGAATTAGGACGCGATTTTTCGTTTACCGAATTCAGTACAAAGATTCAAAAGCAATTTGCAAAGAGTGAGACCGAAGTTGAGTCAATAGCAAAGGAGATGTTTCGGACGTCATGGATTGGCAATGCCTGGAAAACTGGGCAAGATTCTGACAGATATGCGTGGCAACATCGTAAGAGAAGCGCTTCTTTCAATCGTAATCATCAAATGGTAATTCACGCAGGTCTATGGAAATCCCTTAATCTTGTTTGACGCACAATTCGTTCTTTAACTCATCTCAATGGAACAGAACTACATATCAAAATTTATTATAACATTAAAAAAATAAGTCTAATTTTTTAAACGTACTGCATTATTAAAAATTGTTACATCTTCATACCCAGGAATGACAATCTCGTCTGGAATGAATATTTTAAATTTTTTACTCTTTTTTTTAAGATATTGAATTATTATTTCAGGATTCTGATTTATTATCGACTGAACAATTGTACCATAAGGAGAAATATTTAATGTATTAACCCCTTTTCCAATGAATGTTTCTTTTTCTAAAATTTGTCGGAGTTCTTCTTGACTAAGATTGATATTTTTAAGGAGGTTATCAATATTTTCAGCTAAACGTTTTTTATCATTGGGAAGAGCTGATCCTGGCCATAACTCTAATAAAAGATTGATAAGACTTGATATGCGACTTGATGTCTCGTTAGTCTTTTTTAAATTTACAGTGCTTGAAAGTATTGTAGCTGCTTGAATCGATACTTCCGCATGCTCTAGCATCGCCTTTATTTGGTAAGCAATGCGCTCTTTTGACCAACTTTTTTCGTCAGTTTTATAAGTCAAGTCATGCGTCGCTACAGCCCAAGCGTGACCCAAGAATGTTTTTATTTGAATTTCAAATAGTGCTTTTGCGAACCCAGTAGGCCGAACAGTCGAATCATCCTTCCAGAAAACATAGAGACGCGTGTCGTCAAATCGAAAGCAGTCTGAAGGCTTGGTCGTAAAGTCGTCACTTGGCGGTCGCCTCTCGCGTACAACAAACAAATCTTTGATCATGGCCTCGGCTTTTGACATCGAACCCAAGTTATCTACAACAATAGTACATGCAAATAAGTCGTCAATTTCTTCTTGACTGATATATCGACCACTTTCTACTTTCAAAGCAAAACTTTCAACTGATTTTATACGGCTTTCATAATGCCATTTCGGATTTTTTAAATTCATTATAGTTCGATCGACTTGCTCTTTTAATTTTAAATATGTATTTTCCATATTCAAATATATTTCTCTAACAGATTTTGAAATTTTCATAACCTAAACAATTATCCGTAAATTACGGAAAAAATTGCTGCTAAACGCTCTTTTCTTTGAGGAAACTCTGTACTTGCTCCAATACTATTTTGAAAATACTTAAGACTTTGAGAAAATTGAGGAGCTTCTTCTTTATTCATAACTTTTTCAAGATAAGTTTTATCTTTAAATTTTGCGACATCACACATAAATTCTGCGTATTTAATAGAGAAAATCGAAGAAGTAGGCAGATTTGTAATCGTTGTTACGACCAATGACCACAACGTATAAAAATTTATAAAGTCTTTTGAGTAAGTCGAGATTGCGTTATTATTTTTTTCTAACTCCAAAAGATACCTTTTGGCGCTTGTCCATCGGTGCTTAAGCTCTTCTTCGTCGAACATCGGAATCGTTTCGCAAGGTTCTTCATAATTGGCGCAAAATTCATCAATTTCATTTTGATCAAACCCACCGACATCATTCTTTAACAATATTATAAGTAACTCTGAAAGAAACTGAACGTCACGCATCCTCCTAGCTCTTGCAGTCGTGACAATACCAAGATCGACCCAATCTTGACTCTTTGATTCGTTTTCAACAAAGTCTATAAACCATCCATTATACCTGGCATGCCTAAGCTCTTGCTCAACTAATTTTCGTGAATTTCTGTTCAGACGATCAAATACTTCATTCAAAAGCGTTCCACTATCTCCAACGCTAATAAACTCAACAGGCATTACGTAATCCCAAAAATTTCGTGCCAAATCTAATTCTTCAGAAATTTTTTTCCATTTTTTTCCATCAAGTCGAGAGTCACCAAATTCAGCATCAACACTTATCTTGTTTTCTGCAAATTGAATTATTGTCTCAAGTCGTTGCTTCCCATCAACGACTGCGTATATTGTTTTACCACCACTTCTTGTTTCCTTGTGTAGATAAATAGCTGGACTAGGGTAGCCTCTAAATATTGTGTCCAGGAAGTATCTTCTATCTTTAAGGCTCCACACACTGCGTCGTTGATAGCTTGGATTTAAATCTAACTGACCGACTCTATAGAGATCCAAAAACCAACTAATATCTTGAGTTGACGGACGTCTATCAATAATTGTTGCTTTCATTTGCTTTCCATTATGTTAGATTACCATTATTTACTAAACGTCAAACCACGGAAGCTCTCGCAATGACGACACTGTCAAATGACGACAGCGAATCCGACTATTCAACCATTCAGACGACTGTTTTGACTGCAAAATATCTAATAATTTTTTGCAACTATCAATAGAACTATCATGCGGAGTAAAAACAATCAAATGATTTTCAACAGCGACTTCTTGATCTAAATTTACAATTGTTGCGATACATCTAGATCTATCATGCGGGCTTGATGTTCGATGCAAAACAACAAAAGGCGGTCGAAATACAGTTCCTGAAAATGGACGAAATTCACCTATGTGGCAAAGTATTTTCCCAGATGGGGCTGATCGGGCATATATATATGGATATACTGGTCCGACAAGCGGGTCTCGATGCGGGACAACAGTCCCAACACGAACATTAAAATAATCGTTAACCACTTGTTGGCTTGAATTGTCTCTACTCTGTGAAAAATTCCATTCAGAGAATATTTCGATTGGCCTACCAAGTACAGCATGAAGGACAAATACATCAACATCCGTGGTTTTGTCGAATCGCCCACCCGCACTTATTTCTATAGAACTGCAAGATGAGGATATCATGGAACGCCATTTTTTGTACCTCGTTCCACTTCGTAGCACATCTGGAAGTATTGCAACAATTCGCATATCTTTATGTGCAATACGTATCAACTTTTCAAAAAACAAAGCTGCCATCTGCACCATACCAGAACCCCAGACGCAACCATCAGGAGCAAATTCTTGACCAAAAGGTGGGTTCACTACAATACAGTCAATTTCATTAAAATTTAATTGTGAAAAAAAATTACACGTTTTCAATTTGTTAAATAAACAATCTATATTTAAATAATTAATTTCTTCGATTTCATCTAAATGATAGCTTATTGCGAGTGCTATAAGTCTTAATTTTGCCGCACGAATAAACTCATCATATAAATCATATCCTATGATTTTATCTGACCAAATACTTAGGGTATGATTTAGATTTTTCCCGATCTCTAAGTGCTTAGCACAAGATAAAAGCAAATTTCCTGAGCCACATGCGGGGTCTAATATTTTAGAATTCTTCCGAAGATAAGGCGCTAATATTTTTGCTACGTTGTCAGACAAATAAGTATCTGTAAAAAATAAACCTAATTTTTTCCTAATTTGAATCGGCACAAGTCTTCTAAGAGCTGCAGCTGCGTTTCCGTTTATTGTGCTAGAAATCAAGCCTTCCGGAAAAATATTACTCTCTCCGTTACATATTCTCAAAAGTAAATCTTGAACTTGATCTGAATATAATGAAAATTGAGCTACAGACTTTTCTATATCTAAGCTACTCTTTGTATCAAACTGCATCATTGTTTTGCTGATCACCATGTATTATTATTTCTAGCTACCTAGTAGCTAATAAGTAGTCTTTATTAACTTAATGGTCTAGTATAATTTCTAATTAGTAGAGGCGAGGTCAAGAGAAAGTTCCCATAGCCAGAAAATCAGACTTTCTCACCTCGGGCAACACTACTGAATAACATCGAAAATCAATTGTCACTCATCAAAAGGACAGAGGTCAAGAGAAAGTGCCCCTGCGGCCGAGAAAAATTAGATTTTCTCACCTCGAAAGACGAGGGTTATATCTCATCATGACTCTTTAGTTATCTGAATTTCTGAATAATCTTACTCACGGTTGAATAATGCAAACCTAACGCGGCAGCGACTTGCGCCTGCGTATAGCCGAACTCATGGCAGGCCTTGCCCGATTCGCGATGGAACGCGCTTCCAGGCAAGAAAGCCTCTGGAGAACAACGTTCAGTCAATCTTTCCGACGTTGAGTATATTCGTTGAAATAGCTGAGGGCTCGATGAATATAAATTCATGACACGCTGTAGCACCCCAAAGATAAAGCACCCTTCGTATCGGCATAGGCACTATTTCTTCCATATGCCGCATCATGATCCGGAGCGATGGTCAGAAAACGCATAAACTCGCCGTCACGGTACGCTGTGGCGCGGCGAGCCGGAGTGATGCGTATTGAATAGAGCGCATCTATGCCTTTAGGTGGTCTTATGCTAGTAATCTTTTCCCACTTCAGACCTGGATCGCGGTACACTTGGTTCCACGTCAGCTGACGAACCTTGTTCAGGGTATCAAGAGCTGCGTGGCGTTCCACTTTCTGCAACCTAAGCAGCTGCTCTTGAAAGGCCGGGTTGTTGAGATCGAGGCGGACTCGCCCTTCGCGGCTACTCATCATGTGCCAGTTGCCTGAGCATTTCTTCAGAATCGGCATCCGATGCAGGATGGGTGATGGACCATGACAAAGCCGTTTGCAGATCAGATGCCGCCCGCGGCTCATGCAACCACCGTTCGTTATCTGGAATGACCGTGGCGGTCCGCACAAGCCAAACACCAGGTTCGCGTTCTTCCACCAACACCTGGCGGCCCGCATACTGTTTTCCTAAAGATATCTGGCCATTAAGCCCAACGACCTTAACCTGTGAAGCATGTCCCATAGCTGCCATATCATGCCCTCCTTACAATATTCGTGCTGCACGAAATATTTATAATGGTAAACACACTCCCGTCAAGGATGCGCGACCGCAAGAAAAGCAAAGCCGTCACTTGGTGCGCATGGAGCGCAGCGACGCCCCGTAAGACTTGTGCAAGGCCATACACAGCTTTATGGATCCCCGCCTTCGCGGGGATGACGCCCAGATGAAAAGTCGACGACGGACAAGGCCACGTTCCCTGCACCCCATTCACGAATTTCTTTCCGCACGACCGTTCGCACAAGCTCAAGCGTTTCGGCGCGGGCCGGGCAAGGGCTGTCGGCTGTCTGACCGAGCCAGGCATCATTTGCTTCCCGGCCACGTGGCGGACAACGCGCTGCACGCCGTCCAAAGCTCACGGCCGGGAAGCATTACGAGGCCCGCGAGAGAGTTCCGGCAGACCTTGCCCGGCCCGCGACGGGACACGCTTCCAGGCAAGAAAGCCTCTGGAGAACAACGTTCAGTCAAACTTTCCGACGTCGAAAACCTCGAAGCCCCCTTGGATGTCGATATCCTTAGGGGCTTCGAATTGATCACCGCCGTTCGCATTTTCCCTGCGAACTCCCGCCGCCCAACTGGCAGCGCAAGACCGCTATCAGGAGTCGTCCACCTGAACGCATGGCCCGATGCCTTCCCCGTTCACCTCTCTCAACGTTTCCACAAACAGCCGGTCCAGCGGAGCGTGATCCTTGCTTCTGGACGGCGGTTGCAGCCGGCCGTTCAAACGCACAAGTTCCTGCTCGATGAATCCCGAAAGCACGGGATTGAGCGGCCCTCGACGCAGCTCTGCGCCGGCACGCTTCATGATCAGAAGCTCGTCAATCTCCCGGCGAAGCTCGTCGCTTTCCACTACGCGCTCCACCAATTTTGCAAATTCCATGGGAACCACGCCGAAGCCTCTCTCGATCCAAATGCACGCAAGTATGGGACGAAGCACATAGAAGTATTTCTTCGTCCAGACAATTTCTTCCCGCAGGTACCGTCTGTAATTGTTCTTCGCCATGTGCAGGTAGTGATACATGCATGAGATGGGGGAATAATACTCGCCCATCAGTCTTCTCATCCGCTCGGCGAAAGAGGATTTACGGACATAGACCACGGGAGATTGCAACCATTCGAGCAGCGGCGGATTCGATCTGCGCAGAAGCTGCAGGGCCTTGGTCACGTCCCACCCGGAAATGTCAAGCTCGTCGTCAATGGGCTTTTCGATGACATCGCGCTTGCGCTGAACGCTCAGATACCAGGGCGTTTTCCTGACGTAGATGAACCGCACGTCGTAATCGCTGTCCACCGATTCAAAACCCCATGCGCGGCTGCCTGATTCACAGGCATAGAGCACGGTAACGTCCGACCAGTTCAAGACGTCGCAGTTCGCCGCGAATGCGGCTCTCGACCGATTGATTGCCTTTCCGCTCCATCGTCGCGCCACCTCCCTGCAGGCCGTTGAAAAATGGCGATCTGCTTCGTCAGCGAAAAAAGCCAGACCGCGCATCTGCGCAATACACTGCGCGTCCTGGCTTTTTCCGCTTCCTCGCATCTCGCCATTTTTGAACGGCCTGCGAATTTTGAATTTTTCAACAGTCAGGCAGGCCACGAGAACCACAGTTTTTGCGCCCACGTTCCATAAGACTATGGGCTGAAACAGGAAATTAATTTTGAGGATTTCAGTATAGCCCCAGAAACGAAAAAACAACTCCACATTTAACTAGAAATATATACGTATGAAATCTCATAGCACAATACATATGAAGTAGCTTGTATGTAAAAAAATACGTATTAGTACCATGAGAAAATTGCGCATATATACTTACATAAATGAATTGTTGCACTAATCCGAATAAATTGTTTAAGAAATAACAATTTTTAAACAACAGTTAGTGAAAAGAATGGCATCGCAAAATCAGCAACTCATCACCACGATTCCCGACGGAAAGCTCTGCGATTTCATTGACGGGATTATTCGCAATGACACGCCGGAAGAATATGTGCGACAGAACATTGAACGCCGTCTTGTAAAAGAACTTGGCTACAAGCCCGAACGGATTGCTGTGGAGTTTCCCATCAAGGTCGGATCTGCGACAAAGCGGGTCGATATCGCCATTTTTCCTGAAAACGCCCAGCATCTTCAAGAATCCATCGACATCATCATCGAGTGTAAAAGCGAAAAGGTGAAGCCATCCGACAAGAAGGACGGCGAAGGTCAGCTCAAATCCTACCTGTCTTCATGTCCTAACGCCCAGTGGGGCATGTGGACCAACGGACGACACAAGTCCGTTTTTCGCCGCGTCGAGGCCGAAGGGCGTGTCCTATGGGAAGAGCCCAATGACATTCCCGCCCACGACGGCAATATCGACGACACGGATCGACCAACCCGCGACAGGCTGATGCGTTCGACGGACGACAATCTCCTCTTTTCATTCCGTACCTGTCACGATCACATCTACATCACGGATGGCCTGCCCAAGGACAAAGCCTTTTTTGAGCTACTCAAGGTTATCTTCTGCAAAATCCACGATGAGCGGAACATCCCGAACCCCCTTGAATTCTTTGCCACCGCCAAGGAAAAAGCCAGCAATGACGGGCGACTGACCGTTCAAAAGCGTATTGGAAAGATTTTCGAGGAAGTGAAAAAACGCTACCCTGCTATTTTCGCCGCCAACGACCTCATCACGCTCAAGCCGCGCTCCCTGGCTTACATCGTCGGCGAAACCCAGCGTTACAGCTTTCTGGACACCCACATCGATGTCAAGGGCAAGGCTTACGAGGAACTGGTGGGGAGCAACCTACGCGGGGACCGAGGCGAATTTTTCACCCCGCGAAATGTCCAACGCATGGCCATCCGAATGTTGAGCGTAAAACCTGGCGAACGAATTCTGGACCCATCATGTGGCACAGGTGGCTTCCTGGTCATCGCCATGAATGAGGTCATTGCAAGTCTCAAAAAATCAATGGCCAACAATACGACCAGCGAAGGGCTCCGCCAGATCATTAATGAAAAGATTCGGGATATCGCGAGCCGTTGCTTCTTCGGGTTCGACATCAACCGAGAGTTGGTCAAAGCCACCAAGATGAACATGGTCATGAACAATGACGGCTCCGGGAACATCCTTCAAGCCGACAGCCTTTTGCACCCGCACCAATGGGAATCTGAATTCCGGGAAAAGCTCGCCAAGCCCCTGGACCTATCACCCAGTATGTTGCGGGGTCCTGAAGAAATCGGCCATTTCGACGTTATCGCCACAAACCCCCCGTTTGGTGGCAAACTGCCCATTTCCGACCGAGAGACCTTGTCCCAGTTCAAGCTGGCGCATGTCTGGAAAAAACAAGGTGGGCGCTGGCGCATGACCGATGATCTCTTTGGAAGCCGTCCCCCCGAAATTCTGTTCATTGAGCGTTGCTGGCAGTTGCTGAAACCAGGAGGCCGGATGGCCATCGTCCTTCCCGACGGCATACTGGGCAATCCAGATCTGGAATATGTTCGCTACTGGCTGATGGTTCACTGCCGAATTGTGGCCAGCGTGGACCTTCACCCGGACACCTTTCAGCCCAACAATGGCACCCAAACGTCTGTTCTTCTGCTGCAAAAAAAGACCGAAGAAGAAATGCTCAAGGAAGAACGCCAGGGGCAGCTCTATGACTATGAAATTTTCATGGCGCAGACACAGTCTATCGGTCACGACAAACGAGGCAATACGCTTTACCGCAGAAACGAAGAAGGTGAAGAGATCCTTTTTCCCACCGAGGGCGAGGAAACAGAGCTATTTGAGTTCGACGCCCACGGCGAGCCCAGCCGACGCGTTCTTCAGCCTGTAAAACGGGTGGATGACGACACGCCCATCGTGGCCCAGGAATTCCTTGAATGGAAAAAAACGGCGGTGCTGGGATGGTAGATGTAGCGCATCCAATCGGCACGCATGGCCACAGTGGACACCTAGGGTCTCGCAGTGTGGGGGTCAAACTTTCTGAAGTCGTCGGTTCTAGCCTGCGGCTTGAGGCTTCGGCCTATGCTTTGGAAGCAAAACGAGCTGTGGCCGAGCTTTCGGCCTCATCTCACCAGTTAATACCGCTCTTGGGCGATGGCGGTTTATGCCAAGATGCGCACAATGCATTCCGTTTCGCACGAATTTTTGTGAATAGTGACCATGGCGTCCCCTTTCTCTCAAGCTCGGATATCATTGGGCTACGGCCTGAAAGAGGCCGTTATCTTAGTAACAAACACACCAAGAAGCTTGAAGATCTTCGCATCAAGCCTTGGTCCGTTCTTGTGTCCTGCTCTGGCACCATAGGAAACATCAGCTTGGCCTCCCCGCGAATGGCTGAATGGGCCTTGTCTCAAGACGCTATTCGTATCACAGCCCTGGATCGCGATACGGCCGGTTATGTGGCGGCTTTTCTTCGATCATTCTGGGGTAGAGCACAACTTCAGGGCCTCACCTACGGTTCGGTCGTCCAACACATCGAGCCGATTCATCTTACAGCCGTTGTCATCCCGAGTCTGCCCGCGATACAAAAAATTGCCATAGGCCGCGCCTTTGTGGACGCGGCCATGAAGCGTGACGCGGCCAATGACAAACTCGACGAGGCCGACGCCCTGCTTCGGAATTATCTTGGCTTTCCGACTTTACCCAAGCAAGGCAGCGGACCGGTTATTGGCAAAATCCGGGCGTCACATTGGGACAGACGGCTGGACGCCAGCTACCATTGCCCCCAATCCCAATGGGTTTTGCAGCATCTCGACGCCTGCAAACACCAGGTCCTGCCGCTTGCCGACAAAACTCTGACTCGGGCCATCAACGCCGTGACCAAATTCCGCAAGCGCGTGTATGTTGAAAATGGCGGCATACCACTTCTTTCAAGCAAACAACTCTTTCAAGTTGCACCCATCGGGCTCAAAGGGCTTGCACGGGGCGCACACACGAAAGATATGGCCGAAATTGCGCTTAAAACGAACTATGTCATGGCGACCTGTTCAGGCACGAACGGACGGGTACAGATCATACCAAAATACATGGACGGCTGGGCGGCTAGTCAAGATGCTATTCGAGTGCATGGGGCGACAGATGTTCTGGCAGGTTTCATTTACTGCTGGCTTTCGAGTGATTTCGGCCAGATTCTGTTGCGTAGGCAACAATATGGGTCAGTAATAACACATCTTGACCGAGAAATGATCGGAGCAGTTCTTGTGCCCATACTGCCTGAAGCTGGTCTTAACGCTATTGGCAAGTTGGTTTTGGAAGCGAACGGACTACGCGACGCAGCTTGGCGGTTGGAGCAAAGCGCGCTTGCAAGTTTGTCTGGGCAGATTAAAAGAACGATCAACGAGCGACAGCAGTCTAGAAATAGCATTGATCAAGTTTGCCTTTGAATTTCTCTCTCAACGCAGACCAAACTTGTGATTATTACGCCTAAAGGGAACAAAATGACCATTCACGAGGCTCCAACAACGATTCATTGGAACTACTTCCTAGCTCTGGAAGAAGATGTCGCGAATCTCGCACGTTTTATAGAGCTCACTACAGCAAACTTTGAATGCTACTCTACAGAACTTAGCAAAATGCTATTTGCAGCTGCCTCGGAGATTGACGTTGTGGCAAAACAGTATTGTACATCTATTAATCCTCAACGCCGAGCACAAAACATTACCCATTACAAGGATATAATCACAAAACAACACCCATATTTTCACTCAGTCAAGGTATACATGCCGCGATTTGGCCTTACGCTGGAACCCTGGATAATTTGGGGCGGCGCACATCAACCTCTTTGGTGGCGAGCATACAACAATGTGAAACATGAACGACATGAACATTTTTCAGATGGTAATTTAAAGAACGCCTTAAATGCTATCGCAGCACTTTATGTATTGCTTGTCTTTTTTTACCGAGAAGAAGCTAAAATGGGAAAACTCAGCCCAAACCCACGACTATTTATTATCGGAGAGCCTTTTACCATAGACAGGCTTTTTTGGGACCATGAACACACATTGGTTTATAACTTCGATAATTTTGACGAAAATTAGCAGAGATCAACATGCACAATAAGTACGACAAATGGGAGCAAGACGCTCCTAGGTGGCGGGCCGAACTCGAAAAGAGCCTTATGGAACACGGCGGAAACGACTTGGTGACACATTACAGAAACGTAGCACTTGCGTTCCCATCCCGTTCACCACACATTTCAACATTTGACTACCCGCGAATTGATGAGCCTGCACTTGAAGCATGGGCAAACGAGCATGCTTGGAGGGTGCGCACAGCTCCCGAGATGGAACCAGGAAGAGATCAAGCGAGTCCACCGATTCGATTTACGAGGCATTGATACTGACAGAGCAACAATAATATATTATCAATCAAAACTCTAAATAAATAAAATTTCACAAGATTGCTACGTCTAGCAATCTCTAAATTGATATTTCCATTATTAATTTCCCATATAAAAACGTCCTCAATGAGGATGCTTTTTCGTGCATTTGCTAGTCTAAACTTTGGTCTATTCTGTTCATGTCAAACAAAAATATTTAAAACATCCTTGCTTTGCAACATTATATGTAAATGCATAAGACTCTGAGTAATAATTTAATTATTTATATGTCGAGGAATGATTTTATGGAAAAATTTAAAAACGCCTTATCATTTCTTATAATTTTTATTATTACGAGTGATGGCGTAAAAATGATTGGCAAAAATTTCGTTACTAGCAAAGAAGAAAAAACATCTAGTGTTAATAATCTAAAATCAGCAATCCATATTCATGACATAGAAAAAGAAATGCTTGCGTTTGTTAACATAGCAACCAGCAACTTCCAAAAATGATTGACAAAGACACACGCCTTGAAAGCGTATTTTGCGATCAAAAAAATTTTGTAATAAAATATACGCTTGTAAACCTAGATTTATCTAAAATAGATGTAAAGAAATTTAATCAAGTTTTAGAAGAAAAAATTACTAGAAACATTTGTATGCAAGAAGACAATAAAAAATTTTTGGACTCAGGTGTTGGTTATTACTTCACATATTTTGACAATAATGGAGACTACATTTCTAAAATTTATATTAATAATAGCAGCTGCAACACAGGCAAAATTTCAAATAAAATATGGACATCAAATGATGGAAATTACATCGCAATTTTCCCACAACAACCAGATTTAAATTCAATACAAACAGAATATGGGGTAACAACTGGATATTCCTCCAATGAAAAAATAGATAATTCACATATTATGTATTCAATCACAGAGTTTCCAAAATACAGTCAAAACAACAAAAAGCTAGCAGAAATGACAATCCGCGAATATTTAAGTACTTTTAATGATTTAAAAATAATTAATAATCTAAATTGGATAAATTATTCAAATGATGAAGCAAGATGTTCATATGAATTTAGCTATACATACGAAGGCATAAACGCAATCGAAAAAGGCTTTATGTCACTATATAAAGATAATATGATTCGAGTATCGTTTACGTATATATTGTCTCAAGACGAAACAATCACAAATAAAGGAAATATTTTTTTAAATTCATTTAAGTTTCTTACAAAATAAAACTACTGTATCAATAGACAATATTTAACTTTCATCACGACACTCTGAGATTTCAGGAAAAAATGCTTCTCAACTTGCTTAAAAATTTTACTATAACAACAAAGAGATGGGCAATGACAACAGTGCTTTGGAGATTTTTTTTTTTCAGCTTACTAATTTTGAGCATACTAGTTTTGTATATTGGAACGATTTTGACAGGCCTTAACTTGTATGCCGACAAATTAGACGCTAAAGCAGACGTTTTGCGTCGCGAGTGCATTGTAAGAATCAACCAAAAGCACTTTGACAAACTGTGGTATTTAACTCTTCATCCGAATTCAGATTACAAAAAAGACGATCTTACTCTTATCGAGGGAGACACTTTGAATAATCTTGGGACTGTTTCACCGGCGATAATAGATCAGTGGGCTAGAGAATACGAGGTGACCTGCCGGGAAACTTCGGACCACTCAATTCTTGAGGGTTTCCCCACGGTTCAAGTTTTTTCCATACTGCCGACAGAAGTGTTCGGGCGTCATGTTGTTCAGGCTTGAGTGCGGGCGAACGGAGTTGTAGTGCAGCCT
>JAHIQM010000005.1 GCA_018902545.1 Pseudomonadota bacterium | reverse complement strand
TCCACGGAGGCTACCCGAAGCATGTTGTAGACCAGCATGCCCAAGCGCAGGAAGGCGGCATTCACGGCAAACTTGCCCGACGGCAGGCGTTCCATGTCCATCTCGGTCTTGAATTCCCCGTGATGCTGCTCGCTGGTGCCCCGCTTGCGATACAGTTTCAAAGCCTGGTCGGCATCAAATTCCAGGTTGGTCCACAAAACGCAGACTCGGACCTCTGGAATCATCATGAACACACCGTCCTTGCTCAACACTTCCGTGACCTCGAAAATCTGGCGGACCGCCCTTTTCTTTTTGCCGATCTCACGCATCACGAAGCCCCGGTAGATCCGGCCTTTTTCTCGGGACGTTGCGAAATTCTCTACTTTCTGCGCGTGCTCCTTGGCAGTAGCGAGCCAGCCGGTCACCGGTTCCCTGCGCAGATTGTGCTTGATGATGAAGCCGGTGCGCGACTGAGTGCACAGAGTCTCCAGACGCTCCTTGCTGTCAAATCCGCTGTCGGCGACCACGAGAACGTTCGCTTCCACCATGGACTTGGCGTACCCGAGGCTCTCCAGGATGAACTCATCCGTGCCCTCGCAACTGGAATGGCTCGACCCGGGGCGAAGCTTGCCGTTGACCATCCAGCCGCCACCAAGATGAGCAAAGATCGGAGCGAAGCCGAATCTCTTGTCGTACGTCGCGCTGGCTCCTTCCTTCTCGGTGTCGGCGTTGTCGAAAATGCTGACGTCGATATCAAGGCGCACCCAGTGCTCTTTCTTGTTGTCGTCCCTGGTCATTTCAATGAGCTCAGGCTGCATTCCGGTCTTCTTCCACAGTTCGACCGAGCAGCGGGGCAACTGGGCATCCAGGTCAGTTTCCAAGGTGATCCGTTGAAACCGTTGCCGCAAAATCTCGGCGGAAGGAACGCGTCCAAGGCCAAGGCTGGTCGCGAAGAAATCGTCGCCGTAGTACTCACGAACATGGTCGAAATCCGTTTTGCCTTGGCACATGAGGCCGGCCAATGTGCGGAAAATTTCACGCTCCTTGATCTGCGGAGCTTTTCCAGGCCCAAGACGGTCGACCAGTGTATCCAGGCCGCAAACTCTGGCCATCTCGCCGATCAGAGCCAGGCCGACATGACCAATGTTGTTTCCTTCGTTTCGCTTGATATCGGTGATGAGCATTGCAGACTCCTGTCGCACCCAATGGGTGCAAAAACTCATTCAGGAAAAGCAAGTCCAATATGCCGGTATCATTGATTTATTTCAAGTGCAAAATGTTTCAAAACTGTATATTCAATGCAACTTTTTCACGGATTTAGGTTGTAATATTTTAAAAAATTATTCCCATCTTTTCCGCAACGTTGCAATCTTTGCATCTGCGCGTAACGGACGGCCACTCGGATCACAGAGTGCAACAGAGCCTTCTGGCAATCCAAAGACACTTTCGATTGTGCTGCGAATTGTGCCAACACTTGCATCAGATCTTGCTATTCTAAATCTTGAAGGTAATTCTTGGTTAGTGCGTGTTTGATTTTGTGTCTCGTCATCGTCGTCCCAATCCACAGTCTCTTTATTGTCTGACACCCCCTCTTTACAATACCAAGTTATTTTATCAAGTGGTTGCCATATTTTTTTTTCTTGAATGTGGTATTGGAGATAGTCAAATGAAGAATTTGCAGTGCCGCAACGGCGTGTATTAATTTCTTTTACACGATTAAACTCGTATAAAATATTGTCTAATAACTTAGAATTTCCTTTTAAGCCGATGAATATAGAATAATTAAAAGTCATAAACGAATTGCTAGGAGAACCCCAGACATAAATAGATACGTTGTCTATATTGTCTGATTCGATACTATTCAAGAGTGCTTTTCTAATAAAATAATCATAGCCATCGTATTGTTCTGGTATACTGTCTAGGTTGACCTCGATAGCTTGGATGTTTGTGTGATTTGAAGGGAAATTTAACTCTGTGATTTCAATCTCAAGCATTTTTTTTCTCCGTTTTTTATATTTTCCCCATATGCTTCTATTAATCTTATGAAGGTGTGTTTAGTACAGATTCGCTCGTATAGGGTACACGCCCTGATGGGACAGATTTTGCGGCTGGTTCAAGGTGAATTTCTTGGTCATCAAAGAAAATATGTGGTTTAAAAGCTTTTAATACTTTCGATTTCTCAACGCCACCAAGAAAAAATGCTTCGTCGACATACACGCCCCAATGACGAAGTGTTTTGATAACTCGTAATTCAGCAGGTGAATTTCTTGCCGTGACTAGGGCAATTCTTACTGGTGAGTATTCTATACGCATCGGCAGTCTGTCTTGCAGTCGAGATAGCTTTTTTAGGAAAGTTGCATATGGTCCTTCAGCAAGAGGGATGTCATGATTGTCGTCTTCTTGCTTATGAAATTCGCTTAATCCCATTGTTTTGTATACAATTTCGCTACTGTCATCAAAAATTACAGCATCTCCATCAAAAGCTAAGCGGACTTGATTGTCTGGCATATTGGATATGCCTTCTGGTGGGTTTTTTACGACAGCTGCTGCACAGAACCTACTATCAATAACTCTTTGGGCATCTGTTATTGAGGTTGTGAGAAACAAGTCTACGTCAAAAGCTTCGAGATAATCTACAACACTCTCTCCAGCTGTAAATGCGGATCGAGTGATTGCTACCTTGTGATGACGTATAGATTTTAAAATTCGAATTCCAGTATCTGGACTATTTTTTGACATTATAACTACTTCGACTAAGGGAGGTTCATTTTCCTTCTGGTATTGATTTAAATTCAATAATGCATTGACAAGAGGGAATCCCGTTCCGTGATTCAGAGGGATTTCCTCTGTTTCCATCATATAATTTCGATATATTTCAATTGCGTTGTCTGGATCGGACTTTGAAGTTTCTTGAAAAAGAGCGTCGCTTTCTTTCAGATCAAAAAGAGCGGTTGCTGATATTCCTACAACAAGTGTGTCAGATAAATCTAAAGGCATAATAACCTCGTAAAGTAGTGGAGTCCTGAAATAAAAACTGGTCAATTGTCTGTAGAAGTTATTCCAACAAGCTCCATCAATTTCCCAAAGCTCGTCACCACGTCGTATTTTACATTTTTTTCTTCATGCTTTTTATTGAGCATTTCGAAAAACTTTCTCGCACATTCGATCTTGTTATTTTCAATCCCTCGCAGATTCAAGCTGGAGAGTGAACCTTTAGTTTCAGCCACAAAGTAAATATGCTTCACCTTGCCTTCCTTGAAGGAAATGGCCCAGTCTGGATTGTAGTTGCCTACAGGGGTTGGAATAAAGAATCCTTTGGGGAGCTTTGCGTAGACGATAACATCATCACTCGTATCCAATTCCTTCACGAAATTCCGTTCCACTCTGGAATCCGTAACTACGTAGTCGTAGATGTGTTTTTCAAGTTTGTTACCCGCATGGGTGAAGTCGTGCTTGGTCTGGCTCGCGGTAAAAATGCCTATGTCGTGGGAGTCCTCAACGGCGTCGTAACTGAGCCGTTCCACAACGGTGGCGGCCTTTTGTTCATTGATCAGGCGAGACGCCTCGGCAATGAAATGTTCCGGGTTTTCCTTAAATTGTGTGAATGATCCGGCATTGATCCCGCCCAAGATAGCGGCAATGGTCTTTCTGGTTAGCTGCGTGTTTTCAGCAAGTTTGCCCAGCAGGTCGTAGGTGACCATGGAGTGCACAGATGCATTATGTGTTTCAACATTGGTTCCAGTGAGTTGAAAGCTGTCTCCATGCTTCAACTGATCGTCGGTGATTGCGTCGTTCTGGATACCAGTGTGAATCGTATACTGGAGGGGGGTGACCTCAAGCTTTTCGTTGAGAACTTCGATGCTGTTAGTAATCAGCTCGTTGGAATCGAATTCAACGCGGTAGACCGCTTTCTGGTTGATTCGGCTCCATAGCGCCTTAAATTCTTTCTTTTGGAAATTGACGTTATTGATGGGATTGACTTTCGCCTTGTTGGCATTTTCAGGAACGGGCAGCTGGGACTCGCTGAAGACACTGTCGATCAATCCGAATATCTGCTCTGCGTGAGGGGCAAGCTCGGGCGGAAGGGCAGCCAACGTTCCGGCTGCTTTCGCCTCATGGTAGGCTGTTGCAACCTGGTCCGCATCATCGGTATAGTCATTTTTCAACAGGTATTTGTAGATCTGCTTAGCCATGACCGGGGTAATCTCCACGGTCCCAGTTTCGGTAGAGATGACCTTCCCGGTAAAGTAGGCCTCGTCAGCCTTTCGAGGACGTGCAGAGATTGACTCGCTGATCTCGCGCTGAAGATTCCCAACGAAGTCCTTGTAACTCTCGCTGGCAACAACGGTCAGGACGTTCACGTCATGGACCGTAGCCGGATTGTCCGCGCGATCCCCCTGTTGGTTGACACTGATTCGCAAACCACGCCCCACTTCCTGGCGACGCGAAATCGTGTTGTCACTGTGTTTGAGCATGCACAATGTGAAAACATTGGGGTTGTCCCAACCTTCTCTCAACGCGGAATGAGAGAAAATAAAACGAACTTCTTTTTTTCTTCGGACCTCGTCACTATCGAGCGGGGATGGAAACAGCAAAAGCGATTCCTTGTCCTTCAAAATCAAATCATAGGCATCGACGTCATCGGAAAGGCCCGCGTCCTCTCCACGCATTTTAAAGCTCGGATCGGTGAGCCTCTTTGTTTTTTTGTCGATGGAAAAGTAGCCGTTATGGGTACGGCCTACGGGAATAGATTTCAGATATTCCTGGTACATCCCACCATCCAAGGGCAAAAGGCTTAAATATTCGGCCTTGAGCTGTTCGTACTCCTCCTCAAAAATCCTGGCGTACTCTCCTTGTTCATCGGCCTGGCTATAGTCCCGGTATTTGACCACCTCGTCGATGAAGAAAAGGGACAGTACCTTGATGCCCAGGGTAAAGAGAACCCGTTCTTTCTCAAGATGGGCTCTGATCGCCTCCCTAATTTGAATCCGCCGGATGGCCATTTCCGTTACATCGCCGGTTGCATCGCCAGCACTCAGAACATGACCATTGGTAAACTCCACGGTATCCTTGGTGGCGTCGATCTGAGCAATGACAAAACCTCGGTATTGATCCAGCTCGTTCGACTCAACGAACAAATCCGTGCCTCGCTCCAAGCGTTTGACGATCCGTTTAATACCGGATCCTTGGCGCACCTCCATCTCTATTCGGGCAACTGGCGCTTTTTTGGATATCTCAATGGATTCCAGATAGAGATAGGCCGTAGTGCCAGCCAGCCCCTTTACGGCGATACCACGCACTGCGATTTTCTTCACCAGCTTCTGATTATACGCGTCCAGAGCGTCGAGGCGGTGGATTTTGTTGTGCGTGGTCCGATGGGTGGCCGAGTAACGTAGAATCATCAGCGGTTTGAACTTGGCCAAAGCCTCCAGCGTCTTTGTGCCTTCCATTTTCTGTGGTTCATCGAGGATCAGAATGGGACGGTTGCTGCTGATCACATCGATGGGACGGCGTGACTGGAAGTCGTCCAGTTCATCATAGATGCGGCGGTTATCTTTGCCTGTAGCGTTAAACGCCTGGATATTGATGACCATGACGTTGATACCCGCATCAGAGGAAAAACTTTCCAGATGGTGCAGCTGCCTGGAATTGTAAGCAAAGAAGCGGGCCTTCTTGCCGTAGCTTTCGGTGAAATGTTCGGCAGTAATCTCCAGTGATTTGAGCACGCCTTCACGAATGGCAATGCTGGGCACCACCACGATGAACTTGGTCCAGCCGTATCGCTTGTTCATCTCGAAAAAGGTTTTGACGTAGCAGTATGTCTTGCCGGTCCCGGTTTCCATCTCCACATCAAGATTGACCTTGCATCCGGCGATTGAGACCAGATTGTCAGACAAAGGTAAGTTCTGACGACGCTGAACGTCCTGGATATTGGTCAGCAGCTGGGCATCGGTCAGGTGGATATCAGCATTTTTGAAGCCGGTCTGCTCAACATCAAAATTAATCCCCGGCAAAGTTGATCCCTGTGCCAACAGCTTTTTGTTCACACCAGGATCAATTCGGTAGGCAAGGCTTGTGGTATTCACCTGCCCTGCAAAGCAATCCACCACGGATTCAACCGCGTTGGTCTGATAGGGCTGGACTTTAAACTTAAGTTTCATGCCAAGTCCTCCCTAAATCGATTTTACGTCAGTGCCAGGGGACATCTGCTTGAATATCTGTTCCACATTGATCTTGGCGGCGTCAGTGGCAAAGCCAGCGTCACGGAACACAACCCGCAACGGCTCAAATTTGGCGAGTTCTTTGACGAGGTCCTCATTCACGCCGGTATCAAAGCAGGCAACAAGATCGTAGGGCGACTCATTGACAAAGAAGACGGCCTTACCCTGGATGGTCTCTTTTCGAATGGGTAGTGAAAGATCCACGCCCCAGTCCAGCAGTACCTGGAAGAGCAGGTCTTCAGGCTTGCGGTCTGGCTTGATGTTGTCCACGTAATATTGGAACTTACTCTGATCGGCGGCATCCGGCGAATAGTAAACATCGGCCATATTGGATGAATCGACCTTGAGAACGCGGAAGCCGATGTCCTTGTTCCAGCCTTCATGACATTCACTTTCCAGAATCTTCTTGCCTGCGCGCCGAAGTCGTTCTTTGCAAATATCAGAGACATACTTGAGACCTTCCTTAAAGGCCTCGGATTCTTGCGCGGCAGGCTCACGCAACTGAACTAAGATAGATTTTCGCGTGCCACCATCCTCGGCATTAAGCTCCATAACTGCATGAGCTGTCGTTCCACTACCAGCAAAAAAATCCAAAACAATATCCTCTTTTGTCGAGGATGTTATTGTATCAATTAGTCTCTTCAAGAGTTTTAAAGGCTTTTTTCCATTGGGAAATGTTAACCCACCCTCCAAAGCAACGCCTCCAGCCGTTTTTATGTCTGACCAAAAGTCGCCTGGATTGTGCTGCAGATATTTATCCGCAAAAAGAATACGAATTCGAGGATCTCGACTTTCCTCATCAAAATATGTTTTAAAAAGGCTCAACTTGCCCCGCGACGACAGGACCGCGGAGAGCTCTTGTCCGTCCTTCCGGGATATAAGTGCACGATCCTTTAGGCTACCTGCTCCAACCGCCTGGATAATCCGCCATGCATTGGACCATTTAAATTCATCCTTTTCAGAATCTGACGATAGCCCAATGTCGCGAAAATGTCGTGTAAGGGAGCATAGTTTTGCTCCATTCGCGAGTTGATTGAGTTCCTTCAAATCGCTTTCAGTGGATATTTCTTGATAGATCAACTCTTTTATCCGCTCAATCCGTGCCTTGTCTAAGTCGAGCACTATTTCTTTATATTCGTCATTCCAAGATTCATTTGCTACTTGCACAGGCTTAATTGAAATTTCCGAGCCACGCCGGTAAAAAAGTACATATTCTTTAGTTTTCGGAAATCGGCTATTAGCGTGGGACATTTTTACGCCCGTTGCTTCTGACAATTTAACAGATATACAATTGACAAAATTCTCTTCACCGAACAATTCATCGCATATTTTTCGTAGATTTTGCTGTTCGTTGTCGTCTATCGAAATAAATATAGCCCCGTCTTCAGAAAGAAGATTTCTAACCAATTTCAAGCGGGAGTACATCATAGATAGCCAATCAGAGTGAAATCTCCCATTGGCCTCAGTATTTGAAATCAGCCGATTGCCTTCTTCATCCTTCTGATTTGACCTTTTCAGGAACTCCTCTACGTTTTCGGCAAAATTGTCTTTATAGATAAAATCGTTGCCTGTGTTGTACGGCGGATCAATGTAGATCATTTTGACCTTGCCGAGGTAAGTCTCTTGAAGCAATTTCAAGGCTTCCAGATTATCGCCCTCAATAAACAGGTTCTTCGTGGTATCGAAATTCACACTTTCTTTCCGACAGGGACGCAGGGTTCTGGCGATAGGCGCGTTAGCGGTGAGAAGTGCCTCACGCTTACCAGGCCAGTTGAGGTGGTAACGCTCCTGTGGACCCTCCACGATGGACTCGGATAATTCCTGCCGTAACTGGTCGAAATCGACCGCCAGCGTCAACCGGCCGTCATCGCCATGGGCCTCGGTCACACAGTCGGGAAACAGTTCACGGATACGGGTTATGTTCTCCTGGGTCAGATTCGGGGAGTGCATTTTCATCTTTTCCATCAATGTCCATCCTTTTGGGTGTGGCTATCGTTCAACTTTCAGAGAGGGCGACTGGCCAAATTTTCAAGTTCTTTTTTCAGCTCACGCAGATCGGCGTTAATCGCAACTTTGCGATTGAATTGTTTCTCTTTGCGGAGTCGGGCCTCACAACGCTCCAGCTCCCGCTGCTTGAGCCGAATGCGTTCCATCCGTTCCACTCGTTTTTGCAGGTCTTCGCCAGACCGTGCCGGGTACGGCATTAGTGGCAGCAGCAAATGACCGTAGAGTGCCTCAAGATCAAAAACCATCGGCAAGGGCTTGCGTGGCGTATCGGTAGCTGCCCAGTCGCAATCAAAATATTCGCTAATGACCCACTTGCAGGCATCCGTTTCACTCGGCCGCTTAAAGGCGGCGACAGGTTTTACTTTCCCGTCGAACCGAAGCTCAAAAATGATCGGGAATGGTATGGCTAGGTCAATGCATTGCAGCACTTCCGTCTTCAGGGCTCCATCCTTCAAGGCAATACTAAAAATTTGAATTTCCGGAACAGACGGTGAGCCACTCATGTTAATGGTTTCCGGGGCGAGCTTGTACTGCCAGACGATCTGTTCCACCTGGCTGACAAACAACTGCTTGACGGCGCTACTTGGGCTTCCGTGCTCATAGATTTTATTCTTGGGCAGCACGCGTCCGAAGGCGGTATTCTTTGGGTAGTCGAAGAGCACGGCTGTCATCCTTCTTCTTGCACCACGAGAAAGGCGACGAGTTCAAAATCGTCAAGCCCAGCAATGGTGTTCACAAGGGCCGTGGTTTTGCCGCCAGAGAACAAGCTGTCCAGATCCTTCTCCTCCTTGACGTCGATCATCGAACGGATTGCTGTACTCAGCAGGTCGGAACAAGCCTTCATGTTTCGACCTTCGTCCGTTTGTTGATTGAAAAGGCGGCAGACTTGGGCGATGGGTTCATCCTGGCCTTTGCAACTGGAACGGACCAGGTCGAGCAGCTTCTTGACCTCAGTATGGTTGGATAAAATCTCACCATCCTCGGCGATATAAATCAGATAGTAAGGGTGAAGCCGGTTGTGTTGATTGATGTTGATCGCATGGTTGCGGTTACGCAGTGTGAAGATGATGCCTGGGTGTAAACCCATTGTCGGCCTGGCTGGGACAACCGCATGCATACCACCCGGCACGCTAGCGAGGTCGCCATTGGTTTTGACATAATTAAGCAGGTCCATACGAAAGTCATTCAGGCCCAGGTCGGTAATGGATACGCCCGTCTTCAGGTCTTCCAGTTCAATCACTTCTTCCTGCAGACGCCGGAGCTGTTCTTTCCGATATGAAATCTCACTGCTTTTTGCCGTGAGGACGTTGTCATCTCCGGTGGCCGTTACGTCGGCAATGACCATCCTGTTTTCGACCCGTTCCTTGAGATTGATGTACTCATCCAAAGAAATATCGGGCCAATAGTTCACCAACTGGATGGTCTTGTTGATAGAGCCGATGCGGTCAATGCGCCCGAATCGTTGGATGATGCGAACCGGGTTCCAGTGGATGTCGTAGTTGATCAGGTAATCACAGTCCTGGAGGTTCTGCCCTTCGGAGATGCAGTCGGTGCCGATCAGAAGATCCAATTCCTCAGGCTCCTTTGGGAGCACTTGAGCTTTCTCCTTGGCGCGAGGAGAGAAAAGCGTCAGCAATGATTGGAAATCATAATTCTTTTTGAGAGTTGATTTTGGCGCGTCTTTGCCGGTGACTTTTCCGGTGTGAAGCCCATGTGTCGCCAATATGGTGGCTGACAGATTATTATAGAGGTAACTGGCCGTGTCAGCAAAAGCTGTGAAAATGAGGACTTTTTTATTAGCGTCATTGATAGGGTTTTGAATTTTATTGAGAATTAGCTCTTTTAAGTGTTGCAGCTTGGAATCATCCTTGGGCGTGACCTTTGCCATAGAGGTCAGCAAGGCATTAATAACTTCCAGGTCAACCTTTAGGTCGTGCTCCCAAGAGGGGAGATCCATGTCGGCAAGGTTGATTTTAACCTTACCGCCGATCTCCGAATCCCCAAGGGGGATATCGTCTTCCTCGGCTTCGAGATTGACAATGCTATCAGTCCAGTCTGAGACGCTGTCAGCAACGCCTGCGGCCTTGAACGAGTCGATTTTGTTCAAGGTGCGAATGTGATTGCCCTGCAGGCTTGTCAGAGTCAGCCGAAATGCCTCAACAGAACTTTCGAGACGTTTGAGCAAGTTAGTCGTCATTAATGCCTGTAGACTTTGTTCGCGGTCTGCCTGCTTGAGTCTTCTTTTACCGCCTTCCACCAGGGTGTCATACAGGTCTTCATATTTTTTGAGTCTACTTGGCAGAATGTAGCTAATCGGGGCGTACACAGCGAGTTTGAGCAGCGAAAGTTGTTCAAAGATTTCGTTGAAACTCATTACATCCGTGCGCCCGGTCAGTGGCGAGTGAAATGACAACGGCTTGCGACGCTCGGGAAACTGTCCAATATCGCTGGTATCGTAGAAGGTCTGGATGTGCTTTCGTGAACGGGCAATAGTTACGCTGTCTAGCAGTTCGAAAAAGTCAAAATCAAGGGAGTCCAAAATAGCTTTCGCCGTCCGATCTTCCGGTGCCAATTTTGACCACTGGTTGAATGTCGCTTGGGCATTCCGGAAGATTTCTTCCACCGATCGGCCTGTGCGCAGCTTCTTGCTGAGATTTTCAGAGTCACCCTCGTAAGCCAGCGCGAGTTGGTTGCGCAGATCATTGAAGCGATTGTTGACGGGGGTGGCGGACAGCATCAGAACCTTGGTTTTAACGCCTTGGCGGACGACCTGGTTCATCAGTTTCTGATAGCGGGTTTCCCGGTCTTTGACGGCATCATTGTTACGGAAATTGTGCGATTCATCGATGACGACCAGATCGTAATTGCCCCAGTTAACGCGGTTTAAAGGGATGCCAAAGGACTCGCCCGAGGTCCGGGAGAGATCCGTATGGCAAAGGACGTCGTAATTGAAGCGATCTTTGGAGAAGATATTTGTCGTCAGGTTGCGGTTGTAGTTCAGCCAGTTGTCCGCGAGCTTTTTCGGACACAGAACCAGCACTGAACGGTTCCGCAGTTCGTAATATTTCACAACGGCCAGGGCGGTAAAAGTTTTACCAAGGCCTACGCTGTCAGCAAGTATGCAGCCGTTGAAGGTTTCCAGCTTGTTGATAATACCTATGGCGGCGTCGCGTTGAAAGTTGAAAAGTTTATTCCATACGAGCGTATCTTGATAGCCCGTGCGATCGTTGGGCAGCACGTCTTCATCAATATCATTGAGGAATTCATTGAAAATATTGTAAAGTATCAGGAAATAAATACGTTCGGGAGAATTTTCCTGGTAGACAGATGCAATATGATCACAGATTGCATTCGTCACATCCTCAAGTTTGGTAGGATCACTCCAGATTTGGTCAAAAAGCTGAAGGTACGTGGAGGTAAAGACTTTCTCATCTACACGATTAACTATATTAGAAACTGCGTCTCCTTGCTGATATCCCAAGTCCACAGCAGTGAATCCATGTAATGGCATATATGCGGTGTCCAGTTCCGGACCCTGGATGCAGGCGAACTGTTGCATTGAAGATTTGGTTTTGTTGGAGCGGAATTTGGCTTTGCGCCGCATCCATTCAGCGCACTCTCGGGCGATGGCCCTCTGGGTAAGTTTATTTCGCAGTTGGATTTCAAATTCGGAGCCGTAGAGGTTGCGTTCCCGGTAAGCTTTGGGGATAAAAAATTCTCGACGCTCTTTTTTCAGCTTGTCGGTGACTTCGGTGGGAACGAAGGTCGGTGCTGTAAAGATGAATTCCAGCGAATCAATCTTCGCAAGCTCCGATTTGAGTGCTTCATAAGCATAGATCGAAAAGCAGGATGCAGCAATCTTGAGCTTGCTTTTCGCGCGCAGTGATGCCTTTAGATCATCCCCAAGTAGATCGTTAATATTGTCGATGATCTTCATTTATAACTACCCTTCATATCTTCCATTGATGCCATGAGAAGGAATATTTCATCAAATTCCACATGGTATGCTACATCTCCATGAACCCGCCAGCATTCTTGAAGGCCGCTTTAACCCACGCTTTCGTTTCAGGAAGGGGGCTTTGGGCTCCCTTCTGAACGAACATGCTCGACGTCGCTTGAATGGACGTGACGTTGCCCGCTTTCGTCTGAGAACTCAAGGTAATAAGGGCTTTCTTTGATTCCGATGCTGGGCCGAATAAGTCTTCGTAGCCCTGCCAGACTGGGCCGGTGACTATGACGTAACCCAAGTCTACAAGGGGAAGTGTCGCGGTCAATTTTTCGTTCGCGCGTACGCAGGCCCGCAAGGCGAGAGTTTTGGCTTTGTTGTCGAAAAAAAGCAGGATGACATTCTGACCTCGATCTTCCTCAAAAACGAAAGTGATTGCCTTTGCCGAATTATCCGATGAGACCGCGTGTGTCAGTGGAAATGCTACGGGGTGAATTGGATGCGGCTTCGTTGGGGTATATATTTTGGGGGCCTGCTTGGTTTGCGTTTGCGGTAGGCTGAAAATGCTGGTCACGGTGGCCTGCATGGTTTTGAAGGCACCGATCAAGAGGAGGACGGCCAGGGCGCATGCGGTAAGTTTGAGCGCCAGGATGTTCCATGAAAAATTCGACTTTGACGGTTTTCTTTTTGCCAAGGCTACGCCTGCAAGCAGGCTAAATGGAAATCGTTTTGGGAGAAACGGAAGCAGGGCGAATACTATCGGGGGAAGATCCTTTGTGCCTGTGGTTTGGGTGGCAGGGGGCGTGTCAGGCGTATCTGCTTGAGCGCGAGTGTAGATTACGCCGCATTTCGGGCATTCGGCAGGGCTGCAGAACAGGTCGTCGTTTTTTGTGCGTTCATGAAAGCACTTCGGACAGACAATGCCGCCAGTTTGGGATTGCTGGCCAATTGGGCTGGGTTGTTCCGCCTGGTTGGACACGGCTGCGGCCAGCAGGGGGATGATTTGCTCTCTTGCCTGGGTCGGAAGACTCCCACGCTGCGAGAGAATATACGGTCGTAAGAAGCGGATATTCAGCACCTCAACGCCTCTCACCAGCCCACGAATTTGGACAAATCCTCGAGAGAAGCAAAGAATAGGCATGATCGTCTGTCCGCCAAGTCTCTCCGCGCCCAGATGATCCCGGAGCGAGTAGGTCTGGCTCCAGCATTGATTCAAAAAATCCTTGAAGAATTTGCGCCCGTTTCTGAGCAGGACGTCATTTTGCTGAGTGATATTTCCTTTTTGGCTCTTGGTCTCCACCAGAAAAATGCCGTTAGGGCCGAGCACGACATGGTCGATGTTGAAACCGGGGAATTCGAGGTCATGGAAGACGTGGTAATCGTCAGGGAGCTCCTGCAGGGCTTCAGCCACGGCTTGTTCGGCCTTGGCTCCTGTGTCGGCGTGGGAGATACGCTTTTTGAGATTGAGCCCGGCCTCTTCAAGCGACTTGATGGAGACGACATAGAAGAGAGCGACCCCGGCACCCCAGAAAAAATGGCCACGGGTCAGCAGATAATACCCGACAGGTATCAGCAGCAGTAGCGAAAGCATGGGCAGGGCGATGCGAGAAAGCAAGTCCTGATACCGCGTGTCGCCCATGGAAAAAGCACTTTTGCCAGCTGATCCAAAGACCTGAGCCATTTCCTCCTCACCCTCCTGGAGCATGTGCTGCACATTTTATTGCAGCCATTTTGATAAGCCTCAGCTGGGGGAAAGTGTCAAGAATTTTAGGATGTAAGACATATTGATCGGTGTTGTTGAATTCATGCGGAAAATTGGTTCTTGTCAGACGCCAGCCGAAACAGAGTGTTTCCAATACACCTTCTTTGGGGCTAAATCGTCTTGGATAGTGGAGATCGTCCCAGGCTGTTGGGACGATCTCGTGAAAATTTTGTCGCGCTTTTCGGCTTGCTAAGCAGTATCAATGAAAGGCCATCTCGATTTGTCTTAGGAATTTATGATGATTATTTAACTATTTTAGTGTGTTATTCGTAAGGTAATGAGTCCTTCATGGCGTCCAACGCCGCAACCGCATCCTTTGTGGCGTGGTAGCCCTTCGCCATCAGATACTTACGCAGAATCAGGCGCTCTTTTGACGTCACCTTGAGCTCAGGGTGAAGCCGTATGCGGTCGTCTTCGATGTCCCAAGGATACTTTCGCAGTATCCTCCTGAGCGTAGCCACTTCCTCGGGATCAATCGGATTCTTTGGAGGCCTCACCTTGGAAAAGTCATAGACCATTGTGTGCATGGGTGTTCTCCTGTTATCTACGCTTGGGTTTCTTCATGAACGTTTCAAGAAGCAGGGCTCCTTTTTCTTGCAAGGCGTTCAGGTCGGACGCCGTAAGACCTTTGCATCCTTCCAGGCCGACGAACTCGCCTTGGAACATCTTCCTTCTTGGGTCGTATCCCATCGCAAGCACATTGCCGCCAGGAAAGGCCGAAAGCCAGAAGAGCCCATCCTTTGGCTGCAGCCATTCGATCATCATGCCCGACATCCCCACTCCGGCAACCCGGACGCCTCCGTCAATCATGGCGTCATAACGCTCGTGGTGATGGCCGTGGACGTGAATCCTGGCTTTGAGGGCGCGGGCCACATCACCCAGAATCCGATAGCCAAGTCGATGGGACTCCGGGGCTTCGTGACTCACGAGGACGTCGACGCGGGTCTTACTGGCAAGGCGGGCCATCAGCGCAAGGTCTTCCGGGAAAATTGTCGTGTGATCCTGTGGGGCGAGCTTCTTGCCCTTGCGGATTAGCGCCAGGCTCTGGCGCGTATCCTGGGGGCGGACCATGGGCAGGTCATTCAAGGTCGTTTGCCGGTCAACGCCCAGGATATTGGAGCGGAAGGCGCCGCCGAGTCCGGCGATGCGCAGGCCATCAATCTCCACCACGCGGCAATGCAGGTTTCTGTCAGCCATGGCCGCGTGGTGCGTCAGGTATTCGGGATCATCGCTGTCATGGTTGCCGAATATCCACCATGTCTTTTCCGCGATCTCCTGGCCGAGGATGGACGCCAGATCGTCAAGGGGTTCTTGATCCCCGAGAAGGATGACTGCCGAGGCCTCGGTTGCGGCCTTAAGCATGGGTTCAAAGTCACCGTGGCAGTCCCCGACGAAAAGAATCATGGCCGCTCTCCAAGGCCGTGGTCCAGCCAGAAAAATCCTTCGTTTGTCCTTGCCAGTCCGAGGTCTTCGACGCGGATTCCATCCGTGATAGTTGCGCTGTAGCGCTCGTGGTGGTGGCCGTGGATGATCATCTTGACGCCCATGGCGCGGGCTAGGTCCCCGATGAGCTGGTAGCCGAGCGCATGGCTTTCCGGAGCCTCGTGCGTGACCAGCACGTCCACGTGTCCCGCGAGTGCCAGCAATGACTTTATGTCATCGGGAAAAATGCTTGTGTAATCTGCGGGGTATGGCCGTCCACCTCGTCGAAGCGTTATCCATGCCTCACGAGTGTCTTGGAGGCAGTCCAGATCCACCTCGTCCAGGCGCGTGGTCTGGTCAATTTCGAACTTCTTTGCGCGGAACACCCCACCCAGGCCAGCGATCCGGACGCCCTCTATCTCAACCAACCGGCAATGTAGGTTGTGGTGGACCATTGGCGCGTGATTTTCGAAATAGCACAGGTAATCGCTGTCATGATTCCCATAGATCCACAAAGTTTTCGGGGCCAAGCCTGGGCCCAGCTCCTTTGCAAGGTCGTTCATTGGCTCTTGGTCCCCCAAGAGCACCACAGCTGAGGCTTCGCCTGCTTCCTCGATGAGCGGGACAAAATCTCCATGACAGTCACCAGCAAACAGAATCATATTTTTTGAGCCTCAGTGAGCACGTGATTTCTGAAAGTCTCTGGCAAGTCGCCGGGCGTGACCAGGTCAACAGGCACACCCAAAAGTTCTTCAAGGTCGACCTGGAGGCCGCCGAGGTCAAAGAGCGATGTCCCGGGCAGGGGATCAACGAGAACGTCGAGGTCGCTGCCTTCGACATCCTCGCCCCGCAGGACAGACCCAAAGACGCGGGCGTTGCATGCCTTGCGTGCTTCGACGAGCGCGAGAACGGCGTCTCGGTGTGATCGAAGGGCTTCAGATGGTTTGACACACACTCCCCCGCAGTTTTTCAAATTTGGTCCCCATTCCTTTTGCTTCGAATCCTGAACCCACTGCAGCCATTCCTGATAGCACGGGCCGTCAAAATCGCTCAGCAAGTTCAGCTCGTAGCCCGCGATTTTGCGCAAGTTCTCCATGACCTGATCCGCCTGCAAAAAGTCCTAAATCCTAAAACATAGAATCAATGTATTGATTTTCAATAACTAATTTAGTAAAAACTTCTATCTTCAACAATAACAAAATAATGCCATGATACGATCAAAAGATAGAAGACAAAAAGAGCTAATGGACTTCATACCATGGGGCACTGAGAGACATCACAAGATGCTCAAAGGCTCTATTTATCATACTTTCAGAAAAGACATTCTTCCCAATATTCCGATTCATTTCTTTTCTAAACACTTTTCTGAAGAGTTTGGCAGGCCGACTAAAGACCTGCAATCAATCGTCGGGTTGTTTATACTTCAGGCTCTTCGGGACATGACCGACCTTGAAGCCATTGAGGCGTACAGTTTTAACGATACCTTTCGCTACGCCTTGGATATTTCCCGAAGCGAATATCTCTCCGAACGCTCCTACTATTACTACCGGGCTAAGATTCTGGGAGAGGGAGCCACCGTTTTCAACAAGGTTCTCACCTCGATCACCAAGCGTCTGCAACTCGATGCCGCGCTCCAGCGCACCGACTCCACCATGGTCCAGACTAACCTGGCCCGGATGTCCAAACTCGAACTCTTCTCCACTACCATCAAGAAATTCCTGGGAGAACTCAGGCAGGCGCACCCCATCATCTACGGTCGACTCGACCAGGAGCTGCGCGACCGTTATCTGCCGACCAAGGACAACTCCTGGTTCGCGAGCAACAAGCCCAGTCAGTACAAGCAAATCCTGCTATTGGCCGCCAAGGATGTGTTGGGCCTTGTCGCGCAATTCAAAGATCATCCTTCTGCCAGCCAACTTCCTTCCTTTGCCCTGCTTGTGCGCCTTGCCGAGGAGCAGATCGTCGAGAGCGGCGAAGAGATCGTCGTCCAGCCCAACAAAGACACCAAGGGCACGGCTATGGCCAATCCTCATGATCCCGACGCCCATTACAACGGGCACTACAAGAAGGTCGGCTACAAGGCCGATTTCACCGAAACCTGCGCCAAGGACAAAGATACCCCGAACCCCAAGATTGTCACTCAGGTCAGCGTTCATCTCGCCAACACATCGGACAAAACCACCATTCTCGACACTGTTGAAGTCCTTGAGGACAAAGGGCTCAAACCCCAAACCCTGCTCGCCGACAACGGATACGATAGCGACATGAATCAGCAAGGCTGCCTGGAACACGGAGTGGAGCTTGTGTGCCCGCCCTCGGGAACCCCTGCTGATGGATTCGGAGTCATGGACTTTGTTCGCACCGAGGAAAACACAATCATCTCCTGCCCCATGGGGCAACAATGCGTTGAAAATATAGTACATTCCGGACGCAAGAAGACTGTTTCCCATTTTGATCCCGCTCGTTGCCGCGAGTGCCCGCATAGCCATGACTGTCCGGTAAAGATCACCAAGCGCAAAGCCAGGCTTGAGTGGGACTGGAAAAAGCCCCGCATCGAAGCCAGACGGCGGATGTTTGCCGAGGACACGGAAACCAAGGCCCTTTACCGACAACGGGCCGGAGGCGAGTCCGCCTTCAGCGTAGCGAAAAGGAAACTCGGCTTGAACCGACTGCGCAGACGTGGCCAAGAGAAGGCCACTTTGTCCATTTTCCTGGCCGCCACGGCGCTCAACGTCTTGCGCATGCACAATTGGTTGGCGTGGTGCCTATTTTTGCTTCAATTTTCAAAGATCAGCAGGTTTTTGGTGTTTTTTCGGAGCTTGAAATTTTCATTTTTCCCGAATCGGACAAAAATATTCCGGCAGCAAGCTCAGGCATGTTTTTGCTGAGTCGGATTAATTGCAGCGAGATCATGACCTTCGGGTCATCGAGGGCGGCCCTGCGCAGCTCGTTCCAATCTTCCTGTCGTCCCCGGGTGATGCAGGAATCAATGGCCGCCGGGGTCCACGCTTCATGGTTCAAGTGTCTGTGCTTCATTTCTTCTTTTCTCCCACCGCCGTTTCCACGCCTTGTAAGTCCGCCCAGGATCAAGTAATTTCCATTTTTTAAGATTTGGCAGGGAGTCTTCTAGCCCGATATGGTATTCAGTTTTTGGGTTCAAAGTGACCTTGAGGAGCGACCGAAGCCGTTTGTATCGTGCATGTTCAAGTATCGCACCCAAGATAGCCCGCACGCGTGGCGGGTAGTGCATGGCGTACTCAACCAGCTTTTCGACCCTGTCTTTTTCAAACCGTTTGATAATCCACAAGAGACGCCTCACAGCGTCGTCTGGCGATGCGTCTTGGATGTATTTAATATCATCCTTTATTGAATCTAAAATCATGAGTAAGGTACAATCAGCGCCATCAGGAATTTCTTTTAATGTCGAACGCACATATCTGATACGAAGACGGCCCAAACTTCTTCTGTAATGTTTGTTCGGATGCGCAATGGTAACAATCATCGGGATTTGTGTTGAAATACCAAGCGCATTATGTGCGTCAAGACCAGTGACATACACATTGTCTAAAGAATTTATTCTCTCTGCGTCAAAGATCGGGACTGCACCATACTTGTTCCAATCAGGCCGGTAGAAATTTGCAGTGTATGCTCTTTTGAGCTCTTCGCGCTTGACGAGCTGCGATAAAGCCTGGGTAAGGGCTTTACGCCTGGTCTGTGCCAATTCCCCGAAGGCTTCGTATCCAAAGATCTCTCCGAGAGCGAACTGCTTGATTCGTTGGCGCACGACTTCGATCATGCTCTCTTTTTCCATAACAGAACCTCCGCAGCCCTCATTTCATCGTCGTCTCATAGTCTGGAAGCGCCACACTTTGGCACTTTCAGACTATGAACTCAGCTCCACCCACCATTTGCCCCCCAGGCCTTCCCCACTCAGGGCTTGCCAGGCGCAGCCCTGGTCTTCTCCTTGAGCATACAGGTGGAAGTGCCCGAAGAACCACTTCTTAGGCTGGAACTCCTCCAGAACCTCGTCCAGAAGGGCCACTGTGGGATCCTCAAGCCGCGACTGGTCAATCTGGTTCTTTGGGAGCTGCCGAAGAAACACGGTGGGTCCAGTGTGCGAGATCACGATGTCAACGCGTCCGCCATGAGCAGCAACTTGTGCCCGGGCATGATCAAGGTCCTCAAAAGTGGGCACCTCTTTCGCCCACCAGTCGTCGCCTTCGGTCCGACCTTCCTTGTCGGTGGACATGGCTCCCCCGAAAAAGAGGACGTTCCTGCCATCTGGTAAGGCCAAGACTGAGCCCCTTGGCATGTAGAAACAGCCGGGAACCGGAATTTCCAGGGGCTGCCTTCATGCGCTCTTGCAGGTCGTCATGGTTTTCGTGGTTGCCGTCGCACCAATACAGTCTCGTCCCGCCCAGCTTGACGGCGTATTGGTCGAAGCGCCGATTTCTGCTGATCTTGTCTGTGCCGTGGCGGTGCGGCCACCATCCGAAGTCGCCGCATTGCAGTAGGATGTCGGGTCGTTTCTTGTTGCAGAACCTGTTGAGCGCCCCAAAGTCGGCGTGGATATCTCCGATGACGATTGTTTTCATAGCTGTACGTAAAAATATTTTTTTTCTGGTGAGTTATCGCCAATGTCGGCGCGTCCAGGGTGCTGAGTCTGTGGTTATTAGTAATGTATTACGTTGGTCTTGTCAACAGATTTCCGGTAATCTCATCCAAAACATTCTGAATGGCGGTGGGGTTATGTCAATTTACGATATTCGTTCGGAAACAACAGGGATAACAAGTAACGTGAAGCGAATCATGGAAGAGAAAAAAATATCCATAGTAGCGCTTTCAAATGAAACAAAATTGTCCACAAAAATTATTGAACGGGCCAGGACAAGCAAGATAAAACTGTGTAAACTTGAAACTCTTGCAATAATTGCCAAGGGATTGAATGTAAAAATAGTTGACTTGTTTAATGAATGATATCTACATAGTGCCGGTCAAATGATTACTTTTCGCCGATCATAATTCTTTTTTATGCTCGATACAAGGATAGCTGCATCAACGGCAAGTGCTCATTTTATTATGCGTATTTCGAGCTAAGGCCCCTAGGGGTGCCCACACAGGCCTGAAGAAAACATCCGGTGCTGGATGGCTTCATCTTGAGTCATGCCGCCGTCGAAACTCTTACCAGGCCCCAAAAAAACAAATAATTTAAAAGAGAAGGTCCTGGGGCAGGCTCCATGGGCCTTCGCTATGCTTGCATGTTATCCATTGACCGAAAACGGTAATACCTTCTGCCTCTGCCCCGTCTTCAGTTCATCGAGGTAGTCCGCCCACTCCTGCATCATCTTGCGTCTCTCCGGCAGGTACTCAGCATAGTTGTACGCGGAGCGGACCTCGTTTCGCTCACCGTGGGCCAGTTGCCGTTCAATCCAGTCACGATTGTATCCCAATTCGTTCAAAAGGGTGCTGGCCATGGAGCGGAAGCCATGGCCGGTCATTTCGTCCTTTTCGTACCCCATATAGCGCAAGGCCGCGTTAACGGTGTTTTCCGACATCGGCCGGGCACTCCCGCGACGCCCAGGGAAGAGGTAGCGTTCGGCACCAGTTAGTGGGCGCAGTTCGTTTTCTAGGATCGTTAGTGCCTGCTTGGAAAGAGGGACAATGTGGAGGACGCGGGCTTTCATCTTCTCCGACGGAATACGCCACTCCTGGCGCTCAATGTTGAATTCTGACCATTCGGCATGCCTCAGTTCGCCAGGGCGAACGAAAAAGAGAGGAGCCAAGCGCAGGGCGCACCGGACGACATTTCCGCCCTGATACTCGTCAATGCGCCTCAGAAGGTCGGCAACGCCGTCTTGATCGGTAATGCTTGGGTGGTGCGTGTGGACAACGGGCTTGAGTGCTCCGCGAAGATCCGTCGCGATATCTCGGTCACAATAGCCATTAGCGACGCCATATCGAAAGATCTGGCCGCAAGTGCTCAGTTCTCGGTGTGCGGTTTCAATAGCACCCCTGGCTTCGATCCTGCGAAGGACCACAAGGAGTTCAGGGGCAAGCATGGATCGGAAAGAGCGAAGGCCAAGCCATGGGAAGATATTCTTTTCAAGGCCCCGCATGATACGCTTGGCATGCCCTGGAGTCCAAACATGGACACGTGACGAGTGCCATTCACGAGCGATTTCTTCGAATGTTCTCGAATTAAGAGATTGCTCGACTTCAAATGCTTTCGAGACCGCTGCAGGATCAAACCCTTCCGCCAGAATCGCCCGCTTTTCGAGAGTTTTCGAACGTGCACCAGCAAGAGAAACCTCGGGCCAAGCGCCGAAAGAAAGGCGCTTTTCCTTGCCGTTAAAACGGTATTTCCAGCGCCAAAGTTTAGAACCAGTGGGAGAGATTTCGAGGTAAAGTCCTTTTTCATCGAACATCCGGACGGGTTTTTCAGCGGGCTTAGCGGCTTTGATTTGTGCAATGTTTAGTGGCACTTGGACACCTCTTGGGGGCATTTTGACGAAAAAATTATGAAGGAGTCACGCGATGCCCCCATTGATGCCCCCAGAAGGTGGAGAGGTCAAGAGCAAGACTGAGAGGAGTTGTGCATGGCGACTTGCAGGAAAGCCATGCCTGGCGGTTGTTTCCTGGGGAGAGGATACAAAAAAAGCCCACTTTCGTGGGCACTTTTTTGTTACGTGGTGGAGCCGGGGAGAATCGAACTCCCGTCCGAGAATGCTCCGCGCAAAGCTTCTACAGGTTTAGTTCATGATCTGTATCTCGCCTTCGGGTGAGCCCATGAACAGGCGTCCCGAATGCCAGCCCGGATGTTGTCTCGCGATTGGCTGTCCAGACAGCGGCCTTTCGCCAGCCTGATGGGGTTTGCCACCCGGATACGGCTTATCAGACGTCCACCGCACGGATGTGACGACCTTGGTCGTCATGCAACGGTTACCTATTTACTAGGCAGCCATTGCGTAGTCATAATTGTCATTGGCAATTATGTTTCTGCTGGGTTTTGACGAGGACCTCCCAGCACCTCGACCTGCAACTTTGGCCTCATCATCCCCGTCGAAACCAGGGCGGCCCCTTTCAAAAAACAATATCATCTACTAAGTCTGTTATCGCCAAAGACAAGGGTCTGAAGACGAAACAACGCCGGTCCATACTTCACCGGAGGCATGCAGACACCACGAATGACGAGCCCTGTCAAGGGATTGTCCCGGCGCACGTCCCTTGATTGGCGCAGGGTGCTGGCGCAGCAGGCCATGGTGTGTGCGGTGACGCGCCTTTTTTCGTTGCATGCCTGCCGGGCTCGGGATAACGGCTTCTCTGTCAGGTATGGTAGCGCCAACATTGTGTATTTATTGAATGGCGCGGCAGCATTCGTGAGGAGTTTCAATGACCAGACCGAAAAGGGTGACCCTGTTCATCCAATGCATAGTGGATTCGAGTTTTCCGGAAGTTGGCGAGGCCATGGTCAAGGTGCTGGAGCGCCAGGGGCTCGTTCTTGACTACCCCGAGGGCCAGACCTGCTGCGGGCAGCCGGCCTTCAACGCCGGATACCGCGTCGAGGCGGCGCGGCTCGCGCGGCATTATCTGGACGTTTTCGAGGACGCCGAAGCCGTTGTCTGCCCGTCCGGTTCGTGCGTGAACATGGTCCGGCATCACTACAGGGAGCTTTTTGCCAGGGATGCACGCCTGCTGGACCGGGTCGAAAGGGCGGCCGCCAAGACCTACGAATTCACCGAATTTCTGGTCGACGTGCTGGGCGTGACCGATGTGGGCGCGACCTGGAACGGGGAGGTGACCTACCATGACTCCTGCCATCTCCTGCGCGGGCTTGGGGTCAAGGATCAGCCTCGGGCGCTTTTGTCCAAAGTGCGCGGGCTCAGGCTTGTGGAGATGACCCGCTCCGATGAATGTTGCGGATTCGGCGGCACCTTTTCAGCCAAGTACCCGGAAATCTCGGAGGCTTTGCTCGAAACCAAGCTCGCCAACATCCAGGCCACGGGCGCGGGGACGGTGGTTGGCTGCGACATGGGGTGCCTGATGCATATGCAGGGCATGATCCGCCGTCGCGAACTGCCCATCAGCGTGCGCCATATCGCCGAAATCCTGGCCGGGGAAGAATGAGATGATGGAACAGAATCCACTCAAGTATAAAGAGCTGGCCGCCAAGGCCGTGCAGGACAAGCAGCTGCACAAGGCCCTGGGCAAGATGCGCGACAAGGTCGGCCGCAACGCCGTGAAGCTCTACAAAGAGCTCCCTACCGGCGCGGGGTCCCGTGAGGCCGCCAAAGAAGTGCGGCGCAAGATCGTGGACAATCTGGACGTGGTGCTTGAAACCCTGATCGAGAGCATCCGTGCCCGGGGCGGCCATGTCCATCTGGCCGAGACCGACGCAGACGCCGTGGAATACTGCCTGGCCGTCGCCAAGCGGTTTGAGGTTCGCCGCGTGGTCAAGGGCAAGTCCATGCTCAGCGAGGAGATCCGCCTCAACGACGCCCTGGAGGCCGCAGGCATCGAGACAGTGGAAACGGATCTGGGCGAGTACATTGTGCAGCTTAAAGGCGAAGCGCCGTCGCACATCATCGCTCCGGCCATCCACTACACCCGCGAGCAGGTCGGGGAGCTTTTCGCCGAGAAACTGGGCGTGCCTTACACCAGCGATCCGCCGACCCTGACCGCCATGGCGCGAAAGGCCCTGCGCGAGAAGATGCTGACCGCCGACATGGGCATCTCCGGCGGCAACACCGCCTGCGCCGAGACCGGACACGTGACCATCGTCTCCAACGAAGGCAATATTCGCATGACCTCGACCATGCCCCGGGTGCACATCGTGCTGCTGGGCATCGAGAAGGTCGCGGCCACCCTGGAGGACCACGACATCCTGCTGCGCATGCTGACCCGCGCCGCAGCCGGGCAGAAGATTTCGACCTACGTCAGTTATGTGGGCGGGCCGCGCCTCGATGCAGAGCCCGACGGACCGGAAGAATTCCACCTAGTGCTGGTCGATAACGGGCGCAGCCGCATCCTGGCCGACCCGGATTTTCGGGAAGTGCTGCATTGCGTGCGCTGCGGCGGCTGCCTCAACGTCTGCCCCGTGTACATGAGCATCGGTGGCCACAGCTACGGCTCGCCGTACTGCGGGCCCATCGGCGCGGTCTTTACCCCACTGACCCGGGGCATCAACACCTGCCATCATCTTTGTCAGGGCGAGACCCTGTGCGGGGCCTGCAAAGAGGTCTGCCCCGTGGACAACGATCTGCCGCGCATGCTCTCGCTTCTGCGCTCCAAGCTGGCCGACGGCGACAGGCGCTGGAACGTGAAACCGCACAGCCGGATCGAGAAGCTGATTTTCGGCGCGTGGTCGGTGGTCATGAGCCACAGGGGCTTGTACGACGCGTTGACCGCGCTGGCGAGGGCAGGCCAGAGGCTGCTTCCACGCAGGAACGGGTGGATTCGCCACTTGCCGGGGCCGCTGGGCGGCTGGACCAGGGGGCGGGATTTTCCGCCGCTGGCCGCAAAGAGTTTCGCCCAGCGTTGGGCCCGTCGCAGCACTGCAAGGAGGGGCGAATGAGCCAGATCATCGAACGTGTCAGGCAGGCGCTGGGCGTGCAGGCCGGTGATGGCCGGGCCAGGCAGGTTTTTGCCAAGAGCAGGGAGTTTCTGGAGTGCGCGGTCGCGCAGCCCTCGGCGCAAGAGCGGGCCGGATGGATGGAGAGCATCCGCCGGGAGGCCTTGGCCCTTAAGCTGCACTTGCATGAGAGTCCGGACCTGGAAGCCTGCGGCGAGGCAGTGGCTGCCCTGGCCCGGGCACGCGATCCGGAATGGGGCACATTGAAGCAGATCATGCGTTGGAGCGATCCCATTCTTGACGAACTGGGGCTTGAACATCGCCTGGCCGGCGACATCGCCGTCAGGACCGTGCCGATGGCGGACAGCTTCAGCCCGTCCGAGCGGCAGGAGTTCCGGCGCGAGGTCATCGCTTCCTACATCGGCGTGACCACCGCCGACTATCTGCTGGCGGACACGGCTTCCCTGGCGCTCCTGGGCGGCCCGGGCCGGACGCGGACCGTATCCCTGGTGCCGTCCATTCATATCGCGGTGGTCCCGGACAGCCGCATCATCGCCTCGTACCGTCAGCTGCTTTCCCTGCTGAGCGCCCGGAGCCTGCCGTCTCACATGACGGTCGTCACCGGGCCGAGCAAGACCGCCGACATCGAGGCCACCCTGGTACACGGGGCTCACGGGCCGCGCGAGATGCATCTCTTCATCGTCGCTTCCTGAAACCCGCGCCCGTTGCCTTATCGCCAAAAATCGCCATGACGGATGTCCTTCGTCATGGCGATTCTTTTTTGTTCACGCGCGGCAGGAATTTTCTGCGTACCGGATCAGCCCTTAGCGACAAACCCGTTCAGGAATTCGATGATCTCCTGCCGGGTTTCGGGCCTGAGCATGCCCTTGTAGAGGAAGCAGTGTACGATGATCGTACTGGATCCCTCGGAAAATCCGTAGCTCAGGATCGAGACGTCCCTTCTGTTGATAACCCCTTCCATGGCATTGAATATCACAATAGAGCTGTTGACATTGACAAACTCCGATTCCATGAGTCTGGCGTCTTTCATGTCATAGCGCTGTGCAATATTTTTATAGATATCTTTCATGGGTATGGATTCGTTGTAGATGAAGATTTTTGCGTTGGTAAATCTTCTGGTCTCGAAATCTATAGCCATGTCCGACGCGCTTTTTACGGACCACAGTTTCTTGTCATAGAAAAAAACTGATCCCGTTTGCCCGAGATTCACCTTTTCCACAGCGTTTTCCGATTTGAATCTTTTTTCAAGGTGCAGGTACTCTGCGGGCACTTTTGCAGGCTTTTCCCTGACGCTTGGAGCGCATGATGCGGTGAAGGCGATCAGCAGAGCGATCATGAGGTATTTCATTGTTCAAATCTCCATTTTTACCACTTCAGACGTCACTGCAAAAAGTCGTCATCCCCTTCTTCACGGGGATGACACCGGGGGCAGATCGGGAGGGGCCTCAGAAAAGGCTTCCGGCTATCATGAAGGTTCAGTCATTCCCGCGAAGGCAGGAATCCATCCTCCAGGAAATTTGAGCTTTCTTCAAGGGTGACTTTTCTGATATCCCCCGAATGTGGCGCTTTCCTGCTTTTTCGCGGCGGCCGAGTGTGCCTCGCGGCCCCAACAAAGATTTGGGATCTTGCCAATATCCTGGAAATACAAGACAGTCCAATAGACGATTCGACGTTGCGGCATGCGCGCCGGAATACAATCAACACAATGGCGGTCGATGGCTTTACCCGCCGGACACCGAAAAGAGGTAGTCATGAGTTCAGACGAAAAAACCGGAAGAGAGCCCCACGGGCTGCTGGTTCTTCGCACCCTGGCCATGCCCAAGGACACCAATCCCAGCGGTGATATTTTCGGCGGTTGGATCCTGGCCCAGATGGATGTGGCCGGGGGGCTCATGGCCTCCGAGGTATCCAGGGGCCGGACGGTGACGGTCAGCGTGGAGAAGATGAGCTTCGACAAGCCGGTACGCATGGGCGACACGATCTGCGTGCACGCAGAGCTTCTGCATGTGGGCAATTCGTCCATGGACATCAAGCTTGAGGTCTGGGCCAGGCAACTGGTCGGCGCATACGAGGCCCAGCGCCAGCTGGTGACCGAAGGGGTGTTCCGCTACGTGGCAGTGGACGAAAATCGCCGGCCACGCCGGGTACCCGACAACCCGGACTTCTTTTCCAGGTGATGCGCGATTGTCCGGGCAACGGGCAGCCTGGGCTCGGCATTCCTGCATCGTGGGCATCAGCCTCCGCTCTGTTTTATGACGGTCATGAGTTCCCTGATGCTGAACGGTTTGGCCACGTATCCGTCCATCCCTTTTTCCAGCAATCTCTCTTTGTCTCCATTCATGGCATAGGCGGTCATGGCGATGATGGGCACGGGTTTCTTGCCCGTGGCCTGTTCCGTGGCGCGGATGAGGCGGGTAGCCTCGGTTCCGTCCATGCCGGGCATCTGGATGTCCATCAGGATGAGGTCGAAATCCTGCTCAGCGAATCGTTCCTGAACCTCGTGCCCGTTATTGGCGATGGTGACCTTATGCCCGTTTCTGGTCAGCATCTCGCGCACGGCGAAGAGGTTCACCGCATCGTCTTCGGCCAGGAGTATTTTTCTCGCCTGCGGGGCAAGCTTCTCCTGGGCGGGGGATTCCTGGACCGGCAAGTCCAGCGCCTTGTCAAGGGTGATGCAGAAATAGACACTCGTTCCAACGCCGACCTCGCTTGAGATGGCCATGTTGCCGCCCATGAGCCCGACCAGGCGTTTGCAGATGGACAGCCCCAGGCCCGCGCCCTGGTATTGTCTGGTGTAGCCTTGGCTAACCTGGCTGAAGGGTTCGAAGAGCTGGCCCAGAGCCTCGTCAGGGATGCCACATCCGGTGTCCGAAATCTCGAAAAATATGCGCAGCTGCTTTTTGCTTCGGGCTGGCAGAGGGTAGGCCTCAACTTTGACGCTGCCTCGCTGCGTGAACTTGAAGGCGTTGCCAATCAGGTTCGTCAGAACCTGCTGCAGACGGATGGAATCACCGATGACGGCTTGCGGCAGTGTTGCGCAGAAATGATGCCGCAACTCTATCCCGGACTGCAGAGCGATGGGCGCGAAGAGATCGATGGATTGTTGCAGTTTTTCCCGCAGGTTGAAGGTCTCCGGCCGCAGGGGCATCTTGCCCGCCTCCACCCGCGAGAGGTCGAGGATGTCCGAAAGCAGGCTGGTCAGGCGCGAGGTCGATTGCGTGGCCATTTCGCTGTATTCGAGCTGCTCGCGGTCCAGCCTGGTCGTCTGCAGGAGTTGCAGCATGCCCATGATGCCGTTTAGCGGGGTGCGTATCTCGTGGCTCATGTTGGCCAGAAACTCGCTCTTGGCCTTGTTCGCCGCCTCGGCAGCTTCCTTGGCCCGCAGCACCGCGTACTCCGCGTTCTTGCGCTCAGTCACGTCCACATGCGTGCCCACCATGCGCACGGCGCGTCCCTGTTTGTCCTTTTCGACCACCCGGCCGCGGGCCATGATCCAGAGCCATTGCCCGGATTTGTTTTTCATGCGGAATTCAGTCTCGAAAACCTGCCCGCTGCCGACGTGACGGCTGACCTCATTTTCAACAGCCTGCACTTCGTCGGGATGGACAAGGCTTCGCCATGAAGCGTAGCTCGCCTCGAATTCTCCGGGCTTGTAGCCGAGCATGGCATAGTAGTGAGGACTGAAATATGCGCTGCCCGAGACGCAGTCCCAATCCCACAGGCCATCGGTCGTGACTTCAAGGGCCAGGGCGAGGCGTTCCTCGCTCTGGCGCATGGCCTCGTCGGCCATCTTGCGGGCGGTGATGTCCTCGCGCATAAGGATGCCGCCGGAGAAGGCCCCGTCCTTGAACAGTGGGATGGCCTTGACACTTTGCCAGGCCGAACCGCCGGCGGCGAGGCTGGGTATGAAAAGGCTTGGCAGATTGATGGGGTGGCCATGCAGGACCTGCTCAAGTTCGGGGCCCATTCCGGCCGAGACCAGGCCGGGCAACTCGTGCAGGGTGCGGCCCAGAAAAAACTCCTTATCAAGCTGTCCTTTGGCGAAACCGTCTATATGAAAATGATTGACATAATTTAACTTTCCTTCCCGGTCGAAAGTCATGATCGAAAGTGGGAGATTGTCCACCAGGGACTGATACAGATTTCTGTTCTCTATAAGTACCTCTTCGGCGTGTTTTCGCTCCGTCAGATCGATGCCAAGGCTGGTCACATCAGTGGGCGAGCCTGATGAATCAAGGGTCAGTACGTTGGCCCAAGCGACGGAGTAGCGTACACCGTTCTTGTCCAGAATCTCGTTTTCGTGCGTGGAGTAGGCCAGGCTGTGCCCGCCGGACATGGCCGAAACGAAAAATTCCCGGATCGACTCGCGGTGTTCCGCAGGAATGAACATTTCAAACCAATCCTGACCGAGCACCTCCTCTTCTTTCCATCCGGCAAGTTTGAGAAAATATTCATTGGCAAAGATGATCCGCCCTTTGGGATCGAGGGAGATGCCGATCTGCGGTGTGTAGAGCAGGATATTTTTCCATTTTTCTTCCGAACGCGCCAATGCTTCCCGTTCCTGGGCGAGCTGTCGGAAAAGGGTGCGATAGGGCTTTTTCAGGCCGAAACGAACCAGGGCCAGGTAGATCAGGAAAAAGGAGATAAGCTTTAGAAAGTGTCCGATAACATTGGGCAAGGCGTAAACACTCTCGTAAAGGGTGAAGGTTAATTCCGCCATGATAGTCAAAGCCATGGAGACGATCAGCAGTCGGTAGATGCCGGGTTCGAGCTGTTCACGCCGCCTTGTCAGGTTGATCATGGCTGCCGCCAGCACTGCGCAGACGGCGTATTCGGCCATGATCTTGAAGGTTGTCAGCCCCTGGCCCTCGACATAGCAGATCGGGAATATCTGCCAGGAGAATATGCTCAGAAACAATGCGGCCGTTATGCCCGAGAGACCCCAGAGCATGGCCCGTAAGGGAAAGCTCCGGCCCAGAAGAAATGTGTACCCGAGCAGGCTGGCCGCCTCAAGCCCTCGCGCTGCGATCCACAGTTGCGTGGCCAGGTTCGCTTCTTCGGCTACGGGAAAAATGTTCATGCCCTTGTAGGCCAGGGTGTGGGTCAGGTCGAGCAGGGCTATGAAAAAATAGGCGATCCCAAGGAAAAGCAGAGCATCGTTGCGCAGGAAGGTGCGCGTGTTCCAGACCAGCAGGAAGACGCTCCAGCCCACAGCCACGGCGAAGAGTTCGGCCAGGGCGTGAAAGAGGAGGAAGTTGTGTCGGCTGATGAAGAAAAAGACGGCCAGCAGGGATGTCCATAAAGTGACGTGGAGCAGTGTTCGCGCAAAGTCGTGGGTGTCGTCTGAAAGCATTCGGTGCTCCGTTCAGCATGTTGCTCAAGTATACGGATATCCACATTCGGAAGGCACGGGGGCGCTGGGCCGAGTATATGTTTGCATATCAATAAATTGACGAGCAGGCCACCCTTTGAATTTCTATTCCGCGCATTTCATCAGGACGGAGGGTGCACGCCTGACATGACACGAGTCTTCCGATACGCTATCGTACTCGTAAAAGACTTGTCAGGAGTACAGGCATCATGAATTCCGCAGAACAATTCGAGCGCATTTGCCGGGCCATGTCCGAACCCTCATTTTACCCGCACCCTGCGTCCAGCATTGAGCGGCGGGAGACTCATATTTCCGTCGTGTTTCTGGCCGGGGAGTGGGTCTACAAGCTCAAGAAACACAAGGATCTGGGTTTTTTGGATTTTCGCGATCCAGTCCGCCGCCTTCATTACTGCATGCAGGAGTGGAAGTTAAACAAACGCTTGAGCTTTGGGGTCTATCAGGGGGTGGTCGGCATTCACGAAGACGAGGCAGGCGTAATGGCTTTGGGGCCGGTGGAAGGAGCCCTTGAATATGCCGTGAAGATGACGCGATTGCCTGACGGTGTGAATTTTGAAACCCTGTTGCGCACAGGGGCCGTGACGCAGGAGCACATTACACGGCTCGGCGAGACCCTGGCCAGCTTTCACGACAGCGCCGAGCGGGGAGACGGCATCGATGCATTTGGTGATCCGGAGCATGTCCGCTTCAATATGGAGGAGAATTTCGCGCAGATCCTTCCTTTCGCGCATGGGTTTTTGAATTTGCGGAAATGGGAGTTCATCCGGCAGGTCTGCCGCTCTTTTCTGAACAATCATGGGGAGCTTTTCATGCACCGGGTGCGGGAAGGCAGGAGCAGGGACGGACACGGGGATCTGCGGGCCGAGCACGTCTATTTTCATCAGGGTGTGCAGGTTATCGACTGCATCGAGTTCAACGAGCGTTTCAGGTACGGCGACTGCGCCCTCGACCTGGCTTTTCTGATCATGGATCTGGACCGCCTGGGCTTTGATGAGGTCGGTCGGCGGCTGCTGCGGGTTTATGCTGCGGCGTCCAGGGACGCGGAGGTGTACGCGCTCACGGATTTCTATGCGGCGTACCGCGCTTTCGTGCGGCTCAAGGTCGCCTGTTTTTCCCTTGAACACACCGAGGACCGGGCGGCCGCTGCGGGGGAAATCCGCGATTATCTGGATCAGGCCTACCGTTATGCCGTGTCATTTGGCAGACCAGTGCTGTGGGTCTTCTGTGGCCTGCCCGCGTCGGGGAAATCGACCCTGGCGCGCAGGGTGGCAAAGGCGCTGTTCATGTCCCATCTGGCTTCCGACACGGTCAGAAAGGAGGACCATGATTTTCCAGCTGATGGCGTGGTGGCGTATAATACCGGCGCATACCGGCCCGTGGTGCGCGGCCGCGTGTATGCCAAACTTCTCAATCTGGCCCAGGAAGAGTTGCGCAAGGGGCGCTCCGTGGTTCTGGATGCCACGTTTTCCAGTGCGCAATGGCGAGAGTCGGCCATGCTGCTGGCCAAGGATCAGAATGCGGGGCTGATTTTCGTGCACTGCGTCTGCTCGCCCCAGACCATCAAAGCCCGCCTGGCGAATCGGGAGGCAAGTTCCGGAGAGTCCGACGCCCGGCTGATCCATTTTGATGACATAATCAAAAATTTTGAACCCTTCGATGATACAGCGGACACGTATCTGGCCGTTTCCACGGAGCAGTCCGAGGACAATTCGCTTTACGCCGCTCTGTCGCAGGGCTGCGCCTTGCGACAGGTCCAGGCCCAAGCCTTGATCAAAGGGCTCGACGCAACCCCGCATCACGGGAAGTGAAGGATCCGGCAACCCTTGGGTGGATTGGCTTTTCCATGACGGCTCCTGCCGTCTGGTCGAAAGGAAGGCTGTCCGTAAGGGGCCTTTTTTGCGGGAGAGGGGTTACGCAGCCTTTGGCGCGGGAGGGCGTTGCAGGCTGATGCGGCCGATCTGTCCGGCGCGCAGTTCGTTCAGGAGGATGCCCGCAGCCTTGGTCACGTCCACCTCGCCGCCCTTGATCAGACAGCCGCGTTTTTTGCCCAGGGCTTCCAGCAGTGACAGGCCGTCCTCGGGCAGGTCGGCCAGTTTGTAGCGGGCCATGAGCAGCTCCGGATACTGACGCAGAAGATATCCGCCTACCTTGGCCGCGACCTCGGCGTTGTCCATGGCCGTCTCGCGCACCGCACCGCTCCCGGCCAGCATGTACGAGGCCGTGGCGTTCTCGATCTTGGGCCAGAGCACGCCAGGGGTGTCGTACAGGGTCAGCTCGTCGCCGATATGGACCCGCTTCTGCTTGGTGGTGATGGCGGCCTGATTGGCGGCACGGGCGACCTTGCGCCCGACCAGGGTGTTCATGAGCGTGGACTTGCCCACATTGGGGATGCCGACGATGAGGCAGTTCACGGGTTGCATGATGAAATTGCGCGGCGGGACCATGCCCGGCAAAGCGGACAGGATGCGCTTGGCATCTTTGGGGGCGGTCGCGCTTATCTCCATGGGCACGGTGCCGCACTCGCGGTAGAAATCCATCCATGCGGCGGTTACGGCCGGGTCGGCCAGGTCGCTCTTGTTCAGGACCTTGAGGCATGGCCTGGGGCCGCGCAGTTCGCGCAGCAGCGGGTTTTCGCTGTATCCGGGCAGACGGGCATCGAGCACCTCGATGACCACGTCGACCTTGGTCATGACTATGGCAATCTGTTTTCTGGCCCGGTGCATGTGGCCGGGGAACCATTGGATGGACATCAGTTTTCCTTGTTTGCAGGCAAAAGGCCTTCCTGGCGCAGGAGGGCGTGCGGGTCGGGTTCGCGACCGCGGAAGAGGTGAAAGACCTCCATGGGATGACGGCTGCCGCCCAGGGCCAGGACCGTGTCCCGAAAGCGGCTGCCCAGTTCCCGCCTGCGGGCCGGATCGTGCGTTCCGGCTTCTTCGAAGGCCCCGAAGGCGTCGGCGCTCAGGACTTCGGCCCATTTATAACTGTAGTACCCGGCCGCGTAGCCACCGGCGAAGATGTGCGAGAACGAGCACAGGAAACGGTCCTCGGGCAGAGGCGGCAGGGGCAGGATTTCGCGCGCGATGCGCTGGGCCGTTTCCGTGGGGTCGAGCCCGTCCGGATCGGCGGTGTGCAGGGCCAGGTCGGTCAGCGCGAAACAGACCTGGCGCAGGGCGTTGGACCCGGCGCGGAAGGTGCGGGTTTCGAGGAGTTTGTCCAAAAGATCCGCATCCATGGGCTCGCCAGTCTGGTAGTGGCGGGCCAGGCCGGACAGGGTTTGGGGGTGGTAACACCAATTTTCCATGAACTGGCTCGAAAGCTCCACCGCATCCCATTCGACATTGGAGATCCCGGCCACAAAACCGTGGTCCACGGTGGTCAGCATATGCTGCAGGGCGTGGCCAAATTCGTGGAAGAGCGTGGTCACTTCCTGAAAGCTCATCAGCGACGGGGCGTTGTCCAGGCCCGGGCGCTGATTGCAGTTCACGTAGGCCACGGGCAGACGCACGGGCTGGCCGGACGGGGCGCAGACCGTGCTGCGGCCGCAGAGTTCATCCATCCAGGCGCCGCCGCGTTTTTCTTCGGGCCGGGCATAGGGGTCGAGATAAAATCCAGCGATCTCGCGGCCCTCACTGTTTCTGACCCGGTAATAGCTCACGTCCGGGTGCCAGACCGGCACATCGGCCCGGGTTTCGATGCTGATCTCGAAGAGTTCCCCGATGAGTTCGAAAAGGCCTTGCAGGATGGCGGGCAGGGGGAAATAGGGGCGGATCAGTTCGTCGCGCAGGCCGAAGCGCTGCTCCCTCAGGCGTTCAGCCCAGTACATCACGTCCCAGGGTGCAATGTCCTCGGACTGGCCGTGGGTCCGGGCCAGCTCGCCCAGGTCGATGAGGTCGTTTAAAGCCGGGTCCGTGGCCGCGTCCTGGATGGTGCGCAGCAGGCTTTCGATGCCATCCACTCCCGGAGCCATCTTGCGCTCCAGACTGACGGCGGCAAAGTTATCAAAACCGAGCAGAGCGGCCAGCTCCTGGCGCAATTCGAGGATGCGCCGGATGAGCGGCAGGTTGTCGCGCTCCCCGCTTGCGGCGCGGGTGATGTAGGCCCGGTAGACCTCCTCGCGCAGGTCGCGGCGGGAGGCGTGCTGCATGAAGGACAGAAACGAGGGCAGATCGAGGGTGACGCACCAAGGGCCCTTTTCCGCCGTGGCCTGGTCCTGGCCGCGTGCGCGGGCCATGTTCGCGGCCAGGCGCAGGGAGTCCCCCGGCAGGCCAGCTACCTGATCATTTTCGGTCAGGGTCAGGGCGTAGGCCTGGGTGGCGTCCAGGACATTGTTGGTGAAACGGGTGGACAGCTCGGCCATTTCCTGGCTCACGGCGTTGAAGCGCTCCCGCTTTTCGGGAGAGAGCCCCACGCCCTGCAGGGTCGCGTCGCGAACGAGCAGGGTGATGGTGCGCCGCAGGGCCTGGCTCAAGGCGGGAAAATCCGGACTCTCCTGCAGGGCGAGGAGCGCCTCGTAGACCGGACGGCTCTGCCCGAGGCAGTTGTAGAATTCCACGACCAGGGGCTGGGTCTGCGCGTAGGCCTTGCGCATGGCCGGAGAGTTTTTCACGTTGTGCAGGTGCGTGGCCAGCCCCCAGGCCTTGGACACACGGTCGGTCAGACGTTCCAGGGGGACCAGCAGCCCATGCCAGGTCCGGGGCGCGGCCTGTTCCAGACCCTGAAGCTCGGCGCTGCTCCTGGCGATGACCTCCTGCATGGCCGGCACGACATGTTCGGCGACGATGGAGGAAAAATCGGGATACAGTTCCCAGTTCAGCAGGGGATTTGAGTCGTGCATGGCAGTCCTTGGCATGGATCGTTGCGGTGGTGGCTAAAGTGTACAAAAATCGGGGGGAGCGGACAAGCCGGGGCTCGCATCCGCATTGCTCGCGGGAAGCAAAAGGCCCGGAATCCCGGGCCCAGTAGACTTTTAAAAAATTCGAAATTCAAAGGCCGTTCAAAAATGGTGAGATGCAAGGAAGCGGAAAAATCCAGGACGTGCAGTGTATTGGACAGATGCGCGGTCTGGATTTTTCGCTGACGCAGCAGATCGCCTTTTTTCAATGGCCTAGTTCAGGGTATTCAGTTCGGTCTGCACCTGCTGGATCAGCTCTTTGGCCTTCATCAGCTTTTCCTGCTGCTCCGGGGACTGGAGCTGGGTGGACATGTAGGATGTCTTCTGGGTCATCTCCTGCAGAATGGAGCTCATCAGCGCCGCGCGGGTCTTGGCGGGCAGGGTTTCAAGCTCCGCCACCTTGGATTCCATGGTCCCGACCTTGGTGTCCAGGCTGGAAACAGTGGTCTTGATGACGGAGAGGTCCTGGACCTGCTGAGTCAGATCCTTGATGTTCTGATTCAGGTTGAAATAGAAGCCCAGCAGCAGAATCACCGCCACAAGGGAGGCAAAGAGGGCCATCTTGCTCATGTCGCGGCGCGGGGGCATAACCGAAGTATCGTTGATGCCGGGAGCATCCGCCGCCGGGGTCGCCGAAAGCGTTGCCTCGGGTTGCTCGCTCGCGGGCGCGGGAGCGGCGCCAAGCGCGGCTTCGACCTCGTCATGGCTGAGGGCTTTTTCGCGGGTCAGGCTTTTGGCCAGGTCCGTGTACTCAGTGAATGACGCGGGCTCGGGCTTCTTTTCCCTGACGACCTCGGTCAGTTCGACCTTTTTGACCTTTTTGCGGGCCGGTTCCTTCCTGGTGGCCTTGCTGTCCAGTTGAACGACTTTCTTGGCTGCGCCCATGATATCCTCCGTGGCTCGAAAAAATAATTCTACCCAAAAAACGCTGCAAAGACCAGTCCGGTATTAGGCCGTAAGCGTCCTGATTCCTACGGACTGGCGGATGCGGTCCAGAAAGGGACGGCTGTGGGTGCGGGCCTTTTCAGCCCCTTCCTTGAGCACTTTTTCGATGTAGGCCGGGTTTAGCATCAGTTCGGCGTACTTTTCGCGCGGTTCGGCCAACTGGGCGTTGACGACCTCGAAAAGCTCCTGCTTGACGTAGCCCCAGCCGATGCCCTCCGCGAACTTGGCGCGCATCTGGGCGACCTGCTCCGGCGTGGCGAAGGCCCGGTACATTTCAAACAGGGCGCAGCCTACGGTCTCCTTGGGCTCTTCAGGGGCCTGGGAGTTGGTGGTGATCTTCATGATCAGCTTGCGCAGGTTCTTTTCCGGGGCGAAGAGTGGAATATAATTGTTGTAGCTCTTGCTCATCTTGCGGCCGTCAAGACCGGTCAGCACGGCCGTGGACTCGTCCACGCGGGCCTCGGGCATGACGAAGTGCTCGCCGAAGTGGTGGTTGAAGCGCTGCGCGATGTCGCGGGTCATCTCCAGATGCTGGGTCTGGTCCTTGCCCACGGGCACGATATTGGCGTTGAACATGAGGATGTCGGCGGCCATGAGGATGGGATAGGAGTAGAGCCCCATGGTGATGCCCTTGTCCGGATCAGGGCTGCCGTTGTCCTCGTTCTCCTGCACCGAGGCCTTGTAGGCGTGAGCGCGGTTCATGAGGCCCTTGGCCGTCATGCAGGTCAGAATCCAGGTCAGCTCCGGGATCTCGGGGATATCGGACTGGCAGTAGAAGGTGCTCTTGTTCGTATCCAGACCCAGGGCCAGCCAGGTGGCGGCCACTTCCAGGCGCGATTGATGGATGCGGGCCGGGTCGTGGCATTTGATCAGGGAGTGAAAATCGGCCAGAAAATAGTAGGAGTTGACGTTTTCATCACGGCTGGCCTCGATGGCCGGGCGGATGGCGCCGACGTAATTGCCCAGGTGCGGCGTGCCGGAAGTGGTGATTCCGGTCAGGACGGTCATTTTCTTCATGTCGGGACCTTAAAGCATGGGTTTGATGATCATGTTTTGCACAAAGGCCGAGATCGGGGACAGGATCATGCCCAGTACTCCGGTAAAGGCCAGCAGAAGCAGGATGATGAAGCCGTAGCGCTCAAGCTGCATGAAGCGCGCGGCCATGTGGCCGGGCAGAAGGCAGGCCAGGATCTTGCTGCCGTCCAGCGGCGGGATGGGCAGCAGGTTGAAGGTGCCGAGGATGGCGTTGATGAACACCCCGGCCGCGGCGATGTTGATCATGGGCCGCAGGATGTAGGCGTACTCGGCAGCGCCGGGGTTCTGGGACGCGATGATGATGATCTTGAGCAGGATGGCGAAGAAGATCATCACCGCGTAGTTGGCCATGGGACCGGCCAGGGACACGTAGAGTATGCCGCGTCGGTAGTCCTTGTAATAGGCCGGGTTGATGGGCACGGGCTTGGCCCAGCCGATGAGCTGGGTCAGCACCAGGACCAGGGTGCCCATGGGGTCGAGGTGTTTCAGGGGGTTCAGGGTCAATCTGCCGGCATTCTTGGCCGTGGGATCGCCCATCAAATAGGACACGTAGCCGTGCGCGAATTCGTGGCAGGTGATGCCAAGAAAGAAGGGCAGGGCGATGATGGAAAAGTGGTGGAGGGTCTGGCTTATGTCGAACATTGGCTGGGGCTATCATCAAGCGTCCCGGCGGGCAACTTCTTTCAGCTCCAGCGGGTGTAGAGGTCGTGGGGTAAGCCCAGCTGCTCCAGGATGCGGCCTGCGAACTGGGCCACCAACTGGTCGATGGAACCGGGTCGATGGTAGAACCCGGGGCAGGGCGGCATGATCACGGCCCCGGCGCGATGGGCGCGCAGCATGTTCCTGAGATGGATCTCGCTCAAAGGCGTCTCGCGCGGCACCAGGATCAGCGGGCGGCGCTCTTTGAGGGTCACGTCGGCGGCGCGGTGCAGCAGATTGGTGCCGACCCCGGTTGCGATGGCGGCAAGGCTGGCCATGGAGCACGGGCAGACGATCATGCCCGAATGCTCCCAAGACCCACTGGCCGGAGGGGCCGCGATATTGGCGGGCTCGTGCAGGAAATGAAAGCAGGACAAAAGCTCCTGCGGGTCTAAGTCCAGTTCGTGCCGAAAGACTTCCCGCGCACCGTTGGAGATGATCCCATGCAGCTCCAGCCCAGGAACCTGGCCCAGGGAGCGGGCGAGCTGACAGGCGTACGCCATGCCGCTGGCACCGGATATGGCCAGAATGATGCGCTTTGAAATGCTCATGGGTCACCTCGAAAATTTCAGTGTGGGCCATCCGGCTATATCAGACGCGAATGCTTGACAAGCGCGGGTCGTCTGCATAGACAGTCATTCCCCGTGCGCAATTAGCTCAGTTGGATAGAGCGTTAGCCTCCGGAGCTAAAGGCCGCAAGTTCGATTCTTGCATTGCGCACCAAAGAAATCAAGGGCTTGGATGTAAAATCCAGGCCCTTTTTCTTTTCTTCGTTTGCCTGCCCAACCCTATTCCCAACAGCTGTCATGATTTTGGTACATGCCAGTAGGCTCTTGTGAGATAGCGTTTTTATTGGTTGCGTCAGCGCGATGGTCTGATCTTGCTGGCACGCGACATCGAGGATGGAGGCGCGCTCACCAGGACCTTAATCAAATGCTTTCTTTTCACAAAATCGACAGCCGGCAACCCTTTGTCTTCGTTCAAATAGGTGGGGCAATGGTGACCACGGTGCGCATGTCGGTGATCGCCTTGATGCCGTGGGGTACGGCAATGTCGCAGACGAGAACATCCCCGGCTTTGGCCGGCAGAGTCCCGTCTTTCGCCAAAAATTCTCCTTCGCCTTCCAGGATGAGAATGGAAAGCTGGCCCTCTATTTCATGCGAGTGGATGGGTAATTGCTGTCCCGCCCGGAAGTTGAAGTTCAGGATTTTGAAATAGGGAGATTCGTGGACCAATAACTTCTTCAGGCCAAGGTCGTTGAATCCGTTGGCTTCGAACAAGTTGATTTTCTTCATGATGCTACTCCTTGTGGTTATTGCTCAACAAAATCATCATGCAACATAGGTAATGCTAAAAATACGATTGTACATTTTTTGCTTGCTTTCAGGGCAGTGTCAATCAGCGGCCAATAAATTTCTGCGAGTTGGTTTGATCAGTCTGCCTTAGAATCCTCATGTCGCAACACGTGCACAAAATTCCTCCACAACGTGTTCCTTTATATATGGCAGCTATGTTAAATATGTCGGATGCCGCTGAAGACTATCCCCCTCCCTTCTGCGCGATCATTATTATTAATTTCATATAATCAGCCTGTTGCGTCGAAGCGTCCGCAGATATTCGATGGCACGCTAATTGCCAAAACCGTAGTTCACTGAAACAGGGACGAGCACTTTTTGCGTCTTCTGCGAAATTGACTATGTTATTGTAATTCTTTTTGATGATATTCCATAGCTGCCATTAAAATATGTTTAGAAGGAGATACCGTATGAATAAAAATATTTGGAAAGTAAAATTGCATGGGAACAAAGGCGGGATGTTAGAGCAGTGGGAGACAATGAGAGATGATGAGTTTGAAGAGTTCGGCAGAGAACAAGAAAAGCAGTCTGATCTGTTGCAAGAAGACGGCGATGTAGAGAAGGATGATTCTGAAGAACACTACACAATTTTTGATTAAATACAAATATTAGCATTGACCCCTGGAATACAATCAGGAACACACCGCGATGCCGAAGGCGATCCGCATGTCGGATTGGAGCCCGGCGAGTTGAAGTTCACCTTGGAAGGCGAGCGACTCAGGGGTTCCTAAGTGCTTGCGCGCATGAAGAAGGACAGCCTGGGCGGTACGTGCACAAGTGGCAGCTGATCAAACATCGCGACGAGCACGCCCCTTAGGAGAGCGCTTTTGCAGTAGCCCGGCTCCGTAGCCTCCGGCCGCCACCTTCCGGTATTAAATCAACCGCCCTTACAAAGGAGAGCACCATGAAGATCCAAATCAATGTCGACCGTAACATCGAAGGTCACGAAGCGCTGGCCGTGCAGTTTAGTGGCGCAGTGCAGAGTGTCCTGAGCCGAATCAGCGAGCACATTACGCGAGTGGAGGTCCACCTGAGTGATGAGAACAGTAATAAAAAGGGTGGCAATGACGACATACGTTGCATGATGGAAGCCCGCGTTGAAGGCCGCCAGCCCATCGCGGTCACGCACCGGGCGGCGACCTTGGATCAAGCCGTTGATGGCGCTGCAGAAAAGTTGACCATATCGATCAAAAGCACCCTTGGGCGACTGAGTGATCAGGAGAGTGGCAGGACTGATCCGCCTCCGCTTGGGCCGGACTTCCCGGAGGAGTGATATATGTGCGCGTTGCGGCCCATGATCGCGAGAACGTGGCTGGAAGCACTCAGTGGAAGATGTGGGACGCATCTTGATTTCCTTCGTGGCGAAAATCTAGATTCAAGATCTGACCCTCGCCTTTTGCGCGTGAAAGTGTCGAGCCCTGCTCGACTGGTCAGAGTCTCGCATGTTGCTTAAAGATCACGAATTTGTGGTAAAAATGTCTAAATCCCAGATAGTTATATAAACTTGACGGGGGCTTTAAATTATATATAATTTCAAGAATGTATCCGATGCTCTCTTCTTCTCGCTCTCTGATGTGCTTAGCGATGGGGCTCATTTTTCTGAGCTTGTCGCTCTGGGCTGTCACTCCTTTTTATACAGACACTTCTAGCTCTTACGTCATGCATACCCATGATGGAAAGCCGACGCATAGCCACACCGCAGACACCTGCAGTGCGGAAACTCCTTTCAAGTTTATACTGGAAAGAAACGAAAAAAAGCTGCTTTTGCCTGACAACTATCGTTTTGTGCTTCTTGATAACCCCATCTTTTCCATTGAGCGCCCACCCGAATCCGTCTTGCTGTAGCAGTGTAGCAAGGTAATCTCTTTGCATTCTTAACATAAAGAAGGATTCTTTTATGTCCATTTCCTTTGCTTGCAGCAAGGGTTTGCGGTGGTGCGCTTTTCCCAAAAGCCTCTGCTTGTTGACCTCGCTGCTCTTGGGTCTGTTGGTTTTTTGCACCGATGCTTTTGCACACGGTGTAACTGCCGGAGACAAAGGCTACATTCAGGAAATAACCGGCGTTCATATCCTGCCGTTTATCTATCTCGGCGCGAAGCACATGGTCACAGGTTACGACCATTTGCTATTTTTGTTCGGGGTTATTTTCTTTCTCTATAAAATTAAAGACATCGGCATTTATGTCAGCCTGTTCGCCATAGGGCATTCCACAACAATGATTCTCGGTGTTCTGACGGGCATAAGTGTCAGCGCATATATAATTGACGCAATCATTGGATTGTCTGTCGTTTACAAAGCTCTTGATAACATCGGTGCGTTTCAGCGCTGGTTTGGTTTTCAGCCAAACACCAAAATCGCAACCCTTGTCTTCGGCTTCTTTCACGGCTTTGGACTGGCAACAAAAATACTGGAGTACGAAGTTTCTCCAGACGGTCTGCTCTCGAACCTGATTGCCTTCAACGTGGGAGTAGAGCTGGGCCAGCTCACGGCATTAGGCGCCATTCTTATCCTTATGGGCTACTGGCGACGCACAGGCAGCTTTGTTCGCCATGCCTACACAGCTAATGTTGCCATGATGAGTGCGGGTTTTATGCTTATGGGCTATCAACTTACCGGTTTTTTTATTTCTTAGGAGAATAAACAATGTACAATAGCAATATACCTTCCCGTGCGGAACTTCCCAGCTCAAAACAACTGGTCCGCTCCACTGTCCTTGCCTTAATTGCCGCCTGCATTTTGCTTGTAACAGTTGTTTTGCCTTCAGAGTACGGCATTGACCCTACCGGGATCGGAGGTACTCTCGGCCTGACTAAAATGGGTGAAATCAAGGTGGCCTTGGCTGAAGAAGCCAAAGCAGACGCCTTGCAAGATACGTCTATGGCTTCAACGCAAACAGCCCCTGAAGCCCCCCAGGTACCAGCACCGCAGGCCGCGCCGCAATCTGTATCGCAAACCATTGCATCATGGGGTCAGCACGGCCACAGCCATGACGCGGAGGCTCATGCTGCTGTGCCGGAATCTGCATCACAAACTGTTGCGCCACAAGTATCAGCATCGCAGATCACGCCTAAAAAGCAGGATACCATGACAATTACGCTACGCCCTGGGCAGGGAGCTGAAATCAAAATGATTATGAGCGAAAATGCCGCTGCCGACTACGAGTGGGTATCTGACGGGCCAGTTAACGTTGATGTTCATGGAGAGCCTACGCCCCCCGCCAAAGGCTCTTCTCACAGCTACAGCAAGGAGCGCCAAATACAAAAAAGCATCGGCACCCTCGTAGCGGCATTTGACGGATCTCATGGCTGGTTCTGGAGAAACAGAACCAACAAAGATGTCACACTTCAGCTTACCACCACAGGCGAATATCAAGAAATTAAGCGAGTAATATAGTGTAGATCAGCACGCCTGTCCTGATGTATACAGGACAGGCATCGCTGAGAAACATCAGCTGGAGAGGGCTACAGAATCAATTTTTTTTTGGCGCAGATTGTTAGAGTAGAATGATGTCAAAATCCGTTGCCGGTTTCAAAATAAATTCGACCAATCTATCACATTCGTAAGTTAAAATACTAACTTGATAATTACAGATGTTTTTAAATTGACTCACGAAATTTTCTTTCGAAAGCGAGACAAATTAAAGCGAGAACAAGAAGAATAATGCCGAGCACAACGACTATTGCACGAGTTCCTAGCCATTGAATTAAAAAGAACGAAACAGCGATGGCTCCGGAAATGCTTCCCAAAGTCGAGATCGCATAAACACGACCAGCAGTTCGGCCTATTTCATCCAGTCCAGTGGCGCTCAACTTGATCACGAAAGGAGAAACCATCCCCATGAGCACCGACGGCACCAAAAAAAACAGCAAGCTGATCAGGAGCACGGAAAACCGAAATTCAAGACCAAGATCCGCGATGTACTTGCCGACCGGCAGATAGACTAGCGGAAGGACCAGAATGCAAACCGCAGCAGTCGCCAGTATCTTGGCCAGCACCACCAGACTCGGACGTTTGTCAGCCTGGACGCCTCCGAGCCAGTAGCCGATACTGAGGCCCAGCAGAAAGACGCTGATCAGGCTTCCCCAGACATAAACAGAATTGCCGAAATACGGGGCCAGTATTCGACTGGCTACAATTTGCAGCCCCAACAGTACTCCGCCGGACAGAAACGCCACGCTGTAGGCGAGGAAATCAAGGGGACGTCGCATGTTATTTCTCATCCTTCAAAAAGTTTACCGGCGCTTTCGATCTGACCCCTGGCTTTGCTCGCCGACATTGCAAAGCTGATATTTCGAAAAAGGCAGAAAGCAAAGAAATTTGAGGTATTATCTAGTAGTTTTGTCCGAGGCGAGAAAACCTGATTTTCTGGCCCGCAGGAGAATTTTCTCTGGACCTCGGTCCTTTTGATGGGTGACCCCTTTGCTTTTGCGTAACGCCTCTTTGCTAGGGTCCGCGTAATTCAACTCTCCATTCATGCGAGTCACATCCGCGTCCACGAATCTCACTTTTTTATCGTCGCTCCGATAGAAAACAACTCCTCGCTCTGAAATAAGGCATCGTATCAACAAGGACGCTTGTTGCATAAACGAGGCCCAGTTTCTGACAATTTGAAGGAGGTGATTTCATGGAGAAAATTCTGCCAAAAGCCAGGAATGGACTGACCGGTTACATCCTCGGCAACCTTGAGGAATGCGGGAAAAGTCCTGTCAAATCATTGGGGGGGTTCGTCGCCGCCTGGGTGTTCTTTTTCCTTATCTGGCAAGTACTGCCCAATCCGGAGGGACTGAATGACAACGGCATGGCTGTCTTAGCTATCGTTGTCTGGGCATCGATCATGTGGGTAAGCGAAGCCATGCCCGTGGGTATAACCGGCATCAGTGTGCCAACACTGCTCATCCTGACCGAAGGCATTCCCTACGTGAAAGGCAAGCCACCCATGGACATTGTGTTTTCAGGCTTCACCAAACATGTCGTATGGCTTTGTTTGTTCGCGTTCTTTGTCGGTGCGATTATGCAGCTTATCCGGTTAGACCGACGTATCGCACTCGGCATCCTTGATAAAATCAAGGCGTCGACCGTCGGACGAGTCATCTGGGGGATGTTCTTCGTCAACATCATCCTGGCGTTTCTCATTCCAGCGGCCAACGCCCGCGCTGCAACATTGCTTCCTGTGGTAAAAGGTATCACGAACTTGATGGGGGATACGCCACGAGAACGCGAAGCTCGCAAGGCCATCGTCATTCAATCCCTGGTATACGGCACTATGATTTGCGGTGTGTTTATCATGACAGCACATCTGCCAAACATGATCATGTTGGGCATATTCGACGCGAACGGATACAGTAATCTGGGGTACCTTGACTGGATGTTGCTCCAGTTTCCCTACCTAGGCATGTTCGTACTGACCCAATGGTGGGTGAAATACCATTTCAAGACCAAAGGCGTGAGCGTCGGTGGTGGGCACGAAGCCATCCATAAAGAGTACAAAGAACTTGGACCCATGGGCAAGGCGGAGTGGGTTCTGCTCGGTATTTTCGTTCTCGTCGCCTTTCTCTTCATGACCGGCAAGGGCAGTCCCATTATGGAACTGCACAATCACCAACTCGGCGTCATTGGACTCATCGGCATTTTGTTTCTGTTTATTCCCGGCATTACTCCCTGCTCTTGGAAGGCGATCCAGCAACGCACTATTTGGGGCACCTTCCTGTTGCTTGGAGGAGCCATCACCATGACATCAGCAATGACAATATCCGGCCTTGCCGACTTTCTTGCTCACCACATTCACACGTTTGTCTTGGATATGAACTGGTGGCAGGCCGTACTGGCACTCATGGTTGGAACGCACATCATCCGCATCGGAATGCTCTCAAATGTAGCTGCAATAGCCATGCTAGCTCCTGTAATCTTCGCAATGGCACCTAAACTCGGAGTGCACCCAGTGGCGTTTACGCTACTTGTATGCGATACCGATACATTCGCCTATTTACTTCCCACCCAAATTACTGCCGCAGTCATTGCATCCGGATCGGATGAATTTTCCGTGGCCGACTACGCCAAATCTGGCTGGGTTTGCATCCTTATTGCAATTGCTTATGGGTTACTGGTTATGGCTCCGTGGTATGCATTTTTAGGCATCCCTGTTTGGGACCCGACCGCACCTTGGCCGTTCTAACCTTAACATTAAGAAGGACAAAATTATGGCAAACATACCTGCAAAACGGGCCATCGACTTTCGGCCCAAGAGCGTGGACGACGTAAAAACCATTATTGTTGATTGCGATCTGCTGATTATTGGCGGCGGAAATGCCGGATGCTTCGTTGCAGTGGAAGCTAAGAAAATAAATCCTGAGCTGAAAGTTGTCATCATGGAAAAGGCCGAAATCATGCGTTCCGGCGCATGCTCCGCCGGAATGGATGCCATCAATACATACATTCCGAATGGAAAGACGCCTGAAGACCTGGTCCGCTGGTCTCGAGATCAAGTCGGAGGCGGACCGTTGCGCGAAGATCTCGCCCTATCCAATGCCAAGGAGCTCAACGAAGCCGTTGACGACCTGGAACGCTGGGGATTGCCCGTTCTGCGCGAGGAAGATGGATCGGTGAGATACCGGGGCAAATGGGATATTTCCATTCACGGCGAACAGCTGAAACCCATCATGGCTGAAAAGGCCATCGAATGCGGTGCCGACGTCTATAACCGCATTGCCGCTACAGGTCTGCTCAAGGACGGTGAAGGATATTGCATTGGTGCAATGGGCATACATGTTCGCACTGGTGATTTCTACGTTTTCCGCTCTAAAGCGACAGTCAATTCTACAGGCGGTGCTGGAACTCTATATAAATCATACACAGCAGATTCAACTGATTCCGGCGCACAGATTTGGATGTGTCCTTATTGTGTTGGATCAGGATACGCTATGGGTTTTCGCCATGGTGTTGAGCTTACCAGCCTGGAACAGCGCTGGGTTGCCACTAGAACGAAAGATTTTTGCGGCCCTGTTGATACAATTTCAGTAGGATACAAGGCTCCAATCATCAACTGTAAAGATGAAAAAATTATGGAAGTGCGTTACAAGCACCTTGGTGGCGACTCTGCACCCCGGTATATAAGAGCTAATGCACCTATGGAAGAATGGCTTCAAGGTCGAGGGCCGACGTACTGCGACACGCGCGGGATGGATAAAGAGACAAACTGGCGAATGATGTGTGACTATCTCAACGAACGTCCATCCTTCGTTCTCTTTCTCGCAGCTCGCGGGCAGGATCCAACCAAGGAGCCCATTGAGATATTCGGTTCCGACCCCTACATAATGGGCGGCCACACCATGGGTGGATTCTGGGTCAACCTGGACCGTATGACCACCATGCCCGGACTGTTCGCCGCAGGTGAAACCGCCGGTGGAAACCCGAACAAATTCGTGGGTGGATGTGCTGCAGAAGGCAAAATAGCTGCCCGCGGTGCCATTAAGTACATGGATGAAAATCAGATTTCTCTGCCAAAAGATCTGGACGAAGAGCAGATACGCATTGAGCTCGAACGAGTCTACGCGCCTCTGTTCCGTGGCGGAGATTATGATGGCATCGCCCCCCGAGCCATGAAAGACCGACTTCAGCGTCTAATGGATGAATACGCTGGCGGATCATCCCAGTTCTACCGAACCAACGAAGAACGCCTGGACTACGCCCTCAAGCACATTGCTATTCTTCAAGACCAGTTCAAATACCTCAAGGTTGCGGATCTGCACGAACTCATGCAGGCGAATGAGACCATGGACAGAGTAGATGTTGCCGAAGCTGTGGTTCATCACCTCAAGGGGCGCAAGGAAACACGTTGGGCGGGTTGGCAGACTCGTACCGATTACCCAGAACGTGACGACGAAAATTTTGATTGTTTCATCGAAACTCGTCGCGACCCGCTCACCGGAAAGGTCGAGTGTTTTACACGCCCGTACGTCCAACTCGTACCCGGCGAACGATTCAAAAGCTAAAACATCAAAGGAGGATAATTATGCCCCCACGCGTAAATCTGAACAAATGCAACGGTTGTGAAGGGTTGCCTGAATCTAAATGTGAAGAGGCGTGTCCCGGCGACCTGATGGCCGTCGATCCTCGAACCAACAAGGCGTATGTGCGTTTTGCCGGCGACTGCTGGGATTGCATGTCCTGCACCAAAGCCTGCCCAACTAAAGCAATAGAAACGAGGGTGCCGTATCAGATCGGCTACCATAAGGCCTCACTAAAACCAATTATGGGTTCCAATACCATCACCTGGAAATGTGTGGACATCAATGGCAAGGAAGAAACCTACAAATACCGGAACAGAATGGACAAATAGCTAATAACAGCATGAAGGCGGCTTCCGTATCCACGTCGACACGTAGGCCGCCTTTCGCTACTCTTCAAGCAAACCGGCAATTGTGTCATGGAGATATCCCATGGAGAGGCACTGGCATCTGGGTGAAGATGATTTTTTTGAAGGCCTGGAGAAGGAGCGGAGGAGTTTTTTGTCTGGGGCACGCAGACGTGTCCTTCAAAAAAAGGACATGATTTTTTTCGAAGAGGACCCAGGAGAGAGCTGTTTTTATCTCGAATCCGGCTTGATTAAAATTTTTCAGATAGCTCCGTGTGGAAAGGAGCCAATATTTTTCTTGCGTCGGTCCGGTGAACTCTTCGGACTGGCTGAAGTCATGGACGGAGAAAACCGCAAGGCCAACGCCCAAGCGCTGTCTCCATGTATCGTCTATGAAATGTCTGGTGCTGATTTTGAACGTTTTCTGGCTGAAAATTATCTTGCCGCACGACAAGTCATCCGGACATTGGGACGCCGACTGCGGTACCTCGGAGAAATTGCGGGCAGCCTGATGGTTTGCACCGTTGGCACAAGGTTAGCCAAACTCCTCGCCTATCTCTGCCACGAATACATACCAGACGAGTCCGGCTGGCAACGCCCCCTGACTATTCCCCTGAAGCTGACCCAGGAGCAACTCGCATCAATGGTTGGCTCAACGCAGCAGACCGTCAGCGAACTCCTCAAGAACTATCAAGCGGAAGGTATAATCATAGTCAAAGGCAGGCAGATAACCGTACTTAACCCTTTACGATTACTTAAAATGGTTGAATTGTGAAGTTCTGTTAGCGTAGTTCTTCCCAAGAACACTGCAAAACTCATAACCAATGCTTCTTAACTACCTGAACGTTGCCCATATATAAATGGAAAATCTATCCTAGATTCGAGAATAGGTGACGCTTTCTTTTTCAAACTCCTCCAGGACATCTGCACTTAATGCACTTAAAGACGGAATAATCTTCTGTTTCATATCCACGAATGTTTCCGAGGTTGGTTCACAACCATGAGAGCAGTAACTCTGTAACAACACTTCGGACATGGCGTGGGATCGAAGATTATCTGGCTGGCGTTATACGGCGGGGTTGCTCCGGCGGGTTAGATCCCAATGGGTGATCCCCTTGGTGCTTGGTGCCAAGGTTTATCAAAAGAAGATTTGACCCCTTTGCCTCACGAGAAAGGCAGAAAGCAAAGAAATTTAAGGTATTATCAAGTAGTTTAGTCCGAGGCGAGAAAACCTGATTTTCTGGCCCATGGGAGTACTTTCTCTTGACCTCGGTCCTTTTGATGGGTGACCCCTTTGCTCATGTGCCCCCTTTGCTCGTATGACAAAGGAAGCACTTGCGGTTTTCACGGCTTCTCTTGTAGCATCATCACAGAAAATTTTAGTTAGGAAGAAAGAGCTGGATGAAGGCAAGATTCAAGATCTGACCCTCGCCTTTTTTGACCCTCGCCTTTTTCGCAAACGCTCCAATAACGAAGACACGTCATGAGAGGTGTTACATGCTAAACCGCGTAATGGTCTTGCTGTTGGCGACGGTGGCCGCGGGAATGGTTTCCCTGTCCAATGCGGGGCTCGTGGAATTGGAGTCAGTCCCGGTCAGCAGTGACTCCCAGGATTGTCTCTCCTGTCATGAAGAATTGCATCCCGGGATAGTTTCGGCTTGGCGGCAAAGTCGACACTCCCGGATCACCCCTGGTGAGGCGATGCAAGTCCAGGGGTTGGGGTTGAAGGTCTCAAGCAAGGAGATCCCGGAGCGTTTCCTGAACGTGGCTGTGGGCTGCGCCGAGTGCCACACCCAGCGGGCCGAGGCCCATGCCGGGACCTTCGATCACGGCGGATATGAAGTGCACACGGCTGTCAGCCCTAAAGACTGCGCCACCTGCCATACGCAGGAAGCCGATCAGTTCTCGCGCAACCTGATGGCCCACGCCCGAGGCAATCTTGTTGAAAATCCCCTTTACATGGATCTGGCCAGGACTATCGAAGGCCGGGTTGCGCGCAAAGGACAGCAGCTCGATTTCACCCCAGCCGACCCGTTAACCCAGGCTGAGTCCTGCCTGCACTGTCATGGAACAAAACTGGAGGTCATGGGCTTCAAGGAACGGGACACCCTCCACGGTTTGATGGATTTTCCGGTGGTGAACGGCTGGCCGAACCAGGGCGTAGGCCGGAAGAATACGGATGACAGTTTGGGGACCTGCGGAGCCTGCCACAACCGGCATCAGTTTTCCATCGAAATGGCCAGACAGCCCTATACTTGCAAAAAATGCCACGTTGGCCCCGACGTCCCGGCTTACAAGGTTTATTCCGCCAGTCGCCATGGGAACATGTTTTCTACCCACGGCAAGGAATGGAACTTCACGAACGTCCCGTGGACCGTGGGCGAGGATTTCACCGCGCCCACCTGCGCAAGCTGTCATGTCAGCCTGTTGGCGGACCCGGCCGGAAACGAAATTGTGCCGCGGACGCACCAGATGACGGATCGGTTGCCGTGGCGGATTTTTGGGCTGATCTACGCCCATCCGCATCCCGTTTCCCCGGATACGAGCATTATTCGCAATGACGAAGGGCTGCCGCTACCGACCAACTTTGATGGAACGACCGCCAAAGATTTTCTGATCAATGCGTCGACAATGGCCGAGCGCAAAGAGAACATGTCAACCGTTTGCCGTTCCTGTCACGGCAGCGCCTGGGTGGACGTGTTCTGGGAGCGCTTTGAGCAGACGGTTCAGACAACCAACGCGGACACCTTGGAAGCGACTAAAATCATGACAGACATTTGGAAAAGCGGGTACGCTGTCAACCATCTGGCGGGAGGGAGTCCGTTTGATGAGGCGATCGAAAGGCGCTGGAGCGACATCTGGCTGTTTTATGCGAACCATATCCGCTTTGCTTCAGCTATGGCCGGGGGTGGAGATTACGGGGTATTCGCCAACGGTCGATACCACATCACCAAGGAGATCATGGAACTCAACGAATGGCTCACCACTCAAAAAAAGGTCAAGGGCGGCCAAGAGGGGAAAGAATAGGCTGATATTCTGAATCCGCAATGATCACTCATCGGTGTGACCATAAAATAAGAGGACTAATTCAAAGCCCGGTCATGCAAAAATGGTGGAAAGCAACTCCGCTATTTCCTATTGAATGGCCTGATGGTCCAAATAAGAAAAGTAAGAAAAGTGGTATCAGATCTTGAATCTTGAATTATTCCGCTTTGCGAATAATCTTGCTCACCGTCGAGTAATGCAAACCTGTCGCGGTGGCTGACTTGCGCCTGAGTATAGCCGAACTGGATGCCGATTGCTTCTAATTCCGAGTGTCTGATTTAACGAAGTTTGATAATCAAGGGGGAAACGTGCCCAATATCGTCTGGTCCGATACACTTTCCATAGGAAAAACGGAAATTGACGCGGAGCACAAGCAGCTTATCCGCATTGCCAACTCTCTCTTGCGGGCTATGCAGGAAGGCAGAAACAAGAACGATTTCGCAAAGATTCTGCACGAGTTGCGAGAATATACCGTTTTCCATTTCAACAATGAAGAAGAATATATGCGGTCAATCGGCTACCCTGATCTGAACAAACATATGGAAGAGCACAACATACTTAAAAGACGAGTAAAGGATTTTCAGCATTCCGTGTTCATCGGAGAGAATGTGGAGTTTGGTCTCCTTCGGGAAATGCTCAAGGATTGGCTTGTGGGGCACATTTTGAGCTGCGATCTGCTCATTAAGGAATATTTGGCGTCCAAAGATGTCAAACAGGAAGGCCAGGCGTGAAACAAGCCGGACCTCAAATACCATGCATGGAGCTGCTGGATCAGTTTTTCGACGGTCGAGGCAATGCGGGCAATGGGGTCTGCTTTTGATGAAAGTTTCACCTGAATCCACTTCAGCTTTCGAACAAAAATTCTTTGGAATGTCGCCAAGAAAACGAACGTCAACGGCAACTAGTTATTTTGTCATACATAATTTCAGTATGCACTACCCCGGCATACGTACGTGGACAAACAAAGCCACCCGTTACCGGATGGTTTCATTTCCAATCGCCAGTCTATTCTTACAAACTTCCACCAAAACCCAAAATACCTTATTCTCGGCCAGTCGACTGGTAACGCGAGTAGGGGGGCTGACGGTGCTATAGGTGCGCTTCAGTCGAATCACCGCCCCCATAGAGTCGACAGCGGCGCGGCCAGGAGGTCTGGCCCCAGTGAGAATGTTTCCGCACCGTCGTAAAGAATGCCGGCGTATCCTGCATCCGTCATCAATTCGCTCAGTCAGAAATCGATGATAAGTTTCTGTATTCATGCTTGAATTGATATCTAAAATTGGGATTTTGCCAATTGCAAATTGGGATTTGTTATCGAACAAATTGGGATTTTAAGCTCTAACAATTGGGATTTAACAGGCACCGCCACACGGGTCCCACATCGCTTCGATGCGTTCATGGCGTCTGGCGCCAACCACGTCCACGCATGCAACCACCAACAAACCCAATTCGATTGCGTTTGCCTGTTGGGATTGGTTTTAGTCATTTATGCCTATCGTTTGATTTGTTGAAAACGTGCCGATCGATTTTTCCAAGGCGGAATTAAACTCCTCTACACGATTCAGCATGAGAAAATGATCCGCATCCTTCAGGACAATGGCATCGAAGGAAAACATATGGCGCCGGTTTGCTTCGTAATTGATGGGCCACATGTCGCCGTTCACGGTCATGACGGGGATGCGGATGTCCTCGAATATCCTTGCGGCTTCACCTGTGATGTACTGCGACATCATGTCTTTCATGGCACTCAAGGCGACATCCGGCGATGCGGCAGACATATCGGCAAGGATCCATTCGCGAAGCTTCGCATCGGTGTGAGGCGAAATCATCGCCTCCACGAATTGCCGACAGCCGTTCTGAAAATCCTTTTCGAGCGGTGCGATCATGCCTTCGAATTCTTCACGAGTCATGGAGTATTCGATGTTCTCAAGCGTATCGATACCGACGAGCCCGATCACACGGTCCGCCATGAGCCGGGCAGCCTCGGCGATCACGGAACCGCCCATGGAATGTCCGACCAGGATGACGCTACGACTACCGCTTGCTTCGGTAACCGCTTTCACATCCTCTCCGAATGATATCATGGTGTACTGAGTACGCCCCATGCCCGAATGGCCATGGCCTGCGAGATCTAGCACAATCACGCGGTGATTTTTCGAAAAATGGGGGATTTGTTCACGCCAGTAGCGGGCATCACAGCTCCAGCCATGGACAAATACGAGCGCCGGCTCTCCAGAACCATACGCTTCGAAGAAAATCGGGGTCCCATCTGCAGAAATTGCGAGACGTGGCCATTCGGCTTTGGCGTGGGTTGGAGCTAAGAAGAAAAAGATGAAAGCAAAAGAGACAATCAGGTTTATTGAATATCTTGTGATGTTCTTGTAGAAATTATCGTGATTCATAAAGAGTTCCTTTAAGATACTTTTCATAATATTTATCTGTTTATGGGTAAGGCTACAAAACTAGAGAGCATGAATGCAAAACGTCTTGCAGAAAATCTCAGATCACCTAAGAATCCGTTCCAAAAAAAACTACAAGAAAGGATGTGTCAACGGCAACTGTTTCTTTAGTCACATATATTCCAGTAGCGGGCCCGATGGGACTCGAACTCAATGTCCGAAGAAGATTCAAAAGCAGACTCGGCCCCTTATTGTTCTCAAGTACTACCTGTAACTTCTTAAATTCATCAAGCGTCTTAGACTTATCCCATTTCAAATATATCTCATCGCTTGTGGCCTAAAATTTAAAATTACGACTAAGCTCACATTATATTTAGTGTGTGATTCATATTTATTCGTTTTTATTATATTTTATATTTTTAAATTTAAATATAAATAAAAAGACACTGAACACAATAAAAACATATACTATAAATACAGCGCTTTCATTAAATATCGCATAAAGTAATGCAATAATAAGATATGCTAAAATAATCCACCATGCAAATTTACGATAAGATGATACCGCAATCAAAAATCCAAGAAATGCGTTTAGAAAAATCCAGGCAAGCGACGCGCTTGATCCGAGACTGGTTTTTACAACAGGTAAGTAGACCTGAGCAAATCCCATGGATGTATTCAAGCTATCAGCCCAAAGATGTATACTTATTCCCGCAGCAAATCCTGCGAATGTTGGCGTCGACAGCCAGCGTTTGAGTAGTAGTGGAATAAGAATAGAGTGAGTAATAATCGAGCGGTGATGGAGAATAGGAAGCAGAAGTAGGTCTATATCTGGGGCAAACAACCCCGCATATACACCAAGAATACCGACACCAAAAGATGTTGCTGTTTTAGCTGTTCCCAATTTGATCTCCTATCCGCAATAACGTCAGGATTATTCGGCTAGTATCAAACACCTAAGGACCGCGAGACATCTCGCGCGTAAAATTTAGGGTTAGATCTTGAATCTTGAATCATCCCATTTTACGGATGATTTGACTCCCTTTTGAATAGTACGAGCCTGGACGGGGAAAAGGACCAAACTTCGTTTTGGCTTTTTTTATCACTGCCACACCTTCTTCATGCTGATGGCGTAGTCAGCATTGACTTTCACCTTTTTCTACCGCGCAATTTCTTTTCGCATCTCCGCTACAAGAAAAGTTGCATCAACGGCAAGTCCTTCTTTTGTCATACATATTTTATGCAGAAACATCATGGGCTGTGTCGGTAGATTAGGCAAAACAAAAGCCACCCGTCACCGGATGGCTTTTGTTTCCAAGTCGAAAAAGAGGTTGCTGGAGTCACATAAACCCACACCGGAACCCACAACAGAAAAAAGGGATTTCAGCGTTTAAACTGAAATCCCTTATCTTCTTTTGGCGGGGCCGATGGGACTCGAACCCACGGCCTCCGGCGTGACAGGCCGGCGTTATAACCGACTTAACTACGACCCCGCATTTTGTCTTCGTGGTGGGCGGTACAGGGATCGAACCTATGACCCTCGGCTTGTAAGGCCGACGCTCTCCCAGCTGAGCTAACCGCCCTGTCCCGTCCAACGAGAAACAGTCTTTATAGAGCCACATGCCCGCTGTCAAAGACTTTTTTAGGGGAAAATGGAAATAAGTGAATTGCCATCAAATTGGTCCGAAATGCCTGGGGCAGGGTAGGGGGAGAGGGCAAACAAAAAGGCTGCCCGGGATGGACAGCCTTTTTGATCTTCTACAAACCGTTTTCTAGCCGCAGGAAGTGCAGGAAGTGCAGCCTGAGGAAGAGGCTTTGAGCCCGGACTTGATGTTGAAGCCCATGTGCGGGTGGAATTCCACTTCAATGGGTTTCGATTCTTCCATCAGGGCGGTTTCAACCAGGAATTTGTATCCGTCGATTTCGTGTACTACGTCGTTGTCTTTTTGCTCATCCAGAGCAAGCGCCAGGCGTGGCCCGCCTCAACCGGCGGCCATGTAGACGCGGATCGGGGACACTTCCTTGCCAGCGAAGTGCATATCGAGCTGCTCTTTGGCAGCCTTCGTAAGTTCGAACATGGAATCCTCCTTTGATGTGGGAAAGGGAGTAGTTATTGATTTTGTCGATGTCAATGTCCGGTCGGGCCGGTTTTTTGCGATGCTTCCTTTCAAATCCCGCAAAGCGCCGCCAGACGTGGACATCGGCATGACGAAAAAAGGTACTTGTGTCTTACATAAAATAATGATTATCGTTCCATCATATTCATCAACACAACCCCGACCTGAATATGAGCCCACACAACGCCCGCATCCTGCTTGTCGATGACGAGCCGACGCTGCTCGAACTGCTCGGCGATTTTCTGCGTGAGCAAGGACACGATGTCATTCTGGCGGACACGGGTACCAAAGCTCTCGACCTCTACAATTCCGAGCTTCCGGACTTGGTGCTGCTCGACCTCAAGCTTCCGGACCTGTCCGGCCTCGACGTGCTCAAGCACATTTCCTCCCGGGACGAAGAAACCGGCCTTATCGTAATTTCCGGGGTCGGTTCCACTGATGACGCCATCGAGGCCTTGCGCCGGGGCGCGTGGGATTTTTTGGTCAAACCCTTCCTCAACCTGGAATTCGTGCTGCACTCCGTGAACAGAGCCTTGGAAAAGGTGCATCTGCGGCGCGAGAACAGGCTGTATCACGAGCATCTGGAAGAGGAGGTGCAGCGCCGGACCATGGAGCTGCGCCAGGAGATCATCGCCCGCAAGCGCACCGAGGAAGACCTGCGCCGCAGCGAGATGCGCTATCGCGAACTGAGCCTGACCGATGAACTCACGGGGCTCTTCAACGCACGCCATTTCTTTCGGCAGGTACAGGCCGAGGTGGAGCGGGCCTTGCGCTACAACAGCCCGTTGTCCCTTTGCGTCATCGATATCGATAATTTCAAACAGTACAACGACACCTACGGGCACTTGAGCGGAGACGCTGTGCTCTCCGAGCTGGGTCGAGTCATCCAGAAACTCATTCGCGACGCGGACTCGGCCTACCGTTACGGCGGCGAGGAGTTCATCATCGTGCTGCCGGAAACAAGCCGCGAAGAGGCCGCCAGGGTGGCCGAACGCATCCGGATCACATTTTTCGAACACGCCTTTTACCCCAAGGATGCGCAGGGAGTCCACGTTTCGCTGAGCCTTGGCGTGACCAGCTATTGCCCCGGCGAATCCGTCTCCAGCCTCGTGGACCGGGCCGACCAGAACATGTACGCGGCCAAGAGATGCGGCCGCAACGCCACAGTTTGCCGCTGAGAGCACCCCGGGCCATTGTGGACTAGCCCGCCTCCGGCCTCTCACATAACACCCTAAAACTCTAAAACCCTAAAACCAAACGAAGCTCCCTCTCCTCACGCATCCCGCATAACACCCTAAAACTCTAAAACCCTAAAACCAACGAAGCCCCCTCTCCTCACGCATAACGCATTACGCATCACGCATCACGTTCTTCAACCTACAAACCCCGCATTCCCCGGCCGAGGTCGGATACCCGCAGGTCGTGCATGGCTCTATGTCCACCGTGGTTTCTCCCCGGGGAGCAAATCCGGGTCGTCCATCCTTGATGAATCCGTCGTAAAACCGGATCTTGCGTCCCGGCTGGATGTCCTCCAGGTCGGCCAGCAGCTTCTTGTAGATGGGGAAGCTGGCCTTGGAGCTGTAGGGGCACGGGGCGTAGCCATAGTCGATGCCGGCCAGGAAGCAGAGGTTGGCGGTCTCGAACTCGGTCAGGCGGAAAAGCGGCTTGACCTTTTTGGCGAATCCCTTCTCAGCGGGCATGACCGGTCCCTGATCGCTCAAGAATTCCACATCCCAGCGCATGACGTTGGCGAACAGTCGCGAGGTCTCGTCGTCAAGGTTGTGCCCCGTGGCCAGAACCGTGAAGCCATTCTCCTGGGCGTGCTTGTTGAACAGGTAGCGCTTGGTCTGCCCGCACACCGAACAGATGGGGCGTTTGACCCGCCGTTTGACGTCGCACATGGCCAGACCCAGAGACGCCGTCTCGATGACGTGCAGGGGGATGCCGGTCTTGGCGCAGAAGCGTTCGGTGTAGGCGCGGGCGATGGGCGATGATTCGGGGATGCCCAGATCAATGTGCAGCCCTTCGATGTTGTACCCGAGCTCCTTCAACTGCCAGGACAGGGCCAGGGAGTCCTTGCCGCCGGAGATGGCGATGAGGATGCGATCATCGAGGGTGAACATGGAGTGCTCTTTGATGGCCCGTTCCACCAGGCGGCGGGCGAAAATGAGGAAGCAGTCCTTGCAGAAGGCGGTGTGGTGGCTCGGCAGCGCGACGACGGCGGGAACCTGGCAGCGTTTGCATTTCATTGGGCTATCCCTTCGATCCGACGTCGCGCACGATGATGTGGTCGCCGTATTTTAAGTTCAGGTCCGGGGTGAGCAGCCCGCCGTCACGGATGACGAGGGCGCGACCGGGCTTGCGCCCAAGCTTGTGCAAAAGTTGGGTGACCGTGGCGGCACGGTCAATGGTCAGGTCCCGGTTCTCGGGTTCAAGGCGGACAGTGATCATAGGTTTTACGTTTTTGGTTTCAGGTTTTACGTTGGGAGGTTTGCTCCTAAGTCTAGGCGGACAGGAGATCAAGGCTTTTCGGAGTTATTCTGTCGGGATTTGTCCGCACCCTGGCACTCCAGCACCAGAAAGCCGTCTTCGTCCATGCGGCCTCGGTCGGAGGTCACGAACCAGCGGATGCCCTCGGTTTCGATGACGGATTTGGCGGTCAGGTCCTCGCGGCCGAGATAGCCCTGCATGACCTGGGTGCCGCCAATGAGGATCAGGCCGCATTCGCCGTGGGCCACGTCGGCACGGGTCTGCTGGTCCACAATGCGCAGGGCCGAACCGGGCAGAGGCAGGCCCACGGTACCGGGCTTGCGGCCCTGCTGCACGCTCAGATCCAGGGGGGTGAGCACGTCGGGGGCGTTGATGGTCGCTACGGGCGTGGTCTCGGTGGTGCCGTAGCCGTCGTGGACGATGAGCCCGAACTTGTGCCGAAAGGCCTGCACGCAGTCGTCGCAAAGAGCCTCGCCCCCGGACAGCACGGCGCGCAGCGAGGCGAACATGAGCGGATGCAGGACGGAGCTCGCCGCATACGCTGCAAGCATTCGGGGATCGGCGCAGAGCATGGTCGCCTCGAAGTCCACGCACAGTCGCCCCATCCTGCGCAAATCCATGGGATCAAGGGCGCAGACCATGGGTACGGATTCCAGCAGCGGCAGGAACATGGTCATGGTCAGGCCGAGGGAATCGTGCAGGGGCATGGCGGTCAGCAGCACGTCGTCGCCCCGGGGCGGAAACAGGGACGCCACCTGGCGGGCGTTGGTGATGATGTTGGCGTGTCCAAGGCGCACTCCCAGGGGCATGGGCTCCTGCCGGGGCACGAAGACGATGGCGGCCGTGGCGTCTGGCTCGACGCGCAGGGGCAGGATGAAGCGCAGCAGGGCCACGGGCAGCAGCCGGATCAGGACCCGCATCGGGGCCGAACCGGGCAGCAAGGAGCGGGGCGCATCCACGAACAGGAATGAGACGTGTCCATGAGCGGCGAGGTCTTCCTTCAGACTGAATTTATCGAGATGCTCGCGGGTGGTCAGGATCACGTCGATCCCGGCCTGTTCCAGACAACTGCCGAACGCCAGGGCAGGCAGGGCCGGATCAAGGTTGACGACGGTCTTTCCGGCCAGGAGCACGGCCATGTTGGCCACTGCCCCCCGGGCCCCGGGCGGTAGCAGGATACCCACATTCCTGGCAGGCAAAGGTTTGAGATGCCGGGAAAAACTCAGGGCGGCCAGAAAAAGCTCTTCGCCGGTGAGTTGCAGGCCGCCCGAATCCGCCACGGCCAGCCGGTCCGGGAAACGCTTGACCGCGCGCAGCCATTTTTCGGGGATGGATGTTTGGGTTTTGGCAAACTCCTGCCAGGCAAGGATAGACATGCGGTGCACTGCGTCCTTGACCTCCTGGGCCGTGGCCGAGGAGGGCAGGGGCGGTCCGAAGCACAGGTTAATGTCGCGGGCGAACGCGCCGTTGGTGTTGCGGCGGAAATGCCTGCTTACGGCGGACCACCTGCTGCCCCACAGACCGCGCAGGTAAAAGGGCACGATGGGGCAGGCGCTCTGGGTTGCCGGAATGGAGTAGCCGCGCCTGAACGACCCGAGCTGGCCGTTGCGGCTGATGGCCCCCTCGGGAAAAAGGACCACGCATTCCCCGGCTTGCAGGTATTCGGTGATCTTGCGCAGAGCCGAACTGCTGGCGGCGGAGGATATGGGGATGACCCGGTAGAGGTCCAGGAACCAGCGCAAATACCAGCGGTTGTAATAATGGCGCGACATGACGAAGCGCACAGGGCGGGGCACGGCCAGGTGCAGCACGGCCCAGTCGATCCAGCTGGTGTGGTTGCCGAGCAGCAGCACGCCCCCCTTGGAGGGAATGTGGTTCAGGCCCCGGACCGCCAGACGATAGCGCTGGGCAAAGACGATGCGCAGCAGAAAGCGCATGAAAGATTGGGGCAACCTGCGCAGGGTGTGCACCGAGCCCAGGGCCATGATGGCGGCCAGGGTCAGGATGATGGGAATGCTTGAGAGCCCGGTCAGGGACGCCAGCACCGTGACGCACAGAAAGGAGAGCATGAACACGTTCTGCAGAAAATTGTTCCCGGCCAGGATCGTGCCCAGGTCCGAATCGTCGGCGTTGAACTGGAGCAGCGCGTTGAGCGGCACCACATAGAGCCCGCCGAAAAATCCGTACACGGTCAGCAGGCCACCGAGGGCCACGGTGTTGTTCATGGAGGGTATGGCGGCAAGGCACGCGGTCATGCCCAGGGCGGCCAGGGGTATGATGCCGGTCTCGATATAGGTGCGCGACAGCCGTCCGGCCGTGATGGAACCGATGATGATGCCCACGCCGCCGATGGCGAGCAGCCCCTGGGCCACCACGGTGGAGGTCACTCCCGCAAAATCCTTCAGATGCGCCCCGAAGGCGGCAAAGAGCACCTGGTTGACGGCCCAAAAGAGCGAAAGGCCGAGGACGCAGAACCAGATGGTTTTGTTGCCATGAATTTTACTCAAGTTATCCTTGAGGTATTTGCCACGGACATAGGCTTTGGGGTCAAGGCGCAGGGACGAATCGCCGGGCTTGTATTCCGGGATGCGCAGGGCGGTAAGGCTCTGTGCCACGGCACCGGCGATGAGAAGCAGGCCCGCAGGTGCGATGGCGCGCAGGATTTCCTCTTTGGTCACAGCCTCGCCGATCAGAAATTCAAAGAGCACGGAAAAGAGGACCCCGCCCAGGAGAATGGCCACGATGGTCACGGCCTGGACCACGCCGTTGGCCATGCCCAGATTGTCCTTGCCGGCCATTTCCTTGATGTAGCCGTATTTGGCCGGTGAATAGAAGGCGGACTGTGCGGCCAGGATAAGAGTCAGGGCGAAGGCCGCTTCGAACCAGCCCAAAAGGTAGCTGCCGTAGATGAGTATGGTCAGAGGAATGGCGAGACTCGCGGTCCAGCGCATGATGCGGTGCTTGGAAAATCGGTCGGACAGGAATCCGGCCGGGGTGAAGAACATGATGAAGGGCAGCAGGATGCAGGCGTTGACCAAGGCGGTCAGGCCGATCTGCGTGGAGCCGTCATAGCATTTGAAGACCGTGTTCTGAATGATGATCTTGTGCCCGAGATCGAGCATGGCGTTGATCAGCACAACCAGCATGTAGGGCAGAAAACCGCGCATCTCCAGCAAACGCCGATGGCTTTTTTGTCTGCTTGTGTCCATGGTTCAGCACAGCCCCAGCATGCGCAGACAGGACGCGGTGACCTGGGCGTGGGTCTGGGCGGTGATTTCGAGCTTGTTGTAACGGTGCAGCACAAGCGGCTGCATGATGGCACCCATGAGCAGGGCCGCGTAGAGATCCGCGTCGCAGGGCGGAATTTCTCCCGCGCCCATGGCCTGCCCGACAAAACGTTCGGCCATGGCCATGGGTTCCGTATCACGGCTTAAGAGTTTGTCCTCGGGAAAGCCATGCTGGGTCAGCAGAATGAAGGCAAACCGGTCGCCGTTATATTTGTAATGATCGTAAATGGTCTTGATGGCCAGGCCCAGTCGCAGGTTGAAGGGCATGCGCTCGTCGAAGAGCACCTCGGACACCAGGCGGGTGAATTCATCCAGCTCGCGGTTGAAGAGCTTCCAGGCCATCTCCTCCTTGCCGGAATAATAACGGTAAAGAGCGCCTTCAGTGACACCAGCCGCGGCCGCGATATCCTTGATGGTGGTGCGCGCAAGGCCTTTGGTGGCGAAAAGACGAATGGCCGATTCTTCTATGGTCTCGCGCTTCATGACTGGTCGTGACATGGGTGGTCCTCCTTATGTGCGTGAGTATGTATTTACTTATTTCCAATTCACGTCAAGAAAAAGGGCGTGTCCCGGAGAACACGCCCTGCAAAGGAAGACCGTTGTAGTGGATTAGGTGGTACGTCCGGCGATGAGGTCCTGGATGACCGAAGGATCGGCCAGGGTGGAGGTGTCGCCGAAGTCTTCCAGGGCTGTGGAGCCGGAGGTGATCTTGCGCAGCACGCGGCGCATGATCTTGCCACTGCGGGTCTTGGGCAGGCCCACGGTGAACTGGATGACCTCGGGGGAGGCCAGGGGCCCGATCTCCTTGCGCACGTGGTTGCGTAGGACCTTGATCAGGTCGTCGGTTTCGTCCACATCGGCGCGCAGGGTGACGTAGGCGTAGATGGCCTGGCCTTTGATCTCGTGCGGCATGCCGACCACGGCGGCCTCGGCTACGGCCGGGTGCGAGACCAGGGCGGACTCGATCTCGGCGGTGCCCAGACGATGGCCGGACACGTTGATGACGTCGTCAAGGCGGCCCATGATCCAGAAGTAGCCGTCCTCGTCCTCTCTTGCGCCATCACCGGCTTCGTAACGACCCGGAAAACGTTCGAAGTACTGCTGCTTGAAGCGCTCCGGGTCCCCGAACACGCCGCGCAGCATACCCGGCCAGGGACGCTCGATGATCAGATGGCCGCCTTCGTTGGCCGTGGTCGGATTGCCTTCGGCATCGACGATGCGAGCATGTACGCCGGGCAAGGGCCGTGTGGCGGAGCCGGGCTTCAAAGGCGTGGCAAAGGGCAGGGCGGAGATGAGGATGCCGCCGGTTTCCGTCTGCCACCAGGTGTCGACCACGGGCAGCTTGGATTTGCCGATGTTCTCATGATACCACATCCAGGCCTCGGGGTTGATGGGCTCGCCCACGCTGCCAAGCACGCGCAGGGAGGACAGATCGCTTTTCTGCGTCCACTCGGCTCCGTCGCGCATCAGCGCCCGGATGGCAGTGGGCGCGGTGTAGAAGGATGTGATTTTGAATTTTTCCACCAGCTGCCAGAAGCGGGACGGATCGGGGTAGGAGGGCACGCCCTCGAACATGACCGAGGTCACGCCCAGCGCCAGAGGCCCGTACACGATGTAAGTGTGCCCGGTGATCCAGCCGATATCCGCCGTGCAGAAATGGATGTCGTCGTCGTGCAGGTTGAAGACCAGTTGCGTGGAGTGGGCCGCGTAGGTCAGGTAGCCGCCGGTGGTGTGCACGACGCCCTTGGGCTTGCCCGTGGAGCCGCTGGTGTAGAGGATGAAGAGCAGGTCTTCGGAGTCCATGGGTTCGCAGGGGCAGGTGGCGGCGATGTTGGGGTCGGCCACAACGTCGTGCCACCACAGGTCCCGGCCTTCGACCATGTTGATGTCGTTGCCGGCCCGCTTTAAGACCACGCAGCTGGTCACGGTGGGGCAGTCTTTAAGCGCTTCGTCGACATTGCCCTTGAGCGGGATCTTCTTGCCGCCGCGCAGCACTGCATCGGCGGTGACCAGCACCTTGGCCTCGCAGTCCTGGATGCGGTTCATCAGGCTTGCGGCCGAGAAACCGGCGAAAACGATGGAGTGGGACGCGCCGATGCGCGTGCAGGCCAGCATGGCCACGGCCAGCTCGGGCACCATGGGCATGTACAGGGCCACGCGATCGCCGCGTTTCACGCCCAGCTTCTTGAGGATGTTGGCAAAGCGGACCACGTCGGCCAGGAGCTCGCGGTAAGAGATGAGGCGGACGTCGTCCTCGGGCTCACCCTGCCAGATGATGGCGGTCTTGTCGCCGAGGCCGTTCTCTACGTGCCGGTCAAGGCAGTTGTAGCTGACGTTGAGCTGGCCGTTCAAGAACCAGCTGACTTTGGGGATGTTGAAATCGCAGTCCATGACCTTGTCCCATGGCTTGCTCCAGGTGATGAGCTCCTTTGCGCGGTCGGCCCAGTACCCTTCGGGGTCCTGGTCGGCACGCTTGTAGTGCTCCTCGTAGGTGGCCATATCGGGGATGTGCGCCCGTTTGGCGGCGGGGGGGGCAAAAAGCCGCTGTTCGTGCTGCAGGCTCTGGATATTGTCAGGTGTCATGGTGATTCCTCCTTTGCTGTTGATAGGCGTTGTCTGTCAGTAGGATGTAGAAGAAATGGATTTTGTTTTCCCCTCTTTTCTGGTAAATGGCTGATATTGGCGGTTAACGGAAACGCCACCACCTTCATGTCGGTAAACGGAGCTTTTCGGACGATGAGCGTCAAACACCTGGATCTGTTGTTCAAGCCAAATTCTCTGGCCATCATCGGTGCCACCCGTGATCCCAACTCAGTCAGCGCCATCCTCATGCGTAACCTCATGTCCGGGAAATTCCTCGGACCGGTGCTGCCCGTCTCCGGAGCCCAGGAAGCCATTTTCGGCGTGCTGTCCTACGTGGATGTTGCCTCGTTGCCCCTGACGCCGGACATGGCCATCATCTGTTCCCCCGCTCACGAGATCGCCGCCCGCCTGGTCGAACTGGCCGATAACGGCACTCATGTGGCCATGATCATGGATCCCGGTTATGCCCTGCTTGAAGCCAAAGAGCGAGCGCTGATCGATGAACAGGTCCGGCAAGTGCTGCGCGAAAAGGATATGCGCGTTCTCGGCCCGGGCAGTCTTGGCATGATCGTTCCGGCCAGCGGGGTCAACGCGAGCCTGTCCAGGGTGGGTGCCAGGGAAGGACGCATCGCCTTTGTGACCCAGTCCGACAGCCTGTTCGAATCGGTTCTGGACTGGGCCAGGACCAACAACGTCGGTTTTTCCCACTGCGTCTCCCTGGGTCGCCAGTTGGACGTGGATTTCAGCTGTGTCCTCGACTACCTCGGCTCCGACCCGGCCACCAAGGCTATTCTTTTATATATCGAAAACATCCAGGATGCACGCCGTTTCATGTCTGCGGCCCGCGCCAGCGCCCGCAACAAACCTATCCTGGTCATCCGCCCGCGCCGCCTGCCCTGCGCCCTGCGCGACGCGGCCAGCGATCTCACGGAAGTGGACCAAGACCACATCTATGACGCCGCTTTTCGCCGTGCGGGCATGGTGCGCGTGGACGACATCGACTCCCTGTTCGAGGGTGCGCGCACCCTGGCCAATTACAAGCCTTTGCGCGGCAACGGTCTGGCCATCATGACCAACGGCCAGAGCATCGGCCTCTTGGCCGCCGACACCCTGATCGACGGAGGAGGGCAGCTGGCCGCCATCAACGAGGAGACCCAGCTCAAGCTGGAGGAGATCCTGGGCCATGAGCGGTGCTCCGACAACCCCGTGACCCTGCCCTACAACGCCACTCCCGACACCTACGCCCGGGTCTTAAGCGTACTTGTGCGTGCGGCGGACGTGGGCTGCGTGCTGATCCTGCACGTGCCCTTCCAGGGTACCTCAAGCCTTGAAATCGCCCAAGCCGTGACCCAGGTGGCCAAGACCAGCCGTTGTCTGGTGCTGGCCAACTGGCTGGGCGAGGAGACGGTGCAGGACACCAAAGAGGTCTTCGAAGAAGCGTCCATCCCTGTCTTCGACCGTCCGGGCAAGGCCATCATGGCCTACCTGCACATGCTGCGCTACAAGCGCACCCAGAAGATTCTGATGCAGACCCCCGATTCCCTGCCGGCGGATTTCTTTCCAGACACCGAGCACGCCCTGCAGATCATAAAGACCGCCCTGGAAGAGGATCGAAACCACCTCACCGAGGATGAGTCCCGCCAGGTCCTGGCCGCGTACGGTGTGCCCGTGGTCGAGACGCGCATCTGCAAGTCGGCCATGAAGGCCGTAGAGGCGGCCTCGGAGATCGGCTTTCCCGTGGCGCTCAAGATCCGCTCCCCGCAGATCAGCCAGCCCTTCGACATCGGCGGCATCGCCCTCGACCTGACCACTCCGGACCTGGTCTTCGAGGCTGCGGCGAACATGTCGGCCCGCGTCCATGCCCAGGTGCCCAACGCTTACATCGAGGGTTTCACCGTCCAGAAGATGGGCCGCAGGCCGGGAGCACACGAACTTTTCATCTCCGTGTTCACGGACAAGATCTTCGGCCCCGTGCTGCGCTTCGGTCACGGCGGCGTCTCTGCGCCGGTCATCAACGACCATTCCGTGACCCTGCCGCCCCTGAACATGGGCCTGGCCAAAGATCTCATTTCCCGCACGCGCATCTACAAGCTGCTGCAGGGTTCCCGGCGGCAGGCTGCGGCGGACATCGATGACATCTGCCTGGCGCTCATCCAGATCAGTCAGATGGTCATCGACCTGCCTCAGATCATAACCTTGGAGATGAACCCCATCTTTGCCGATGACCTCGGCGTTCTGGCCCTTGGCGCCAGAATCTGGATCCAGACTGCACATGTCTCGGGACCGGAGCGGCTGGCCATCCGCCCCTATCCCCGGGAGCTTGAGGAATTCGTGCGACTCAAAGACGGTGAGCAGGTTCTGTTGCGTCCCATCCGCCCCGAGGACGCCCAGGCCCATCTCGACTTCATCCACAACCTTCCCGAGGAAGACCTGCGGCTGCGCTTTTTCGGGCTGGTGCAGAACTTTGTGCTCAGCGACATGCCCAAGTTCACCCAGATCGACTACGATCGTGAGATGGCCTTCATCGCCACCCGGAACGTGAACGGCGAGCCCAAGACCCTGGGCGTGGTGCGCACTTCCACCAAGCCCGACAACTCCGCCGCCGAGTTCGCCATCATCATCGCTTCGGAGATGAAGGGCACGGGACTGGGCTCGGTGCTTTTTGAAAAGATGATCCGCTACTGCAAGGGGCGGGGCACCCGCTACCTGGAAGGCCAGACCATGCCGCGCAACAAGGGCATGATCGGACTGGCCAAGCGTTTCGGCCTGGCCGTCAGCCACAACTACGAAGAGGAACTCGTGGAGATGCGGCTGCCGCTGTGGGAGTGGGAACCGCGACGTTGAGGCGGACATCCGGAATCCATTCCGGACTGAGTGACTCATTCCCTAATCACTTCGAGCCTTTGTCGCCTGAAAATTTCAGGCACTCCAGACGTCTGGATAATTCAATCGATTTCCGTTAAACGATTTTCCTTAAGTCAACGAGCCTGTCCCCGCGTGAGCGAAGGGCAGGCTCGCAGGCTTGTTCAAGACTGGTCTTTTTCCTGGCGAGGGGAAAGATTGCAGGAGGATTTATGCAAGATAAGAATACGGCCACGCTGACCATCGACGGCCAGACCTACGAGTTGCCCATCGTGCGCGGCACCGAAGGCGAGGTCGCGGTTGACGTGAGCTGCCTGCGCAGCCTGTCCGGGGTTATCACCCTGGACCAGGGCTATGCCAATACCGGTTCGTGTTACAGCGCCATCACCTTTGTGGACGGGGAGAAGGGGATCCTGCGGTATCGCGGCTATCCCATCGAGCAGTTGGCCACGCAGAGTTCCTTTGTCGAAACAGTCATGCTGCTGGTATTCGGCGAACTGCCCACCCGCGAGGAGCGGGCTGCGTTTCGTACCATGCTCGGCGATTCGGCCCTGCTGCATGAAGACCTCATGCATCACTTCGAAGGTTTTCCGCCCAACGGGCACCCCATGGCCATCCTGTCAGCGGTCATCAACTCCCTCGGCGCCTACAACCCCGACCTGCTGGACATCCAGACCGAAGCGGAGTTCCGCAAGGCCGTGGCCAAGCTGGTCAGCAAGGTGCGCACCATCGCGGCCTTCAGTTACCGCAAGTCCGCCGGTCTGCCCATCATCTACCCGGACCCCAGCCGCTCGTACTGCGAGAACCTGCTGCACATGATGTTCTCCGTGCCCTACAAGGAGCACGTGCCCACCCCCGAAGCCCAAAAGGCCCTCTCGCAGTTCCTGCTGGTCCATGCCGACCACGAGCAGAACTGCTCCTGCTCCACGGTGCGCATGGTCGGGTCGAGCGAGGCCAACCTCTTCGCTTCGGTCTCGGCCGGCATCTGCGCCCTGTGGGGACGCCTGCACGGCGGGGCCAACTCCGCAGTGGTGCACATGCTTGAAAACATTCGCGACGGGGATTTCACGGTCAAGGAGTGCATCGAAAAGGTCAAACGCAAGGAATTCAGGCTCATGGGTTTCGGCCACCGGGTCTACAAGAACTTCGACCCTCGGGCCAAGGTCTTGAAAGACTGCGCCCAGAACCTGCTGGCCACCCTGAACATCAATGATCCCTTCCTGGACATCGCCCAGGAGCTCGAAGAGATCGCGCTCAAGGACGATTTTTTCCTGTCGCGCAAGCTCTACCCAAATGTGGATTTCTATTCCGGACTGATCCTGCGCGCTCTGAATATCCCGGTGAACATGTTCCCGGTCATGTTCGCCATCGGTCGCCTGCCAGGCTGGATCGCGCACTGGCACGAGCAGTACCTCGAAGAGAACACCCGCATCCACCGCCCCCGCCAGATTTACGTGGGGCCGAACATGCGGGACTACATACCGATGAAGGATCGCTGAGAAAGGGGGGAGCCGAAAGGCTCCCTTCTCATTTGAAGAATCAGAATTTCTGGGTCATGAGTACCGAGAAGAGGACCACGCAGGCGGCGGCCATCTGCAAGGGGTTCATGGTCTCGCCCAGGAAGGCGAAGCCGCAGCCCACGGCCACCAGGGGGATGAGATTGATGTGCGCCGAGGCCGTGCTCGCCGGCATGCGCGTGATGGCCCAGTTGTAGAGGGAGAATGCGCCAAGAGTCACGCCCGCGCCCAGGAAAATGAGGATGAGCACCAGTTGCAGGTCGAAGGTGGCCGCCGGAACCTCCAGCAGATAGCCCAGGCCCGGTGAAAAGAAGAGGGTGCCGGTGACGACCTGCATGACCGTCAGGGTCCAGGCGTCGTAGCGCCTGCCGAGGATGCGGATGAGGATCATGTTCGAGGCCGCGCAGACCATGGCCATAAATTCCAGGCTGTTGCCCAGCAGCGGCGAGGGGGCGGACTCTGTGGCCTGTCCGCCGAGGGTCAGCACCGCCACTCCCGCCAGGGACAACAGAAGCCCTGCGGTGACACGTGCGCTCAAAGGCTCTTTTAAAATCATCCAGGCGGCCACCGCGACCAGGAGCGGTACCGAGGCGGAGATGATCCCGGCCTGGGCCGAAGTGGTCAGGCCCAGGGCTGTAGACTCCAGCCAGAAGTACAGGCAGGGCTGAAAAATGACGGCGGGCAGGAGCAGCTTCCAGTCACCCTGACGGTACGCGGACAGGTTTATGGTCCGGTACAGGGGCAGGATGCAGGCCAGGGCAATGATCATTCGCAGCCACATCACGCTCCAGGGGTGCAGGTCCTCAAGGGCGATGCGCATGGTCGAAAAAGAGGCCCCCCAGAGCAGGACCGCGCCAACCACCGCCAGGCGTGGCAAAAGGGCGACCGGGGCGGCGGTGATGGCCAGGGATTCGGATTTCATGCAGGCTCCTCGGGATTGATGAAGATGGGCGGGCCCGGAATGCTTCAGGGCAGCAGCGCGTACTGCCCTGGCGTGGCCGCTGTGTAGAGCTTGAACGTGTTGCTGAAATGGGATTGATCGGCAAAGCCCGTGACCTGAGCCACTTCGGACAGGGCCGTGCCTTGCCGGATCAGGGACTTGGCCCGTTCCACTCGCTGCTGGATGCGAAAGACATGGGGAGGAATTCCGGTTTGCCGCTTGAAGGTTCGCAGCAGGTGATACTGGCTCACTCCGAGTTCGGCCGCCATGTCCCGCAATGTTATTTTTTGCTCCAGATTCGAGCGCAGCATTTCTTTGGCATGCCGGACGAGCAGGGGAAGCGCCGGAGATTTGCTTTTTACCCCGCAGTGCGCATCAAGGATGTCCCCCAGGGTTCTGACCAGCGCCGATTCCTGGGCCAGTCCGTTGCTCGTGGTCAGAGTCTGAGCCAGCCCGTACAGGGACATGACAAGATCCTGCCGGTCGCAGATCAGGGTCGTGAATTCGGGCGCCGCTTCGGGCTGGCGGCTCATGTCCTCGGCCATGCTCCGCACCAGATCCGCACGCAGGTAGAACATGGTGTAGGATATGGTTTCATCCGAAATCGGCACGCCGGAGTGAACCTGCCCGGGATTGATCAGACATACCTGTCCCTGCCGCACGGTGGCCTCGGAATGCGATGGGCCGAGGCAGTAGCTTGCTCCCTGATGCATGAGTCCGATGGCGTAAAGGTCGTCATGGAAATGGCGGGGGAAGACATGGCTGCTGCGCGCTACCCGGCTCATTTCAAGACCGGGCTGAACATGAAGGAAATTGATGGACGTGCAGGACATGGGCAAGCTGATAGACCAGAGAGGGGGAGGGCGTCTTGGAAAAAATTGCGCTTTCTCCCGGTTTTTTCACGCCTAAATCATGCGTGTGTGCTCGTAAGTCTGAAATCCTGACAGGAAATTTCAAATAATCCAGGGGGAAATGCCCCGAATGCAATTTTGCCCCTCGGACTTGGCCCGATACAGGGATCCGTCGGCAAGCCGCAGCAGTTCGGCTGGCCCCTGGTCCTTGCCCGGCGTGCTCGACGCCACCCCCAGGCTGATCGTGACCCTGCCGAAGTCGGACAAGCCTACGTCTGATGTCCTGAAGATAAGGTTGATACGCAAAAGTGACGTCTTTTGAAAAGTTGAATTTGCCCATTCTTTCCCTTGACCTCCAGAATGGACGCCTATATTTGAACAATTGTTCAATTATAGTTTTAAGCCATGGGAGGCTCGATGATTGATGTCTGCCAAATCCGCTGCATCCACCAGGACAGCGTGAACAGGGCGATTGGAGGCAGGACCGATGACGGCGTGCTGGAGGAGGCCGCCAGGCTGCTGGGCGTGATTTCCGATCCGACGCGGCTCAAGATCATGGACGCCCTGCGTCTGGGAGAGTTGTGCGTCTGCGATCTGGCGGCGGTGCTTGGCATGTCCGTGTCCGCCATTTCCCATCAGCTGCGCCTGCTTCGCACGTCCTGCCTGGTGCGGGGCAGGCGGGACGGGAAAATCATTTTTTATACGATCCATGACGAGCACGTCGAAAAGCTCATGGACATGGCCCTTGATCACTGCCGGCAGAGGTGCGGGGCATGATGGAGTTTCTGGACGCCTGCTGGGACATACTGGTCGAAAGGCCCCTCGCCCATCTTACCATGGACAACCTGCTGGCCCCAGCACGTATCGGAAACTGACGGTCGAAATCAGGAGTTTTTGAATGCAAAAAATAACCTTTGTCATCAAGGAGATGGACTGCTCCGAAGAGGTTGCGATTCTTAAAAGGGTGCTGCTACCCATCGTGGGCCAGGATTCCCGCTTGGAATTTGATCTGCTCGGCCGCAAGCTGCACGTGGACCTCTCCGACCTGCTCGAAAGCGCAGAGAACGTAGCGCAGGCCATCAATGCGACGGGAATGAAGGCCGAGCCCTTTGTGGACGCACTGCCGTCCTGCGCATGCTGCGGTGGCACGTGCCCCACCAAGGGAAGCCTCTGGGAGCGGCGCGGCCGCGAACTGCTCTGCGTGGTCAGCGGGCTGCTCTGGGCGGGTGGGCTGGCCCTTATGATGACCGAGCACGGTTCCATCCTTGCCGCCTTCAAGGATAGCGCCGCAGCACCCTTCGCCGCTAAGCTGCTCTGGGTTCTGGCGGTGCTCGTCGGCGTATGGCACGTGCTGCCCAAGGCGATCCGTTCGCTTCGCGCGCTGCGTCCGGACATGAATCTGCTCATGGTACTGGCCGTGAGTGGAGCCATGGTTATCGGCGAGTACTCTGAAGGGGCTTCCGTGGCCTTCCTCTTCGCCCTGGCCAATCAACTTGAAGCCTGGAGCATCGGCCGAGCAAGAAATGCCATCCAGGCCCTCATGAGCCTGGCCCCGGACACGGCGCTTGTTTTTTCTCCGTTGTCTCCCTCTGCGCTTGAAACCCCGGTGCAGGATGTCCCTACCGGGTCACGCGTCCTGATTCGGCCCGGCGACCGTGTCCCTTTGGATGGTGTCGTGCTCTCTGGAATATCGGCCGTGGACCAGTCACCCATAACGGGAGAGTCCATGCCGGTGACAAAATCAGTCGGTGATGTGGTCTACGCGGGCACCATCAACGCCGACGGCGCACTGGAAGTGGAAACCACCAAGCTGTCATCCGAATCTACCCTGGCCAGGATCATGCGCATGGTGGAGCAAGCTCAGTCCCGTCGTGCCAAGGCCGTGCAGTGGGTGGAAAAATTCGCAGCCGTGTACACGCCGGTGATGGTCGCAGTGGCCATTCTGTTCGCCGTGGTCCCCCCTGTTTTTTTTGGTGGAGCCTGGGACAAATGGTTTTATGAAGCTCTGGTCATTCTTGTGATCTCCTGTCCGTGCGCCCTAGTGATCTCCACACCGGTGAGCATCGTTGCAGCGCTGGCTTCGGCGGCCCGAAACGGTGTGCTGGTCAAGGGAGGAGTATTTCTGGAAGTACCCGCTACCCTGAATGCCATCGCCCTGGACAAAACCGGCACGCTCACCCACGGCAGGCCTTCCGTGACCGAGGTGACGGCATTCAGCGGCAGCTCCGAATCAGAACTGCTGGGCGTGGCCGCAGCCCTGGAATCCCGCAGTAGCCACCCCGTGGGCCAGGCCATCATGCGGCACGCCTCTTCCATGGGAGTCCCCCTGTCACACATTGAAGACGCGCAGGCCCGGCCGGGCCTGGGAGCGCAGGGACGCATCCGGGAGACCACGTATTTTATCGGGAATCCGCGTTTTCTGGCCGAGACAGGGAACGTTGCCAGAACAGACGAGCTTGAGCAGGCCGTCGACCGCCATGCCCAGTCTGCGGGAACGTTCGTGTTGGTCTGGACGGAAGGCAAGGTGCTGGGCTGCCTCACGGTAGAAGACAGAGTGCGGTCCCAATCCAGGGATGCCCTGAAAGAACTCGCCTTGCTCGGCGTAGACACGATTGTCATGCTTACCGGTGACAATGCCAAGACTGCGGCAAAGATCGCCGCGGAAGCCGGGGTAACGCAGTACAGGTCCGATCTCTTGCCGGAGGACAAGACCCGGGTGGTGACGGAGTTAGTGGCATCCGGCAAACGGGTGGGGATGGTCGGCGATGGGGTCAACGACGCTCCTGCCCTGGCAGCCTCGCATCTGGGCATCGCCATGGGTTCCATCGGCACGGACGTGGCCATTGAAACCGCCGACGTGGCGCTGATGTCCGACGATCTTTCCAAGCTGCCTTGGCTCATCCGGCATTCACGCCGGACACTGGGAACAATCAAGGCGAATATCTGGTTCGCGCTGGGCGTCAAGGCCGTATTTCTCCTGCTGGCTATTTTTCAAATGGCCACGCTGTGGACCGCGATCCTGGCAGACCTGGGATCGTCACTTTTAGTTATATTTAATGGTTTGCGCCTGTTACAAATCAAGCGATAGCAACTCAACCTCTGGCCTGCGCGGTAGCGGCCGACCCCCTATACCTGGCCCTGGGATTTGAAGTGCACGCCTGGCTGACGGACTCCGGTGCCAAGGATGGCGGACTTGTCACCGTTCTGGCCGCCCTGGTCAAAAAAAATCCCCCGGCCACGTCGAGTGACCGGGGGATGAAGGTTTCAGGATGGCGCGGTCTATCCTTTGAGCCTGTCGATGCACGCCAAACCGTCTTCTTCCAGGGCCACAAGGTCGTTGTAGACTTCGCGCTTGCGGATGAGCACGTGCTTGTCGCCCTCGACCATGATTTCCGCCGCCCGCGGACGGGAATTGTACTGCGAGGACATGACGAAGCCGTAGGCTCCGGTGGAGAAGGCGGCCAGGAGGTCGCCCTGGGCGACCTTGGGGAAGGTGCGGTTCTTGGCCAGGAAGTCGCCGGATTCGCAGATGGGGCCGACTACGTCGGCGGTCATCTCTTCGCCGTTACTTTCACGCACCGGAGCGATGCGGTGATAGGACCCGTACAGGGAGGGGCGGACCAGGTCGTTCATGGCCGCGTCGACGATGACGAAGTTCTTGCCCTCGTTGGTTTTGGTGTACTGCACCTCGGTCACCAGGATACCCGTGTTTCCGGCGATGACCCGGCCCGGTTCGAGGATAAGGGTCACATCCAGATCTTTGAGGGATTCGACCAGCGCCTTGCCCAATTCTTCGGGATGCGGAGGCGTTTCCTCGTTGTAGGTGATGCCGAGCCCCCCGCCCAGATCCAGGTATTTGATCGTGATGCCCATCTGCACCAGCTGGCCATGGAATTCCTTGAGCTTGTCCAGCGCTTCCATGAACGGGGAGAGCTGGGTCAGCTGCGAGCCGATGTGGCAATCAATGCCCACGGGTTCGACATTGGCTAGGCTCATGGCCTTGGCGTAGACTTTGAGGGCGTCGGTCCGGGACAGGCCGAACTTGTTTTCCTTGAGGCCGGTGGAGACATAGGGGTGGGTCTTGGGGTCCACGTCGGGGTTGATGCGCAAACTCACCCGCGCGACCTTGTCCAGATCGGCGGAAACGCTGTTGATGCGCTCAAGCTCCTGCTCCGACTCCACGTTGAACATGAGGATGTCGGCGAAGAGGGCTTCCTGGATCTCGACAGTCTTTTTGCCCACGCCCGAATAGACGATTTTCTTGGGATCCACTCCGGCCCGCAGCGCCCGGAAAAGTTCGCCACCGGAGACAATGTCCGTGCCCGCGCCTTCCTGTGCCAGAATTTTCAGAAAACTCATGTTGGAGTTGGCCTTGACCGAGTAGCAGGTCAGGTGGTCGATGCCGTCAAAGGCGGTATCAAAGGCTTTGTAGTGCCGTTTGAGGGTCGTGGCGGAATAGATGTAGAGCGGCGTGCCGTATTCACTGACCAGATCGGCCACGGCGATGTCCTCGGCGTGAAGGTGACCATTCTTATATTGGAAATAATGCATGTTCGTTCTCCTGTCGGGATTATTGGGCTGGGCTTAGGGTGATGATTTCGGACAACGCGGGCTCGATGATGTGGTGCGTGTTGTCCGCCTTGAGGCGAATGCGCAAGGTCTGGGCCGGCAGGGGCTCGCAGATGGTGAAGATGTAGCTGTTCTCCTGGCGATACACCCCGGAACTGAAGGGGTAGTACTTGCGGACAAAGGACGGGGTGAACGGGCAGGTGGGGCAACCGTCCTGCTCGATCTCGACCATAAAATATTCCAGGTTGACGAGCCGTCCGCCGAGTTTGGCGTTGATCATCACGCAGCCCTGTTCCAGGCGGGCCTCCATATGATTGATCTGGATCATCTCTTCGGTGACGATGGGCTGGGGCCATTCCTTTTTGCCGCAGGCGGCGAGGACGAGAAAGAGACACAGGAGAAGAGTACGTTTCATGACGATCCTGCCATTGCTTTCCACTGGTGGAGCAGGGTGAGCGCGTCCAGGGGGGAAAGCTCGTTGACGTTGAGTTTTTTCAAGGCGCTGAGAACTTTGTGCTCCGCGGGTTGCTTCTGCGGAGCCGGGGTGCGGCCCAGGCCGGGCAGGGCAACCTGCCGCGTGATCATATCACTGCGCCTCCCGCCGCCCGGGGCGTGGCGCTCAAGCACCTCCAGCACTTCCTTGGCCCTGACCACGACCGAGGCCGGAACTCCCGCGAGGCGCGCGACCTCGATACCGTAGCTGCGGTCGGCGGGTCCGGGGACCATGCGGCGCAGGAAAACGATGTCGCCCTTCCATTCCTTGATGGCGATATTGTAATTGCGCACGCCGGGCAAGCGCTCCTCAAGCACGGTCAGTTCGTGGTAGTGCGTGGCGAACAGGGTGCGGATGCCGCCCTGGCGCCTGGCCAGTTCTTCGGCCACGGCCCAGGCCAGGGACAGCCCGTCGAAGGTGCTCGTGCCACGGCCGATCTCGTCCAGGATGACCAGGGAGCGTTTGCCTGCCTGGCGCAGGATTCGGGCTGTCTCGGTCATCTCGACCATGAAGGTCGACTGGCCCATGGCCAGGTTGTCCGATGCACCGACCCGGGAAAAGATGCGGTCGCACAGACCCAGGCGGGCCGAGGCGGCGGGCACAAAGGAGCCCATCTGGGCCAGGATGCAAATGAGCGCCACCTGCCGAAGCACCGTGGATTTGCCGGCCATGTTCGGACCGGTGATGAGCAGCACCCGGCCGGAGTCGTCGAGGGTCAGGTCGTTGGGGATATAGTTTGAGCGCCCCTGCACCGCCTCGACCACGGGATGGCGACCGCCCTTGATGGCGATGTCCAGGCCGTCGTGCAGCTCGGGTCTGTTCCATTCCCATTTGCGTGCGGCGTGGGCGAGTCCCTGGGTGAAATCGAGCTCGGCCAGGATCTTGCCCATGCCCATGAAACGGGCCCGGTGTCCGGCCACTTCCTCGCGCAGGGTGAGAAAGAGCTGGTATTCACGGGTCTTGCGCCGGTCCGAGGCGCTTAAAAGCTTGTCCTCAAGGATTTTGAGCTCTTCGGTGATGTAGCGCTCGGCGTTGACCAGGGTCTGGCGGCGGATGAAGTGGGCCGGCGGCTCAAGGGCAACGGCTTTGCTCAATTCAAAATAATAACCGAAAACCTTGGTGTATCCGATCTTGAGCTTGGGCAGATCACAGGCCGCGCGTTCGCGTTCGAGCATGGCGGTGAGGGCCGCCTCGCCGTGGTCGGTCAGCTCCATGAGTTCATCCAGTTCCGGGTCGTAGCCTGGCCGGAACAGTCCGCCTTCAGTGATGACCGGTGGCAGGGAGTCGGCCAGGGCGCGGGCCAGCAGGCCGTGCACGTCGTCCAGGTCGTCCCAGAGGCGCAGCAGATCGGTCAGCTTGGGCGGCGCAGACTCCAGCGCCAGCAGGGATTGCCGCAGCCGGGGCAAAACGCCCAGAGACACCTTCAGGGCACCGAAGTCTTTGGGCGTGGAGCGGTTGACGACGATGCGCGTGCACAGCCGCTCCAGGTCATAGACCGTGTCCAGGGCCCGGCGCAGGTCCTCGCGGACCGTATCGCGGTCATGCAGGTAGGCCACCAGTTCCTGTACCGGCTGGATGCTTCCCAGATCCTTGAAGGGCTGGTGCATGCGGGTTTCCAGCAGCCTGCCGCCCATGGGGGTCTGGGTCTGGTCCAGGACCTGCCACAGGGTGCCGCGGCCCTTGCCGCCGTCCATGGTCCGGAAAAGCTCGAGGTTGCGTTCCGTGACCTCGTCCAGGAGCAGGGTGGCGGAGAGATCCAGGGGAACGAAGGGGGCGAGGTGGGTCAGGTCGCGTTTCTGGGTCAGCTCCAGATAGGTCAAAAGTGCGCCGCAACAGCGGGTCAGAGCGGGCTTGTCATCGAGATCAAGGGTCTGCAGGTTGGGTACGCCCTGGGCGCGCAGTATCTTATCTCCGGACCCGCGGCCGTCGAAATAGGATTTTTGCGGATAGCGCGACAGTCTGGACTGCCACTGCTCCAGACCCTTGGGCAGGGCCTGGGTCTCGGTCAGGAGCAGCTCGCGCGGGTTCATCTTGACCAGCCACTGCCAGAGCGCGGCTTCGTTTTTGGTCTGCATGCCCGACCATGCGCCCGTAGAAAAATCGACCCAGGCCAGGCCGCCGCCCAGATCGGCATCCCAGAACAGGGCACCGAGAAAATTGTGGCCCTTGGCATCGAGACTGATGTCCTCGACCAGTGTGCCCGGGGTCAGCACGCGGGTCACTTCGCGCTTGACCAGTCCCTTGGCCTGTTTGGGGTCCTCGACCTGGTCGCACAGGGCCACCTTGTACCCTTTGTCCAGAAGCTGGCGCAGGTATTCGTCGATGGCGTGGTGGGGCATGCCGCACATGGGCACGGGATTTTCCGCGCCGGGGTTACGGCTGGTCAGGGTGATCTGCAGCTCCCGGGCCGCGATTTGGGCGTCCTCGAAGAACAGCTCGAAAAAATCGCCCATGCGGAAAAAGACCAGGGTGTCCGGATATTCTCCCTTGACCCGCAGGAACTGCTCCATCATGGGCGTGACCTTGACCGTGCTCATGATCCCTCGTCGCTTAAGAGCTGGCGGATAGTGATGGAGTGCCAGGACATGCACTTTGGGCAACAGAAGAAGATCTGCCCGCGTTTCAACCCGCAGCGGCCGCAGACAAAACGTTTGGCTTCCCGCGCCCGGCGCAGCAGAAACTCCAACTGCAGTTCGAAGACCGGAGTCATGTGCTGCTCGGGCAGGGACATGGTCAGAAGCTCCAGGCGTGCGGGCCAGAAGGCCGGGCTCATGAGCAGGGTCTTCTCCTGCCAGGTCTTGGCCTCCTCCACACGGTCGTGGGCGCGCAGCAGGCAACCGGCGTAATGCAGCGGGGCCAAATCCGGGGGGTGCTTGTCGATGACGGCGAGCAGGCCATCCAGATACGATGCCGGGATGATGGCCTTCACGGGAACCCCCGAGTCCTCGAAATCAAGCAGCGGGTCGAGCAGCACAAAACCCAGATTCGGCCCCACGGCCCCAAGCCCCTGATCAAGAAGGACTAGGACATTGTCCCACGCCTCCTGGTTGATCTGAAACATGATCCCTTCGAGCCATGCCTCGGGGGAGGCGGGATGGATTTCCCTGGCCTCGGCCAGAAGCCCCAGGTCCGTCACGCCGCTTCCGGTCGTTGCGGCGCGGACCAGGTAATGCGCCGCCTGCAGGTTGTGCCCCATCTTTTTGTATTGACGGCTGGCGGACAGGAAATCTCCACCTTTGGCGTGCAAGAGGGCCAGTTCCAGGTCCAGGGCTGGATTCTCGCCCCCGATGTCCCGGCACTGGCGCAGGGCCTCCTGGGCCCGGTCCAGAATCCCGGCCCGGGAATAGTCACGTCCGAGTTCGAACCAGACCCGCGCCTGATCCTCGCGGCTTAAGTCCACGCGGTGCAGCAGGGAGCTGCGCATCTGAATGGCCCGATCCAGCTCTCCGCGCATGCGGTAGAGGTTGCCAAGGGCCGAGCAGATATCCACGGCCCCCTGATGGTTGCGCATGGCGCGCGAGAGGTCGTCGATGGCGGCCAGCGCGTCCTGGGCCGGGTTGGGCGGCACGGGCGAAAAAAGATCGGCGTGGTCGTGCAGTCCCAACAGGGATCTGAGCCATTGCATGAAATATTCTCCAGGGTGAACCAATCAAAAAATCAAGGCCACTGGCCCATCCAAAAACCTCTCAACGTACAAACTACGCCTCACACATCACGCATTACGCCTCACGCATCACGCATTACGCCTCACGCCCCCAAATGCTTCGCATACCAACCGCCAGCCTGCGCCAGACCCTGGCGGACGTCCCAGACCGGGTCGTAGCCAAGCAGTCGGCTGCTTTTGGAGATGTCGGCCAGAGAATGGCGGACGTCCCCGGCCCGGAAATCACGGTGCGAGGGTTGGGCCTGTGCGCAGCCGGGAACGAACTTGGCGGCCTCGTCACGGATGAGGAAAAACAGTTCGTTCAGTGAGGTGCGCTGTCCGAAGGCCACGTTGAACACTTCCCCGGCAACGGGGGCCATGGCGCAAGCTGCCAGGATGTTGGCCTGAACGCAATTGTCGATGAAGCAGAAATCGCGGCTGGTCTCACCGTCGCCGTTGATCCAGACAGTTTCCCCGCGCAGGAGGCCCGCGAACCATTTGGGGATGACCGCCGCATAGGCGCCCTCGGGGTCCTGGCGCTTGCCGAAGACGTTGAAGTAGCGCAGCCCCACGCAGTCCATGTCGTAGGTTTTTACGAAAACCTCGGCGTAGAGCTCGTTGACGTATTTGGTCACCGCGTACGGGGACAGGGGCTTGCCTATATGCTCCTCGACCTTGGGCAGGCCGGGGTGGTCGCCGTAGGTGGAGCTTGAGGCCGCGTATACGAACCGGGAAACCCCGCAGTCCTTGGCGGCGACCAGCATGTTCAAAAAGCCGGTCACGTTGTTGGCGTTGGTCAGCAGTGGGTCCACGATGGAGCGCGGCACGGAGCCAAGCGCCGCCTGATGCAGGACGAAATCAACCCCTCCGCACGCATCCACGCACGTTTGCGGGTCGCGGATGTCACCTTCGATGAAACGGAAGCTGGCCCATTGTTCGGGCGTGACGCTCAGCCGGACTTCGTCGAGGTTTTTGCGGTGGCCGGTGGAAAAATTGTCCAGGCCGGTGACCTGCTGGCCGTTGCACAGCAGAGTCTCCAGCAGGTTAGAGCCGATGAATCCGGCCACGCCGGTGATCAGCCAATGGCGCTGGGATTCAAGAGAGGGGAATGGTTGATTCATGATTTACCCGATATGAGGAAAAAAATTGCGTCCCGTAGCGATGAGCCTTGGGACGCGTGACAGCAGAGGGAACGACGGATCGTGCCGGATGCTCAATTCTGGATGTTCTCGGTGGATTCCTGAGTGGTGTACTCGTCCATGGTCTTGGGGCGCAGGGAGGCCACTTCGCGCTCCAGGGCGTCCACTTCCTTCCTGTACTGGCGGCACTGCTTGGACAGGCGGACCTTTTCCAGGAAGAAATAACAGGTGCAGAGCAGGGAACCGATCACAAAAGCCATGAGGATGATCAGGTAGAACGGCATGGCCTCGGTCTGGTACTGCCAGCCGAAGACCTTGAGCTGCAGTGCCAGTTCCTGGATCAGGATCTCATGGTTTTGAACAAAGAAGAGCATGGAGAAGAAGAAAAGGGCTACCAGCCCCAACACCTTGAGATATCGCATCCGTATCACCTCTACCGTTGAAGGTTGTTGAAAAAGGGCTTCAGCCGTTCATAGGTCGAACGCAGATGTTCGGGCAGAACGCTTGTTTCCGACATGACGGCCATGAAGGAGTGGTCTCCGTTCCAGCGCGGCACCAGGTGCACATGCAGGTGTTCCCGGATCCCCGCACCGGCCGCCTCGCCTATATTCACCCCAATATTTATTCCGTGCGGATTGAACGCCTGTTCTAGGATAAAAGCGCACTTTTGTACATAGTCCATAATCTCATGACATTCCCTCGCATCAAGCGCGGTGATGTTGCTGACGTGCCGGTACGGGGTGACCATGAGGTGTCCGCTCGAGTAGGGGAAGATGTTCATGATCACGAAACAGTGTTCGGCGCGGTGCAGCACGAAGCGCTCCGCATCGCCGCCCGCGGACTCGGGCAGGCAGAAGACGCAAGCATCGGGTTTGGGGCCCAGAATGTAGTTGATGCGCCAGGGGGCGTGGATTGTCTTCATAGCTACAGGATCTGGCTCAGGAATTTCTGGGTGCGCGGATGTTCCGGGCTGGTGAAGAAATGCTCCGGAGTGCCCGTCTCCACGATCTGCCCGTGGTCCATGAAGATGACCCGGTCGGCTACCTCGCGGGCAAATCCCATCTCGTGGGTGACCACGACCATGGTCATGCCCTCCCGTGCCAGGGTGACCATGACGTCCAGAACCTCGCCGATCATTTCCGGATCAAGGGCCGAGGTGGGCTCGTCGAAGAGCATGATCTTGGGGTTCATGGCCAGGGCGCGGGCAATGGCCACGCGCTGCTGCTGCCCGCCGGAGAGCATGGCCGGATAGACCTCGGCCTTCTCCCGGATGCCGACCTTGTCCAAGAGGCTGAGGGCCCGCGTCCTGGCTTCGAGCTCCGACACTTTTTTCAGTTTCATGGGCGCCATGGTCAGGTTGCCTATGACCGTCTTGTGCGGAAAGAGGTTGAAGCTCTGGAAGACCATGCCCAATTCCTGGCGGATCAGGTTGATATCGTTGACCTTGGAGTTCACGTCCTTGCCGTCGACCAGGATGCTGCCGCTGTCGATGGTCTCCAGGCGGTTGATGGAGCGTAGCAGGGTGGACTTTCCCGATCCGCTGGGCCCGATGATGACCACCTTCTCCCCGGAATTGATGGACAGGCTGACATCGTGCAATGCCTGCAACTGGCCAAAGAACTTGTAGACGTTCTTGATCTCGATGATGGGCCTAGTCGCGTTCATAATAGTTCAACCTCTGCTCCATTTTGCTGACGCCCTTGGACAGGAAGAGCGTGATGACCAGGTAGACAAGAGCCACCATGGTGTAGGTCTCGAAATACAGAAAGGATTCACTGGCGAATTCCCGGCCCCGGCGCAACAGATCCGACACGGCCAGGATGGAGACCAGGGAGCTGTCTTTCAAAAGGGCGATGAACTCGTTGCCCACGGGCGGAAGGATGGTCCGCCAGGCCTGGGGCAGGATCACATAGATCATGGTCTGGGCGCGGGTGAAGCCCAGGGATCTGGCCGCTTCAGCCTGGCCCTTGTCGATGGAGTCGATGCCGGCCCGGAACACTTCGCCCATGTAGGCGCCATAGCAGATGCTCATGGCGACCACGGCTGCGGTCATGGGCGGCAGCCCTTTGAAAAGTTCGAGACGACCAAGGGCGTAGTAGATGTAGAACAGCTGCACCAAAAGAGGGATGCCGCGGATGACTTCGACATAGGTCGAGGCGATGAGGTTGATGACCTTGTTGCGCGACAGCCGGCCCAGGCCCGTGAAGAGACCGATTACCAGCGAGAGCAGGATGGACAGGATCGTGACCTGGAACGTGACCAGGATTCCGTCGGGAAGAAATTGCAGAATCCGCCAGTAGGGATCGGGCTTCGTCACGCAGAGATAGATGATGATGCCTATGGCCCCGAAGAACGTCAGCCACCAGGCGTTGAAAAGGCCCGAATCCTTTTTGAGGGGGATGGCGGCGCCGTCACCGATGTCGATCTTGACGGGTTTATTGGAAAATTGTGGGTTCATGACTGGCCTTGTCGTACTCGCTGGAAAGAAAAAGGAAAACCGGGGCGTTGGCCCCGGTTTATGACATTATCTGGATCCGAACCATTTGGCGTAGATCTTGTCGTACTCGCCATTTGCCTTGATGGCGGCCAGGGCGGAGTTGAGCAGGTCGATGATTTCCTGGTTGCCCTTGTTCACGGCGAAGCCCAGGTATTCCGGAGATTCGGGGGCGATGAGGAAGGCCAGGGTCAGCTTCTGGGAATACTGCTCGTGCTGCAGGGCGTAGTTGGAAGCCACGGTGTCGTCGGCGATGACGGCGTCGATGCGACCATTATAAAGGTCTTCCACGGCCAGGCCGATCTCGTCGTAGGACTTGGCGGTGGCGCCTTCGATCTTCTTGCACACAAAATAGCCGGTGGTGCCCATCTGGGAAGCCACGGTCTTGCCGGCCAGGTCGGCCACGGAAGCGATGGCGGAGCCCTTGGGAACGATGACGCCCTGCTTCACTTCAAAGTAGGGGTCGGAAAAATCCATGTTCTGCTTGCGCTCCTCGGTGATGGAGACCGAGGAGGCGATGGCGTCGTACTTGCCTGCGGCAAGGCCAGCGAAGATGCCGTCCCAGGCGGTGTTCTTGAGGATCGGGTTGAAGCCGCCGGCCTTGCCCATGGCCATGACGACTTCGGGACCAAAGCCCACGATGTCTTTGTCGGCGTTGATCATTTCCATGGGCGGATAGGTGGCATCCACCGCAAAGACGACATCTTTGGCCAAAGCGTTTCCGGCCATAAGGAAAAGAGCCAGCAGAACAAGAGCAATTCGTGTACGCATACGACCTCCAAACCTGGTAAAATGATGATTTCCCGAAAAGTTTTCCGACAAGCCAAAATGACAAAAAATCGTTAAAGAATTGCCTTGCTTTGGTCAAGAAACGGCTTTGGGGGCAGGATTGCCGCCTTGCAGCGACCTGCCCATGCGCCTGGCGTAGCCCATCTGCTCATCCCGCGTGCGCACTTCGCCGTTGAGGACGGCACGCTTCACCGCGCGCAGGATGCTCGCGAAGTGCGGCCCCGGCTCCAGCCCCATATCCTTTATATCCGCCCCCGTAACCTGGATGCCTACATCCTGCAGGTGGGTCAGGTAGTGGGAGACGGCCTTCTTCTGGCCCGGCTTGCGCTGCTTGGCCATGGTGTAGAGCAGCCCCTCCAGAGACAGGGGGGAGAGTATCTCGTGCAGGTCAGCGGGCTTGCCCTTGTTTTTCTCCCACTGCGCCAGCTGCATGGCCACGTAGCGCAACTGGCGGCGGGTGGACTCCACAAGCTCGATCCTCTTGGGCGCAAACTGCAGGCGCGTGGTCAGGGCCCGGACCTGCTGCGCGTCGAAACCGGACACCAGTCCCAGGAAATAGACGATCCAGATGTCCGGCGACTGTTCGCGGAAAAGGAGCTTGTACCAGGTGATGATCTTTTCGATCTCTTCGAGCAGGGCTTCCTTGGTCTGGGGGAAGCTCAGCAAGGGATGAATCTCCTGCAAAAGGCTCAGGTCGCGCATGCGGATGAGGGCATCGAGGGGGGCGCTGTCCTCGGTCAGCAGGCGCAGTTCGTGCCGGATGCGCGCCCCGGAAAGCTTCTGGAAGATGTTCAGACGCACGGCGTTCTTGATAAGCCGCTCCGTCTGGCCGCCGATTTTGAATTGGAAGCGTTGCTCGAAACGGATGGCGCGGATGATGCGGGTCGGGTCCTCCACGAAGGACAGTGAGTGCAGGACGCGGATCACACCGTCTTTCAAATCCTGCTGGCCGCCGAAGAAGTCCACCAGTCGCCCGAAGTGGGGCGGGCAGATGTGGATGGCCAGAGTGTTGATGGAGAAATCGCGGCGATAAAGGTCCATCTTCAGGGACGACAGCTCGACGATGGGCAGGGCGGCGGGGTACTCATAATACTCCAGGCGGGCCGTGGCCACGTCGATTTTCTGGCCGCCCGGCAGGATGAGCACCGCAGTGCGGAACTTGAGGTGCGGGCGCACCCGCGCCCCGAGTTTGCGCCCCAGATCCTGGGCGAAGAGGACGCCGTCCCCCTCCACGACAAGGTCGATGTCGTCATTGGGATTGCCCAGCAGCATGTCGCGCACGAATCCGCCCACGGCGTAGACCTCAACGCCCAGCTCCTGTCCGGTTCGCCCGGCAAGCTGCAGCAGGGCGATGATGTCCTTGGGCAGGCGTTCGAGAAGAAGTTGGCGGATGTTCTTTTCCTGCCGCCTGTCCGAAAGCAGGGAGTCGGGGATGCGCGCCGGCTCCTGAACCATGAGGTTTATAAGGTCGGTGCGCGTGATGACCCCGACCAGTTCCTGTTCCCGCAGCACCGGAACCAGGCGCTGGCGGTGTCCCAGGATGATCTCCATGACCTGGTAAAGATCCTGCTCCTCGGTCACGAAGAGGAAATCTTCCAGCATGTATTCCGTGACCCGCTCCGCGCCCAGCCCGTGCCCGACGGCCTTTTCAGCCACGCTGTTCTCAATGATGCCGCAAACCTGGTCCCCGTATTCAACCACGGGCAGGGCTTTTAGCCCGTACCTGACCATCACTTCCGCCGCCTGGGCCACGCTCTGCGCCGCCTTGATGCGCACCACGGGCGCGGACATGAAGTCCCGCACGACCATCTGCGGGTTGATGAGGGAGTAGAGCAGGGCAAAAAGCTCATCCTTTACCTGAGATATCGTGCGATCCTTGATGGATGCAGAGGCGGCGTAAATGTGCCCTCCGCCGCCGAAAGACGAACAGACCACCCCCACGTCGACTTCCTGGACCTTGCTGCGGGCCACGAGTTGGATGCGGTCGCCCATGTGTCCGATGGCGAACAGGACGCGGATGTTTTCCATGTCCATGAGCTTGTGAGTCAAGAGGGCGAAGTCGCCGACATAGGCGTCGAGGATGACCTCGGCAATGACGATGTCCACCCCGTTGATGGTGTGCGTGGTGGCAGAGTCGATGAGCTCGGACAGGATGGCGACCTGTTCCGTGGACAGCTCGCGGCTCATGATGTCGCGGATGACGTCGAGATCCATGCCCATGGTCCGCAGCCAGCCCGCAGCCGCGAAATCGTGCTCGGTGGTCGAATTGAAGGTGAACCCGCCCGTGTCTTCGAAGATGCCAAGGCCCATGATGGTTGCTTCGTCGGGAGTGACGGTCAGGGATTCTTCGCGCAGTCTTTCTATAATGATGGACGTGGTCGCACCCCAGGGGCGGAAGATGTCCACGCTTGCGACCAGGGCGCCGTCGGTGGCCGGGTGGTGGTCGTAAAGGTGAATTTCAAGTTTCGGCAGTTCGAACAGGGGCTCGACATGCGAAAGCCGCGAGCGCTGCCTGGTGTCCACCACTACCAGCAGTTCAACCTCCTGCGGGTTGATGTCCTTCATGGTCTTGAAATTAAAGAGGTATATGGCGCTCTGGATGAAGTAGTCCTTGAGCGAGCTTTCCTGGGTGCCGGGAAAGACCAGGACCGCGTCCGGATAGAGCTTGCTGACAGCGATCATGGAGGCCAGGGCGTCGAAATCCGCGTTGGCATGGCAGGTGATGACAGTCTTCTGGGGTGCGGCTTTGGTCATGTCAGGATCGGGGGTGGAATTTGCGGTGCAGGGCGGCCATGCGCGCCGATTGCACATGGGTGTATATTTCCGTGGCCATGATGTCGCTGTGGCCGAGCAGGATCTGCACGGTGCGCAGATCGGCTCCGCCTTCGAGCAGGTGTGTGGCAAAGGAGTGGCGCAGGGTGTGCGGCGAGACGGGCCGATTTATGCCCGCTTCCAGCGCATAGCGGCGCAGCAGTTTCCAGACTCCCTGTCTGGACAGGCCAAGGCCCGAGCGGTTCAGAAAGACAGTGTCAGCCTTGGGGCCAAACAGGGGGCGCCACTGGCGCAGATAGGCCATGAGAAAGCCCACCGCAGAGTCGTGCAGAGGCACGTAACGCTCCTTGCTGCCCTTGCCCAGCACGCGCAGCAGTCCGGCCTGGGGGTCGAAATCGGGCACGGCCAGGGTCACCAGTTCCGAGACGCGCAGGCCGCAGGCATAGAGGAGTTCGAGCATGGTCCGGTCGCGAAATCCCAGGCGGTCGGTCATGATCGGGCGGGCCAGGAGGGCGGTCACTTCGCTCCGGGACAGCACTTCCGGTAATTTACGGACCAGCTTGGGACTGTCCAGCAGAGCGGCGGGGCTACTGGGGATGATCCGTTCCTGGACCATAAATTCGAAAAAGCCGCGCAGACTGGAGAGATTGCGGGCCATGGAGGTATTTTTGAGCCCCTTGCGGCGCAGGTGAACCATATAAAGGAAGAGGGCGTGCTCGTCGATGCCGTGCAAACTGCCGCCCAGTTCGGAGAGAAATTCGCGAAAGAAGAGCAGGTCCGAGCCATAGGCCTCCACGGTTTTTTCGGCCAGGCCGCGAATGACGGTCAGGTGCTGGAGATAGGCGTCGATTTCTTCGTGCATTCCCGCCAAGGTACATCTGGCCCCTTGCCTGCACAAGCTGAAAAAGGTACCTTTTTAGATCAATGCCCAAACTTACCGTCCGCGCATATCTCGGCTTGGGGTCCAACATGGGCGATCCCGTGGCCAATATTCAACATGCCGTAAAAGCCCTGGATGATGCTGCGGGGCTGGCGGTGGACGCCGTGTCTCCGATTTTTCGCACCGAGCCCCAGGGCATGCGTGATCAGGCTTGGTTCGCCAACTGCGTTGCGCGCGTGAATGTCGATGACGCGTTTTCCCCCGAAGAGCTGCTTGATGTCCTGTCCGGCATCGAAGCACAGATGGGCAGGGTCCGCACTGAACGCTGGGGTCCGCGGACCATCGACATAGATATCCTCCTTTTCGGAGACCTGCAGTGGGATTCTCCGCGTCTGCAGATTCCTCATCCGCGCATGTTCGAACGGGCATTCGTGCTTGTTCCGCTCATGCACCTGGCCCCGGAAATACGTATCCGGGATCTTTGTCCTTCACAGTGGCTGTCCCGGCTCCGGTATGAACTGAAAGAAGATCGGATCCTGCAGGCCACAAACGTCATCTCGAGGTGAACAATGCTCAAGTTTGTCATTCTGGCCGTCGCCTGCTTTATTCTTTATAAACTCGTGACCAACGACAAGAAGAAGAAAGTCGATGTCAAGAACAAGCAGGAAGAGAAACTTGCCCAGGAGGGCGTGCTGGTCAAAGACCCCGTCTGCGGGACGTATGTTTCCAAGGAGTCGGACATCAGGATCAAGGAAGGCGAAGAGGTCAAGTGTTTCTGCAGCTATGAATGCCGGGACAAATACCTGAAAATGGTCGACTAAAAGCCCGACCCCAGGAGGGATTATGCAATTTTTCATCGATACCGCGAACCTGAGCGAAATCAGGGCCGCCATGGATATGGGGCTTGTGGACGGGGTGACCACCAATCCGACGCTCATGAGCAAGGAAGCTGCCGACTGGCGCGAAATCGCCGGGGAAATCTGCAAACTGGTGCCGGGACCGGTCAGCCTGGAGGTTATCGCCCTGGATGCCGAAGGCATGGTCCGCGAAGCCAAAGACCTGGTGCAGTACGGCCCCAACGTGGTGGTCAAGGTGCCTATGACGGCCGAGGGCCTCAAAGCCGTGCGCATCCTGAAATCCATGGACATCGAAACCAACGTGACGCTGATTTTCTCGGCCAACCAGGCTCTGCTGGCGGCCAAAGCTGGCGCGGCCTACGTCAGCCCGTTCCTGGGCCGCCTTGATGACGTGGGTCAGGACGGCATGGAACTGGTGCACCAGATCCTGGGCATTTACTCGAATTACGGATTTGCCACCAAGATCATCGTCGCCAGCGTGCGCAGCCCCTTGCACGTCCTGGACGCAGCCATGGCCGGAGCGCATATCGCCACAGTGCCTTACAAGATCCTGACGCAACTGATGGCGCATCCATTGACGGACAAGGGGATCGAGGCGTTTCTGAAGGACTGGGAGAAGAAGGTTGGGAAATGATGGACGGGGATGGACCTAAAATGGACGGGATGAACTAACACGGACTAACACGGACAGTGTGCACCGATAGTCCATTAGACTTATAGGCTTGTTCAGATCGACCGGGTTGGCGCAGAGGCGTTGACCCGGTTTTTTGTGGCGTCTGTGCCAGTCCATTTCGTCCATTCGGGTCCATAAAGTCCACCAGGTCCATCTTCTCAGTGATCCTTTCTTTTGTCTCATAATGAAAATTATGTTAACTTTAATAAACGGCAAGGTTGTGGAATGCCGGAGCATTGCCTATGTCGCTCCTCTTTTGCTAGGAATCGATATGCGGCTAAGCCACGGGCACCGCCTGCTTGAAATGAACCTGCAACATGAGGGTCTCCCATGAAATGCACCCGGATCTTTTTCATCGCTTTGACACTTTTGCTTCTCGGGCTGCCGGCCTTGGCTGAAACGCAGGACAATTCGACCCCGGGCATCGCTAAGCCCGTGCAGGAACAAACTGCTGCCCCCGCGTTGGAGGTCGCTCCCACGGGTGGCTCCACCGGCAAATTTCCCCTCGACATTCAGGGCCGTGGCACCGACCAGAGCGGCACGCTGCTGTCCTACAAGCTGAAAGAAGAGGTCATCGCCAGCAAGCTTTTTGATCTCAAGGTCTCGGAGAAGAAGAAATTCGTCCTGCATGTGATCACACAGGCTGAATTCCCGGATCGGCCGAGCATTGCCTCGCAGTATTCAATTGTGCTGGTATATCAAGAGGATGCTGGAACGTTAACCTATTACCTGAATCATTATCAGGGGCAGGTTCACACCGAGGGGGTTGCTGCGGAAATGCAGAAGATTCTGGAGTGGGCGTATTCCAACCTCAAGCGGTATCATTACCTTCTGGAGGAGTAAGACTCATCTTGCGGATGAAAAAGGGATCCCGGAGCTGGCCATGGCGCGCCGCCTGGCGCAGGAAGACAATGGTCGTCCGGGACAGTTCGTAGCCTTCGGGCACCAGGACGACATCCCCGCCTTCCCGTGTCCCGATCACGGATCTGGCCAGCACCATACCCGGTTGCAGCTTGCTCTGTTCGATCTCTATCTCGCTCTGGTCCATGCGGGTCAGTTCCGTTTCCATGGCTTTAAGCAATGCCTGGGTGTACACTCCCGCGCCGCGCATGCGTGCGAGGATGGCCCCGTCTTCCAGTTTCCCATATCCGGCGAGCCTGAATTCCATGGACATGGCCAGCAGCGCCGAACTTTGAGGGATGCCTGACGTATCCGCGCCAGGCTGCAGGGCCAGGCGCATGAAATCGGCGTATCCCTGCAGGATTGCGACCACCTCGTCCAATTGCGGAAGATGACGAACCCACTCCACGGCGTGTTCCGGATGTTGCGCGAGAATCAGCCGTTCGTCTTCCGTGAGCGTTTCGCCTGCGGCAATTTTTTGCAGCACCGTGGGGGGCAAGGCGATGAGCCCGATGACGGACAGAAGAAAGGCCGTCTCCGTCAACGTCGGATCCTTGTGCCGCGTGTTGCGGCACAGTCCGCGCAGCAGGGGCAACACGGGGCTGATCATGTCGCGTACGTCGCCGCGCAGCCAGCACACCAGCTCGTGCACGGCCTTGGCGAAGATGGCGTGCACTTCGTTCATGGTCGCAACCGAGGTCGAGGTGCGCTTGAAGCGGTCGATGCCTTCCTGCACGACTTCGGTCAGGGTCTGCTCGTCACAGGACGCAGGAAGAACATGAAAGACCCTTGCTTCGTTGATTGCCCGCATCAGGTCCCCGGCATCCAGGGCGGCGCGGCTGTAGAGCACGCGGGTGCTCTCGGGACAGAGTTCCCCGGCCTTGGCCATGAAATCGACGCCGTCCATCTCGGACATGGAGAATTCGGCCAGCACCAGCGCAAACGGCCCCTCTTCCTGGATTCGTTGCAGGCCAAGGCGCGGTCCCAGGGCGATATGGGTCGTGAATTTCTTGCGCAGCCTGCGCTGCAGGTCAGCCAGGGCCTTGCCGTCTGTATCCACGATCAGAATGGAATTCATGAATTCTCTCCGTTTGTTGCCCGTCTCTCTGGAACCACCGGGCACGTGGGCGGACGCACGTTGCAGCCCTTGACCCTGCCCACTCCGGAGCTGACCATTTCCCGGACCTGGTGCATGAACACGCCGTAGGCGTAGGTCCCCTGCTCCATTTCCTTGAGCCGCTTTTCCCATTCGCCGGTCAGCTCCGGCGAGGCCACATGGGGGATCAAGGAGCAGACCACGTCCACCGCCCAGCATCCCAGGTCCGTGGCCACCAGACGCTTGCCGTCCTTGGCAATGTACTTCCTTGCGAGCAGGGTTTCAATGATCTGGGCGCGGGTGGCCGGGGTGCCGAGTCCGCGTTCTTTCATGGCCTCCCGCAACTCCTCGTCGTCTACCAGCTTGCCCGCCGTCTCCATGGCCCCCAAAAGCGTGGCGTCGGTGAAGTGCGCCGGGGGCTTGGTCTTGTGCGCCGCCAGTTCGAGGCTCTGCGCCGTGACCGCGTCGCCCTTGCGCAGATTCGGCAGCGGGTTGTCTTCGGAGGCGCGCCAGGGTTCGGCTTCAAGCCAGCCCTTGTCCTGAAAGATTTTGCCTGTGGCCCGGTAGCGATGCCCTTCAACTCCGATCCACAGCGTCGAGCCGGCAAACACGGCGTCATCCATGAAGGCCGCCGCGAAGCGCCTGCAGATCATCTCGTACACCGCCCATTCCTCTTTGCCCAGCGTTGCCGGGTTGGCGCGCAGGGTCGTGGGAATGATGGCGTGGTGATCCGAAACCTTCTTGTCGTTGACGCATTCAAACTTCTTCTTGCCGCTTTTGATATTCGCCGCAGCAGCCTGGGATATTTCGGGAAAATTGGCGTAGACCGCGCGCATGTTGTCCAGGCATTCGGCGAAAAGTTCTTTGGTCAGATACCTGGAATCCGTACGTGGATAGGTGACGAGTTTTCTCTTTTCGTAGAGATCCTGGGCGATGGACAGGGTCTGCTGGGCCGACAGGCCGAGCCTGGAGTTGGCCTCCTTCTGCAGATTGGTCAGGTCGAAGAGCAAGGGCGGTTTCTGCCTGCCCTTCTTCTTTTCCATTTCAAGCACTTCCCCGTCCCTGCCGACACAGGCGTCGACCACGATCTGCCCTTCCTCGGCCTTCCAGATCTTGGAGTCCTTGAAATCCTGCGGCGCATACCAGGTCGCCTTGAACGTCTCGCTCTGGTGTCCGAATTCCCCTTCCACGGTCCAGTAATCCCTGGGCTCGAAATTCTCGATTTCGCGCCGGCGTTCGACCAGCAGCTTCAGGACCGGGGTCTGCACTCGCCCAACGGTAATGAGGCTGCCCGCGCGCAGGGTGAAGAGGCGCGAAAAGTTCATGCCCACCAGCCAGTCCGCCTCGGCCCGGGCAAAGGCGGCGTGGCCCAGATTTCTTTTCTCTTCTCCGCTGACCATGCCGGCGAAGGCTTTTTGCAGGCCCTTTTCGGTCATGTCGTTGGCCCACAGGCGTTTGATGGGCTTGGTGCTTCCGGCCAGCAGGTAGATGCGGCGAAAAATGAGCTCCCCTTCCCGGCCCGCGTCCGTGGCGTTGATCACGGACGCGATGTCGTCTTCAAGCAGGAATTTGCGGATGATTTCGTATTGTTTGGCGGTGGAAGGCAGGATGCCAAGGGTGAAGCGGGCGGGAAGCATGGGCAGTTGGCGCATGGACCACCGGCCCGACCATGCCGGGTTCTGCTCGGCCGGTTCGGCGATGTTGACCAGATGCCCCACGGCCCAGGTGACCACGTACTGCGGGTTCTGCAGGCAGCCGTCCCCGCGCCCCTTGACCCCCAAAACTCCAGCCAGTTCACGAGCCACCGAAGGCTTCTCGGCGATGATCAGCGTCCTTGACACGTGAGCCTCCGGAACCGGGAACGCTCATGAAGTGCGCGTGACGGCCAGACCAGACATTGCCGAAGAAAAAATCCCCGCGCACAGGGATGCGCGGGGATTTGAAAAGCGGGAAAACACATATCAGCTGAAAAGTTCCGGTCGTCCGGTGATCTTGCGCACCAGATCACGGTAATCCTGGGAGCCGTGGGAGCCGGGGGCGTACTCGAAAATGGTCTTCCCGTAGGCCGGAGATTCCGAGAGCCGGACATTGTAGCGGATAGGCGTACAGACATATTCTCCATAGAGGTCTTTGAGCTTTTCGAGGATGGCATCGGGGTTCTTGATGCGCTTGTCCAGAAAGGTCGGCAGGATGTAGTTGAGGGTCACTTCGCTGCGGTATTTCTGGATGGAGGAAAGGCTTTTCAAGAATTCAACCAATCCTTGAAGGGTCATGACTTCCAGGGACACGGGGGTGATGAGCTCGTACACATAAAAAAGGACGTTGACCGTCAGCGGATCCCAGCCCGGCGAGGTATCGACGATGATGTAGTCGTAATCCTTTTCAATGGGTTCCAGCGCCTCGACCAGGGTCAGTTCACCGCCGAAATCCTTGCGGTCGATGAGGCGCTTGACTCCGGCCAGGGATCGTCCTCCGGCCAGCAGCCACAGATTCTCCCGGGCCTGGACGATGGCCTCGGACGGCGGAAGTTCTCCCGTGACCAGCTCTGTGAGGCCGACTTTGGGTTTCTGGCCCAGCAGATAGGCGGCCTGGCCCTGGGTGTCGGTGTCCACCAGCAGAACCTTGTACCCGGCCAGGGCAAGCCCGGCGGCAAGGTTGACGGAGGTGGTGGTCTTGCCCACGCCGCCCTTGCTTAAAGTCACCCCGATCCTGCGCGGTGCGGTTTTTGGAGCCTCTATCTCGGGGGCAGGTTCAAAAAGCGGGAATCGATGGCCGCAGGCCCTGCACTGCGCGACGGTGGCACCCGCCGGTATCTTGGACTCATCGACGTTATGCTCTTTTTTGCACTGCGGACAGATCACCTTCATTGACAGCCTCCTGCCGTTACTTCAATTTTTTTTCGAGGATGGTTTTGATGACGGCGCTATCCACGCCCTTTTCCTCGATTTCCCTGAGCAAAGTATTGACCGCGTAATTGACCAGATTCGATTTGGACGCACGGCCTTTGGAGCCGTCGGGCAAGAGTCGCTTGAGTATCAGCTTGGCCTGGGTCAGCCCGTCGAACACGTCCTCGCGCAGGTAGTGGGTCGTCTTCTTTCTGCTGGCACCCGCCTTGGCCTTCAGGGGCAGGATATTTTTTCTTGGCTTGGGCTTTGGAGCGGCAGATGGCAGACACGCATGAATCAGCGAGTCAAGCTCCTCAAGACCCGGAATATCTGTAACGTACTGATCTCCCCGGAAAAGTTCGCCGAGGATGTCCTTTTGCTCGCTTGCGCTCATGAGTTTTTCCCTTTCAAGAGGATTTTGTCACGCTGGACAGCACGGAGGTCTTGATTTCGCTCATGACCCTGGTCATCCAGTCGATATATCCGGAATCATGGGTATTTATAATTTCCATGCCGCAGATGAGAGTATCCCCCGCGTAGGGAGAGATGTGCACGATGCGCACGTCGACGTGAAAGGAACGGTCGGGAAAGGTGATCTGTACCCCATCCAGAATGCTGCCCACGGTAAATGCGTCCGGACTCGTCACCGACAGGCCGATCCCGTACATGGAGAGGTCCTTGACACTGTGTTTCAGACCGCCATGATCCATGGTGACCAGCCCCTGGGGCACCGGAACGCGAAAAGACTTGCGGACAATCTTCTTGTCCTCTTTTTCTTTTTCGCAGGCGATGAGCAGGCTGGAGTCTTCGCTCCCCGAGTCCATGTTCACGTTCTGATCGCCTTGTCCTACCTTGCTGTTCATGCAACACCTCCAAAGACCGTGGCTGGAAAATTATCCATGACCCGATGCCGGGCCGAAATATTCCGGCGGGCAACGATTGGCAATGCTGTATTATTGCCCTTGATTTTATTGAAAATCAATCCCTCGACGCCAACACAAAAAAAAGACAATCCAGTGTCTCGCCGACCTTCAGCCCGCAGGATTGCCGGAAAAACATGTACAGACTAAAAATTATCGCCGTTGGTAGAATAAAAAAAAATTACTACCTTGAGGCCATTGCCCACTACTCAAAAATGCTCAGGCCAGTCGTGCGCATCGATGTCCATAATGTCAAGGATTGTCCACAGGCTGAAGGCGCGGAGAGAAAACGCCATGAATCCGAGCGCATTCTGGAAAAAGTCGGGCCTCGGGACACACTGGTCGCCCTGCACGAGGCGGGACGGCTGTTCACTTCCGTTGAATTCGCGTCCTTTTTACGCCCCCTGCTTGAAACCCCGTCCGGAGATTGCTGTTTCGTCATCGGCGGGGCCCTGGGCCTGTCGCCGGAACTCCTGGCCCGCTCCAACCATCAGCTCAGCCTGAGCCCCCTGACCATGCCCCACGAGCTGGCCCAGGTGGTGCTCTACGAGCAGCTCTTCCGCGCCACGACTATCATGGCAGGCAGGACGTACCACTACTAAAGACTGGGGTGACGCCACGCCTTCCCCTTTAAAGACTTCAGGCGCAAGTCTTTCTTGTGATCCGGCGTCAAAAAAAGGGAGTGTCGCCTGACACCCCCCTTCTTTCGTACTGCAATGCCGAGCTTACATTATTTAGCCCGGCCTTCCTTCCAGGCCTGCATCAGAGTGTCGTAATCAACGGTTTCACCCTGCGGCTTCTCGTTTTCCAGCTTGGCCTTGGGAGCGCCGGGCTGGCTGAGCCAGTATGCTTCATCCCTGGGCTCGTTCATCTTCGGGCCGCACTCACCCTGCACACCGGCGCGTTCCAGGCGCTCCAGGATCTTGTCCTGCTCAGCCGCCAGGTTGTCCATGGCGGTTTCGGGGGTGACTTCACCGGCAACGGCTTCACCGATGTTCTGCCACCACAGCTGGGCCAGCTTCGGGTAATCGGGCACGTTGGTGCCGGTCGGCGTCCAGGCCACGCGGGCCGGGCTGCGATAGAACTCAACCAGACCACCGAGCATGGGCGCACGCTCAGTAAAGGACTCGTGACGAATGTCGGAGTCGCGGATGGGGGTCAGGCCGACATGGGTCTTTTTCAGGGACGTGCTCTTGGCCACGCAGAACTGGGCATAGAGCCAGGCAGCCTTGCGGCGGTCAACAGGGGTGGATTTCAAGAGAGTCCAGGAACCGCAGTCCTGATAACCGAGCTTCTGTCCTTCTTCCCAGTACGGGCCACGCGGAGACGGAGCCATGCGCCACTTGGGCGTGCCGTCCTCGTTGACCACCGGGGTGCCCTTCTCAACCATGGAGGCGGTGAAGGCGGTGTACCAGAAGATCTGCTGGGCGACGTTGCCCTTGGCCAGACTCGGCAGGGACTGATAGAAGTCCATGCCCAGGGCGCCGGGAGGTGCGTAGAGGCGCAGCCAGTCCATGTACTTGCGCAGAGCATACTTGGCAGCCGGACCGTTGGTCGCGCCGCCGCGGGAGACGCTGGCACCGACCGGGCGGCAGCCGTCTACGCGAATGCCCCATTCGTCCACGGGCAGACCATTGGGAATGCCCTTGTCGCCGGCACCGGCCATGGACAGCCAGGCATCGGTAAAGCGCCAGCCCAGGTCCGGAGCCTTCTTGCCGTAATCCATGTGGCCGTAAATGGCCTTGCCGTCGATTTCCTTGACGTGCACGCTGAAGAATTCAGCAATGTCTTCATAGGCGGACCAGTTGACCGGCACGCCCAGTTCATAACCATAGAGCTCCTTGAACTTGGCTTTCAGATCGGGCCGCTGGAACCAGTCGTAGCGGAACCAGTACAGATTTGCGAACTGCTGGTCGGGCAGCTGGTAGATCTTGCCGTCAGGAGCGGTAGTGAAGCTGATGCCCATGAAGTCTTCGATGTCCAGGGTCGGCAGGGTCACGTCCTTGCCCTCGCCGGCCATCCAGTCGGTCAGGTTGACCGCCGCGCCGTAGCGGAAGTGGGTGCCGATGAGGTCCGAGTCGTTGACATAGGCGTCAAAGACGTTTTCGCCGGACTGCATCTGGACCTGCAACTTTTCGATGACGTCACCTTCCTGGATCAGGTCGTGGGTGACCTTGATGCCGGTGATGTCATAAAAAGCCTTGGCCAGGACTTTAGATTCGTACTCGTGGGTGGGGATGGTTTCGGAGACGACCTTGATCTCCATGCCCTTGAAGGGGACGGCTGCCTTCATGAACCATTCCATTTCCTTCATCTGCTCATCCTTGCTGAGCGTGGAAGGCTGGAACTCCTCATCGATCCATTTTTTCGCGGCGGCCTTCTGTTTCGCCTCGTCAGCGAAACCAAAGGTGCCGGCACCCAAGAATGCCACCATGAGCATTCCGGTCAAGAGAACACGTCGAACTTGCATACGGACCTCCACTTGCGGTTATTCCAACAAACCCCAAACGCCGCTTCCGCCCTCCCCTTTCCACCGCGCAGGTGCCCTGATCTCAGCCCCAGCGCATGACGGTGACAAGAAAGCAGACGGATATCATGGTAGCGATCCAGACAGCCAGATCCGTCAGGCCAAGCCAGGCCAGATGGATGAAAGCGCTGCCCAGAAGGCTTATGAACAGACGGTCCCCACGGGTGGTGACGAGCGGCAGGAATCCCCGGCGAGCGATGCTCGGGGAGACGATCTGCCACACTGTCATGCCGATGAGCATGAGCACGATGAAGGTGAAGAAGCCCGCCGTGACGGGCGTCCAGGCCATCCAGCCGATATCCATGGCAGACCTCCTAGACCCGGCCCAGGGCGAAGCCCTTGGCCAGATGGTTGCGTACAAACCAGATGACCAGCGCGCCCGGCACGATGGTCAGGATGCCGGCCGCGGCCAGCAGGCCCCAGTCCAGCCCCGATGCGCTGACCGTGCGGGTCATGGTCGCGGCGATGGGCTTTGCGACCGTTGTGGTCAAGGTGCGGGCCAGGAGCAGTTCGACCCAGCTGAACATGAAGCAGAAGAACGCGGTCACGCCTATCCCGGCGCGAATGAGCGGGATGAAGACCGCAAGAAAGAAGCGCGGGAAGCTGTACCCGTCGATGAAGGCCGTCTCGTCGATCTCGCGCGGCACTCCGGACATGAAACCTTCCAGAATCCAGACCGCCAGCGGCACGTTGAAGAGGCAGTGCGCCAGGGCCACGGCGATGTGCGTGTCGATGAGGCCGAATGTCGAGTAAAGCTGGAAGAACGGTAGCAGGAAGACCGCTGGCGGGGCCATGCGGTTGGTCAGCAGCCAGAAGAAGACGTGCTTGTCGCCGATGAAGCGGAAGCGCGAGAAGGCGTAGGCCGCCGGGAGTGCGGTGACCAGGGAGATGACCGTGTTGATGCTGACGTAGATCATGCTGTTGATATACCCGGAATACCAGGACGAATCCGAGAATATCTTGATGTAATTGTCGAGCGTCATGGAGCTGGGGAAGAGCTCGAAGGAGCGCATGATGTCCGCGTTGGTGCGCAGGGACATGTTCAGCATCCAATAGATGGGCAGCATGAGAAGGATGAGGTAGAAGACCAGGATGAAATGGCGTTTTCTCATGACTTGTCCCCCGTGCCCACAGCCTGCAGGGCCTGGTAGAAGATCCAGCAGAACAGCAGGACGATGAGGAAGTAGATGATGGAGAAGGCTGCGGCGGGCCCGAGGTCCATGGCTGTCGAGAGCTTGACCAGATAGATGGACAAAAAGGTCGTCGCGTTGCCGGGACCGCCGCCGGTGAGCACGAAGGGCTCGGCGTAGATGAGGAAGCTGTCCATGAATCTGAGCAGCACCGCGATGGTCAGCACCCCGCGCATCTTGGGCAGCTGGATGTAGCGGAACACGGCCCAGCGGCTGGCTCCGTCGATCTTGGCGGCCTGGTAATAGGCGTCAGGGATGGAGCGCAAACCCGCATAGGCCAGCAGGACCACCAGCGGGGTCCAGTGCCACACTTCCATGAGCAGGACCGTGATCCAGGCGTGCAGGGGATTGGCTGTATGGTCGAAGGCCAGCCCCAGGGTGTTTATGGTCGCGCCGAAGAGGCCGATATCGGGCCGGGTGAAGATGATCCAGATGGTGCCGATGACGTTCCAGGGTATGAGCAACGGCAAGGCCAGCAGCACAAGGCAGACCGAGGCCGTCCAGCCCTTGTGGGGCATGGTCAGGGCGATGGCGATGCCGAGCGGAATCTCAATGAGCAGCACGAGCCCCGAAAAAATGAGCTGTTTGATGAGGGCGTCATGGAGGCGCGAATTGGTCAGCATTTCGCGAAACCATTCCGTGCCGACGAAAATGCGCTGACCCGGCCCCAGGATATCCTGGACCGAATAATTGACCACGGTCATGAGCGGGATGATGGCGCTGAAAGCCACGATGACAAAGACGGGCAGGATCAGAAACCAAGCCCTGTTGTTTTCCCATTTTTCCATGCCCATCTCCTACTTGACCAGACGCTGGTCGCGAAAAAGCTTGGTCCGCTCCGGCGGAAAATAAACCCAGCAGCTGTCAGCCGGAACAGGGCGCCCTTCGGGCGTCCTGACCTTGAACTTGGAGCAGCCCGACTCGACGGTCACGATGCTGCTGCTGCCCTCGAACTCAACGGAGACGACACGTCCGGCCACGGCTCCGTCACAAGGCTGCTCGCCAAGTTCGAGATACAGCGGACGGATGCCGATCTTGAATTCGCCCTGCCCCGCCTTGGCGGCCACGGCCGGGTCAAGGGGGATGCTGCCGCAATCGAGCACGGCCCGGTTGCCTTCAACGGTGCACGGCAAAAGGTTCATGCCCGGGCTGCCAATAAAATACCCGACAAAGGTGTGCGCCGGGTCCTCGAAGAGTTCGTCGGGAGATCCAATCTGCAGGAGCGCCCCATCGTACATGATGACGATCTTGTCGGCGAAGGTCATGGCCTCGGTCTGATCGTGGGTCACGTAGATGAGCGTCAGCCCGAACTGCGTGTGGATTTCCTTGAGCTTGCGGCGCAGTTGCCATTTAAGGTGCGGGTCGATGACGGTCAGGGGTTCGTCGAAAAGAATGGCGGCCACGTCCTTGCGCACCAGGCCCCTGCCCAGCGAGATCTTCTGCTTGGCGTCGGCGGCCAGGCCGCTGGCCCGTTTGTTCAGATAGGGGCTTAAGTCCAGAATTTCGGCGATCTCGTGCACGCGGCTCTTGACCTCGCCCTCCTCCACTTTGCGGTTGCGCAAGGGAAAGGCCAGGTTGTCGAACACCGTCATGGTGTCGTAGAGTACGGGGAACTGGAAAACCTGCGCGATATTGCGTTTTTCCGGCGGCAGCTTGGTCACGTCTTTGCCGTCGAAGAGCACGCGGCCCTGGCTCGGGGTCAAAAGGCCCGAGATGACATTGAGCATGGTGGTCTTGCCGCACCCGCTGGAGCCCAGGAGAGCGTAGGCCCCCCCGTCCTCCCAGACCGTGTGCACTTTCTTGAGCGCGAAATCGTCATCGCTTGCGGGTTTTGGCTGGTAGCTGTGAGCGATGTTCTCAAGTTCGATTTTGGCCATGAAAGAATCCTTTAATTGGCGCCTGTGGCGCAGGTGGCGGGACACTGGGGTGCCTTGACCAGACGGTCGTCCTCACCGAACACGTAGACATCGCACGGCCGGACGAAGACCGAAACCTCCTGGCCGGCCTTGAAAATCCGTACCCCCTGCTCCTGCAGAACTAACGACCGGTTGCGGTAGCGGAAATGAACAAAGGTTTCGGAACCGTTGATCTCGGCCAGTTCGACGGTGGTGCGGATTTCCACGTCATCGACGGTCTTGCGGACCAGGTTGAAGTGGTGGGAGCGGATGCCGAATTTGTAGACGCCGGGAGGCAGATCGCAAAGGTGTCCGGTCAGCGGCAGGTCGATGCCGATGCGCAGATGGGCCTTGGCGTCGTCGACCTCGGCGGTGATGAAGTTGATGGGTGGATCGCTGAACACCTCGGCCACCTGCGTGGTGGCCGGTCTGTGGTACACTTCGGCCGTGGGACCGGTCTGCAGCACCCTGCCTTCATGCATGATGATGATGTTGCCGCCGAGCATGAGGGCCTCGGTAGGTTCGGTGGTGGTATAGACGACAACCGATTCGCGCTGACCGAAGATCAGTTGCAGTTCGTCGCGCAGTTCCTCGCGCAGCTTGTAGTCGAGGTTGACTAGGGGTTCGTCCAGGAGCAGAAGCTGGGCCTCCTTGACCAGGGCCCGGGCGATGGCCGTGCGCTGCTGCTGACCGCCGGACAGTTCCGCCGGCAATCGCGACAGCAGCGGCTCCAGGTGCAGCATGCGGGCCGTCTCCATGACGCGCCTTTTTATCTCGGCCTTGGGCGTTCCCGCGATGCGCAATGGTGAGGCGATGTTGTCGAAAACCGTCTGCGAAGGATAGTTGATGAACTGCTGGTAAACCATGGCCACGCTGCGGCGGCGCACCGACATGCCTGTCACGTCCTTGCCGTCGGCCAGGACCCTGCCCTTTGACGGGCGATCGAGACCGGCCATGATGCGCAGCAGCGAGGTCTTGCCGGCCTGGGTGCGGCCGAGCAGTACATAGCGTTGGCCTGTCTCAAAATTGAGGGAAACGTCTTTGAGGTGCGTTTCGCCTTCCACAATTCTGTCAATGAAATCGAGCTGAAGCCCCATGCGGCTCCTCCGTGGCGGGATGAAAAGTCCGGCACCTGGGTCAGGGTCGGACCGTGTTCGAAAGTCCATAGCAAACGAAAATTATTTTCTCAACTGAAAATGAAAATTGGTCAGCCAACCTATTTTTTTCGTAAACGCTCAGTTTTGCATCTCTTCACCGACATGCAGTCGCACATCGCCGCGTTTCATCTGTTCCAGCACCCCGATCGGGGGTCTCTTGTCCGTGAAAAGGGATTCGATCTCCTCTATGTTGCCAAGGCGCACCATGGCGTTGCGGCCGAACTTGGTGTGGTCGGTGACCAAAAAGACCTGCCGGGAATTCTCCATGATGGCCCGGGCGGCGCGCACTTCCCGGTAGTCGAAGTCCAGCAGCGTGCCGTCCATGTCGATGCCGCTGATGCCAATGATCCCGAAATCGACCTTGAACTGACGGATGAAGTCGATGGCCGCCTCGCCGACGATGCCCCCGTCGTGGTGACGGATCAGGCCGCCGGCGACGATGATCTCCACCTCAGGGTTTCCGGTCAGGATGGTGGCAACGTTCAGGCTATTGGTGATGACCCGCAGGTTCTTGTGTCCGCCCAGTGCCCGGGCGACCTCCTCCGTGGTCGTGCCGATATTGATGAACAGGGAAGACTTGTTGGGGATGGCCCTGGCCACCATCTTTCCGATGACCTTTTTCTCCGCCAGGCAGAGCACCTTGCGATCCATGTAGTCCATGTTCTCCGTGCTCAGACAGGGCCCCGCTCCGCCGTGATAGCGTTGCAGAAGGCCCCTCGAGTTCAGCGTATTGATGTCGCGGCGTACGGACTGCGGAGTGATGCCGAAATGGTCGGCCAGGGACTGGATGGTGGCGAACCCCGTTTCCCGGACCATGCGGATCATCTCGGCGTGGCGCTGGCGGACCGTGACGTGCCGGGCCCCGGTGTCCTGACCGTCACTTTTGCCTGGGCGTGGATCACTCATAGCGTTTCCTTTCGTTTCTGAAAATAAAATGAAATCCCGTGTCGTTTTAAGAAAAAAAATCTGGCAGAAAACAACGGCTCATGCTAAAAACAACCCCCAGAGGGCGGCATGCTTCGCGAAAGCAGTTATCACGGCTTGTTTCCCATGACCAGCAGGATTTGCCCCGCGTTCGCCCTTCTGTCCGCATACGGACGAGCTGGATTTTTTTGTTCGTTTTTCTTTGTTTTTTGATGCTACAGGGACATCCATGATCACAGTCACAACCCGCGTTCTGATCATCGGCGCCGGTGTCACCGGCGCGGGATTGCTGCGCGATCTGGCTTTGCGCGGCGTACAGGCCCTTCTCATCGAGCAGCGCGACGTCAATTCCGGTGCGTCGGGCGGAAACCACGGTCTTTTGCACAGCGGGGCGCGCTATGTGGCCTCGGACCGAGAGGCCGCCGTCGAATGCCGGGAGGAAGGCGCTATCCTGCGCCGAATTGCCCCGCAGTGCATTGATGACACCGGGGGACTCTTTGTTGCCGTACGCGGCGATGACGAGCGCTATGTCGCCGATTTTCCCTCGCTCTGCGCGGCCAGCGGCATCCCTTGCCGGGGCCTTGATCCGGGCACGGCCCGCCTTGTCGAACCGGCCCTTTCGGAGAATCTCATCGCCGCCTTTGCGGTGCAGGACGGGGCGGTGGACCCCTTCATGCTCTCCCTGGACAACATCTCCCAGGGTCTTGGCCTTGGATGCTCCATGCGGCGCAACCTGGCCGCCATTTCCATGGACGTGTCCGGGGGCCGCATAACCCGCGTCCGCTGCCGGGACATTACCACCGGCGAAGAGGTGTTCATCGAGGCTGAAATCGTGATCAACGCCTCCGGAGCCTGGGCGGGAATGATCGCGGCCCTGGCCGGGAGGCATATCGATATTCTCTACTCCATGGGCAGCCTGATCGTCACCCAGGACCGCATCACCACCCAGGTCATCAATCGCCTGCGCCCGCCTGCGGATGCGGACATCCTCGTGCCCGGCGGCACCGTGTCGATCCTTGGCACCACGTCCATCCGCGTGTCCTCACCCGACGGCTGCAGGCCAAGCGTGGCCGAGACAAACAGCATCATCGACGACGCCCGCCTCATGCTGCCCATCCTGGAACGCACCCGCTACATCCGCGCCTACGCCGGAGTGCGCCCTCTGGTTTCCTTGGGTCCGGCCGGTGACGACCGCGCGGTCAGCCGCGGATTTTCCCTCATCGACCACGCCGCCGAGGGCGTGGAAAATTTTCTGACCATCACCGGCGGCAAGCTGACCACCTACCGGCTCATGGCCGAGAAGGCCGCCGATATGGCCTGCGCCAAACTCGGCGTCTCGGCCCCGTGCCGGACCAGCACGGAAATCCTGCCCTCCTCGACCCTGGGCAAATGGACCGAGCCCGGACGCGGCCCCAGGAGCTGGGTGGAGAGCCGCACCGAGGACGACATCGTGCTGTGCGAATGCGAGATGGTTTCGCGTGGCGTCATCGACTCGATCATCGACGAGGCCGGGGCCATGCGCGGCCGCTCCATGCTCAAGGCCGTCGGCATGCGCAGCCGGGTCGGCAAAGGCCCCTGCCAGGGCGGATTCTGCGGGCCGCGCATCACCGGCCACCTCTATGACCGGGGGACGGCTACAAGTACGCAGGGATTGGCGGAGCTCAAGACCTTCACCGAACGCCGCTGGAGGGGTTTTTCGCCCATTCTCTGGGGCGTGCCGCTGATGCAGGCCGAACTGCAGGAGGCGCTGTACTGCGGAGCCATGGATCTGGAATTTGGCCCCCCGCCCTCGACCCTGGACGAGGAGAGCGAGAAATGCCTCGCCGCCAAGGAGCAGCCATGAAAACATACGACGTCATGGTCATCGGTTCGGGCTTCGCGGGCATGGCGGCAGCCCTTTTCGCCGCCAATCGCGGTCTGTCCGTGGTCCAGACCGGGGCCACGGGCGGCATCGATTTCAGCACCGGGTTCATCGATCTTCTGGCCGTGCATCCCATTGCCGAACAAAAGGTCTGGGAAGACCCCTTCGCCGCCCTGGCCGCCCTGCGCCGCGACCTTCCCGCGCACCCCTACTGCCGGGTCAGCGACGACGAGATTTCCCTGGCGCTGCAGGAGTTCACGAATTTTTTGGGCCAGCACGGCCTGTGCTACCGGGGCCGGGACAAAAAAAACACCCTGGCCTTGACCTCCGCCGGAACCCTGAAGCCGACTTACCTGCTGCCCTGCACCCTCTGGAACGGGGTCGAGGCCCGGGAAAAAAAGGCCAACACCCTCATTGTCGATTTTCACGGCCTCAAGGGTTTGAGCGCCCGGCAGATCGCCGAAGTGCGCAAAGACTGGCCGAACCTGAAGACGGCGCGAATCAATTTTCCGGGCATGGGCGGCGAACTCTATCCCGAGCACATGGCCTGGAGCCTGGCCGACCCCGCGCGCCGGGCGGAGCTGGCCGAGATGGTCGCCCCGCTGGCCGTGGAGGCGCAGTACGTAGGCTTTCCGGCCATCCTGGGCATGACCGACACCTCGATTGTGCTGCGGCATATGGAGGAACTGCTCGGCAGGCCGGTGTTCGAGATCCCGACCCTGCCGCCTTCCATCGCCGGGCCCCGTCTGCGCGCGGCTTTCGACCGGGGTTTGCCGGGTTTGGGAGTGCGCACCTGCACTCAAAAGCTGGTCACCAGGGCGGAGTCTTCGGAGGCTGGGTTCCATTTTACAGCCGGCAGCGGGTCAACGTCAGTGGATATTTCCGCACGCAGCGCCATCCTTGCCAGCGGCCGTTTTTTCGGCAAGGGCCTCAAGGCGGACCGTCACCACATTCACGAGGCAATCTTTGATCTGCCCGTGACCCAGCCCGAAAACCGGGGCCGGTGGCACAGACCCGCCTTTTTCGACCCGCAGGGTCATGAGATCAATCAGGCCGGGCTGGAAACAGATGCGGGCCTGCGACCCTTAGGCGCGGACGGGAAGCCTTTTCACCCCCGTCTGCATGCGGCCGGGGCGATTCTGGCGCACCAGGACTGGATGCGCATGAAATGCGGAGCCGGGCTGGCTATCGCCACCGCGTACAAGGCAGTGGCTTCTTTGTAATTTCAAAACGGGAGCCTGCATGGACTTTTTTTCCATCGGCCTCACCCTTGCCTGCGTAAGCGCTGCAGGCGGAGCTCTCTGGCGGGTGCGCACCTGGTTTTTGCGCGGAAAGGCTTTCGCAAAGGGCGGCAATACCGGGCCGGGCGTGTTTCGCCGATTCGTCGGCGGACTGGCCGATGTCATCCTGCTGCGCCGCACCCTGCGTGACGGACCCGCTCGCTGGACCGGCCACATGCTTCTGGTGCTCGGTTTTCTGCCCCTCATTTTTCTGCACGCCATGGACGATGTCGTCACCCGGCCCATCTTCTCCGCCTACGAACCGACCCTTGATCCCTGGCAATTCCTGCGCAACCTTTTTGGGCTGATTTCTCTCACCGGACTGGCGATTCTGGCCATGCACCGCATCACAAGACTCAAGCATGAAAGCATTGCGCAGGACTGGGCCCTGCTTGCCGTGATCGGCGGGGTGCTCGTCTCCGGATTTTTCCTCGAATCGTTCAAGATCATGTCTCCCGGCGACTTCACGCGCATGACCGATGATTATTTCCCCGAGGCCGAATCCGAAGAACTGCTGGCCCTCAAAACCTACTGGGCCAGGGAAAACGGGGTGCGGTTCACGATTTTTCTGCCCACGGCCCCGGAAATCACGGAGCTAGGCGCACAGCTGCACGAGGACCGCTGCGCCGGATGCCACGCGCCCACGGCCACCGCCTTCGTGTCGCGCTCCATGACCGCCCTTGTGCCCAGTTCCATGAATATCGCCGACCAGGGGCGCACGGTCTTGTGGTACGCGCACGTGGCTCTGGCCTTCATCGCCCTGGGCCTGCTGCCCTGGGGCAAGTTCTTTCATCCCGTCGCCACCGCCGCCAATCTGCTCGTGCGAGGAGGCTCACGGACCAGCAGCGCGGGCAATTCATCGTTCTCAAGCGGCCTGGCCCTGGATGCCTGCACACGCTGCGGGCAATGCAGCCTGCATTGCAGTGTCGCGCCCATCCACAAGGTCCTTGGCAACCGGGACATCCTGCCCATGGACAAGCTCTTGGACCTGCGTCAGCACCTGGACGGCAGTCTTTCCCCGACCGGGACCGCAGCGCTGGTGGAGGGAAGTCACATCTGCACCGAATGCCTGCGCTGCACGCAGGTCTGCTCCGCCGGAATCGATCTGCAGGACCTCTGGGCAACGTCCAAAAAGGTTCTGACCGAAGCGGGCCGGGCCGGAGTCGATGGGGAGATCCGCAAGAGCACGGCCGCAGAATGGGCCAGGGACTTTTCGTCGCGCAATCTGGGCAGGATTGGGAGTACGGGAGCGGGGCTCGCGGACCGCGCCGAATCGTTCTGGGGCTGCGTGCAGTGCACCACCTGCACGGGCGTATGTCCGGTGGTGGCGGTCAGCGAAGACCCGTCCCGCGACCTGGACCTCGCCCCGCAGCAGATCATGAACCTGCTGCGCATGGGACTCAAGGCCCAGACTCTGGGGGCGCGCATGGTCTGGAGCTGCACGACCTGCTACAAATGCCAGGAGCACTGCCCCCAGGGCGTGCCCGTGGCCGATATCCTGTATGAGCTCAGGCAGCTGGGCGCGGACAATCTGCGTAAAAAAGAGGGGCGCGCATGAAATACGCGTATTTCCCGGGGTGCAAGATCGCCCATCACCTCCCCGCCCACGGCAAGAGCGTGGAAGCCGTCTGCGCCCATCTGGGTCTTGAACTCCACAAACCCGAGTTCAGCTGCTGCGGCTACCCAGTGCGCCAGGAAAGCCGGGACGCCTCGGTCTACTCCGCCCTGCGCAGCCTTGCCCTCTGCGCCCGGCTCGGTCTTGAGCTCATGACCCCCTGCAAATGCTGTTTCGGCAATTTTCGGCATGCGCTGCATCAGGTTGGGCACGATGAAAAGTTAAAGCTTCGCATGAAAGATTTGCTGGCCGACGAAGGGCTCGATTTTCCAGAAACGACCCGCGTGCGCCACTTCCTGCAAGTCCTTGATGACAATCGCAGCCTGGTCGAGGACGCGGTGCGGCGTCCGCAAAAAGGGCTCAAAGTCGCCTGCCATTACGGCTGCCATGCCCTGCGACCGGAAAACATCACCCATTTCGACGATCCTTTCGCGCCCACTATTTTCGAGCGTCTGGTCGCTCTGACCGGAGCCTCTGCCCTGCCCTGGGATCTGAGTCTGGAGTGTTGCGGTTATCCGCTTCGCGGCCGCGACGAAACCATCTCGGGCCTGCTCGCGGCCAGGAAAATGGCCGGGGCGAAAGCGTCCGGAGCCGACGTGCTGGCCACGGCCTGCACGTATTGTCAGCTCCAGTTCGGCGGAGAAAATCATCACCCGGACCAATCCATCCCGGCCGTTCTCTTTTCCCAGATCCTGGGACTGGCCCTGGGGCTTGAGCCCAAGCGGCTTGGAATCGAGCCCGGCGAGGCCTGGGTCCGCCTCGCGGTTTGAGAACGTCGCAAAATTTTGTAGGAAGATCCAACCCAAGGAGGAGCACATGGCCCGTTACGTAGGCGCAGTCGATCAGGGAACCACCAGCAGCCGCTTCATCATTTTCGACGAGCATGGCCGCATTGTCGGCATGGATCAAAAAGAGCACGAGCAGATCTACCCGAGGCCCGGCTGGGTGGAACACGACCCCATGGAGATCTGGCGCAACACGCAGGACGTCATCCGGGGCGCCCTGGCCAAGTCCGGGATCAAGGGCGCGGAGCTGTCCTCCATCGGCATCACCAACCAGCGTGAAACCACCGTGGTCTGGGACCGCTTCACCGGCAAGCCCTACTACAACGCCATCGTGTGGCAGTGCACCCGCACTCACGACATCTGCAAGCAGCTCATAGCCGACGGCGGCCAGGACCGCTTCCGCCTCGTGACCGGGCTGCCCGTGGCGACCTATTTTTCCGGGCCCAAGATGCGCTGGATTCTGGACAACGTGCCCGAGGCCCGCGCCGCCGCTGACAAGGGCAACGCCCTCTTTGGCACCATCGAGACCTGGATCATCTGGTGGCTGACCGGCGGACCCAAGGGCGGGGCGCACGTGACCGACGTGACCAACGCCAGCCGGACCATGCTCATGGACTTGAAGACCTTAAGCTGGGACGAAGAAATCCTCAAAATCATGGGCATTCCGCTGCAGGGCCTGGCGCGCATCGTGCCCTCCTCCGACAGCGACACCTGGGGCCCCACCAGCGAGGACGGCCCCCTTGGCGCGCGCGTACCGGTCTGCGGAGCCGTGGGCGACCAGCAGGCGGCGCTGGTCGGGCAGACCTGCTTTGCTCCCGGCGAGGCCAAGAATACCTACGGCACGGGCTGTTTCCTGCTCATGCACACCGGCCATGAGCCCATCCAGTCCCGGCACGGCCTGATCACCACCCTGGCCTACCAGTTCAGCGGCCGCAAACCGTCCTACTGCCTCGAAGGGTCCATCGCCATCGCCGGAGCCCTGGTGCAGTGGCTGCGCGACAACCTGCAGATGTTCTCTTCCGCTCCGGAGATCGAGGTCCTGGCCCGTCAGGTCGAGGACACAGGCGGCATGTACATCGTCCCGGCTTTTTCCGGCCTTTATGCCCCGTACTGGCGGCCCGACGCACGCGGGGCCATGGTCGGCCTGACCCGCTACATCAATCGCAACCATTTCGCCCGCGCCGTGCTTGAAGCCACGGCCTACCAGACCAAGGACATCGTTCTGGCCATGAACAAGGACTCCGGCGTGGAGCTTAAAACGCTCAAGGCTGACGGGGGCATGGTTTTCAACGAACTACTCATGCAGTTCCAGGCGGATATCCTGAACGTGCCCGTGGTCCGGCCCAAGGTGGCCGAAACCACCTGCCTGGGCGCGGCCTACGCGGCGGGCATCGCCTCGGGCTTCTGGTCCGGACGCGAGGAGCTCTACAACAACTGGGAAGAAGACAAGCGCTGGATTCCGGACATGGCCGAAGAAAAACGCAGGGCGCTGTTCGCTGGCTGGCAAAAGGCCGTGACCAGGACGTTTGATTGGGTGGAATAGACGGGGAAGGTTTCGGGTCGCAGACGTTCATTGTAAGGGCAAAAAATTTTTTGCCCCAACAATTTTTTGCCCCTACGGATTCGGCGTTGCGGTCAACTGCCGTAATCGCGGCAGGCCTGGACATCGAAGCGCTTCTGCAGGACCAGACCCGTGTCCGTGCGGAAGAAAAGCTTGCGTCCGCCATTGCCGCCCACGCTGGAAGCGCTGACCGTCACGCCCTCCTGGGCCAGGATTTCCATGGCGACCTTGACGTTGCGATTACCGGCCGAGGTATTGCTGTGCTGATGCAGGGGCGAGGCTCCGCCAAAAATCTTGCATTCCAGACTTTTTGCAGAAATTCCCGACTTGGCGAACTCTCGCAGCAGATGCCAGATGGACGAATCGACATATCGGAAATGATCCCCGATGGCCTTGTTCTTCGGAAAATCACCCACGCGCGGCAGCAGGGCGTGAAAAATTGCGCCCCAGTGGTATTTCGAGCAATACATGGTCACCGACACGCACGATCCCAGCACCGTCTGCACCAGAGTCGGGGCGGTGTAGATCCCCCCCTGCCCGACCAAAAGATAGTCGTGAGGCAGCTCGCGGCAGTCTTCAAGACCGTTTGAGGCCTGGGCCGGGACGGTCATTTTGTTTTTGGCGATTCTTTGCATTGCGGACCGGGAAACCTTGGGTGTACGTTAGGATGAGTATCCACGTTGAGAATAAAACTAACCCTTCTCCATACAGATGTCACCAGAAGAAAACACATTTCGCTCCGGTTTGCGCCTGGAACTGCCCTACCTTGTTGATGCCCTGGGCAAGGACCATGGATTTCTGCATGACGCCCGGCAGTTTGAGTTCCTGGGGGAAATCGTCGCGGACAATCATCGTCACGGGGCGCCCCCGCTGTGCTCCTTTCTCGTGGCCGGCTGCGATCGCGGGCTGGACGCCTACAGCCTGTGCATCACCTTGCTGGAAGAGGCAAAAGAACACGCGGGCCTGGGTTTTTCCATCCTGGCAACGGACTTTTTGCCCACCAATCTGAACCAGGCCAAACGCGGGGTCTATGGCTGGTCGAGCGTCCGCGATTTGCCGGAGACTCTGCTCAAGCGTTATTTCCTGCGCAGCCGCGGTACGGATGCGAACCTGGTCCGGGTGAAGCCCGGTGTGCGTTCCCGGGTCAATTTCCGCTGTCAGGATATTTTCGAGCCCTTCGCCCTGCGCGAACCCATGGATGTCATCGTCTGCCGTCAGGTCCTGCATCATTTCCACCCCGGTCTCGCCCTGGTCCTGGCCGGAAGGTTGCGCCGCTATCTGGCGCCAGGGGGAATCCTGGCTCTGGGTGCACCGATGCGCAAGCTGCCCGGTTTCCGGCAATTGGACCACGCTCTGTATCAGGCGGTCTAGGCACGAAACGCCAGATCCCGATTTACTCCCCGCATTTTTAGGTATATAATCAAAAAAATCGCATCATTGTAATCAAATCCGGAGTCCGTGCGCATGGGCAATAAAAAAATACGAATACTTATCGTCGATGATTCGGCCCTGGTCCGTCAGACCCTGACCTCCATCTATTCCTCAGATCCGGAGATCGAGGTCATCGGCGCAGCCGGAGACCCCTATGCGGCGGCGGAGATCATGCGCGAGCATATGCCGGACGTGCTTTCCCTGGATGTGGAGATGCCGCGCATGGACGGGATCACCTTCCTGAAAAAGATCATGACCCAGCATCCCATTCCGACCATCATCTGCTCCACCCTGACCGAAAAAAACGCCGAAACGACCATGAAGGCCCTGGAGTACGGGGCGGTGTCCATCATCCAGAAGCCCAAGGTAGGCACCAAGCAGTTCATGGAGGAATCGAAGATCATGCTCTGCGACGCGGTCAAGGCGGCGGCCAAGGCCAAGGTGAAGAAATACATTCCCCGCACCCTTAAAGTCAGCCAGAAGCTCACCGCCGACGCGGTGCTGCCCAAAGCCACCGGAAACGCCATGATTCAGACCACGGAAAAGATCATCGTGGTCGGAGCCTCCACAGGCGGGACCGAAGCTCTCCTGACTCTCTTGCAGGCCATGCCCGTCGATTGTCCGGGCATCGTCATCGTCCAGCACATGCCCGAGAAATTCACGGCCGCCTTTGCCCAGCGCCTGAACACGCTGTGCGATATCGTGGTCAAGGAGGCTGCTGACAACGATACCGTGCTGCGCGGCCAAGCCCTCATCGCTCCGGGCAATCTGCACATGCTCTTAAAGCGCAGCGGGGCCAGATACTACGTGCAGGTCAAGGAGGGGCCGCTTGTTTCGCGGCACCGCCCCTCCGTGGACGTGCTATTCCGTTCGGCTGCACGCTATGCGGGCAGGAACGCCGTGGGCGTGATCATGACCGGCATGGGCGACGACGGAGCCAAGGCCATGCTGGAAATGCATGAGGCCGGAGCCGTGACCGTTGCCCAGGATGAGGTCTCATGCGTTGTCTTCGGCATGCCCGGCGAGGCCATCAAGCTCGGCGGTGTGGACAAGGTTGTCCCGCTGACCCAGATAGCGCCTCTGGTGCTGCAGCTGTGCCGATCCTGATGCTCGCCCTGGCCTTGGCCGTTTAAATCATGCCGAGCTTTCGCAATTCTTCGATGACCTTGCGCCGTTCGATGGGCTTGACCAGATAGGCCGAGGCCCCTCCCTGGAAAAAGGACTGGGTCACGTTCTTCACGTCATCCAGAGCGCTGGTCATGATGACCTTCACTTCATTCTGCGGGGTCACCCCACGCTCCTTCTCCTTGTCCCGGATGATCTTTAAAGCCTCGTGCCCGCTCATGTTCGGCATCATGATGTCCAGGAACATGACATCATAGGGCTGGCCCGCTTCACAGGCCAGATCGAAGGCCTTGACGGCTTCAAGCCCGTCCACGGCCACGTCGCATTCCCCATATTCAAGCAGCAACTGGTGCATGACCTTACGGCCGACAAAATCGTCTTCAACAATCAGAATTCGCATTGAAACCTCTCTGTTTCTGTCGGTATTTCAAGTTCGGATAAGTCATTACTTATTTAATCGTTTTTCCGGGCTGGCTCCATTGAGCATCGCAGGCCGCCTGCAAAAAAGAAATGGCGATTTTCCGCAAAATTATGTCCGCGTCAATCCGCCTGTCGCGCTCCCCTGCGGGGCAGGGAAATGACTCGTGCTATCTCCTGATTGATCTTGCCAAGATCATAAGGTTTGCTCAGGTACCCGTCCATTTCGGCGGCCAGAAATTTTTCCTGATCCCCGGCCATGGCGTGCGCGGTCAGAGCGATAATGGGGATGTCCGAAACGTGCGCGAAGGGCGCGGCATGACGGATGGCCTTTGTCGTCTGTATCCCATCCAGCACCGGCATCTGGATGTCCATGAGCACCAGATCGAAATTCTCGGTCATGAGCTTTTCAAGGGCATCCTGGCCGTCGCAGGCCGTGCTGACCACATACCCTGATTTTTCCAGAAGCCGCTGTCCGCAGAGCAGGTTGACCGCATCGTCCTCGACCATCAGCACACGCAGTCCGGGTATTGTATTGGATTCACCGCCGCAGGCGTCTTCCCCGGCATGCTCGCAGCACAGCCCGAAAGGCAGGGAAACAAAAATGGCCGAGCCCTGGCCGGATGTTGAATCCAGGCAGAGGCTGCCGCCCATGCGTTGCACGAGCTTGCGCACGATGGTCAGCCCCAGCCCTACCCCCTGATATCGCCTGGTATAGGAGCCGTCATTTTGAATGAATGGTTCGAAGATGTCGCGCTGGATCTGGTCCGACATGCCAAGGCCTGTGTCGGTTACGGAAAAAAGCAGGCGCAGCGGCGCTCCCGCAGTAAACGGCAGCACCGTGGCTTCGACGCACACGCTGCCCTGTTCCGTGAACTTGAGGGAATTGCCGACCAGGTTGAAGAGCACCTGCACCAGGCGCGCCTCATCGCCCATAACCTTTTCCGGCAGGCGCGGGTCGGCGCGGAAGGTGTAATCGATGCCCTTCTCCTTGACCGCCTGTCCGAACAGTTCCCCGAGCGCCTTTTCCACATCCCGGATCTCAAAGGCGTGGTCCCGGAACACCAGTTTGTCCGCCTCGATCTTTGAAATGTCGAGAATGTCGCTCAGAAGCCGGGTCAGACGCTCCGATGACTTGATGGCCGTCTGCAGGCATTCTTGCTGCTCCGCATCCAGGTTCGTGCTCTGCATGAGCTGCAGCATGCCAAGGATGCCATTCAAAGGCGTGCGGATTTCGTGGCTCATGTTGGCCAGAAATTCGGACTTGAGCTTGTTGGCGGCTTCAGCCTCATCCTTGGCCAGTCGCAGGGAATCCTCGATTTTCTTCAGATGGGTCAGGTCGTTGAGGATGGAATAGTAGCCCTCCACTTCCCCCGAGCCTGAATAGTCGGGAATCAGATACACATCGACAAAGCGTTCGCCCATCTCCGGATACGGCAGCGTGGCCCCGTAATGAACGGTCTTGCCCTGAAAGACCTGCTGCACATGTTCCTGCGCAATCTCGAAGGCCTCTTCCCCGATGACCTCCGGAACGGTCAGGCCGACGAGATCGCTGGAGGAGAAAAAACTGGAATAGGCGGCGTTGACGAAGCGGTAGCGCAGGTTCCTGTCAACGTAGGATACCAGCTGGGGCAGGATATCCACGATCTTCTTGAAATTGATGTCACGCTTGCGCAGCTCTTCCTGGGTGTGGCGGTGCTGGGTGATGTCTTCCTTGATGGCCACGTAATGAGTGATGCGGCCGTCGGGTTCGAGGATGGGCGAAATGAGGGCGGCTTCCCAGTACAGGCTGCCGTCCTTGTGCCGGTTGCGGAACTCGCCCCGCCACTGCCGCCCGGATTCGATGGTCCGCCACAGCTCCTCGTACTCCCCGCGGGACTTGTAGCCCGAACCGAGGATGCGCGGATTCTGTCCCCGGACCTCGGCAAAGGTGTACCCCGAAAGTTCCGTGAACTTGGGATTGACGTATTCGATGTTGCCCTTCGGATCGGTCATGACGATGCAGGCCGGGCTCTGTTCAACCATCTGCAGCAGGGAGCGCATGTGCTCCTCGGTCCGCACGCGTTTTGAAATGTCGCGCACGGTGCCCCAGGCGTACCTGACGACGCCGTGGTCGTCATGGACCGCGAAATCCCGCAGTTCCACCGGAAATACGTGTCCGTCCCTGTGGATGTATTCCTTCTCGTAAACCCCTGTATCGCCGGTCAGAAACAGCCTCGTCCAGATCTCCTCGCGCTGCCAATTTCGCCATTTCCCGGGGGTGATGGCGTAAAAATCGCCAAGGGCGCGCAGCTCCGGCACCGAATAGCCCGTCATGTCGCAATAGGCCTTGTTCGCGTCCAGAAACCGGCCTTCCGGGTCGGCCAGGATGAATCCGTCGCGGCTCAGTTCGAACAGGGTCCGAAAATGCTTCTCGCTCTGGCTCAGCTGCCGCTCGGCCTCTTTGCGCGCGGTGATGTCCCGGCTAAAAGTCAGAACGCAGGAGTGGCCGTCAATGGAGGCTCCGGCGGTGGTCACCTCCACGTCGAAGACCGTGCCGTCCTTTTTGCGGTGTCTGGATTCGAACACGGAATTGACTTGTGAAAAATCGGGGAACAGGTCCCTGACCATTGCCTCGTTCATGGTCGCTTCGTAGTCCCAGGTGTAAAGACCGATCACCTCTTCCGGGGCGTAGCCGAGCATGTCCGCGAAACGTTTGTTGGCCTCGATCACGCGGTGATGCTCGTTGATGACGACAATGGCGTCGAGGCTGCGGTCCATGAGCATGGAGCGCATGGCGTCCATTTTCTGGCGCTCCCTTTTCTCCTCCAGCAGCAGGGCCTGCTGGTAGGCCTTTTCGGACAGGGAATTGGCGATGACGAAAAGGGCGTCGGCCACGCGACGAAACTGCTCTTCGTCCATGACAGGCACCTCCGCCATGGCCTCCCGGTATTCCTGAGGATCGACGCCGATGGTCCGCGCATAGCCGTACATGGCGTCATCATCGAGAACGCTGGAGCGCACCTGCCCGATGAGCCAGCTGGCGACATGCCGTCCGCCCACGGTGATGCTCACCCCCGCGTCCCAAAGGGCCCCGCTCATGCACCGGCTTATGTTCGGGCCATGGGGGTTGTACGCTCCAAGCAGAGCGTCGGAGCGCATGCAGTTTTCTTTTCCTGCCGTGGATTCCCGGATGATCCTGCTGCACAGCCTGGTGAAATTGCTCGGCCTTGTCAGCGGCCTGCCGTCGGGGGCGGTGATAAGGGAAGCCACGCCCGTGGCCAGGGCGAAACTGTCCTGGACCTTCTGAATCTCTTCGAGATCAAAAAAATCCTCGAAAAGCAGCAGGACGCATTTCTCCGGCAGCTGGGAAGTATTCATGGGCGGCTCCGGCTGCGGGTGATTTCCAGGCCGTCTTGATTCATGTTTTCTCCGGCAAGCGAATTTTTGCCCTGTGCAACGCATCCAGCAATTCGCGTGCGCTGACTGGCTTTGCGATGTAGTCATCCATTCCGGCGGCCAGGAATTTATCGCGGTCCCCGCTCATGGCGTAGGCGGTCATGGCTACGATGGGAATGCGTGATTTGTCACCGAGGGAAGTTTCGGCGCGGACCACGGCAGTGGCCTGCAGTCCGTCCATGACCGGCAGTTGCACGTCCATGAGGATCACATCGAAATCATGTTCGCGCAGCAGCGGCAGCACCTCGCTGCCGTCCGTCGCCGCGGTGACGGTATGTCCGGCTTTTTCCAGGACGCGGCGGGCCGCGAACATGCTCACGGCGTCGTCTTCGACGAGAAGAATGTGCAATACGTCCAAATTGTTTCCGATTGCGTCCCCGATGCGGGCCGGGACTTGGCCGGCGATTTGTGCCGTAGCCGGAGCGGACATGGGCAGGGAGAAACAAATTGTGGTCCCGTCCGTGGAGCTGTCCACGCACAGGCATCCGCCCATCAGCACGACGATGCGTTTGACGATGGCCAGCCCCAGACCCGCGCCCTGATGATTGCGGACATAGGAATCCTCCCCCTGCACAAACGGCGTAAAGATATCCCCGAGTTGGTGTTCGGAAATTCCGGACCCGGTATCCGTTACGCAAAAGAGAACTCTGGGCGATGCCCCGCCCGGCAACGGACCGACCTCGACCCGCACGAAACCGGCGCGGGTAAATTTGAGAGAGTTGCCGACCAGGTTGAAGAGCACCTGGCGCAGCCGGGATTCGTCGCCGACCAGCATGGGCGGCAGGTTGCGATCAAGGATGAATTCGAGGTTCAGGTTCTTGCCCTGGGCAGCCAAGGCGAAAAGACCCAGGGTGGACGCCCGCAATTCGGCGGGATCAAAAGGCAAGGCCGCGATGGTCAGCTTGCCGGATTCGATCCGCGCCAGGTCAAGAATGTCCGAGAGTAGTTCGTTCAGCCGTCCGGCCGAGGTGTTGGCCAATTCGATGAGTTTTTTCTGTTCGCCGGAGAGGTCGTGGGAGTCAAACAACTGCAGGATGCCCACGATGCCGTTCAGCGGGGTGCGGATCTCGTGACTCATGTTGGCTAAAAATTCCGACTTGGCCACATTGGCGGCCTCGGCTGCGTCCTTGGCCTGGCTGAGGTCCAACTCGTGGCGCTTGCGGTGCGAGATGTCCGTGAAAATGCAGGCGAAGCGCATGAGCGCCGGGCGAAACGCGCTGACCTGGAAGAATTTGTCATGGGCTGCGGCATATTCCTCGAAAAACGCGGGCTCTCCCGTCAGGGCCACTTTCCCGTAGGTGTCGATCCAGACCTGCTCTACCATGGGCAGGACCTCACGCACCGTCTTGCCTTTGATGTCCCTGCCCAACAGTCCGGTGTGCCGCTCGAAAGCCGGATTGACCTCCAGGAAACGGTAATCAACGGGCCTGCCGGAGGCATCGCAGATGATCTCGTGCAGGGCGAACCCGTCCAGCATGTGCTTAAACAGGGTCTCGTAGCCTTCCTGAGCGCGCTTGTGCTCCAATATATCCCACAGCAGGGTGCCAAGCTCGGTCAAGGCCTGCACGTCGTCGGTCGTGTAGTCGGACGCCTTGTTGCCCACCGCCATGATGGCCACGATTTTTTCGCCGCGAAACACCGGCAGGAGCATCAAGCGGACCAGCGCCGGATGCCCTGGAGGCACCCCCTTCTTGTGATCCAGGGCCGCGTAGTCGTTGTGGACCACGGCGCAACGCAGACGCACGCAATCCGCCCACACCCCGCAATGGCTGAGGTCGTAAGGCAGAGTTTTCTCAGGGACCATGAACCCGGTGCGCAGGGTTTTGCTGGACCAGGCCTGCATGGTCATGGTCTGCTGGTCTTCATCAAGGAAGTGCAGAAAGCTAAGGCCACTTCCGGTCACGTTTTCGGCTTCGTCCAGAGCCTTGCGCAAGAGATCCTGCAGGGAATGGTTGATGGCGTATTCGCCGAGCCGCTGGCGGGCGAGGAGGAGGGTTTCACGGCGCTTGCGCTCGGTCAGGTCCACGGCGAAAATTGCCACCGCCGCCACCGAGCCGTCCGGGGCGAGCACCGGGCTCAGGCTGTGGCGCATCCAGCGGCCCTGTCGCTGGTCCTCGAAGGTCACGGACCGGGCGTTGCTCACCAAGTCTTCAACGATGCGCTTGCGCGTCCGCGTGGCCTCGGCGGGAATGAAATCATAGATGGACTGACCCAGGCATTCCTCGACAGTCCTGCCGATCCGGGCGGCAAAGGTTTTGTTGACCGTGATGACTTTGCCGTCGGGTTCTAAAAGCGCTGCGGATTCGTCAATGGAATTGAGCAGGGAGGCCAGATGGGCCTGGCTCTCATGCAGAGCGTGGATGCTGCGCACATGCTCCGTGATGTCGATGTTGGTGCCAAGGATCCCCAGGGTTTCTTCGCCCATGCGGATGGGGGCGACGATGTCGCGAAAGATGCGTTTCTCGCCGTTTGACAGGACGTATTCCTTTTCGCCCTCAAGAACCTCCCCCGCATAGACGCGTTCGTTGACCGAACGCCAGGTGCTGCGGATCTCTTCAGAAACGTCGGCGTCGTCGACTTTGGTGGCGGAAAGGTCGCCCCAAAGGCGTACGGAGGCGTCGCTCTGCACGAGGATTTTTTCGCTTAAGTCCCGCGCCCAGAAATCAAAGGGCAGATTGCGCAGCATGGCCTGCAAGAGCGCGTCCTGTCTGGCCAGGGCATCGTCCGCCTGCGAGGAATCGGTCGCCCTGGCCTCCAGTTCGGCCACGCGCCTGCGGAGACTGGCTATCTCACGTCGCAGCTCTTCCGCTTCCTGGCGGGATGTTGTGTCCTGATCGTGTTCGTGCGTGGGCATCATGCAACCTCAAGCAGGGATTTCAAGCATTTCTTCCGACAAAAGCCCGTTATCTGCAAGCTTTCCTCCGGGATACGACATCCCTGATGACCTCAAACAGGTCCTTGCTGTCCAGCGGCTTGGCGATATAGCCGTCCATGCCGCCGGACAAAAATTTCTCTGCGTCCCCCCTCATGGCGTAGGCCGTCATGGCCACGATGGGGATGCGGGACTTGCCCCCCAGGGAGGCATCGCTTCGAATCAGGGCCGTGGCCTGCATGCCGTCCATGAGCGGCATCTGGATGTCCATGAGAATAAGATCAAAGTCCGCCTCCCGCAGCAGCGTGAGCGCCTGCTCGCCGTCCGAGGCCTCAGCGACAACATGACCCGCCTTTTCCAGGATGCGTGTGGCGGCGAACATGTTCACGGGGTCGTCTTCGGCCAGCAGGATGCGCAGCCTCGCGGGACCGGGTTGGTCGTCCGTTCGACAGGTCTTGAACTCTTGCGCGTCCTTGGGCGAAATCTGCAGAGGCAGGGAACAGCAGATGGTCGTGCCAGTTTCCGAAGTGTCGATGGACAGGGTTCCGCCCATCAGATTCACTAGCCTGGCCACAATGGCCAAGCCAAGGCCCGCGCCCTGATGACCCTGCACGTATGAATCCTCACCCTGCACGAAGGGCTCGAAAACTTTGGCCAGAATGTTATCGCTGATGCCTGGGCCGCTGTCGCTGACGCAACACAGAATCCTGCACTCGTCTTCCGGCTTTCCCGGCTGCATGGATATCTGCACCCGCGCGTAACCTTGGGTGGTGAATTTGATCGCATTGCCGACCAGATTGAAAAGTATCTGACGCAGGCGCAATTCGTCCCCGACCAACGTTCGAGGAAGATTTTCGTCAAACTGCACATCGAACTCGATACCCTTTTCCATGGCTGAAAAGGAGAACAGGGTTTCGATGGATGCGCGCATTTCCCCAAGGTCAAAGGGAAGTTTTGTGATCGTCAACTTGTCGGCTTCAATCCTCGAAATATCCAGAATGTCGGACAAGAGGGCCGTGAGGCGTTTGCCCGAGACAAGGGCCATGCCTATGAACTCATTCTGCTCGTCTGTCTGGGAGGACGATTCGAGCAATTGCAGCATGCCCATGAGGCCATTCAGCGGTGTGCGGATCTCATGGCTCATGTTGGCCAGGAACGCGCTCTTGACGACACTGGCGGCCAGGGCCGCGTCACGCACGCTGAGAAGTTCGAGTTCCATGGCCTTGCGGTCGGTGATGTCCGTGATCATCCCGACGATGCCTGCCGGATGGCCGTGCTCGTCCGAGAAGACGGATTTGCAGATGATTACTTCCCTTGGGCCGCGATGCGTCTGCAGGCTGTGTTCATAGCACTGCACACCTTCGCTCAGCAGCAGTTCCCGGTCCTTGGCTTCGAATAAAGCTCCCTGACTGCCCGGAAACAACTCGTGCACGGTTCTGCCCTTGACCTTGATTTCACTCAATTCGTGAAAGTCGGCAAAGGCTTTGTTGCATCCAAGATAGCGGCCAAAGGTGTCCTTGTAGAAGATGGGTGAAGGAATGGCCCGCAACAGGGTTTCGGTGAAAAGCAACTGCCGCTTGAGTGAGGCATCGGCTTTTCTGCGCGCCACGACGTTCAAGGCCAGCAGGAGGCAAAGCACTGTTCCCGCCAGGCTCAACAGGCCGTAGGTCCAGACCAGGGTGTGGTGTTGCTCGTAAAAGGACGGCTCGTGGTTCAAAATGGTTGATTCGCGTGGAACGCGGGCGGCAGGTATACTGAACCGATCCAGCGCATTCTGGTCCAGGATGACGAGATTGGGGCTATCTTCGAGTACGGGGATTGAGTCCACAGGCTCGCCTTGCAGGATGCGCAGGGCGATGCTGGCCGCCGCCCCGCCCTGGGAAGCGGAGGAAACGGCCACGCCGCCCATGGGGCCATGATTCATCCAGAAATCCCAGGCCGCGAACAAAGGGACCGGCGACGCCTTGCTCAGTCTGGCCGAGGCTTCGGCCACGGACAAAAGCCGGGCGTCCTCGAAGGGGCGGCACATGGGCAGGACCGCCCATTCCGGGGTCAGTACGGCCAGACGCTCTTCAAGAGCGGCGATGTCGGTTTCGGTTGAAAAATGCAATTCCGGTCGAGATGATGCGTTTGCCATCTGCATCTTCAGAATGGACAGATTCTGTTGGCCCGTGGCGGTATCCTCTCCAAGCACGAGCACTTTGCTGAGCCCCGGCCACAGGGCTGCGGCCAGTTCAAAGGTCTTGTCGAAGGAAGGGGTTTCGGCCACGCCCGTAATGCCGGAGTGGCCGCTGATCATGGACTGCGAAAAATTGTTCACCCCGCAGAAGACGACCGGAGCCCCCGGCGCAACCGTCTCGCGGTGGCGCAGGATCGTCTCCAGAGCGTCGTTGTCCGAAACCAGCACAAGGTCATAATCGAGATCGTGGTGAACGTTTTTCAGATGGTCCACAAAGTCAGCTTCGACGAGATCCTTGCCAATCATCGGGCCCAGCCGAGCCATGTCAAGATAATGGATATCAAGGTCCACTTTTGCTTTGGTTTCGGCAAAGACGCGGCTGATCCCCCGCTGCAATGCGTCCGTCCACTCAAGGCCCTGATGGTAGGAATGCAGGACAAGAATTCTGGGAGGCCGGTCATGGTCTGCCGCGACGGGTAGGGTCAGAAAAAGGACGGCAAGAACTGTGAGAAGCATGCAATGCATCTTCAGGATTGCGCCCAAAACGCAGGCGTACTTGGTTTTCATGCTCACACTCCACTCATTCTCGTCTCCGCTCATTGCCGTCAAGGACGGTTCAGGTTCCCCCGGCCACGGCCCTGTCCATGGCCGCCACCAGCGTTTTGACGCTCAGGGGCTTGGCCAAGTAGTCGTTCATGCCCGCCTGCAGGAATCTCTCCCGGTCCCCGCTCATGGCAAAGGCGGTCACGGCGATGATCGGGACCCTGGACCGTTCGCCGAGGTTCGCGTCGGAACGGATGCGCCTGGTTGCCTCGACCCCATCCATGACGGGCATCTGGATGTCCATGAGCACAATATCCACATCACTCTTTTCCATCAACTGCACCGCTTCCAGCCCATTGCCCGCCTGGGTGACCTCGCAGCCCAGCTTTTCCAGCAGGCGGGTCAGCATGGTCATGTTGGTGATGTCATCCTCAGCCAGGAGGATGCGCCAATTCCGCCCCTTTTTGTTAAGCGCCGCAGCCTTTTTTTCCTCTTCACTTCCGGCGATGCCCGCCTCGCCTTGCGACAGCTTGACTTGCACATGCAGGTCCTGCTCGATCTGTTCGCGCCGGGCGATGTCGCGGGCCAATGCGGCGTTCACGCGCTCAAGCTCTTCGGCCTGCGCCACAATCCTGTTCCGGCCCCGCAAGACGTAAAAACAGAGCCCGGCGACCACAACAGCGAAAACGGCGACAAGACTATAACCGGTCAGAGACATGCTTCGGGAAGGCTCTTCCCGTGGCGATACCGTAAGCAGCCTCTCCCCGCCGGGAATGGCCAACTGCTTGTTATGCCTGGCATTCTCGAACAGGACGCCCAGATAAAAGTGTCCTAAAAATAGAGCGAGGATCAGTGCCAACGCAGCATAGAAAAGGGGAGAATGCTGTCTCTTCATGCGGACTGATTCCTTGTTGGGTTTTCAACGCCTGAATTCACGCCGATGCGCGGGCCAATTCCTAGGAAAAAATTTAGCTACTCCTATTGGCGAGTATGAAATAGCCAATGTTTTGCGGTCAACATGTTTTTTGAAAAAAATGCCTGTCCGATGTCGCCAATGATTCCGGCGCAGGCCTTGTGCTCCGCCGTCATGCATCCCCACAGAAACCATCATTTTTTGCGAGTATTCTCTCTTTGTCCGACAAAAGGTTCACCAGAAGCGGCCCAAAAGTGACGCTCAGGACCGCAATCCTTCGCCAATAAATAATTTGCGCGTCCGACAAATAAATGCTTGCCCAGGAAAAAGCGGCTACTTTATGATAGACACATGAGCGCACTAGGAAGTTATCTCACCGAGCGCAGAAAAGCTCTCGCCGCCAAACATTCAGGGTATTCAATCCGCAGTGTTGCCAAGCGTATTGGCATTCATCATTCGTATCTGAGCAAGCTCGAACGCGGCGAAAACGCCCCGCTGACCGAAGAACGCATCCACGCTCTGGCCAGGCTCCTGGGCGAAGACCCGGACCTGCTCATGGCCTTGTCCGGGAAGTTGCCCGATCGCATCACCGGGCTTATCCGCACAAATCCAGTCGCCTTTCTGGAAAGCATGTCGGCCCTTGAGAAAGTGTCTGGCATCGTTGCCGTCAATCCGGTCCAAAGCCTGGATCAGCGCAAAAGCGAACTCGAAGAGCTGACCAGGTTGCTGCGCGACGAAATCCGGGAGCGCCAGATTCTCGAATCGCAGCTGCGTGGACAGCAACGGGTGCAGCGCACCATTCTGGAAAATTTGCAGGACGTGTCGGTGACCCTGCTGGATTCCCAGTTCCACATCCTGTGGTCGAATTCCCCGGTCACCGAAAGCCCTTCCAGCATCCTGAACTCCACCGAACACGGGGTCCTGAACAATCAGGACAATAAGATCGCATCCGAGAGCGGCGCCTTCTGCACGGCCTGGCGGGCCTTGAAGAGCAGGACCGTGCAGAACGGGGCCTACCGCTCCCCCGACGGCAAGCACTGGCTCTTGCGCAGCGCCCCTGTGCTGGACGCCCAGGGTGAGGTGACCCAGATCGTGCACATGCAGTTCGAGGTCACGGGACTCATGCAGGCCAAGCAGGCGCTGGAGGCCAGCGAGGAACGCTGGAAATTCGCCCTGGAGGGAGCGCAGGAGGCGGTCTGGGATTACGACGTGCCTTCGGGGAGGCTGCAGTGTTCGCCCATGTGGTTCACCATGCTTGGTTACCGGGAAGGGGAACTTGAACCGACCATCTCCCAGTGGGAAGCCCTGCTGCACCCCGAGGACCGTGTCCCCGCCCTGAACATGCTTTCCTCCCATTTCAGGGGCGAGACTGAACGCTATGACTTCGAGTACCGCCTGCGCTGCAGCGACGGCTCTTTTAAATGGATCCACTCCCGCGGAAAGCTGATGGAAAAAAGCGCCACAGGCTCGCCGGTGCGCATCATCGGGACGCACTACGACATGAGTCAGCGCAAAGCCGCCGAAGAGCAGATCCTGGCCAACGAAGCCTTTTTGGAAAACCTGCTCGGAAGTATCGATGAGGGTATAAGCGTGATCGCCCCGGACATGACGGTGCGCTACGCCAACCAGACCATGATCCGCTGGTACGCCGAGGAAACGCCCGTGGTCGGCCGCAAATGCCACCAGGCTTTTCATCGCCTCGGTCAGTGCTGCTCCCGCTGCCCGGCGGTGCGCTCCCTGCGCACGGGATGCAACGAGTTCGAGGTGCTTGAGATCATGTCTTCCACCGCGCTCAGAGCCATCGAGTTCAACTCCTATCCCATCAAGGACGCGCAAAGCGGCGCGGTCACCGGAGTCATCGTCTTCGTGCGCGACATTTCCTCCAAGAGGCAGATTCAGCAGGCGCTGACCGAAGTTGAGAGCAAATATCACAGCATCTACGAAGGCGCTCCCATCGGCATGTGCACGGTGGATGCCAAGGGCCGCTTCGTGTCCATGAACACGAGTTACGCCCGAATCTACGGTTATGCCTCGTCCCGGGAAATGATGCACTCGGTGCGTTCCGTGGCGGAACTTTTCGAATCCCCGCGGGACCTGGAACAGCTGGGCGAGATGATCCGTGCGCAGGATGAAATTTTTGGATTCGAGTGCAGCATTCGTCGCGCCGATGGCTCGGCACGCTGGACCTCGCGCACCATCCGCGTGGTCCGCGACGCACGCGGAGCGCTGCTGCATTATGACGTATTTGTGGAGGACATAGAGGCCAGAAAGGCTCTCGAACTGCTGGCCGGTAGCCCGCAGTGAACGGTGAGTTCATTTTTTTCTGGCTTTTGATGAATAAATCCGTGTAGGAAGAACCTGGCCTTCTCGGCATCGAGACCGTTCAAGTCCGTCCAATCGGAGCGTGGTGTATCCTGACAGGCGAATTTTCGCTGCTTCACTCACAAGGAGGGGGGGAATGAAAAACATCAAGTTGGGGATCAAGATCGGGGGCGGATTTGGTGTGTTGATTCTGATCGCATGCGCCCTTGGCGCAATGGCCGTGGTCAACATGATGAACGTGGAGAAAGATTCAAGCCGGCTGGCCAACGAGTATGTACCTGAAGTCGGCATCGCCAACCTGGTGGAACGCTCGGCCCTGCTGACCATGTACGCCTGGCGCGGATACGCCTTCACCGAACAGGAATCCTTCCTGGTCGAAGGCAAGAAACAGCTCGCCGCGACCCTACAGGCCCTGGATCAGGCTAAAAAGCACGCCGAAACCTACCCGGCCCTTGTTGCCCTCAAGGAACACGCACAGGAAGCCAGGGAACGGGTCGACGCCTACGCAGCCCTCTCGGAACAGACAGAGACCCTGGTCAACGCCATGAATGCCGACCGCGACGCCTTGAACAGTGCCGCAGCCTCCTTCATGGAAAACTGTGCAGCCTTTCTGGGAAGCATGAACGAGGCCATGGAAAGGGAAATCTCAGAGAACGCCGCGCCCGAGGCCCTCAAAGAGCGGGTTTGGAAAATCAATCTCATGAACGAAGTCGTTGATCTGGGCAATGAAACCCGGATCAGTGTCTGGCGTGCGCAAGCCACACGCGAACTCGCCCAGATCGACAAGGCTATGGAGAATTTCGTCAAGATCGACGCCGTCTTCACCCAGCTGACTCCGACGATCCGCAACCCCGCCAACCTCAGGCAGATGGAGGCGGTCCAGAAAGCCGGCGCCGACTATCGCGCTGCTATGCTCAGCCTGCAAAAGAACTGGTCCACCCTTGAGGGCATCAACGTACAACGCGCTAAGGTCGGTACAGAAGCCCTGGAGGCCGCTCAGGACACAGCGGTGGCAGGGCTCGACGGCACCAAGAAGATCGCCGATGTCGCGGTGGCCAACCTGGCCATGGCCGAACGGGTCATGATCGGCGGACTCGCCATCGGCGTGCTGATCGGCATCGTCGTCGCCATCTTCCTGACCAAGGGCATAACCGGTCCGGTGCAGAAGGGTGTGGAATTCGCCCGCAAGCTGGCCCAGGGCGACCTGACCGCCAAGCTCGATGTGGACCAGAAAGACGAAGTGGGCATCCTGGCCCAAGCCCTGCGCGACATGGTCGCGAAATTGCGTGAGATCGTCGGCGAGGTGCAGTCGGCCTCGGACAACGTGGCCTCGGGCTCTGAGGAGCTGAGCGCCTCTGCTGAACAGCTCTCCCAGGGTGCGACCGAGCAGGCCGCCTCTGTGGAAGAAGTATCGTCGAGCATGGAAGAGATGGGTTCCAACATCCGCCAGAACGCCGACAACGCCACCCAGACCGAGAAAATCGCGCTCAAGGCCGCGCTGGACGCCGAAGCTGGCGGCAAGGCCGTGGTTCAGGCCGTGGGCGCCATGAAGAACATCGCGGAAAAGATCTCCATCGTCGAAGAGATCGCCCGCCAGACCAACCTGCTGGCGCTTAACGCCGCCATTGAGGCCGCCCGCGCCGGTGAACACGGCAAGGGTTTTGCCGTAGTCGCGGCGGAAGTGCGCAAGCTGGCCGAACGCAGCGGTACGGCCGCAGCCGAGATCAGCGAACTGTCCTCCTCCACGGTGACCGTTGCCGACCAGGCCGGGCAGATGCTGATCAAGCTGGTTCCGGACATTCAGCGTACAGCCGAATTGGTGCAGGAGATCTCCGCCGCGTCCAACGAACAGAACGCGGGCGCAGAGCAGATCAACAAGGCCCTGCAGCAGCTCGACCAGGTCATTCAGCAGAACGCATCGGCCTCCGAGGAGATGGCTTCCACCTCCGAAGAGCTGTCCAGTCAGGCCGAACAGCTGCAGTCCTCCATCGCCTTCTTCCATCTGGGCGCCACGACGGCACGCGTCACGCGCCAGGCGACATCTCGGCGAGGCAAGCCCCAGGCCGCCAAAAAGGCTCCCAAGGCCCTGGCCTCCAAAGGTGCCTCCAGCGGCTTGGCTCTCGACATGGGACGGGACGATGAAGACGATGAATTCGAACGCTTCTAACCGGGGGACCAAGGAGGTGACTCATGAGTGACAACACTACCCTGCAGTACCTGACCTTCGGCCTTGGCGAGGAGGTATTCGCACTGGAGACGGGATCGGTGCGCGAGGTCATCGAACTCGTGTCCGTGACCCGCATTCCCAAGACTCCGCCGTATATGCGCGGGGTCATCAACCTGCGCGGCCACGCAGTTCCCGTGGTCGACCTGCGCATCAAATTCGACATGCCCAAGGTTGCCGACACGGTAAATACTTGCATCATCATAGTTGATGTGGAAGTCGAAGGAGAAAACTGCTACATGGGCGCGATAGTTGACTCGGTACGCGAAGTCTTCGAGATGACCAGCGACCAGATCAACCCGCCGCCGCGCATGGGCACGTCCATCCGCGCGGACTTCATCCGAGGCATGGGCAAGCAGAACGAGGAGTTCATCATGATCCTCGACATCGGCAAGGTCTTCTCCGCGGAGGAGTTGCAGGTCATGCGCAGCACTGAAGAATTGGAAACGGCAAACTAGAAACAATGCGGGCCAGGTCAGAAGGCCCGGCCCGCATCACGAATAAGGACCGGCTCATGCCTCAAGACGACACCGCGCCTCCTCTGTCCGGACTCGGATCCGTGATGCAGGGATCCGCCAACGACCTGCCCGTGCTGCTGCCTCGCCTTGCAAGCGTCATCAAGGACAGGGAGGATGACTTTCTCGGTCTCGGCGCCACTATTTTCGGAATCAACTCGCAAGCGAACACGTTTTCCTCAACGGCATCCGCCATGGCCTCTTCCGTGGGCGAGGGCGCCCTGCAGGCGGCTATCGGCGAACTGCAGGCCCGCGCCGACGAAGCGAGGGCCGTGTTTTCTTCTGTTTCTTCCACCGAACAACTGGAAGGCATGGCCGAGGTGCTGGGGCTGATCCGCGGCCTTGATCAGGCCATGGCCCAATTTTTCACCCTGGTGCAGACCTTGAAGGTGCTTGAGATCACCACGCGCATCGAGAGCGCGCGTCTTGGCAGCGCCGGGTCCGGGTTCACCACCCTGGCCGATGACGTCAGGGCGTTGGGCACGACCATCGACGATCACACCGAGAAGATCCGCGTGCATTCGACCCAGCTCATGACCCAGGTCTCTGTTGCCGGGGAACGCGGCAAGATGCAGGCCGCATCCCGCAAGCGCATCGTCGAAGACATGTTTACCCAGCTTTTCGCCGGAATTTCCGAACTTGAATCCATGCGCGCCGAGTCGGCCGGCCTGGTTCAGGATCTGGCCCTAGGCTCGCGGCAGGTGACCGAAAGCATGGGGCAGGTTATCGCCTCGGTGCAATTCCACGACATCACCCGCCAACAGGTCGAACACGTTGAGGAGATTCTGCATCAGGCCGCCCATGAGCTTTCCCAGGCGGACAAGGAAAACGTCGATGCAGGGCTGGCTTCCTGGGTGCGAGACGTGCTGAGGCTCCAGGCTCCCCAACTGCGTCAAGCCCAGGAGATGTTCTCCGGAGCCGTAGATGAATTGATCGGCAACCTGGACTCCATCGGCCACGGCATCACGGGCCTGCACGGCAAGATCACCGCCGTGGCCTACGCCGACACCAAAGGTGGCGGCTCCATTCTTGACGCCATCCGGCACCACATTGCCGAAGTGATGAACGCCATGCGGACCACGAGCACGCAGATCTCGGAAACATCCAAAACCATGTCGCACATGGCCGAGACCATTTCCACGGTCAGCACGTTTGTGCGCGGCATCGAGGATATCGGGTCCGAAATTGAACTCATCGCATTGAATGCCCGGGTCAAGGCCGCTCACACCGGGGAGCAGGGGCGCACCCTGGGCGTGATCGCCATGGAAATCCAGAATCTTTCCTTAAGCGCCCGCACCAGGACGGCCACAGTGGCCGAGATCCTGAACCAAATTTCCGCTGTGGCCGATCGCCTCTCCTCCCTGGCCAGATCTTCGGACGTGTCCGAGATGGTGGGAGCCCTGCAGGGCCGCTTTGAAACCGTGCTCAGTCAACTCTCCAGCCTGGATGCGAAGCTTGAAAAAGACATCCGGCAGCTCTCGGGGCTCGGCACGGGGCTGGTCTCGCAAATCAGCGCCTTGACATCTTCCATCCATTTCCATGAACTGGTAGCGGAACAGCTGTTGGCGCTTGAAAAGGAAGTCAAGGTGTTGGAGGACCGTTTCGTCCCCTTCCAGACGCTGCTGGACTCGGCCGGACAGCCTGAAAAATTGCGGGAGCAGCTCTCCCGCTACACCATGGACAGCGAGCGTCTGGTTCACTTGTCCGTGCTCGGCCACCACCACGGCGACGTTCAGGACGGTGGCGATGTCGATCTTTTTGACGACGGCGATGTTGAGCTTTTCGGTGACGACAACGTGGAGCTTTTTGATGACCAGCCCGCGGCGTCCAAGGCGGGCACCCCGCCAGGCAGCGGAAAAAAGCGGCCGGAACCGGAAGAGGATCTCGGCGACAACGTGGAACTTTTCTAAAACCAGGAGCCTTTCATGTTTTCATGCACAGTCACGGGCGCTGCGGACCATCCGATCATACAGCTTTCCGGCAGCCTGACCCTGGAACACTGCAGGGAAATTCACTCTGAACTGCTGGCCCGCCTGCCCAAAAACGGCTCCGTAACCCTTGACCTGGGGGAAACGGACAAGTCGGATCTGTCTTTCGTTCAGATTTTATGCGCCCTGCTCAAGGAACCGAACACAACGACCATCTTCGCGAACCTGCCCGCCCATCTCTTTGAGACTGCGGCGAGCCTTGGAGCGGACAGCCTCATCAAGGAAATATCGAGCCGAACAGAGGAAAACGTATGAGCAAAACCATAATGACGGTTGATGATTCAGCCAGCGTCCGTCAGATGGTCAGCCTGACACTCAAAGACGCCGGTTATACGGTCATTGAGGCCTGCGACGGCAAGGATGCGCTGGCCAAACTGACCGGACCGGTGGACATGATCGTGACCGACCTCAATATGCCCAACATGAACGGCATCGAATTTATCCGCGCTGTACGCGCCACGCCCCAGTACAAGTTCGTGCCCATCGTCATGCTGACCACGGAATCCCAGGCTTCTACCAAGGAAGAAGGCAAGGCCGCCGGGGCCACCGGCTGGATCGTCAAGCCGTTCAAGCCCGATCAGCTCCTGGCAGTAGCCAAGAAATTGCTGCGTTAACCCCCGTGGAGCAAAACATGTCCAGAGAAGAACTGAACCGGCAGGCGTTCAAGGAAGAAGCCCTGGAGCTTCTTGGCGAATTGGAGACATCCCTCCTCGAACTGGAGGAAGATCCCGCCAATGACGAAGTCATCAACCGCGTCTTTCGCGCCATGCACACCATCAAGGGTTCCGGCGCCATGTTCGGCTTCGAGGACATCGCCTCCTTCACGCATGAGGTCGAGACTGTTTTCGACCTGGCGCGTAATGGTCAGATTTCAGTTTCCAAAGAGCTCCTTGATCTGACGCTCTTGGCCAGGGACCACATCCTGTCCATGCTCGAAGGCGAGGAACACGGTCTGGGCGAGCGGGCCGGAGAGGTCATCAGGGGCCTCAAGGCCCTGACTCCGGTCCAGGAGCCTGCGCAGAAAAGCCCTGCAGTCCGGGATGGTTCCGCGACCTGCGCCACCGACCCGTCCATGAACACCTGGCGCATTCGCTTTGCCCCGCCGAAAAATCTGTTCATGAGCGGGACCAACCCCGCTTCCCTGCTGGAAGAGCTGTGCGAGATGGGCGAACATCACGTCATCATGCACACCAAGGATATCCCCCCCCTGTCCCGGTTCAACCCCGAGGACTGCATGGTGTGGTGGGACGTCATCCTGACCACGGCCAGGAGCGAGGACGATATCCGCGACGTGTTCATCTTCGTGGAGGAGGACAGCGACCTGACCATCCAGATGGTCGGAAGCTGCCAGGGCATCGACGAGGAATCCTACAAGCTCATCGGTCAGATCCTGGTCGAGAAAAACGACATCACCAAGGACGCCCTTGAACGCATTCTGCTGGAACGAAAGCCCATCGGGCAACTCTTGTCTGAAGCTGGACTGGTCAGCGCCAGCCAGGTCGAGGCGGCTTTGGTCGAACAGCAGGAGGTCAAGCGCCTGCGCCAGACCGCCAGCGCCGAAGCGCAGACTTCGAGCATCCGCGTCCCGGCTCAAAAACTTGATTTTCTGGTCGATCTGGTCGGCGAACTGGTCACGGCCCAGGCGCGGTTGACCCAGTTTGCCAGCGAACAGAACGACGCCAGGCTGCAGGCCATCTCCGAGGAGATCGAACGCCTGTCCGACGAACTGCGCGACAACACCCTGGGCATCCGCATGCTGCCCATCGGCTCCACCTTCAGCCGCTTAAAGCGGCTTGTCCGCGACCTGTCCCAGGAACTGGGCAAGCGCATCGTGCTTGAAACCCACGGTGAAGACACGGAACTGGACAAAACCGTCATCGAGCGTTTGAACGATCCGCTGGTCCACCTGCTCAGAAACAGCATCGACCACGGCATCGAGAGCCCCGAGGAGCGCCAGGCCAGGGGCAAGAATCCCGAAGGCCGCATCGAGCTGTCCGCCGAACATTCCGGGGGCGAGGTGCTCATCCGCATCATCGACGACGGCGCGGGGATTGATCCCGAGCGCATCCGGGCCAAGGCCGTGGAAAAAGGGGTCATTCCCCCGGACGCCCTAATTTCCGACAAAGACACCCTCATGCTCATCTTCGCACCGGGGTTTTCCACGGCCGAAAAGGTCACCAGCGTTTCCGGACGGGGCGTTGGCATGGACGTGGTCAAGCGCAACATCGACGCCCTGCGCGGCCGCGTCTCGCTTGAGAGCGTGCCCGGACAGGGCACCACCATTTCCGTGCGCATCCCCCTGACCCTGGCCATCATCGACGGCCTACAGGTTCAGGTCGAGGACAGCTATTTCATCATGCCGCTGTCCGCCGTGGAAGAATGCGTGGAACTCATCCGCAAGGACCAGGGCCGCGCCGACCTCATCAACCTGCGCGGGCAGATGGTGCCCTACGTCAGCCTGCGCACGGGCTTCGACATCCCGGGACAGAGTCCGGAGATTGAGCAGGTCGTGGTCTGCAATTCCCAGGGGCGGCGCATCGGCATTGTGGTGGACCGGGTCATCGGCGAGCACCAGACCGTCATCAAGAGCCTGGGCAAGGTCTACCAGGACGTGCGCGGCATCTCCGGGGCGACCATCAAGGGCGACGGAAGCATGGCGCTCATCCTTGATATCGCAGCCCTCACCGCCTGAAAGCCATGTACGACCCGAACACCCAGACCGCCCCGCTGATGAGCGACAAGGAACTGAAGCAGTTCAGCGAGTTCATCTATTCGGAGCTCGGCATCAAGATCACCCAGACCAAGAGGACCATGTTGCAGGCCCGGCTGCAACGCAGGCTGCGCACCCTGAACATGAAGTCCTATGGGCAGTATCTGGAGTATCTGCAGTCGCTCAAAGGCCTGGAGGTGGAGCTGCCGCAGATGGTCGACGCAGTGACCACCAACACCACCAGCTTCTTCCGCGAGCCGAAGCATTTCGAGTACCTTACCCAGATCGTGCTGCCCCAGTGGCAGAAAAAACACGCCGGCCAGACCTTCGCCGTCTGGAACGCGGGCTGCTCGTCAGGCGAGGAGCCCTACACCACGGCCATGACTCTCATGGACTACAACGAGCGGATAAGCCCCCTGCGCTTCAGCATCGTGGCCACGGATATCTCCACTGATATCCTCAAAAAAGCCTCACGCGCCATTTATGAAGAGGAAAGAATCGGGACTATTCCGCTGGAGTTCAGGCGCAGGTTCCTGCTGCGCAGCAAGGACAAGAGCAGGCGGATGGTCCGCGTGCTCCCGGAACTGCGCGACAAGGTCAGCTTCAGACGGCTCAATTTCATGGATGATTTTCAGTTCCGCGAAAAGATGGACCTCATCTTCTGCCGCAACGTGATGATCTATTTCGACAGAAAGACCCAGCACGAGCTGGTCCGGAAATTCTGCAACCACCTTGAACCCGGCGGTCACCTCTTCATCGGCCATTCAGAAAGTCTGGCCGGAGCGGACCTGCCGCTCAAACAGATGGCTCCGGCCACCTACCAGCGCCTATGATCTCCGTAAGCGCTCACCAATCCGCATGGAAAGCGTCTGAAACACCCACAACTCAACGAAACAATCAGCCAGCAAAATAAATGTACGCCTGCCCACTATCACAAGGAATCATCAGTCGCATACGCCTCGCAGTTTTGCTCCTTTGCCTGCTCCTGCAGGCCTGCTCGGACCATTCGGAAGTGACAGTTGGGTTTCTCGGCCCCTTGGAAGGGAAGTATTCCGACCTAGGCGTGCAGGGGCGCAATGGGGCACAGTTGGCCCTGGAAGAAGCAAACGCCCGGGAGTTGGTCCCGGGAGTGACATTCCGTCTGATGGCCGAGGACGACCTCAATACGCCCGACGGTGCCCGCCAGGCCGTGGACAGGCTGGCAGCAGTCAAAGCCGTGGCCGTCATCGGCCCCATGACCAGCGGCGTTGCCAAAGCCGCCCTTGAACAGGCTTCGGGGCACCGCTTGCCGCTTATCTCGCCTACCGTGAGCACACCCTTGCTGACGGGAAAAAAGGACCTCTTCTTCAGGGTCCTCAGCGAAAACTCCCAATGGGCCAGAGCCCTCGCCCGCTATGGTACGGAAAAAGCCGGGCTGCGCACGGTGGTGATCGTCGCCGACATGGACAACGATGCTTTTTCAGGCCCTTACAGGGACGCTTTCCGTTCCGAATTCGTGCGCCTCGGGGGGACGCTGCTCAAGGAATGGAATATCCACTCCTCGTCCCTGGAATCCTGGGAAACCATCACCGCAGAAATCGAGCGACTCGCTCCGGACGCGGTCTTCGTCAGCCTCTCCTCCCGGGACGCTTCCAAATTGGCCAAAACCTTCGTATCTCGCAGCCTGAAGATCCCTGTCTATAGCACCATGTGGGCGGCCACCCGGGAACTCGTGGTGGATTGCGGTCAAGCCTGTGGAGGATGGATTTTCGGCATGGGGTACAGTGAAGACAACACGAGGCCCGAGCACCTGTTTTTCCAGCAGCGTTACCAGCAACGCTTCGGTTATGCCCCGAATTTTGCCGCTGCCCTATCCTACGAGGCGACCCAGGCCTTTTTGCAGGGGATGCTCAAGGCCGCAGGGGATCCGAAAAGTCTTCCGGCCGCCATGGAGACCCTCCCGGAACTCCCGGGAGTCATCGCGCCTTTCCGCCTGGACGAATTCGGCGATGTCATCCGGGACCATTACATCATCGAATTCACCGGAAGAGACTTCCGAACCCATGAAACGATCCGCTAAAGCGCCTGCACCAGCAGTTTCCCTGTTGCGCGGGACCTTGGCCGTATGGTTGCTGGGCCCATGCATCATTGTCGTCTTCGCCCTCGGACTCGCCCTGCTCACGGAAGGCGTCAAGAAGGCCAGAGAAACCAACGAACACTTGGCGACTGCGCTTTGCCGCTACCTCGACATCTTCGTTTCGGACGCCCATTCGAACCTCGCCTCACTTGCACGGCTTGAGGGCAGGAGCGAACCCGACCACATCCTCGCAGCCATCAGGCAGACGCAGGAATCCCTGACCCGTTTCCAGCGCATCGTCTTGGTCGATGCGGACGGCATCGTGCGGTTCACACACCCGCCTGGGTTCGTGGGGGTAGACTTCCCTGTCCTCTTTCCCCCGGAATCGAACTCGACCATGTCCCGGCCGCTCTATTCTTCTGATACGGGCAGTCTGACTATCCTCATGCGGGCGAAAACCGCTTCGGGGCAAATGATAGCCGGGGAGCTAAATCTAAACGCTCTGCTTGAACATTTGCACCATTTCTCATTGGACCTTCACGGCACAGTGGTGGCAGCCACCGACGGATTCGGCAACCTCATCGCGCACCCGGACATGGCCCTAGTGCGCCAGCAGACCAACATAGGGGACTGGCGGATATTCAAGGAGGCTTCCGACGCAGGGGCGTTCAGCGCACTAGCCTTCAGGGACGGCAGCTTCGTGTCCGACACCGTCGCCCAACTGCCCGGACACAAGTGGAAGGTCATCCTGTCCACGAGCCTATGGCACACCATGTCCGACACCCTCAAGATCGTAGCGACCATCGAGATCCTGCTCGTCGCCTACTTCTTGATCCTCTTCCTCTCGGTTAGGCGGACCCTGAACCTGCGGATCATACGCCCGATCGTGGAGTTTTCAAAGTCCATGACCGGTCTGGCTACCTCGCAACAGCCCGACCCGCCTGCGCCGGCTCCCTTCCAGGAACTGGGCCTCATCGAACGAGAATTCCGTCAGGCCATTTCGGCTATCCTGGAAAGCCAGGCACGGCTGCGCACAAGCCAGGCCATCCTGGAGCAGGCTCAAAGCATCGGCCGCATGGGCAGCTGGCGGCTGGACCTGGTCGAAAACCGCCTGACATGGTCGGACGAAGCCTACCGCATCTTTGGCGCAACGCAGGACGAAGTTGAGCCCAGCTACGAGCTGTTTATGACCCTCGTGCACCCTGACGACCGCGCCGCCGTTGATCATGCTTATACCTCCTCCATTAAGGAAAATAGGGACCGCTACGAGATCGAGCATCGCATTGTACGCAGGGACGACGGAGAAATCCGTTTTGTAATCGAACGCTGCGTCCATGAGCGGGATGCCGAAGGCACGATCACCCGCTCCGTCGGCATGGTCCAGGACATCACCGAGCGCAAGCGGGAGGAGGAGGAGCTGCTGCTGGCCAAGGAGCAGGCCGAAGCAGCTAACCGGGCCAAGTCGGAATTCCTGGCCAACATGAGTCATGAAATCCGTACTCCCTTGAACGGCATCCTGGGCATGCTTCAGCTTCTCGAGACATCCGTGCAGGATAAGGAAGAGTTGAAGTTTTGTGCCTTGGCCATCCAGTCCACCAACCGTCTGACCAGCCTGCTCTCAGACATTTTGGACCTCTCCCGGGTCGAGGCGAGCATGATGCTCATCCGTTCCAAACGCTTTGACCTGCGCAGCGTACTGACTCAAATCATTGATCTTTTCGCACCAGTCGCCGTCCAGACCGGTGTCACATTAACACGTCATCTTGACCCTGGCCTCCCGATTTGGGTTGTTGGAGATTCCCTCAGGCTACAACAGGTGCTTACCAATCTGATCGGCAACTCCTTCAAATTCACCAAGCGCGGGCACGTGCACGTCGAGGCCTATCCGCTTCCGTCTCGCCGCAAAGATACCTTCAGAGTTTTCTTCGCCATTGAAGATACGGGATGCGGCATTGCGGATGAAGAACTTGGGAATCTGTTTCAACCCTTCACCCAGGTAAGCCAGGGATATACTCGGAACCACCAGGGTGCCGGATTGGGCCTGACCATCAGCAAGCAACTGGTGGCCCTCATGGGCGGCAACATGGCCGTGGCGAGTGAGGAGGGAGTGGGCACGACCTTTGCTTTTTGCGTGACCTTCAGCAAGGAAGTGCGGCCTCATGACGACGAGGCTGCGCTAGAGAAACGTACTGCGCCGCCAGCGTCCCTCCAAATCCTTTTGGCCGAAGACGACGAGACAACGGGTTTCAGTATCAGCAGGCTGTTGGAAAAGTCCGGGCACAGCGTGACCATGGCCCACAACGGACAGGAAGCCCTGGAACTGCATGAGTCGCATGATTTCGACCTCATCCTCATGGACGTATCGATGCCGGTCATGGATGGCATCGAGGCCTGCCAGCGCATCCGAGGCTCCAGAAACTCCCACAAACGGGATATCCCGATCATCGCCCTGACGGCCTACGCCATGGCCGGGGATAAGGAGAAATTCCTGGCTGCGGGCATGAGCGGATACGTTGCAAAGCCCATAAATATGGAGACCCTCACGCAGATGATGGCCGAAACGCTCGCAGAACAGCGGCGTTAGGGAAGCAGACGCACCACGTGGAGCAGGACAAGTTGCCGCAGGTATTCAATTACCTGTGCCTGGCAACAAGACGGATAGAGTGCCGCCTAATTCTGTGCAAACTGAGATTTCATAAAGACCTCCTTGAATTGAAGGCCCATTATCTCTCCGCAAGTCCACGCAATCAGGCTTCAAGAGCCGGTAGCCGCATCCAGAATGTCGTGCCTGCCGGTTCCTCGGACGTGAAGCCGACCTTCCCTCCGAGATAATTTTCCGCCAACAGCTTGATGGAATACGTGCCCAGACCACGGTCGTGGCCTTTGGTCGAAAACGATCTTTTGAACACCTGCAACTTGACCGATTCCGGCATGACGGCGGGATTGGCAACCCAGAACACCGCCCTGCCCTCCTCCCGGTATAGGCCCGCGCTGACGACTCCGGCCGCTGGAGTGGCTTCCAGGGCGTTTAAAAGCATGTTGACCAGAATCCTGCGCAGCAAGGAGAAGTCGGAATGCACGGCGACGTTGACGCTGTCCGCGTCAAGGTGGATGCGCTTGCCCAGCGCCTTGGGGTGGGAGCGGAATTCTTTGACAACGGATTGCACGATCTCCAGGCCCTGCAGCGTGATCTTTGAAATCTCGTATTCATTTCTTTCCGCGGACAAAAGCTGCTTCTGTTTCTGAATCTCGTCGACCAGGGCGAAAAGTGAGGACCGGGCCATATGGGCTATCTCCCTGGCGTCCTCGGGCACCTCTTTCAGGAGGATGTCGACCAGATTTCTGGCCCCGCCGGCGGAGTTCAGGATATCGTGAAAAAAGATCCGTTCCAGCGCCTGGCGGCGTTTTTCATCCCCGATGTCAATGAGCGTGAGCACACAATACGTGCCCTCCCCGGCTTCCCACGGAGAGGCGAAAACCCGCAGATCCCGGGCAATGGTCGCACCGTGTTCATCCCGGCACAGGAGCTGGCATTCGTGCACGGTTTTTTCCCTGGTGAACATGCTCTCAAGTATCGCCTGCAGCGCTCCGCACTCGCGGCAATAGTCGGACGTGCCGCATCCGTTTGGCCCTGCTGCCGCATAGGCGCAGCCAACGGCCTCGCCCGGGCGCTTGCCCAGAAATGACCCGATGTCGCTGGTGCCCACAAGGTCGGTAAAGGCTTTGTTGCTGAAGATGATCTGGCGCAGCGAGTTCAGCACCAGAAGAGGCAGCGGAAAGAAATCGAAATATTGCGAACACAGATGATTTCCGATCTGGGCATTTTCCTGCTGAATTTCATGTATGGGCAGGCGTTCGCCGGGAGCGCACAGAGTTTCGCATGTGTCATTCATTGTGGGTCGCTTATGTGAAAATGTTGATCAGAATCGTAAGTGCGCTTTATGCCTGTGAGTACTTCAGAAGTATATTCTTCAGGTCCGCCATGTTCACAGGTTTGGCAATATAATCGTCCATTCCGGCCTCCAGAAACCTTTCCCGGTCTCCGCTCATGGCGTAGGCGGTGATGGCGATGATGGGGATGGATTTCATTACTTCTCCGGCCGATCCGGCGCGGATGGCCTGGGTTGTTTCCAGACCGTCCATGACTGGCATCTGGACGTCCATGAGCACCAGATCAAACGTTTTCAGGCGGAGGGCGGCCAGAGCCTGGCGACCGTCTTCGACCTGGGTTGGCTCGGTTTTGAATTTGCGCAGGATCATGGACACCGAGACGCTGCTGACGTGGTCGTCCTCGACAACCAGTATTTTAAGCCCTTCACGGACTTTGTCCTGCGACGGCTCGGATTGGAACGCATCCATTTCCAGAGGCGGGGCCATGTCGAAAGTGGCCGTAAAATGCATGGTCGTGCCTGCCCCCTCCTCGCTCTCCACGGAAATGTTTCCGCCCATCAGTTCAACCAATCGCTTGCAGATGGAGAGCCCAAGCCCCGCACCCTGATAGCTGCGCGTGTAGCCCTGGCTGACCTGGGAGAAAGGTCTGAAAAGAATCCCCAGTTTGTCGTCCGGGATGCCGATGCCGGTGTCGGCAATGGAGAAGAGCACCCTGCATTGGCCATTTCTGGACAGGGGCAGAAGGGAGGCTTGCAGCTTCACGCTGCCGCCGTGGGTGAACTTGAGCGCGTTGCCGACCATATTGGTCAGAACCTGCTGCAGGCGGGCGGCATCGCCCAGCAGCCGAAGCGGGATGGCCTGATCGATTTCAAGTTCGAATGAAATTCCGTCTTGCCTGATGACGGGAATGAAAAGAGCTTTGAGCTGATCGAGGAGCTGGCGCAGCTCCAGGGGTTCGCTCCGGATGTTCATCTTCCCGGATTCGATCCTGGACAGGTCGAGGATATCGGTCAGAAGGCGGATCAACCGCTCACAGGACTGAAGGCCCGTCAGCGCATAATCCTCCTGTTCGGCATTGAGGCCGGTCAGCCCGAGAAGCTGCAACATGCCCATGATGCCGTTTAAGGGGGTGCGCAACTCGTGGCTCATGTTGGCCAGGAATTCGGACTTGGCCTGGTTCGCGGCCATGGCCTGCTCCTTGGCGCTGCGAAGTTCCTCCTCGGCCTGCTTGCGTGCGGTGATGTCCGTATGCGAACCGGCCAGACGCTCCACCGACCCCCGAGCGTTGCGCACGGCCTCGCCCTTGGCGTGAATCCAGCGCACCGTTCCGTCCTTGTGCAGCATGCGAAATTCGTGCGAGTAGCGATCGAACCTGTCGCTCAAAAAACGCTCGATTTTGCCCAGCACCGCGGGTCTGTCGTCGGGGTGGAGGAGATTTTCGAATGTCATGAATTCGTTCGGTATTTCATGGTCCGCATACCCGAGCTGCTCCTTCCACTTTTCCGAGAGAAAGAGGGTGCTCGTGCGCAGGTCCCAGTCCCATATCCCGTCATTGGAGCCGTGAATGGCCAGTTCAAACTGTTCGCGACTGCTGCGGAGGGCTTCCTCGGTTTGTTTTCGAACGGTGACGTCCCGTGCCACCGCGTAGATGAGCCTCCCGACCGATCTGGAGCGCCATTCGATCCATCTGTAGGAGCCGTCCCGGCAGAGGAAGCGATTTTCGAAATTGAGCACCTCTTCCTGATTATTGAGGCGCGAAACGATCTCTCGCGTCTTCTCCACATCCTCGGGATGGACAAACTCCATGAATTTGCGCCCCTCCAGCTCCGGCAGGGTGTAGCCGAGCACCGTTGTCCATTGAGGGTTGAGCCGCACGAACTCGCCCTCATTGCTCGCGATGCAAAGCAGATCCAGGCTGCTCGTGAAGTAGCGGTCCAGCTCCTGCTGCTTTTCCAGCAGCGCCTTCTCCATGCGCTTGCGTTCGGTGATGTCGCGCGCGGTGACGATCACTTCCGGTACGTTTCCACTCGCATCATAGAACGGTTGGTAGAGAACTCTCCGGAACAGGGTTTGGCCGGACTTTCCGGGATACTCGTCTTCAAAGTCACACTCGTTGCCGGCGAATGCCGCATCAAGACGCGGCTTTATCCTCGCATGGAAGATATCCTCGCCCATGAACTGGGCCACGGAGCACCCTTCGATCTCCTGACGCGGCTTGCCGAACTCGCGTTCGTATGCGGCGTTGACCACCACATACTCGTAGCGTCTGTTCACGATGGACATGCGGTCGCTGGTCCGAGAGATGATCCTCTCGTAATGCAGCAGCCTCTCCGTCTGCTCGCGCACAAGTGCGCTTTGGCGCAGACGCCGTATCCCGTGAACCACGCTCTCGCCCAAATCCTTAAAAAGCTCGCGCTCCCGGTCCTCCATGGCCAGATACCGCGGTATGGACACGGAGAGTATCCCCAAAATTTCCCCTTCGGATTCGAGCCGCATGGAAAACCCGGACTGATCCTCATAAACGCGGGCCATGGGGCAATCTCCGCACTCCTGCGCCGGGTCCATCACGCTGATGACCTGTCCGGATTTCAAGGCTCGCTCGGCGCATGCGGTCAGCCTGCCTTCCAGAAAGCGGGCCAGAATGGCTGAGAACTCCTCGCCGACACCGGCCTGGAACCAGCGGTCCACCTTGCCTTCACAGTCAAGGATGATGATCCAGGCGTTACGGTAACCACGGGTCGAAACCAGCGCCTGACAGACATCTTCCACCAGACGCACCTCATCCCGTGCCTCGACCACCACCCTGCCGGTCAATGCGTAGGCCTTGAGCATTGAGGCAAGGTGGTCGATCAAGCTTTGCTGCTCGCCGTTCACAAAAGTCATCGAGACTCCTTTTGAGCCCTCGTCGAAGCAAGGGACATGCATTCTCTGCGCGTGCCGGAGAGACCGGGATCGCTTTCCTTTACCGTCGAAATCACCGCTGACCACCGTATCATTCTCGGCTCCGCAAGATTATTCCGGTCCCCATTTTTGGAGGATGCGTGTGATGGCGACATGAGATGCTCCGTTATTTAAAAGACAACAGGCCGATTTCATTTGTGTTTTAAACGGCGCATTCCTTGTTGGCGATCGGTAGCGTAAAATAGAATGTGGTGCCCTGTCCGGGGCTGCTCTCCGCCCAGATCTTGCCGCCGTGCTTCTCGATGAACTCCTTGCAGAGGATGAGCCCAAGGCCCGTGCTCACTTCGCCCTCGGTGCCGGGCCGCGTGATCTTGTTGTCGAGGGAAAAGAGCATGGACAGGGCGTGGTGGTCCATGCCCACGCCTTCATCCCGCACCGCAACGGTGACCATGTTTCCATCTTGACGAGCCGTTATAAGCACCTGTCCGCCCCGATTTGAGAACTTCAGGGCATTGGAAACAATGTTCCTGAGCACGGTACCTATCATAGGCGGGTCGATGCATACAACCAGATCGTCCGGGGTTTCGTCGCGCAAGACGATTCCTTTCTGGTCGGCGACGGAGTGGTTGAAATCAAGGCTCGATCTGACGACCCCTTTCAGCAGAAAGTGACTTGGCGAACAGGTCAGCAGCCCTTGCTGGACTCTGGCCCACTCCAGAAGATTTTCCAGCAACGCGTAAACGCGAACAGAGCTTGCATACAACGCGTCCAAAGACTTGTTGACCTCTTTGACAGTCAATTCCTCGAAATTTTCGACCAGGATCTTGGTCAGCGAGAGAAAGCCGGAAATGGGAGATTTGAGGTCGTGGGCGATGATGGAGAAAAATTTGTCCTTTTCAGCAATTGCATTTCGCAGTTCCGCATTGACCCGCCTTATTTCCTCTTCGGACTTTTTGCGCTCGGTGATGTCCCGCACTGAAGCCACGCGCATGATCTCGCCGTTGATTTCAAAATTTCGCGCCTCAAGCTCGACAAAAAAGACTTCCCCGTTTTTCTTCACAAATCTGACAACGTATGGCCGTGCGTAATCCTTAACAATACTCTTACGGACAATGTCCCGGTCCTGCTCATGAACTATCAATTCGAGCATGTTCTTGCCGAGTAGTTCCTTCGGTTCATAACCGAGAAGTCTGGCCAGGGCGGCATTCAAATCCATGGCGATGCCCTTCTTGTGGATGACAATCCCCTCCATGCTCAGATCGGAAAGCAGCCGGTAACGTATTTCGCTTTCTCGGCAAGCCAATTCCGCTGATTTGCGATCTGAAATATCGCGGCAAAAGCAGACGAGCATGCCCCCGTGTTGGTCCAGGAAGGAAGCGGAGACTTCCACATCGAAAAGGGTGCCGTCCTTCCGGCGATGCCTGGTTTCAAAGCGCTCGGAGCCGTTTTTCACGATGCGTTCGATGCGAGCCTCGGTCACCTCGTCATCTTCGAGGGCATCGAGATCTGCAATGCGCAGCTCTGCAAGCTCCGCTTTCGTATAACCCGTCATGTGGCAATAGGCTTCGTTGACATCGATCAGACCGCCGCTTGCATCGATGACCCAGAAACCGTCCTGGGTGGTTTCCAAAATGGACGTCAGAAAACGCTCCCGCTCCTGCAGGGCCTCTTCCGCCCGGACCTGCTCGCTGATGTCGCTGAGGATCAGCAGAAGCCGTTGGCCCGTTTCAAGTCCCTTGGTCTCGATCCGGCCGACACAGCGTACCAGCCGGCCCTTGCCGAGCAGCGCGAAGCTGAGTTCCTTGCCCACAGGATTTTTGTAGAATGCCTTGAAGCGCCCGAGAAAGGCCGAACGGTCGGCCGTGGCAATGAAATCAACCATCGCCTTCCCAGAAATGGTGTGTGGCTCCTTTTCGACCATGTCGGCGAAAGTCTGATTGGCCTGGGCTATGACCCCGCTCTTATCGACGCTCAGATAGCCGACCGGGGCGTCGTTGAAGAGGCGCGCAAAGCGGTCCCGCGTGATTTCATACTGCTTTTGGGTATTACGCAGTTCCTCGTTCTGGAGCTCAAGCTCGATCTGGTGGACCTGATACTCATGGAACAGGGTTTTGATCTCTTCCATGGAAAGACTTTCGACCGTGCTGATTGATTGTGCCAAGCGAGCTTCGGCCTGCTCACGCAGGATTCTTTTCTTGGCTTCAAAGGAGTCGGTCATATTCTTCTTGTCTCCGGGTTGTCAGTTATCATGGTCGGATCACAGATTAAATGAGCATGCGCCGGGTTTCGGTCAAGAGTCCTGGTCAGGGGCGCTTGCGGGTTTGGCGCATGCTTCAGAGCATTCGATCTCGGCAAAGATGCACGCAAATTGACCAAGGGCCGGCTGGAAAACCGAAACCTGGAAATATTTGCCAAGATCCGAAGAATAGTGCTCGAAGCGCGCGGGATTGCCGGTCAACGCCACGTGCCCGCAAGACTCGATCCAGGCTTTCTCGGTGCCCGGCAGGATTTCAAGGACGGTTCTGCCCAGAATAACATCACCCCGAAGCCCCGTTATCCTCTCAAAAGCCGGATTCACGGCCAGAAAACGATAGTCCACGGGATGCCCTTTCTCATCGCAGATGATGTCGTGCACCGAAAAGCCGTTGAACATCTGGCGGAAAAGCACTTGATAGTCCTGCTCCACCCGCCTTTTTTCGGTGATGTCCTCGAAGATGGCGTAAACTTGGTGCGAAGTGCCGTTGCCGGGTTTGAAGAGCGGCGTGGCGGTGATGGAGAGCCAGATGTGCGTGTTCATGTCCGGGTGGAAAACTCCGCGCACGACCGGCCCCTCTTGGTGTCCCGTCCGCAGGGCGATCATGGCCGGGTGGTGATGTCCCGGGACGTTGGTCCCATCCTCCCGGATCATCCGCCAGCGCGGATCCATGGACGTCTTGCCCAGCAGTTGGTCGAAAGTGAGACCGAGAATCTGCGCCGCAGCGGGATTGGCCGAGATGATGGAGCCCTCGGCCGCGTGGTAAACCACACCCAGGGGCAGGGTTTCGAAAAGGGTTCTGAACTCTTCTTCGCTTGCGCGTAGCGCCTCTTCCCCATGCTTGATGCGCGTGATGTCCACAAAGGACACCAGCGTGCCCGAAAAGACCTTCGGCCCCACCGAATATGGCACCACGCGCATCAGAAACCAGTGTCCATCCCTGGTGCGCACTTCGTGTTCGGTCATCTTGCCAAGCTTCTGCACCTTCTCGATGATGCGCACGGGATCGACATCATCAAGCAGGTGGGAAATATGTGACAGGGGGCGACCAATGTCCGTGTCCAGCACCTTGAAGATATCGGCCACTTTAGGCGAGAAGCGCCTGATCTCCATATTTTCGTCGAGAAGAAGCTTTCCGATCTGGCTGACGCTCAAAAGGTTGTCCACGTCGTTGTGCAGCTCGCTCAGTTCGACGATCTTGGTCTGGTACTCGGAATTGACGGAATAGAGCTCTTCATTGGTGGACTGCAATTCCTCGTTGGTCGATTGCAGTTCCTCGTTGCTGGCCAGCAGCTCCTCGTTGGTGGCCTGAAGCTCCTCGTTGGCGGTCTCCAGCTCCTCCACCGTGGCCTGCAGGTTCTCGCGGGTGAACTGTAGTTCCTGCTCCAGGTCGCTGATGCGCTGCTCGGCCTCCATGGACAGGTCGTAGGCCTGGATGGTTTGGTTCTTGTCCAGCACGTCGGGCCGGTTGACCTCTTCCAGAAAGACCGCCGCCAGCGGCTCCTGCCCTTTTTTCTGGGGCAGAGGCAGAATGCGCAGGTCCACTATTTTGAGAGTATCAAGGTCACGCAATTTGATGTTGGAGAAGCGAAGCGCCTCCTGCTTGCGAAAAACCTTCTGAATGCCGGTTGACAGAGGAATGGCCAGATCCCGGGCCGCCATTTTGGAAATATCCCTGGAGAGTTTGCCAGAAGGCAGCTTGAAATAGCCCGTAGTGTCTCCGAAGACATGCAAAACCTCCATCTGCTCGTTGACCACCACGGCCAGTTGGAAGAGTTCCGCGCTCAGCGCTTCCAGAAAACGCTCCAGAATGCGCTCGTCACCGCTGCTCGTTTCCCTTCGCAGCGCCGGGAAACGGCTGCCAATATCGCGATACTTCGCCCCCGGAACCTGGGGCAGATCAGAAGAATCGAGGCTGTGTTTGAAGCGGCCCTTGGTGCGGTAGATCTTGTATTTGTGGTCGAGGCTCTCGAAACAATCGCCCATTTCGCCGATGGTCTCGCTGGTGCCCAGCAGCAGGACACCCTTCGCGGTCAAAGAAAAATTGAAAAATTCCAGAACCTTGCGCTGCAGGACGGGCTGCAGGTAGATGAGCAGGTTGCGGCAGGAGATGAGGTCGATGTTGGTAAATGGGGGGTCCTTAATCAGGTTGTGCTGCGCAAAGACGACCATCTCGCGGATATTGCGCGAGATCTGGTAGCTTTCCTGCTTGCGGTAGAAATACTTGGCCAGCAATTCCTGGGGAACATCCGCAGCGATGCTTTCCGGATAAATGCCGTTGGCCGCAAACAGGACGGCGTCGCGGTCGATATCCGTGGCGAAGATTTTCAGGTCGCGGTTGATCCCGGCCTGGAGCATGTACTCCTTGGCCAGGATGGCCAGGGTGTAGGCCTCTTCGCCCGTGGAGCATCCGGCGATCCAGAACCGGCTCTCCTTACCTGCGGCCCGATCCAGAACTTCGGGAAGCCATTTTTCCTTCAGGGAATCGAAAACCTCCCGGTCCCGGAAGAATCTGGTCACGCCGATCAAAAATTCACGAAACAGCGTGCCCGCCTCTCCGGGGTAATGCTGCATGTAGGCTACATAGTCCCGGATCTCGTCGATGCGGTTGATGGACATGCGGCGCTCGATGCGCCTGGTTACGGTGCTGGGCTTATAATAGGTGAAGTCGGCCTTGAACTTGTCGCGCAGGATGGCGAAGATGCGGGTCAGCGCGTCCTCGTCGCTGATGACCGTCTCCGAGCGTTCGGCCTTGATGACAAACGGGTGTTTGGCGTAGGAGAGCAGACGTTCCGGCATCTCCTCGGGGGGCAGGATGAAATCCACCAGGCCGGTGGAGATGGCCGCCCTGGGCATGCTGTCGAACTTGGCCGAGTTTTCGCTCTGGACCATGACCATGCCGCCGAATTCCTTGATGGCCCGCACTCCGCGCATGCCATCGCTGCCCGATCCCGAAAGGATGACCGCCACGGCCTTGTCCCCCTGATCCTCGGCCAGGGAACGAATAAAAATGTCGATGGGCAGGTTGATAATGCCTTTGACGTGCTCCTGGTCGTTTAAAAGCAGCTTGCCGTGAAATATGGTCAGATTCTTCTTGGGCGGGATCAGATACACGTTGTCCGGCAGGACCGGCATGCCGTCTTCGGCCCGGTGCACTTTCATGCTTGTCTTCTTGGACAGGATCTCGACCATCAAACTCTTGTAGTCCGGGGAAAGGTGCTGGATGACGATAAAGGCCATTCCGCTGTCCGAGGCCATGCCGGAGAAGAAGGCTTCGATGGCTTCCAGGCCACCAGCAGACGCTCCCACCGCAACGTAGAGGGAGGGTTTACGCAATGCCTGAGCGTTGGAAGCGGCGGAAGCAGGTTTCTTGGGCTTACGGGAATATTTTTTTGTCATTCAGCGACCTCGAGCTTCGGTTTCAATAGGTTCCGCATCAAAAAAACTGTGGCGTCACGAATGCACATCATGACTTCCCGCACGGGGAGCATGCTTTTTAATAACTCGCTTCAGGCTCTCCAGGCCGACCGGTTTGGCGAGATAATCGTCCATTCCCGAGGCAAGAAATTTTTCCCGGTCTCCGGTCATGGAGTAGGCGGTCAGGGCGATGATGGGGATGTGCTTGCGTGCGCCAAGGTCGAGGGCGCTGCGGATGGCCGCGGTGGCCTCCAGACCGCCCATGACAGGCATCTGGATATCCATGAGCACCATGTCAAACTCCTCGTTGCGCAAAAGTTCCAGCGCTTTGAGGCCATTCTCGGCCAGGGTCACCGTATGGCCGGATTTTTCCAGCAGCTTGCAGATGGCAACCTGATTGGACGGGTCGTCTTCGGCCATCAGAATGCGCAGGGTTGCGGGATTTCTTTGATCAGCAAGTTCCCGCATCCTTGCCGGGGCGATTCCCGGCAGTGTCTTGAACGGCAAGACCATGTGCACCTCGGTCCCCTCCCCCAGCACGCTCTCCATGAAAATGTGTCCACGCATGAGCTCGACCAGACGCCGCACGATGGCCAGTCCGAGGCCCGCGCCCTGGTATTTGCGGGTGTAGGAACCTTCAACCTGCGCGAACGGCTTGAACAGGTCTTTGAGCTTTTCCTGGGGAATGCCGATCCCGGTGTCGTAAATGGAAAAAAGGACCCGCAGTTCGTCTTCCCTGGATGAAGAAAGCGGCGTCATCTCCAGCAGCACCCGGCCCTTGTCGGTGAATTTGAGGGCGTTGCCGACCAGGTTGAAAAGAATCTGGCGCAACCTGGCCACGCCGCCGACCAGAAGCGGGGGCAGGTCAGGATCGATGAAATACTCAAGGTACACATTTTTTTCACCGGCATTGACGGCAAAAAGTTCGGTCACGGCATCGCCCAGTTCTTTGACCGTGAATTCCTCGTCGATCACATCCATCTTGCCTGCCTCGATCTTGGAAATATCGAGCAGGTCTGTCAGCAGACGCGCCAAACGGTCCGAGGAGCGCATGGCCATGGAAACGTATTCGTGCTGTTCGGGGTCCAGTCGGGTGATCTTTAAAAGCTGCATCAGGCCCATGACGCCGTTGAGGGGGGTGCGGATTTCATGACTCATGTTGGCCAAGAATTCAGACTTGGCCTGGTTGGCTGCCTGGGCCGCGTCCCTGGCCTTGATCAGCTCAGCTTCGACCTTTTTGCGTTCGGTGTCGTCCCGGAATTCAACGATGCGCACCATACGGCCCTTGTACGGAACGTTTCTGGCCTCCAGGCGCAGCGGGTACTCCTGGCCGTTCTTGCGCAGGCCGAATGCCTCGTATGGCTTCTCGTACCCGGCCAGAATATTCTTCATGACCATTTCCCGCGACATCTCAGCAATAAGCAGCAGCCCATTCATGCCGATAAGTTCGTCCACAGAGTATCCGGTGATGTCGGACAACCCCAGATTGCAATCGAGAATGATCCCCTTGTCGTGGATGGTTATGCCCCCGAAAGAGGCATTGTGCAGAGCCTTGAAGCGCGCTTCGCTCTCCAGAAGCGACTTCTCGGCCTGTTTTCGATCCGTTATGTCGCGGTAAATGGCGTAGGCGCCGACGATGCATCCATCAAGGAGAATGGGATACCCGATGAGGACCACATCGAGGGGGGTGCCATCTTTTTTACAACGCACTGTTTCCGTCTCGACAATCTTCCCTTTTTTGAAAACGAGATCCGAATAGCGCCCCGCTTCGTCATGATAGCTGCCCTGGGAGATGAGGTCGTCTATTTGCTTGCCGGGCGCATCTTCCCATGCGTACCCGAAAAGATCAGCGAAGGATTTGTTGATCTGCAGAACACAACCCTGTTCATCAACAATGGCGATGGCCTCCGGAGAGCTGTCGAACAGATGCTGCAGCATGACTTTTTGTTTGTGCAGAGCCGCTTCAGATTGCTTGCGCGCGGTGATGTCCGTGGTGAAGCCCTGATAGTGGGAGACTTGGCCCTGGCCGTTACGGACGGTCCTGGCGGTTCTGGACACCCAGATAACGGACCCGTCCCGCCGTTTGAACTTGCTTTCGAAGTTGACGACTTCGCCATGAAGTTCAAGCAACCGTTTGAATTCTTCCCTTTCGTCAGGATTGAAATAAAGCTGTGAGGCAATGTCAGTAACCGAGACAAGGACGTCCTCTAGCGAATCGTAGCCGAATATGCTGACCCAGGCTGGGTTTACGTACAGATATCGCCCTTCGGGAGTGGAGGAGAACATGCCGATGGGAGCGTTCAGCAGCAGATCGTCCACATTTTGAAACCCGAAAAGTTGCGAGGGTAGTCTTGCAGGGAGTTCAGGAGCCATGTCCGGCTCCGCAAAGTTGCGACATCATTATCACCACCGGCTCCATGTGAAGATCGTTTGTCGGGACAACGCGGGTAATAATTTCAAGCATACCTTTAACAATTTGGTATTTTTGGCAAAAACTCATGAAGACGCCACTGGCGATCATTTGGTCATCGCGATCTTGATTTCGAACTCAAATTATTTCGTCTGACAGCCGAGACGTTCACATTGGTCTTGATAGAGATGTCCGCGAAAAGTCGTCATCTCTTTGAAGAAGGATGACGTATCTATTCTTAAATATCTGATAAAAAAGTAATTATTCCTCAGCTAGAATGACCTCCAGATTCATTCGCGACTTGTTACAGTGGCCTCTCGATACATCCCTGCGACTACTATAAAGTAGCCAAATTTTTATGAGCAAGGGTTACTTGTAAGACAATTTTTTTCTCAAGATGCGCTAAAAGTCAAAACATTTGTCCAAGCAAACTATAGAGAAGTTGATTTCAACTGGATGACTGAAATTTGCCTAAGATATTCAGCGATACGCGCCTTCGATCAATGGAGAGAGTAGCCCTGAAATTTGTCATACAATATGTGTAAGACAAAAATCGAGCTTGCCGACTAAGCCATAAATGATTTTTCGGTCATTGGCTGAATTTAGCATTTGTCCAGATCATAAACCTTATTTAAGCACTTTCGACAGGGTCCGGCCAAAACGCATCGGGAGAGGCCCGCAGGAATCCTTGAAATTCCCTGCCATCTCCATTACACGAAACCACCTTCACATTTCAAGCAGTTGGAAACAATTTTGTACACCGATCTTTTGCAATACATTTTCGGCGGGCTGACCAGTGGGGCCATCTACGCCCTTATCGCCCTGGGCTTCTGCGTGGTCAGCAACACCATGGGCATAGTCAACTTCATCCAGGTGGATTTTGTCACCCTGGGCGGGATGTTCATGTTCTCGGCCCTCTTCGCCCTGGGTCTGCCCACCATCCCGTCCCTGGGGCTGGCAGTGATTTTAGTTGCCATCACCGCCATGGTCGTCGAGCGCGTGGGGCTTCGGCCAGCGCGCTCGGACAACCATCTGGTGCTCATCTTTCTGACCGTGGGCCTGTCCATCATCCTGCGCGGGATCATCAAGATCGTGTGGGGCACGAACCGCATGGCGCTTCCCCCGCTGACCCCGGATGTCCCGGTGCAGATCCTGGGCGCGAGCGTACTGCCGCAGGCCTTGTGGATTCTGGGCCTGACCGTGGTCGCCATCGCGATCCTGACCTGGTTCTTTCACCGCACCTCGCTTGGCCTGAGCATGCGCGCCGTGGCCTCCAACCCCACGGCGGCGGCCGTGGTTGGCATCGGCACGGGACGCATCCGCCTGACCAGCTACGCCATCGCCGGAGCCCTGGGCGGCCTGGCCGGGGTGCTGGTCACGCCCATCACCACGCTCAATTACGACGTCGGCGTGCTGCTCGGCCTCAAAGGCTTCGCCGCCGCCATCCTCGGAGGCTTCGGCTCCTTCCCCGGCGCCATCCTCGGCGGCCTGGGGCTGGGACTTCTGGAGTCCCTGTCCGCCGGATATCTGTCCAGCGCCTATAAGGATGTAGTCGCCTTCGTGGTCCTGCTGCTGGTCCTTTTCGTCCGTCCGAAGGGGTTGCTCGGCAAGTGAGGCTTTTCCTTAATTGGTTTTCAGCCTTTCCTTTTACATATAAGTGCACAACCGAGGCTTGGCGGGATGGGATTGGCGTTTGCCGACTGTCTGACTGAGCCAGGCATCGTTGGCTTGACCGTCGTCGGTCGCGCCTCTCGATTCGCTCGTCCTGCACGCGACGATCAAGCCTTACGAGGCCCGCGAAGGAGTTTCGGCAAGCGGCAATCCCATCCCGCCAAGCCGCCGCCATCAGCATGCATCACACATAATCGCCAAGCGCGTGACTGACACGCCAACCGAGAAAGGGCAGGCACACAGGCCTGCCCCTACGTGTATGACGCGGCAAAGACTGGCCACTCGACATCTTCCTGACAAAACACTAATTTCCACCCTTTACCCCCGGCCGAATCGATTATACTTTCCCGTCCCAGACAACAGCATCTCCAAGGACGCTCATGACCGGCAGACAAAACATTCTCTACTTCATCACGCTGCATCGCACCGGCCTCTTCGTGACCCTCATGGCCGCCGGTCTGATCATCTTTCCCTATATAGAGGACAACCCCTACACCCTGGGTCTGACCAACCTCATCGCCATCAACGCCATCGTGGTCCTTGGCCTGAACCTCTTCATCGGTTTTGCCGGGCAGATATCCCTGGGTCATGCCGCGTTCTTCGGCCTGGGCGCATACGGATCGGGCATCGCCACGGTGACCTTCGGGCTGGCCCCCTGGCCGGCCATGTTTCTGGTCGCCCTGCTGGTCGGGCTGATCGCTCTCTTGGTCGGCATCCCGGTGCTGCGACTTTCCGGCCATTATCTGGCCATGGCCACCCTTGGCCTCAATTACGTGGTGCATACGATCCTGCTGCAATGGGATGAAGTCACAGGCGGGCCCAGCGGGTTCGCGGGCATCCCGAGCCTCTCCATCGGCGATCTGACCTTCGACGATCCGGTCAGTCGTCACTATCTCTTGTGGGGCTTCGCCATGGCCTGCCTGCTGCTGTGCCTCAATCTGGTGCGCAGCGGGGTGGGCCGGGGTCTGGCCGCCCTGGCCGGGGACGAGACGGCGGCGGCCAGCCTGGGCGTGGACACCCGCGCCGCCAAGGTCAAGATCTTCGTACTCTCGGCCGTGCTGGCCTCCCTGGCGGGCAGCCTCTTCGCCCACTGCTACCAGTACGTCAGCCCCGACACCTTCGGCATCTTCGCCTCCACGGACTTCGTCATCATGGTCGTCATCGGCGGCATGGGCTCCATCTGGGGGTCGGTCTTCGGCGCGGCCTTTCTGACGCTGATACCGGAATGGGTGGAATTCTTCGACACCTACAAGGACTTCGTGCACGGCGGCATCCTTGTGCTGGTGCTCATGTTCCTGCCCCAGGGCCTGATCACGGGCCTGACCGACATGATCCGGGTGCGGCTGGCCCTGTGGAGGCGTGACCATGCTGCGGCTTGACGGGGTAAGCAAATTTTTCGGGGGCCTGCCCGCCCTGCAGGACGTGTCCTTAAGCGTCCCTGCCGGGCACCTTACCGCGCTCATCGGCCCCAACGGCGCGGGCAAGAGCACGCTCATCAACTGCATGACCGGGGTTTTCCCTCCCAGCAGCGGGTCGATCCGTTTTCTGGACCAGGAAATCTCGGGGCTGCCCGCTCACCGTGTCACGCGCCTGGGCATCCACCGCACGTTTCAGAATCTGCGGCTGTTCCCGCGTTTGTCGGTGCTCGACAACGTGCTGACCGGCCTGACCTGCGAAGGCGGGGAGTCCATGCTCATGGCCATGCTGCGCCTGCCCTACCTGCGCCACCGCGAACGCCGACTGCGGCTTAAGGCCCTGGAGGCCATGGATCGGTTCGGGCTGGCCGACAAGGCCCAGTGGCCGGCGGGGGTGCTGGCCTACGGCGACAAGAAGCGGGTCGAGCTGGCGCGGGCCATTGTCGGCAGCCCCAAACTGCTGCTCCTCGACGAGCCCGTGGCTGGCCTCAACGCCGAGGAGACCGCAGCCGTGGGCGATCAGCTCAAAAACCTGCGCCGCGCAGGACACACCATATTGCTGGTGGAGCACGACATGGACCTGGTCATGAGCATCGCGGATCTGGTGGTGGTGCTCGATAGCGGGCGCTGTATCGCCACGGGCACGGCAGGCGAAGTGCGCCGCAATCCACTGGTCCTTGAAGCCTATCTTGGAAGAATGGAGGCCACGGCCTGATGCTGACCATAAAGAATCTGACGGCACATTACGGCGCGGCCCAGGCCCTTTTCGGTATCGACATGGAAATCGAGGCCGGGCAGACCGTGGCCTTGGTCGGGGCCAACGGAGCGGGCAAGAGCACCCTGCTCAAGTGCGTGATGGGGCTGGTCCGGCCTTCGGGTGGAGAAATCCTGCTCGAAGGCAAGTCCGTGACCGGGTCAAGCCCGGCGCGCATGGTCCGCCACGGCCTGGCCCTTTCCCCGGAGGGACGCGAAGTCTTTGCGCAGCTCTCGGTGTTTGAGAACCTGCAGCTCGGGGCCATCCCGCTCAGTCTGGCCAAGGCCGAGGAAACCAGGCGCATGGACGAGGTTTTCGCCCGCTTTCCCAAGCTGAGAGAGCGTCGGCAGCAGTTGGCCGGGACCCTGTCCGGGGGCGAGCAGCAGATGCTGGCCATGGGCCGGGCGCTGATGGCGTCCCCGCGCCTGTTGCTCCTGGACGAACCGAGCCTGGGTCTGGCCCCGCGCATCACTGACGAAATTTTTTCCATCATCCACCAGCTCTCCCGGTCCGGCACGACGATTCTCATCGTCGAACAGAACGCCGCCCGCGCTCTTTCCGCCTCGGACACGGCCTATCTGTTGGCTGGCGGCAAGATCGTCGAACAGGGCAAAAGCCGCGACCTGCTCCTTGACCCGGCCCTGCGCGCCGCCTTCCTGGGCGCGGCCAGCCAAGACAACCCTTCGGCCAGCCGCCTGGGTGCGGCCGGGCTGACCAATATCCGTCTGGAGAAACTGCCTATGCACACAAACTTCATGCCCTCCTTTAACTCCGGCGAAGAACTTGAAGCCCACCAGCTGCGGGGACTCCAGTGGACCATACGCCACGCCTTCGAGGGCTCGCCCGCTTACCGCGCCAAGCTTGAAGCGGCGGGCGTCACGCCGGAGTCAATCCAGAGCCTTGATGATCTGCGGCGACTGCCCTTCACCACCACCGACGACCTGCGCGACGGCTACCCCTTTCCCTTGAAGAGCGTGCCTTTTGAACAGCTGGTGCGCGTGCATGCCAGCTCCGGGACCACGGGCAAGCGCAAGGTGCTCTGCTACACGCAAAAGGATCTGGACGACTGGACCGATATGTTCGCGCGCTGTTACCAGAGCGCGGGGATCACGCCCCTGGATCGGGTGCAGATCGCCGTGGGCTACGGGGTCTGGACGGCGGGCATGGGCTTTCAGCTCGGCTGCGAGAAGGTCGGGGCCCTGGCCGTACCGGTGGGCCCGGGCAACATCGACATGCATATCCAGTTCCTGCTCGATTTTCAGTCCACGGTCTTCTGCTCCACGGCTTCCATGGCCCTGCTCATGGCCGAGGAGATTCACAAGCGCGGCATCGCCGACAAGATCGCCGTCAGGAAGATCATCTATGGCTCCGAGCGTTCCAGCCGCTCCATGCGCAAAAAGATTTCCGAACTCTTCGGCGGGGCCGAGCTTTTCGACATCACCGGCCTGACCGAGCTCTACGGGCCGGGCGCGGGAATCGAATGCTCCGACCACGACTGCATCCACTACTGGGGCGACTACTACCTCATGGAAATCCTGGACCCTGAAACCCTCGCCCCCATGCCGGAAGGGGAATGGGGCGAGATGGTCATCACCACCCTGTGCAAGGAGGGGTCTCCGCTGATCCGTTACCGCACCCGCGACATCACGCGCATCATCCCCGGGCCGTGCACCTGCGGCAGCATCATGCCCCGGCATTCGCGCATCAAGGGTCGTTCCGACGACACCATAAAGTTCCGGGGCGTGAACATCTACCCCAGCTCCATCGACACCATCCTCTCGGCGGTGCCGGGGCTGGGCTCGGAGTACCAGATCCATCTGACCAGAGGCGACGGGGGCCGCGACCATCTGCGTCTGGTGGTGGAGCGCGCCGAGGGCGTGGCTGCTGGGCGCGGCCCGGAACTGATCCACGAGGCCGGACACCAGATCAAGCGGCAACTCATGGTCACCGTGGAGCTGGAACTGGTGGATTACGGCAGCCTGCCCCGCTCGGACCGCAAGATCCAGCGGGTCTTCGACAGCCGTATTCAGGATGAGATAGTTTGATTCAAGACTTGAGCCATCATGGCATCAATCAATTCTTAAGAGGAGAGATGAACATGCGCAAGATTCTGGGTTTCTTAAGCTGTCTCATGTTGCTGGCCTCTCCGGCACTGGCCGGGGACACCATCAAGCTGGGCGGGTTTTTCGATCTGTCGGGCCGTGCGTCATTTATCGGTACGCCGAGCAAGCTGGTGGCGGAGATGCTGGTGGAAAAGATCAACTCCGAAGGGGGCATCGGCGGCAAGAAGATCGAACTGATCATCGCCGACACCGAGGGCGATCCGGCCAAGGCGGCGAACATCGCCACCAAATTCATCCACAAGGACAAAGTCGTGGCCATCATCGGGCCGACCCTGACCGACACGGGCATGAACGTGAAGAAGATCGTGCATGACGGCAAGACGCCGACGGTCATGACCGTGGGCGGCGATCCGGTCATCATGGGCGGCAAGTTCGGCCCCTTTGACTGGGTCTTCAAGTCCCCGCAGCGGTCCCAGACCGCCGTGGAGCGTCTGTTCACCTATCTGAAAGACAAGGGGCTGACGAAAATCGCCCTGCTCTCCGCCGACGACGGCTTTGGCAAGGACGGCCTGCGCTGGATGGAACAACTGGCCCCAGAGTTCGGCATCGAGATCCTGATCAAGGAATCCTTTGGTTCCCGCGACACCGACATGACCGCCCAGCTGACCAAGGCGAGGAACGCCAATCCCCAGGCCCTCGTGGTCTGGACCACGGGCCCTGCCGGAGCCATCAGCGCCAAAAACGTGGCCCAGCTCGGCATCGACCTGCCCCTGTTCCAGTGCCACGGGCTGCCCGATCCCAAGTACGTCGAGCTGGCAGGAACGGCGAGCGAAGGCAACCGCATGCCCGCCACCAAGCTCATGGTCGTGGACGAGCTGCCGGATACGGACCCGCAGAAGGCCGGGATCCAGGAATTCGTGAAGCTGTACACCGAGAAGGGGTATGACAAGCAGTTCCCCATCAACACCCATTCCGGCTACGCTTGGGACGCCATCATGATTGTCGTGGCCGCCATCGAAAAGGCCGGAACCGACCCCGAGGCGCTGCGCGCGGCCATCGAGCAGACCCAAGGCTACGTGGGCATCTCCGGCATCTACAACCTGACCCCCGAAGACCACAACGGCCTTGATGTAGATTCCATGGTCATGGTTCAGGTCAAGGACGGCAAGTTCGTCATGGCCGAATGACGGGTCCTGAGTCTTCAGCTACCATAAGCCTCTCCTTCGCGGGGGAGGCTTTTTTCGACTCGAAATCCTGGGATGCCGGGCGTGAAAGGAAACCGGGCGCGCAGACGATGAAATGAAGGCTTGCGCTTTGTGCGACCATGACTAAAATCCTGCCTGACAACGCCGGACAGCAAAGGAGAGACGATGAAAGAAATCAGCAAGTTGCTCGATAATAACAAGAGCTGGGCCCAGAACGTTGAAAAGAACATTCCGGGATTTTTCCGCAAGCTGGAAAACCAGCAAAAGCCCAAGTTCCTGTGGATCGGCTGCTCCGACAGTCGGGTGCCGGCGGATCAACTCATCGGCGTCATGCCCGGCGAGGTTTTCGTGCACCGTAATATCTCGAACCAGGTCATCAACACCGACATCAACCTCATGTGCGTGCTGCAGTACGCCATCGACGTGCTCAAGGTGAAGCACATCATCGTCTGCGGGCATTACGGCTGCGGCGGCATCGAGGCGGTCATGAAAGACCAGACCCCCGGCCTTCTGGCCCATTGGCTGGAGAACGTGCACGATCTCATGGAACGCAAGGGCAAGCCGAACCTTGACGACATGTGCGAACTCAATGTGAAGCTGCAAGTGCGCAACCTGACCCTGAACAGCCTTGTGCGCAAGGCCTGGGAGCGCGGCCGAAACCTCTACCTGCATGGCTGGATCTATTCCATTTCCAACGGCCTGATCCATGACCTGTGCATCACCCGCGGCAGAAAAGAGTATGATGAGGCCCGCTGCGCCGCAGCGCAGCGTCCCGGGCAGCCCTGACCGTAATCTCGACGGAGAATCGCATGAAGAAACTCATTCTGCTGACGCTGCTGGCAGGCTTTGCCCTGTGGGGATGCGCTCATACGGACGCCGGGCATTCCAGCCGCAACTCGCTGAATTGGGCCGGAACCTATGTCGGCACTCTGCCCTGCGCCGATTGCGAAGGGATTCACACCACCATGACCGTGAATCAGGATCATACATATGCCCTGACAACCCTTTACCAGGGCCGGGAGAATGCCACTTTCGAACAGCAGGGCTCGTTCTCCTGGAGCCCGGACGGGTCGACGATCACCCTTGACGACACTGCCGATGGGCCTTTGGCCTATAAGGTCGGCGAAAACATGCTGTGGCATCTGGGCATGGACGGACAAGTGATCACCGGCGATCTGGCCGAAAACTACGTGCTGCGCAAACAGATCGCCAAGACCCCGGATCTTACCGGCAGATGCATTCTGGATACCCGCTGGAAGCTGGTGGAGCTGTGGGGCAAACCCGTGGCCGCAAGCGACGGCGCACGCGTGCCGTTCATCCTTCTTTCGTCCAAGGACGCAAGATTCACGGGTTTCGGGGGATGCAACGCGGCCAGCGGAGGCTATGAACTCAAAACCGGCAACCGCATCCGCTTCACGGACATGGCCAGCACGCTCATGGCCTGCCCGGACATGGGCGTAGAGCAGGAGTTCTTCCAGGTGCTGGGCATGGCCGACAATTTCGCCTGCGACGGCCACACCCTCTACCTGCACAAGGCGCGCATGGCCCCGCTGGCCAAATTCGAGGCCGTTCCCTGAAAATCCGGCGCGGGGTCCACGGACCCCGCGTACTCCGCGCCCTGGTTTTTCCCGTTGCCGCGCCTTTTTGCTTGCCCTGTCCCGTGGTTCTCCCTATTTGTTCGCCATGCCGGAAAACACCCCTGTTCGACTCAATAAATATCTTGCCGATGCCGGTCTGGCCTCCCGCCGTGGCGCCGACGCCCTGATCCAGTCCGGGCGTGTGTCCGTGAACGGCCTGTCGCAGCGCGAACCCGGAACCAGGGTCATTCCCGGTCAGGACACGGTGCTCCTGGACGGAACTCCCGTCGCGGCCAGACAGGACGCCCCGGCATCCTACGTCATGCTGCACAAGCCCGTACACACCGTGACCACGGTCAACGATCCCCAGGGTCGCCGGACCGTGGTGGACATGCTGCCCGAAGACCTGCGCACGCAGCGACTTTTTCCCGTAGGGCGGCTCGACTACATGTCCGAGGGCTTGCTCCTGCTGACCAACGACGGCGACGTGACCCTGCGTCTGACGCACCCGAGCTACGAGCATGCCAAAAAATACGAAGTGGTGGTGCGTGAGGCGGTAACGGAGAACTCCCTGCGCACCATACGCCAGGGCATGCGACTGCGCGAAGGTGAGCGGCTTGCTCCCGTGGAAGTCGAGACGTCAGTGGAAGGCAATGGGGCGACGCTCTTGCGCATGACCTTGCGTCAGGGCGTGAACCGCCAGATCCGGCGCATGTGCCGTGACCTTAACCTGACCATCCTGCGGCTGCATCGCGTAGAACTGGGCCCGCTGCGGCTGGAAGGCCTCGAATCCGGCAAATGGCGTTTCCTGTCGGCCGAGGAAATCAAGAACCTGAAGTCAAGCCTGGGTCTTGGCTGACCGTGGAGAGGCATGAACAACGTCGCGAATAACCCGTTTGTGAGCTTTGTGTGCGCGGCTCTGCTGTTGGTGTTGCTGGAAGCCGGGGCGGCCTCGCTCTTTTTCGGCAACGTCGGTTCGGCCGAGAATGGCCCGGAGCTGCCGGCCATGGCCCGTCTGGGGGATCTTGAGGGGCGCTTTGCGGACCTCGATGGACAGGAATTTTCGTTCGCCGACCTGCGCGGCAAGGTCGTGCTCGTCAACCTTTGGGCCACATGGTGTCCGCCCTGCCGGGCCGAAATGCCTTTCCTGCAGAATCTGTGGGAAAAATTTAAGGACGACGACCGGGTGCGGGTGCTCTGCATCAGCACGGAAACCCCGGCCGAGCTGCGCGCTGATCCCCTGTCGCAGTCATTGAAGATGCCCCTCTACGTCTTCTCCACGCCGATTCCGCCGGAACTGGAGGCTGAAAGTCTTCCGACGACGTACATCTTCGACACTGAGGGGCGGGTGGTTTTCGGGCATACGGGCATGGCCCGCTGGGACGCGCCGGAGATCGTCGCGTATATACAGGAGCTGGCCGAAAAGAAGACCGACTAGGGGCGGGTGTGGGCCAGGACCTGCCGGAACGATTCCTTGTTGGAATCCCAGTGCAGCTGGCTTTCGACATCCTTGGCGTCAAACCAGTAATAGCCGATATGTTCCGAGGACAGCACCACTTTTTCGTTTCTGACCCGCGCCAGATAGATGGGCTTGCGCAGCTCGATGCGCGCGTCGGGAATGCAGAAGGAAAACTCGGGTATGACGACTTCCAACTGCTCCGCCGCAAGCTCGACGCCCGTCTCCTCCACCACCTCGCGCAGGCAGGCCGCAATGCAAGATTCGTCGGGACCGCGCCCGCCGGTCACCGGCTGCCAGTATTCGTCATGGCGATGGGTAACGGGGCAGCGCAGCAGGAGAAAGCGGTCTTCGACATCGTTATAGAGCCAGCATTCGATACTGTATTTTATCATGGGACAACTCTTTTGCACCACCGCGTAGACCCGTCAAGCAAAACAAGGGCCATGTCCCGAAAGAGGCGTCCGTGAGCGGCGCCGTCCTTGCCGAATACGGCCACGACTATTGTGTGGTCGACACGCACAACCTCTTTGTGGGCACCACCCTGGAAGACGAGATCCTGCTCCTTGGAGCCGATGACGCCCTGGCAGCGGTCATGGTCCGGGAATGCGCGGGTTTCGAGCTGCGGCTGGAGCCGGGGCGCAAGCTCTCGTCCTATTCCGGCGGCGAGCAGAGCATCATCTGTTGCCTGCTGCTCATGAACCTTTTGCCCAACAGACCGCTGCGCGTGCTGCTCGTGCATGTGCTGGAGACCCTGTCGCCGCGCAACCGGGAGTCGCTCCTGGTCAGATTCGCCGCCCTTCTGCCCGCGGCCAGGCTCTTTTCCCTGACCCCCGATGGACCTCAGCCCCTGCCCGACCATGTTTGAACTTCCCGCCGGTACCTATCGCGTTTCGCACGCGGGGCTGAACTTCATACTGCAGGAGCCGCTTGGGTTACCGCCAGGCAGCTGCCTGTATCTGAGCGGAGAGAACGGGGCGGGTAAAAGCACTTTTCTGGAGCATGTCCTCATCCCCGCCTTGCGCAAGAAGCACTGCCTGCTCTACCTGGCCCAGGACATGGACCTGCAGCAGAACACCATCCGTACCACCCTGGCCCTGCTCGGGCACGACGTCCCGGCAGACCTGGCGGACATGGCCCTGGCCTGGGTCAGGACCAGCGGATGCCGGGAAATCATCATCCTTGACGAGTTCGACAAGTACGTGAGTCCGGAGCAGCTGGAGGCCATGGATCTGCCCGGGTTCGACTGGGTCGTGCAGGTCTCGCACCTGGCCCGATGCGAACGATGCGCCGACTTCGCTCACGGCTTCGAGGTGGTCTTTGAGCGGTTGGGCGGGGCGGACGTCAATCTGAAGGTCGAACGTCTATGGCCATGCTGAAGGTTTCAGCAATCTTCGGGGCGCTTGGCCTCTATTTCTGGCTTTTCGTCTTCGGGGCCGGATACGCCCGCATGGATCTGCAGGCCGCACTGCTGATTCTCTTTCTGGCTGGCAACACATGGCGCAGTGGTTTCAGGAGCAGCGTGCAGTCCTTATGGTTCATCCTGCCCTTCGTGTTGTCCCTGCTCCTCTTCGGCGCGGTATTTCAGTGGATGGGCCTAATGGGGCGCACGGACTGGATACATGACTCCCTCATCAAGGCCCTGGTTTTTCCCAACTCGTTTCTGGCCGTGAAGTTGGGCCTTGAGTCCATCACCTTCCGCGACATCGTCCGCCTGCCCCTGAGCGAAGGGGGACGGCGAAGCGCCATCGTCTTGAAGGCCGTGATGGAAAAATGTACGCCCTTGCTGCACCGCTACCGCTTCTTCATGGACCTGACCCCGCATTTTCACGGCAGGCGCTTCAGCCGGTTTCAGCGGCTGTGCGGAGTCATCGTGGCCGCCTACATCAGCATCTACGGGCAGGCCGAAAACACCCAGCGCCTGCTCGAGCACCGCATACACTTTTTGAGGAAGGAAGAATGAAAAATATCAAGATCGCCGCACTGTCCATCGTGGCCCTGACCTGCCTGACCACCCTCTTCATACGCATCCCGCTGCCCAGCCGCGGATATTTCAACGTGGGCGACGTGGCCGTGGTTTTCGGCGGTCTGGTTCTGGGCTTCATGAATCCGAAGCAGGGCGTGATTTGGGCGCTGGCCGCGTGCGGCATCGGATCGGCCCTGGCGGATATCCTGGGCGGGTTCGCGGTGTTCGCCCCGCTGACGCTTTTAGCCAAGGGTGCGGAAGGTGCGCTGGCCGCCGTGGCCGCAAGCCGGACCGGGGCTGCCCGCTATCTCATGCTCGGACTGGGCGGACTGGCCATGGTCAGCACTTACTTCATCGGCGAGGTGATGATGCCGAACATCGGCCTGCAGGGCGCAGTGGCCGAGATTCCAGCCAACGTGGTCCAGGCCGTGGGCGGGGCCGTGGGCGGCGTGTTCGCGGCTACGGCGCTCAAAAAGACAAAACTGATCTGATTTTGCCCTACTCGTCAGCGACGTCCCGGCGCAAAGCATGGGCCGGGTCGTCGCTATCGGACGAAAAAGGCTCCCCTTCCTGATCCTGCTTCTGCAATGCGTACAGCTTCAACTTCTTGTTGAACTCGTACAAGTCACTCAACTGCGCCAGCACCGTTTCAAGCGTTTTCATGCAACAACCTTCCGATATCAGTTACACGTTGGCGGCATTTGCCTTTGTCTTGAACGCTGACGCCCGGATGAACGCCTCCTGACTCCAGCCTCCATGCTACCGATCTCCACGAAGTTGAATGCGTACAACTACGTATGACAAAAGAAATTGTTGCTCTCCAGAAGATAAATTGTTTACAGACCGGGGGAAAAATTCGCGTCAGCCCTTCCCCCTTCGAAGAAACCGCTGATTTATTCATTTGCTATCGAAAAGCGCGAATTTTTTTCCAGGTGCGGTCATGAATGCCGCATAAAGGTGATTGAGTGCTGAGCTGAAAGCCGAATTTAAAGCCAATTTGAAGACAGAAATACAAAAGGGATATATAGTGCTACACAATATAATTTTTGTCGGAGGGGTCCATGGTGTAGGAAAGACACGCTTTTGTTCCAGGCTAGCTTCTACACTAAACGCAGAACATGTGACAGCAAGCAGTTTAATTGCTAAGCACAATAAGCATTTTAAAAACAAAACTGTTTCAAATATAGAGAATAATCAATTGATTCTAGCGGACGAAATTTTTAAATTAGAGACTATGCGCGACGTGATATTGTTAGACGGTCATTTTTGTTTACTCAACGAAAACCATAATATTGAAAATGTTCCTTTTGCCACATTCACATCTATTTCTCCAAAAATAGCTCTTGTCCTAAGTGACATGCCGACATTGATAGCCGAACGTCTCTCATCGAGAGATGGTTGGTCATTCTCGGTTGAATTCATTAATGACTTTCAAGAAAAAGAAATAAAATGGGCTGATGAGACATGTAAGTCACTTGACATACCGCTAAAAGTGGTCGATCAATCATGTAGTTTTGACTTACTGGTTCAGGATGTTTCTGCATATCTAAGATAAGGAAGTCAGAGATGCGCATACTTCTGGATACAAACATTATTATTTACAGAGAAGCAAATAATCCGCCACGCCCAGAGATAGGTATTCTGTTTAGATGGATTGATAGGCTTCATTACGAAAAATGCGTACATCCAGAGACAATCGGCGAAATAAGGCGCCATAAAGATAGAAGAGTTGTTGCAGCATTCGAAGCAAAAATAGGCAACTACCATGAGCTAAAAACCATAGCTCCAGAGAGTGATGATATAAGGAATATTAGAGCGAAGTACGACCATGCTCAGAACGATCACACCGACACATCAATACTCAATGAGGTGTTTTCTGGGCGAGTAGAAGGCCTAATAACTGAAGATAGAAATATTCACCAGAAAGCGTCAGATCTAGGAATATCTGGACGTGTCTTTACAATTGATGCTTTTCTAGAAAAAGTTACAGCAGAAAACCCTGAGCTAGCTGATTATCGTGTATTATCAGTTAAGAAAGAGTATTTCGGCAACTTAGAACTAACTGATGACTTTTTTGATTCGTTTAGAAATGACTATGCAGAGTTTAACGACTGGTTCAGAAAGAAATCTGATGAAATAGCATATGTCTGCACGTCGGAGAATGACGAATTAATAGCATTCCTTTATTTAAAGATTGAAGACAAAAACGAGAATTACTCGGATATACAACCACAACTGACACAAAAAAAACGGCTGAAAATTGGCACAATGAAGGTGGTTTCAAACGGATACAAGATTGGTGAGCGCTTCCTGAAAATAGTATTTGATAACGCGTTGCTATATTCAGTAGATGAAATCTATGTGACCTTGTTTGATTACTCTCTTGAACAAAATAGGCTCATAGCTATGCTTGAAGACTGGGGATTTCGAAAACACGGAGTGAAAAAAACTGCAAATGGTGAAGAAAGGGTATTAGTACGGGACTTCAGGCCTTATGTCGATCAAGCCAATCCATGTTTAAGCTACCCCTATTTCAGTGGCAGTTCAAGAAAATTTATTGTGCCAATATACCCTGATTATCACACCGAGCTATTTCCTGACTCTATATTAAAAACAGAGTCACCAGTAAATTTTGTGGAGAATAAGCCGAACAGGAATGCCATCAGCAAAGTCTATATTACACGTTCAATCGAAAGAGAACTGCGACCTGGAGATTTAATTATTTTTTATAGAACTTCGTCGGGTGGGTCTGCATACTATACATCTGTGACAACAACTATAGGAATTGTGCAAAATATATTCTTAAATATTCGATCTGAAGAGAAATTTATCGAGTTGTGCAGAAAAAGAAGTGTATTTTCTGATGCAAAATTAAGCGAACAATGGAATTACAAACTAAATAATCATCCTTTTATAGTAAATTTTTTGTACGCTTATACATTCCCAAGGCGCATGAATCTCAAATGCTTGATCGAAGCTGGAGTAATTACCTCTACAGATGCCGTGCCACGTGGTTTCGAGCAAATTAGTGATGAACAGTTCAACAGCATATTGGAGGGCTCTAATGCAGACAAGCGTCTTATTATCAATTAAACCAAAATTTGCTGCTGCCATATTTTCTGGCGAAAAACAGTTCGAATTTCGGCGAGCTATTTTTGCAAATAAGGAGGTAAAAAGGGTATACGTTTATGCTTCACATCCGATTGGTTTAATCATTGGTGAATTCGAAATAGATACAATTATTTCTATGGATCCTGAGTCTTTATGGAAAGAAACAAAAAGAGCAGCGGGAATTAGTAAGAAATATTTTGACGAATATTTTGACGGAAAAAATTACGCGCATGCACTTAAGGTTCGTTCCGTACAACCCTATAAGGAACCGAAGAGCCTAATGGATATGTTTAATATTGCGCGCCCACCGCAATCGTTCATGTATGTGTGAACTTAGCTCTATAAATGTGATCGCTAATAAGGCGCGCAACTCGGACGGCTTAGCCGCCAATTCGCTTGGCGGTTAGCCATTAACAAATGAAAGCAAGGGTTACAAATTATCAGATATTGAATCTTAAATTTTCCTAAGCAACACTCACTTTAAGCTACATCCATCTTCTTGATCTTCACAATCGAAAATTGTCTGTCTGCGGCTATTTCGAGATCGTAATCCATCTGTAGTCCGAGCCACAAGGCGCCGAGGGTCAGATCTTGAATCTTCTCAGACAACCCCCGCTTCAAACCACAGCCATCTGCTTAACCTCTTTATGAATCCGCGGGAGCAGGCTGTCTGCGGTTATTTCGAGATCGTAATCCATCTGCAGGCCGAGCCAGAATGATGCCGAATTGCCAAAATAGATGGACAGCCTGAGCGCCGTGTCGGCGGTGATGCCGCGCTTTCCGTGAATGATTTCGTTAATGCGACGTGGAGACACGCTCAGATCGCGACCGAGTTGATTCTGACTGATGCTCATAGGTTTAAGAAATTCCTCAAACAGAATTTCGCCTAGATGCACTTGTTGTATTTTCTTCATGATTTCACCTCAATGATAATCGACAATCTCGATGAAAAGGTAGGATAAAGCGATACTTTGTGAAGTGAAACTTTTAATCTTTGTTGAGCAGGGACTGCAGTCTGGAATGCAGGGCCGCCGCCTTTCTAGGACCAAATCCCGGCAACCGGGCCAGATCCTCTGCCGTGGCCTTGGTCATGGCCTCGATTGAGTCGAAATGTTCCCAGAGCAGCTTTGCCGTCTTGGGGCCGACTCCCGGCAGGTTGTCGAGGTCCGAGGACAGCTGTGCGGTGCGCTTGTGGCGGCGCAAGTGGGAGATGACGAAACGATGGGCCGTGTCGCGGACGTGTTGAAAGAAAAGCAGCTCCGGACTTCCGGACTTCAGGTTCAGATGATTTTTGCGTCCGGGCCGGAAGATGACGTCACCCAGTTCCCCTGCCCTGCGGCTCTCGCCCTTGGCTATGGCCGCCAATGGGACATCGGCCAGCCCGTTTTCGGCCATGGCGCGTTCCACCGCGCCAAGCTGTCCTTTGCCGCCGTCGATCAGGAGAAGATCGGGCCAAGGAGGGCCGGATTTTACGCGCCGTGCGACAAAGGAGGCCAGGGCCAGATAGTCGTCTGCTGTGCCTTCAAGTCCCGGAAATGAATAGACGCGGTAGGCGCTTTTTTCCTCTCGCCCATCGACAAAGACGACCTTGCCCACGCGCATGCCCTCGCCCTGAATATGTGAAGCGTCCACACACTCGATGCGTTCCACCTCTCCCGCTACGCCCAAGGCGGCGGCCAGTTCCGCCGGAGTGGGATTGGTGCGTCGCTGGCGGATCGCGTGGGCTTTGGCATTGGCCGTGGCGATGTCGACCAGCCGCCGTTCCTGATCCCCACGGGCCTTGTTCACGCTCACCCTACCCCCGCGCATGTCGGCCAACACTTCTTCCTGGGCCGGGTCCAGGCTCCCGAAAGGAGTGACGATGCGCCCTGGGATGAAGCGCTCCGCGTTGTAGTACTGCATGAGAAAGGAGTCCGTCAGTCCCGCCGCCTCTTCGGGAGTTTCCACTGCAGCGCCCGCGAACCAGAATGTCTGCCCGTCGATGATGCGGCCCTGGCGCACGAAAACCAGAGCCAGAGCCGTACCGCCCTCCCCGCCATGCACGCCGACAACGTCAAGATCGCGTCCGTCGGAGAGCACGGCGGCCTGGCGCTCCACCGTGTCGCGCAGGGCGCGGATGCTGTCGCGCAGCCTGGCCGCGCCCTCGAAGTCAAGATCATCGGACAGACGCATCATCTGCGCATGCAGTCCGGCCAAAAGCTCGTCGGACTTGCCGGAGAGAAAAAGCTCCACCCGGCGCACGACCTGCCGATAGTCTTCTTCGGACACAGGCAGGCAGCACGGCCCAAGACAACGCCCGATGTGGTACTGCAGGCAGGGCCTCGTGCGGTTGGCGAAAACGGTGTCGCGGCACTTGCGCAAGGGAAAGAGGCGGTCGATGACCCGCTTGGTCTCGCGCGCGGACAGGGCCGAGGTGAACGGGCCGAAATACACGGAACCGTCGCGCAGGACCTTGCGCGTCAGGCGCAGGGCGGGAAACGGATGGTTCCGGGACAGGCAGAAAAGAATGTACTGCTTGTCGTCGCGCAGGACGATATTGTACTTGGGGCGGTGCTTTTTGATCAGGCTTGCTTCAAGCAGCAAGGCCTCCTTTTCCGTGGCCGTGCAAAGGTAGTCGATGCACTCCACTTTCGGCATCATGATCCGCACCTTGGGCGACAGGCGGTGTTCGGCCTGGAAATAGGACGCCAGGCGGCGGCGCAAATGCTTGGCCTTGCCTACATAAATGATTCTGCCCGTGGCGTTCTTCATCAGATACACGCCCGGGCAGGTCGGAAAGGTCGGCAGAATATCGCGGCAGATCATCTGCGTCGTCTGCGGGGCGGACGCTTGCGCGTGGCGGCCCGTCCCTCTCCCCTGGGATCCGGGCGCAGGGCATGGGGGTTCTCCGCTTCCACCTCGCAACGCAGACTGCTCCACATTTCCGCCGGTCCCAGGTCCGCACCCGAGACCATGAGGCCCAGCTGATAGAGGGCCAGGGTTTCGGGAAAACATTCGTGGGCCACAAAGCCGCGCTTGGAGAAACGCTTTTTCTTGTCCGGCTCGAAACGGGTCTGGTTGGCCATGATCTGGATCACGCGCGAACACATCCATTTGGGCATACTCATGCGCACGCAGAGAGGCTGCAAGAGGTCTTCCAGCAGGGCGTTGTAGACCACCCGCTCGCCTTCGGTCGCATATTTGGCCGCGAGGTGCTGCACCGGGGCGGAGAAAAGGGCGGCGAAAACCAGTACCGGCTCGACCTTGCCCACGGTTCTGATGCGGCTGTCCAGATGCTCCAGCCAAGTCCACAGAATCGAATCCTGTCCGTGGTCGTGGTCGAGAAAATCGGCCATTTCGGGCAGCAGGTTGTGCAGCAGTCCGGTCTTGTAGAGCAGGCGGAAGGCTTTTTCCCCGGCACCGTAGGCAAAAAGCTTCTGCATCTCCTCGAAAACCCGGGGCGGCGAGGCTTTGAGAATCTCTTCATGATGGCGCATGATGGCGTTGTAGGTCGCGGGCTCGATGTTGAAATCGAGGCGCGAAGCGAAACGCACGGCGCGGATCATGCGTACGGGGTCTTCCCGGAAACGGATGCCCGGGTCACCGATGCAGCGAATGAGGCGGTTTTGGATGTCGCTCAGGCCCCCGACGTGGTCGATGATGGAGAATCGCTCGACCTCGTAGAAGAGCCCGTTGATGGTGAAGTCGCGGCGCAGGGCGTCTTCTTCGGGCGTGCCGTAGCAGTTGTCGCGCAGCATGTACAAATCGTCATCGCCGTTCTCCTCTTCCTGGTCCGGACAGCGCCGGAAGGTGGATGTCTCGATGACGTGGTCCTCGAAGCGGATATGGGCCAGGCGGAAGCGACGTCCGATCAGAAAGCAGTTTTGAAAGATCTTCTTGATCTGACTCGGCGTGGCGCTGGTGCTGACATCGAAATCCTTGGGCGTGCGACCCAGCAGCAGGTCGCGCACTCCCCCGCCCACAAGATAGGCGGTGAACCCTTTGCGCACCAATCGGTACATGACCTTGAGCGCGTCCGGATGGATGTTCTGGCGGGAAACGGTATGTTCTGGTCGGGGGATGATAACTGAAGTCATAGGCTTGTAAAAAATCCTGTGCGCGAGATGTTGTTCCCGGCCCCTGCGCGGGAGCCGATGCTAAACGTGTGCAGGGCTAAACCCTGTCGCAGGGAATGTTTGCCAGATATTCTTCCAGCAGGTCATCGAGATTGGTCCCGAATTCCTGCAGTTCAAAGGCGGCGCCGCACGACCTGCAGCGCAATTCCACGAGGCGTCAGGTCCGACGCACCTGCAGCATGCCATGACATTTTTTGCAACGCAATCTCGTCCTGAATTCCTTTTGACCAAGCATCATGAGAACGAACCCTCGATGCTTTGGACGCAGTGACGCACGTCGCTGATGATCTCTTCGTAATCGACTTCGGACGCGGGCAGTTCCGTGCCTTTGAGCCAAAAATCCGCCGGCACCTTGGGGTGAAAATTGGAGTCCATCATCATGATCACATGCCTGGACAGGCGCAAGAGATTGTGCAGCGCAGGATAGCGGCCCTGAAATATTTCATTGGAAAAGCCGTACTGCGCGACGACCTCGCACATCGGCTGCGGGAAATTCCAGGCTTCGAGTACGCCATATCCTGCCGAAAAATGATCGAATCCGTCGAACCAGCGGCTTTCTTCCTCGAAGAAACCGGGCAGGTCCAGGCCTTCGCAGCGCTTGAAAAACTCCAGGAACCGATCCTGAAAATTGACCAGCAGAACCACATAGCCGATATTGTGGATGAGCCCCAGGCTCTCCAGAGATTCCATGGCCTCGACGTCCAGCGAGTAGGCACCGGGCGCGGCGGAGACAAATTTCTGCATGAAGATGTTGGCGGTCAGGCTCTGCCGCCAGACCCGATTCAAGATGCCATTGATTTCCGTGGACTCATGAAAAAATGCCGACCTGAGCACGACCTGATACACGATGCGCTTGATCTCGCGCTGACCCAGACGGACCAGAGAGGTCAGGATGTCCGTTGACTTGTTGGCTTCCTGGTACATGGGCGAGTTGGCGCAGGCGATGATGTTCCCGAAGATGACCGGATCAAGCCGCGCCTGGGCGGCGATCTGCTTGACCGTGGCCTGGGATGTATTCAGCAGCGTGATGAGGTCCAGGCCCACCGGGCTTATGCCGGGAAGATCGAAGTTGAGATTGTCCATGTTGTCCGTGCTCTATTATTTTAATGCGGGCATGGCCCGCCATCCGAGTTGAACCGCAGCCCAGAGGCCGATGAGCGCGGCTTCCGCAGCATCATGTCCGGGAGTGGTCGGAGACGACCAGCCTTCGCGTCGCAGGATCGTCGCAACCAAAGCGCAGGCCGCAGCCTTGGCTTTTTGGCCGCTGACCCGCTGCCGGGGCAGTAAAAATTGTTCCCGCCAGTCCGGGGCCTGGATGACCATGCAGGGCAGACCCCGCCTTGCGGCGGCGTGATCCCAGATCCCTGCCGTCGGCCCACCCCCTTCCACCACCAGATACTCCAATCGGGGCAATTCGAAAAGCACGCGGGCCGCAGCTTTTTTAAGCCGCGCCGTGGTGCCCAGATTGTGCGACCTGCACCACAAAAGGCGTCCGTCGCGGTCCAGCAGGGCAAGTCCGGTGCGCACTCCCGCGTCCACGGCGAGCAGGGCGGACATCAGAGATCCACGATCTCCACATCGGCCGGGTTCAGGGGATGGTGCATGAACACCCCGCCGACACGGGCAAAACGTCTGGCCCCGTCCGTGGCCAGAAAAGTCAAGTGGCGCTCCGTGGTGGTCGAACAGATGTCACGGCGCAAGAGCATGTCCTGTACGAATTCCGCCGTGGTCCGGGCGGAGTCCACCAGGGTCACCTCCGGACCCACCACACCCTGGATGGCCGCGGCCAGAACAGGGAAATGCGTGCACCCGAGGACCAGGGTGTCGATGCCCGTATCCCTGACCAAGGTGCCCAGATAGCGCTCGGCCACGAGGCGCGCGATCTGACCGTCGCACCAACCTTCCTCGGCCAGGGGCACGAAAAGGGGGCAGGGCTTGGCGAAAACCTCGGCGTCGGGCCAGATGCGCAGGATCTCGCGCTCGTAGCTGCGGGCGTTGACGGTACTTTCCGTGCCGATAACCCCGATGCGCCCGTTTTTGCTCGTACGGCACGCCGCTTCGGCCCCGGGCCGAATGACACCGACGACCGGCAGGTCCGGGTAGGCCTGTTGTAACGCCTCCAGAGACACACCCGTGGCCGTGTTGCAGGCGATGACCAGCAGCTTGACGCCACGAGCCTTCAAGAGTGCCGTGGTCTGGAGAACGTAGCGGGTCACGGACTTGGCGCTTTTGGTGCCGTAAGGCAGGCGCGCCGTATCCCCCAGATAGAGAAAGCTTTCCAGGGGCAAGGCTTCGGTCAGGGCCTTCAGGACAGTCAGGCCGCCGATGCCGGAATCAAAAACCCCGATGGGCAGTGTGCAGTCGGATTCGTGCATATCAATCAAAGGCGGCCGGTCGCAGGGGGTCGCGCAGATGGGCGCGGACTTCCTCCAGATGGCGCTGGTTGGTGCGTTGTTCTGAAAGGGGCGGCAGGCTGTCGAGGTCAAAAAAGTCCACCGCCAGCGTTTCCATGCTCTCGGTGGCATTTCCTCCGAGCAGTTCGCAAAGAAAGATCAGCTTCACGGCATGAAAAAACATGTTCGCCTTCTGCCCCCGATTGGCGTCGAACGCACCGATGAGCTTCGTGGCCCGCACCGTAAAACCGCTCTCTTCCAGGGTCTCGCGTTCGGCCGTTTCCGAAGGCCGGTCGCCCACGTCGGCCCACCCGCCGGGCATGGCCCACTTCCCATCGACCGTTTCCTGAACCAGCAGGATACGCCCCTGGTGGACCACGGCGGCACGGACATCGACCTTGGGTGTGGCGTAGCCAGGCTCCAGGGAAAAGACGCGCTGCGCCACCTGGGCTTCGAGCTGGGAATGTTCGGCAAGAATTTCAGCCGCAATGGCTGACAAACGGCCAAAACTCATCCGGTCGTAATGACTTTTTGTGAAGGCCTGGCCTGTCTGGGCCAGGGATTGTATCTCCCGCGCCCAGTCCAGCCAACGCGGGTTGGAGTCACCATTCATGGGCTCAGGCCGAAGCCAGGTAATGAGTTATGGCGTCGACAATGGTCCGCCAGGTCTTCAGTCTTTTGAAGTCGTCGGTTTCCAGCAGCGTGACCCTAAAACCCTTGCGGTTGCAGCAGAAACCGGTCAGCGGCACCACGCAGATGCCGGTGGCGCCGAGGAGGTAGTAGACGAAACGTTTGTCCACTTCCACGCCCTGCACGATCTCTTCGATGTGCGCCTTGACCTTCGGATTCTCTATTTCAAGGGTCTGCTTGCCGTTCAGAACGCCGTCCTCGAACATGACCGACATGTAGAACGCGCCCTGAGGCTTGATGACCCGCACTCCGGCCACGCCCTGAAAAGCGTCCCATGCTTCCTGCGCACGGAACTCGAACATCCGGCGCCGGGAGTCCAGATGGGCCTTGTAGCGCGGATCGCCCATGACCGGCGGAATGGACAGCTGGGGCAGGCTGGTGGAACAGACTTCCAGCATCTTGGCGTTCAGGAGGCTCCTGATGTAGGCGCGGAAATCGGGATTCTTGTCCTTGTTGTAGACTTCAATCCAGCCGCAGCGGCCTCCGGGCCAGGGGTATTCCTTGGAGATGCCACGCAGAGCCATGCCCGGAACCTCGCCGATGACCTCGGACAGGCTGCAGGTCGGGTGGCCGCTGTAGACGATGTTGGCGTAGATCTCGTCGGCCAGGACAAAAATATTGTAGCGCCGGGCGATGTCCACGATCTTTTCGATCAGTTCGCACGGATAGACCGCGCCCGTCGGATTGTCGGGGTTGATGAACAGGATGCCGGCAATGGAGTCATTGTAGCGGACCTTGTTCTCAAGATCGACCAAGTCCGGCATCCAGCCGTTGTTCGGGTCGAGCTCGTAGGTCAGGTGCTCGTATCCCGAATGCGCCGCCTCGGCCGAGGAATGGGTGGAATAGGCCGGAGAGGGCCCGATGACGCGGGCTTCGCGCTTCAGGAAGCCGAAAATCTTGGCCACGGCGTCGCCCAGGCCATTGAAGAATATGATGTCGTCGGCCGTGACCTGATAGCTGCCACGCTGATTGACCAGCTGGGCCACGAACTCGCGGGTCTCAAGCACCCCTTGCGTGGCGCAATAGCCGTAGGATTTGTTGTCCATGACCAACCCGGCGATGATCTCCTTGATCCAGCCGGGCACCTGCTCACCCTTCTCGATGGGATCGCCGATGTTCTCCCAGATAATTTCAAGGCCCAGGTTGCGAAGATCCTGAGCCACGGCCACTATCGCCCTGATTTCATAGGTCAGTTTTCCCCAACCCACATGTTCGATGTCTCTACGCATATGCATTCCCGAGTGCTGCAAAATCCGCGCGGCCGGATTTCACAGGATGATGAGTGCTCCCAAAGAATGGGAAAGAAAGGAAATTTGCTTATGCCAGCGCCATTTGATTGTAAATAGGCATCTAGCGAAGCGCGGACTGCAGGATGACGCGCAACTCGTTGACGTGAAAGGGTCTTGGCACCACCGCCACGGTGCGGTGGCGGAACTCCGCTTCCAGTGAGGAGCTGCCGAACCCGGTCAGAAGAACAAGCGGCACTTCAGGAATCTGCAGCAGGCAGGAGCGGATCAGGGCTTCGGGCCGATCACAGGACACCAGAATCAGATTGCAGGTGTCCCGGAATTTGAGGAAATCCCCGCGCCCAGGGGCAAAGGCCTCTCCCTCGTAACCCACCTCGCCCACGATCTCTTTGAGCATGGTCCGCATCTGTTCGTGATTGCTGAGCACCAGGATGCGGGGCCTTAGCGTCCCGCGAGGCTTGCGCAGGCGATCGAGGGGATGCAGGAAATTGTCCACGGCCAGGCGCACCAGGCCGAAGCGGTCCCGCACAAAGGCGTAAGCCGGATTTTCGAGCAGCTTTTCGCAGAGGCTTGAAGCCTTGTCCAGAACCGCCACCAGTTCCATGTACACGTCGGTCTGGGTCGCGTCATCGGTGGGGGCGCTGGAGTTGACGGCGATCCGGCCAAGACCGAAGTCAGGGCGCTGCTTCATGCGCACCACCACGTTTTCGAAAAAATCAGAGGGCTTGTTCCTGGCCCAGTCCTTGTTCAGACGCTCGGCCAGGATCTTGGCGATGGACATGATGGCCTGGCTCGCGGGCAGATCGTCGCGCAGGGTCACGAAGGGCTTTCCCATGGCCGACATCTTGCGCGCCGCGTCGTCCAGGGGAATGGCACCCAGAAAAAGGGGCTTAAGGCCCAGAAACTGCTGCACCGTCTCCTGAAAGCGGGTGAAGACCTGGCGGGCCTGCGCCCCGGACTCGCTGCGGTTGACCAGTACCAGGGGCGGCCACCAAAGCCCGTTTTCCTTCAGGACCTTGATCAGCGCGTAGGCGTCGACCAGGGCGCTGGCCTCCGGATTGACGACCAGAATGATCTCGCGCGTGGCCAGGCACAGGGAGACAACCTGCGCGGAAATGCCGGGCGAGTTGTCGAGGATGAGAAAGTCGTAGCCGGAAAGGGCGCTGAATTCCGAGATCAGCCGTTTGCGGGCGGCCACATCCAGCTCGGCCATGCGCGCCACGCCATTGCTGCCGGAGAGCAGGTCGAACCCGGGACGCACGGGGACCAGGCATTCTTCCAGCGGCATGGAGTCAAAAAGAACATTCTCCAGCGTGTTCAGCGGCGTAGGTAGCCCGAGGTGCACCTCGGCGTTGGACAGTCCAAAATCCGCGTCGAGCAGGCAAACCTTGTATCCGGCGCGGTTGAGCGCCAGGGCCAGGTTGACGGCCACCGTGGTTTTGCCCGTCCCCCCCTTGCCACTGGCCAAGGCCAGAATGCGGGTGTGGCGGGGCCTGACGGTTGATGGTGCCTGAGAGTGCTGCATGGAAGCTGGTGGTTAGTTGGTTGCGGGATGGTCCAGGCATAAAATACCGGAAATGTCGGACAGCAGGGTCTTCAAATGGAAGGGCTTGCGTATACACTTGGCCGCGCCCAGACGCAAGGCCTCTTCCATTTCCTCCGAGGAGGCCAGACCCGTGATGATCACCACGGGTGGGCCGCCGCCGTTGCGGCGCAGCAGCTTCAGCACGTCAAGGCCCGAATGGATGGGCATGCGGATGTCGAGCAGAACCAGATCGAATGATCCGGAACGCAGCTTGAGCACGCCCTCCTCCCCATTGGGGGCCGTCTCGACGGTATAGCCAGCGTCGCGCAGGGTCTCGGACAGAATGTCGCGAATGTGCTGCTCGTCGTCGACGACCAGGATGCGGTGGCCCCGACTGGCCGTAGGCATGGCGCATTTCGTGGCCGTAATCACAGCGGGCTTTTCGGGAAGGGTCACGGGGGTGGACACGGGCAGGATGACAATCATCTCCGTGCCATTGCCCGGCGCACTGACAACCTTGATCTCACCGTAATGGTTGGTGACGATGCCGTAGGCCGTGGACAGCCCCAGTCCCGTGCCCTTGCCTTCGGACTTGGTGGAAAAGAAGGGGTCGAAGATGCGCGTGAGATTTTCCGGTGCGATGCCGGTACCGGTGTCTTTGACTGAAATGCTGATGCGTTTGCCGTCGGGCAAAAATGCGGAGCTCACGGTCAGCACCCCGCCCTCGTTTTCCATGGCGTGCTGGGCGTTGATGACCAGGTTGAGAAAGACCTGTTCCAACTGGTTGGCGTCGGCCAGGATGAGCGGGATTTCCGCAGACAGATTCTTGACGATGGGGATGCGGTGTGTCTGGAAGATGGATTCAACGAGGCCGATGATCTTCAGCAGCAGGGAATTGACATCGAGCTTGATGACCTGTGGCGCATTGGGCCGGGCGAAACCCATGAGGCTCTGCAGGATGGCGGAGATGCGCTCGATCTGTTCCGAGATCTGGTGCAGGTCGCGGCGTTTCTTCTCGTCGTTCTCACGGTTTTCCAGCAGCTGGGTGCGGGCGGAGATGATGGCCAGGGGGTTGTTGATCTCATGGGCCGCGCCGGCCGCAAGTTGCCCCACCGCCGCCAGACGCTCGGTCTGCAGGAGCTGCAGGTTGATCTGCTGATTCTTCCACAGGGCCAGAGACAATTCGTCGGCGCGAATCTGCAGGTTGTCGAAGAGGCGGACCCTGTCTAGCGAGGCCGAAGCCACGCAAGAGACCTGGGAATAGCCCATGTACTCCTGAGGCGTCATCTTGGGCGGCCGGTCATTTGAACGCATGACGCAGATTTCCCCGGTGAAATCATTGCCGACCAGGGGAAAAAGGCAATAGCCGCGCATCACGAAAAACTGTTTGAGGCGCAGTTCCCGGTCCATCAGCGAAGCGCCCTCATGGCGATCGAGGTGCGTCAGCACGATGGTTCTCAGGCTGTCCGGCAAGGTGGCCCCGCCCTCCAGAACGGGCAGCCCGTCGTCGTCCAGGGGGTAGAAAACCATGCGCCGGTTGCCGTTGCCGTTCCAGACCAGGCCTTGCAGAATACGCTCAGACGGCACGATCCAGTATGCGAACCCACCGCGTACCCCGATGCTCTCGTGCATGCAGAGTGCCGAGGATTCAAAAATATCCTCCGCAGTCCTGGCCTTGCTCATCTTCAGGCCGACCAGGGAGCCCATGCTCGTGAAGCGGTTGGCGTCCTCCAGGCGTCCGTTGGCCTGCTCAAGATCGAGCCCCATGCGCATGAGCTGCTGATTGGCCTTTTGCAGGGACGAAAGAAAAAGGGTGACCTGATCGCCGTCCAGGTCAAAGGGTTCGGCCCGTTCGGCGAAGGCCGGTGCAAAGGCGGTCAGGATCGTCTGCAAGTCCTTTTCGCCAAGGCCCAGCACTTCCTGCAGGCCCATCTGCCGTTGCTTCTCCCGGGCCATGACCCGTGGCGAATCCATGAGGGTGGCGTGCGCCAGGATGTTGGCCAGGGCCACGATGGCCACAAGGCGTGAATTTTCCTTGAAAGCTTCAAGAGACGTGGCCGTATGGTGGTGCAGCCAGATGGCGTCGGTCAGGGCCGGGGGAAGCTTCCACTTCTCGGCGATCAAGCGGCCCACTGCGGTGTGGTCGGTCTTGAAGATTTCCTGTTCAGCCTCCAGAACTGGCTCGTACAATTCCTCCATGCGCTCCGTAACCTGAACATAGAGCTCCTGGTGATGCGACTGCAGGAGAAGGCTGCCGATATCGTGCATGATGCCCGCGCCGAAGGCCTCACCGGACAGGGCGGGATAGGTCTTCGCCGCAATGAGGGATGCAAAGACCGCCGTGGCCAGGCTGTGCTTCCAGTGGGCGGTCTGCACCGCCTCGGCCTTTTTGTCGCCCCTTATCAGCGAATCCTTGATGAGCATGGACAGCATGAGGGTCTGCACCACCTTGCTGCCAAGGCGGTTCAGCCCCTGCTCCACTTGAATCACCTGCCCCCTGGTGATGTAGGTCGCGCTGTTGGCGTGTTCGAGGACTTTGAGGCTCAAGGCCGGGTCGGTCTCGATGACTCGGGCCAGCTTTGCGTGGTCGAAATCCTGATTCAGGACGTGACCGAGGATGGTGTTGGCTACAGCGGGAAGAGAGGGGAGCGCTTCAATCTGCTGCAAAATAGCACGCATGGATCGCTCGGCGGGAACGTTTTTACCCGCAGGCCTGGGAGGCTCGTGATGTGAATAAGCGGTGTCCACGTGAAAACTCCGGCCAATCAGTAGTGAGGTGGTTTTTCATCGGGATCGAAAGGCTGCAGGGCTGAAACGTCCTGGAGTTTCTTGCCCAGAAGCATCAGCAGGGCCTTTAGTTCCCGAATTTCCTTTTGTTGTTCTATGACAACCCCGTTCAGATCATCAACCGTTTTTTGCAAATATATATACTTTATTTCAATATCTTCCATTCGTTTTTGCATAAGCGACTCCCGGAGGCGGTTTGAAAAGATCGTGCTTGGCTCGGATTGCGGGGCATATCCGCTCTTGACCGAAATCAGCGGCCGTGAAAAAAACACCGCGAACAAGTCGGATGCAAGGAGCCTATCATGACCAACGCCGAGCAGATTTTCAATCCGGCCAGCCTGGACGAAATTTTTCCCCCAACCATCACCGATGCCTTCTTCGAAGCCATGTTCGGCGATGCGGAGGAAGGGGCTTACGACATCCGGCTCAGATTCGAAGGCCAGGGGCCCGAGGAGCTTCGCTTCGCCTTCCACCTCATGCAGCGTCCTGGCATGTGCCTGGCCTGCAATCTGACCTACGGCCTCCCGCAGGTTTTCACGCGCCATCCGCTTCTGGCGGTGGGCAAGCTGGCCCAGACCCTGGCCGGACAAGTCAGTGCGGTGCCTGCCACCTGGGCCCTGAGCTCGACCCGGGAGGTGTCCCGAAGCCTGCACGTCATTCCCTTTACCATCAAGATCGCGTAACGAACAGCGTTCATTTGCCTTAAAAATCGCTGCGATGTCGCACGACGGGAATTTTTGACGCAAGTCAAGGATTCCCGTCGCGTTTTGTGGCACAGGGTTGCTTATGACAGACCAACTCCCCGCACATACCGTCAAAGTCTGCCGCGGTGCGACACGGTGCCAGCACGCGGTTCTCGGCCAGGACCTGAGCGCCGAGCTCGAAGCCGTGCTCGCCGGTTCGGGTTGGCCCCGGTTTCTGGCCGGCATGAACCGCCCCATCCGTCATCACCATCAGTTCAGGGTAGCCGTGGCCTCCTGCCCCAACGGCTGCTCCCAGCCGCATATCGCCGATTTCGGGCTCATCGCCTGCGCCCGCATCGGCATTGAACCCGCGCGGTGTTCGGATTGCGGCCACTGTGTCGCGGTCTGTGCGGAGAAGGCCCTGAATCTGAAAGACAGCATCCATCTGGACTCCTCGCGCTGTCTGGGGTGCGCGGCCTGCGCAAGGGTCTGCCCCGAAAAGGCCCTGCGTGTGGACGAGACCGGATACCGGGTGCTTCTTGGCGGCAAACTCGGACGCCACCCGCGTCTGGCACATGAGCTTGGTTTTTTCAGCCTGCAGGACTCACTTCATGTTTTGGGCAAGGTTCTTGATGTGTACATGAAGCACCACCGGCCCGGCCTGCGTTTGGGAGAGCTCGTCGAGAGCATGGGCCGGGAAAAGTTCGATGCTCTGGTGCGGCCATGACCGTGCTCCTGCGCATCCTCATCGTGCTGTGCAGCCTGACCACGGCGGCGCATTTCCTGCGTTTTGGCACCCTCTGGGACGCCGCCCCGGCCCTTCTCCCGGCTGCGGCCGCATTCTTTCCGCGCCTCTTGCCCAGGCCGCTCCTGGTCCTGGCCGCTCTGGGGGGCGCACTGCTGTGGGCCGGTCACGGGATGGAACTGGCGACGTGGCGGATCAATCTCGGCCTGCCCTGGGCGCGCCTGGCGCTGATCCTGGGCGCGGTCTGCCTCGCCCATCTGGGCGCCGCGCTGCTTATGCTCGGACGGACCGGAAAAAAACTCTTCGGGCCCCTGACGGACGCGGATCTGGTCAGAACCGCCACCGCCCTGCTCGTGGGCGCAGTGCTGGTGCCGGTCGTGGACAAGACGCCATTTCCCCTGCTTCTGGGAGAGCGTTTCTTTCCCGGTTCGGAATTTTTCTGGATATGTCTTTTTGCCATCTACGGGGCCATGGTCAGCGGGTGGCTGCTGACCGACAGCAGGGGCAAGGTGCGTGGCCGAATCTGGACCCTCTTTTCGGCCGTGTTCTTCGCCCAGCTTCTGCTGGGTCTGGCCGGGTGGAGCATTTTTCTGATGACCGGGAAATTGCACCTGCCTGTCCCGGCCCTGATTCTGGCCGGGCCGCTCTTCAGGGGCGAAGGCTTCTTCATGCCCATCCTGCTCGGCGTGTCCCTTGTGCTGACCGGACCGGCGTGGTGCAGCTACCTGTGCTACATAGGGGCCTGGGACGACCGCCTGGCCCGCCTGGCGCCGACACGGCCCGCTCCCCTGCCCGCCTGGGCGCCGACTCTGCGGGTTGGACTGCTCGCGGCCACGCTGCTCATCCCTCTGGCCCTGCGTCTGCTGGGCGTCCCCTGGACCTGGGCCCTGGGACTAGCCGCCGCCTTCGGGATCATCGGGGTGCTGGTCATGGCCCTTGTCTCGCGCAGGAGCGGAACCATGGTCCATTGCACGGCCTACTGCCCCATCGGTCTGGTCAACAACCTGATCGGGAAGGTGCTGCCCTGGCGCGTGCGCATCGACAGTGGCTGCACGCGCTGCGGGGTCTGCGCCAAGGCGTGCCGTTACAACGCACTGACGTGCGCGGACCTGGAAAAAGGGCGACCCGGCCTGACCTGCTCCCTGTGCGGAGATTGCCTGCCTCGCTGCCCCCACGGACACCTCGGCTACAGCTTCCCCGGCCTGACCCGGGAGCGCGCACGCCAGGTTTTCGTGACGCTGGCGGCCAGTCTGCACGTTGTATTTCTGGCGGTGGCCCGGATCTAGTACCGGTCCAGAACCCGCTCTTGTTCAGAATAGTCCCACTCTTTGAGCCCCAGGGCCACGAGCACGTCTTCAACCAGTTCCTCCACGCTGCGGTGTGCCTGAAGCATGTGATCCATCCCGGCCATGTAAAGGGCTTCGCGTTCGCTCATGACCGCCGCAACCTCGTCGTGCAGGGCAAGCGGGGTCAGGGCCGGGCGCTGGGCGGCGTTCGGGTCGCAAAGCATCCGGGAGATGAGCAGGGCCGCGTCGGCCGCCAGGTAGAAGCTGACTCCGGTACGGTACATGAGGTCGCGATTGGCCAGGGAGAGAACGATGCCGCCGCCAGTGGAGACGACCTTGCCCGGAAGTTCGGACGCCGTGGCCAGGGCCTTTTCCTCCAGGCTGCGGAACCCGTCCCAGCCCTCGGCGGCCACGATGGCGTCTATGTTCTGTCCGGCCTTGGCGACGACCATGGCGTCGGTGTCGACAAAGGGGCAGCCCAGGGCTTCGGCCAAGGCCTTACCAACGGTGGTCTTGCCGCTGGCCCGCATGCCGAGCAGGTAAATGTTCTTGTTTTGCAGCGAAAAAGTTTCACGCTTGAACTGCCCGGGACGAAAAGTCATGGATGCGTTTTCGTCCTCGATCTCCACTTTTTTCTTGATGAATTCCGTCATTTTTCCATTCCTCCTGTGGTGCTGCCAGAGGAATGGGCGAAAAGCATGCAAATTGCAATGCCCCGGCCCTGCTGCCGCCACATTGACTGGCAAGTGGCAAACAGCTAGCAGATTGAGAATATGAAACCTTAAAGAGGATCATTCATGAACTTTTTGAAGACGCTTCCCCTGCTCCTGCTCCTGCTCCTGCCTTCGACCGCCATGTCCCAGGACATTCACAAGGCGGGCGTCCAGGACTTCAAGAACATCGTCGAGTCGAGCAAGGGCAAGGTCCTGATCGTCAATTTCTGGGCGACCTGGTGTGCGCCCTGCATCAAGGAATTTCCGGGCCTGATGAACCTGCGCCGGGAATTTTCGGAAGACGAACTAACCATCGTAGGCATTTCGCTTGACTACAGCCTGCGTCCGGTTGAAAACTTCGTGAAGCTGAACAAGGTCAATTTCCCTATTCTCCTTGATGACGAATCCATTGGTTCGATGCTCTCCATCAAATCCATTCCCCGCACCCTGATCTACAACCGCGCCGGAGAGAAGATTCTCGACCACCTCGGGTTCATTTCCGAAGAAAGCTTCCGTCATGTTGTGGAGCGGCTCTTGCTGATGCCATGAGCATTCTCGCCAGGCAGGCCCAAAGAGCGATCCGCGAAGCCCAGGAGCGCGGCGAATTCGAATATTTTCAAAAAGTCGTGGCCCGCGCCGCGCTCAACAAATTCTGAGATTTCATGAACACCCAAAGACGTTCGCTCCTGAAAGCAGCGCTGGCTCCCCTGCTGCTCCCCCTGTTTTGTGGCGACGCCCTGGCGAAAGCCCCGCCCCTGTCCGAGATTTCCGAAGTCAGGATCATCCAGACCAAGGACCCCGCGCGGGTGCTTGAGCGCGTTGGAGCCCCCGGCTTCGCGCATTCCATGGCCCAGGCGACCCTGACCTTTGTCATCGAGAGCTACCCCAAGGGCAACCTGCCAGTCTGGAAAAAACCCCTCTCCGAGATCGACCTGCACTCGCGCATCCCCGAGATCTGCACCCACGTGGTGCAGGGCGTGCTGCGCCATGCGGCCATCTATCCGGTGGATCCCTGCTGGATCATGGGGCAGATGATGGCCGAATCCTTTTTTTACGAATTCGCCGTCTCCTCGGCCCTGGCCGTGGGCCCCTGCCAGTTCATCGCCCCCACGGCCCGGGGCTACGGGATGGTCTGCGCCGACGAGCATGGACAACCCGCCGGTTTTGCCCGGCGCGATGACCTGGAGCCGGAGTTCAAACAGGCAGCGACATACCGCGAACAGATGCGCACCCTGCGCCGGGAGCAGCCGGACCTGTTTGGCAGCCCGGCCAAGGTGCTGCGCACCGTGCTCAACGCCCAGGCGGCGGGCACGCCCCTGGCCGCCGCCGGTACCTACGCCCTGGCCCTGGACCGCATGGACCTGCTGCAAGCCCGGTACACCTCGGCGCGGGACAATTGCCGCCTCTATTTCAGCGAGAATTTCAAGGATCGCTCCATTTTCTCGCCCCAGGACGCGGCCTTTTTCGAGAAGTTCGACCAGCGCGTCCTGTACCCGCATGCCATAAACGCCATGGTCAAGATGATGGCCGAAAACATGCGCGCCCGCGGCGGCAACATCCTGGCGGCAACGGCCGGATACAACGCGGGGCTTGGCAACACCGACGCCAAGGACGGGGTGTACACGGCCTACGGACGCCTGCCCAACTTCGCCGAAACCGTGGAATACGTCAGCAGGATTCTCGTCAATCACCATGAAATCGCACGGCGCATCGTGTGAGGCTCTGCTCATGAACCCAGCCAAAGTCCGGCGCGACAAGCTCCGGGATCTGACCGACCTGCCCAACATCGGCCCGGCCATGGCCCGGGACCTGCGATTGCTCGGCTTCGAGCGCCCGGACCAGCTCGTCGGCCAGAACCCGCAAACCCTCTACGATCGCCTCTGTCAACTGACCGGAGCGCGGCAGGACCCCTGCGTGCTGGATGTTTTCGTGTCCGTGACCAGGTTCATGGACGGAGACGAGCCCAGGCCGTGGTGGTTTTACACGCCGGAGCGGAAGAAAAATATGCTTCCCGGAAAATAATCCGGGACTGTTCGCCTTCCTGGCTCCAACTCGCCCTCAAAGCCTGGCCCCATCGTCCACCAAGGTTCCGCACTCCGCTCATTCCCTGAAATCGGGAACAGATCATCACCAATTGCCCGAGTCGATGCGCTCTGCCCGCGATCAGAAGACTACCCGGCACTTTATGCCCGCCGGCAGCTTGAGCTGGGGGTTGGGAAATTCCAGACGAACTCCGAAAGTGCCACTGGCGGCGTCGATGACCTTGTCCACGACGACGACCTTGGCCGTGTACTCGCCTCCCACCGGTTCGTCCGGCAGAACCTTAGCCGTGTCCCCTTCCTTGATGAACCCGATATACTGGACCGGGATGACCAATTCAACGCTCAGGGGGTCGATCTGAGCAACGATCAGGAAGGGTTCCTCGCCGACATAGCCGCCAGGCGCGCCCGTGCGCTTGACCACGACGCCCTTGATGGTACTGCGAATGACCCGCATCTCGAGCTGCTCCTTGGCCTCGGCCACCATCAGCCGGGCCAGCTGCAGCTCAGTCTCGATCTCGTCTTTTTCATGCACCGAAATGAGCTTCTTTCTGGTCAGTTCCTCGTTGCGCTGTGACTTGCGCTGCCCAAAATCCACCTTGGCCTCGGCCGTGCGCAGAGCCGCAGCCTCTACCCCGGATTTCAGCCGGGCCAGGACCTGCCCGATCTCGACCTTGTCTCCCCGTTCGACCATGACCTTCTCCAGGATGCCCGGCACCTGACTGCCGAAATTGACGGTCTCGCGCGGCTCGATGAGCCCTTCGAAGGGTGGCAGTTCCCCGGCCCGGGCCGAGGCAGCCAGCAAGCACAACAGTGCAAGAAAAAATACGCGTTTCATCTCTTGTTCTCCTCAATGCGTGTGTCCCGCGTAAACTCCGGGGCTGAAAACCCCTCACGAGGGAATGAAATTTTGGCTACTCGGACCGCCCGGCAAAGGACATAAGGCTGCCCTGCGCCTGGTCCTGCCGGAACAGGTTCCGGCGCACCCGGGCGTGGTGGCGCTCGACGCTGCGCTGCATCCGCCGCAGCAGCCCGCGCGCGGCGAACTGGGGCGTCCTCGCCCGGGCCACGACGAACGTGGCCAGGCGGAAAGCCGGATCGCCCCATTTGCCCTGGAACAGGAAATCCTCCAGGGACAGGATGCCCTCATAGCTCCCGGGGTCGCCCTGCCGCCCGCAGCGTCCGGCCAGCTGGCGATCGATGCGCGCGGCCTCGTGGTATTCCGTGATGATGACATGCAGGCCGCCCGCCGCGCGCACCTCGGGCGCGAGTATGATGTCCGTGCCCCTGCCAGCCATGTTCGTGGCGATGGTCACGCTTCCCGGCTGACCCGCTTGGCCGATTATCCCGGCTTCCTCCGCGTCCTGCTTGGCGCTCAGGACCTGGTGTGGCAACCCGGCGTCCCGAACACAGGCGGCGAGCTCTTCGGAGGCCGCCACGGTGCGCGTGCCGACGAGCACCGCCCGGCCCTGCCGGTGCAGTTCGCCGATCCGCTCCACCACGGCCCGCCATTTGTCCTGCCGGGTGGGGAAAATCCTCTCCTCCAGCCTACGCCGGATCACCGGCCGGTGAGTGGGCATGCGCAGTGTGGTCAACCCGTAAACGCCCCACAGCTCGTTCGCTACTTCCCGCGCCGTGCCGGTCATGCCCGCGAGCCGCAGGTAGCGCCGGAAGAAACGCTGATAGCTGATCTTGGCCAGAGGTTCCCGGCGCTGAGTCAGCTCGCACCGTTCCTTGAGCTCGATGAGTTGGTGCAGTCCCTGCTCCCAGGAGCGATCGGGCATGATGCGCCCCGTAAATTCGTCGATAATCTGCACTTTTCCATCACGGACCAGGTACTGCTCGTCGCGACGGAACAGGTGCAGGGCCGTCAGGGCCTGGTGCACCGCGCCCTCTCGCCTCACGAGTCCACTCCACAGCACACCCAGCCGCCGCGCCGCGTCTTCGATGCGGCTCCGGCCAGCCAAGGTCAGCAGAATCTGCCGCCGGGCCTCGTCCAGCTCGAAATCCCTGTCCCGGACGAAATCGCCCGCCAGATCCAGGGCCTGCTCCAGAAACTCCCGTTCCTCCTTCACGCCAGAGGAACCGGAGATAATGAGCGGGGTCCGGGCCTCGTCGATGAGCACGCTGTCAGCCTCGTCCACGATGGCAAAATGCAGGCCGCGCATGAGCAGCCGCCCGGCGCGCGAGCCACGACCCTGCAGGCTTTCGGCCTGGATCATGATCGGGTCCGGCCGGTTGGCCAGGGTCAGGCGGTCGCGCAGGTAGTCAAAGACCAGCTCCTTGTTGGTGGCATAGGTGATGTCGCACCCGTAGGCCTGCCGGCGCTGCTGCGGTGCCTGCCCGTGCACCACGCACCCGGCGCTCAGACCCAGGGCCCGATACAGGGGCGCGGTGTTTTCAGCGTCGCGGCTCGTCAGGTAGTCGTTGACGCTGATGATGTGCACCGGCAGCCCTGCCAGGGCCGCCGTGGCTGCCGTGAGGGTGGCCGTCAGGGTCTTGCCCTCGCCGGTCTCCATCTCCGCCACCATGCCGCGTAGCATGACCAGGCCGCCCATGACTTGGCTGTCGTGGTGGCGCAGTCCCAGGATGCGCGTCGAGACTTCCCGGACGAGGGCGAAGCTGTCCGCCACGTGTGCCGGGAGAAAGCCGTCGGTCAGCAGACGCTCACGAAGCGGGCGGATCTCGTCGGCCAGCTCCTGGTCGCTCAATCCGGCCAGACGCAGTCCTGCCTCATTCACGGCCGCCGTCTCCCGCCGCAGCCACCCGCCCTTTCCGCGCAGGGCCCTGACGCGTCCGTGCAGTCGGTGCACCTGACGTTCGAGCCAGGTTTCTACCCGGTCGGGCCTCTCGGCCCGGACTTCCCGGGTGGCAGGAGGGTGATTCAGATGAAATTCACGTCTCATAAATCGTCACATCAGACTGCGATGCGGGTCAGCAGCAGACGGCGTAGCGCCCGGTATGCACGCTGGGCCAGGGGTTCGGGGCTGTGTTCGAAACGGACGAAGACGCGCTCTTCCACGTTGCCCGCAATGGGTGCACCCAGCACTAGGTCGAACTGGAAGAGGCGCTCAAGCACGTGGGGGGCCTCCTTCTCCCGGGGGTCCAGAGCGAACTTGCCGCCGCCATCGAGGCTGAAGGCCAGGCTCGGCAGCACCAGACTGGCGGCAGGCACCTCGCGGGACACCCGCGCTGGCAACGCCTGACCGATATCCTCGGCCAGCCGCACCTCCACGCTGCGGACATCCGAACGCACAAGCTCGACGTCGGCCTGGGTGACCACGGTCCGGATCCGCATGCGCAGCGGGTCGACGATGTATCCCACGGGTTCGCCGCGCCGCAGAAAACGGCCCGGAAGGTCCGCCTCGTCCTGAAGCACGAAGGTCCCTGCCGCGGGGCTGCGGGTAAGCAAGGCCGCTTGACGCTCAAGGGCGCGATTAAGCTCTGTCTCGATGCTGCGTAATTCCTCGTCAAGCAAGACCGTCTCGGCGCGCGCCCGGTTCATGCTCAACTGGCGACGGGCCTGGAATTCCTCCTGGCGGGCCAGGAGAAGCCGGACCTGGGTCTCCAGCAGCGGGTCTGCACTGCGGATCAGGGGATCGCCGGGTTCGACGACAGCCCCACCCGGCGTGACCACGGCCTCCACCATCCCGCTGGCCGATGCGAAAACCCGGGATTCCTCCGAGACCCAGATCACTCCTTCGGCGTTGGTGTACAGCGGCACCGGGACCGCCGCCAGCCCACCCGCCAGCAAGGCGAGGGGAAGGACCACCGTCATCATGACGCGCATGCGTTTGCGTTGCATATGGACATCCTTGACGAGAAAACGAGCTACGCGCCACAGGGGCATCACGAGCATCATGAAAACAGCCCACATGGCCAGAATAATGCCGACGAAAAAAAACTGCCCGGCGACGAAGATAACGATCTGCACGGAAATGAAGATGCGGTAGCAAAAGGCTGCAACGGCGTAAAAGAACAGCCATCTGGCCTCGCCACGACTACGAGCCGGTGATTCGGCGCTTTCGACGCCCAGCAGATAACGCTTGAAAAGGTAGCCCAGATAGCCGACGCCGCGTTGCGCAAGGTTGGGAATCTCCAGCCAGTCCGAAAGGATGTAATAGGCGTCGAAGCGCAGCAGCGGGTTGCCGTTGAAGAGTATCGTCGACACCCCGGCCACGAGCAGGGTCTTGTAGGCCAAGGCACGCACAGCTCCCGGCTCGACATTCAGCCAGACCAAAAGCATGACGGCGGCCACGAAGAGCTCCACCATGATGCCCGCGCCCCCGACGAGCATGCGCTGACGTTTGTCCCGGAAGGATGTCGACGAGGACGCGTCCACGTAGGGCAGGGGCATGAAGACCAGCAGCATGACCCCCATCTCATGCACTTCCCCTCCTTCCTTCTTGACCATGTAGGCGTGACCGAACTCGTGCAGGATCTTCAGCACGGGATAGATCAGGCTGAAGAGCAGCAGATTCTCCATGCCGAGGAGGGCATCGGAAAAATCGCCCTGCAGTGCGTCCCAGTGCAACACGGCCAAGACGGCGGCCGCGCCCACCAACGCCACCCATGCCACCAAAGCCTGCCAGCCGAGAAGCGGGCGGACCAACGACATGGTCCGGGTCAGGAATCGGTCTGGGTCCACGAGCGGGAAGCGCAAGGACAGGGGCGAGGCTAGGCGCGCGAACAGGCGGTGGCGCCGGCCCTGAAGACTACGCTCATGCAAGTCCGAAAAGTCGAGGATGGCGCTGGTCTGAAGCAGATCGGCGCGATACAGGCGGGACAAAAGTTCGATGACTTCGTCCTGGGTAGGCATATGATCGCCCAGGCGGGTGCAGACGGCCTGCCAGATCTGATCCATGGTCCGGCGTCCGTCCATCATGCCCACCAGTTGGTAGGCCTCCGGCGAAAAGCGGTGATGTCGGCCCGTGAATCCATCCTGGATCACGTACCAGTCCTGACCTCGGTACTCGTGGCGCTCGATGCGCACATGGCTGCGCAGGCGCGGCTTAAGAGGGGCGACCCTGTACCACGACGGACTGAGCAGCGAAGCGCTCATGCGCGAATCCGGCCTGGGCGCCTCAAGGCAGCCATTTCCAGAAGAAGAGTGTGAGCCATTCGCGCATGCCCCTGATCCAGATCTGGATCAACTTGCGCCTGTCCACCGCAACTTTCCCCACCCCTTCCATGCCAGGGCGCAGGGTTTCGTCCACGCTATCCAGCGTCGCCTCGACCCGGAAATGATTGCGCCCCTCCTCGGCCCTCGCGACGGGCGTGATCTTGCTGACCGTGAACCCGAACTCCTGGCCGGGCAGGGAGAAAAGGACCAGTTCGCCCTGCTGTCCGACCCGCACGTCGGCGATGCGCCGCTCGTCGACCTTGAGGATGACCCGGTAGGAGTCCAGCGGCGTGACCTCGAAGAGCACGTCGCCTTGCTTCACGGCGCTGCCGAGGCGCTGGCTCAGGTCCCCGCTGACGATGAGGCCGGGGAACGGTGCCGTGAGACGGGTGCGGGCCAGCTGCGCGTCAGCCAGGTCCAGCTCGGCCTGGACCTGGTTAAGCTGCGCCCGGATGATGCTGGACTGGGCGCGGTCGTGCAGGGACACAGCCTCCTGGAGCTGCTGTTCCAGCTGCCGCAGGCGACTGGCGGTGACCATTTTATCCAGGCGCAGGTCCCGGTCGTCGAGGAGGCAGAGCTCGTCTCCTTCGTTCACCAGATCGCCTGCCCGGAATTGGGCCTGATGGATGAATCCGTCGAAGGGCACGGTCACGGCCCGGCGGATGCCCCCTTCCAGGGCGATGTCCGCCCGCAAGCGGTAGTCCCCCTGGGCAAAGAAAAGGAACAGGGCCACGCAGGCCAGCGCCGCCAGGGCCAGCTTGCGGCCATAGTAGCGGGAGCCCAGCAGCCGTCCGGCCGCCTCGGCCAGGCTGGCGCGGACGTGGACGAGAACGGAGCGGCCGGCCTGGCGCTTGGCCTCCAGGATGGGGCCGGCCAGGGCTGCCACGGCCCGAAAGAATTCCGCGTCGCGCTCGTTGAAAGGCTGTTCAGCAGCGCGCTCGACGGTCAAGGCACCATAGTAGCGATCCTGGCCGTACAGGGGCAGGGTCAGGACCGAAACCATGGCCTGCTGACGCGAGAGAGCCTCATGCTCGCGGCAAATGACAGTGGTGTCGTCCGTGGGCCAGGATATCTCGCGGCGCTGCAACAGGGCCTCGTCCATGACCCGTTCGATGGCCCGGGTCAGGTTCATCTTCAGGTCGACCTCGGCGCTGTGCGAGACCGCTTCGAGGACGACGGACCCCCCGTGCACAAAGCCGAGGCTGACCCGCTCGCATTGGGCGGCGGCCGCCAGCTCCGTGACAAAGGTCATGGCCGCCTCACGGCAGGATGGGCGGTCCAGGGTCAGGGCCAGCATGTCCACGGCCGTCCCGAGGCGCAGCAGGCGAGCCTTGTCCTCGTCGGCCTCCCGGCGGCGCAGGAGCAGCTCCAGCCACGCGGAACCCCACTGCAACTGCTCCATGGCCCGGTTCAGATCGGCCTCGTTGTCCGCCGACAGTTCCAGGGCCACCACGGCGAACAGCCTGTCGTCCACCCGGACGGGGTAGACCATCGCATACCGGTCCGCAGCGTCCAGTTCCAGCACCAGGCCGCGCCCGTCGTCGATGACCCGCTCCAGAGCCTCGGCCAGCCGGACCGGGTCCGCACCGCCGTACGGCCACACCGCAGCGGGGATGAACTGCCCGTCTTCACCCTCGGTGACCAGAATCCCCTGGATCACGCCTGGAATCATGCCGCTCTGCAGCCCGATCCACCCCTGGCAATACTCCCGGGTGCTCGAGGCCGACGAAAACTCGGCCCATGACAGGACAGGGCTTGCGCCGGTCGGCGCAGAGTGCTGTATGGTAGTGTTGCTGCTCATAATGATGAAACCTGATCAACTGCAAAGGCGACGCCGGTGCAGGCAGAAGACCAAATCCCTTTTACGTACTCAGTTAACCAGCTATCTGGTCAAAAAACAAGGGGAAAACCGGGCACGTGAAGGCCCGACACGCCGCCGTGCCGGGCCTGATGCAAAGGTCCGCGTCCCGTCCTATTGCGGCGTGACATCGGGGATTTCGAGATTGATCACGCCGAAACGCTTCTCGTACTCGTTCATGGTGTTGGCCAGGAGAATGGCCAGACGCTTGGCCGCGTAAGGGTTGATGATGACGCGGTCGGAAAGCTCGATGACCAGATCCTTCTGCGACGGGTGCCAGTTCTTGTTGACGCCGAACATGAACGCCACTTCCTCGCGCGTGCTCGATACGTTGCAGACGTTAGCGTACGTGGTACGCATGCGGCTTCCGTCCCAGCGGATCTGGCCCGCCTGGTCTTCCGCCTTTTCCTGGGGCGTCTTGTCTTCCATAGTCACGTGTTCACTCCTTGTATGTTGCAGGCTCCGTATGAAAAAGGCCGGACTATACGTCCGCAGCCTGACGTTTTTTTTCAACGGTGAATCCCGATATAGTAACCAGCCGCGCAGGGGAAGAATCCGTCTTCTCCTCGTCGCACAGCCTTTCCCCGTCCCAGCTCCAGCTCCGGCCCTTGGGCTTGGCGAAACCCTCCAGTTCTTCGGAGGTCAGACGACGCTTTTCATCCCTGCCCCGGGTCGACAGCGCGCCCAGGCAGGTCAGGCCGGCCACGGCGCCTTGGAGGCCCGTCGACTGCGCGTCTTCACGGGCCGCAGAGAGCGCTTCCTCCGGCTCTAGCGCCAGCACGGAAGGCTCGCCGCCGGACTGCCGCGGGCCAAAAACGGCGGGCCACAGCCCGGCCGCTTCCTCTGCCGCAGCCCCTTGCTCCTGGACCGGGCCGTCCGCCGGGGCTGCGTCATTTCCGGGCTGCGCCTGGGCTGCCGGAACCGACTGGCCGCCATGATGGCTCACCCGGCGGGAGTAGCTCGATTCGGACCGCACCTGTTCGATCTCCAGCGCGTCGGGCGCGGGTTCCGTGGTGAGGGGCGCGCCCGGCCCGGCCGTGCGGCCCCTGGTCTCGCCATGGGTTTCCCCGATGCTGTAGAGGTCGATCATGGTCCGACTGATAAGGTCACCCATGGCAATGACTTCATCAGCCTTGCCGCCGCTCAGGGTGACCTTGCCGTATTTGCCGATCATCACGTCTTCGGACAGGTTACCGTAAAACAGGTCGGACCCCGCCCCGCCGAACATGAAGTCGTTCCCGGCGCCTCCGATGAGGGTGTCGTTTCCGTCGAACGAGCTGTAACGGCCCAGTGTCCCGGCCTCGTAAAGCTCGCCGTTTCTGAAGGTCACCCGGCCTGCATCGCCAATGAGGACGTCGTTGCCCGCACCGCCATTGAGCAGGTCGTCGCCGGCGCCGCCGACAAGGATGTCGTCACCGGAACCGCCAATGAGAATGTCGTTTCCGTCACCGGAGGGCGCCGTGGACTCCACGGAAACCAGTCTTTCCAGAGTCTTCGAACCCCGGGCCGTGACCGCGCCGCCGTCACCAAAGAGAATGGCGCCGCTCTTCCAGGCCGAAGCGTCGATGGTGTCGGAGCCGCCTTCGCCGAAGACGATCAGCAGCCCGTCTTCACCGGCAACGGCATCGACGGCCGTGACCGTGTCGTCGCCCGCTCCGGCCCTGATCTCGAAGATCCTGCCGGGCAGGACCCCTGCGACGGTGATGCTGTCCGCTCCCGAACCAAAATAAGCGTTTACGCCGCCGCTGAAGCTGCCGTCGAAACCGATGATCCCGGAACCGCCTGCGTCGCCGGTCATGCCGGTGATGTCGTGATCGGTGATGGCCACGCCAGTGCGGCCGGTGGTGTTGCCCCGGTCGCTGACGTTCAGGGTGTTGATTCCCCCACCGCCGGCCAGCACCAGGTCACCACGTATGCCGTCCAGGTTGCCCAGGTTCGTCGGCGCGTCGGAGGAGACGTTGAAGGTGTCGTTCCCGTCGCCCGTAGCCAGGGTCATGGTCGAACCCGCCGCAACGCTCCGGATGTTGATCGTGTTGTCGCCGTTGCCGAAGTTCACCCTGAGTTCTTCCAGGCCCGCGTACACGATGCCCTGGGCCATGCCCAGGCCGGTGATGGTCGTATCCGTCAGCGTGGCGCTCGCCGCCGCCGTGTTGCCCGAGTCGTCGAGCCACAGGGTGTCGAATCCGTCGCCGCCATCGATGGTCAGCAGGTCGCCGATGCTCGCCGCCACGCCACCAGTGTTACTCGTCGGGGTGGCGTTGCTGCCCAGAAGAACAGTGTCGTCACCCGATCCGAAGGTGATGAACGTGGGAAGGGGCTGGACAATGTGCGGTAGGACCACGAGATCGCCGTCGTTTCCGCCATTGATGTACAAAGCCGTTCCGGCGATGGCGCCCTGGAGGTCCACGACGCTGCCGCTGGCGTCTGCGTCCCCGCAGCGGTCGACATTGAGCGTAATGGTACCGGTGGCCACGAGGGACGCCCCGGCATGCAGAATGATGTCGTCTCCGGCGCACAGCAAGATGTCCCCGGCGGTGGCAAACAGGGTCACCCCGCTCTGCACGATGATGTCGTCGTTGGTGTCCACGGTGCCGTCGATGTCGTCATCCGTGGCGACGATGGTGATGTTATCCGCCGTGATATTTTCGGTCACGGTCACCGGACTGCTGGCCGTTATGCGCACGGAGCCGACGGCGAGGATGCCTTCGCTCTCGCCACTGACCCCGCCTACGATGAGGTGGCCGGTGTTGTGGATGTAGACCTCGCCGTTGGTGGACCGGCCTTCGAGGTGGCCGACAAGGGTCTGAAGGGCGTTGTCCGCCGCGCCGATATTGTCCGAGGCATAGAGCCGGGTCATGCCGGAGGTCACGTTGCTGCCGCCGGGGTTGCCGTTCCAGATGGACCCGGAGCTGTCGATGAAGGCCGTGCCCAGGATGCTGCCGACGGCAAAGAGCGTCAAGTCGCCAGCGGTCTCATGGATGTAGGTGTTGAACTGGCTGGTCGAGGTCAGGGTGCCGGGTGCCGAAAAGGCGGAATTTATGTTCAGGTCTTCGCCGTTGGCGGCGCCGATGGCCCCCCGCAGCGCGGTCAGTTCTATGCTGTTGCCGATGACGTCGGCGTGGATGTCGCTTGGACGTCCGAGGATGGAGAAATCGGCCGTGAGGTAGACATCGGCCTGTTCGGAGAAGACCAGATCGACGTTCAGGTTGCCGGCCGTTTCGGACAGGGCGATGTCGCCCATGGCCCGCGCATGGACCGCGCCCTCGGGATCGAGGTCGATGTCGAGGGCATTGGCGGCGCTGCCGATGGAGTCTGCGCTTATAAGGTTCAGACTGTGCGCCAGGATGTTCGTGTTGCCGGTCTGGTAGGCGTCGAGAATGGAACCGTCCAGGGTCCTGAGCGTAACGTCCTCCCGCGCGAATACTACGTCCACGGCCAGATCGCCGGCAGTGGACGTCAGCCAGATGGAATGCTCCGCCCGCCCTATGAACGTTCCGCCGCTCAGGATCGTCACGTTGAAGTCGTCGCCGCTGCTGCCGATGGAACCCCGACCGGCTTCGAGAAGCAGGTTGCCGGCGATGATGCTGCTGACTTCCGGGTCGCCCGGAGTTTCATCGAGACCGTCGAGGATGGAACCGTCAAGCTTGAGCTGAACCAGTCCTCCCGCAACGATCTGTTCGATGCGCATATCCTGCTCCGACCCGAGATAGACGAACGTGTCCGCCGTCACCTTGACCTTGCCCGAAGCCTTGATGTCCACGTCCTCGACGGATGTGACGCGCACCTCGTGGCTGGTGATGTCGACCAGGCCGCTCCCATCGGCGGAGGTGGCCAACTGGATGGTGAAGTCGTCGATCACGACGGCATGGTAGGTGGCTCCGTCCGCGACTCCGCCGATGCTGTACAGTTGCCAGCGGTCGACGAGGTTGACCGTGTCGCCGCTCAAAAGCCCATGCACGCTCCCGAAGGTGATGGTGTCGTCATTGCCGTTGATGATGACCATGTCCTTGCGCTCGGACGCCGCCAGCGTCAGTTGCTGGGTTTCGGTCAGGTTTGTGATGCCGACGCCAAGGTCGATGATCAGTTCCTGCATCTTCGCACCGACGGCTTCGGCGCTGATGGTCACGTTGTGGCCGATGATGTTCGGGGCTTCCACGGCCGTCGTTGTGTCGGCGGTGGCCTTGATCCAGCCTGCGCCGACGGAATATTTCAGTTCGGACTCCGACCATGCCGCGCCCTCGCGGATGGCCTCGATTTCAGAGAAAAAGTGCGTGCCGGAACCTGCGGCGATGTCGATGATCACGGGCGTAGCCGCCAGGGCGTCCTCCTGGGTGGCCGCCAACCGTATGGTCGTTGAATCGACGACAACCGCGTAATAGATGGTGCCGTCCTTCAGGCCAGTGAGTGCCGTGCCGCCTGTTCCGACGCGATACATCACGCCCTGACCCGTGGCGAAGATGTGCGTGCCGATGACGATGCTGTCGGCAGCGGCGTCCATGTCAGTGGCGGCATCGAAATCAGGCTCATAGGCGATGGAGGTGTCGTAGCGCCACCCGGCGATCCGCGCATCGCCGAAGACGCCGTAGCGGTCATGCAGTTCGTGGTATTCGTCGGTGCGCTTGTTTTCCAAGGTCGTTATGGCGTCGGCAACGAAGGCGTCGAGTTCAGCGCCGGATTTGCCCTGCTCCTGGCCGAGGCCTAAGTAATATTCCTCGTAGACCGCGCGTTCCTGCGCGCTGAACTCGAACCGCGAATTCGGGTCATAGGTCGAGGGATCATCCTGCCGTTCACGATACGTCCAATAGGTGGCGTATTCCTGGTTGCGCATGGCCAGATAGGCATCCACGGCCTGATTGGCCGCCGCCTGGGCCGCCGCCCCGGTCAGATTCATGTCCGCCCACAGGCTGAGCAGCTCTTCCACGGCCAGATCGTCAGTGCTCTCGCTGCGGTTGGAATCGCGCAAATGCCCGGAGGCGACCGTCAACGTGACATCGCCAATCTGGGACTCAAGACTGATCAGGTTGAGGTCGCCGCTGATCTCCTTGATAAAGATGTCCCCGTTGGCCAGGCCCGTCAAACCGCTGCTGGAAGAGGCGGCGGTGTCGACAAGCAGCATCTTCCCCGTCTCGCCAAGGGTTTTGCCTGCCTCCAGGGTGACCAGGCCGCCGCGGATGACCGACGAATTGTCAAAGGACAGGATGGAACCCTGGGCTTTGAGGGTCACGTTGCCGAGGGCGCTGCTGTCGCTCTCTGCCGCTGTGAAGACGTGCACGCCCGAATTGGTGTCGCCGAGGCGCTCCGTCACCGGATTGTTGATCAGGATATCATCGAGGCTGTCGGCAAGCTGGAACGACGTCGGGGTGACGACGATGACGTAGTAGATCTGGCCGTCGACGAGTCCGCCGATGGCCGCCCCGCTGCCGCTGTCGTAGATGATGCTCTGGCCGGTGGTGAACCCGTGGGCGTACCCCAAGTTTATGGTGTCGCCACTGACGACGTCGGCCACGGTATTCAGGTTTTTGGTGTCCACGACCCCGAGACGGTGCCCCGTCGTGTTCACAGTGGACGTATCGAACTCGACGAAGACACCGTCGGTCAGGTCCCTGAGACTCAGCGCCAGCCTGACGGCCGTGTCGCTGACGATGTCGGCGTAGTAGATGCCTGCGTCTTCAAGACCTCCGATGGAGGCCGTATCCGCGCCTTTGTGGTAGATCACGAGATCGCCGCGGCTCAGGCCATGGGGCACGCCGAGTTCGATGACGTTGGGGCGATCGTTGATTGCAGATGCGGCGAAATTCGTCTCTGCCTGGTAGGCGAAGGTGTGCGCGCCGCCTCCGAAAGTGTCGGGGTTCAGCTGCACGAAATGCCCCAAACCGTCCTTCAACCGAATGGTCGTCGCGTTAACCTTGACCACCGTGTAGCTCGCGCCGTTGGTCAGACCGATATCCGGCGTGTCCGAATGGTAGATGATGCTGTCGCTGGTGGCAAAACCGTGCTCGACGCCGAGGTCAAGCGCGTTCAAGGACACGAGGTGGAAGTCCGTGACCAGACCGTCTATTGCGTCAACCGAAACAGCCGTGGCCTGGAACATGGTCGTGAACATGTCGACGGTCAGATTCGCGCCCGAAATCGTGGCGGACAGCGTGACCGAGTTGCCGTTGATTGAGCGCACGTAGTAGACCGAACCGTCCGTGAGGCTGTCGACCCCGCTGCCGCTGCCGCTCTCGTAACGGACGGCCTCGCCCACCACGAAACGGGACGAGGCCGATTCCACGATCAGTTCGTTCAGGGAGGAAAGCGCATATTTCGCGCCGCTGCGGAGTCCTTCCAGGTCGATTTCCAGCGCGACGACGCTATCAGGATTGTCGGGATCGGCCAGCAGTCGAAAGGTGCCGTCGGAAAGGACATCGACAGTATAGACATGGCCCGCGACCAGCCCGATCAGACCTCCTGCGTCGGCGTCGATGGTGCCTGCAGTGCTCATGCTGTGGAAAACGACCTTCTGTCCGTCGCGGTATTGATGATTGGAGGCGATATTCTCTGTGCTGCACAGGTAGTGAGCATCGCCAGTGGACGTACCGAAGTTGAAACCGATCGCCGGTCCTCCTGCGACGTCGCTCAGGGAAAAGGTGTCGTCGCCGTTATCGATGACGAAGTAGCTCGATCCGGAGGTCAAACCGCCGATGGCCGTATTGGCGCCCGGAGCGTATGTCACCGTTTCGTCCGTGTTGAAACCGTGTTCCGAGGCAAAGACAATGAAGGTGTCCTGGACTGTCGGATTGAAGGAAGCGGTTACGCCTGTGCCGACCAGGGCGTGGCCTGCTGCGGTAGCCGAGGAGAAGTCGAGTTCGATGAGTGCGCCCGCTACGGAAAGGGTCACGGTCCGCGAGTCGATCACGGTCATCGTGTAGGTATTTGCGCTGGTCAGACCGCCCACGGCCGTGTCCGCTGCGGTGTAGACAACTTCGTACTGATTCCCGGCCGTCAGGCCGTGGGCGGCATTGAGCACGACATACTTGTTTTGCGCCAAGGGATCGACGAACACGCCGGACAGGCTGTGGTTGGTCCCCAGGGCCTCCGAAAAATCGAGGCGGACTGCGCTGTCGCCGCTGCCGTGCTTCAGACTGACTGTCTTCTCGGCCACATAATTCACGTAGTATGTGGAGACCGTTTGCAAGGCGGTGATGGGGATCCAGCCGTTACTGTCGTAGGTCGCGCTTTCGCCGTCGTCCAGCTTACGGTCGGCAGCGATGAAGAGGTATTCGTTCTGCCCTGCGACGGTGACGTCCAGGACAGTACTGTTGGTAGTAGTGAACGTATGCGTTCCCGTGGCTGCGGAGAAGTTGAGCTGAATCGGTTTGGGTTCGGGGTCATTGTCGTCCAGGGCCAGGGCGATGCTTCTGGCGTCAAGGACCCAGACGAGGTATGTCTGACCGCTGACGAGTCCCCCTATGGCGGTGCCGCCGGAGCTTACGGAATACTTGAGTTTATCGTTGTCTATCAGGTCATGTGCGTCATCGAACACGATGAACCGGCTCTGGTTCTGGGAGACGATCTTGACGGTATCGTTGCCGATGGTCAGCAGATGCGTCGAGTTGGCTTCCGTGGCCGAGAAGTCATAGCTGAGGTAGCTGTCACCCGCTTCATAGCTGAGGCGAATGGTCTTGTCCGCCACGACATCCACGACGAAATCCGTTGCCTGCCCGAGGCCGCCGATGGCGTCGTTGGCGCCGGCACGGTAGATCACCTCAAGACCGTCGACCACGGCCGTCCCGCCCAGTTTCAGCGTCGTGCCGTTGGTCTGAGCGGCCATGCCGATGGTTTCGACTACATCCTGAAACTCTATGGCTGAAAGCCCTGAGTACGGGTTGAACGTATTGTCGTTGGCAGATACGCGCCGCAGCGAATGACCGATCGTGTCCGTGTGCCCGCTTTTGTCGATGTTCAGAATTCCGTCCGCATCCGCGCTTGCGGACAAACGCACCGAGTCTGCGCTGACGTCGTAAACGTAGTAACTCGCCCGCGAAACAAGCCCGGAAACGGACGCGGCTGTACCGGTTATCTCGTAGATCACCCGGTCGCCGATGACGAAATCATGTCCGGCGCCGAGCTTCAGCCATCCTTGCGCGGCCTGAGGGGAGTTCTTGGGCGCGAAGGAGACCACATTGACCCCTGCCTCGGGCAGGATGGCTTCGAGGTTTTGCGTGGATTCGAGCTTATAGGCGGAGGCAAGCGTTCCGGGGATGCCGATGGCGATGATGGTGCCGTCCGCGGCATCCATGAGATGGATGGTAGTGGCATTGACGACGTCGACGTAATAGGTGTGCCCGTTTGTGAGGTTGCCGACGGGATCGCCTGACGCAATGCTTGTGTCGCGATAGACCACGGCCTGATTCTGCACGAAACCGTGCGCCGACGAAAAAGACAGCGTCGACGTGTAGGCTCCGATGGCCGCGACGGGATGGAAGGCAAAGGACTGGCTTACGGTCTGCCGTTCGGCCAGCAGGCTGAAGTCGGTAGAGGTGCCCGTGAAGTTGATCGAGATTTCCGACTCCGCATCAGCCGCGCTTTCTGCCAGCTTCAGCGTCGTCTCGCTGGTCACGATGACGTAGTACCCCCCGCCGTCGGTCAGGCCGACAATGGGGTCGGAACCCTGCCGATAGGTGACGAAGTTCCCGGAGTTGAGATTATGGGCGTTGGCGAAAGTGATGGTATCGAGGACATCGTTCACGCTGGCAGGAGTCAGCGACATGCGCGGTGCCAGGATGAACGGATTGAGAGTGACCACGGTGCCGCCGCTCGTCGGGGCGAAGGAGTGATCGACGCCGGTGGCACCGGTAGAGCTCAGGTTCACCAGTTGCGGCAGGTAGGAGATGATGCTGTCGCGATCGCCGCTGAGCCGGATGCTGCGCGTGTCCACCACCGAGACATAGTACGTCCGGCCAATAATGAGTCCGGGAATGGGCGTGGCGCCGGTGCTGTAGACAACGGCCTGACCGTTGCGGAAGCCGTGATCCGTCGCAAAAGAGATGACGCCTGAAGTAACGGTGTCGGCCGTGGCACTTTGGGCAAGGCCGGAGCCCCTGGTCAGCGAGTGGCCGGAACCAGTCGCCATGGAACCGTTCAGCTGGATGACGAGCCCGTGCACCGCGCTGATGCCCTGCTGGGTCATATCCTGGGCCGCTGCGGTCAGCGCTGCCGCATCCGTGGTCATTTCGGCCAGCATGACCGTCGTGGTGTTGACCACCAGCACCCTGTAGCCGGTTCCATGGACAAGACCGTCGATGGCTGTCCCGCCGCCTCTGGAATACTGAACCACGTCGCCGGTGCTCAGGCCGTGGGCCGCGGCGAATTCGATGCTGAAATTGCCGGAGTCGACGCTGCCTGAAGAAAATTCCAGGACAGCGTCCGCATCAGCGAAGGGATCGAAGAAGGGTATTTCGACGGCTCTGACCGTCATGTCCCCGAGAATCTCATGGATGGAAATGTCGCCGCTGCGGGTGTAGGCCGTAATTACGCCTCCGCCCAGACTGGTAAGCAGGGGCTGCTGCGTGCCAATGCCCGTGCCTGCGAACAGCCGCACATCGTGGGAATTGATGACCACGCCGGTTGCGTCGGCCACGCGTTCGATGGAACCGTTCGTGGTGATGACGGTTGCGCCGTCTTTGTTGAGGATGCTCCCCTGCAGAATCACATCCTGGTCCGACACGATCTCGACCCGCGCCGAGTCGTAACCGCTGAACCTGATGTTGATGGCATGGTCCGCTGCGATGGTGTGGGTGCGGATATCCTTGACCGGCTGGGTCATGACCACTTCCGCATAGGATTGATAAACCGGGACATAGACCCAGAAGGGAACCCAGACCTTGCCGACGAAGGGAATCCAGACGTTTCCGCCGTAATCCACCCATTTCCAGAATGTCGTATCCTTCTGATAAGGATTCACGTCCTGCAAGGGAATGCCTATAGTGTCTTCCAGATTGTCGAGATCCGAATTGGGCACCAGCCCCATGCTGCCGAGCTCAACTCTGGTGTACTTGTATTGATATGCGACATTGTCGAGTGATGAATTTGTCGAGTAATACGCGCCTTCCTGCAAGGGGATAAAATCTGTGTAATAGCTTACCTTCTGCCATGATGCAGAGTCTGCCACCAGGGCATCGATTTTTATCAACCAGAGATTGAGTGAATTTTGCCATTTTTTGCGTATTTCTACAATATTCTTCGCCTGCCCTGTCACCCAAGTATAAATCTGGTCATTCGATGGAGCGTAGGATGTCGAAGATACACCTGCAAGCGTGCTCTCTGTAATAACGCCATTCGCATCGATGGTCTCCACCACTGTGTCATTGCCAATATGGTGATAAATCGTTGTCGTGTCCGAAAACGTGTCGATGATCTTGATTATGCCTTCGATTTCCTGGCCGGCGTTGAGGTTGTTGATGACGATCTCGTAGTTGCTTTCGTTGATGATCGAGATCTGACCGTAGCCGTCGAGGGCCTGCAGGGTGCCGCTGCCCGTGTTGACGATCTGGCCGTAGAGCTGGATGAATCCGCCCTGGATCCGGATATCCCTGATTTCAATGCGGTTGTCCCGCGCGTTGTAATAGACCGCATTGCCGACACCCACCGCAGCCTTTCCCAGATCGAGCAAATAATAGGGGCTGACGGTGTCGCCATTGGCGATTTTGGTTTGGTAATCAAGTTCGAAGCCTTCGATGGCCAATTGCAAGGCGTCGCCCGCCGCCGTGCCGGGAGCCGCCAGGGTGATGCTCTTGTCCGGGAAACCGCTCTGCACGTACCCGTTGAGGTTCAGATACTGGGCGCTGATGAAGACCTTGTCTCCGGCGATCAGCGAACCGCCGTTCACTCCGGCCGAATCCGCGCCGACAGCGCCCTGCACCGCGCTGACGACCGACTCGGTGTTGGTGATGCCTGAACTGGAGTACGAGTATGTTCCGTCGGCATTCCGAATCACGGTGATCGTGTCGCCACTGTCGACATTGATGCCGGCCAGCGAGGTCACGCTGTTCCAGTTCGTGTTGGGTTCACCGCCGATATTCTGCATGAAGGGAATGCTCGCCTGAACGAAATCACCGCCCGCGTAGAAATCGATCACGCTGGCCCGCACCGAGACCCCCGCTTCGAGATCGTCGAGACTGCTCCAGAGATAGATGCTCCCTTCGGTGGACACCTTGAGTGAACCGTTGAGGTTGCTGATGTCGCCGGTGATCTCGATGCTCGGGGCATGAAGATTGCTAAGGTTCCTGATGGTGATGGACGGGTCCACGGCTGTGGTGTTGTCGATGCAGATATACGTGGCCAGGCTGTTTATCTCGTCCGGGCGAAGTTCGCGGTAGTTCATGCGGATGAAGCCGCCGCTGTATTCGGGGATGGTGATGGCTTCCGTGCGCAGGTAATAGTCGCTGTTGTTGACGATTTCGACGCGCGTGTCGCTGGGCGCGATGAGTGCGCCCGTGCCGTTGCCGGTGAAGCTGGTGGCGGTGATGAGAATGTCGCCGGACGACGCCTCGATGGCCGCAACATTGATGAAATCGACGATAGCCCCTGCCTCGACCAGATCGAGGCGCAGCGTCTGTAAAATAGAAATTTGAGCATTAAATTCATCTATTTGCGACGTTCCTGCGTACGAGTCGCGGATCACGATGATCCTCGCGATGCGCTCGTCAATGGCGGCCAAAAGGTCGCTGCCGCCCTCGATGGTGTATGAAACGCCCGCGGATGTGGCGACCTTCACACCATTGAAGGTGGCCACAGTCAGTGAACCATCCTCGGGATTGAAGCTGCTGTCCGGCCAGTTCCCGTTGGCGTCGCTGACCAGCAGCACGCGTTTGTTGTTGACGCCCGCCTCCACCGTTCCGGCAGCCACGACCGAGGCCGTACCGGACTGCTCCCCACCGTTGCCGCCCTTGACTTCCAGCGACAGATCCCCGCCAAAGATTTCGCCGAGGGCTTCGAGGGCCTCCTTGTAGAGGTCCGTGCCCGTCCCTTTTCCGATGACACTGATTTCGCCCTTCTCGGCCACGAGATAGACGTTCCCACTGGCTCCGGCCCAGGCACCGCTCCTGATGGTCAAGGTGCTGTCCTGCTTGAGGATGCCGTCGGCCAGGGGGTTGGTGCTGATGGGCAGCACCGTTCGGTTCCAGAGCTCGGTGCGCGCCGAAACCAGGTACTCGTTGACGTCCCCGGCCCGGTTCTGACCGGCCATCAGAAAGAGATCGCCCGCAGCCTTCACGACGGCGTCATCCATGAGGACGACGTCGTTGTCGGCGTCCACCGAGGCATCGGATTCACCCCGAGCGTATCCCGCCAGTCCGTAGGTCTTGGCGTTGGCGTGGGCCTGCACCGAAGCGTTGGTCAGGGAGCTTATCTCCAGGTCGCCGGAGCTGGTCAGGGTCGCCGCGCCGATACGGACTTCACCCGTGTTGGAGTCATTGATGATGGCTGAACTGGATTTCGCCACGGAGATCGCCCCGCCCGCATCCAGCCTGACCTTGTCCACGGCGGTGATGTCGTTGACCGTGGCCAGGCGCAGCAGATTGGCTCCGGCCCCCGTGGTGGTGAGGGCCGCGCCGCCTGCGACCGTGACGAGGGTGGCGTTGTCGATGGTCGTCGAACTGGAGGCCGCCGGTGCGTTAAGTACACCGCCTGCCCCGGCGGTCACGTTGTAGCCGTTCACGCTGTTCACGTTCTTGTTGATGATGTTGTGGGCCACCACATCCATCGCGCCTGCCTTCAAGGAAGAACTCCCGAGGTCGATGGCCACGTCCGCGTCCACGGTGTTGACGACGTAGGCTCCGCTGGCACCGACAACGGCCGCCGTGAGGCTGTTGGTCTTGCCGTCGAACACGGCCGTGTGCTTGGCGAGCATGGAGAGGTGACCGTCCACGTTCATCACCGTACTGTCGCCGACGGTGACCGTGGTTACGCTCAAATTGGACGTAGTAGATCGGGAGGCCGCGCCTGCGACGACACCGCCGCTGCCGGCGGTGGATATCGCGAAGTTGTCATCGAGGCCGTCGGCGGTGATGCTCAGACTTGATCCGTTCATGCTGACGTGATCGCCCACCTCCACCGTGACACTGGTATTCGAAGAGCTGGTCGCCCGGGAGAAGCCCACGGCGACGATGCCACCGGCGGCGCTGTTGGCATCGGCGTACTGCCGTGTGTTGCTGGTGGCGCTCAGGGCGGTCCCGGCATTGACGTCGATCACTGAGCCGTCGGCAACGGAAGTCGAGACACTGCCGTTGTTGGTGGTCTTGCTGAAGGTGGCGTCGATGCCCACCAGCGCACCGGCCGATCCCGAGGCATGGGCGGTTGCGGCATAGGGATAGGGATCAAGGTTCCCTCTGGCGGCGCTCAAGGAGAAACTGTCCGCTGCAAGGCGGCCGGAAAAAGACGCGCTGACATCGGTGTCCAGCAGGGTCAGGGCGTTGGACGCTCCCACTGCGGCGAGTCCGGCATTCACGCCGACGACTCTGGCTTTGGCAGACTCGTTGGACGCTGCCCCTATGCTCACGGCTCCGGTGGCGATGATGTCGGCGTCATCGGCATGGGCCGAAACCGACGTGTTTATCGTCGCACCAGCCTGGTTGTAAGACCCGGCCCCGATACCGGCGGAGAGCCCGTAGGCCGTCGCCACCGCCTTGGAGTCGGCTTGCGCGGAGACGTCGATGGAACCGACAACAAGGCCGACACCCTTGCCGATGGCCGTGTGGGGCCCGATGTAGGCCTCGGTTGAACCGCCAACCGTGGAGTTGCTCAGGGTTGCGCCGACGGCCACCGCTCCTGCGGTGACGCCCATGCTTGTGGCCCTGATGTCGGCCGTCGAAAGAGCGTCGACATGGAGCGAGGCCGCCTTGACGATCTGCGCCTTTTCCGTGGCCGAGGTTCCCTCAATATAGGCCAGGGTGTTGTTGTCGACAGTGTTGACGACCACCGCCCCTCCCACGGCGGCGTAGCCCCCGGCCAGGCTGAAGGCCAGGGCGTCGATGGCGGACGTATCGGAGGACTCCACCGTGACATTGCCGGCCGCAGAAACCGTTGACGCTCCACGGATTCCGGCCTGGATCGTCGAGTCCAGCGAGTTGTGCACGGCCGAGGCGTTGGCTGCGATACCGGCCGAAGCGCCGAAACCGGCGGCCAGGCTGGCTATGGCCGCATCGGATGCGGCCGAAACCGTCACCGAGCCGCCAGTCGAGGTCGCCGTGGAATCGACAATCTCCGCCGTGACGGTACCATGGATGGCGTTATCGGCTACGGCCGCGCCAAGCGCTGCCATACCACCGACCGAGATGCTGCCGGCGAAGGACACGATATTGGCGTTGGGATTGACCTCATTTCCATTGAGGGCTGAGGTCAAAGCAGAGACCATGCCCGCCGGGGCGGCGATGGCCGAGTTGAAATTGGGCACCACGGTGGGAGCCGTCTCGGAAGCCGAAAGCGAGATGTCGCCCCCGGCTTTGACGGTCGAATCCTCCACCCTGGCCGTGACGGTGTTGCCCAGGTCGTTCAGGGTCAGGGAGGCGTTGGCCGCCCCGAGGCCGGCGCCGGCCACGCCGATGGCGTAGGAGCGGATGATGTCCGAGGACTCCGCTTCAAGGGATACCGCGCCGGTGGTGGCCGTCACTGCGGAACCCGCTATGGTTGCACTCACCTCGTTGGCGATGAGGTTCTTGGACACCGCTGCCCCGCCGGCCGCAAAGCCTGAGGCCGATAGCCCAATGGCCACGGAGTCGATGGTCGATGCGTCCGTGGCCGACAGGATCAGGGCGCGCGCGGTCACCGTGGAGGATCCGGCATCGTCGTCGACGATGGAGGCGCGTATGGTGTTTTCGATTTCGTTGATGCTCAGGGACAGCTGCGCGGCAACCAGGCCCGAACCCGCCACGCCACCGACGAAGCTCAGGATGTCGGCTCCCGAGGTCGCCAGAAGACTGGCCGCGCCGGTGCTGGTCAGGCTCGAACCCGACACTTCGGCGGTGATGGAATTGGTGATGAGGTTGTAGCCCACCGTGCCGTTTATGGCTACGCCACCGGAACCTGCCAGGCCGAGGCCAACGGAGGTGATGGACGAGGAGTCCGTGGCGGACAGGGAGGCCGTGGTGCCGGCCGTGACATTCGAGCCGTTGCTGATGGACGCGTCGACCGTGCTTTGGATGGCGTTGCCGAACCCGGTGATGTTCAGGGCCACGCTTCCGGCGACGCCCACGCCGGCGGTCAAGGCGATGATGCCGGACGAATTTGACGCATCCAGAGCCACGCTCCCGAGGCTAGAAGTCACGTCGGCATCATTGATTTCCGCCTGCACGGTCTTGGTGATGACGTTGCCGGTCAGGGCACCGCTCGCGGCCACGCCGCCACCCGCCACGCTGACGTTGACGGCCAGGATGTTGGCATCGAGGTCAATGGGAGAATCAGCAAGGCTCGCAGCAAGATCAGCCTGGTATTGAGCCGGAACGATCCAGTCAGGAATGAAACTCGGCGCCAGATCCTGCGCGGAAACAAGGATATTGCCGGCAGCCGTAACAGTGGAGCCCGATATGGCCGACCTGACATCACTGGTAACCATATTGCCGAGAACGCTGATATTGACGGCCACGCCGCCTGCTCCCACGTTGACCGCGAGAGAGCGGATGATCGCTGACGATTCGGAAAGAACGCTCAGCGAGGAATCGCCGGTAATGGTCGACCCGCTGATCAAGGCCTCCGTGGTATTGACGATGACATTGGCGGAGAGCGCCAAGCCGACCCCGACGCCGCCCGCCGCGACGCCGAAGGAGAGGGCGTCAATGATGGAACTGTTCTCCGCCTGGATCGTCATCGCCGCACCGGCATCAAGCACCGAACCCGAAACCGCCTCGGCCGTGGTGAAACCGGTGATCATGTTGCCGGAGAAGGCAACATGCACACCTACCCCGCCTGCGGCAACCCCGCCCGTGAGGGCCATGATCTTCGCATCGGAGAGTGCCGTGATATCCAGGGTTGTGCCGCTCGTCACCTCGGATGCATCCACCGTGGCATCAACTGTGCTGTCGATCAGGTTCCCCGCCGCCATGACCCCGACGCCGACAGCGCCACCCGCAACGCCAATCCCCAGAGCGTGGATGCTCGCCGTGTTTTCGGCGGTTATCGCGACCGCTCCGCCGGCATCGATAACTGAACCATTTTCAACCGTCGATCCGACGATGCTGGTGATGTCATTGCCATAACCGACAACATTGACGGCCACAGCGCCGCCGGCCACACCTACATTGAGGGAGGTGATGCCCGATTCGGAGGCCGAATCCAGCGCCACCTTGCCGGTGGTCGATGTGACGGCGGAGTTGTCAATCATCGCCTCGGTGGTATTGATGACGAGGTTGCCGACCAGGGCCACGTTGACACCCACGGCGCCGGCGCCGACGTTGATGGTGGCCGAAAGGATGTTCGCATTCAGGTCGATGGGGGTGTCGTCAAAAATCGACTCAAGATCCTCCTGGTACTGGTCCGGAATGATCCAGTCGGGAATGCTGCTTGGCGCCTGATCCAGGGCGGAAATGACGATATCCCCGTTTGCAGTGACGGTGGAATCCTTCACGGACGCCTGAACGATACTGGTCAGCGCATTGCCGAGCACATTGACGTTGACGCCGACGGCACCCGCTCCCACGTTGACGGCCAGGGAACGGATGATTGCCGAGGACTCGGCCAAAACTTGCAGCGAGGCGGCATTGGTCAGGGTCGAACCGCTGATTAGGGCCTCGGTGGTATTGACGATGACATTGGCGGAGAACGCTACGCCGACCCCGACAGTGCCCGCCGCCACGCCGAAGGCCAGCGCGTCGATGGTGGACGTGTTCGAAGCCCGAGTCGTCATCGCGCCACCGACTGCGAGCGTCGAGCCCGACACCAGGGCGCTGGTTTCGCCGGTGATGACATTGCCGGTGAGCGACACCAGCACGCCGACAGTGCCGGATGCCGCAACGCCACCGGCCAGGGACAGGATACTCGAATCGCTGATTGCCGCGACACCAAGGGCCCCGCCGCTGGTCACCGTGGATCCGGAAATCTCCGCCACAACCGTATTGGTAATCACGTTCGCGGCGATCAGAGCACCCACGGCCACCGCGCCCGATCCGGCCACGCTGACGCCCAGCGAACGGATCATAGACTGATCCTTCGCGGTCAGATCCACCAGGCCGTCGGCCGTGACCGTGGAACCGGCAGAGATTGCGGCCTTGACCCGGTTGGTGATGACGTTCCCGTATCCCGTGGCATTCACAGCCACCGATCCTGATCCGGCGACACCGATGGTCAGCGCCATGATGCCGGCTTTGGACAGCGCATCGACGTCCACCGCGCCGCCGGTTGAATGAACTACAGAGTCGGTGATTTCCGCGTCTATCGTGTTAGCAATCACATTGCCGACAAGAGCGGCATTGACCGCCACTGATCCGGATGCGGCCACGCTGACCATCGCGGCCAGGATATTGCCGGAAAGATCGATGGGAGCGCCAGCAAGGTTGCCGTTGAGTTCCGCGGCCCTGTTCGCGGGCACGATCCAGTTCGGGATCATGCTGGGGGCGATGTCACTTGCCTTGAGCGTCACATCCCCTGCCGCCGTCACAATGGACCCGCCGCTGATTTCGGCCTTCACCGTGTTGGCCACCGCGTTGCCCAGCGCCGAAACCTGCACGGCCGTGGAACCGGAACCGGCCACGCCGATGGCCAGAGCGCGGATAATGGAGGAGGATTCGGTGGCAAGCGAAAGCGTCGAGTCGGTCTCAAGCGTCGAGCCGGAAATCCTGGTCTCGATGGTGTTCACAATGGCATTGGCGGCCAGGGCAACGCCCACGGCCGTGCTGCCGCTTCCCGAAACGCCGAAGGCCAGCGCATCAATGGTGGAGCTGTCCTTGGCGGAAAGATTGGCAGCGCCTCCAGCGTTGACGATCGAGCGGCTCGCACCCTCGTTTTCGATGACCGCCCGGGTCGTGTTCGTGACCACGTTGCCGGCCATGGTCACCTGCACCGCGGTCGAACCCGAGGCGGCCACACCGCCGGCAAAACCCATGATGTCGGCATCGGACAGGGCGCTGAGGCCGAGCGCTCCGCCGCTGGTCACCGTGGATCCGGCAATCCGGGCCGTGACCTGGTTGGTGATCACGTTGGCGCCGATAATGCCGGAAATCGCATTGCTGCCGGATAGGGCGATGCTGAGGCCAAGGGAGCGGATCGACGAATCATCGGTAGCCGTAAGCCCAACCTGATCGGCGGCCCTGACATTCGAACCACCGGAAATCGCTGCCGCCACCCTGTTGGTGATCACGTTGCCAAAGGCGGTTCCCTGGATCGCGAGGTCCCCGGAGGCGCCTACACCCACAGAAACAGCCAAGATGCCAGCCTTGGAATACGAGGTGAGAAACACGTCCGAATCGGGCTTCACCACGTCTCCGGAGGCATCCACACCCGCCCTGACCGTGGAACCCGTGATCTGCGCCTGAATCGTGTTCGCAACCGCATTACCCATCAGGGACACGCCGACGGCCTTCTGTCCGGTCCCGGCAATACTGACATTGAGCGCCAGGATACTTGCCCTCAGATCGATGGGCGAGTCTTCCAGATATTCGTCAAGGGCGTCCTGCTGCTCTTCGGAAATTATCCAGTCCGGGAACAATGACGGCGCTTCGTCCCTGGCCGACAGGATAACATTCCCAACGGCCGTAACCGTTGACCCGCCGGTGATCGCGGCTCTCGCCGTGTTGACCACCACGTTGCCCTGACCGGTCACCGCCACCGCGTTTTCACCGGAACCTGCAACCGCCAGCCCCAGGGCGCGGATGATCGCGGAATTCGTCGCCTCGATGGAAACATCTCCCCCTGCGGTGACTGTGGAGCCGGAAATCTCCGCTTCGATGGTGTTGGTGATGACGTTAACGGCCCCGGCCGCCCCCACGGCGGTCTTGCCGGACGCGCCCACGCCCAGGGCGATGGTGTTGATCTCGCTGGTACCCGACGCAGTGACGGACACGTCCCCACCGGCATCGACCGTGCTCCCCACAATCGTTGCCCGCGTCCCGGCAGTCAGAACGCTGACCGCCAGGGCCCCGGCAATGCCGTTATCCTTCGATACCCCGGCGGACATGGCTAGTGACATGAGGTCTTCTGTGGATTTCGCCTGGACGATCACGTCCTTGTCCGCGATCACTTTGGCGGAGGGACCGATAGAGGCACTGGTGTCCTTGACGATCACGCCCACATCCAGGCCGATGCCCACGCCCGTGCCTCCGAAGGCGACGGCGATGCCGCCCGCGCCGTTCACGATTCTCGTGGTGCTTGAGGCATCGACACTGACGCCCTGGTTGGCGCCGGGGGCGAACCCGGTTGTGGCGTTGATCTGTGCGCCTTCGCCGATGGAGGCATGGGTATTCTGAACCAGCACATCCACGATGGCCGAACCGCCCACCGCGGCCTTGGCTTCGCTGTCCGTGCTGACACCGCCGCCCGCAGCGATGGACGAGATTTCCGGAGAGACAGACGGCAATCCGGGAATATCCAGTTTTAATGGAGTTATCGAGGATGTGGCGTCAACGGACAGCATCCCCTGTGCATCCGCATGGGAGTCGACGCCGAGGAATGCATCCGTATTTTGAACGATGATGTTAGCGGCCACGGCTATGCCGACGCCGGCTTTCTTGCCGACACCGCCGCCGCCCGCGATGTTCTGGTACCCCATGGCATTGTCCGCCTCTATGGCTATACCGCCCGACGAAGTGAGGTGGGCATCCTCACCGACGGACGCCTCAGTGTCCATGACCAGAACATTGATGCCGGCCGATCCGGCCACGCCGTTGGCGGACTTGCCGCCGCCGATGGCCAGTGCCCAGACCCTGGCGTCGTTGGTCTTGCCAGTCGGTGTCACCGCCTTGACGGTGATCCCATTCGCCTCCACCGTCGCGCCCGCGCCGATGAGCGCCCTGTTCGACACGTCCGCCACGTTGAGACCTACGGCGGCTCCTACGTTCGTCTTGTTGTCCTGATTTTCCGAATCCGTGGAAATGGAAGCCCCTACAACCATCGTGGCAAGATCGGTTTCGCTTTCAGCCAGAATACCGAGCGCCCCTCCTGCGCTGACATGTAAGCCGTCCGCGATGGATGCCGTGGTGTCGGAGGTCACCCAGTTCACGCCGATTGCGGCAGCCACGCCGACGCTGGCCGACCCGCTTCCATTCTGGCCATTGGCGTCACCGGTTTTCGACGTGGCATTCGTGTTCGCGGTATCGACGTTATCCTGCGCCTTGGGCAGTGTTTTGGTGCCGCCCGTCGCGCCGTCTGCCTGGGACTGGGCCGTTTCATCGCCGTCCTTGCCGCCATCTTCCTTGCTTTTGTTCCCCTTGGCGCTGGCGGTAATGTCGACATGGCTGACTTGGGTAGCCGAGGCCTTGATGTCTGCAGCCCCGCCTGCCGTGATGTCGCGCGCTACCGTCGCCGTGGTGGCATCAACAATGATGCTGATGCCGACAGCCGCTCCCACCCCCACCTTGTCGCTGGCAACCGATGCGTCCGCCGTGGTCTGCGCCGTTGCTGTGTGCCTGGCCTGGACAGTCAGACCGCCGGTCAGGGTCAGGGTGCTTGCGTGACTTTCCGACCCGATTCTTGCGGTCGTATCGTTATCCACATAGGCCACTGCCACCACCGGACTCACCGCCGTCCCTCCCGCCGCGCCAGCCTTGGCTGTCGTCCAGACGGCATGGTGCGAATCGGCAACGAGGGTGAGGTCATCTCCGCCCGTCAGCAGAGCAGTGTTTTCGATCTCGGCCCGGGTGACGTTTACGGGGAGCACGTTCAGCGCGATGGAGGCCCCGACGCCCACATTGCCTCCCGAAACCTTCGAGGCTGCTTTTACCGAGTCATTTTGCGTATTGACGGCCATGAGGACGACATCACCGCTCCCGGCCGCAACCGTTGCCCCGCTCTTGATCACTGCCTCGGTGTGGTTCGTGACGATGTTCAGGGCCAGAGATCCGGCAACCCCGACCTTTGAAGCCCCTGCGCCCGACTGGGCATCGGCGCTGAAACTATGGGTCTTTTCAATCAGTTTCTGCCCGGTCCCCGAAGCCCCCGCCGTAAGGTCAATCGTCTTGCCTTGCAGCGCGTCCTCTGCCGTGGCGGCCAGCTTCACGGCGGCGGGATTGACGATGGTCAGTTTGTGATCGAACAGACTGATATTCTCGAGGGAGAACTTGAGATCCTGGACTGTCTTGGTATCGGGGTCGAGCAACTGGATCCGGTTCGTACCCGCAATCAGTTTGACCGCGTAGGTTGCTCCTTCTTTCAGCCCGTCGACGGCCCCGAGGTTCAGGAGGTTGGCTTTGGAGTAGACGACCAAGTCCCCGTCCTTCAGGAAATGATCGGCCCCCAGGTCGATCCAGTTGTCCTTGTAGCCGACAGTGCCGAGCAACGAGTCATTGATATTGACCCCAAGCGTGGACATCACTGTCTTGAAAGTGTTCACCACGTCCGCGCCCGGATCTATACCCAGATCCTGAAGGCAGCTTACGAAATCTGCGATGGTGGAGGGCAGGATGTTGAAGCTGCGGATGTTGTCCATGACCGCGTAATAGGTCTCGCCGCTGGTCAGTCCGCCTATGCTCGCGCCGCCGCCGTTGTCGTAGACAACCGTGTCCCCGGTCTGGAGCCCGTTGTCGGTGCCGACATCAATGCTGTCCCTGATCGCGGAGACATCTGTCGCCGCAAAGGATTTTTCCTCCCCCGCCATCTTGGCCTCGATCACCAGCCCGTTCGCCGTTACGTTGGCTCCGGTGCCGATAGAGGCCTTGTTCTGGATGTCCGTGTAGTTGAGCGCTACGGCGGCGCCTATGCCAACGCTGGTGTTGTTCGGATCCACAGCGCTGCCGTCGGCCTTGGACGTGGCATCCGTATTGTTCGATGCACTCAGGGTCAGGGTTCCGCCCGCACTGACCGTATTGTTGTCGGGAAGGTACGCCTTGGATTCCGACAGGGTAATATTGACACCGACAGCCGCCGCGACGCTGACGCCGCCATCCGATGTCTCGGCTTTCGGCGTCTCGGTGGTTCCGCTTCCCTTGGTCCCCGCCTCGGTAGCCTTCTTGTCGGCCAAGCCCCTCTGGTCCCCGACCTGCTGGTCCACCCCGTTGGTTGGAGTGCTGCCGTCCTCCTTCTCTCCCTCGGCGCCCTTGGCGCTGGCCTTGGCCACGGCGGTGCTGGTCATGGAATTGAGCGCCGTGAAGCTCACGTCACCTGCCGCATCGATCTCTCTTTGGGTCGTTGCAACCGCACTATCGTCGACCACGTTCAGGCCAAGGGCGATGCCTACCGCCGCGCTGCCCCCGGAAGCCGCCCCGTCGGCTTTGGTGACAACAACACCCCGATGGGTGGCCGAGGCGGACAGGTCGCCGCCCAGAGTGAGGGCGCTGCCGCTTCCGATATAAGCTTTGGTGTCGGTATTCAAAACCGCGATGCTGATCGCGCCGCCGATTCCCACGCCGCTGCCGCCAGCCGCATCGCCGCCCGCCGTCGAGGTGGTCGTGGCCTTGCTGATGCTGTCTGCCGACAGGGTGATGTCATTGATGGAACCGGCGATGACCGCAGTGTCGGCGATCTGCGCCAGAGCGGTGGTGTTGGATATGTTCAGGGCCACGGAAGCCCCGATCCCGAGATTGCCCCCGCCGCTTGCCGGTGCCGCCGACTCGACGGTCAGGCTCTGGGTCCCGCTTCCGGCTGAGGTCAGATCGATGGCCGTGCCCGCTTTGGCGTTCGCCGCGGTGGTGGCCAGCTTCACCTTGGTCGTCCCCTCGGTGATCGCGTAGTAGATCGTGCCGTCCGTCAATCCGCCGATGGCCGTCCCGTCGCCAATGTTGTA
>JAHIQM010000004.1 GCA_018902545.1 Pseudomonadota bacterium | reverse complement strand
TGACCTGCTCGGCTCTTTTCAGACCAGTCGAAACTTGAGATAGGTTTCTCCCTCAACCACGAGGGAACTGATGAAAAAGGGACGATTTTCCGAAGAGCAGATGGTCGGCATTCTGCGTGAAGCTGACCGTAGTCCGGTGGCCCAGGTGGCCAAGAAGCATGGAATCAGCGAGCAGACGATCTACACGTGGCGCCAGCGGTTCGCAGGCATGTCCGCCGATGACGTGAAGCGTCTACGCCTGCTGGAACAAGAGAACACGCGGCTGAAGAAGATACTTGCGGAACGGGACCTTGAAATCGAGGTCATGAAGGAAATCGCCGCAAAAAAATGGTAGGCGCACCCGCCCGACGCCTCCAGGTGGCATACGCCAGGAGTCGCGGGCTTTCGCAACGCAGGGCGTGTGCGCTGTTATCCACTTCCCGGTCGTCGCTCCACTACGAATCACGACTGGAGGCCCGGGACAAGCCGCTGATGGTGGCCATGACGGATCTGGCTGAGACGTATCCGCGCTTTGGATATCGCCGGATCAACGTGTTCATGGAACGTCTGGGGCATGTTATGGGCGTCGACAAGGCGTTCCGGTTATGGTCCAAGGCCGGATTGCAGGTACCCAGGAAGCGGCCACGGAAACGAGTCGCGGCATCCCGTCCACGACCGCAACTGCCGATGGGAGCAAACGAACTGTGGGCGTACGACTTTGTCTACGACGCCTGTGCAAACGGTCAGCAGATCAAATGCCTCACCGTGGTGGATGAATATACGCGGGAGAGCCTGGCTATAGACGTTGCTGGCAGCATCAGATCGGGTCGGGTGATCGAGGTGCTGTCCCGTCTGATCAGCGAACGGGGAGCCCCTCTGAGTCTACGTTCTGACAACGGTCCGGAGTTCGTGTCGAAGGCGTTGCTCAAATGGGCAGCCCGGGAATCACTAAATCTGGCGCTGATTGAGCCAGGCAAGCCATGGCAGAACGGTTTGAACGAGAGTTTTAATGGCAAATTTCGAGACGAGTGTCTGTCGATGGAATGGTTCCGGTGTCGGGCCGAGGCAAGAGCTGTGATTGAGGAATGGAGGCTGCACTACAACTCCGTTCGCCCGCACTCAAGCCTGAACAACATGACGCCCGAACACTTCTGTCGGCAGTATGGAAAAAACTTGAACCGTGGGGAAACCCTCAAGAATTGAGTGGTCCGAAGTTTCCCGGCAGGTCAGGTTTCTTTGCTGAAGCCGGAAAAGAGCGTCTCAATGGTATCAAGCACCACCCGTTTCGCACCGATTGAGGCGATGGCGTACCCTATTCGGATAAACAGCCCCTCGAGGTCATATTCGCCGGTCTCTTCGATCTCGCTTTTTTCAATATGGACATAATCAAGTGCCAGTTTTTGCTGAGCAATCAAGTCGTTGAGGTCAAAACCGAGGGAGGAGAAGTTTGTGATCAGTTCGTCCGACTTCTCCTCAAAGGAAAGGAAGACACCTGGTTCGTCATACTGGGTTGCCCCTCGAACCAAGAATTCCATGGCGAGCAGAGTCTTGCCACAGCCGGTGCCACCGCAAACCAAGGTCGGGCGCCCAGCAGGCAATCCTCCGCCGGTGATTTCATCAAGACCTTTGATTCCGGTTGGGGATTTCTGCAAGAGTTCCAGTGCCGGATTTGCGCTTTTGTTCAGTTTAGCCATGTGCGATTCGCTCCGGATGAAAGAATTCCATGAAAAATATTGGCAGATGAATGAGGATGTATATTGGGCACCGATCTTTGCCGCGAAAACAAAAAAGTCAACGACTAAGGATTCAAGAAGAACATATAGATACTTATCCTGAATCCGTGAACAGTTGCGTCAAAAAATTATTCAAACATAAGAAACAAAAGATACCAGCTTTGTCTATTCATCTGAACATATTTGCTCTTCCATTCCATTACAAAGAATAGCAACAGCGTCATCATCAATCTAAAAAGTGATGTCGCTAAGGATGCTATCTATGAGTACATGCGTCCAAGCCGCGAGCTGTAGAGAAAATTCTTCCACAATTTATCCATATAATACGAACACAAAAATGATGTCAACTTTAAAAAGCGTATGATATTGTTGCATTCTCAATATTCGCCGACATAACTTTTTACTTCCCAGTATGAATGCCACATCGTAAATGCAAGGGACCGAGCGTTGGATGAAATAAAGCACGTGAGTTCAGTTTATTGAAGCCCCTGGCTCTTTCATGGCGGCTCTTGTCGAAGAATCGTACCGTGGTCTCTGCGCGCCACACGCGATCGTTGCCCTCAAGGCAAGGGGTCATCAAGGCAAGGGGTCACAAAAAAAGGTTCCGAACTGAAGTCCGGAACCTTTACTTTCGTGGTGCCCCCACCATGACTCGAACTGGGCTAACCGGGATTAGGAAGCGTTAAATATGGTGGGAGTCAGCCAGGCACCGATTTGAATATGTCCGGATTTGTATGCTTTGGGCCTGAAAAGGTGGCGTTTTGGGTGGCGTTATCAAGGGTATTTCCCATTGTGGTTCACAGATTTCGTGATTTGTATGTTTAATAAGAAAATAGTACCGGGATTAACAGTCCGTAAATTACTGCAGATACTCCTAAAATTGCATGTTTTGCCCCAGCCGTTGTTGTTGCACGGAGATTTTTGTTTAGTTCACATGTGTCATTGTTTATTTTTTTTATTTCATTCATTAGCTGCGTATTGCTTTGATCAATATAATTAATAATGTTTGTGTAATTGTCATTAATTTTATCATTAAGTGTTTGTATCTGTCTCTCGATATAATCAATTTTGTCTTCAAGTGAGTCATGAAATTCTTTTTTTATACCGGATGCGCCAATTGTGACTTTTGCTACACATGAAAAAGTTGATGTAACATGTTTCGGTTTCAAAAATAATGGATTTGATAAAAACCAATTTTTTATGCAAGTTAAAATGTTTTTGTCATCTATGATTTTAATATTTGAGTTTATCTCGAAAAGAATGATTACGCCTCCCATTATTTGATATATACTAGATATATATAAATCAACTAGTTGTTTGTTTGAATTGTCGCTAAAGATAAAACGTAAAAATAAATGTGAAAAAATCAATAATGGTATTAAACTAATAGGCCAGGTTTGTTTGATACCCCAATTGTACTGTTTGATTATTTTATTAACATATTTGTTTGATTTAAGTCGCATCCATAAATAGTAAAATTTACTTAGATTTATTTTTGAAAATAAGTCTTTCACAACACTGGTCATTTTTTGAAATATCATATTTTTATTTAAAGAGTTATACACGATTTGTTATAATAATATTTGCGATTATGATTTATAGGGTGTTAGTAAGCTGGTTAGAGTTTATGAATTTTCAAATTTCTGATTTTTTTATATTTAATGAATATGAAAATATTGTATTCAATATAGATGGATGGTTTCAGCATCTTCATCTATTATAAAGTCTTGGTTTTTATTTATCCCGTCGCCAATTATTTTGGCATTGTATTCACCATGCGGAAAATCGACCTCTACTCGGTCGTGTGGAGATATATTTTTCATCATTACTAATTTATTTGTTTTTTTATCTTTTATAACTACAGAAATTTTATTGAACGAAGTAAAAAGCACCCTGCTAGTTTTACCATCTATATTAGTTTTTTTTGGATATGATTTTGGTGATGATCTTTCATTAAAGTTGTCTATTACTGAGATCTCATTGTTAACATTTTTTTGAATTGGCTCTCCCGGCATCGATTGGCTTGGACCAGGCATAGATTTTCCAATTACATTAATTTGCTCAATATTCCACCACTTATATTTTTTAGATGAGTGAAGTTTTGCTTCAAACAATTCACCTTTTCCAGAATAATTCGCGATATTCAAATAAGTAAAGCCCATTGTTCCTTCGTCGTTTATAACGTAAATAATAGCTTCTAGAGGATTTTTTGCAGGTCCGCTACTGACTCGACCACTAACGGTAACTTCTTTTCCTTTTTGCCAAGCATGAACATTCGAAAATATATAACCTTCTGATTCCCAATTTCCTTCAGCAAATGCATTAGTTCTTAAAATCAGCAAGCAGATTGCTAGGAATATCAATTTTTTCATCTTTAAGAATCCTTTCCAAAGGTGCTTCTCTTCGTACTGTTTTCAAAATTATATTTTGAGATTCGCTTGAAAGAGTATCAGCTAATTGCCCTATGTTCAATGTGTTTTGGCTCTGTATGACAGTATGCGCTAGCCAGTCGCCCGCTGCGGGACGTTTTCCGGCATGACTGTGAAGGCAAAGGGGTCACCCATCAAGTTTGCTTTTGGCTTTTCTCAAGAACGCAAAGGCAAATTTTGTTGCTACATATTCCCTGCTTCTTTTAATTACAAGCCCTAATGAGGCTCTGGCATTCCTATGATCGAAAATCAAAACTCTAGCACTCCTGTAACCGGCATAAGGAAGCACAAAAATCTTAGGTTTGAATTTCAGAGGTATTCAAAACTCCTCTGATGCTACAACATCCGAGGGTTTTTTTTATGCTTTCATTCTATCGGGCTCTGCTCGGCTTCAAAAAAAGCTCGGACGCGCCCCCGGCCGACAATCCTTGAGAATTTTCTGTATTCATTCGCCTTATATTGCACGCGGCCAGCGACGATTGAAACGTCGACATCGCACTCCTGGGCAAGTCGGATGATTGACTCCAAGGTGGCGGCTGCTGGGTCCGGGATGATTGAATTGAATGTTTCGGCCGGGATCGTCATGGCCTCCACCAATTCGTTTGCTTCACGTTCGACCTTTTCCAGATCTTCCAGGTCAAGAAGATCGTCAGCCAAATAATCTTTCACATGATCGCATACAATGTGCGCCACTTCGTGCAAAAGGGTGAACCAAAAATAATCTTTCCGGTCATAGCGCAAGCTGAGACCGATGGCTGGGCGCCCCCCATCGATAACCACCACTCCACCGTCAATCTTTGATTTTTTGTAATGAGGAGCGATGACGACGGGAATTCCAAGATCTGCAAGATAGCCGATGGCCAGCTGCATCCCATTTTGCTTTTTAGACAGGTGGGCAAGGTCGGACAGTTCGGATCGACTTATCCCCTTGTATGGCTGCACTGGAAGATTGTCCTGTGCCCGTTTGGCTACTTCAACGAGCCAAGCCTTGATAGCGTAAGGGTCGCTTGCCGGGCCCGGCCTGATTCCCTGCCGCAGCCTGGTTGAAGCGAAGTCCAGTCGCGCGTCTCCGATAAGCCCGGACACGAGTTCATGCGCTTTGCCCACCAAGGTTTTATGAGTGGCTCGTAGGTATTTTTCTCCGAACAAGCCTCTCCTTGCCATTTCAACCAGAGGGAAGGCCTCCCAGTTCACAGATGATTCCTCGGTCGTCCCCCCAACCAGCGCTGTCAGTGGGATTTTCAGTTCGTTGGAAAGAATCCGGATTTGGTTGACGGTCAGATCTTTGGATCCGTTCAAAATCTTTGAAACAGCGCTCGCAGACCCAAGATATTTGGCCATATCTTTGGGGGTCAGGTTGTTCTCTTCCATGAAGAGTTTCAGCACCTCTGACACCGGGGCTTCCGGGATAGGGTAGTGCTGCTCTTCGTATTTTTCGACCAAAATCGCCAGCACTTCCAGTTCGTCAACCTCCGGCGATCCTTCGGGGGCCGAAATAAGCTCTTCAATTCGAGCAAGTGCCTTTTCATAGTCCGCATGGTCACGGATAGGCTTCATGGTCCCCGCCTCCTATTTAGAGTTGTCCACGGTATCGACGTCTATGGCGTCGTACTCTGGATGATTGCCTACGAATTTAACGTAGACGACCCCTGCCGCATAATTGATGGACGTCACAATTCTGAGCTTATTGCCTGCGCAGTTGAAAACAACTCGCCCCCCCGGGCGGATGCTGGCGTTTCCAAAGGAAGCCTTAACATCCATAGGGGTTTTCCATCGCTGTCCTTTGGCGATCCTATGCCAAGCGGACAGCGGATCTATGGCATAAGCATTTTTTAGTGTCTTTTCCCAATAATCACGCAGCAATTTGATGGAGATGACGTGCATATGCGTGACATCTAGTTATTTGATTTGTCTCTGTCAATATATGATTTTCCGAAATAGAAACGTTTAAAGTGAAACTAATCAAGCCCAGAGGCGACGCCCAGGAAATTGCTGCCTGCATCAGCAGTGGTCAGTGCTGACAGCACGGAAACAGGATGGGTGCCCCCAACCCCGATGTGAGACAGGATAAAGCCGTCGCGGATACTGCGCCTGAATGGATTCCAAAGATGGGGGAAATGCGTGGCACAAAAAAAGGTTCCGAACTGAAGTCCGGAACCTTTACTTTCGTGGTGCCCCCACCATGACTCGAACATGGGCTAACCGGGATTAGGAATTCTGTATGTCTATTGATTGCGCCATACTGTTGCGTTATGAGAAGTAATAAAGTAGATGTGTTACGTGAACTGAGCGTATTTTTGCGTCCCACTAAACTTGTAGATAATGGACCCATACTGGACACAAAATGAGAGAGTACATCAAGTCCAAATACCCAGGCGTCAGATACCGAGAGCATGAGACGCGCAAGAGCGGGCGTGGGCCTGACAAGTATATTGTCATCCGTTATACGGTCAACGGCAAGACTGTTCAGGAGGCGTTGGGGTGGGTGACTCAGGGCGGTTCTATCGAGCGGGCGGCTGACATCCTCGGTGCGCTCAAGCAAAATCACCGCACCGGCATCGGTCCGCAGAGTCTGGCCGAGATGCGTGCCATGGCCAAGGCTGAGCGCGAGAAAAACAAGGCGGCTCATGCAGTGCCGTCCACCCTCGGTGATCTGTTCAAGAAATATATCGGCTGGGCGGAAAAGAACAAGAAGAGTTGGAAGAGCGACCGGGAAATCTACGAGAACCGGCTTGCGGCCCTGCGAGAAACGCCCTTGGCGTCTTTTACGCCCGCGATCATCGCCGAGCTCAAAGACGGACTTTCCGAGAAGTATGCTCCCGCCAGCGTTCGACACGCCCTTGCACTTATTCGGCGGATGTGGCGCTGGGCTGGCGTTCAATGGGGTGATGCCTGGGCCGATTCCATGCCTGCTGACCCTCTGCGCGGCGTGAAGATGCCCCACGTGAAAAACCAGAGGCTTCGCTACCTGTTCAAGGAGGAGGTCGAGAAGCTGCTTGGATGGTGCGCTGCAAACGATCCCCAGTTGCACGACATAATCATGCTCAGCCTGTATACCGGGATGCGGCGCGACGAGATGAGTTTCCTGCAGGTGGGACATGTTGATCTGAGCGCCATGCTTGTCAACATAGTGGATCCGAAAAGCGGAGTCTCCCTTGAAACGGTCAGCGTGCCGGACCACCTTGTGAGCATGCTCACGGCCAGGACCAAGGGCCGGAAAAATACTGACCATGTCTTTCCGTCCGCAGCAACCGGCGAGAGAATGACCAATATGAGCGTGCGCTTCGCCAAGGCGGCGGCGGCCCTCGGGCTTAACAAGGACATCATTGACGACCGCTACAAGGTCACCCTGCACTCTTTTCGCCACACGTTCATTAGCTGGGCCGTCAAGGCGGGGATAGACCTGCGCACCGTCCAGGAGATGGCTAGGCATAGGTCCTTCGAAATGACGCTCAGATATTCGCATCTTGCCCCCCGCGCATGTCGCGACGCGGTAAATCGGCTGCCAAAAGTCGCGAACTGACGGACCGGGCCCTGCCGACCTTGCGCAGGTGGCGGACGAGCTCCGTCTGTTCGCCCACATCGGCATATCCACCGCCGACGAGCCATTCAAGCAGGGACCTGGTCTCGTAGGCGACGCTTTTGGGCCCGATGCGCCAGCATTTCTTCGGGCCCGTACCTGCCGTGTCCGCATTGGCCAGAGCCTGTCGGGACACGATCCCTCCCAGAAACCACGCGATTTCCTTGCGGGCGATGACAGGCGGCAGTTTGGCCTCCCAGAAAGTGATGAATTCTTGCTTTGTCATCCGAATGTCCTTGTTGAATTTGATTTATGATTAAACAATGACAGTTTTTCTAATTTTTTAGACATTGTTTCAATACTTTTTGCAACTCGAACACGGTCGTCGCGAGGGCTCGGGCGCTGGATGTCAGCGGGATCAGGTGTTCGGGAATGTTGATCGAGGCCAGGGCAGTGCGCACGGATTCCGGAGCCACGCCGGAATTGATGGCCTTGGAAAGCACTCGATGATTGATTTTTGCCACTGTGGATACCTGTCTGATCGATCGAAAACCTCTGGGATTGGTTCCGAGATAGCACTCCCATTCCTTGCGGAGCGGCCCAAGTTCCTTTAAAGTTACTTTCATTTGAGCGTTTTTTTTTGTCCAGTTTTTTTGATCCCATTGTATTTTTTGGCCATATGATTATTTTTTTAATCCATAAAAATAGATTATGTCAAATTAATTCCAGAAAAATGGAAGTATGGTCACTGTATGGAAAAAATAGGCGATAGACTACTCAACTTGCTAAAAACTCTAGGGATAACTCGTAATAAAATGGCGCGGGAAATGGGGGTTTCTCCCCAGACTGTGTCAAATTACTGTGAAAACATATACGAGCCAAAGGCAAAATTTCTGGAAAAACTTGGCGGAATTTACAATGTCCGCAGGGAGTGGATCATGGCCGGTACGGGCGTAATGTTTTCAGATTGTCGCGAGCAGTCCGCCTTTGTCGCGCCTGAGACAGACTCCGAATACGGTTGCCTCGCCTTGCAGCGAGAGTTGCTTGAGGTGCGTAGGGAGTTATTGGGTCAGCAGTTGCGGATCATGTCAGCAGTGCGCATGGCGTGCAGGGTCGCAGGATTGTCGGCCAATCAGGCGTGCGCTTTGCAGACGGCAGTTATGAGTTACGAGGACTGGCAGACTGTGGAGCAGGCGCGGGAACAGGTTGCGGGACTTTTGGCCAAAGGCCCGGAGGATATGTCGGGCGATTAGGCGCGTACTAAAAGAGTGATAACCAAGTATCCATCACTCGCGTTGTCTACTGAATTCTATTGATTTTGCGTTATGATCCTCCTGATTGATGAGTTCGGTCACATAGGTCATGCCGCCTGCAAAAACAGGAAGCTTGACCCATGACAATTTAGAGTGTGTCCATTACGCGCTATCGGCTTTTTTGACCATGTCTATGGGCGCAAAATTAAATTGTGAAGCTAATATTTCTATCTAATACGCTGATAATTAATATTATTATAATTTTTGAAATTATTTGAAGTACGAGTACTCCTCTGCTTGTTGTGGTAGCCAGGCAAAGATTGAAGTTCAATTCGTCCGGTGGTACAAATTTTTTCGATTTAACAGAGAAGGACTCCCATGGGATTATATGAGTTTTTTGCAGGTGGCGGAATGGCACGGATTGGACTCGGAACTGAGTTTTCTTGTCTGTTTGCCAACGATCTCGACAAAGGCAAGGCTTCTGCCTATCGGGCTTTTTTTGGATCTTCCGAAACCTTGGTAGTTGGTGATGTTGCTGCACTAGAGACTTCCAATCTTCCTGGCCAGGCAGATTTGGCTTGGGCTTCTTTTCCGTGCCAAGATCTATCCCTTGCTGGTAATGGTGTTGGTCTCAATGGTAAACGTTCTGGGGTCTTCTGGGCTTTTTGGCGGCTCATGAAGAGTTTGCGAGCTGAAGGGCGCGCCCCAAGGATGATCATTCTTGAAAATGTCAGAGGAGCTATAACTTCTCATCAAGGCCGTGACCTTGCCGCAATTTGTGAGGCTCTTTCTCAAGAAGGCTATAAGTTCGCTCCAATGGTGATTGATGCTCAGTTATTTCTGCCTCAGAGTCGTCCTCGACTATTTGTGGTGGCATTTGGTCCAGATGCGTTACCTAGTCTTTCAATAGTCGGCAACGGCCCGATGGCTCCTTGGCATCCAAATTCCTTTAAACTGCCATTTGAACGATTGTCTCACCAAGCTCGCGACGCATGGGTGTGGCTCTCTCTACCAATACCAAGTAACACACCTCCAAAACTCTCTGATATCATAGAAGATGTGCCAGAAGGAGTCAGCTGGCATACTCCTTTAGAAACGAAGCGATTGCTTGGTTTGATGTCACCTCTACATCTCGAAAAGATTTCGCAAGCTAAATGCGAGGGAGGAAGACGTGTGGGGACGGTGTATAAAAGAACTAGACTAGGTGAAGATGGCAAGAGACGTCAAAGAGCGGAAGTCCGTTTTGATGAAGTTGCCGGCTGCCTGCGTACCCCTGCGGGAGGATCAAGTCGCCAGATTGTTTTGATAGTAGAAGGAAAGAGCGTTCGCAGTCGCCTCCTGTCTTCGCGCGAGGCCGCCCGGCTTATGGGGCTACCTGAGGAGTATCCTCTGCCCCAGAAATACAACGAGGCCTATAAATTAGTGGGAGATGGAGTGGCTGTGCCTGTGGTTTCTTGGCTGGCTCAGAATGTGATCAAACCATCCCTAGTACTTAACCGGTCACAACAGGTGGCATAGTCGATGCTAAAAAAACTTGAGGCCTTTCTCTTGGCCAACAAAAAGTTTCAAGGGAAAGGACCGCTGTGTGTTGCGTTGGTTATGACTGATCACGCTCGTCAGAGAGGACTTCCCCTCGCTCCAGAAGACTTTGTCACGGTGGGGGAAGGCCAGGTGCTTGGCTTGGGTAAAGGGCGAGTTCAAATTATTTTAGCCCGACATGGGGTCACGCGAATTCTTGCTGAGGAAGGTGGTCGAACTAGTCGTGGCAGTATGGGCAACATGCGTGCGTATGTGACCTTTCTGAATCAATTGTACAATGACTTTTCCCCTGTAGATTTGGATGTCGTGGAAGGGTTCTGGGTCGCTCAAGTGCTAAAATTCTTTGCTGGAAAGCCGTTCTCTCTGCGTCTTGATGAATCTCTCGGGCTTAGGGCTGTGATTCGTAACTTGCTGCTTCAAGCAGAGGTTCGACAAAAAGAAATGTCAGGGAGCACTTTTCAAGGAACAATGCTCCAGCATCTTGTAGGAGCAAAATTGGACTTGGTCCTTGGAATTGGTAAAATTCAGCATCATGGAGCCAACCAGAATGATGCTGGTGAGGGGCGTAGCGGGGATTTTGTCATAGAAGATGTTTGCGTCCATGTGTCAACTGCTCCCGGTGAAGCCTTAATTCGAAAATGCCAAAAAAATCTTGAAGCCTGTGAAAAACCAATTATTGTCACTACGGCGAAAGGCGCTTCGACAGCCCAGGGGTTGGCGGATTTTGCCGGGATAGAGGATAGGCTAGATATTATTGAAATCGAACAGTTTCTCGCGACCAATATCTATGAATTGGGCGTGTTCGAGGCGAAGCAACGAAGGGTTAAGATTGAAGAATTGGTTGCCAGATACAATGTACTAATTGATGAATATGAAACAGATCCAAGTCTCTGCATTGATCTCCCCCACAAGCGATAAAAAATCAGTTACGCGCTCTTAAATGATGGTTAGAATTGTTGACAAGATACATCCGTGAAGTCGTTCGTTGACTTCTGTATGGTATGGGTGCAACTTATCTCGAAATTTTACGTTAAATTCTCGTTCAAACCGCTCTGCCCTAGCGTAATTGGCTCATTCAAAATGCCAAACGAGGACTGTCCGGACCGTGGACATAGCCTGAGAGCAGCCAGTGCAGGTTAACTTACGTAAACAAGGCAGCATTCAATTAGGTTTTTAGAACCAACGTGACGACGGATTTGCTGTCGGTCAAGGACGTATCAGAAACCGATCCGTGATATCCATTTTTATTTTTGACCGTTATTGCACTACTGAAAAGTGTCAGATTAGTCATTCTCTATTGTATTTTTTTTATAATATTAATTTTTATTTCATTTTGCTGATGTTATTATTTATAATGAAGGCGGAAACTAATTAATGAGTGAGACGAATTTATTGGCATCTGTTGCATTGTTTAGAGCGCTATATGATAATAAGAAAAATATTTATGATGTAATTACTGAATTTATTAAAACATCTATTATTATAAATTCTAAATGGTCATTTAATTCTATTGAATGCGTTCAGTATCTGAATAAAGATTTTGGATTTGAGATTCCAAATGCTGTTGTAAGTAGCTGTTTAAAAAATCGTTTAAAAAAATCAGGAGAGATTAATTTTTATGATGGAATTTACACTGTAACAGAAAAATTTGATAAAAATCAAAGTATTTTCGAGCGAATCGAAGATTCAAAATTTTATTATAAAGAAATAATTGAAAACCTATTAAGTTATGCTGTTTATGTATTGAATAAAAAAGTTGATGTTGAGAGGCTTAAGTCAGATTTTAAAGAGTACCTTGTAAGGTCTGGAAGGGATAGTGAATACACTGGGGTAATTACTAGGTTTCTCATAGAGAATGAATTTAGTTCAGGATTTAAGGAAAAACTCGGTCAGATAGAAGAAGGCTTAATCCTCTATGCTGGCATTCGATACACACCTGATTTGTCTTCTCTGGGTCAATGGAAAAACAACTTAGTCATATTTCTTGACACAGAGCACTTGCTTAGTGCTGCTGGGTTGAATGGAGTTCTCTATAAAAAAGTGTTTGATGATTTTAATTCTTTAATTAATGATGTAAATCAGAAAAAAAACAATGGTAAAATTTCTCTTCGATATTTTAGTGAAACTAACGATGATATTATAAATTTCTTTTATGCAGCAGAAAAAATTGTTGAACGTAGCGAACAAGCAGATCCCTCTAAAACAGCTATGCTTGCAATTGTTGATGGATGTAAGTCACCAAGTGATGTTTTGCATAAGAAATCTAAATTTTATGACGATTTATTTAAGCTCAAAATTCGCAATGAAGATATGATGAATTACTATGAAAATCCTGAATTTAACATTGAAAGCGCATCATCTATTGCTGCGCTATGCGACAGATTTAAACTATCTGGAAGCCATAAAGATAATTTTATAAGTGTAACTTTAAAAAAGTTTACCAAAATTAACGTAATTCGAAAGGGCATTAGTGATGTTGGCATAGACGGTGTTTCTGCAATTTTTATGACCGAGAATAACCTTGTTAAAAACATTTCGTTTTCCGATGTCGTGCACGCAGGAAATGGTGCGATTCCTTATGCAACAAATATTGAGTTTTTGACAGAAAGGCTATGGTTTAAGCTTAATAAAGGATTTAGTAAAGATGCTAGAAAACCCGTCTCTTTTGATACGATAATCAGAGCTAAGTTAGTACTCGCTTCTCAGATTAGCAATGCAGTTTCTGAAACTTATAAAGATCTCAAGGAAAAGTATAAGAATAATGAAATTAATAAAGAGCAGATCGGTATACTACTATCAGAATTGAAAAGTATGCCATCGAGTCCAGATGATATAGATTCTCATACAATAGATGATTCTTCCTGTATATTAAAAACGAATTATATAGAAGAATCACTAAAAGTGATAAGTATTTTAAAACAAGAATCTGCTGAGGGTACGTTAGCTAAGAGAGAACTTTCAAAGATAAAATACCAGCAACGATCAGAGAAACGTAAGCCACTTAAAGCTATCGCTCGTAGACAATATGCATTATTGCAACTTTTTGTCTATATTTTTGTGCCTTTGTTTTTTATTGCTATTGTAATAAATTTTTATAATCCAAATGACACAAGTCTATCTATAATGTTTGGGTTAACAACTTTGATCGGACTTGCTCTACAATTTGTAAGTTATAAATTTATTAATAAATTAATTTGGAAAATTTCAACTAATTGGTACAAAAAAAATATAAATAGTATAATTTTGAATTGTACTTAATTTTTTTTGTACGTTACAAATATTAAATCAGTAAATTATTTTTTTTTGAATCTTGCTCGTTGCTATTCAAGCAGACCGACAAACAGGTGGTTCAATGGTGTGTAGGCACACGCAGCAATGTAAAGGGTGTAAGCCCTTTCTTTGGTCTTCAATCCTCAATCAAATGCCAATAAATGACACTGGCATTTTCCTAAAAGGCCCCTGATGCTGGCTATTTCGTGATCGGGTCAAGGACAGCCTCCTACCTCTAGGAATTTTTGAAACACCCTTAATACGTACATTAACGTATTAAGGGTGTTTTATTATAATGAGTTGTTACCCATTTAGCGGTTTGTTTCCATGTGCTAAATGTCCCTCAAAAAGGGGGGGGGATGACAATATTTGCGTGTCCAAAATGTCGAATGCGTTTGATTGGTGACCATCAGAAGCAATGTAGGGAATGTTCGAAGGCGGCCATGGGGCGCAAGCTGCTGTTTGCAGCGATAGTCTTGCCCGTGCTCCTAACTGTCGCGGTGGTGTTTGGCGGATTGCCGCTGTAGCCTTTGTGATGGGGGGGCTTTAGCAAATGTTTGAGGAGGGATGATGATCCTTGTCAAATGTCCCGTCTGTCGCGCTCGCATATCCAGCGCTGCACATTCTTGTCCTGGTTGTGGGCATCCTCGTCCTGACGCGGGCTGGCCTAAGACGGGGGGCTTAATTTGGAAACTGTTTTTCGTAATTATCATGCTGGTGGCCATTATCAACATTCTTCCCAATCAAGAGAAGTCCAGCCTCCAGAGGACTTACGTTGACCTTGATTCCGTGCACGTAATGAAGTCGGTTGACGGTAAGCTTGTTACCGTTAACCCGGGAAAACAGAAGGTGGAGCAGGCGCTAGTTGTGAATTCCGCTTGGGACGGTTCCGTCTGGCAGGTTGAGCGGTATCTCGATAAGGTTTTGAAGGATCCGGACAGTTTTGAGGCAATTGAGTGGGGTAAGATTGTGTCGTCGTCTGGCGGGTACAGCGTGCGCTTGCGGTACCGGGCAAAAAACAGCTTAGGCGCATATGTTGTCGAGCAGTATCGGTATTTTCTTGATCATGAGGGTAATGTGATTAGGGTTTTGAATGAGTAAAATCCCATTATGATAGCATGTTAGTTAAGTAGGAGATGTCATGGAATATATTAAAGAACTGCTCGAAAAATTTAGATTTGAGATGGACGGTATGGCATTCAATAATAATGATAAGAATCGTCTATCTGCCGCATTATTTGATATATCCTTGGATCATTCAAGGGCGATCATTAAACTGTTAGACGCTGAAAATCCGAATTGTCCTTCTGCATATGCTCTTGTCAGACCTATGTTTGAGTGTTTTTTAAGAGCATCTTGGATATTTGATTGCTCAAGTATTAGTGAAATAGAATGTATTAAAAAGCAAGATAAATTTCCATTGAGTTATGAAAAAATGTTACTAGCCGTTGAAAAATCAAATCAATGGCCTGAAACTTTGACTCAAGCTTTTAATAGAGGAAAAAATAATTTGCATAGCTTTACTCATGGCGGGATGCAACTAGTCAGCCGTAGATTTGAAGGCAATTTTTTGATTCATAATATTGATCAAGATGAGATTCAAGATTTAATAAAATTTATTGTACTCATATCTTTTATGAGTTTTATTGGTATTGTTCGTGTCAGCGAGACAAATGAGAAGAATTTTTTTATTGAACAAACTTTTCATGAGATTATAAAACGATATATCAAATCGTAGCTATGAATAATGTAGTTTGAAGATAAGGTTTTATATTATAATTCTTATATAAAGTAATTATTATTTATGCTAGGTGAATAATGAAAAAATCTATTGATAACGATATGAGTCGTAGAACATGGAATTTAGCATATTTGCGGAGTCGAGTTGATTTTTTATATGGGGAGAATCAGCTTAAATTATTGTCGCCTTGTCTCGAATCTGTAGTTACTAGAGAATACTACGCACGATTTCATTATCAAGAAGGGAGAGATTTGGTGTATGAATTTCTTTCAACACGGGGGGATGTGAAAGAGTTAGTAGGACTGGTATTTGGTGGGGTCGAAGAGGATCAGGTGGAATTTAATAGAAGATGTCGATTTGCGGAAGCTCATGTTGTTGCTTGTCTTCAGAATATTCATTCTGCTTATGATATAATGGGTCACGTAGTTTATTTTTCGTTGGGTATGAATAATATTCCAGATCAAAAAATTCCAGAGCATAAAATTGGAATTAAAAGCGTTTACAATAAAATTAGAAATATTGATATTTATTCCAATATTGTGAATGAAATTGATAAATATATAAACAATGATAACTATAAATATCTTTCTGCTATTGTTAATAATTCTAAACATAGAAGTATTATAAATATATGTTTTACCGTTGATATTGGTGATGATGAAAAAGATTTGTATAAATTTAATTTCAATGAATTTGTTTATAATAGAGAAAATTATGTTCCAAGATGCGCGTACACTTTCATTGACGAGGAGTATAACAGATGCTCAAGCCAAATCGTTAGCATAGGTTTAAAATTAAATGATTATTTGTGCGATGTTGGTGATTAATGTATATAAAGTAATATGATCAGTTTTTTGTGAATTTAAAATTCATTAGTCAGTTTCATTATACAACAACTTGCCTTACTCTTTCGCCGTTTCCCGCAACTCTTCCAAGTATCTGCGCACTCGCTATGCTGCCGCTTGGCATTGCCACTGACACCATCTGTCCAGCCGCATAGGTTCCCTGCGCCGGCAAGGACACAGTCAAGTCTGGGCGTAGGCGCACTTTCACGCTTCCAGTTCCGACGGACAACACGGTTCCGATAGCTACCTCAGGCGTCTGGCGTCGAGGGAGGAGGGATGGGGGAGTGATGGGCATCATGGCTCCGGCGTTATTGCGATATGCCGCCGGATGACGGCTTTCTCGACTGCAATGTCGGGGGTCGCGGACCATGTAATTGATTCGACTTGTCCGATAATGGGCATACCGTCTACCCGTACGGACACGATGCTTCCGATTTCCACATGTGCGTCAGGAGGGCACACCACCGTCACGGACTGCACATGGTGCGTGCCTGCGTCTATGGCTGCCGTGGCTCGGGCCAGGGCCAGGGTCTCATCGGCGTTGACCGGGTGGACCTCGTCGGGCAGGTCCACGACCGGGCCGATGCGGACCGTGCGCTGTGCCTCGGACCCTGTCGTGGTCACAAGCAGATGCCAGCCCAGGTCGGCATCGGTCATGCCGATTGCATGTCCGGACAACGGGAAGAGGGTGCATGGCTGCTCTGCGCCGACAGAAGCCGCGCCGGTGGCGATGACCGTTTCCAGTGATTCGTCAAAAAGCATGACGCTGCAGGCCAAGGTGCCAGGAGCCAGAACCACTGCGTAGGCAGCATTGGGCAGGATGTTCCAGCCCGCAATGGGGCCCGGATCATCAAGCGCCATGGCGTGGAGGCGGATGGCGCGGATCATCTGGACGCCATGACGGCCGTTTCCCTGCCGCAGACATCGCATGTTTCAAGCGCGGTCACGCCCTGCCTGCCAAGTGCGCATTTGGGACAGATCCCTTTGCGCTTGAGGTCGCCGCCGCAGAGCTGGCCATCGATGACGGCCTGGCAGAGGGTATGCTCTTCGGTTGAAATGTGCCTGCCAGGTGCAGTGCGGGGAGGGTTCCTGAGCCGTTTAGAGGCCTCGATGCTCCGCTGCCGTGTGTGTTCGTGCGCCTCAGCTGTCTGCGCAAAGGGTTGCCCGGCCCACCAGAAAACCTCGCGGCCATCGCCGGTCACTCTTGCGCCGTCCTCGACGGAGACGGGTTCTATCTTCGCTTCGCGTTTCAGCGCGTTCCACATTTTTCCCCGGCCCTTCGTGTTGTAGACCAGATATCTTCGTATGGCATCCATCGACGCCTGGTGGCCTGCTGCGCCCATCGCGAGCAATATCGTGTTTCTCGGATCCATGATCACCTCAGTACAGCGGAATTCCGTAATAGGATGTGGCAAAATACCATTCGTCATATTTGCACCCTATGCATTCGAATTGATGGACTCCTCCATACGGGCCTTCATCGGCAGCGCCGGCCCAAAAAAGTTCCGGGTTGAACCCCATGTATCCGGCTTCAACGCCCATATAATAATCAGGTGCCTGAGCGCCGGTGACGCTCAAAACATTATCCCATGAACACCAAACATCGGGGATGAGTCCCGCCTGCGCCCCCTGCCATGTGCATGCGGTGGAGAGAGTGACAGCCACCAGACCGCAGCGGCGACCGCCCTTCCATGCGGAGACAAATCCTTCGGTGACCTCGTTCGACAGTGCCATGAGGACTCCGGCGGCAGTTCTGCCGCGCTCTTCCATGCCTCCGGACACGACGACGAGCTCAAAACCGGAACATTCAGGCTCAAGGCACGTGTAGAGACCAGCTTCGCCTGGGTACAGAGAGGTCGGACCAGACAGCGTGCATGGCGGAAAATCCACCTCCGTCTGGCAGCACGAATCCTCTGACCTGTCGTAACAGAATTTGATTGAGAACGGTCCCTGTCCACCTTTCGGCATGCGCAATATGTATCCGCCGGTCTTGCTTTGTCCCATCATGGCAAGAACCCCGAAATACTCTCCAGCATTACCTCTGCCATCGTCCCATGTGCCCGTTTCAAGGGCCTCCAGTGTCGCCGGACCGTTTACGCTGCATGGGGCACACTTTCGTTGTCTGGCAGACGCGCATTCCGTCATGCACTGGGACCAAAAATAACCTGCCTTCGCCAAACGTCCGGAGCTGCGCAGCGCTGTGCAGATCTGGTCGCAGGAACAGAGCCCGGGACAGTCTGCCATGGTTTCAACACCTGCCACGCCCTCCCAATTCATGCCCGTCAGCTGTGGGGTGCGGGCAAGGATCATCTCCGCATCACACTGGCCATACACATCCGGGATTGTCAGCTGAGTGGGCCAGGACGGCGGGTCATACTCACTGGTCTCGTCTGCAGGTTGCCCAGGGTCCATCGTCTGCGCGCGACAGTCTCTGGCCCGCAAGGAAATCGACGCAGTGCCTCCATCCTGGCTGCCGTCTTCGACGCGCACCGTGACAGTGGCCGTGCAATCCGGCTGCAGAGGCTGATCTACCCAGTAGGTGCAATACAACTTCGTGCCCGCAGGTCGTCGTGTGTTCAGGGTGACCGCCGCGTTGTCGTGACTGCCGTACAGGTTCGGTGGCACCGAGTAGGTGCGTGACTCCGTGATCATGAGCACAGAGGGGCTGCGCTGCGCGGTCGGGACCTGCGACAGAGTCACGGTCGATGTCACGCCGTCGTCGGCTGAATCCGCTTCTTCGCGGACAAGGGTCTCGCCAATGACCTTGCCGGCCGGGATCCACGTGACCATGGCAGTGCCGTCACCCACGTAGCTGATGCTCACCGGGGTGCCGGGTGTAAGCATTGCGGCCAGATTCACGGTTCGGCCGTCGTGCGTTGCGTACAATTCCACACCAGGCGCGGCGGGCTGGAAAACGTGGATCGTCCCGGCAACAGGCTCCGCCGACAGCCGCACCTGGCTGACACCGCCCCATGTTGTGGTCCGCAGGGTTTCGGAGATGGCGTGGCGGCCAAGGGTCTTCGTCCGACTCGACAGGGAGCCGCAGCCGGACAGGCTGAATACGGCCGGTCCGCGGCCCGGCCCGCCGAACATGCCGACCTTGACCAGGATTGCCGCGTTCGAGCCGATGCAGACATCCGAAGGTGCGCATTCCAGGGCGATCTGTGACCCGCAGGCGCTCGGATTGCTCTGATGGATTACGGTCATGCCCTGCGCCCCGGCCACTCCGGCCATGACCGTCACGTCGCCTGGCACGAATCCGGCCGTCCATTCGTTGATCGCTCCGGCCACATCGTAGTCGATGAACAGCGCCTGGTCATAATACCGCAGTGGGCTTGCAAAGGTGATGACCCGTCCCTGGACGCTGCCGCCCAGGAGGTCGTAGAGGTTCACGCGGCGCCTGTAGTCGATGAAATCATAGACTCCGACGACCGACGCCGCCGGGAGGTTCAGGGTCACGGCGCGGTAGCTGTCCGCGCGCCGCACCTCGCCCGTGACCATGGCCACGCCCGTCTGGCTGGCCTGCTCCTTCAGCCTGCCGCTCGACGCCTGCCAGTCAACCACGGTCCCTGACGCCACCGGCCTGCCGTCCATGCCGAGGACCACGGCCACCAGGCGGACCGTGGCCGCCCCGTCCGCAGGGACGCAGTCGTCGTCCGGATACATGGGCACGACCTGCACGGACAGCCCTGCGACGGCCGCATCGCCGCTGATCATCAGGCGGTTGCCGAATTCCGGCCCCGACCGTTCGACAGACTCGACGCGCGAAGTGCGGTCGTCCAGCATCGCTTCAGGCGAGGGAAGGTCCCGGTAGGCGCGAGGCGCGATGAGCAGGGAGCCGTTCATCTGTGGCCAGAGAACCTGTCCAGAGCGCTTCGCAAGGTCGCGGATGATCTCAGCGGGACTTTGCCCGCTGACCGCATAGCAGTACTGGCAGACAGGGAAGTCGTTGGCGACGGTCACGGTCACGCCGCACAGGGCAGCAAGCTCCTGCACGATGGCGTTCACGGACGTGGGTCCGGCCCATTGCCTGCTGATTTTCTGCGCCCAGGGGGAAGCCAGGCGGGCCGACCTCGAGCGTCCCCAGATCGTCGCCGGGCGGGCATCGGGACTGTGCGGCTGGTCGATGTCCTCAAGGAAGAAGAAAATGGCGGGGTGCGACGTCGAATGCCGGTAGGTAATGATCGGTTCGCGCGGCACGCGCGGCATGGTGAGGCTGTCGAGAACGGAGCGGTCGGCCAGGTCGACCTTGATCTCACCGCACAGGTTTTCAGCCTCGAAACTGACGGAAACACCGCTGACGTGCGATGCGCTGACGTCGATGCCATCGATGGACAGGTACCACATCATGTCTCAGCCTGCGGCGGTCCCACGGGTGTCATTTCCCCCAGGACCATCACCACCATGGACCAGCGGCAGACCTCTTCCCCTCTGCCGTAGTACCAAGTCAGATCCAGCGCGAAGTCGAGGGCGTTGTCATCCCCGGGCAGGAACCGCACCCGCCAGACGCGATGCCCGTCGGTGAAATAATACTGGGCGTCCTCGTCTTCGTAGGCGGTCTGCAGGGCTTTGCCGGTGTTCAGCGAGATCCACGTCCCCGCGCCGGGGCTGCCGCTCGCTTGGATCCGCGCGTCCGAGGCCACCACGCCCATGTCGGTGACCACGTTTCCGCCGCCCGTCCTGGTTACTGACCCTCGGCGGACGCGTCTTGGCGGTGTGTAGTCCTCGGAAGCCACGGAATTGTCCCAGCGGATGCACAGGGCCGGCTTCGGGGACCAGCCCTCGGCCCAAGGTTCCAGCGTCGGGCGGATGTCAATGGAGTACAGCGCGAATTCTCCGGCCATAGCTACCCTCCGTAAACCAGCCTGGTCTTGTTGAGGCCTTTGACGAGCGCTTTGAGCCCCTCGAACTCAGCCCTGGAGCTCGTGGTCACCGCCGCCTCCCGGCCATCGGCGACCAGGGTCGCGCGGAATGATTCGGACACGGGGCCCCCTCCGGCCCTGCCTGGAACCATGCCGAACAGGCGTTTCAGGTCCGAAGCCGAGCGGATCCTGTTGAGGGACTCCTGGAAGCCGGGCAGCATACCGGAGATGATGCGGGTGGAGAGGGCGTTGGTGACGAATTCCCCGCCTGCGAGTCCCAGCGGATGCCTGCCCGCCACGACGGCGAGCAGGTTGTCGGTCAGGCTGTATCCCGGCAGCCGGCCGGAAAAATTATTCAGCCCTCCGCCGGCAAGGCCGGAAACATGGCCGCCGGATGCTCGACCATCGTCCCCTTCCTTGCGATAGCGCACGGTCACGGTGACAATCTTGTCCCTGATCCGGGCCAGTTCTCCCTGGATGCGCCGCAGCGCGGCGGTGGCCTCGTCCTCTGCCGTGACGGTCGTCCGCTTCGCGTCCGGGATGTCCCCCATGCTGTCGATCACCGCATCGACCGCCGGGGTGGCGTTGTCCCGGGCGTCGACCTGCACGGTCTTGTTGGTCAGCAGCCTGCCCGTCTCGGTCTCGATCCAGCGGACCGTTCCCGTGGCGTTGTCCTGGGCGGAGATGTTGACCGTGGCCGCGTCCGGCAGGGACGCGACTGCGGCGGCGGCCCCCTGGAGCACGGGCGAGGCCTGGTCCGTGGAATTCAGGCTGACGGTCCTGTCCGGGATGGAGGAGACGCCGGTCTTGACGGCATCGATGACCGGGCTGGCATCGTCCCGGGCCGTGACCGTCGTGATCTTTTCCGGGGGAATCTCGGCCGCCTTGATCTTGGCCGCGTTCACGCCATGGGCCGTCTGGTCCTCGGCGCTGATCCTCATCCTGACTTCGGACAGCTTTTCCGCCGCCCGCTGCAGATTCTCCATCGTCGGGCTTGCCCCGTCCTGCACGGAGATGAGCAGTTCGACATCGTCCAGCGCCTGCTGCAGATCCCTTATGCCCTGCAGGTCGTTTCTGGCCTGGGTGGCCTGCGTTTCGATGCCCTTGCGCATCTCCTCCGCAGCCCGCTCCCGGAGCTGGATCGAGTCCGACAACGCCTTGCCGGCGTCACGGACGCCCTGCACGGCTGTGGCCTGCGCCTGGGCGGCGCTGATGATGGCGCGTTCACCGTCCTTCACTTCGCCCGTCAGGTCAGCAAATTGATCCTGGGCCTTCCTGGCCCAGAACTCCGCCTCGCCCCCGTCGCCGGCCACGAGGGCGGCCCTGGCCCTGACCAGGCTTTCGTTCGCCTCGGCCTGCCTGTCCTGGTAGGCCTGATACTCGGTCATGGTGCCGCGCAGCATGGACCGGATCTTCTCCTCGGTGGAGAGGTTGGCCATCCTGCGCTCTTCCTGCAGCTCCTTGACCTTCTGGGCGTATTTTTCTTCTTCCTTGACCAGTTCTTTCAGCGTGGCCTTGATGTCTTTTTCAATCTTGTCCCACTGCGTGCCGCGAAACAGAGTGACTTCGTCCTGGATAGCCTTGATCTTGCTGGCGTACTCCTGTTCCGCTTCGGTCGCGGCGGAATGAGCGGACGCATGGCCGGCCTCGAGGTTCTTCGTGCGCTGCGCATCGAGGGCGTCCATCTGGGCATGCTGCGCGCGCTGCTTGGCGAGCCGCTCCCTGTCGGCCTGATCCAGCAGGTCTTCCAGTTCCATGCGATCGGACCACATGTATTCCCAGAAACTGATGTCGCCGGAGATGGAGCGCTTGAACCCTTCCACGCTCTGGGAAAGCGACTGCAGCAGGTATGTCCCGCCGCCGATGATCGCGGCCCCTTTGGGCCCGAACAGCAGATTGCCGAGAATGCCCATGCCCACGGCGGAGGATGTGCCGCCGGGCATGCTGATCCACAGGTCGACAAGGCTTTTGAGCGATGTCCGGAGGCCCTCCAGGGCCTTGGTCAGTTTCCATCCGATGTCCTGGGCCATCTCCTTGAGACTGCCGTCTGCGGTCATCCGGGTCAGAGTCGCCAGCGTCTCGGACAGCCGCTCCTTCATGTAGTCGAAGACACCGGACTCCATCACCGCTTTCGCAAACAGCGTGATCTGATCCTGCAGGTTCGACCACATGCCGGTCCAGCCCCTGGACAACCTCTCCATGCCGCCATCAAAACGGTCGGACCAGATCCTGCTCAATGTCTCCGTGATCACCGTGCCCGTCTTCTCCACGGTCTTGGTGAGCTGCCGCCCGTTCTGGACCCAGGAGAAGGTGACCCTGTCCCCCTGGGTCTTGGCCTTGATGCCGAACTCCTTCAGCCGTTCGAATTCGCCGGTGGCGGCATCGGCGAAGGCCTCGACGGCTTCGTCCAGCCGTTTGCCCATGGCTGCGGCCGTGTCGCCCAGCGTCTTGAGGTGCTTTGTCGGCTCCAAACCATAGGCTGACAGCTTTTTGAACGCTTCGGCGACCTCTTCCAACTCGTAGGGGGTGGAGGCGGTGAATTCCGTGATCCAGTCCATGGCCTCCCTGGCCTTCAGGCTGGATCCGGTGATCGTCTCCAGGGACAGCTGGAGGTTCTCGAAGCTGGACGCAGTCTGAACCATGTTTCGGACGATGGCCCCCGCACCGACGGTGGCCAGCGCGCCCTCCAGGGAGACAACGGCGGGGCGTATGCCGTCGAACGCCCTGCCCACGGCCTTGATGGTCTTCGTGGCCATGTCCCTGGCGGTGACAATGATGCTTATTTCGTTATTGGCCATCGGCCATCAGCTCCTTCCACTGCCGATCGTCCGCAAATCGCCCGGCGCGCACTGCAAAAGCCATGTTGCGCACCTGGTCCGCCGCCTCCCTGCCGATCTCCTCGCAGGCGATCAGGAAGAAGGACCATCCGTAGTCGAGAGCGCCGTGATGGCCTGCCTGTATTGCTCGGCATACCGCGCGCGCAAATCCGTCATGGTCATCACCATCATCTCTCGCACCTGCTCGACGACTCCGGCCGCCCGGAGCAGGTCGAAAAAAGCGGAGTTCACCTCCTGGAACGCCTTCCAGACCTCGGCGGATTCGGAAGGGTAGAGGTCGAGCAGTTCGTCCGCGCTCAGGCTGACGCACCTCGGGAGCAGTCGCTGAGCCTGGGTCTTGAGGTTTTCCCTGGAATGGAAAAGCTCCAGCACGTCCCTGGGGCGGACCTCGTAGACGGTGACCGGGCGTCCGCCGATGTCGGGGAGGGTGTTGGTTTTTTGCATTTGACGCCTCGTGCTGTCCGGGGGCGGCCGGGGCCGCCCGTTGAAGGTTACATGATCTCGCGCTTGTAGTATTCCTGCCCGCCGGGCTTGGATGTGTCGGCCAGCACGGTGCCGGTGATCGGGGTGCCGGACACGCCGTCACCGATCATGACCTTGTCTCCGTCCTGCTTGGCGTTGACCTTGTTGAAGGTGATGACGTGGCGCTTGCCACGGTCATCCTTGTCGGTCACGAACTTGATCCTGTAATTCTTGGTTCCGCCCGAGAACATCCAGTTGTACTGGCGGGTGATGGCCGGATGGGAATGGGCCACATGGGGATTGCCGGACATCGAGCCTTCGGAGAGCACGCGCAGCATGCCGTAGTCGGGATCGAGGGTGTAGTCGGCACCTTGCACGTAGCGTTTGGTAGGGCTGGCGGCGTCGACCACGCAGACATCTTCGAGACGCGCCGATCCGGACACCGTGGCTTCTGCGTCCGACATGCCGCCGGTCATGACGCCGCTGCCGGGGAGCGCGCCGGAAGGATTGACGACTTCCACGTACCCGTTCCCGGCCCAGACGATCCTGGCGGTGCTCGTGCCGATGGTCACCGTCTCGCCGACCTGGAAGGTGCCTCCGGTCACGGTGCCATGGCTGATCCTGTGCAGGTGCACATCGTAGAAGCCCAGCTCGACGTACTTGTCGGGCACGGCCGCGATCTCGCGCAGGTCCGAATAGCCTGGCAGCTGGTTGTCGTCGTTCCAGCCGCTGCCGATCTCGGCCATGTCCAGGTTGTGCGGAGTCTCCTCCAGCAGCGTGAACGAAAGAGTCGCCTCGCGTTCGTCCTCGACCTCCAGGATGGTGGCCCTGGACGCCTGGCGTTTGGTCGGTAGCTTGGTGGTCGAAATGCTCGTGTTGAAGTTGAAGCTGTCGATTTCGCCCAGGTCTTCCCATCCTGGAGCGCCTTCCTCCTGCGCGTAGGCGCGCCCCGTGCCGTTGTAGCGGATGTTGTCGGGGCTGGAGCTGAGAATCTTGCCCATGTCTGTCTCCTCTGCTGGTTATCGGCCCAGGCCCGCGCGACGCGAGCGCAGCCTATTAATGTTAATGGTGGCGCGGGCGGTGTAGACGGGGCGTTCCGCAGTCTCTCCGCCCACGGTTTCCACGGTCGTGTCCTGCAGGACGCTGGCACGCAGGATGGCGTCGCGGACAAGGTGCATGAGATCGTCGGCCAGGAGAACGCCCTCGGCATCCCCTGCGGACGCGTCGCGGATGGCCACCTGGATGTTCCACTCCAGCCCCTCGGACGATTCGCCCTCAGAGGACCTGGACTTCCACAGGGCGAAGTTCAGGCATGGGTAGCGCCACCCGCCCTCGGGCTCGCAGTCCTGCGACCAGCCGACGGTAACCGTGAGGGACGCCCCGTAACGCTCTCGGCACCAGACCTCGAGGTCGGCGTCTGCGGCCAGCGCCGGCCGGACCCATGTCAGGATGTCTCTGGCTTTCAAGTGTTCACCGTGCCCTCATAGCGGCGCAGGGCCGCGAAGAATTTTCCACGCAGGTATCCCGGAATCCTCGGGGAGACTTTTCTGAACACCGGCCCGAACGTCGGACGGCGCGGGATCTTCAGCCATCTGGTGGTCGCACGCAGCGCGAAGTAATCTCGGCCCTGCTGCGCCTTGCGGCCCGTTTTTCCCCTGGAGCGTGTCAGCGCCCACTTTTCGCGCATCTTCGAGGTGACCTGGATCCTGGTTCCGTGTTCATGCTTGCGGGCGACGGCCTGCAGGTATCTGTCGATTGTTGCGGTCTGGTTCTTCCTGCTGGAGCCCAGGCCGATCTCGACGGCGTCGTCTTCGCCGGTCATGGCGTAGCGGGCGAACCTGCCCAGCCAAAAAAGAGCGCTTCCTGCGGATCGACGCCGCCATCCCTTGAAATCACGAAATTGCCGAGTCAGCGGATGCAGTTCCGGCCACCCCGTTCCGCCGTATTCGATATGGTTGCGCACCTCGCAGCGGATGAGCCATCCAGCTGACCTGAGGGCCGACTTTCTGGCCCGCTCGACGCGGTCCGGATACTTCCAGCGCAGCTCCTTGATGACGTCGTCGAGTCCGACGACCTTGACGTCGACCAGGTGCCCACCGTCCACTTTCAAGGATGGGTCTGCGCCGAGCCAGCCCTGCGTGCCCATCACGCCGCGCCTCCGTGCATGGTCGGGGAGGCGTCCCGGACCATCGTCAGGTTCCAGAGAGCTCCGCCGCAGGCGGACTGGATTTCATCAGGTTCCAGGGGCAGCGGAGTAAGAGTCCATACAATCCCGTCAATCTCGACCGAGTCCTTCATGGCCGGGCTGGCAATTTCCGACGTCAGGGCGGAAATCTCCATCTGCCACATGGTCCGCCCTTCCATCGTTACTTTCCGGGCCGGCTTCCTGCGAATGGCGACGGGAACCCCGTCGCCTGCTCCGCCCGCGCGGTAGACCGCCGGAACGCCATGCATGCGCATCATGTCCTCGGCCATCGCGATCAAGCTTTTCCGGACACTCATTCGAGTCACCACCTCGCGGAACACGTCCGCGCCTGCGTTTTCGTTAAGGCGCCGATCATTTCAGCGCTGGCCCCTGTAGCAATCCAGGCAGGAGCGCAGTCCCTGGATGTAGCTCCGCATGGCGTCGTCGCGGATCATGAGCGCCTCGACATTGGCCGGATGGTCCAGGGGCAATGCCGGATCGAGTTTCGGCGGGACCGGTGCGGCAGGGGCGGGGCACTCGGCCACGGACACCGTGACCACGGCAGGTGCGGGCCTCGCCGAGCAGCTACAGAGTGCGATTGATACGAGCAGCAGCAGCGCGGCGCGTTTCATCGTCCACGACCTCCTGTTTTTCGGTTTCGGTGCGGGGCCTGCTGTGCATGGCGTCCAGGATCCGTTTGCGCGCCGTTGCCGCGTCTGCGGCTTCGGCCTCACGGGCCAGGGCTTGCTTGAGGCTGCCCTGGACGGATGCTGTGGCGCGCTCGGAGGCGGCCAGTGCCACAGACAGGGCGCCGATGTCGGCCTGGGTCCGGGCCAATACCGTCCGCGTTGCGTTGTGCGCCGCAGCCTCGGCGTGGAAGGCAGAGCGCGCCGCAGCCAGACGCAAGGACTGAACCTGTCCGTAAAGGGTGAAGACGAGGATGCAGAGGGCCAGCAGGGCCCATGGAGCCCAGGACAGCCTGACGGCAGTGAAAAGCCTGATGATGCTAGTCCACATCGCAGGCTCCCGGGCCCCAGTCCGCCGACTGATAAAGGTTTGTCAGTTCGCCGAGGATCCGGACGGAATAGGCGCGGTTCTCACGGAACGCTGCGTTACTGCGCCCGGAATTGAGCAGGCGCACATGCTCCCACGCGAGCGGGTTCAGGCCCGTCTCAGCGGCAAGGGCCTGATCGCGCCGCACCCAGCCGAGCCCGCCGTTGTAGGCGGACAGGGCGAAATGCCAGCGGTCGCATTCGGTCGCGCCGCGCACGCGCTCCAGGAGCCAGCGGTCGTAGCTGCACAGGGCGCGGATGGCCCAGGCCGGCGAGAACGGCATGGGCTCCCCGGTGCGGGGATCGACCTGCGGCAGCCAGCGGGCCGTGGCCGGCATGAACTGGGCCAGGCCCTGGGCTCCGGCGGGCGAGACGGCGCGGGCGTCCCAGCGGCTCTCCTGGTGGATCTGCGCGGCCAGGGTGGCCGCAGGCGCGGACAGGCCGAAGTGGTGCCGGGCCTCGCGGGTCAGCAGGGCGCGGTGGCGCAGCGCCTGGTCCGGAATCCGCGCGGCGTGCGTCGCGACGCAGGGCAGGACCACGAGCCCAAAGGCCGCCATGACGAGCAGGCCCAGCAGGTTCCTCACAGCCCGAGCCCCACGGCCAGCATGGTCGAGCCCATGATGATCGCCCGGCGCAGTCCCGCCGCAGCGAAGACGCGCCTGTGGCCGCTCCTGGCGTCGCCGGCCCCGGTCAGGAAACGGTCGGGCCGGGCGTAGGGGAAGGCCCAGCGGTCGATCCAGTAGCCGCAGAACGCGGCCAAAAGGACGATGGCCTGCTTGTAGAGGATGACCGGCCCCTGCTCGGGCGCGACAGCCCAGACCATGGTCAGCAGCAGGGCGGCGAGCAGTATGCACCAGAACATGCGGATGCGGATCTTCATGAGCTTCTCCTGTCGTTGATGATCTCTTCGCGGGTGTCGTTGTCGATGGGCAGGTGCATGATCACGGCGCGCAGCATGCGCAGGATCATGCCGTTGTCGCGGGACTGCTTGTCGCGCAGCTCCTGCATGTCCTTTTCGTGCTTGGCTGCGTCCTGGGCGAGCATCTTGTGGCGCTCGTCGCAGGCCGCCCTGCTCTGGCAGCGGCTGGACGTGACCGCCCAGGTGATGAGGCTCGAGATGCAGCTGAGGAAGATTGTCGCCAGGAGGATCTCGAGTTGCGTCAGTGTCATGCGTGGCCTCTTGCGCCGGTTATCCGGCCGCATGTTTTCCGGTGATGGGCCCGGCCGGCCAGGAGGGGGCCGGCCGGGCCTCCTGCGGCGCTAGGCGTTGAGCTTCACGTTCACGGTGGTTCCGGCCAGGAGCTTCGTGGCCCAGGCCTTGCCGGCCGGGATGTTGTTCACGGAGACCGTGGTCATTTTGCGTGCGACGGGGTCCCAGTAGAGCTGCGCGCCCTGGGCGATGGTCAGGGTGTTGTCGGCCGGGAGCGTGAACACCCCTTCGACGGCGACGGCACCGGCCGTGCCGGCTCCGATATTCGTCGTGGCGACCCCGACGAGGCTTCCGATGACGGCCACGGCTCCGCCCAGAATCGTCGCGGGCGGGGTGTAGTCTATGATGGTTCCTTCCTGGACGAAATTACGAGACATGTCGGTATCCTCATTCAATGCGATTCTGTTCCTGGGGGCGGGGTCAGACCCCTGTTCCGGCGCTCTTGCGCATGCCGCGGTGGTCGAGGGCGCGGGCGCCGACATCGAGGCGCACGTAGTAGGCGCGCCCGTCGACATCGGGGATCTCGACCTCCTCGATGACCGGCTCCTGGACGCCGTCCAGGAACATGACCTCCACGGTGTCGATCTGGGCGGAGTCCGCGATCAGGTACCAGGCCGTCTTGGAGTTGGCGTCGAGACGCGACTCGACGACCGGAACCAGGGAATTCTGCCAGGGGTTGTGCACTCCGGCGTTCTTGTCGGCGTCCGTGCTGGCCACGGACCGCATCAGCACGTCGGCGGCGGTCTCCAGGGCGGCGGGCACGAGCAGGTAGCGGGGCACGATGTTCAGGACCGCGCCGCCGGGGCCGGTCTGGGTGCGCATGCCTTCGCGCCCCTTGGACAGGCCGTCGGAACCCAGAGCCAGCGCGGCGAGGTTGGTGTGGCTTGAATGGAACAGGGCCCGGGCATCGTACGCCATGACCTGATTGCCGGTCAGGATGAAGTAGACGAGGTCGTTGATCCGCCGCGCTCCGGCGGACCCGAAGGCCCTGGGGATGCGCAGCAGGGTGCTGAGGTCGTCGTTGATGATGGTCTTGCGGGTGACCGTGAACTTGCGCCCGTAGGTCCGGAGCTGGTTGCTCTCCTTGAAGTCGGTGAAGGAACCGGCGGTGTACTCGCCATGCTCGTTGATCAGCTCCAGGCTCGGCGCCTCGGACATCTGGGGGCGTTCGGACACCTTGAAATCCGTGGCCTCGGACACGGAGCACCAGGCCTGCCATGTACTCGGGGCCTCGGCGTAAGCCTTCTGCATGACCTTCTGCGCGACATTGGACATGATGGCGCCGAAGTCGCTGAAGGTGTGCATGCCGGTGAGGCGGACGACGCCCAGGGCCGCGCCGGCCAGCTGCTGGTTGTTCATCATGCGCGTGGAGACGCCGGCGCGCTCGAGGTATTCGCGGGCCAGCTCGCGCAGGGTCCGGCCGCGCAGTTCGGCCGCGCCCGGGGCGGGCTTTTCGAGGCCGAGGCTGCTGCGCAGGCACAGGGCGTCCTCGGCGGCGAGGGTGAATTTTTCCAGTTCGGTCCTGCCGGACTCCATGCGGCCGCCGCCGACGGGCGGATTGGCCGCGGCCGCAAGATCCACGAGCCTGCAGGTGGCGTCGGCCAGACTGCCGCAGGACAGGGCCAGCTCTTTGACCTTGTCCTCGGCCACGCCGAGCTTCGTGCCGCGCTCCATGAGCGTGACCACGTCCACGCCGGACAAGGCGGCGGCATCGGGCACCGCCAGGGCGGGCGTGCCGGGCGCGCTCGTGATTCTGTCGGGGTCGATCCCGGCCATGAAGGCCAGGGCCTCCTGCTCGCCGGCTGACGGGTCCAGGCCCAGCCTCTCCAGGAGCTTTCTCAATTTTTCGTTCATGCGTACCTCCGGCCCTTTCGGGGCATTGTTGTCCGCCGTCATGGAGATCGCGGCGGTATCGTCATCTGCCCCGAACGGGCAGAAGCTGGTTTCAAACACGCTGGACTCGGTCCAGACATCGCACGGCCCGGTCACGAGCTGGCCGTTGACCTCCATGGTCGCATCCCGGGCCAGCTGCACGATCTTCAGGGCCTGCACGCCGATGGACGCCTGCCAGGGAAAATTTTCGTCGGCGAGGCCAAGCACCTCTTTGGCGGCATCGGTCACGGAGCTGAACGCCCCGGTCACATGGAAGCCGTTGGCGTCGGCGGAGGCCCGGTCGATGGTGCCGACGATCTGTCGGCGATCGTGGTTCAGGAGAGCGGGCACCTTGGCCTTGGCCAGGCGCATGCCCGCAAGGTCGATGATGAAGCGTCCCCAGTAGCCCCAGTCGATGAGCTTGCCGGTGTAGGCCAGGATGCCGAAGCGGCGGGGTCCGGACTCGTCCTCGTCCTGGCTGGCCAATTCAACGGAAGCCGAGAGGGTGAAGCGGTCCTCGTCGATCAGGGCGGAGAGCCGCTCCCTGTTCCACCTGGCCACGCAGCCGGACATGGCCCCGGCCTCATCGGCTCCGGCGCCTGCGGCCTCGGCGGCGCAGCGCTTGAGAAAATCCTGCTTGGACTCGGCCGGGCCTTGAGCTCTATTTTTTCGGGGCATTCTGCTCTCCCTGGGTTTGGGGCACCCTGGACGCGATCTCGGCCTCTTCGCGCGCGAGCTGCTCCAGGGTCTCGTCGAAATCGGTGCCCATCTCGGCGCAGATGGTGCGTCGAGTGGTCACGCGCATGGCCAGCTTCTTCTCGTTGGCCGTGGCGTCCTTGACCGGATCCACCCAGGGCCAGCCGGGGGCCTGCCAATTGATGCCGACATCTTCGGGTCTCAGGTCCGTGCGCCCGGTGGCGGCCTCGATCTCAAGCCAGCGCCTGGCGATGGGTTCGCACCAGCCGTCGGTCAAAAATTCCTGCTGGCCGATCCAGCCGCGGCGCTCGTCCAGGGCGGCGGAGCGCTCGGAAGAGAAGGACGATTCGGTGTAGTCGTGGGAATAGTTGCCGTAGCGCAGCCCGAAGCCGACGCTGGCGTCCTTGTTGGCGCTCCTGACGTAGTCCGCGTAGGGGCTGGAAGGCCTGGAGGCCTCGGCCACCTGGATCTCGGTCCCGGCGGGCAGGGTCTGGATGCGGCCCGTCTCGAGGTAGTCGCCGACCGTTGGCGCCTGGCTCTGCGTGCCGCCGGGCATCATCGCCGCGCCCAGTTCGGGGTGCTGGGTCTTGATGAAGAGGCCGAAAGCCGCGGCCAGGCGGGCGGCGATGCGTTCCGAGGCCTTGTACTCGCCGAGGTCGCGAATCTCCTCGACGATGGGTGCCATGAGCGAGACGCCCCTCGTCTGTGAAGCGCGCAGGGGCAGCCACAGGTGCACGAGGCGGGACAATTCCACCCGCGCGGATTCGAGGCCGGTGCCATAGAGATAGTCGCCGGGATGGGCGGACAGGATCCAGCAGGCGACGGGGTCGCCGTGCCGGTCCAGTTCCATGCCCCGGCGCATGGTGTGGCCGTTGGCCAGCACGCCGTTCTTGTTTGAGTCGATGAGGTCCTGCTCCAGCATTTCCACGCGCAGGGGGTTGATTCCGACGAGCAGACGGCGCGGATCGATCCAGAGGTTGCCGAGGATCTCGCCGTCCACCCACCAGTGGCGCAGGGCCAGGCCCTGCTGCCAGACGTAGAACTTGTTGTGTTTGGCCCACGCATTGAACGATCCTTCGAGGTCGTTCAGCGGGGCACGGGTGCGCGAGTGGGTGAACTGGGGGCGGATGCCGGTGTGGACGACGTTGGAGACGATCTTGCGCAGCGCGCCGGAGACGTTGACGTTGTTGCGGTCGAGCGAGCGTGCGCGCGCGACCAGTCCGGCCGCGTCCGTGCGCAGGATGGCGTCGGCGGACTTGCGGGTGGGCCGCCAGTTGGCGTTGTGGTCGCTGCCGCCCGCGCCGATGTACGAGGACAGGGCCGCGCGGCCGGCTGCCCAGCGCAGGGCGGCCCTGGGAGCCACGGCCCCGATGACGCGGGCCATGATGCGGGTGTAGGCATCACTCATCCGCGCCCCCCAAACAGGGCGGACCTGTGCATGACGGTCGATCCGGACAGGACGGCGATGCGGGCCTCAATGGAGGCGATCTCGCTGTTGATCGTCTCCAGCCGGGCGGCCTCGCGCGTCGCGCCGTCCACGCCGAAACTCGCACCCGTGGTCAGGATGCGGTCGCGCTCGGCCTCGTATTTGGCGAGTGTGTCCCGGAGAGATTCAAGAGTGGCCATGCCCGGTCCCTGTTACGATTAAGGGGAGTTTCCGGGCTACAGATCACAGACGGGGCGGGGGAGGGCAATGGAGCGGTTACCAGGATTGGTATTTTACTGGCGAGGGTGTGAGAACGTTATTTTAGCGACCTGTAAAATCATGTATGACAACATTTCTCGTTGACTGAAAAAACTATATTTTGATAGCGGTTTGCAAAAATAATAAAAATATATCGAAAGTAATTGAATATTTTAAATAAAGATTGCCACATCTTCATTTATATGGATTTAGCTTTGTATGTTTATTTATATGAATCGAAATGTATATAAGAGAGCGTAAATATTTTTTGATCTGATTTATTGTTTATTTTGTTTTTTTAATTAACTTTTACAATAAGATATTTTCATGAAAATTTTTTTAATAATCTTATGTGTTTTGTTTACTGCAGGATGTTTTCAAGATGTTCCTAAGTGCTCAGACGATAAAACGATAAAACAGCTATTAGAAATAGTACGACAAAATGATGAATCGCTTCTTAGATATGACATTTCTGACGTAAAAAAGTCTATTTCATTTGAATATATAAGACCAACTGGGTATAATAAAGATATAAAAACATACACATGTGAGGCAAGGGCGATTATCAGCGGAGAGTTCTCTCCGTACATAGATGAAAAATTTGAATTTTATGTCCAGTATGAATCTGTTCTTGACGACAAAGACAGGCACGTTGTTTTTATGCGTAACACGAATGACAATGTGATTCAGAAAATAGGAAAATTTGCTAACTTTGTTTTAGATGAAGAGTATTATTTTTTTCCTAGAAAAGAACTTTTCCGGCAAACTCTTAATGAAGAAGAAGTATTAAGTTATATGGTTGATCCATGCTTTAATTCCTCTAATGTCATTCATGCAAAATTTGGTGATGTGATAGAGCATAATGGGTTTTATATTGTTGTAGGTGGTAATACACTTGATATTCCTTCAGAAAAAGGAGCGATTGTTGCATTTAAATCTGGAGAAGAAGTTGACACAGTTCTTATAGAAACTATTCAAAAAGTAAATCCTTATTATAAAGATATGCGTTCAAAATACGTTTTGATAAGTGGAAATGAAACAGAGTATATGATTTCAGATGAATTTGGAACTGGAGATGCGCATATAGTACTGAATGACGTTTATGATACATTTTCTGTGGCGCTTTCGGGAAGTGACGGATTTCATAATTACATTGAAACTTCATCTATTATGTATGGTAAATTTAACACATATCGCGCGCCAAGAAAATAAAATTCGTTATCAGTCAAGTCTCTGTTGCGATTGAGGGGCGTGTCCGGGCTACAGATCACAGACGAAGTGGGGGAGGGCAAAGGAGCGGTTACCAGGGGTGGTATTTTATCAGCGAGGGCAGGGGCGGAAAGAAAAGGGCCCGCGCTGGGCGGTTCTTGGGATATGATCGGCTTTGAAGTTCAATTGTGTCATTTGCTGATGATAAGTTTCGTATGTTTATTTTGGTTTTTAACCAGTTTTTCACTTCGGATCAATTTTGAGAAAGATTGAACTGATGTAAATGCAAAATATCCAAAAAAAGGCAATGTAATTATAAAGTATGTAGTTGAATGGTATAAACTTGATCCGAAAAAATTTGGAAATAAAAATGGAGAAAGAGCTAAAAATGCGCAAATGAAGTATTTTGCAATATTAAATGATATTAAAAATATTCTATAAAACTTATTTTTATAATTATTTGCAAATATGATCTGAGATTTTTCATCTGTTTCTATGTGTTCAAGATAATCTCTGGCGAAAACATAGTCGCTGACACAACGACATGGATTTTCAAGAGAAAGAAGATATGATACTTCTTTTTTTGAAATTTCTGATGTTCCCGCAATAGCTTGGTATCCTTTTTCAATAGAAAATGGATGAAGCTTTTTATCTTGTGCTATGTCATTTAAAAAATCTTTTGAGAATCTGTATTCATCTCTAAGGCGGGCTTTGCTGCTATTTGTTATTTCATAAAAGATTTTTCCTACACCAAGTATGCCTAGGATCGTAGTTATTATTTTAAAAATTATCTCTAGTTCCATATTATTTCTCCGTCGGTGGTGACTGGATCAGGCACCAGGCAAGGACTTCAAGCGACCCACCCGCCCAGCGATCCACCAAACATGTGTCCTCGGCCGCAGGGTCATATGACCGGATCATCCAGCGAGTTCCATCCCAGCTGCCAACGACGGGGCCAAGAAAAAATTGGAGCCGCCTTGTTTCGCGGACATTCAAGATGCACCATTTTCCAGTGGGCGGCTTGCCTTCAGTTTGCCATTTCATATGCAGGAAATAGGGTTTCATTTGACATAAATCAATCCATAAGGGGCAAACTGCGAGCGTGCCTTTAGGGCGTGATCTCAAAGCTGATCAAATTTTGTGCAGTTTGATCTGATATATTGTTCACAGAACAGCGCGTGATCAGACTCTAACTGAAGGAATATGTATGACTGTATGACAATATGTAGGACCATGACTTCAGATTGCATAAATGTGAAGAAAGTGCAATATTCTCATGAAAAGATGCAGTTTTGGAGGAAACATGGATTTTACGACGATAGCACCTTTTCTTGTTGTATGCGCTTTTTCCGTTACAGTCATTACCTTAGTCATCTGGTTCTTAGCGGCTCAAAAAGCGAAGCGGCTCAAATCAGAAAATCACGATCTGGCTACGCGCTGCGGTGAGAAAGAATACAGGATTTCCACCCTTGAAGAGAACCTCCACGCCACTCAGGTCGCGCTTGATAAAGCCAGTTCGCAGCTGGAACGTTATCGTCCAGTCATTGATGTGGAGGGAAAGGCTGCTGAAATCATGTCCCATGCTCAAAATTCTCTCGCTCAAGCCCGGGCGATCCTGGATCAGGCGCAACAGAAGGCTACACAGACAATCGGCGCAGCTGATTCAAAAGCACAAAATTCTCTTCAAGAAGCTCTGGCCAAGTCGAACTCCATGTTGAAGCAGGCTCAGCAGCAAGCGGACCAACTCATAATTGATGCGAAGAGTAATGCCCTTGAGATTGCCGAGGACGCTTTGGCCGTCCGTGACAGAGCCGATGAATACCAGAAAGTCGTAATTGCACTCAAGAATATCATCGACGGCTATGGCGATGACTATATCGTCCCATCCAGCAGCGTGCTGGACGGTCTCGCCGAAGACTATGGCTTCACTGAAGCCGGTGAGAAACTGAAAGAGGCGCGCTTGACGTCTCGGAATATGATCAAGCAGGGACTGGCTGCCACCTGTGACTATGTCGAGGATGTACGGCGTAAGACAGCGATCGCGTTTGTCACTGATGCTTTCAACGGTAAGGTTGATTCCGTTCTCGCCAAAACCAAGGCTGACAACATAGGCAAGCTTCGTCAGGAAATACTCGACGCATACGCTCTCGTGAACAAGAACGGGCAGGCGTTTCGTAGCGCCAGAATTTTGGAAGCGTTCAGGGATGCCCGATTGGCAGAGTTGCGATGGGGCGCGGTTGTCGTGGAATTGCGGGAATTGGAGCGAGAGGAGCAGAGAGCCATCAAGGAACAACTCCGTGAAGAGGAGCGTGCCCGCAAGGAGTACGAGCGGGCCATTCGCGATGCCGCCAGGGATGAATCGAAAATCCAAGCCGCGCTGGAAAAAGCCCGTATGGAAATGGCCCATGCGTCTGAAAGTCAGAAGGCGAAATACGAACTGCAACTGGCGGAACTCACGGAAAAACTTCGGGAAGCCGAGGCCAGAGCGCAGCGGGCGCTGTCCATGGCGCAGCAAACACGCTCTGGGCATGTGTATGTCATTTCCAATTTCGGTTCATTCGGTTGCGATGTATTCAAAATCGGCATGACACGACGCCTTGAACCCCAGGATCGCATCCGGGAACTCGGGGATGCTTCAGTGCCATTCCCTTTCGATGTTCACGCCATGATCTATAGCGAGGATGCTCCGACGCTGGAGACGTCGCTTCATAAAAAGTTCAATGAATTGCGCGTGAACAAGGTTAATTCAAGAAAAGAATTTTTTCGTCTTGGGCTTGCGGATGTGCGAGAAGCAGCGCGTGAAATGGGAGTCACCGCGAGTTTCACTCTGTTGGCCCAGGCGGCTGAGTACCGCGAGACCCTGGCGCTGGAAAAGCTCCCTCACGCGGAACTTCAGATGAGGTTGCAGGCGCTAATGAATGAGGAGATCATGGAGGCTGTGAGTGATGAATAATTAATTGGTTGAGTGTGTTTGCGGTCTACTAATCACAGACGGAGGAGGCGGCTGGGGGTGGTTCCCAGGGCCGGTATATTACCAGCTAAGGACTGCGAGAAAGAATAAGGCCCGCGCCGGGAGCGCTTCAAATTGCAGTCGAGGTTGGATTAACGGCAATATAATCCTCAAGTTCTTTTTCCTGCCACGGCACATAAACTGAGTTGACCGTCCTAAAATCGTTCATTGTCTCTTCAAGCGAAGGAAGGGTTAGCCAAGGCGCAAATACGGTTCCAGTTGTGAAATTTGAATGATTCGCGCGTTTAGTTTCTAAAAAAATATGAATAGTGCACTCTGGTGTTTTTATAGAGATCTGCCTTGATTTTATAAGTTGATTTATAAGTTTTTCTCCCATGACATTGCTCATAATCCCACGTGTATTTGCGAGTTGGCAGACCTTTATTAATAGTTCTTTCGATTCTCCATCCATTGCGAGACGAAGTGATTTTTTAAGACCTTTTTCAAAATCATCGGTGGTCCCGCCGTGCGCAATGACATGATACTTCATTTATAATTCCTTAATAAGTATAGTATTGTCGTAGTATGATAACGAATAATTTTTTATGACATTACCATGAATTTATTCTAAATAAAAGACCTTGTTCGTTTTCATCATGAAGAACAGTAATAATTTCAGATTCTTTAAAAACATGTTCATTATCTATATTTGTGGGTGGTAAATCAGAGTCAATTAACGTAATTATTGGTTGTAGTCCAAGCTGTGCATACCGTCTAATTACACCAAGTAGATTCGTCTTTTTGCGATCATCCAAGGACTCAAATACTCCATCATGATAGACAAATCGTGGGAATTTATCGCAAAGATGTGCACGTAATACGGACAGATCAAAAGCGATACATAACAGCTTTTGATAAGTATGGCCTGATGCGGCGCTAGTCTCGTTTCCAGCCTCATCAAGGATTTCTGCCTTGAATTCTAGGTGTCCTTCTTTGTTCGGAAAAACGTTGAGCAAAGCCTTGCGGTTGATTACATCTTCTATGATTTCACTAAAATATAAACGAATAGTGGAGAAAATGCTTGTTTGATCAGAATTCTGAGACTCAACATCTGATTCGATACTCGTCTGAAGATGTGAACACTCCTCTTTGAGTGCGCGGATTTCGGATCTTAACTCTTTGAGTCGATGGAGATAACCTCTTTGTCGCTCCAAGGACACGATATCTGCTCGCGTAATGACAATCTCATCAGAAAGTGACTTGTATTTTTCAAATATGTCAGTTTCATTCAGAAACGATAACGCATTCGCTCGTTTTTTGCCTAAAATATTTAATTCGCTATTGACTTGCTTTAACGTAACCTCAATTTCTGCGTGATCTTCCTGAAGATATGTTCGTCGTTCTTCAGTAATAAGCTTATTGAAATTAATTAGCTGTTTAAAGTCCTTTTTAATCTGTCCTTCAAAATAAATTCCTGCATCTTTAAATAATCGATATGCTTCATCTGGATCGAATAAGATACGTTCATCTTTCATTGAATCTAAAATTTTCTTTTTGTTTTTAGACAACGAATAACGTTGGTTATTCAGCGCTGATATTCGGGCGTCAATTTCATTAACTAAATTTTTTGTACGTTCTTTATCTTGTCCTCGGAAGTCAAAAGAATCAAGTATTGCTTGTTTTTTTTCAGCTTCTTTCTTTTTTAAAAGAAGCATTCCCTCAATTTTGCTGATATCTTCTATTGATCCGCCCAACTCTTTTCTTACAGTGGTGGCCGTTGACTCGCTATTTTTTAATTGCTCTTCTTTTTTGTAAAGTTCTTCTATTTGTTTTGCATTAAATCCTAAAATATGCGCAAGGAAAGGTTTCCAACTAGAATGCTTTCCGTTTGCAGATTTTCGCAATGTAAAAACGTTCTCGTAGTCACTTTGTATTCGGAGCAAGTATCCAAGTTGTCTACGGAAAGGCCAAGGTTTTAAAACTTTCCAATCAAGAATTCCATCTAGCAGTTCTTTAGCGCGGTCGAATGCAACATCGTGATGATCCCATTCATTCGGAGGCAAATCGGTGAAGTTTTGGCATCTGGAGTGGTGACGCTTAAAGCTAATTTTTGTAGATTCTTCTACACCACGACGAATTGTTATATATGATGAGTTATCAAGTTCTAGTTCCAAAAAGAAAACAAAATCTTTAAATATTTCTATATGCTTAAAAAGAAAGAATCCCGGGTTTCGTGAATTAAGAAAGGCAAAGTCGATGACTCGTGCAAGAGTGGTCTTGCCAAGGTTATGAGTGTCCTTGTTTAAATTTTTAGGCAGTCTGATTTCTGCCATAATAACATTTAGGCCTGCGACAAATTCAATCGGGCCAAAAGAGTTTGGTTGGTTTGAATAAATCTTAGATAGTTTCATTTGGCCCTACATACTCCACGGCGTCAATTTTGGGGCGGTATTCAATCAGTCCCAATAAATAGAGGAAGTTCAGAGAGGGCAGAAAAAATATATCTCCGCCTGAAACTTTTTTCTTAACAAAATTCCGTAGATCGCTATAGCCGACTAGCCGAATAATTCTAATATGTTGCAGCACAAGGTATGCTACATTTATTAATGTGCGATCGGGATGTGAATGTTTAGTTGGCCGTAGCATCTCCGTTATCCCCTATATCGCAGTTCCAGTACATATAGAACAGCACTGCTCGAGTCAGACGTTTATGCTCTCTTTGTCTTAAGACTGGATCACGATTTAATAATATATCTATCAAATAATTCATGACTTCGTCGAAAGTTTGATAATTTTTCCGTTTGGCAATAATTTTCGGTTGAAATTCTTCAATTATAGATTGGTACATGTACGTAAGTTCAATATTTTCTGGATCTGCTAAAAATTTTTCTATTTGTTTTGTTTCCTTAAGAAATTTTTTTCTTTGATAAGTTGCATATGATTCTGACATATTGTTAATCACATTTTTTTGTCTATATTTTATTCTTTCTGTTGGTGGAAAGTCTAAAACATCGAATATTTCTGATTTATTCAGAGCTATCGCTTGTACAATTTCTGCTAATTCGTCAGATCCAACAGTGAGTGGAAAGTCAACTGGGTCAAGATCTGCTTTTTCTGCAACATCAGGAAAAGATTTTAGCCAATTTTCTAAGGCTTCAATCCCACAAAGTGTAATTGACGGTTCGGGTATATTACAATTTTTTGAAATTTGATTTATAATATCGGATTCGGCATTTCCCGCCAGGCGTCTATTGGCAAATAAAATATAATTATCGAGTTGATTTTTGCTTCGCAGAATTTTTATCCGCGTCATTTCTTTGCCAATAACCGTATTTGTTCCACCAGCAGGATTATAAAAATCTGATTCTGAGAAACATTTGTTATATCCGTTAGTGTGTTTGGCTTGAATAATTGTTGTCCCTGTCCATGGACTGGCTTTGCTTGGAAAAATCTCGGCTGTTCCTACGAACTTGGCATCTCGACCACCGTCAGGTCCTTTAGAAAACCCCTGCACTGAAATGCCAAATAATTTCTGACATAGAAATATTATAAGTTTTTCAAATTGATCGTAGCCAAGGTCTTCGTAAGCATATTTCACGATAGGTCCGCCGAAGATGAGGTGGTATGCCTTAACTGCCCGAGATCATACAATAAAAATGTTTTATACAAAGATAATTTATGTCCCATATATTTTCTCTCATTGAACTGTCTATTCTTGTTTTTTATTTATTAATGTGTCATTCTTCTAATCCTAATATTTACGCTTTTAATGTTATATAAACCTTTGTAACTCCTCGTATTCGCTTATCCCTCCTGCAAGCTCCTTAATCACCTCCCCAATCGCGCACAGCACTCACTGCGGGATTGTCGCACTTGTGGTAGCGGATCCACCCGACCCCGACCACGGCATTGTCTTTTAAGCCCGCAGTCACTTCGGGCCGGAGACAGGCTGACCGCGCCGTTCTGGGGCTGAAGATGACTCCCCACGATCCTGACGAACTTCTCTTGCCGCCGCCATCATGAGTCCAACCACTGCTCGATCACGCCTCGAGCGACGGTTTCCGTCAGCCTTGGGGGCACCGACATTCCGATCATGTATTTGCCGATCTTGTCCGTCTTTGCGTGGTAATCGTCGGGGAACGAGCCGAGCCGCTTCCATTCCCGGAATGTCAGAGTGCGGCATTCCGACCAGTGCGTCGTGACCGATGTGTTGGCCGGCAGCGTGCATGCCGGTGTATTCCTGGCCAGACGACGGTTATTGAAGCAGGAGACACGACTTTCCGTTTTTTTGATGAAGTCCGAATACGTGCCTCCGGGCAACGTGTGTTTCCAGCATTTGAGGTCGTTCGGGGCCGGGGCGGTTTCAATGAGCTCATTTTGCGTAAGTTGCTGGATGTCCTGACACGCCTCTGCCGCGCTGATCCATCGGTGCCGTGGATCGAGGTTGAGCGGCGGTCGGTCGATGTCGCTGCGCAGTGCGCAGAAAAACACCCGCTCCCGGCTTTGCGGTACCCCGCAGTCTGCGGCGTTGAGCAGGAAGAGCTGGGGCCTGTAGCCGATCTCACGGAACCGCGTCATGATCATTCTCGTATAACCCCTGGCGTTCCCGAGGATCATGCCTTTGACGTTTTCCGCGATAGCCACCTTTGGTCGAAGCCTCCGGACCAGGTCCAGGTAGTCGAAGAACAGATCGGACAGAACCTGCCGGGCCTGTCCCTCCCGGAAATGCTTTTCCTTGCCCCAGGCAGCCTCCCTGCTGCCGGACATGCTGAATGTCGAACAGGGCGGCGATCCGTCGAGGATGTCCAGGGAGAAGAGTTCTTCCGGAAGATCCATTTCGATCAGGTCGCGAATCGGGCACAGGAAATATCGCGGCGGATTCAGGTTGTGCCTGTAGTGCCAGGCCATCTCCGGGTCGATGTCGTTGGCCGCGACGATTTCACACCCGGCCAGCTTGTAGCCCATGCTGGAGCCGCCGCCGCAGGCGAAGGTCGACATGACCCTGCACCCGTTCTTCCTCACCCTGTCCAGATCAGACAGGTTCCACGCGCAGTCAGGCTTTTTCGTTGAATTCAAAGCCGCACCTCGGGCATGTGTGTTTGAGTTCGAAGTCATCGGCGTTGATCTCCTTCGTGCCCCTGCTCAGCGCTTCCGGATCGGCGAGAAACATGTCGATCTCTTCCATGGAGAACCCCGTCAGTTCCAGTTCGAAGTCCAGACTCCTGAGGGCCTCCAGCTCCTGGCGGAGCATGGCGTCATCCCACCCCGCACTGAGGGCCAGCTTGTTGTCCGCTATGATGTATGCCCGCTTCTGGATGTCGGTCAGGCCGGCCAGGACGATGCAGGGAACCTCGTTCATGCCGAGTTCGCGCGCGGCCATGATGCGGCCGTGTCCGGCGATGACGCCGCCGCGTTCGTCGATCAGGACGGGGTTGGTCCAGCCGAACTCCCGGATGCTTGCCGCGATCTGGGACACCTGCTCCGGGCAGTGCGTGCGCGAATTGCAGGCGTAGGGAATCAAATCCGCCACTTTCATGCTCGTGATGTTCATAGTTCCTCCTGCAGACTCTTGATCCCTTCACCGATGGCGCACAGAATGCACTCCGGATTGCCGCATTTGTGGTAGCGGATCCGCACCGACCCCGACCACGGCATTGTCTTGTAGGCCCGCAGCCGCGTCGCGCCGCAGCCCGGGCAGACCGCACCGTTCCTGGGGCTGAAGATGACTCCCGCCCTGGCCAGATCCACGACCCTGACCAGTTCCCTTGCCGCCGCGTTCACGCGCTTCTCCCGAACATCTGCCGGCCTCCCGTGTAAGGGTTCATTTCCGGTGCCGGCGCAGGTTCCTGTTCCGCAGCCTGCGCCTGGCTCCACATCTTGATTCCCAGAATGTCCGCTGCGATCAGGAGGTAGTGGGCCACGTCCCAGGCGTGGTTCGGCGTCCCCTTGGGGCAGATCCAGTATCCCGTCTTCTCGTCCCGGTGCTCCGCGCACATGGCGCGCGCCCAGGCTCCGGACAGCTCGGCGTGATAGTGCCACGCGCCCGGATCCGTCGGGGCAACGCCCAGCCGATTCGATAGGTTGTTTTTCCAGAACGTGGAGTTGCCGCGCAGCAGCTTGAGGCCGCCGGGGATGGGGCGGTTGGTGCCGGGGTAGTGCAGCACCGGGGAATAGCCGTATTTCACGTTCATGCGCTGGACGCCCTGGAAGGGCAGGATCTGGCCCCGGTGGGCGCGGCAGAAGTCGTAGACCTCCGTGGTGTGATGCCCCATGGCGTCGATCAGGGCGAACTGGACGGGATAGATCCGGCCCTGCTCGTCCCTGTAGGAGTCTTCCCACAGCACCTGCCGCAGCGGATCGAAGGCCGGAACGTACCGCCACGGGATGTCGGACCCCTGCGGCCGGGCCAGCTGGTTCCAGTCCACGGGCAGGAAGCCCTCGCGCACGCACCAGGACTCCTCGGCCATGCCCCAGCCGAAGGCGCGGATCTCGTAGACGAAGCCGTCGTCCTGGGTGTCCACCGCCGCCACCAGCGCGGCGACCTGACCGCCACCGGGGACCAGGCCCCGGGGGCGGTCGTCGCGCAGGGCGAGGATCGAGTCCTCGGCGCGCAGGGCGTGCCTTTCTTCCCACGGTTCGCCCTTGTAGTTGTTCTGCAGGTCCTTGAGGAGTTCCTCGTCCCTGGTCTGCCGGTAGGCCAGGGCCTTGCCGGCGATTTCGGACAGGCTGACGAAAGGGGAGATCCAGGCGGGGATATGGAACGCGATGACCATGGGCTGGCTGCGGCTCAGGCACTCGTCCAGCTCCAGGCCCGACGACTCCTCCCGCCATGACCCGCGGCGCACGGCCATGTCGCGGTCGGCGTCGGTCCAGCGGGCGGAGCAGTGCTCGCACTCGTACCAGGCCTGGGAGCGCGAGCGCACGGTCATCGGATCCGTCGCGTCGTCCGGCCACCCGATGCCTTCGAAGCGCATCAGCTGCCCGGCGCCGCAGGCCGCGCAGAATACATGGAAGCGAAAGCGCGCCTCGGCCGCCGCGAACGCGGCGTGGATCCCCGCGTTCTTGATGGTCGGCGTGGAGATCTTCCAGATTCTCGCCTTGCGCCGCCAGGTCGTGACGCGCTTCTCGGCCAGGTCTTCGGACGAGGCTTCGCGCCGGGACGACTGGTACTTGTTCAGTTCGTCCAGGATCAGGTAGCGGATGGGCTTGTTGCCGAGGCGGGCGGGGGAGCCGGACCAGGCCATGTGGATGGTCATGTGCGCCAGGTTGATGCGCAGCGAGGAAAGGTCGTCGGCCGAGCCGGTCAGGTATTCGGACAGGCGCCGGCTTGCGCGCAGCATGGGGATGATCCGGTCCTGGGCGTTCTCGCGGGCCGTGGTCTCGTCCGGGTAGACGTACAGCGCGGGGCCTGGCGCGCGGTCGATGCCGTAGGCCACGCAGTTGTGGACCGCCTCGGTGCCTCCCGTCTGGGGGCTCTTCATGATCACCACGGTCTGCACGCACGGCGCGAAGGACGCGTCCATGATGCCGGCTGCGTAGGGCGTGACGATGTTCCTCCAGCGGCCGGGCATGGAGGAGTTGTGGACCACGCGGTGACGTTCGGCCCAGACGCTGACGGGCATCTGCGTCCTGCGCCGCAGGACGGCGCGCTCGCCCTTGCCCAGGACGAAGTCCCAGACCCAAACGCCGTCGGCAGTCCTGGACCGCACCGCCTCCGCTGTCTCCGCATGCAGCCAGGAGGGCAGGGCCGCGATGCGGATCCTTTCAGTCCTGGGCGGGGTCTTCGTGATTTTCGGCTGTTGTTTCGGCATACTCCACCGTGAAGCGGATGGGTCGTGAAAATTCGTTCAGCACCTCGTCCAGATGTTTTTCCAGTTCGCGCACCAGGTCGTCGGCGCGGTCCCGGTGGCCTCCGGCCGCAGCGACCAGATCGGGGGCGGCCACGGCCAGGGCGGACTTGATGCCCACGGAGAAGGCCATTGCCCGGGCCGCGAGCTCCAGGGCCACATCGTCCCGCCGGATGTGCCTGCCTTCCTTCACCGCGCGGTCGAAGGCTATGGACTGGCGCTGTTCCCTCGTTTTCAGGACGCGTTCCTCCAGTTCCTGCCGGGCCAGGTTCGACAGGTCGTCCGTCTCACGCTGGGGCAGGGAGAGCATGGGCAGGGTGGCCGCGTAGCGGTCCACGTCGTACCTGCGGAAGGCGCCGTTCTTCTGCCTGCGCAGGAAGCCGCTCCTGATGTCCTGGTAGAGCTTGGCCTGCCTGATCTTGCGCCCCTGTTCCTGAAGGTGGGCCAGGACCTCCTTGACGCCAGCGAAGTCGGCCTCGGTGCGCGTCTTTTCCGTCAAGCCGCAGGGCACTTCAAGCGAATCCAGGGCTTCGACGAGGTCGGCCTCGAGGGTCTTCCATTCGCGCCGGTTGGCGGCGCTCTTGGTCTGGGAGAAACGCCGGCGCGCCTCCTGCCAGCCGGAGGCCAGCAGCTTCAGGTCGATGTTGTCCGGGCTGGATTCGACGGCGGCCTGGATCCGGGCGAGGAGATCGCTCACAGCCCGGTCTCGAAATCAGCCAGGGGCACCTCGATCTCAGTGCCAACGTCCCAGTCCCGGTCGATCTCGAAGCCCACGCTGGCCGCGTAGGGCGTCGGTTTCAGTTCGTGAAACACGTGCGGAATGCCCAGCTTTCTGCACATGTTCAGCTCGTTGTGCGTGCCCTTGCTTTTCCCGTCCCAGATGAACACGCAGCGGTCGCAGTCCTTGAAGACATCGCGGCTGCGGTGCTCGAACGCGCCGCGCAGGTACTTGAAATTGAGGAAGTGCAGCTTGAGCGGGATGGCCTTTTCGCGGCAGAGTTCGCGCGCCATGGCGCAGACGCCCTCCGGCTCGGCATGGGTCACGATCTCCGTGGCCGCGCTGGCGGCGATCTCCTCCAGCAGGATGATCTTGACCCGCTCATCGGTCAGGGTGCGGCTGCCGCAGACGCCCAGCCTGCAGGCGGGAGCCGGGTGTTCATTTTTCATCCGTTCCTCCGGCGTGGATGTCTGCGGCGATCTGCCTTGCCGCCAGTTCGGAGAGCAGGCTTTCGATCAGGTCCGGCAGGTCCCCCGGGGGGCATCCGGGAAGGGCGGCGGCGTCGCGGATGCGGTCGATGATCCGGTCCTGCTCGACCAGGCGCCGCAGCTGCGCCCGGGCCGCCTTGAGCAGCCCGGGGCCGACGGGGTTGGAGGTGCGCGCGAGGGCGTTCAGGACCTGCGCGGCCGGGCTTGTTTCAGGCGAGAAGCCCTTGCGCTCCGGGCCTGGGGCGCACTGTCCGCAATTGTAGGCATGGTCTTTCATGGAGTTCTCCGATCATCCCCAAATGAAGAGGAAATTTCTGGACGTGACCACATCGGCCGCATGCTCGTCGAGCCAGCGCCACACGTCGCTGGCCTCGGCCATGGTCAGGAAATCGTGCAGCGACTGCGGGTAGCTGGCCGCCCAATCCGGGTCGTAGCGCCAGCCGCCGCCGTCGCCTTCCTTGCGGAATTCCAACGGCTTGCCGGGCCAGAATTCGGCCAGCTCGACGACCGCCGCCGGGGGCATCCAGTCCCCGAAATACTCGGGCCACGGCCGGACCGGCTTCACTGCCGCAGGGAGGGCTTTTTCGCCCCGCCCCCCGTTGGGATCGACAAGCGGCGATGGTCCCGAAGTCCCGGAATCCTGCCTGACGGCGGGGGGCACTGCGCATGCCAGCGGCATCCCGGCGCGCACCCAGTCCCGGAGGGCCACGCCGGCGGCGAAGGCCTCGCCGGGGTCCTTGCCCTGGGGTACGGGCCACAGCCTGGCGTGCGGGTAGGCGGCCTCCCACCACGGCCATGCCTTGGCCGTGGGCGTCGGCCTGCCGTCCTCGGCCGGCTTGTCGAAGTCGAGGGCCACTAGGATCCGCGTGGCGACGGACAGGGCCGCGTGGGCCACGGCGTCCGGGCGCATGGCGACGGACAGGACCGCCACGACGCCGACGCGTCCGCCGCAGGCGTGGTGGAGGGTCATGGCGTCGAGCTCGGCCTCGACGATCACCCATGTGGCCAGCTCCGGCAGCACGCCGACAGGCGGCAGCACCAGCGGGGCGGACCACTTCGGGTCGGGCTGGGTCACCAGCATGTACTTGGGGTCGTGCGGGTTGGACGCGTCCAGGTCCCTGTTCGGGCGCCGGATGCGCAGGCGCAGGCATTGCCCGTCCCGGGACCAGGCCGGGATGGTGATCCCGCGCGGGATGCACATGGAGCGGACCTCCCTGCCGTCCTTGGTCTTGGGCGGCAGGCCGAACGCGGCGCGCTGACGGAAGATCTTCGTCCCGTCCCGGTCCTCTCCGGCCAGCCAGCCCAGGCGGTAGGCGGTGACGGCCTCGAGGGGCAGGCCACGGTCCGCGAGCCAGCGCAGGGCTGACGGCTCGCGCAGCAGGGCGGCGTGGGCCTCGGTGGCCAGCTTGGCGGCGTGTTCGCGCCAGACGGCAGAGGGAGCCTGGTAGGCGTCGGGCTCGAAGGTGGCGGTTGCGGCCTGGGGGCGGCGCAGCGGGCGGTAGGTCCGGGGAGCTTTCGCGACGGTGATGTCGAGCTCGGCGCAGGCCTCGGTAAAGGACATCCCGTCGAACTCCTGCAGGAAGCTGATGACGTCGCCACCCTTTTGGCAGTGCCGCGGGCACGACCAGGTTCCGTTCACGCCGTGCTGCTGGGCCATGTCGCCGCCGGGCTGCCCGGGGAAGGTCATGAATCGGTCGGTGCCGCCGCAGGCCGGGCAGGGGGAGTGGTACAGCCCGCCGTCCTTGCCGCCGACGCGGATGATCTTGTCGGCGCCGACATGGCGGGCCAGCAGGTCGAGGATGGTCGCGCTCATGCCGCCATCCTCCCTGGCCGGGAGCTTCTCCCGCTCGCCACGGGCATCGCAAGGCCTTCTTTTATTATGCTTTCTATTCCCTTTTGGGAGTATGGGAGGATAATGACATATACGCACGCCCGCGCGTATGGTGTGCGGGTGTGCGCGGTGTTATGGGGAAAATCCTCCCATACTCCCATTTCGCTCTTGAAGTTCAATAAACGCAGTTGGTTGCGATGCGCGAACAGCGGGAGGAACGCAGGGACGGCGGGAGGGTAGGCTACCACTGGCGGTCCTCCTTGCCGTTGTCGGCGTTGTACTCGGCCATGACCTCGGGCAGGACCGAGACGCCAAGGTAGAACATGACCGAGGCCTTGTGCGTTTGGATGCCTTTCTTTTCCAGCGCCGGAGTCATTTTCTTGGGAGTGAACGGATAGGCGTTCCCGAGGAGCTTCTTGCACCACCAGTTGCAGATCTTCAGGAGTTCGGACACGGCGATGCGGGTCCGGTAGGTGCGGTCGCCGGTGGGAGGCTCCTCGATCTCGCAGCACTCGCGCAGGAAGCGGCCGATGTCGTCGAAGGCGTCCATCTGCTCCTGGGTGTAGCGCAGCACCTTCTCCGGGATGCGCAGGCCGCCGGCCAGCACGTCCTGGCAACCGGACACAAGGCGCGCCAGGATCCCCGAGGCCTCGGCCTCGAGTCGCCTGCCGATGCCGTAGTCGATCTGCCGCTCCCAGGGCCTTGTCGGATTGGCGACGAACTTGACCGGCCACTCGACGCAGATCGTGCGAGCCTTGAAGCCGTCGTCATCCACGTTCAGCTTGGGCAGGTAATTGGTCAGCATGACGATGAGCGCCGACTGCTTCCATTCGCTCATCTCCTTGTCCGAAAGGCCGCGGGCCGTGATGTAGCCGCCGCCGGTCATGTCCTTGATCTTGGCCTGGTCGATGGACATCTTTTGGGAGGCCTCGGAGGCGTAGGCGAGACGGGCGCCGCGAAGGGCCATGAGGTCGGGCTCCGGCTGGGCCGACTGACGGGCGAATTTTTGCTCCATGAGCATCTGGACGTTGATGCGCACGTGGAGCTTGTTGCCCAGCACATGCTTGAGCGTGTTCATCAGCGTGTCCTTGCCGTTGCGCGACAAGGGCCCGTAGAAGATCGCCCACACAGCCAGGTGCTTTTCGCCCAGCAGGCCGTAGCCCAGGAGTCGGATCAGGAATTCCGCCATGTCCTGGTCGCCGTCCATGCAGTCGAGCAGGTAGCGGTCGAAGGTCGGGCATGGGGTGTCCTTGCCTGTCCACGGCGTCGGGCAGGGATTGAGCAGGTGCTGAGATTGACGGCCGGGGGCGCAGTCTCCGCTGCGCAGATCCACCACGCCGGTGGAGGTGGCCAGAAGGTAGGGCTGGCGGTCGAGCTGGGCCTGGGAGATGACCGGCGGGTTGTCGATGGTCACCGCGCATTCGAGCAGATTGTCGCGGCCAGCCTTGTCCCGCAGGACATTCATCCGCTTCGTGACCGCCTTGTGCAGGTCGGAGTCCGGAGCTTCACCGGATTGAGCATAGGCGTTCCAGTATGCCTCGCAGACCCGCTCGATGTCGGCCAGGGCGGACCTGCGGTCCGGATCCAGCTCCCAGTGCTGGCCGTTCCACTTGAGCATCTTCTTCCATTCGTGCACCCATACGTACTTGTCGGCGAACAGGGCGCACCAGAGGGTGGCGTCGCCGACACGGTTGTAGCGCAGGCATTGCATCACGAACTGCTGGTCGAGCTCTCGGCTTTTCTGCTCGTCGGCCTTCGGCACCATGGCCTGGATCTGCTTGGCCCGGGCCTCCACCTGCGCGGCGATTTGATCCAATCGGGGGGCAGTGCCATCCGGATTGCCAGAAGCGGATCCATCCCCGTCTTTGAGTTGGGCCGCGTTGCCATCCGCTTGAGATTCCGTGCCGTCCAGCCTGTCGGAAACAGACCCCTGCCCTCTCTCGTTCGATGCCCCAGACAAAAAAGAAGCCAGAGTCTCGTCATGCTGCGACATGCACACCCCCAGAGCTTTCCATTTTTACATCGAATTTATTACATTCAAAATCGACCACCCCCAGCGCCACTAGCGACCCCTGTAATTCGAGGCACTGGAAGGACCCGTTAGACCCAGAGCGCATGGGAGCATTTGCTTGATTTCTCGGGTGAGGGGGGCGGGGTAGTAGCTGTCCGGCCTGTCTTGGATGGGCTGCATCTCTGGATGTGGCACCTTTCAATTTGAAGAAGATACCAACTGCAGCAGCTCTAAACGAAATTAAGGCAGTCAGGCGGGCGGGCGTTCCAATCGGAACGGCGTCTGGATGAGATATAATAGGGGGAAAATCAGGGAACGGCGTGTTAAAATTGGACCCATATTGGACCCAAAGCCAAAAGAAAAGCGGGTTACAGGTTTCGGGTATGTCCGAAATAACCTGTAAACCGCTGAATTTCTTGGTGCCCCCACCATGACTCGAACATGGGCTAACCGGGATTAGGAATCCCGTGCTCTATCCACCTGAGCTATGGGGGCGGTCCATTGTGGAGGAAATTTATTAGGCGAGGCGGGGGGTAAAATCAAGCATAATTCACCCTTGAAATCGCCATGCGGGTTCCTTGCGGGCAAAGCGCGACAGACCTTTGCCGGACGGCCAGGAACGCGTTGAACATCCGCGCGGCTTTGTGTATTCTCGCTCTGTCGCTTGGTTGCCCATTTCGGGACAGGGGCGAGAAAGAATCAAGGCGGGCTAACTTCCATGGGTACATACGTTGCTGCTTCCGGGCCGGGTCAGGATACCTTCGGGGCCACGATCTTCGACTACGCCCTGGCCGGGGGCAAATTCGTGGCCCTGACCGAGGACGGGGTCTTCGTGGAGCTGATCAAGTCGGTCCTGTATCACAGCATGGGCCTGTCCAAGAAATCTTTCCACCATTTCACCCGCCTCGACGACCTCTTCGGGCTCCTGCATCAGGACTCCCGCGCTCGCTTCATCGTCTGCCTCGAACGCCGGGCTGCTGAGGCGGACATGTCGCAGGTCATGGAACGCATCACGCGGCTGTGCCCCGGAGTGGGGATCGTGGTGCTGACCCAGGAGGTGGACCAGCACACCACCGCGCTTCTGGTGGAGCAGGGTGCGCACAACATCATCACCAAGCCCATCTCCGTGGCCTCCTTCACCGAGAAGCTGGCCTTCACCATCGCTCCCCAGGGCAAGCTCAGCAAGCTCATCGAGAAAGGCAAGAAACTGCTGGAGGCCGGAGGCTGGGGTGAGGCAATGCTCGTGGCCGAGGATATTTTGAAGCAGAAGCCGGACAGCGCGGTGGGGTACATGATCAAGGGCGACGCCTACATGGGCCTTGAGATGACGGCCCGGGCCGAGGAGATGTATCAGCGGGCCATGAAGAGCGCAGAGCTGTATCTAACCCCGCTCAAACGTCTGGCCGCGCTCTACGAGCAGTCGGGAGACGCTGAGAAGCAGCTCGATTGCCTGCGCCGATTGAACGAGATCAGCCCACTCAACACCCAGCGCATCCTGCATATCGGTGAACTGGAGATCGCGCGTGGCAACACCGCCGTGGCGGATGAGATGTTTCGCAGCGTGATGCGCCTGGCCCAGCGCGAGGCGTCGGAATTTCTCTCCAATCTGTCAGGCCGCATCGCCGACATCTGCTCCAATCGCGATCCGGACATGGCCATCCACTATTCCAAGAAGGCCCTGGACCTGCGCGGCGACAACCTCACCGCGGCCGACATCGCCACGGTCACCATCCTGGGCATTTCGCTGCGCAAGCAGGGCAAATGGCGGGAGGCCATTTCCGAGTACCTGCGCGTGCTGGCCGTGGTGCCCGGCAGCGCGATCCTGCTCTACAACATGGCCATGGCCTATAGCGAAGGCGGGGAAGCCAACAAGGCCTTAAACGCAGTGCAAAAAGCCCTGAAGCTCGACCCCGAGCTGCCCGCATCGGGCAAGAACGTGGCCTTTAATATCGGGACCATTTTTCAGAAGGCCGGCCAGAACGGCACGCGGTTTTTCAAGTCTGCCTACGAGCAGGACCCCAACGACAAGGTGCTCTGGGCAACGCTCAAGCGTTCCCAAGCCTTGCACGAAAGCAACTGACCGGAATCCGGGATCCTGCCTTTTTTTATCCACAAGGAGTATTCATGGCTGTTCACCCCCTGGCCGGCGCATCCGTGCCGGAATCAATGCGCATCAACGTTCCCCGGCTGATCTCCGACTACTATACGCTTGCGGTGGACCCGTCCCGGGCGGATCAGCTGGTCGCTTTCGGCACGTCGGGGCACCGGGGTTGCGCCTTCAAGGCGTCCTTCAACGAGGCCCACATCCTGGCCATCACCCTGGCCGTGTGTGAATATCGCCTCTCCAAAAGTATTGATGGCCCCCTGTTCGTGGGCATGGACCCCCACGCCCTGTCCGAACCGGCCCTGCGCACGGCTCTTGAGGTTCTGGCGGCAGCCGGTGTGGATTGTCGTTTTCAGCAGGGCTTCGGGTACACCCCGACGCCGGTCATCTCCCACGCCATCCTGACCTACAACCGTGGCCGCACCTCCGGACTGGCCGATGGCCTGGTCATCACTCCCTCGCACAATCCGCCCGAGGACGGGGGCATCAAGTACAATCCTCCCCACGGTGGTCCCGCCGGAACAGACGTCACCGGATGGATCGAGAAGCGGGCCAACGCCCTGCTCGAAACCCCCGGCGCGGTGCCGCGCATCCCGCTGGCCAGGGCGCTCCGGGAGGGTCTGTGCCGGGAGCACGATTTCATCCGCCCCTATGTCCTTGATCTGGGCAACGCCATTGATATGCAGGCCATCCGCTCTGCGGGCATCAGCATCGGCGTGGACCCTCTGGGCGGGGCGGGGTTGCCGTTCTGGGAGCCCATTGCCGAGCATTACGGGCTGGACATCAAGGTGGTCAGCACAGTGGTTGATCCGACCTTCATGTTCATGAGCCTGGACAAGGACGGCAAGATCCGCATGGACTGCTCATCGGCCCATGCCATGGCCAAGCTCATCGCCATGAAGGATTCCTTCTCCATCGCCTTTGCCAACGACCCCGATGCCGACCGCCACGGCATCGTCACCGCCGGGCACGGGCTCATGAACCCCAACCACTACATTTCCGTGGCCATCGACTATCTGCTCGCCCACCGTCCGGGCTGGCCGGTGGCGGCGCAGGTGGGCAAGACCCTGGTTACCAGTTCCATGGTCGATCGCGTTGTGGCGGCCCACGGGCGGGCGGTGCGGGAAGTGCCGGTAGGTTTCAAGTGGTTTGTGGACGACCTGCTGGCCGGGACGTGCTGCTTCGGCGGCGAGGAGAGCGCGGGTGCCTCCTTCCTGCGCCGCGACGGCGGGGTCTGGACCACGGACAAGGACGGGATTCTGCTGAATCTGCTCGCCGCCGAGATCACCGCCGTGACCGGCAAGGATCCCGGCGACCTCTACAAGGGTCTGGAAGCGAAACACGGCAGCCCCCTGTACGAGCGCTTGCAGGCTCCGGCGACCATGGCCCAGAAGAAGCTGCTCTCGTCGCTCTCCCCGGCGCAGGTGACCTCGGCGGAGCTTGCGGGTGAGCCCATCCTGGCCAAGATCACCCACGCGCCTGGCAACGGCGCGTCCATCGGCGGCCTGAAGGTGGTCACCGAAAACGGCTGGTTCGCGGCGCGCCCCTCGGGCACGGAAGACATGTACAAGATCTACGTGGAAAGCTTTCTGGGACGCGACCACCTGGAGCGCATCAAGACCGAGGCTCAGGATATGGTCGACGGGGTGCTTAAAGGGGCATGAGGCCGCTGAAAAATCCGTTCTGGACTGCGTTGCGTGTCGATTTTGAAGGCCTCATGTAGTCGGCTACACTTCGCCCTTCAAAATCGACACGCGCCTTGCCAGAACGGTTTTTGAGCGACCTCACCGAACTGGATTGTCATTCTGAAGGAATCCGGAATTTCTTGAAAGACATCACGGCGTGCATGCCGTAAACGTGAAAAAGCCCACCTTTCTGGACGGATGGTGGGCTTTGCTATTTTTGCGGGGCCGGGGCTATTTTTTCTTATTGGCCCGTTCCCGGCGCAGCCAGTCGTACCAGGCTTCCATGCCCTGGCCGGTGGTGGCGGAGAGGGAGAAGATCTCGATGTCCTTGTTGATGGAGCGGGCAAAGGCGCAGGCACGGTCAACGTCGAAATTGACGTAGGGCAACAGGTCGATCTTGTTTAAGATCATGACCTTGGATTCGGCGAAGATGAAGGGATATTTCTCGGGCTTGTCGTCGCCCTCGGTCACGCTCAGGATGGTTACCTTATAGTCTTCACCCACGCTGAATTCTGCTGGGCAGACCAGGTTACCCACGTTTTCGACCACGAGGATGTCCACGCCGTCGAGGCCGAGCTTCACCGTGGCGTCGCGGACCATGGTGCTGTCGAGGTGGCAGCCGCCTGCGGTGTTGATCTGCACGACCTTGGCCCCGGTGGCGGCCACGCGGCGGGCGTCGTTCTCGGTCTGGCAGTCGCCTTCGATGACGGCCATGTTGAACTCACTCTTCAGATCGGTGAGCGTGCGCTCAAGCAGAGATGTCTTGCCCGAACCGGGCGAGCTCATCAGGTTGAGGGTCAGGATGCCGCGGGCGTTGAGCTGGGCGTTGAGTTCGGCCGCAACAGCGTCGTTGGCCTCCAGAATATTGCGTACCACATCGACTTTCATGCTTTCCTCCGTGTTATTCGGCTTCGATGTTTTCTATGTAGAGTTCGCGGCCGGAGATGATCTCATGCCCCAGTTCCGTCGCACACTGCGGGCAGGGCATGATGAGGCGCTGTTCCTGGGTGGGGCTGAATTCCTGGCCGCACTGGCGGCAGCGCACGACCATGGGTTTGACCTCGATCTCCATTGCAGCTCCGGCAAAAGGGGTGTCCACGGTCAGAACTTCAAAGGCCATTTCCAGTGCCTCGGGCACGATGGCCGAAATCTGACCGTAAACGATCTTGACCGAGTGCAGTTTTTTGAGGCCGTGCTTGGCCATTTCCTCGCCGATGATCTTGATCAGGCTTTCGGCAATGGACAGTTCGTGCATGTTGACTCCGTTAGGGTTATGAGCGGCGCTCCGATGCGTAAGCCGTGTCCAGGGCGTTGTCCAGATCAATGCGGGTGCGCGTCAGGACGCCGCTTAAGAGGGTGCAGCGGTGCATCTCCCAGTCCTGGTGGTTGATGATGTCGATGACGCCGCGCGCACTGGGGCCGACAAGGGGCAGCAGGGCTTCAAGGTCACTGTCCACGTCGATGAACCCGCCTTCGTGCACAAAATCAAGGACATGCCCGCTCGTCTCGCATTCGTAGGCGGACAGATGTGCAAGGCAATTCTTCAGTTGAAGCTCGTCAAGTCCGGCCAGATGGCCGTAAACGCGAAAGTCGTGGGGCATGGGATGGTCCTTGAAGCTCAGTCCGGAAGCACGAAGCAGGTGTAGCCCTCGTTGGAGAGGACGGAGACGAGGTAGGGATCGGAAAAGCGCCGGTCCAGGATGATGATCCGGGCTGTTCCGCCGGACACTGTCCAGGCCGGTACCTGCACCGCGATGCGGTTCTGCAGCCCGGATGACCACGATACATGGACCATGCCCTGGCGCAGCAGATCCTTGTCGCGCAGCACCTGCAGCAGCGATCCCAGCGAGTCGGGCATGGTCTGGCCGAAGGTCTGCTCCGGGTCGCTCGGGTTCATGGCCCGGATCAGTTCCATGTGTGTGGCTACGGGAACGTAGATGGACTCGCGGGGGCGTGTCGGCAGGCGCGAGAGTTCGTTGTAGGCGTCGAGTTCGATGAGCCTGACCTGCGCCGTTTCCAGTACCTCATGCAGGCCCTGGGGCAGGGGCGCGGTTTCAGGAGTCTGCCTAGTCCAGACCTGATGGATGCGTTTCTGCCCGCCGCGTTCCATGATGGCTATCTGCGGGGACTGCAGCGTCACGCCCACGCCGTCGTGGGAAAGCACGAGATCCTGGCCCGCCCCCCACAGACGGAAATGTTTGGGAAAAGATGTGGCGAGTTTATTCAGCACTTCCTGCAGATCCCAGCGCGGGGAAATGGTGCAGACTTTCATGCCCAGCTTGTTGGCGTTCTGAATCCATTCGGCGTTTTTGGGCACGGGGCAGAACAGGATTTTTTCTCCCCAGGGCGCTTCCACCAAAGGGGTTTCCTGCATCTTGACGATGAGCCACTGCGAACCGGGGAGGGGGAACATGCTCTCGTCACCGGGCACGAATTTAAAGCGCATCTCTTCCAGTATGGTCTTGACCAGTGGCAGACCGGTGCGGGGAACGCGCTCGTTCTTTTTTGCCGTCGTTGTGGCGTTGCTCCCATCAGTCAGTCCTGCGCTCCCCGAAACGGAGGGAGAAGCCGGCAATACTTCGGGCGTGATTTGCGGTCGTGGCGGAGTTGAAGCGGGCTGCGCAGCCGGTGCGGCCTGGATGCTTGCGGGCTGCCTGGCGGCCTGGATCGTGCCGGTTTGGGACGAGACGGCTGCGGCGGGCGGCCGGGGCTGCGCGGCGATTGTTTGCGCCTGTTTTGGGGCCGGCGGCAGGGGTGGTGCGGGGGGCTGGGCCTGTTTATCCTGGCTGGTGACCGGGAGGATGATTTCCTGTCCGATGCGCAGCGTGTTGCTGTCCGGGACATCGGGGTTCAGCGACAGAAACAGGTCCATATACTGGCTGAATATCAGTTTTGTAGGCACCCCTTGGGCCTGCAGGATCTGGACGAGCGTGTCCCCGGCGCGGACAACGTAGGGCATTTTTTCGTATGACCCGGGAGGCTTGGTTGGCTTTGGCCTGACCACGACGGCGGCCGCTTGGGAGGAAATTTCGGGGATCTGGATGACCTGGCCCGGCATCAATCGGTTTACGTCCGGGATATGCGGGTTCAGGGACTGGATGTCCGGCAGGAGCCGTTGAATTTCCGAAGAAGAATATCCCTTGGATTCCAGTATCTTGAACAGCCATTCTCCCTGCTTGACGACATGCTCTTCGCCAGGCTGGCGCTCAACGGCGATATTTTTTTCAAAAAAAAGACGCAGCGGTTTTTCTGAAAATCCCGGGCTGGTTATGCTTGTCAGGAAGCATAGAGCGAGAATAAGAAGGACAGCACGTCTCATGTTTTTCAAGAGGCCCCGTTTTTTGTGGGCAATTGTTTCCGGTAATGGAAACAAGGATATAGCAAAAAGGATGCGGACTGTCACTGCACTTTGCGTAAAGGGATTCACTCGAACGACTCAAAGGAGTATAGCATGTATGTAGGCCTTGCCATGGATAAACATGTCCCCACCATCACTTCCGATACGCTGATCGTCAAGGCGGATCGCATGATGGAGGAAAACAGGCTCTGGATTTTGCTTGTGCTTGAAAGCGGAAAACTCAAAGGATATGTGGCCAAGGAGGATATTCGAGCCGCATTGCCTTCGGGAGCGACCACATTCAGCAAACATGAATTAAATTACCTTCTCTCGCGGATGACTGTCAAAGAACTGGTGCGTGGCGGCATGCCCACCGTGACCCCTGAAACGGAAATCGAGGTCGCGGCCAAGATCATGCACGACAGGGATCTGGCCGGACTGGCCGTGGTCGACAAAAATGAGCGACTCAAAGGCTACATCAGCCGGGGTTCCATGCTGGCCGTGCTGGTGGAGGAAATGGGCCTGGAACTCGGGGGACATCGCATCGCCATCGAGGTCGAGGATCGCAAAGGACTCATGGCCGAGATCAGCAGGCTTTTTTTCGACCTGGGGGTGAACATCCTGTCCACCTCGACCTTTTTTCGCGGCAATCAGCGACTGCTGGTCTTCCGGGTCCGCACCGACGACGCCGAAGCCTTGCAGAGGGTGCTGACGGACAAAGGCTACAGGATCGCCGGGCCGGAGCGTTTCGAGCAGGAGTGGGCGTAATCCTTGACTTGCGCCGAAAACAAGCGGCCAACAACAAAATCGGCCGCGAGCACAAGGTTCGCGGCCGATTTTTGTGTGAAAGGGCATCGTTATTTGAGGAAAGAGCAGCAGTAGTCGGTGACTGCCCGGACTCTGAGCGAAAATTTGGAATTTGCCGGGACGTTAAAAGTCATGCCGTCACGTATGGTTTTCCAGACGGTTTCGCCGGGCAGAAGCACATCCAGGTCGCCGGACTGGATTTCCATCAGTTCTTTTTCGGCGGTGCCGAATTCGTACTCCCCAGGCAGCATGATCCCCAGGGTTTTTTTTGTTCCATCGGAAAAAACAACCGTGCGGCTGGTGACCTTGCCGTCGAAATAGACGTTGGCTTTCTTCAGCACGGTGACATTTGAATATTCGGTCATGGCGTTCTCGCTGCTGGTTTGAGGTGCGGGGCTGAAGCCTCTTGTAGCGCACCGTATCCCGGACTGTCATCCCTGCAACGGGGACTGAAAAAGGAAAAGGCCCGCGGGGGCCTTTTTTCAGTTCAACTTGGAGGTGATGTTGTGGTCGATCCACTGCGGGTCCCACCATTCGATGGGCTGCACCTCGATGCCGGAAACGAGCACGCCGAAATGCAGATGGTCGCCTCCTGCCATGCCCGTGGCCCCTGTTTTGCCGATGATCTGGCTGCGCTGGACCGTTTCCCCTGTCTGCACATGAATTTCGCTCAAGTGCGAATACAGTGACTGTAGTCCGAAGCCATGGTCGATGACCACCACGTTGCCGTAGATGCCCATGAATTCCGCCAGCACGATGCGTCCGGTGTTGCCGGCCGGAACCGGCGAGGCCGCCAGTGACGCGAGGTCCACGCCGAGGTGGGTCTGGTTGTCGACGGCATTGCTCTGGTACAGGTAGGTGCGGTTGTCGGCGAAGGCGGCCATGGGCGCGCTGTTGGGCAGACGGACGAAGGTGCCGTCCCAGAGTTTCTGGGGCACGGTATCCTTGCCAAGTTCGACTAGGAAGTTCACGTTCTTGGCCCGCAGCTCGGAATTGACCTTCAGAAAGAGGTCGATGGGGGTGGTCGCGTCGGGGTAGAGATCCGCGAACTGGCCCATTTTGGACTGCAGGAAATTATCGGAAATGTTGATGCTGTCGTGCTTGAATTTCTTCATCAGCGGGCGGAAGTTGAAGCCCACCGTGGACTCGTTGCCGGCCAGATCGGTGGCCACCAGTACCGGCGTCACGGCTTTGGGGTCGATGTTGTATGGAAGAGCGAAGAAAGACAGATACTTGCCAGGCTGGTAGGGGTAGCCGGGAAAAAAGTGGTCGCCCAGTCTCACGCCGCTGACGGCCAGTTCCTCGTTGGTGCTGTAAACCACCAGGCCTGTTCCGCCGTGATTGACGTTATGCTGGCCGGACAGAACGGAGATGACCGGCGGTTTGGAGTCGATGTCCATCTGACGTACGATCTGGGCTCTGTTGCCGCGCCCCAGACGATGCCAGGATGTGTCCTTGACCGTGATCGTCAGGGTCAGGGGTTCGTTTTTTAGCCCAGCCTTGGGCAGGGAAAACTCCTCGCGCAGTTCCCTGGTGCCGGGGGGCAGGGTCTTGTTGATGATGTCCACTGTGTTGCCGCCCTGAACTGCCACGACATGCAGACTGTGCAGGGCCGAGTCCTTGTCCGCCGCCGTGATGGTGAACACTGTCCGGGTGCTGGCTGTGGATTGTTCGGGGGTCAGCGCCAGGGTGGGCGGAGTCCACTCCGCTTTGACATAATACATGGCTCCCAAGGCTCCAAGAAGGAGCAGCATGACAAGAAAAAAAGCTGAAGAAATGGGGTTTTTCATACCAAATGCCTGTTGTTTGTGTTTGAAGTCGTGAGCGTTGGAAGGCGGTCAAGGTCCGCAGGTCCGGATGTCAGGGGGCGGCCAGGGTCGCGAGGAAACGCCGCAAGCATTGTATATGCTACGGACGGTGTTCGATTTTGGCAAGTTTGGTAAAGCTCAATCGCGCAGTAGCTGATTTCCCATTTGTTCCAAGACGTTATGGCGGGCAAGACTGTGCCGCCAGATTTGCGGGATGTTCTTTTCCCCGTACCATGCCCCTGCCAGCTGACCATACGCGGCCAGGGCTCGTGGGCCATGGGGAAGGCAACGGAGGCTGCCTTCGGCAAAGGATGTGCTGTCCTGGAAGGCGATCATAGCCGCCTGCAGGGAGAGCCCCGCCGGGCTCTGGGCCGCCATGGACACCTTGGTGCACAGGTCTGCGATTTCGGGGCAGAGATTGTCCGGCAGTGCCGGGCGCAGGACGTTCCCTTTCCCGGCGCCGTGCAAGGCATCAAACATCATGGCTGCCAGCAGCCTGCAGGCGTCCAGGCTCTGGGGGTCGGAGTGCGTGGTCATGGTTGCTCCGGCCACAGCCGCCAGCATGTCTTCCCGCGTAGAGGAGAAGTACACCACTACCGGGGCGACCCTGGCCAGGCAGGCGTCACCCTTGGTCAGGCTCTCGTCCAGCGGGTTCCAGGTGCGCTCGAAGCGCAGGATGGCCTGTTTGACGGTCTCGTCGATGAAATCGCAGGTTTCGGTCGAGCTGAGGTACCCGTAGCGCAGCCAGCTCGTGTAGCGAACCATCTGATCGCGCTGATCCATACCCCTGTTTTCGATCAGACTCTCGGCCAGGCTCAGGGCCATGGCGGTTCCGTCGCCCCACAGGCCCGGAGTCAGCGGCGCGTCTTCGGACACATCGCCCGGGTTTGATCCGGCCAGGGCTTCGCAGACCGCCAGGCCAAAAAGGCTCCCGAGGGCCTTGTCCGGGTCAGGCCTTGGCACGGTCCAGCGCCTCCTGGTCGTATTTGCGCTGCACTTCCTCGTAGGCGTTGGCCAGATCGCGCAGAATGGTCAGGGTTTGCTGCGCTTCAAGCAGATCGAGCTTGCGGATGGCAAAGCCGGCGTGGATGATGACGTAATCGCCAAGGGCCACCTCTCCGTCGAGGAGCATGAGGGACGCGGTGACAAAGGTTTCGCCTTCACCGACGCGGCACTGCGCCACGCCGTTCTCGATGGATTCAATCTTGACTGGAATGGCCAGACACATAACGGCTCCTTAGTTTGGGGTGCAGGTTCCTCCGGCGCTCTTTATCTCGTGGATGACCGATTCGATCATCACGGGCATGGACGAGAGCGCCGTGGGAGAGAGTTCCAGGGCCATGGAATCGTAGTCGAAAGGCTCCATGCCGATGACCACCGCCTCCGGGCGGTTGCCGACGATTTCGCACATGCCCAGGGTGTCGACGAGGTCGGTCTGATGCATGGAGTCACGAAAGGCCAGGCTTTTGCGCAGATCCTCGCCCATGAGCCGGTAGACGGAGCCGGGCTTGTCGTCGCAGAGCACGGCGTCGCAGACGATGAGGTAATCAGCTTCAAGGATGGGGCCCATCAGCCTGGTGCCCAGGGTGCCGCCGTCCATAAGGGTTACGTTGTCTGAAAACGTGTACTTTTCCTGCATCTGCTCAATGCAGCGCACGCCGATGCCTTCATCGGTGAAAAGAATGTTGCCCACGCCAAGAACGAGAATGCGCTTGTCAGTCATGCACGTGTCCATGTTTGAAATATAATGGGAAACAGCTACGCAAATTCGCGGATTGGTTCAAGGGAGGAATGGGCCCCGAAATCGGGGCCCATCTTGCTTACAGGATCTTGAACTTGCGAACCTGGTTGGTCTTGGAGTCGATGACATGCACGCCGCAGGCGATGCACGGATCAAAGGAGTGCACGGTGCGCAGAATTTCCACCGGACGTTCCGCATCGGCGATGGGAGTGCCGATGAGCGCTTCTTCCACCGCAGACATTTTGCCGCCCGAGCAGCGCGGCCCGAAGTTCCAGGTCGAGGGCACGACGAGCTGGAAGTTCTCGATCTTGCCGCCCTTGATCTTGATCCAGTGGCTGAGTGCGCCACGAGGAGCGTTGACGTAACCGACGCCTTCGGCCTCGTCGGGCATGGTCCAGTCCTGGTAGATCTTGTTGTTGCCGCTCTTCACGTTTTCGACCAGTTCGTTGACCCAGTCCATGAGCTTGTCGGCGATGAGCTTGGTCTCGATACCGCGCGCAGCCGTACGGCCGAGGGTGGAGAAGAGGGCCGGAGCGCCGACGCCAAGATAGCCCAGCACGTAATCGACCAGTTTCTTCACTTCCGGGTGTCCCTTGCCGTAGGCGACCAGGATCGTGGCCAGGGGGCCGGTTTCCATGGAGTTGCCGTCATAGCGCGGTGCCTTCATCCAGGAATAGCGGTCGCGGTCTTCGTAGCTGGTGTACTGAGGCTCGGTCACGCCCGTATAGGGGTGATGGGCCTTGTCGCCCTGATACCAGCTGTGGCGGACGTGTTCTTCGATCAGCTTGGGATCGAAATTGCCGACACTGCCGATGTTGCGGTTGTAGATGACGCCCTGGGGTATCCAGCGGCTGTTGATGTCGTTCTCGACGGACGGGAATTCGCCAAAGCTCATGAAGTTGGTGGTACCGCCGATGCCCGCCCAATCCTTGTAGTAGGACGCCACGGCCAGCAGGTCCGGGATGTAGCATTCGTCGATGAACTGCTTGGTTTCCTGGAACAGGCCGACAAATTCGGAGATGCGTTCGTCGGTCAGGCTTTCGTAACAGGTCACGCCGCCAACCACTGTGAACTGGGTGTGCGGGTTCTTGGCGCCGAAAACGGCCATGGCGCGGGCGGCCTTGACCTGCAGGTGCAGGGCTTCGAGGTAGTGCGCGGTGGCGATGAGGTTCACTTCGGCCGGCAGGTAATAGGCCTTGTGCCCGCCGAGGAAGTAGGCGTTGGTGAAGATGCCGAGCTGGCCGGAATCGACCAGGCCCTTGACTCTGTCCTGCACGGCTTTGAGGTCTTCGGCCTTGGTCACGCGGGTCGAGATGGAGTTGGCGATGGCCGCGGCCTTCTTGGGATCGGCGGTCAGGGCTCCGGTCACATCGACCCAGTCGAGGGCATGCAGATGATAGAAATGCACGATGTGGTCATGCAGGAACTGGGCGGCCAGAACCAGGTTGCGGATCAGTCGCGCGTTGTCGGGCAGGTTCTTGTCCACTCCTACGGCGTTGTCCACGCAACGGGTGGACGCCAAAGCGTGGGTATAGGTGCACACGCCGCAGGCGCGCTGCGTGAAGTGCTGGGCGTCGCGAGGATCGCGGCCTTTTAAAATCAGTTCCAGACCACGGAAGAGCTGGGAACTGGACCAGACATTGGTGACCTTGCCCTGGTCCACTTCGACTTCGATTTTGAGGTGACCTTCGATACGGGTTACGGGATCCACGATGATGGGACCCTTGAAGGTTGTATCCATGGGGGTGGCGATGACACCCGGGGCTTGGTTGGGTTTGCAACCGGACATATGTACTCTCCTCTGGAATCAGTAAAAGTTTAGCCTGAAGCGACAGCCTTGTTACGCTTCTTCGTAGAAGGGCGAGGCGGTATCCCAGAAATCGGGCTCACTGCACCCGATGCAGGGGTGGCCGGCCTGAACGGGCCAGTTTGTCTGGTTGAACTTGACCTTGGGACAGTTGTTGTAGGTGGTGGGGCCTTTGCAACCAAGCTCATACAGGCACCAGCCCTTGCGCGCTTCTTCTGAATCAAAGGAGGGCGCGAACTCGCCGGCTTCGTAATGGGGCAGGCGTTCGCACAGTTCGTGCACGGTTTCGTTGAAGAACATCAGCGGGCGGTTGATGTCGTCCATTTCCGGGATCGCCAGGTTATGGGTCAGGAGATGAACGATGGTTCCGACCAGGTTGTAGGGGTTGGGCGGACAGCCGGGAATGTTGACGGCATTGACGCCCAGATGCTTCAATGCGTCGTTGATACCCTTGGCATCGGTCGGATTGGGCCTGGCGGCCTGCACGCCGCCATAGGTGGCGCAGGTTCCGTAAGCGATGGTGGCGATGGCTTTGGGCAGAATTTTTGAGTTGATATCAAGCATGGTGTGTCCGCCGACCATGCCGTAGATGCCGTTGTCTTTCATCGGGATGGCGCCTTCAACGATACACAGGAATCCATGCGGAGAATTGATGGCCTCCTGCAGGGCTTCTTCGGCCTTGTGTCCCGCTGCGGCCATGAGGGTCTCGTGGTAGTCAAGGCTGATTGTGTCAAGGATCAGGTCGTCGATAAAGGGTCGAACTGCGCGCAGAATGGATTCGGAGCAGCCGGTGCATTCCGCGTTATGCAGCCAGACCACGGAAGGACGCCGGGGAGAAGTCAGTGCCAGGGCGATTTTGTTGGCAAATGACGCCTCCATGCCCATGACCGCTGCGATTGTGGTGCAGAACTTCATGAAGTCTCGACGTGAGACTCCACTTTTCGCCAATCGCTCTTCGGCCCCGGGTCTTCCTAAACCTACAGAAACCTTCATAACACACCTCCATCAGTGTATGAATAAAAGACAGGTTGCAATTGTTGCTGACCTGTCATGTCCACATTCGGTACTGAAGTTCGCATAATAATGCCTTTTGTTTCCCGTTACATGGCGATGCTTGGGAGGTCAATACGTAGTCCTAAAAAAGTAGGTATAGTATCACGAATTTAGATATAAAATCCGGCATGCATCGTAATGTCTTATTTGAAGACCCCGGTGTTACATTTGCGATGACAGTGTTATTTTCTGCGCGTGAGGCGGGTTTTCTTCGCGTTGTCGTATTCTTTGCGTGACACTTCAAACTCAGGTTTGCGATGCCGTAGTTTTCGGATAGTCTTGAGACCAAAGCGGGAAGAAGGCCGTTGCCGATCTTGAACTTGCGGCAAAGCCTGCGTAGTGATGGAAACGTAATGCCGCAAACGGGCCGTCCGCCAAGCTCTTTGAGAGGAGATGACTCATGGACAAGCAGATCATTCTTGACGCCTTCATGTTCCGGCACGCATGCAAGGAGTTCGACCCCGGGCTCAAGATCGCCGAAGAGGATTTCCTCTTTATCCTGGAAACCGCGCGTCTTTCCCCCAGTTCCTTCGGGTTTGAACCATGGCAGTTTCTCATCGTCCAGGACATGAATTTGCGCATGAAATTCCTGCCGCATACCTGGGGCGGCAAGGGGCAGATTCCCACAGCCAGCCATTATCTGGTCTGCCTGGCCATGAAGACGCCCCTGCTCAAATTCGACAGTGTCGGCATCGCTGATTTCATGCGTCAAATCCAGGAACTGCCCGAGGACCGAATCACCGCCCGCACGGAGTATTACGCCACCTTCCAGCAGTCGGATTTTCGCCTGCTCGACAGCGACCGGGCCATGTTCGACTGGGCCTGCAAGCAGTGCTACATCGCTCAGGCCAACATGATGACGGCGGCGGCGCTCATCGGCATCGATTCGTGCCCCATCGAGGGCTACGCGCAGGACAAGGTGGACGAGGTGCTGGCAGAGGATTTCGGCGTGGATCTTGAAGAATACGGGGTGGCCTACATGCTTGCTTTCGGCTACCGGGCCAAGCCTCCCAAGCGCAAAACGCGCAGGCCGCTTGAACAGATGATGCGTTGGTTTTAAATGTTCAAAAACGATCTGGAAAACGAGAATACGGTGAGTGAAGGATATTCCATCGCGGAAGTGTCACAATACTGCATGGCCACGGACCTGGGGCTTGAGTGCGTCTGCTCGAAACGTTCCTCGGTCACCATCGGCACGGGTGCCACGTCCAAGAAAGAGGACAGCACCCTCTACTATTACGCCAAACAGATCGACGACGACCTGCTGGCCCTGCAGTCCCTCAACGCCAATTGGGCGCCTTCCGGGCCAGCCATGGAAGTGACCATGGACGAGCTGATCACCCAGTATCAGCCCGAAGTGGACATGTTTTTGAAACAGGTCAAACCCGTGATCCAGAAGATTGCCAAGGCCGTGGCCAAGGGCGACCGCCATCGTAAAAACGGCGAACCCTATTCGGCGGCCATGGAATACAACAACGCCCTGGGTCTGGACGAACAGAACGTGCGCGCATTGTTTGGCCTCGGGCTGACCTATTTGCAGTACAACCAGCACGACAAGGCCCAGACGGTCTTCGAACAGCTCATTGCTCTCGACGGGTTCGCCTCCGCCGAATTCAAACACCTCTTCAACCAGTTCGGCATCGAACTGCGCAAGCAGACCATGCTGGAGCAAGCCTGCCGCTATTACCTGCGTGCGCTGGAGGTCTGCTCCACCGACGAGAACCTGTATTTCAACCTGGCTCGGGCCTTTGTGCAGGGCGGCAGGGTCGGCGAGGCGGAAAGCGCTCTGGAGAAGTGCCTGAGCATCAACCCCGGACATGAGGAAGGAATTAAATTCAAAAAGTATCTCTGCTCCCTGTCCTTGACCTGATCAGTGTCCCGTGCGCAGTTCGTGGATTCCAACGCCGAGCAGCAGCACGAGCATGGCCAGCCCCGAACCGGTCACGCCCGCCCACCCGAAATGTTTGAATCCGTATCCCATGACCGTGATTCCCGCCGATCCTCCCAGATAATACCATAGAATATAAAGCGAATTTGCCCTGCCCCGGCTGGAGGAGAGCTTGCGGTTCATGCTCCCCACCGCCGCCGCGTGGATGGCGAAGAACCCCGCGCAGGCCATGGCCAGGCTCAGACAGACGACGGCGAGGCTCGGCACATGGCTCAGCAGCAGGGCGGCCGCAAGGATCAGCGATCCCAGGATCATGGTCAGGCCGTTGCCGAAGCGGTTGCTGAACCTGCCGGACAGGGGAGCGATGATCACGCCGACGATATAGGTCAGGTACAAGAGGGTGATGAGGTTGGTGGAGGCCGAGAACGGCGGGGCGCTCAGGTAGAAGGGCAGGTAGTTGAAGGTGGCCCCGAAGACGAAAAGGGCGCCGAAGCCCACGGCGAAGGTGCGCAGCATGTCGCCCCGGCGAAGAAGTTCAAGGTAGCCCGGCCCGCTGCCCGCTTTTTCGGCGGGCCGCTCTTCCTTGGGCAGCAGCAGAACTGCCGCCACCGCCGTGGCCAGAACCATGACCGAGGCCGTGACAAAGGCGTAGCGCCAGTGCAGCGGTGGATGAATCCAGCCGCCAAGGAGCCGTCCGCCCAGGCCGCCGACCACGGTGGCGGAAACGTAGGAGCCCATGACCACGTTCAGTCGTTCCACGGGAAGGTTCCTGGCCAGATAAGTGGCCAGACAGGTGGTCAGCGCCGGGATGAAAAGGCCCTGCAGCAGGCGCAGGGCGATGAGGACGTTTATGTTCTCGGCCACGGCGCAGGCTATTCCGGCCCCGGCGACCACTGTGCCGCCCATGATGATGAAGGGCTTGACCGGGTACATATCGGCCAGGCGTCCGAAGAGGAGGGTGGAGAAGGCCACGCCGAGGATGACGGTGGACACGGTCTGGGCCGCCTTGGCGATGGAGACCCCGAATTCGGCTTGCAGCACCGGCAGCACGGGCTGCACAAGATAGATTGTGGTGAAGCTGGCCGAAACCAGCGCAAAGACCAGCGCTTGCAAGGCCAGGGGCGAGATGTGCTTCATGGCCGGTTCATTCTTGCTTGTCATCCTCCAGTCGCATGTTCACATGAGGAATGCCCGCCTCCATGAACTCCTCTCCGCAGGGCATGAAGCCGTGGCCGCGGTAAAACCCTGTTGCCCTGGTCTGGGAGTGGAGTTCGAAGCGGCGGAATCCGCTCTTGCGGCACTCTTCAAGCATGAAATGAAGCAACTCGCTCCCGACTCCCCGGCCACGCCAGGCACGGCGCACGGCCAGCCGCTGCAGGAAGGCCCGGTCGCCCTGGTAGCGGATGCGGCCGCAGGCCACGGGCTCTTTATCCATTACCCCGAGCACGTGCACGGCCGCGAGATCGTGACCGTCCATTTCGTCGGCTTGCGAGATGCCCTGCTCCTCCATGAAAACGATGGCCCGGATCATGAGCACCTGGAGCAGGTCGTCCATTGTACGTACACATTTGAACATGAGTATCCCTGTGCGCCGGTTCTAGGGCCGGCGCAGGTATGGTCTATTTGCCGGGATCGGCCGTCTGGTTTGCCGGAACTACCGTTGGGGCTTCCGGCGTGGCGCTTGTTTCCTGGCTTGAAAACAGCGGCTTCAGGTTGGCCGCCATTTTCTGGATATAGCCCTTGTCCCAGGCCATGCCCAGAACCACGAAAAGGGCCAGCAGCACGGCCCAGCGTTTCCAGGGTGCCTTTTTCTCCGCGAAGGGGTCCACCAGGGAGCGTTTGGCCCCCTGTGGCAGTTCGGCCAGTTTGGTCAGGGTGGCACCGAAGGGGATGTTGATTCTGGCCTTGGTGTTCACCGCCCAGCCACCGGCGTCGAGAATGGGGGCCAGGTTGCGCTGGCGGAGTTTCAGATAGGCAATGAGCATGGACGGCCCCGAGATCATGAGCACAATGCCGCCGATGACCAGGGGCATCTGCCACAGGGCCAGGGTCAAAAATCCGCCCAGGACCGCGGCCATGGCCGTGCCGAGGGCTCCAAGGGCCAAGCCGATGGCGGCAAAGATGCCGGCGAACTTGCCGACGTCGAAGGGTGTTGGAGTCTTGGCGGCGTCCGGGCTTGCCCCCATGCCCGCCAGCTTTGTCCCGGCGGAGGCGTCCACGGCGCTGTCCTTGGCTGCGGCGAATTTGGCGATCTGTTCCCCGATCATGCGGCCAATGCGTTTATAGGGGGACATGAAGGCCTGGTGCACACTGATGGGATGCTCGATGATCTTGACCACCGTGGCGTCCCAGTCCCGGCCGAGGCGGTCATAGAAGATGCCGTTGCGCCCGACCATCAGGTTGTCGGAGTCGCCTCCGGTAAAAGCGGCGGCGATGTGCATCTGCTCACTGCTTTCGCGCCGCGTGCAGCGGCAGTAGGCGAGATAGGACTGGCTCAGGACGGCCAGGGTGGCGTGCGTGTCGGGGCTGGCCACGCGCACGCAGAGTTCGCAGGCCCGCCCGTCCAGGTACAGGGTGCCCGCCTGAAAAACGGCCTTGCGGTCCTGGGCGTAGAAATCACGGAAGGCCACGAAATTGTTGAGCAGAACCAGAAGATCGCGGGTGAAGTGCACAAGCCTGGTCACGCCCTCGAAACTTTCGACCTGCTCGGCCAGGCTCAGATCCTCGGCGATAATCTTTTCCAGCTCCCGGCGGCTGTCGTCGCCAAGCAGCCTCAACAGGTGCTCGACCCCGATGCTTTCCACCTCGCCGCCGGCCTTGGCCGCGAGCCAGGCCTCGTGGGGCTCCAGAATTGTCTTGATCTTCTCCCACTGTGATTGCGTCAGCGTGTCCACATCGCCGTAGAGGGGCGCGACCACCAAGGTCTTGAACGCAGTCAGGTTCCGAAACCATGCCGGGTTGGCCCCTTCCTTCAGTGGCAGGGGACGGCCCGCCTCGATCCGCGCCAGGGGAAAATGTTCAAGGTCCGCGTCAAGGCGCAGCTCGCATTGCGCAAGAGCCTCATAAGAGGTCAGGGGCGGGGTCAGGGCGTCCGCGGCCTTGGGGTCGTAGGCGGCCAGGTCGCAACGGGTGAAATAGTCATCCACTTTGGTCCGCAAGCTATTCGCCACGTCTCGCGCCGCCGTGGTGCTTTCGCCAAAAGGCAGGATCTCCCGGGCGTTCTCCTGGGCCTGGCCATGCCACTGCACATATTGGGCGGCAGCCAGGAAAAAGGCTTCGACCTGCTCCGAGGAAATGCCGGCCGCTCCGCCACGATCCTGCACGCTGCCCACGCAGGTCATGATGTCCTCGATCAGGATCTGCGTGGACTGGTCACGGGCCGAAGCGGGCGTGATCACCCCGTCGCCGTTGAAAGGGGACTCGTGAAGCAGCTCCTCCGTACCGGCCACGTGGTCGACGGTGATGGCCTCCGCTCCTTCCTGGCCGAGAAAGTTCTGGATCTGCCTGGCCGAGGCGAGCAGCCGTTTTCCTTCGGGTACGGAATCGTTGATGGCCGTCAGCGGCAGGGATGAACTGCCCGCCATCAGGGGGCGCAGATCCCGCAGCACCGAACAGACCCAGGTCACGGCCGCCAGAATCTCTGGAGCCCGGACGCGGCCGTCGCCATTGGTATCGAGCATGGCCAGGGTGCGCGGGTCGAATTCGAGCCCGTCCACCGGACAACTTAAGGCCGCCCACAATTTCTGATCCAGTTCATGCAGATTTAAAAGGTCTTCTGCGGTGTCGAGCCTGACCTGATCAAACCCGCCAAGGCGGAAAAAACGCCAGCGGTGGGGGGACGGCGATCCTGTCTGCATGCATTGCTCCTTGTTGGATGACGACTGCGGGTTCTAGCGACGGCGCGAGTCATGCTTACGCTCAAGACGGAGGCGATATCAAGGGCCAATGCCTGTCATACATGTGTCGCGAGGCACACGCCGAGCGCTCAATCCCTGATTTACGGGGTCCGATCACGGAGAATGGTTGCCAGCGCGGCGATCTTGCCGGGTATGTCCCGGACTTCGGTGATCTCCGTGACCAGGGCCACGCAGCGTGCCCCGTGCGCGACAACTTCGGCCAGATTGTGTTCCTTGATCCCGCCGATGGCGACAAAGGGAAGGTCTATTCCGCCTGCCACGAAATCCAGATATTCAAGGCCCACGGGTGCGCAGACGTCTTCTTTGGTAGCTGTTTGGAAAATCGGGCCCACGCCGATATAGTCCGCCCCCTGGGCCACGGCCGCGCGTGCCTCGTTCGGGGCGTGAGTCGAAAGGCCGATGGCCGTGTTTTCGCCCACCAGGGCTCGTACCGCCGCTACGGGCAGGTCCTCCTGACCCACGTGTACCCCGTCGGCCCCGACCAGCAGGGCCAGGTCGATGTCGTCGTTGATGATGAAAGCCGCCCCCACCTCGCGGGTCATGGCCCGCAGGCGCAGGCATTCCTCGTACTTGCGGCCCATCTTTTTCGTCTTCTCCCGGTACTGGATGATGCGTATCCCGCTGTCCAGCATGGTCCGCACAACGTCTTCGTTGCTCCGCCCGAGGGAGAATTTTTCGGCGGTCAGACCATAGAGGCCGCCAGCCTTTATCAAGCTGGTCACAAGTTTGCGTCCGTTCATGAGCGCTCCTTATAAAGGGTGTGAAAATGGTTCAGGACCACGTCGGCCTGCATGGCTGCGGCCATGCCCACGCCGGGGGACAGGGGCGGGGTGAGGGCGTCGCAGGCAGTGGCGTGGTCGCCGACAATGACGAGCCTGGGTCCCAGGGTCCGCACCCGCATCTCTGCGGCGCGGCCTACCCCGCCCAGTCCCGATGCGCCGACCACCAATCGGCCCGTGGGGACCATGGTCTCGATGATGAGCTTCTTGGTGCGCGGGTCGTCCACGGCTTCGACAACGGCGTCGCAGGTCCCGAACAGCCCGGGCATGTTGCGGGCGTCCACAAGCAGGTGATGAGCCTCTATCCTGACCGCCGGGTTTATGGCCAGCAGGTTGTCGCGCAGGGCCAGCACCTTGGGGGTGCCGACCTGAGCCAGGGTGAAATGCTGACGGTTCAGATTCGACGGCTCCACCGTGTCCGCATCGGCCAGGACCAGGTTCGCGAATCCGCTGCGGACCAGATGCACGGCGCAGTTGGACCCAAGGCCACCCGCCCCGATGATCGCGATCCTGATATCGCGCAGAAACGCCAGCAAGCCTTTGTCCAGGTAGCGCCCGAGGCCCTGCTCGAAGGTATTCACGCGCACCCCTCGATGGGTTCCCAGTCCTTGAACACGGGTTGGTATCCGTGGCTTTGCAGCATGGCCTCTATCTCGGCCACGCTGCGTGGGTCCGAGATCTCGAACTGTCCGGCCTGACCGGGTTTGGCGTGTCCGCCCACGGCGGTGCTGACCCCGGCGGACATGCGCGTCACGCCCAGAGGCAGGATGTTGTCGCGAAAGGCCGGAGCCTCGCGGGTGGAGATGGTGATGGACAGGCGCGGCAGGAAGATGCGCAGGGCGGTCATGGCCTGCACCAGTTCCCGGTCCGAAACGATGCACTCCGGTTGAAACGCCCCGGCATGGGGGCGCATGCGCGGCAGGGACACGGCCACGTCTACGCCGGGATAGCGCTTTTGCAGCCAGGCTGCGTGCAGGCCGGTGGCATAGATTTCCCTGCGCCAGTCGGTCAGGCCAAGCAGGGCCCCGATATTGACCACGCGCAGTCCCGCCTCGGCCCCGCGCTGCGGAGTGTCCAGGCGGAAGGCGTAGTCCCGCTTGGGCCCGGCCGGGTGCAGCTTGGCGTAAAGGTCCGGGTCGTAGGTTTCCTGGAATACGGTCAGCCCGTCCACGCCCGCACGCGCCAGGCGTGCGTAGTCCTTTGTTTCCATGGGGAAGACTTCCAGTGAAATGGAGGGAAACAGGGGGCGCAGGACTCGCACGCAGGATTCCAGATACTCCACGCCCGCCTTGTGCGGGGCCTCGCCGGTCAACAGCAGCAGGTGCTTTAAGCCCGTTGCGGCGATGGCCTGCCCTTCGGCCCGGACTTCATCGAGGCTGAGTCGGGTGCGCGGGATGGCGTTGGGGGCCGCGAAACCGCAGTAGCGGCAGTGGTTGGCGCAGTGGTTGGAGACATACAGCGGGGTGAACAGGCTTATGGTGCGGCCGAAATGGCGCAGGGTCAGCTCGTGGGCGCGCCTGGCCATGGCTTCCAGGTGCGGGGACGCCGCCGGGGAGAGCAGGGCCGCAAAGCCGTGTTCGTCGATGCGCTCCCGGCTGATTACGGATTTGGCCTCATCTTCTGTCGCAGCTTCGAAGCGCTCGTTCAGAGGGGCCCTGCTCAGGCGCAGGGCTTCGGGCAGAAAGCTCATGACGCCGCCCCGGGGTCGTCCAGAAATCCGGTCAAAGGCGAGGACGCCTGCGCCAGAGTGGCGACGGCACCAGGTCCGGCCAGCCAGGCCTCGCGTCCGGCGGCCACGGCCCGCCCGAAAGCGCGGCCCATGAGCACGGGGTCCGAGGCTGTGGCGATGGCCGTGTTGACCAGGCACGCCGCCGCCCCCATCTCCATGGCCTGGCAGGCCTGGCTGGGCGTGCCGATCCCGGCGTCGACGATGATGGGCAGGTCCATCTCCTCGATGAGGATGCGGATCATCTCTTCGGTTTTAAGGCCCCGGTTGGTGCCGATGGGCGCGCCAAGGGGCATGATCGCCGCGGCTCCTGCATCGGCCAGGGCGCGGGCCACGTACAGGTCCGGGTTCATGTACGGCAGGACCACAAAGCCTTCCTTGGCCAGAATTTCCGTGGCCCGGACGGTCTCGTACCCGTCGGGCAGCAGATAGCGGTTGTCGGAGATGACCTCGATCTTGATCCAGTTCCCGCAACCCATGGCCCGCGCCAGGCGGGCGATGCGCACGGCTTCACCTGCGGTGCGCGCCCCCGAGGTGTTGGGCAGCAGGGTCATGTGCGCGGGGATGTGGCGCATGACGTTGTCGGCGCTTTTGTCCAGGTCCACCCGGCGCAGGGCCACGGTGATGACTTGTGATCCGGAGGATTCGCACACGGAGGAGATGAGGCTGTCGCTGCCGTACTTGCCGGTGCCGGTGAAGAGACGGCTGGTCAGGCGCTTGCCGCCGATTTCGAAAAAGTCGGTATGTTCCATGAGGGTTCTCGCATGTTGCGGTGTGAGGAAGGGGCGAGGGATGGGGCTCAGCCTCCGCCGACAAAGCTCAGCAGTTCGAGCTGGTCTCCGGCGTAGAGGCCCGTGGCCGCGAATTTTTCGCCGGGCACGATGTCGTGGTTCAGTTCGGCCACGACCACGGACGGATCAAGGTTCATGGAGATGATCAGATCGTTCAGGGTTCTGCCGGGCTCGATTTCAAGCGCGCGTCCGTTGACGGTGATGTGCATGGTGGCCTCCGGGGTGTGATGCAAGCGGGCAGGGGAGGCAGAAAAAGAAAACCGCTCCGGGGAGGGAGCGGTTCGATGAATGGGTGTTTTCTGGAACCAGCTTCCCTACGGCAGCATAATCTGCGTCAGGTCGTAAGGGTCGGGAACGTATCCCCCTCTCAGCCCATCGGGCTCCCCCAGCTTGTGAGATGTAACTTTATGTGGATTGGGCGGGGTTGTAAAGGTGGCGGGGAGGCGGAAAAACCGGGTTTGTTGCGAAGGCAGGTCAGGCAGGTCAGGCAGGTGAGGCAGGTGAGGCAGGTGAGGAGTGGCGTTGCGGGGTGGTTCGGGCAAGGGCCGCCGAAACTCCCTCTCCGGCCTCGTAGAGTTCAGCCGTCGCCCCTCTGAACAGCGGCCCGCACTTCGGGCGGGACGCGACGACTGAACAAACGATGCCTGGATCGGTCAGACAGTCGGCGGCCCTTGCCCGAACCACCCCGCAACGCTGCCGCACGTTTGAGGTTCAATCGTTGATTTTTGAAGACAGTATTGTTCTGGAGTTATGCGGATGCGGAAAAGACCGGGCAGAGGGAGGGCCCCTGCCCGGTATGGATTACTTGGCGTATTCGTAGCGCTTGGTCACGCGGTCCGAGAGTTGGGCGTGGGCATAACCGGCCTGGCGGGACTTGACGAAGCGCTCCTCGGCCTCCTGGCTGCACATGTCGCAGCCCTGCACCGGGACGTGCAGCCCCAGGCAGCGGGGAGTCTTCGGCGTTTCGCTCTCGACGATGAGGAGGCCCGGGCAGTGCGGACAGTCTTTAAGACGCTCCACCTGGGTCTCATTGATGTCGTCGGTGTCGTAGTAGATGGAACGGCGACGCACGAAGTACCCGCTTTCGCGCACGGCATCCGAGGGTCGGGGGTTGAAATAGACCTCGGGCAGCTGGTCGCACAGGGCTGCGAGGTAGTCGATGGTTGATTTCTGTTCGCGGATCTTTTCGCGGTCCAGATCCGGCTCCTGCACGGCGGAGAAATCCACCCCGGCCAGGGCCAGGCTGATGCCCAGGTTGACGTAGGGCAGCGCCCCCTTGATGGCGTAGCCGCCTTCAAGCACCGCGATGTCGGGCCTCAGCATCTGGGTCAGGCGCGCGTAACCCTGGGCCGTGAAGTTCATGTTGGTGATGGGGTCGGAGAAATGGTTGTCCTGCCCGGCGGAGTTGATGATCAGGTCCGGCTTGAAGTGATCGAGGATGGGCATGACGATGCGCTCCACGGTCATGAGGTATCCTTCGTCCGAGGTGCGCGGGGGCATGGGCACGTTGATGGTCCGGCCCAGGGCCTTGGGACCGCCGGCCTCCGAGGGGAAGCCCGTGCCGGGATAGATGGTGCGGCCGTCCTGGTGCAGCGAGATGAAGAGCACATCCGGGTCGTGCCAGTAGATGTCCTGGGTGCCGTCGCCGTGGTGGCAATCGGTGTCGACCACGGCCACGCGCAGGTTGCCGTAGTGCTCGCGGATCCACTCGATCATCACGGCTTCGATGTTGATGTTGCAGAAGCCGCGGCTGCCGTGGACCGTGCGCATGGCGTGGTGGCCGGGAGGGCGGACCACGGCGAAGGCCCGCTCCCGCTCCTTCTGCATGACCAGTTGAGCGGCGCGGATCACGCCTCCGGCGGAAATGAAGTGGGAATCGGTGCACACGGATTTTACGCCCGGAAAACAGAAATGGGGCCGCAGGATGTCTTTTTCCTCGGCGATGAGCGGACGGTATTCACGGATGCCTTCGATGTCGAAGAGGCCCTCTTCCCGGAACTGGTCCTGGGTGTAGAGCAGACGCTCCTCGCGCTCGGGATGGGTGGGCGAGATGGCCCAGTCGAAGGCCGGGAAGAATATGATGCCGAGGCTTGTTTTTGCGGTAAGCATGGTCCCTCCGTTCAGGATACCAGAGTGGTGATGACGCCGGGGCGCATCTGGCAGCGGACGCGGATGTTGCGACCGATGGTGTAGTGTCCCTCGACCATGTTGAAGGCGTCGGCCTGGATGACCTGGATGTCGCCGTCCTCGGCCGGGATGCCCTGGCGGTCCAGTTCGGCCCGCAGCATGGTGGTGGCGTCGTGTACGGCCTCGTCCAGGGTGTAGGTGCGCTTGACGGTCTTGTGGATGCCCAGGCCCGGCACCGTGAAGCTGCCGCGCGAGGTGTCCACGGTCAGAACCAGGGACTGGGTCGGCCTGGTCAGGCAGGCACCGATGGCGTTGGCCACCTCGGCGTGCTGCGGAGCCACGACGGGCAGACCGAAGGTTTCCTCCAACAGCGGGACCATGGCCACGGCCGGGCCGCCGATGACCTGGATGCTCGCAGGCCGCACGACCCGGTCCTCCAGGATTTCCTGAATGGTGTAGACCGGGCGGGCGTTGATGGCCGCCAGGAACGCGTTGACCTTTTTCTTCAGGATGTCCATGGCCAGGCTCACAGCCTGTTCGGCGCATTCACGGGCTGAGAGGCCCTGGATCATGGCCACTTCCTTGATGCCCTTGGCCGACCGTTCCCGGTCGCCGAAAGAGGAGTGGCCGAGGACGTTCATGGCGTCCATGAGCGCCGGGGCGGGACCGCCCGCAGCCATGCATGGGCCATGGCGCTCGGGCCCGACGCGCAGCTGTCCGTCGCGGGAGCTGATGAAGGAGTCCCCACCGATGCCGATGGATTCGACCTTGAGCGCCCGCACCAGGGTGGGGTGCTCGCCGATGGAGATGCCGTCGCGCTCTAGCAGGGGCACGCCGTCCAGCAGCACGGCGATGTCGGTGGTGGTGCCGCCGATATCGAGGATCAGGGCGTCTTCGGTCACCGCAGAGGTGCTGAGGATGCCCATGACCGAGGCGGCGGGGCCGGAAAAGATGGACTGCACCGGGATTTCCCGGGCCAGCTTCAAAGGCATGGTTCCGCCGTCGGCCTTGACGATGTTGATGTCGGCCTGGATTTTGAGATTGCGCAGGCTCTGCTCCAGGGCGTCGGCAAAGGAGTTGAAGGTGCGCCACACGGCGGCATTGTAATAGACGGTGCTGATACGGCGGCCGAAATTGAGGGATTCGGACACGCGGTGCCCCTGGGTCACGAAGTCGGCCTGGGGCGCGAGGGCCTCGGCGATGGCCATTTCCTGTTCGGGGTTGCGGGTGCAGAACTTGCCCACCACCCCGTAGACGCGGATGCCTTCTTCCCGGCAGCGCGTGGCCATGGGCTTGATCTGGTCAACCCTTGCCTTGGCGGAGATGGCCCCGCGGTGGTCGACGCATCCGTTCAGGATATGGTACTGGCTGCCCAGTGCGTAGGCGTCGGCGTTTATTCCCGGTCCGGGAATGACGAACATGCCGACCTTTTCGGTGCGGCCGGTGACTATGGAGTTGGTGGACAGGGTCGTGCTCAGGTTGATGGTGCGGATCGCCGCGCCATTGCAGTCTTTGAGGATGGAGCACAGCGCCTCGGTGATGGTCGCCAGCAGGTTGTCGTGATCCGTGGGAACCTTGGCCATGGCTTCCACCCGGCCGTCCCGGATGCAGACGCCGTCCGTGTGCGTTCCTCCGACATCGATTCCGATAAGCATAAGTCCGATCCTTGGGCTGACGGTTGGCCGGGGCGGTCGCCTCGGCGCTTTCCGGTGATCTCAGAAAGACGGTCGAGGTGAACGGGCTTGTGTTTTTCGCCTACATGTCGCACCCCCGGAGCGCGGACAGGGCGGTTTTGCCGCCGGGCAGGAAACACAAGTTGCTTTTTCAGTTGCATATTTACCGGACTGAAGGCGAAGCGCAAGCAGAATTCAGTAAACGGAGGGAAATCATGGATAAAGAGTTGGTGAACGGTTTTCTGGCCTGCATGGGCCTGGCTGGGGACGTTGTGCGGGCGCAATGGGGCGACGCCAAACAGATCGTCTTCAAGGGGCGCATCGATCTGGTCACCCAGACCGATCTGGCCGTGGAAAAGCTGCTGCTGGAGGAATTGCCCCGCCTGCTGCCCGGTTCCACCGTCCTCGCGGAGGAATCGCACGCCTCCCTTCATCCCGGAGCCCTGACCTGGATCGTGGACCCGGTGGACGGCACCACCAACTACGCCCACGGCCTGCCGATCGTGGCGGTGTCCGTGGCCCTGTGGAAAGGAAACCGGGTCGAGATGAGCGCGGTCCACGTGCCCATGCTAGGTGAACTCTTTTGGGCCGTGCGCGGACAGGGCGCATTTTTGAATGGCGAGCGCATAAAGGTCAGCGAGGAGGGGAACATGCAGGATTCGCTCCTGGCCACCGGTTTTCCCTATTCTTTTTACACGGAGGTGGATCAGATCTGCCTGCGGCTCAGGCGGGTGCTGCTGGCCTCCCAGGGCATCAGGCGCATGGGGTCGGCCGCCGTGGACCTGGCCTACACTGCCTGCGGCAGATTCGAAGGGTATTACGAGACCGGTCTCAAACCATGGGACACGGCAGCGGGTTGGCTGCTGGTGGAGGAAGCCGGAGGGCGCGTCAGCGGTCTGGACGGGGAGTACGGCCTGGGCGGCCACATGATCGTGGCCACCAACGGGCGTATCCACGAGGACCTGCTGGAGTTGTTGCATCTGGAGGGCGCATGAGCGCGCCCTGTGGTCAGATGCTTATCTTCAGGGAAGAGGAGAGAGGGATGAGATCTCCCTTGGAGTTGTAAAGCGAACCGCCTTCAGCGTCCCGGCCGAGGGTGTCGTCGTCCTGGCCCTGGTTCTTCTGCTGTTTCTTCTTCTGGTTCCCCATGTCCCAGGAAAGCTGGCTTTCCCGCCATCGTCCCTGTGCTTGGGATTTGTCCACACGTAAGCTCATTTTCGCCTCCTTGGCCGTCCCTGGCCATGGGTGTTGCGTCAAAAGGGGCGTCCATGCCCTGTTTAATGTATCGGACAAACGGCGGAAAACTTGAATCCGCGCCCTCTTTAAATGCAAAAAGGCCCCGGATGCTGGCATCCGGGGCCGATTGCGGAGAATTTCCCCGCAATGAGCGTCATGTTCGTCTTCTCATCCCAGACTGTCGAGGATGGTGCCCCGGCCCGTGTACACGGGCATGAGCACGTCCTGCTGAAACGAGTACGAGCCCTGGTTCTGGTTGCGGTGGGTGTTTGCGTTCATGGTGTCGAGCGTTTTGCTGACAACGGCCGCCCCGAATGTTTCCTTGTCAAAGGGTTGGGCATTCGAGGCGCTGCTGCCGTTCATGTAGTCGAGGGTCTTGCCGACCACGGCGGCCCCGAAGGACTGCTTGTCGAAGACCTGGGGAGTGCTCCCCGAGATCCCGGTTACGTCCATAACTCCTCCCATTTTTTTTGGAACATGACGCCTGATCAAATCTATCGGCGAGAATACAAGAAAACTTGAGGGCAGGGAAGGGAAAGCTCGACAAACGCGGGCCGCCGGGGCTTCAGGCGTTGAACCAACGCAGCCCGGGCATGCCGGGCAGGAGTCCGCAGCGGGAGCAGCGCTCGCCAAACAGGGCCAGCGAGGCCTGCTCGCTGGGCCCCAGTCCGTAACTCATGGCCCGCCAATAGCGGAACAGATCCGGGCTGGTCAGCCAGTCCGGCAGTTCGGGCAGGCGGGACAGGGCTTCGAAGTGGCTGTCAAGGTCGGCGGTGATGGTCCCGATATGGCCTTGCAGACGGCCCAAAAGTTCGCGGGTGGCCGCGGGCAGATTTCGGCGCACGATCCAGACCGCGAAAACGAAAGGCAGTCCGGTCCAGGATGACCACTCGGTGGCCAGATCGACACTGTGATAACCTTTGGGCGGATGCACGAAATGGCGCAGGGCGAGGTTGCCGATCTCAAGGAACGGTCGGCCCGTGGACAAACCTGCGCCCGGCTCGACATTTTCCCAGCGTGGTTCGGGCAGGCCCCATTTTTGGCTCCACAGCACTTTGAGCAGGGCCGTGGACGTGGCCGACGCGCCGGTCAGGCAGATCGGTCCGGGGTTGCGGGACAACCATGCGGGCAGTTCGGCCACAGGGACCGGAGAAAGGAAGAGGACGCTCTGCACTTCCTCTCGGGCGCTGATGGAGGCTCCGGGGAGGAGTTCATAACCTTCGGCGCGCAGAAGGTACTCAAACGAGGACGATGGCGAGATATCCAGTTCTCCGGTGGCCAGGAGGTGGTTCAGCCTGCTGGGGTGGCCGGGCACGTAGTGGAAATCTCCGCCTTCCGGGCAGATGTCTGCCAGGAGGTGGAAAACATGCCACATGTTGAGGTAGTCGATTCTGCCGATCTGAAGCGTCATGATAAATGAAAAAGGCGGGGCTGCCCCCGCCTTGATGTTCCTGGGATGAACGCCGGGCCTACAGCTGGGCCATAAGGGTGGCGCGGATGTCTTCGATGGAACCTTCACCGTCGAGTTCAATGTACTTGAAGCCGAACTCTTTGGACAGGTTCTTGTAGTAGTAGGAAGCCGCCAGAGTGCCGGTGGTGGCGTCGTAGTAGATGTTGTGGCGCTTGTCGATGGCGTCCTCATCCTGGTCATCGGCGCGGGCGGTCAGTTCGCCGCCGCAGACGCGGCATACGTCGCCGTCTGGCTTGATGGCATCGATGAAGATGTTGTTGGGGTGGTTGTTGTCGTTCTTACAGAGGCGGCGGCCCATGATGCGGTTCTTGGCCACTTCGCGGGGCAGGAGGATTTCAATGACGAAGTCCAGCTTTACGCCGTCGGCCTGCAGGGCTTCCCACAACTTCTGGGCCTGCACGATGGAGCGGGGGAATCCGTCCAGCAGCCAGCCATTGGGGCTGGAGCTCTGCAGCACGTCGAGAACCATGGGGATGGTGATGTCGTCGGGGACGAGTTCGCCACGGTCGATGAAGGCCTTGGCCTTCATGCCAAGTTCAGTGCCACCGCCGATGTGCTTGCGGAAAATAGCGCCGGACTCGATGTGATCCAGATCGTACTTCTTCTTCGCCAGGGAACCCTGGGTTCCCTTGCCACTGCCATTGGGTCCGAAAATCAGAATATTCAAGGCGTAGACCTCCTGTAAAAAATTTCACAAACTAGTATAACCAGCCCGGAAGCCTGTCAATCAAAGATCCGATGCGCTCTTGTCAGGGACTAGCGGCCCGGATAGAGTCGGTGTAAATCCGTATCGACAGGGAGGCTGCATGGGAGTTTTGGACGAATGGGGCAACGCCTTGGTGGAAGAAGGTCTGCGCGAGGCGGCGGACACTTTTTTCGGAGCCAGGACGGCTCTGGATGAAGAGATCGCTTTTTTTGAGTCCCAGGCTGCTCGGCTCGTGCCCCAGGCCGAAGAGATCCGATCCTGGTTCGCTGGCCTGAACTGCCTGCTTGGCTCCGAGCCCTCCACGCGCCTCTTCTTCGACAGCCTGGGTGTTACCCTGGATGAGCCATCCCTCTATTCCCTGCAAACGTGCAGCCTGCAATTTCGGCGGCCGCGCAGTTTCACCCGCAAGGGGCTTTTCGCCAAGACGGTGTGGGAGATCTACGAACCCCTGGCGCGCCTGATCGAAGCCTACATGCACGGCACCCCCTACACAGATCCGCTTCACCCGGGCCGGGTCATGATCACTATCAACCAGAACCAGTTGCGCAGGCTCTGCGAGAGGATCAACGAGCGCGTCACGGCCGTCAATGAATCCAATCGCCCTTCCGAATCCCTGGGTTTTGCCAAACGCATGGACCAGACTCAGATGCTTAAAGAGTCCGTGACCGGCGGCGGAGGACAGACCTGGACCCTGGACCAGGATATGGCTTACGCTCCGATCGATTTTAAGGATTACGATTTGCCCGCATTCCCGGACCTGCCTTTGGATTCCAAGGCGCGTGCGGCGCTGGAAGAATGCTGCGCCAAAATCTTCACTCGCCAGCGCGGCCATGTGGACGCCATCCTGGACGAGGTCTTCGATCCCAAGGACAAGACGATCTGCGTACTGGACAGGAACGTTAAGTAACCTGGAATTTGCGTCCCCGGATGCAGTTTTTTTCAGGCTCGGCCTTTGTCGAACAACAAATTTGGTTCGCAATTGTTTTTTCGCCCAAAGTCTGACAGATGTGAATATGACTTTTGACTCTATCGAATATTCGGACACTAAAATTACGGAGGCGACAATGCAGGTTAAAGCGAGCGAGCTTTTGGCGAAAATCAGGGAAATGTACCCGGAGATCGAGAAGAACGGTGTCCAGACATCGTGTCATTACGACGAAAAGACTGAAGCCTGGCTGGTAGAATTCACGCACGGCGACCACTCCCTTGAAACCCATCTGGACAAGAAGGATGTCGAGGACTGCCTGGCCGGGAGAAAATGCATTCACATGGGCGTTCAGGTCGGACGATTTGTGGAAAGCTATTGTCTCAAGGATAACGTCTGCCCGACGGACATCAAAAAATAATCTTGTTCCGGGATCTTTGGGACCAAGAGGCCAAGCCGCGGCAAGCATGAGCCTCCGGCGGTTTCAATCCGGCATGCGCAGAGTCGTATGAAATGCGGCGCGCTCTGCGAACAGCCCGGGCCATGGGGCGATCCCAATGGGTTCAGACATCAGGAAGCAAGGGGATTTTTAGTTTCACGCTGAAGTCCCTTTTGTCTTATGTCGGTCCCGTTGTGGGTTTGCGGATCTGCTCTTTGACCCTCTGCCCTGCTTTGTTGAAGAGTGGACGCGTCCCCTTTTTCCATTCACGAAGCAAGTGATTCAAGAGGCCGACTTGGCGGGAGGCTGGAGGATTGGTCCCGGGCAAAATGGGTCGCGATCCTTGGCGATGTCCAATCCAAGTCCTGAAACTACCGCCAGACAACCGCCACATGTCGCCACGATGGAGCATTCCCGGCAGGCTTCGCTTCGGGTGCGGTACCTGACGGCTGCTTGCCCATCGTAAATTTCGCCAAGAGATGCGGTTGAAATGTTTCCGATAAGTGAAGGGAGTTTTCGGCAGGCATGCACTTCCCCGTCCGGGAGCAAGGCCATGAAATTGAAGGCTGCGCCACAGCCGAATCCGGTGCAGCCCCCGAAGAGTGCTTCTCCTTTGGCGGCCAACTGGGCATTGAGCATGTTGTCCTTGAAAGACAGGACACCAAGCCGTGAGGCGGACTCGCAATACCTTGCCGCAAAGTGTTGAAATTCAGCGGGATCGGGCAGGGCAAGAGCAGCGCCTCTTCCCACCGGGGAGAGCCGGTTGAAGGCCAGGCCCCAGACTTTGCCTTCCAATATTTCGGCCAAGGGCAGTACCTGGTTCATATTATCCCGCGTCAGGGTAAGCATGATCTGCCCTTGGATATCGACAGCCCTCAATACCTCAAGAAAGTTCATGACCCGCTGGAAATGCCCATGGCCACGGATGGAATCGTTGTGTTCGGGCAATCCTTCCAGGCTGACCTGAAAGTATTCCGGCCGGGCGATTTTCAAGATCGAGTCCATCATTTCCCTGGTGGTTGGATTGCCGAGGATGGCCAGGGTGAAACCTTTCCGGGCTGCCCGTTCGTAGACTTCCAGAAATCCGGGGTAGAGCAGGGGATTTCCTCCGGAAAAACTTATCTGCCCGCGAACGTGCCGATCCCGGCAAAAAGAATGGAAATTATCGATCACATCCATAGCCTTGTCCACGGCCATATTCGATCGGGCGCTCCGGTCGTAGCAATGACGACAAAACAGGTCGCAGTCCTGGGTGATATGCCACTGCAGGGTGAAGACTTCCGCACTGAGATGTTGTTCTGGGATTGAAAGACTGTCGGAAAAATCCCGGCGCTTACGTCGTATGAGTGATGCGGGAGAAAGGAGGATGCCTTTGTCCAAGGCTCTTCTGAGAAGAATGTCGACCAGGCCGGGCGTAACGTTCGCTTCGGTTTCTGCGCTCGCGGGGTCCAACCCGTCTGTAATAATTTTGATTGCGGCGAGATCTTCAGGCTTTGCTACTGCAACAGTAACTTTTTGCATGCCGCTATTTTTCCACACCAGAATCATTTCTTGACCCGGAACTGGACATATCTTTGTGTCGATTCTGTGAATCACGTCAACACATCCCGAAGAAGCCAGCACACATAACTCAAGGCTCGGATTCACAATAATGCTCTCGGTAGGTCCAGGCGGGACAACCGTCTTTGACGCAACCTTCTCCATTGCAATTTCCAATGCGCAGATGTCCGGCAGAAAAAAAGGGGCCAAGCTTTTTTGGGAAATATCTTCTACAGCCTTGAGGAGCGTTTTTGCACTATTTTTGAGAGACGTCTCAACATTTAAGAGTGTTTTTGCATCGAGAAATGATGCTGTCACTGGATAAATCGTATGCAGCTCCGCTTGATTCATGGTCTTTTCCTGCGAAAAGTGTCATAAGAGTTTCTGGACTAACAGGATTTTCTGGATTTCATCAATACATGTATACATGGCAAAGGGGGAGCCATGCAACTCCCCCTTATTCCCTGAGCGATACGTTTTTACTGCTTTTGGGGTGTATCGGTGCTCCCGGCACCGGTTTTTGCTCCACCACCTCAGCCGCTTCCACCGGGAGCAGGTTTTGTGGAATTTCCGTCCGTTTCATTTCCCTCGCTGCCACCGGCAGCGGGCTTTGAACTCCCACCTCAGCCGCTCCCGGAAGCCACTGCGTTGACCGCACCTGCCGAGGCACTGGCCAAGAGTGCCGCAAGGCAGCAGCCAGCCAGAACTTTTTTCAAATCATTTGTGTCCATTTTCTCTCCTTTGTGAACAAGTGCTCACTGCTGTTATTGCAAAAACCGATGACTGTTGCGGTAATTTATAGATAAGAGCTATCTGAATTGCGCCAGAAACGTCAACACTTGTCACAAAATAGAGTGAAAAAGAGTATATTTAAGTCGAGTTTTTCTGTTTTTCTAATAATTATGAGTATGTTATCTGACTTTCTCATGAAAATGAGAACTGGCGGGTTTGTTGACGGCAATTTGGAAAGTGGCCAACCCATCTTCCGAGGCCGGACTTGATCTGCGATGTTGACCTGCTTGACTCTTTTCAGACAAGATAACGGGTGAGTCGTTGTTTGGTGCGAAACTGGATTATGCTGAGGTATTCCGATGCCGAGTCGGCTCCTTAATCAAGCTTTCCGCCGGAATACCGAACTGACCATGAAGGTTGCGTATCATTTTCAGGGTAAGGGGGCGCGTATGGTTCAGCACTTCATAGACACGATTCATGCGCCCGATTACCGGTTCTAAGTCCTTGGGCGTCATTTCGTTTTGTTCCATATAGAATTTGATGGCCTCCACAGGGTCAGGCAAGCTCATCGGATACGCTTTACGTTCATAGGCTTCCACAAGAATTACAAGAATATCGAGCAGATCGCCTTCGGGCGTATTCTCTTGCGCGTTCATGAAAGTTTCAATCTGGCGCAGGGTTGCTCTGTAATCATCTTCATTGTGAATAGGCTTTATATTCATAAGTCACCTCATATCGTTTGCGGGTCAATGGCGTCATAATGAACATGTGTCCCGACAAAGCGGATGTAAACAACCCGGTAAGGGTAATTTATCCAAACCACCAATCGGTATTTGTTCCCGGCAATGTTGAAAATCACTCTTCCATCCCGTAAAATGCTGGCGCTTCGCAAATCAGCCTTGATATCCGTTGGGGATGCCCAGTCAGCCTTGAAAACAAGCCTGTACCAGGCCAGCAACGGTTCTTTGGCATCCGCATAGGTCGGGGATTCCCAAAAACTTTTCAATGTGGACAGAGCGATTATTCTCATAAAAACGAAATAGTCCCAAATTGGGACTATGGCAAGTGGCAAAGGCGGCGGGCGAAAAGAAGAACCGAGGACGACCTACGCATTTCTAGGCGTGGTTAAATCAATGTACTCAGAAACATGACAATATTTTTACTCAGGTTCCTCTGGGGTGAAATACTGCTGTCCATCGCACTTATGTTCGGGATCGGTACTTATATCTTGTCCAGGAGTGTGCTTATCCGATTCCAGGCTAGGTTGAAGGAAGAGCTTGTTCTTTTAATATAATGTTATTATTAAAAAAATTTTGATTGTGAGTTGAGGGCGGCGCCCTTTCCAGCAACCGTGGCAACCAGCAAAATGGCTATCACCGCCTACTATCTGCCCATTGCTATCTTTATTAAGCGGACTGTATGTAATCGTCATGAGATGGACTACCGCAACCCAATTGAACAGATGGGCGGACACAAGACAGAGCCAAGGGCAGTTGCCGCACCTGATCCGCCGTTTGATCATGGCTTCCTGTACGACTCTGCGACCTCCACAGATACCAGTTCATGACAGCGTCTATCGCTCTGGCTGGGACGGTATTGTGGAGGCGAGAGATGATGAAGCCAACGAATTTATCCCAAAAGGTGTGTCTGTTTGGGAGTTTGGGACTAACCGAAACATTAATCAAAAAGCCAACGAAGACTTTGGCAATCGCAAAGATCAACCGGGCGTCGGTATCACCCCTACTGAAACGACCTTCATGTTTGTCACCCCGCGCAGATGGCTTAAGAAACAGGAGTGGGAAGAAGCCAAACGACAAAAGGGACCATGGCGCGATGTGAGGGCCTATGACGCCGAGGATTTAGAGCTTTGGCTTGAGTCGTCGCCAGCGGTTGGCGCTTGGTGGGCCAAAGAACTTGGATTCGCCCCCCCGGACGCGATTTCTTTGAACGACTGGTGGGAAGAATGGAGCGGTGTGACGGACCCCGTTCTCACGCCCCCCCTAATATTGGCGGGACGAGAAAATGAAACGCGCGAATTGGGCAAATGGATTGAGGCTGCCCCTTCGATTCTTACTCTTAAGTCTTTGTCGCCGGATGAAAGTGTCGCTTTCTTTGCAGCCTTTGTCCAAAACCTGCCAGACGACCAACAGCAAGTTGCTGAAGCACGTACATTTATCTCTAGCTCCCAAGACTTCTTGCGGCAGTTTGCTCCAACTAAGAGGCCTCATATTGTGGTGGCCCTGCAAGCGGAGATAGGTATCGCCTCCTCCTTGGCGCGGTATGGACATCATATACTACTTTGCGTTGGGAACGATGCACCTGACGGGGGGCAATACCTCAAACTTGACCGTCCAGCACGCGAACCGTTCATTAACCAGCTGAAAGTGATGGGACTAGGGGAAGACCAATGCAAAAAGTTGGCCGACAGTACTGGTCGTAGTTTTTCCATCCTTAGGCGTCGTTTAGCACCATCCGGGATGCTATTATCTCCGGAATGGGCTTTGCCGGATAATGGACCACTCCTAATTCCTGCTTTGCTGGCCAACAAATGGGATGAACACAACAAACATGACCGGCAGGTACTCGCCGAACTAGGCGGCCGCCCATATGAGGAACTCAGCACAGTGTGGGCGCGTTGGCGCAATGTTTCTGATTCTCCCTTCACTTGTGTGGGCAGTTTATGGAAACTCATCTCGACCGAGGATGCTTGGACCATGCTCGCGCGGTTCCTGACGGGGCCGGACCTGGACCGCTTTGAACACGCCGTCCAGACTGTTCTCGGGATGGACCATCCCAAATATGAACTCGAACCCGACAAACGTTGGTACGCGGCTCTGTACAACAAACAACGCCCGTATTCTGACCGCTTGATTGAAGGCTTAGCCCATAGCATCAACAGAATGGGAACAATCCGGCGCGACGACGCACCAGATCAAACTATTTTCTTGCAAAGCCGCGCACGCAGTCTTGTCCAATACTTACTTTATGATGCCAATGGCGTCCGTTGGGCATCTTTAGCCCGCTGCCTCCCAGATCTAGCCGAAGCATCTCCCTTACAATTTCTGGCGGCCCTGGGACATTCTCTGGCCCAAGACGATCCTCCCGTCATGAAAATGTTCACCGAAGTAGGATTCATGGGAGCGTCCACACATACCAATTTGCTTTGGGCACTGGAAACACTGGCATGGTTTCCGGAACACTTCGGGCGAGTTGCTTTGGCGCTTGCCCAGTTGTCACGCTTGGACCCCGGTGGGCAAATGAGCAATCGACCCGGAAACAGCCTTCAATCGATTCTTTTGCCCATCGCACCCCAATCCACAACGACTCAGGAACAACGAATCGAAACATTGCGGATGCTGCACGATCGAGAGCCCGAAGCATTCTGGAAGGTCGTCATCCAATTACTTCCCGATAACTTCGCCAGTTGGACGGACAACCCCCGTCCAACATTCCGTGAAGATATCGCACCATGCCCCAGAACCTACTCCCTCTATTTGCTGGGACAGGAATGGGATTCCATTGTCCACCTCATCCTTGAAAAAATCGCTGTTGCTCCATCTTATTGGAACAAACTATGGCAGAAGTATCCAGATCTTTCTCCCCATAGCAGAGAAATAACACGGGAAAAATTTCAACGGTGCATTCCTGACATTAAGCAAAACCAAGCGGCGTGCCTTGAAATAGTCAAGGAACTTCGTAACCTCCTTGAACACCATAGGTCGTTTCCAGACGCCGAATGGGCTCTTCCTGATGAGGAACTCAAATACATCGAAACAATTTTTCATCAAATAGAACCAGATGGCCTATATAAACATGCTTGGCTCTTTGTGTTTGGGTATCCTGAATTCTTTGATGGGGGAGACATCAGCGATGATCAACATGGTGTACGTGTACAGACTGAGAGGGAGAGCGCCGTTCTTGATATTTTTACACGTTTTGGATTTCAGGGGTTAATCGAAGCATCATTTATAGTTGAAGAGCCAAGTAGTATCGGCTTTAGCTTACGTTTGATAGAAGAAAAAGAAAACATAGAAGATGCAATGTGTTCTTTGCTGAACGAGCATGAAGAATCTGCAAAATATGCTTTTGCCACAGGATATATTCGTAAAAAAATTTATCCGCTGGAAAATAAAAATTTCGCGCGATTAGCACAAAAGTCTATTGACGAACAGTGGAATATATCTTCCATGAAGGCCTTATTTCGCCAAGCTCCAACTAATATATTTGTCTGGGATTTGCTGGAAGAATTTCCTGAAGAAGTGCAAACAGATTACTGGAATAAAGCATACCCAAACTTAAGAGATTCCGAAGAAGAGGATATTCTTTACGCCTTTATTTCATATCTCCAGTACGGAAATGCGGCTATAGCACTTAAAGCAATTGCACAATATGGAAAGTTTCTCCCTTCCGGAGTGTTAGTCCAGATTCTTGAGTGCATCCTCAGACATCAGGATCAAGCTAAGGCGCGACTTGCCCACATGCAATCCTACTATATAGACAAGGCGTTCAAAGAATTAAAAAATCGAAAAGATCTCTCTGAAATGACGGTTGGTCTCTTGGAGTGGCGCTACATCCCTGCGTTTGACCAAGGCGAACCACTAAACCTTGCCCTTCATACGACCTTGGCAAAGTCACCTAATTTATTCATTGATTTTCTTGCTATGGCGTATCGTCCAGACGACGCGGAAGAACAGAAGAAGCTCTCGGATCAAGAAACCCGAGTCGCAGTCAATGCCTCCAGATTCTTGTCAACATGGGCTAACCCTCCGGGAACTGACGATAATGGGAAAATTGACATTGACACACTCTCTGGATGGATTGCCGATGTCCGCCAGCTTGCAAAGGATAGGGGGTATTTCAGCTCCTGTGATTATGCACTAGGAGGCTTGTTGGGAAGGTTTGTTGGTCCAGAACCTACGGGAGAGACTTGGCCACCGGCTGAGATATGCCGTATTCTAGAGGGACTTAACTCTCGAGATATGGACGAGAGTTTTTACAGTAGCATCCGCTATGGACGAGGAGTTGTTTCACGTTCCATGAATGAAGGCGGTGCCCAGGAAAGGAAACTGGCGGCCAGCTTTAATAAATGCGCTGAAAGAGTCGGAAAGCAATGGCCTCGAATTTCAGGTGTACTCCGAACTATCGCCGAGTCATATGAGAAAAACGCGATACGGGAGGACTCTGAAGTGAAGCGGCGAGATTTAGGGCTTTAAAGAAGTCAGAAGGCCACCTATATATGGACACGGTGTGAGAGAGTAGGAAAAAGAGGTTGGGTTTTGTGACTCTCTCTTAAACGTTCAGCTGATTCCGCCACATAGCACGACGATTACAGATCGAATAATCCCAATATTCATCACAGATTTCGGCAAGACTTGCTTTAATCTCCGTATTGCTCAGTGCCCTAACCTTTATTTGAAATACGTATTCTATTTGGTTCCCCGACCCTTGTTGTCCTTGTAAGCCTTGAGCAGTCAGTCCTCGTCATCATTCATGAGTAGTTCGGTGAGCTGTTTCGTCTGGCGCAGATCCTTGTTTTTTGGTGGCCTTAATCTAATCACACCATCTTGGAATTATAATTCAATTTTAAAATGAAGTATAATTACCTCCGAAATGTGCTGCAGGCCTCCTGAAATCATTATCTCAGCCTCCTTGTCTGAGAATCCTATCTCCATCATTGAATTAAACGGGAAGGCTGCAAACCGCCTACCGCATCCGCCGCTTGCGGTGGTACCGGTACAGTCCCAGTTCCAGCACGATGAAGAGTGCGATGGGCACGGCCAGGAAGACCAGGGTGACCAGTGCCCCGAGGCCCCGGTTGGAGGAGGTGATGAGCGGGAAGAGATAGCCCGTGAAGGACGCGACGCTTCCGCCTCCGATGAGAAAGACCAGGAAATATTCGGAAAACGCCACCAGAAAGACCACGCTTCCGCCCGCCGCCATGGCCGGGAGGAGTTGCGGCAGCTCAACTTCCAGGAATACACGCCATTTCGACGCGCCCAGATTTCGGGCGCAGATTTCGTACTCGCGGCCCATGAGGGTGTAGCCCGTGGTCAGGGCGCGTAGCATGTACGGGTAGCTGATCATCGACAGGACCAGAATCACGCCGGGCGCGGTGTCGGCCAGGCCGATCTTGATGAAGATGAAATGCAGACCCATGGAGAAGGTCATGGCCGGAACCAGGGCCGGGAGCAGGAGCAGTCCTTCGAGCAGAGTCTTGCCGCGAAAGGACGAGTAAGCCAGGGCCTTGGCGGGCAGGATGGTCATAGAGAGGGTCAGGACCACCGTGGCCAGGGAATAGCCCAGCGACCCGGTAAGTGCCGTCAGGAACGGGCCGGGCCTGGTGGCGAGAAAGCGGACCCCGTCCAAGCCAAGCTCGGGCCACAGTTCCGGGTAGCGCCACCCCGGCGCTCCGGCCTGCAGGATCAGCACGAGCACCGGCAGCAGGAACAAGAAGGCCAGAACCAGCATGGTCGGTGCGTGTCTCATAGCTTGCGCCTCCAAGCGTCCATATAGGCCGCGAAGCGATTGTAGAGCATGGCGAAGACGGCGGCAAAGACGAACATGACCGTCAGTATGGCCATGGCCTGGGGACGCTGGCTGAGGTCCCGGTGGAAGAAGATGTCGAAGACCCGGATGGAGAGCATGCCGGGGTGCGATTCCCCGAGTACAAATGGGATGTCAAAGGAGCCAAAGGCGTACAGGAAGAGGATGATGAAGGCGCTGTGCATGGCCGGCAGCAGGCGCGGCAGGGTCACGGACCAGAAGGTGCGCAAGGGCCCGGCCCCGAGCATGCGCGCGGTCTGAATCAGCCGGATGTCAAAGCCGAAGAGTACGGCTCCGATCAACAGCAGGGCAAAGGGCACGCCCTTGAGCAGAAAGGCCAGGATCATGCCCAGGCCGCTGCCCGTGTGCAAGATGTTCGGGAATTCCTCCGGCGTAGAGATGAGGCCAAGCTGAAAAAGGGCCGAGGACACGAGGCCTGTCTGGCTGAGCATCAGCAGGACCAGGAACGCCACCGCCACATGGGGCAGGATGAGACCGATCTTGGAGACCACGCCCACCCTGCGCAGGCCGGGAGGCATGCGCCACAGGGCCAGTGCCAGGACGGTGCCGCCCAGGACCGAGCCGGCCGCCGAGAAAAAGGCGACGAACAGGGACAGGCGCAGGGATAGTCCCAAGCCTTGATCCCGGGTCAGGGCCTGATAGTACTCCAAAGTGGCTTCCCCTGGCCCCAGCGGCAGGAAAAGGCCCATGCTCTGGGCCAGGGTCAGGGTTAATCCCGCGCAGAACAGAGCGCAGTAGGGCAGCAGCAGGGGCGCGAGGCCCAGAATGACATTGCGCCGCATTTAGTGTCCGAGAATGAATTTGTCCCAGTCCCGCTCAAGGAGTTCCAGGTATTCCGACGGGATTTCCGGCACAGCGACCGCCGACAGGGTTCCCGCGTCCAGGGTGGCCTCTCCCAGATCCACTGCGTCAAAGGCCTCGCGCTGGGCTACGTCAAGTTTTTGCACCTCAAGGGCGTGCAGGTCGCCCCAGTTTTCGGGTCTGAACTTGGAGAGCTGGGCTTCGGGGCTCATCAGGAAATTAGCCAGCACCATGGCCCCAGCCTTGTTCGGGGCATTGAAGGGGATGGCCGTGAAATGGGTGTTGAAGATGGCCCCCTCGGCCAGGACAAAGGTCCGCACCGTATCGGGATAGGTCTTTTCCAGGATCTTCATCTGCGCGTGGGCCGGATGATAGGACATGCCCATGTCGATCTCGCCGCGCGCGAAGAGGGTGTCCAGCGCCGCCGCATCCTTGGGGTAGGTCCGACCTTCCTGCCACAGGTAGGGCTTGATGTCGCTCAGCCAGGCAAATGTCTGCGGGGCGTTTTTGGCGTAGAGTTCGGGGTTGATGCCGTCCATGTACTGCTCGTGGCCACCGGTGGTGGCGTAGAAGATCTGGCGCAGGAAGGCCGAGCCGGTGAAGTCCGGGGGCTGAGGATAGGTGAAGCGCCCCGGATTGGCCTTTATCCACTCCGCAAGTTCGGCCATGTCGGCGGGAGGAGTTGCGGTGCGCGCCGTGTCAAACTCGAAGACGAATTGGGCGCGGCCGTAAGGTGCCTCGAAGCCGTCTACGGGGTAGCCGAAATCATGGGCCGCTTTTTGCGGGTCGTACCAGGCCGCGAAGTTCGGCAGCCTGTCCGTGAAGGGCCCGAAAAGTACCCCGGCCTGCATGGAGTTCTTGAAGTTTTCGCCGTTGATCCACAGTAGGTCCATGGTCCCTGTGTTCTTGTTCGCCGCTTTTTCGGTCAAGAGCTTGTTGACGAAGACCGGCGCGTCCATGGGCACGCGCACCACGTTTATGTCGTACAGGCGCTTCATTTCTCCGGCCACATAGGTGTCGACCCACTGGTTGATCTGGGCGCTGCCGCCCCACATGTGCCAGCGCACCTCCGTGCCGCGCGCGGCCTTTTCCAGGCTCGCGTAGTCCTGCTGGAGCACGGACTCCTCCTGTGGAGCATCGGAACATCCGGCGGTGAGGGCCAGGAAGAGGAGGGAAAGAAAAAATGTCACACGCATGAATCCTCCGTGAAGGAACCGCCAAAAATGGGCGGATACTGGTTTGAAATGTGGATGCGCACCCTGTCCCCGGGCTGCGCCCAAGGTTCCAGAGCGTAGACCGCGAGATCCTGGTCCAGGATGCGGACGGTGTAGGACATGTAGTGCCCGGCGAAATGCGAGGCGATGATGATGCCGGGGCCTTCCGGGTCCGGTTCCATGCGCAGGGCCTCGGGCCGAAGCCGACAGATCTCAAGGCCCAGAAGCCGGGCCAGAGGCGCAGTGATGGTGTTCACCGGCCCCAGAAAGCGGGCCGTCTCCATGTCTACGGGACTTCGGTAGACCTCCAGCGGCGGGGCGAACTGCCGCAGCTTGCCTCCGAGCATGACCCCGATGTGGTCGGACATGGCCAGGGCCTCCTGCAGGTCGTGGGTCACGCAGATCGTGGTGATGCCGAAGGTGCGCTGGGTGGAGCGGATAAAAAGGGCCGTCTCCATTTTCAGGTTGCGGTCGAGGTTGGCGAAGGGCTCGTCGAGGAGGAGCAGCGATGGCTCAAGGATCATGGCCCGGGCGATGGCCACGCGCTGCTTCTGCCCGCCCGAGAGCTGGGCCGGATAGGCCTCGGCCCGGTCCTCAAGGTGAAAATAGTTAAGCAGGGGCGCGACCTTGTCGCGGATGGCGGCCTTGGACAGCCCCCGGGCTTTGAGGCCAAAAGCGATGTTCTGGAACACCGTCATGTTCGGGAAGAGCACGTAGTCCTGAAAGACGAGAATGGCGGGGTGCCTGTCCCCGTCACCGTCAAAACGGCTCACCGTCCCGCTGTCGGCTTTCTGCAAACCGGCGATGATGTGGAGCAGCGTGGTCTTGCCCGCGCCCGAGGGGCCGACCAGGGAGACAAGACTGCCCCGGGCCACGTCGAAGCTTACGTCATGGAAGACCGTGGTCGTGCCGAAACGCTTGCCCAGTCCCTTGACCCGCAGCAGATCGTGCCCGGGACTCTCAGCGTTCAAGGGCCTGGAAGTGACGCATGAAACGCCGGTCAATGAAGTCTTTAAGCAGGAATCCCAGCCAATTACGGAAAATGATCGGCCCCTTGCTGAAAATGGCCGTGTCATCGCCCATATTAAAGAGCAGCAGATACTTTCCGCCGGGGTCGAAACGCTGCAGCCTGGTCCCGTTCAGCCCGGCGCGCACGTTGCGCAGCAGGACCGGGTTCTGGCGCACGGCGTAGACCCCGACCTTGTCCAGCGGGCTTGGCTCGAAGTCGATGCAGTCGCCGCCGCCGAAGATTTCCGGATGCTGCACGCTTTGCAGATACTCGTTGACCAAGAGTCCGCCCGTGACCCCGGTGGGCAGGCCGGAGTCGGCGAACAGGCGCGAGGGTTTGACGCCCGTGGCCACGAAGATGAGGTCCGGGTGGTGGTGCCTTTCGCCCTGGACGATGACCCCGTTACGGATTTCGTCGACGTACCCGTCTTCATTGATGGTGATGTCCTGGCTGGCAAAGGATTCCCTGGTCATTTTTCCTATTCTTTCCGGAAAACGGCTGAGCAGTTGCCGACCGGCGAAGATGGTGATGCGTGGCTCGTGGCGTCCGCGCAGCTTGGCGAGCTTACGCACGTTGCCCGCGATTTCCAGGGCGGCCGGCCCTCCTCCGACCACGGCCACATGGGGCCTGGTGCGGGTCGCGCAGAGGGAGATGACGGCCCGCTGCGCTTCCTGCAGACGCTCGATGGGCTTGACCGTGAAGACGTTCGATGTGTCGCCGTGGATGTTGTCAAAGGGGATAAAGCTGCCCGCGTTGCAGGACAGTACATCATAGTCCAGGACCTGGCCGGAAGCCAGAATGACCTGGCGCTGGGCGGCGTCTATGCGCACGACTTTGTCCCGTATGAAGCTCCCGCCCATGCCCTCGACCACATAGCGGGTCGCGAAGCGGATTTCGGACGGCGTGTAGGTCGTGCCGAGCATGCCCGGGCCCATGCCGGAATAGTAATGAAAATCGGATGGCTGGACCACGGTGACTTCGTGGCCCTCCCGGACCAGATCCCGCATGTGGGCCAGGATGGTCATATGCGCATGGCCGCCCCCGGCCAGAACTAGTTTCTTACCCATGGTCTTCTCCCGTGGTCGTGTTTTCGGATCAGGCAAATGGCGTGCCCATGTTTAAGCATACTTGCCGGGGTCATGCAACGACGAGCCATTGGCAGGTGGGGCTGCGTCCGGAGCCTGCGACTGAAACGGTCGGTATAGCTTCAGCCCCGGTCCGTGTAGTCGTGGGAGTACCAGGCGTCGAAGAGATGGCGGGCGATAGTCTCGGCCGAGGGCAGGACCAATTCGCCCGAGTCCAGCAGGCTGGGGATTTCGTGGCGTGAAAACCAGCGGGCGTCCTCAAGTTCTGTCACGTCGAGGTAAATCTCGGTGTTGATGGCGCGGGCGTGGAAGCCGAGCATGAGCGAGTCGGAAAACGGCCAGGGCTGCGACGAGAAGTAGCGCACGTCATCTACTTTGATGCCGGTCTCCTCCATGACTTCGCGCAGGACCGCGTCCTCGGCGCTCTCCCCGGGTTCCACGTAGCCGGACAGGGCCGAGTAGACCCGTGGATTCCAGGTGGACTGACGGCCAAGCAGGCAGCGTTCGCCGTGTGCGTCCGCATGATGCACGAGCACGATCATGGCCGGGTTGACGCGCGGGAAATGTTGCGCCCCGCAGTCGGGGTTGGTGCATGTCTGCGCCAGGGCTCCTGGTTTGGGCGCGGTGGGGTGCCCGCACAGGCTGCAGAAGCGCGCCAGGCTGTGCCAACCTGCGGCGGCGCGGGCATAGCCGAGCAGGGCGGCGAGTTGGCTGGGCATCGCCGCCGCGTGGCGGCGCAGGGGCACAAAGGTGCCAAGGCTGCCAAGACAGCTGGCCGTGCCGGACGGCAGGCGGTCGATGTTGACGGCGAAATAGCAGTGCCGCCCGTCGTCGCCCAGAAGCATGGCCTGCAGGTGGTCCTGGTCACATCCGCCGAGCATGTTCTGGGCGAGCAGGAGCGGTTCGCTTTGCGTCGCATCGAAAAGGACTTCGTCTCCCCTGACCACGACGTACAGGGCGCGACTCGAGGTCTGCCCAAAGTCCGGGACATCGGGCGGGAGCTTGCGGCTGAGGATCAGGCCGGAGAAGGTGTTCCGGGCGGAACGGGAGTAATGGTCCATAAATGCCTCGGAGGCTTGGCGTACGCGGTTTGCGCGGGTGTTGTTCAGCGTTGTGCCCTGCTTTTGAATCTGCGGCAATAGGTGCAGTGGCGGCAGACCTCCTCCACCAGTCGCCCGGCCGCAAAGCCATCGGCCATGGCGCGGCCCCTGGGCGAATCCAGAATGGCATTAAGGGGGGTGTCGTGGATGTTGCCGAGTGCGAGGCGGCCGTCGGCGTCAAGGCAGCACGGACAGACCGTGCCGTCGGCCAGGACCGCGCAGTGGGTGGACAGGGCGTGACAGAATCCGCTCGTCCGTTCCTTTGTGCCCAGGTCTCCGGGCCAGGCAAAGACCGTGTCCATGTGCAGATAGGCGCGGCCCCTGAGTTTAAGGCTCTTGCGCCCCGGTGGCAGGGGCGGGATTTCACAGTCAAGGCCCGCCGCGATGCTTCTCTGGATTGCCGCATTGAACCCGCCGTCCGCAGAAGAATGCAGATTTTGCAAGGTCCAGAGCCTGTAATTGAGGTAGAGATCGGGCTTAAGGCGCTCCGCGCGGCGGCTGAATTCAAGGATCGCCTCCAGGGTGTCTGTGTCGAGACGTTCGCCGCGGCGCAGGGACTGCATGGAGAAGTTGACCTGGCGCAAGGCTTTGGCCTGCAGCAGCAGGTCCGCCTTGCCGGAAAGGAGCGTGGCGTTGGTGGTCAGGTTGACCTGTAGCCCGGCCGCCGCGCAGAGGTCCATGATCGTATCTAAGTGCGGGTGCAGAAGCGGTTCACCCAATACATGCAGACAGATCTGACCGGTCAACGGGGCGATCTGCTCCAGCACGCGTTTAAAGAAGGCCGGGTTCATGCTCGCGGCAGGCCTGGCGGTCTCGACGCAGAAATCGCAGCGCAGGTTGCAGATGTTGGTGATCTCTACATAGATGCGCTGGAAGCGGGGGGGCTGTGCGTGGGTCATGACTGTTTCGCCGTGCCTGCGCGCCTCGGCTGGGGCCGGGCACCGTTCGGCCGCAAGCGGGGGCGAATGGGAATGGCTGTCGGCACGTTGTATCCTGGAACGAAAAAGCCCCCGTCGCGGGACGAGGGCCGGGGTTGCATGCGAAGCCTGTCCCGCTCGGGCGGGAATGGTTCCGGCTCTTAGAGGGTGTAGAGTTCGTCTCCGGAGAGGATACGCACATTGTTCTTCTGCAGCACCTCGATGGCCTGGTCCGTGCGGTCGAAGCGGAAGATGAGGATGGCGTTGCGGCCGCTCTGGGTTACGAAGGCGTACATGTATTCGACGTTCACCCCGCCCGCGTTGAGCATCTCCAGGATGGTGTGCAGCCCGCCGGGCTTGTCGCCCACCTCGGCGGCCACGACATTGGTGCGGCCCACGGTGAAGCCCTTGGCCTTCAGCGCGTCCTTGGCCTTTTCGTTGTCGGTCACGATGAGACGCAGGATACCGAAATCGGAGGTGTCGGCCAGGGACAGGGCGCGGATATTGATCTGGTTATCGGCCAGGGTCTTGGTCACTTCGGCCAGACGGCCAGCTCTGTTTTCCAGAAAAACGGAAATCTGTTCTACTTTCATGGTTCCTCCCGGTCTGGGGTGGGGGCGCGGGGCGCCGGTCCCTTGTTTACGAGTTGCGCAGGTCGATGATGCGTTTGGCCTTTCCTTCGGAGCGTTCGATGCTCTGCGGTTCGGACAGGGTCACCTTGGCTGTGACGCCCAGGAATTCCTTGATATTTTTTTGTATCTTGGCTTCGATACGCTGTAAATGCCTGATCTCGTCGGAGAAGAGCTTTTCGTCCACTTCGACCTTGACCTCAAGCATGTCGAGGCTGCCCTGGCGGGTCAGGATAAGCTGGTAATGCGGGGCCACGCCCTGGTTTTCAAGCAGGATGCTCTCGATCTGCTGCGGGAAGACATTGACGCCGCGGATGATGAGCATGTCGTCGCTGCGGCCCTGGATGCGCGAGATGCGCCGGTGCGTGCGGCCGCAGCGGCAGGGGATGGCCTCGATGCGCGTGATGTCGCGGGTGCGGTAGCGGATCAGCGGCTGGGCTTCCTTGGTGAGGGTGGTGATGACCAGTTCCCCGGATTCGCCAAGCGGCATCTGCTCGCCCGTGTCGGGGTCGATGATCTCGATGAGGAAGTGGTCTTCCCAGATATGCAGGCCGTCCTGGGCGTCGCAGCATTCCATTCCCACGCCCGGACCCATGATCTCGGACAGGCCGTAGATGTCGAGGGCCTTGATGCGCAGCTTGGATTCGATCTCGGCGCGCATCTTCTCGCTCCACGGCTCAGCCCCGAAGATGCCCGTGTGCAGCTTCAGGTCGTCGATGCTCATGCCGGCGGCGATGATGGATTCGTACAGGAACAGGGCGTAGGACGGTGTGCTGCACAGGATGGTCGAGCAGAAGTCGCGCATGAGCATGACCTGACGCCGGGTCCCGCCGCCGGAGATGGGCAGGATGGTCGCGCCAAGGCGCTCCACGCCGTAGTGCATACCAAGGCCCCCGGTGAAGAGTCCGTAACCGTAGGCGTTATGCACGATGTCGCGGCGGCTGGCTCCGGCGCACATGAGCGAGCGGGCCATGAGATCGGCCCAGGTGTTCACGTCACGCTGGGTGTAGCCCACCACCGTGGCCGTGCCTGTGGTGCCAGAGGAAGCATGCACGCGCACAACGTTGTCGCGGGGCACGGCGAAGAGACCGAAGGGGTAGTTGCTGCGCAGGTCCTGCTTTTCGGTGAAGGGCAGGTACTTGAGGTCGTCCAGGGAGCGAAACTGCTCCGGCCGGATGCCCATCTCGTTGAACCTGTTCTGGTAGAAGGGCACGTTGTAGTAGACCTTTTCGACCATGGCCTTGAGCCGCCGCAGCTGCAAGGCCTCCAGCTCCTCCCGGGGCATGGTTTCGTTCGACACGTCGTAAAGCATGGTTCAACCTCCAGGTGAAAAAATGAAAAAGCCGCGAACATGGGGCTGTTCACGGCAGGAAAAATCATTTGCGCGGCGGGCGCTACACCGTGACCCCGTGGAAGGGGCTTCTAAATATGAGGAAGAAAACTGAATCGATAATATAGCGCATAGCAGGCATATGCCTTGACCCGCGGCATTCGTCAAGGTTTGCCTCATTGCCCTGCATAAAGAATTGACGTAGAAAATATGAGTTTGAGCGATAAAATACAGAATATGGAGTGGAATCGAACCTTATGGAAGAAAAGATTGAGCAGATAGTGACCTGGCTTGCGGATAAGAAGGGGACAAACATAAAGGCCCTCGACGTGCGGGGAATATCTCCCCTGACCGAGACCATGGTTTTCGTCACGGCCAGGTCGGCCAAGCACGCCCAGTCCCTGGCCGATGAGGTCATGCAACGGCTCGCGGAAAAAAAATGGGAATTTTTCGGCGTCGAGGGCATGCAGGCCGGTCAATGGGTACTGGTCGATTGCAATGACGTCATCGTGCATGTTTTTCTGGACGAGACGCGGTCCCTGTATAATGTCGAAGGACTTTACTCCAAGGCCGAGGCCCTGGAACTGCCGGCGGGCGTCACGGCCGGGGAAGGAAAATGAAAAAGCCCTGCGTGCTCCTCATCCTTGACGGCTGGGGCAAGGCTGCTCCCGGGCCGGGCAACGCGGTCAGCCTGGCGCATACGCCGCGCATGGACGCGCTGCTCTTTGGGCATCCCAAAGGACAGCTTGAGTGCATGGGCCGGGACGTGGGTCTGCCTGACGGGCAGATGGGCAATTCTGAGGTCGGACACCTGAACCTCGGGGCCGGGCGCATCGTCTATCAGGACATCATGCGCATCAACCTGGCCATCGAAGACGGTTCCCTGGCCGCCAACGCGGTGCTGGCCGACCTTGCGGCTACAGCCAAGAGAGCCTCCGGACGGGTGCATCTCATGGGTCTGGTCTCCGATGGCGGTGTGCACAGCCTGCAGAGCCATCTTGTAGCGCTGGTCCAGGCCTTGAGCGATCAGGGCGTGGCGGACATCTGCGTGCACGCCTTTCTGGACGGCCGGGACACTCCGCCGCGCAGCGGGCTGGGCTACATAAAGACCCTGGAAGAAGACCTGGCCCGCATGGGCGCGGGCCGCATCGCTTCGGTCTCGGGGCGCTACTACGCCATGGACCGCGACCAGCGCTGGGAGCGGGTCGAACTGGCCTATGCTGCCTTGGTGGAAGGCAGGGGGCTGATGGCAGGCAGCGCCGCCGAGGCCGTGAGCGACGCCTACGAAAGCGGCGAGAACGACGAGTTCGTCAAGCCGCGCATGGTGATTGCGAACGGCCAGCCTTCGGGCCTGATCGGCGACGGCGACGCCGTGCTCTTTTTCAACTTCCGGGCGGATCGGGCGCGCGAGCTGACCCGGGCCCTGACCGAGGACGCTTTCGTCGGCTTTCACCGGCCGCGTAAGCCCATCCTTTCGGCCTTTGCGACCATGACCCGCTACGATAAGAACCTTGACCTGCCTGCGCTTTTTCCACCGGTCAGCCTGGACCGCATCCTTGGCCAGCTCGTCTCGGAGCAGGGTATGCGCCAGCTGCGCACGGCGGAAACGGAAAAATACGCCCATGTGACCTACTTCTTCAACGGCGGGCAGGAAACCCCGTTTCCCGGCGAAGACCGCGAGCTGCTTCCCTCCCCCAAGGACGTGCCCACCTACGATTTCAAGCCGGAGATGAGCGTGTTCAAGGTCACCGACACCCTGGTGGCGGCCCTGGAATCAGGAAAATACGACATGGTGGTCTGCAATTTCGCCAACCTGGACATGGTCGGCCACACCGGAGTCATCCCGGCGGCGATCAAGGCCTGCGAAGCCGTGGACCTGTGCCTGGGGCGCGTCATGGACTGCGTGGAGGGTCTGGGGGGCACGCTTCTGGTCACGGCGGACCACGGTAACGCCGAAGACATGCTTGATGATCTGGGCAACGTGAAGACTTCCCACAGCCTGAATCCCGTGCCTTTCGTCTACGTCGGACCGGGGAACTTCAGGGTGCGTGACGGTCGTTTGGCCGACGTGGCTCCGACCATCCTGGCCATACTGGGGATTGAAAAGCCCGTGCAGATGACCGGAGAGAGCCTGCTGCTGCCGTTCTGATCAGGAGGAGCGCGTAAGAAAAAGCCCCGCAACAGGGGATACGATCCGCCGGGAAACCGGCGTTTTTTTTTGGGAAAAAGGCGTGTTTTATTTCGTTTGGTAGGAGGGGCGGGGCGGGTTGGTCCGGTCAGGCCGCCTCGAAACTCCCTCGCGGGCCTCGTACGGCTGAATCGTTGCGTGCAGGGCGTAAAAGCGGAGCAAGGCGTGCGGCAACGATTCCGCCAACGATGCCTGGCTCAGTCAGACAGTCGAGGCAACCTGACCGGACCAACCCGCCCCGCAGCGGTACAGCGTTATTTTTGCGGTATTCTGATGCGTTTTTAGTGTGGTATTACTGCTGCGCCATCCCCGAAAACCTTTGCCTATGTAGGTAGGCGGGAAATCGGAGGTATTTTTTGGGAAAAGGCACGGCTTTTCGTTTGGTTGGAGGGGCGGGGCGGGTTGGCCCGGTCAGGCCGCTTCGAAACTCCCTCGCGGGCCTCGTCCGGCGCAATCGCTGCGTGCAGGGCGTAAAAGCGGAGCAAGGCGTGCGGCAACGATTCCGCCAACGATGCCTGGCTCGGTCAGACAGTCGAAGCAACCTGACCGGACCAACCCACCCCGCAGCGGTACTGTGATGCGTTATCATTTGCACTACGCGTCATCCCCGCGCAGGCGGGGATCCATCCCATCAGTTTTTTGGTAGAGTGCCCTTACTCTTCAAGGGCGAAGTAGTTTTGCGGGTCAAAGCGCGGGGTGCAGACGGCCAGGAAAATGAGGTCGGATGCGCCGGTGCAGGTGATGCGCTGGCGGACTCCGGGTGGGATGATGGCGACGTCGCCGGGAGCAACGATTTGCGGCGGCAGGTCGCCGATTTCCACCAGGCCGGAGCCTTCAAGAATCACGTAGCGTTCCACCGTGTCACGCAGGGCATGCCAGGCCGAGGTGCGTCCAGCTTCGACCCGGGCGCGGGCCAGGGACACGGCCGAGTCATGGTCGTCGTTGGAGAGTTCGGTGATGAAACATCCTTCCCGAAAGTAGTATTCGCTCTTCGGATCATGCTTTTTGATGCGCGGCCGCATGGCTCACCTCAATATGAAGCCCCGGATTTTGAGGTCCTTGGCCCAGGCTTTCCATGCCCCGCTCAGGAAGGTCGCGGTCATGGTCTTTGGGTTGAACAGGACTTCGGCGTCGAGGTCCAGGTGGCATTTGCGGTCGTAGTTGGTGTGGCTGAAGCGCAGGGTCCAGGTGCCGTCGGGGTTGGAGCAGGCCTCTTCCACATAGCCAAGGTGGCCGGTGGGCATCTTGCGGCGGGTGTTGACGTCGATGACCATGATGGACCCAGCCTTGGGCGTGAGGGTGGTGGCCTTGTTTTTTCGCGCGCATTCGTACCATTCCACGGGGCCGGTGTCGCCCAGGCGGCAGGTCATGATGCCGCTGCGGCAGCGGGCGTACGGTACACACTGCGGCTGGCAGCGGCCGGTCACGGTCTTGCCGCTCTTGGTCTTGGTTATCTTGCCGGGCTGGAGCTTGAAGCAGTCCGCGCGGTTCTGGTCGGAGGTCGCCGTCTCGCATTCAAGGCAAGGCGACTCTTCGGCGGACTCGGGTTTGGGCTCGGCTTCCGGTTTCAAGACCGGCCCGGAGGCCTGTGCGGCAGGCGGAGTTGCGGGAATATCCGCTCCGCTGTTGTTATGGGTCTGGGTAGGTTGCGAAGGCTGGGGGACGGTTTTGGCGCAACCGGAGAGCATCGACAGGAAAAGGACGAGGAGTAACGGAACCGCATTGGCGGAAAGGCGCATCGGGAACTCCTGAGACGGGATTTTATTGTCGGGCCTGCTTATGCGCACGGCAGGATGGCGTCAATCGTTGTGCGGTCAGGTGGCTGGCGGTTTTCGGGCAAAAAAAAGCCCGTCAGAGACGGGCTTCCTCATGATCGAACAGTCCGCTTAGTAGCGGGGACGGCTCTCACGGGGCTGAGATTCGTTGACTTTCAGGGTGCGGCCCTGAAGATCGGTGCCGTTCACTGCCTGGATGGCCTTGCGAGCGCCTTCATCGTCCATTTCGACAAAGCCGAAACCACGGGAGCGGCCAGTGGCGCGGTCCTCGATGACGTGTGCAGAGGCGACTTCGCCGTACTGGGAGAACAGGGACTTCAGGTCGGCATCGGTGGTCGACCAGGACAGATTTCCAACATAGATGTTCATAGACTAGACTATAACTCCGAAAAAAAGGTAAAAAAAATGCGGCAATTCCGGCTGGAAACAGCTGCCAGCTGGCCCGCACCAGCGCCACATTCATTTCCCATGAAATGGCATGACGCTTCGAAACAATACAATTTATTAGTAGTGAGCTGTTCGTCTGTCAATATTTTTTTAGGATTGCAACGCTTGTGGCCGGATCAACGGGGGCAGATGGTTTTGCGCCGGACCTCTCGGGCTCAGTTTGTGCCCTGCGCGTCGGCGAATTTTTGGACCACCGTGCCGGCCAGGATGAAGCCGAGGCCCACCAGGGTCGAGGCGTAGATGTTCTCACCGACCAGGAAATGGATGATGAACAGAGACAGAAATGGAGCTAGGTAGATAAGGTTGCTGACCTGCGCCGTGGTCCGCGACAGGCGCAGGGCCGACATCCAGAGCACGAAGGTCACGCCCATCTCGAAGACGCCGATGTAGACCGCGCCCAGAAATCCCGGCCCGTTGGGCATCAGCGAGATGCCCGCAAAAAGCGCCCATATCGCCGTATAGAATGCCCCGCAGCAGAAATTGAGCAGCAGTCGCAGGGTCGGTTCCATGGTGTCCTTGACCCCGAAAATCCAGAACAGGGCCCAGATCACGGTGCTGCCCATGGCCAGGGCGAAGCCCAAAGGACTTTCCATGGACAGGCCAAGGAGGTCGCCGCGAGTGGAGATGACCAGTGCGCCGAAATAGCTCAGGCCGATGGCACCGAACTGCAGGGCGCGCAGGCGCTGACCAAGGAGCGGAATGGCCAGTAGGCTCATGGTGATGGCCCAGGTGTAGTTGATGGCCTGGGCTTCCTGGGCGCGGAGCAGGTCGTAGGCGCGGATCAGCACAAGATAATAGAGGAAGGGGTTGAGGCCGCCCAGAAACAGGGAGAAGCGCGCGTCCTTCCAGGTCAATCGAGTAAGCTCCCCCAGTCGACCCTTAAAGGCCAGGATCAGGGTCAAGACCAGGACCGAGGTCAGGCTGGCGTAGAAGACCAGCGGTTCCGGCCCCAGGTGGCGAAGCGACAGCTTGAAGGCCGTGGCCACGGTGGACCACAGGCAGACCGCGGCAAGCCCGCAAAGGTACGCTTTCTTTTGGTTCTTGGGCATTTCCATGAGGGCCGGGCATGTGTTGCGGTTTTTGAAAAATGAATATATCTGTGTCGCTTGTGTCACAACGCTGCAAATCATTCGGCATTTGGCCGCGTTGTGCCGCAAAAAGAACTGGTTCGGCGGCCTGGATGTTCGGACCGGGCCGGTTCGTGAGTACTTGTGGGGGAACCTGATTTTTTGTCAAACGTTTTCATGAGGATGAACAACATGCTGAAACGCGCTGCTTTTGTGATCGCCTGCCTCCTGTGTATGGCTGCCGGTCCGGCCCTGGCCGAGGACAAAGTCCTTTTGAACGGCATCGACGCCAACTATCCTCCGTTCGCCTACGTGGACCAGAGCGGCAAGCCCAGCGGCTTTGATGTCGACGCTGTGGACTGGATCGCCGAGAAGATGGGCTTCAAGGTCAAGCACGTGCCCGTGGACTGGGATGGCATTATCCCCAACCTGCTGGCCAAGAAGATCGACTTCATCTGCTCCGGCATGACCATCACCGCCGAACGCGCCGAGAAGGTCAACTTCACCGCCCCCTACTGGGAAGTGAAGAACGTGTTCGTGACCAAGAAGGAATCCGCGCTCAAGGCCGAGGAAATCTATGGCCAGGAATTGACCGTGGGCATGCAGGCCGGCACCTCCGAAGCCAAGTGGATGGCCGACGAGAAGGAAAAGCAGGGCTGGAAGTTCTCCATCAAGTTGTATGATTCCGCTCCCATGGCCATCGAAGATCTGGTCAACGGCCGCATCGACGCCGCCGGCATGAACTATCCCCCGGCTCGCGACGCGGAAACCAAGAGACCCGTACAGATCATCGGCGTTTTCGGCGAGATCGAGCCCTTTGGCGCCGCCGTGCGCAAGGAAGACACGGACCTGCTCGACAAGCTGAACAAGGGCTTCGAGATGCTGAAAGCCGATCCCTACTGGGAAGAGCTCATCGCCAAGCACCTGAACAAGTAGTTCGACCTTTGCACGATACCTCGGGAAGGCCTGGCAATGCTCCGGCCTTCCCGTTTTTTTGCCAAGCCTCGCCAAGGATTTCGCCCCGACCATGAACGAAACTGTCACCGTCCTCCTGGACGCCCTGCCGTATGTACTGCAGGGCGCGGCCATCACTGTGACCGCAGTGGTCGGCGCCATGTTCCTGGGCCTTTTCATCGGCGTGCCCCTGGCTGTGGGGCAGGTGTACGGCCACTGGACGGTGCGAACTCTGTGCGGCCTCTATGTCTGGTTTTTTCGCGGTGTGCCCATCCTGGTGCTGCTTTTTCTCTTCTATTTCGGGCTGTTCAATTTTATGGGGCTCAATTTGAGCGCCGTGGCGGCGGCCACCGTCGTGCTCGGCATGACCAGCGGTGCTTATCAGTCCCAGATTTTTCGCGGCTCCATCCTGTCCCTGTCCAAGGGTCAGCTCAAGGCGGCGCGCGCGCTGGGCATGTCCGACGGCCTGGCCATCCGCTCCATCATCCTGCCCCAGGCCCTGCGCCTGTCCATTCCGGGCTGGTCCAACGAATACTCCATCATCCTCAAGGATTCGGCCCTGGCTTTTGTGCTCGGGGCCAGTGAGATCATGGCCCGGACCCACTTCGTGGCCTCGCGGACCTATCAGCACCTGCCCATGTACGTCAGTGCGGCGGTGCTCTATTTCCTGTTGACCTGGGCTGGGGTCGTGGCCCTGCGTGCATTGGAAAAACGTGTCAGAATAAAGGGTTATGTGCATTAATGGCGAACATGAATACAAAGACCCCGCTCATGCGGGTGCATGGGATTTCCAAGGAGCTGGGTGGCCGCGAGATACTGAGGTCCGTGAGCCTGGACCTCTATGAAGGCGAAATGAAGGTGCTCATCGGGCCTTCCGGCGGCGGCAAGAGTACGCTCCTGCAGTGCATGAACTATCTTCTCGTGCCGGACCGGGGCGAGATCGAGTTGGAAGGACGGCGCGTTGATCCGCGCAAGGCTCGCGAGTTGTGCGAATTCCGTCAGCATGTGGGCATGATTTTTCAGGATTTCAACCTCTTCGACCACCTGACCGCCACGGAAAACGTCAGCATCGCCCTGCGCAAGGTCAAGGGCATGAGCCGCGCCCAGGCCAAGGCCCGCGCCAAGGCCGAGCTGGACCGGGTCGGCCTCGCTGACAAGGGGCACCTTTACCCCGCCGAACTCTCCGGTGGGCAGAAGCAGCGCGTTTCCATCGCGCGTGCCCTGGCGATGGATCCCAAGGTCATGCTGCTGGACGAGCCGACCTCCGCCCTTGACCCTGAACTGGTCAGCGAGGTGCTGACCGTCATCCGTGGTCTGGCCCAGAACGGCATGACTATGGTCATGGCCACGCACCAGATGGGCTTCACCCGCTCTCTGGCCGACGAGGTGCTCTTCATGCAGGAGGGCCGGATCATTGAGCAGGGCAGCCCCAAGGATCTCTTGGCCGAGGGCTCGGGTACACGCACCCTTGATTTCTGCTCCCAGATTCTCGATGTCGAGGGCGCCGGCGCATGAACGAGGAGTTCGTCTTTCTGCTCGAACGCTTGCTGCCGGCCTTGAACAAGGGCGTGATCGTGAGTCTGCAACTCATCGTGCCCTCGGCGATCCTGGGCATTTTTTTCGGCGTGGTTGTGGGGGCATGCCGGGCCTTCGGAGGTGGATTCCTGGGTGCCCTGGCCAACGGTTATGCCGCGCTTTTTCGAGGCACGCCGCTGGTGATCCAGCTTTTCATCCTTTATTTCGGCCTTCCGAACGTGGGCATCTATTTTCAGCCCTACACTGCGGCGGTGATCGGGTTCACCCTGTGCAGCGCCGCGTACCATTCGGAGTATATCCGCGGCGGGCTGCTTTCCATCAAGCGCGGGCAGGTGCTCGCAGCGCAGGCCCTGGGATTCTCCACCTTCACGACCCTGGTCTGGATCATCATCCCCCAGGCCTTTCGCCGGGCCCTTCCCGGGTGCGGGAACGAGATCGTGTACCTGATCAAGTACTCCTCCCTGGCCTACGTCATCACCTGCTTCGAACTGACCGGGCAGGCCAAGATCGTGGCCAGCGAAACCTTTCGTTTCAGTGAGGTTTTCATGGTCGTGGGCGTTTATTACCTGTTTCTGGTCACCGTGGCATCCTATGGTCTGCGCAGGCTGGAAAAGAGACTGGAAATACCCGGCTTCGGCCACTAGGCTTTACAGGCCTCAAACTTTACGAAATGCGGCCGGCCTACTGTCGGCCGCTCTCATTCCCGGCCCTTGCCAATTTATGGGCCGGAAGGCATTACGCAAACAAAATCATATCTGAGGTTATCATGAGCGACGAACCAAACAAGATTATCTATTCCATGCTGAAGGTGTCCCGGTTTTACGACAAGAAACCGGTTATCAAGGATATCTCCCTGTCCTTTTTCTACGGCGCCAAGATCGGCGTGCTGGGCCTGAACGGGTCCGGCAAGAGCTCGCTGCTCAAGATCATGGCCGGGGTGGACAAGGAGTATAACGGCCAGATCGTCATCTCTCCCGGTTATTCCGTGGGCTATCTGGAGCAGGAGCCGATCCTCGACCCGGAGCGGACCGTGCGCGAGATCGTGCAGGAGGCCGTGCAGGAGACTGTGGACCTTTTGCAGCAGTTCGAGGAGATCAACGCCAAATTCGCCGAGCCCATGAGCGACGACGAGATGGACGCACTTATCGCCCGTCAGGCCGAGGTGCAGGAGAAGCTCGACGCCGCCGACGCCTGGGACCTCGACTCCAAGCTGGAGATGGCCATGGAGGCCCTGCGCTGCCCCGAGCCCGAGACCAAGATCGGCGTTCTGTCCGGCGGTGAGAAGCGCCGCGTGGCCCTGTGCCGCCTGCTGCTGCAGAAGCCCGACATCCTGCTCCTTGACGAGCCCACCAACCATCTTGACGCTGAGACCATCGCCTGGCTTGAGCATCATCTGCAGCAGTACGAAGGCACCATCATCGCCGTGACCCATGATCGCTACTTTCTCGACAACGTGGCGGGCTGGATTCTGGAACTGGACCGGGGCGTGGGCATCCCGTGGAAGGGCAACTATTCCTCGTGGCTCCAGCAGAAGCAGAACCGCCTGGCCCAGGAGGAGAAGGAGGAGAGCGCCCGCCAGCGGACCCTCAAGCACGAGCTGGAGTGGATCAACATGTCGCCCAAAGGCCGCCATGCCAAGGCCAAGGCCAGAATCTCGTCCTATGAAAACCTGCTCAACCAGGATACCAAAGACAAGATCAAGACCTTGGAACTTTTCATCCCCTCAGGCCCGCGTCTGGGTGACGTGGTCATCGAGGCCCACCACGTGAAGAAAGCCTACGAGGACAAGCTGCTCATCGAGGACATGAATTTTGCCCTGCCTCCGGGCGGCATCGTCGGTGTCATCGGGCCCAACGGCGCGGGCAAGACTACGCTTTTCCGCATGATCACCGGTCAGGAACAGCCCGACAGCGGGGAGATCCGCCTCGGCCAGACCGTGAAGCTGGCCCACGTGGATCAGGACCGCGGCGTCCTCGACTCCAAGAAGACTGTCTGGGAGATGGTCTCGGACGGTTACGACACGATCAGCCTGGGCGGGCGCGAGATCAACTCCCGCGCCTACGTCAGCAAATTCAACTTCGCCGGACCTGACCAGCAGAAGACCGTGGGCATGCTCTCCGGTGGCGAGCGCAACCGGCTGCACCTGGCGCTGATGCTGAAAAAAGAGGCCAACGTGCTGCTGCTGGACGAACCGACCAATGACCTTGACGTGAACACCATGCGCGCCCTGGAAGAGGCTCTGGAGAACTTCGCCGGATGTGCGGTAGTCATTTCCCATGACCGCTGGTTCCTGGACCGCATCGCGACCCACATCCTGGCCTTCGAGGGTGACAGCCAGGTGGTTTGGTTTGAGGGCAACTATTCGGAATACGAAAAGGATCTGAAGCGCCGCACTGGCAACACTCTGGCGGTGCCGCGCCGCATCCGCTATCGTCAGCTGACTCGTTAAGCTTGAATCTAAAAGCCCGGTCCGGAATAATCCGGCCGGGTTCTTTTCAATCTGGGCGGGTGGTGGTATAGGTGAGTACTAATGATGGCATACCCAAATTCGCCTCTGAGGAGAACGTCATGAATACAAGAAGTCTTGCCTTAAAAGTGCTCGGCCCCGGATATGGGATCATTGTGGCGGGCAGTGTTTTTGAAAATCTCGTTCTGCGCACCGACTGGTTCATGATCGGTTCGGTGGTAGGTTTTCTGTGGTTGGCGGCGGGCCTGGTCGGCTTGGTTCTGGCCGTGCGGGAACTGAAGAAGGGCGAGGGCTACATGCTGGTCGAGTCCGGCCCCTTCGCCTGGAGCCGCAACCCGGTCATGGCGTCCAACCTGTTTGGACTCATGCCCGGACTGTGCCTGATTCTGAACACCAATCTCGGCATTCTCGGCATTCTGGTGGCAGCGTTTCTTTTCTTCAGGAATGTGGGAGCCGAGGAGCTTGCGCTTGAAGACCAGTTCGGCGAGGTCTATCAGGCCTACCGTGAGCGAGTCAGCCGCTTGCTCCCGTTGCCGTCCTGCGCTCGGGACTGAACCCGTGTGACGAGGGCAGCTTCCGGTTGCCCTTTTTTATTGAAATGAGCCTCCTTTACGGGAGGCTTTGTCAGCTTTGTCCTTGTCTTTTAGCGGGAGAGCACCTGCTGCATGGTGCCGATCTTCTGGATCTGTTTTCCGTATTCCCTGATCTGAAGCAGGTCATAGCTGTCGTTGCGGATTGCCGATGCAACATGGGCATTGGCCTGCTGCAGGGTCGCCATGCACTCGTGTATCCGTGCGCCGATGGCTTCCGCCCTCAAGAGCGATTTTTGCGCCAGCAGAAGGGCCTGCACGGCCTTGTCTCGCTCCTGCAGGTCAACCTTGTCCCCGGCGTCGATGACGGCCGATGCCCTTGTCTTGAGCTCCCTGGCCGTGTCCGTGTAGGTCTTCAGATAGCTGGTAGAGGATTCCTCCACTGAAAAATCGGCCATCAGCCTGGTGGTCAGCGTCGTCACGGCTCCTTCGAAAGCCAGCACGACGGACCGGGCAGTCTCGGCCTTTTTCGACGAAGCCCAGCGGGCGGAAAGGCCCTGGGCCACTCGCTGCAAGGCTTCTTCCTGTTCGACACTCACTTCCGGCCCCAGCGTTTCCGCTATATTGTCCAGAAACACTCTGGCCGATCTGCGGACCATCTCCGTTCGATCATCTGCGGCCAGGCGCATGAGCAGGTCGCCGTACATGCGTAAGGCTTTGCTGGCGGCGACTCGATCGGCAGTGGCTTCGGCATGGGCTGGTTCGTTATGGCCTTGGCTGTGGGCGCCTTTTGTTCTATCGAGCACCATGATGAGCGAGTTCATTTCGATGACTTCGCCCCGCATGGAGAGAAATTCGCTCTCGCTCATGCGGCCGACTCTCTCCGTGGCCAGACCAAAGCTCTCCATGACGTTACGCTGTGTCGTGGTGGTGGCGCAGCCGGAAAGAAAAGCGCACAGAATTATGGATGCGCAAAGAAGATGTTTCATGCTCAGATCCCTTGATTAAAAAAACCGTCTTTGACGCCGCAAGCAGGTCCTGTCGGTGCGCACAAAAAATCGGCGAATTAAATATAGACTGTATATATATTTAAATCAAGGATGCGTTTATAAAACCTCTTGTCATACATTGTTTTGTGATACGTTAAAGAGGTTGATTCTATGTGTCCACAATTTCAGCAAGTTATGTGTTTTTTACGGATATGTGTATATGGTTGAGTTGTTCCCATATAACATGAAAGCATACGAATGTAATACAGTCAGTATAAGTGCGTTTCTTCACAAGGAGATCATGCCGTCCTGTCTGCTCCGTTGCATGCGACGTGCCTGATCTCCATCGTCAGGTTTCAATGATAAAATGCACCCTCTCGGAAGCGAACCTCGTTTCGCAGAATTCTATAGGCCATTCCCTCGGATCGACGTTGATGCTCTCCGTGACAAGTACTGGCCGTGTCTTGGCCTGGCGCAGCATGCGGGCCTCCCTGGCGGTGGGCAGGCGGCTTGAGATGTGCGTGCTCTTGCGGCGGTAATCCATGACCCCGTAGTGCCGCAGTGCCTGGGTCACGGACCCGGTCTCGCGGAAATGCCCGTCCAGGCCTGGAAAACGGGCCTGGGGGAAATGGGCGCTGGCCAGACAGATCCGTACTCCGTCAGCTTCACCAAGGGTTTCGAGCACGATGACGGACTCGCCTTTCTCCAGTTCCAGGGCCCTGGCCACCTCTGTCGTGGCGGGGATGACGCCGGACGAGACAAGCTCCCCGCGCGGCTTGCGTTCCTGGCGGAGCAGGTTTTCATGGAAGCGGGTGCGCGCTCCCACGGCGTAGTCGATGACCTGTTCGCGCACGAAGCTGCCGCTGCCCTGTTCCGTGCGGATGAGCTCCTTTTCCGCAAGCAATGTCAGCGCCCGCCGCACCGTGTGGCGGTTGACCCCAAAACGTCCGGCCAGCTCCTGCTCCGTAGGCAGTTTGCTGCCGGGCGGCATCTCCCCCTCTTTGATACTGAACTCCAGCCAATCCTGAATCTGCCGCCACAGGGCCATCCCACTTCTGCGCTGTAACTCCATCGCCGCCTCCCCGAATGCAAATTGTCACAGAATGCTGAGACTCAAGTCCCAGTTAAAAGACATAGACGTCTATACAAATTTTCATATTGTGGAGTTTCTTTGATGTCAACTGAACAGACAACGCGGCAGGAGTGGATGGCCGCCTTGGCCCTGGCCCCGGAAGCCAGGTTGCAGGAAGCCTGGAACCGTCTGGAAGCACAGCCGCAGTACAAAGTCGTGCGCGGACCGGAAACGGGCCTGGTCATGGTCCGAGGCCGGACCGGCAACAGCGGGGAGCGCTTCAACCTGGGCGAGATGACCGTGACCCGCTGCACGGTGAATGTAGACGAAGGGATCATGGGGCACGCCTTCATCGGAGGCTTAAGCCATGAACATGCCCGCCTGGCGGCCGTGTTCGACGCCCTGCTGCAACTGCCTGAAAGGGGAGAGGGTCTGCGTCGCACGCTGATCAGCCCCCTGCAACAGGAACGGCAGGCGTATCTGGCCAGTCGACGGGACGAGGTGCGGCCGAGCAGGGTCGATTTCTTCACCCTCGTGCGGGGGGAGGAATGATGCTGCAATCCATTCCCGCCGGTTTTGCCCGCCCGGTCTTTGAAAGCCAGAGCACTTATCGCGCGATCCTCGAAGCCATGTCCCGCCCGGGAAGCATTGTGCCGCTTCCCGTGCAGGGCGAAGGCCCGCGCGGCTGGAGCGGGGGTATGACCTCCGTGGTCCTGACCATGTGCGACATGGATACCCCCGTCTGGCTGGATGGCCAGGCCGGTACCGATGATGCCTTCCGGTTTTTGCGATTTCATTGTGCATGTCCGCTGCTCGATGCGCCGGACAAGGCGTCCTTCGCCATTGTCATAAATCAAGCGCTCATGCCGTCCCTGGACGCGTTCTCCTTGGGCAGCGCCGAGTATCCCGAACGATCGACTACCGTCTTGCTGGCCACGGACATCGACGATGACTCAGGCGAGACCATCTCCATCCAGGGACCGGGAGTGGACGGCAAGGGGCGGTTGCCCCTGTCCTGGCTTCCCCCGAAGTTCATGGAGAAATGGCGCGACAACGGGTGCCTTTTTCCTCGCGGCGTGGATCTGATCCTTGTCGGCAAGGCGCATGTCGTGGGCCTGCCCAGAACCCTGAGAATGGGGGCCGGGCCATGTATGTAGCTGTCAAAGGCGGCGAGAAGGCCATCGCCGCCGCGCACAGGATGCTGGCCCGGGAGCGCCGTGGCGACGAGTCCGTGCCTGAACTATCCCTGGAACAGATCCGTGAGCAGCTGTCCCTCTCGGTGGACCGGGTCATGAGCGAAGGCTCCCTCTACGACCCGCATCTTGCGGCCCTGGCCGTGAAGCAGGCACGCGGAGACCTGATGGAGGCCATTTTTCTGCTCCGCGCCTATCGCACAACCCTGCCGCGTTTCGGGTACGCCCTGCCCGTGGACACGTCACGGATGCATATCCGCCGCCGCATTTCCGCGACATTCAAAGACGTCCCGGGCGGCCAGATACTCGGACCGACCTTCGACTACACCCACCGCCTGCTCGATTGGGACTTGTCCGGGCATCGGTCGGCAGAGAAAGACGCAGACGCTCTCGTGTCGGGGGAAATGGACGGTGCGGTCGAAGCGACGCAAGAAGCCATGCCGCGCGTGCTCGACGTGCTTGGTCGCGAAGGCATCATTGAGTCCGAGACCAGCGGACCCGATTCGGAACCAGGCGACCTGACCCGCGAACCCCTGACCCTGCCCGCCGGGCGCTCCATGCGCCTGCAGAATCTGGCCCGGGCGGACGAGGGGTTTCTTTTGGCCATGGGCTATTCCACGCAGCGCGGTTTTGGCAATTCTCATCCTTTTGTCGGTGAGATCCGCATGGGCGAGGTGGAGGTGGAGTTCACGCCCGAGGAGCTCGGTTTCCCCGTGACAATCGGCGAGATCACCCTGACCGAGTGCGAGACCGTGAACCAGTTCATCGGCTCCGGCGACGCCCGTTTTACGCGTGGCTACGGCCTGACTTTCGGGCAGGGCGAGCGCAAGGCCATGAGCATGGCTCTGGTGGATCGTTCGCTTCGCGCCGGGGAGCTGGGCGAGGAGGTGCGCGGTCCGGCCCAGGATGGGGAGTTTGTCCTCTATCATAGCGACAACGTCGAAGCCTCTGGTTTTGTGCAGCATCTGAAGCTGCCGCATTATGTCGATTTTCAGTCCGAACTGGCGCTGGTGCGCGGATTGCGCAGGGACTCCACCGACAAGGAGGAAAGTCATGAACGCTGAAGCCATGCCCGGTTACAATTACGCGTACCTGGACGAGCAGACCAAGGGCATGATCCGCCGCGCCATCCTGAAGGCCGTGGCCATCCCCGGCTACCAGGTTCCCTTCGGCAGTCGCGAGATGCCGCTGCCTTACGGCTGGGGCACCGGCGGCATTCAGATCACGGCCAGCATCATCGGGCCGGATGACGTTCTGAAAGTCATCGATCAGGGTGCCGACGACACGACCAACGCCGTGTCCATCCGCTCTTTCTTTGCCAGGACGGCGCAGGTGGCAACGACCACCACCACGGAAGAGGCCACGGTCATCCAGACCCGACACCGCATCCCCGAAGCGCCCCTCAAATCCGGCCAGATTCTCGTCTATCAGGTGCCCATCCCCGAACCCCTGCGTTTTATGGAACCCAGTGAGTCCGAGACCCGGACCATGCACGCCCTGGAGGAATACGGGGTCATGCACGTCAAGCTCTACGAGGACATCGCCGAGCACGGCCGCATCGCAACCAGCTACAACTATCCCGTCAAGGTCGAGGACCGCTACATCATGTGCCCCTCTCCCATTCCCAAATTCGACAACCCAAAGATGGACAATTGCCAAGCCTTGCAGCTTTTCGGGGCGGGCCGTGAAAAACGTATCTACGCCATCCCGCCGCACACCAGGGTCAAGAGTCTGGATTTTGAGGATCACCCCTTTGAGATCCAGTCCTGGGATGAGGCCTGCTCCATCTGCGGATCACGGAAAAGTTTCCTCGATGAGATCATCACCGACGACCATGGCGGACGCATGTTTGTCTGCTCGGATTCGGATTTTTGCGCGCGGCGCGTGCGCGAACAGGAAGGTACGTGATGGACGCAGAACTGCTTCGTGTCACGGGATTGACCCGCTATTACGGAAACCGCGTCGGCTGCCGCGACGTGAGTTTCTCCCTCTGGCCTGGCGAAGTGCTGGCCATTGTCGGTGAGTCGGGATCGGGCAAGTCCACGCTTTTAAGCCTTTTGTCCGGACACCTCATGCCAACCAGAGGAGAAGTCTCGTACCGGGACCGGGACGGACGCTGGCTGTCCCTGGCCGAACTTTCCGAGGCTGACCGCCGTCGCCTGCAGCGCACCGACCTGGGCGTGGTGCATCAGAATCCGCGCGACGGGCTGCGCATGCGGGTCAGCGCCGGAGGCAACATCGGTGAACGGCTCATGGCGCTGGGGCAGCGTCATTATGGCCGGATTCGCGGGTCGGGCCTTGACTGGATGGAGCGGGTGGAGCTCGACCCCGGGCGCATTGATGAGCACCCCTCGGCCTTTTCCGGCGGCATGCAACAGCGCCTCCAGATCGCCCGCAACCTGGTCACGAGCCCGCGCCTGGTCTTCATGGACGAGCCCACCAGCGGCCTCGACGTCTCGGTCCAGGCCCGCCTCCTGGACCTGCTGCGCCATCTGGTCTCGTCCCTGGGGCTGGCCGTGGTGCTGGTCACCCACGATCTGGCCGTGGCGCGCATCCTGGCCCATCGGATGATGGTCATGCGTGGCGGCGAGGTCGTGGAGACCGGCCTGTCCGATCAGGTTCTGGACGATCCGTGCCACCCCTATACCCAGCTTCTGGTCTCATCCATCCTGCAAGCTTGAGGCACAATGAGTATTCCCATGATTTCCATCCGCTCCCTGGCCAAGACCTTTGTCCTGCACACCCAGGGCGGGACATGCATCCGCGCCTTCGATGGCGTGGACCTTGATGTCGCGGCAGGGGAGTGCATCGCCCTGCACGGCCCGTCCGGCGCGGGCAAGTCGAGCCTGCTGCGCTCCATTTATGCCAACTATCGTCCAAGCGCGGGTAGTGTCGTCATCAGCCATGACGGAGACGGCGTGGACATGACCTCCGCCCTGCCGCGCACAATTCTCGATGTGCGCCGCCGCAGCCTCGGCTATGTCAGCCAGTTCCTGCGCGTCATCCCCCGCGTCTCCTGTCTCGACCTGGTGGCTGAGCGGCTGACCGCCATGGGCGTGGGGCTGGACGAGGCCAGGGACAGGGCAGGGCGGATGCTGGCCCGCCTGAACATCCCTGAACGTCTGTGGTCTTTGGCCCCGGCGACCTTCTCGGGCGGAGAACAGCAACGCATCAACATCGCGCGCGGCTTCATCCGCGACTATCCCATTTTGCTCCTTGATGAGCCCACCGCCTCCCTGGACGGAGAGAACCGCACCACCGTCGTTGCCATGATCCTCGAAGCCAAAAAACGCGGCGCTGCCGTTGTGGGCATTTTTCACGATGATGACGTGCGCGGGCGGGTCGCCGACCGCTGCCTGCAACTGAACAGACCGGAGTAAGCCATGCCTGAAATGATCCTTGCCAACGCCCGCATCGTCCTTGAGTGCGAAACTATCCTGGGCACCATGAGCGTGCGCGACGGGGTGATCCACGATGTCTCCCCCGGCGCGACCGTAAGCCCGGGCGCCGTAGATATCGGAGGAGACCTGCTTATCCCCGGACTGGTCGAGCTGCACACCGACAACCTCGAAAAACTGCTCGTGCCCCGGCCCGGCGTACTCTGGCCCTCGGCCCGTGCCGCGCTGCTGGCCCACGACGCGCAGCTCGTGGCCGCAGGCATCACTACGGTCCTCGACGCCTTGTCCTGCGGGCAATACTACGAAAAAAGCGATCGCCGCATCATGCTCGATCTGACCCTGGCCGCCCTGGATGAGCTGCGCCCCACCGGACACCTTCGCGCCGACCATCTTCTGCACGTGCGCTGTGAAGTCTCCGACCCCGAAATGGCGCGCCTCTTTGAGCCCTTCCGCGACATGGACGAGGTACATCTCGTCTCCCTCATGGACCACACCCCCGGGCAGCGGCAGTTTGTCGACATCGACGCCTATCGCACCTATTACAGCACGGACCGGCAGTGGTCGGACCAGGAATTTAAGGCCGAAATGGCCCGCATGCAGGACGCGCAGGCCCGCTTCGCCGGAGCCCACGCCGAAGATATCTTAAGCTGGTGCCAGGTTCGCGGCGTGCCCGTGGCCAGTCACGACGACGCCACCGCCGAACACGTGGACTGGGCTCACGGCCAGGGGATCGTCATCAGTGAATTCCCGACCACCATGGACGCCGCGCGCCGCGCCTGCGAACTGGGACTTATGACCCTCATGGGCTCACCCAACGTGGTCCGGAATGGCTCCCACTCGGGCAACGTCTCCGTGCGCGAAGTGGCCAAGGCCGGACTCCTCGGCGGCCTGTCCTCGGATTACGTCCCGGCAAGCCTCCTGCACGCCGCCTGGATTCTGCACTCCGAAGTGGATCTGCCTCTGCATGAGTCCATGGCTCTGGTCACGGCAAACCCGGCCCGCGCCCTGGGCCTGTCCGACCGCGGACGCATCGAACCCGGCCTCAAAGCCGACCTCGTCCGCGTCCACATCGACCGCGATCTTCCGGTGGTGCGCCGGGTCTGGCGGGATGGCGAGCGGGTGTATTGATGATGGTTCGAATTTCGGGGCGAAACACGTAGGGGCAGGCCTATGTGCCTGCCCTGCCTCGGTGTACGGTTCGGGCGGTCACGTGGGGCCGAAGAAGGGCGGTCACGCAGGCCGAAGAAGGGCGGCCACATAGGGCCGCCCCTACGTGTCGTTGATGTGATGATGAATTTCGGAGCGATACATTGTAGGGGCAGGCCTGTGTGCCTGCCCAACCTCGGTGTACGGCTGGGCGGCCACATAGGAATTGAACGTCAGAAAAGGATTTTTATGCCAAGACTGATTTACATCATGGGCCCTTCAGGCTCGGGCAAGGACTCTCTCATGGCAGAGGCCCGTCTGCGGCTTGCCGCCGAAGCGCCTGTGGTCTTCGCCCACCGTTACATCACTCGTCCGGCCGACGCGGGCGGGGAAAATCATGTTGCCTTGAACCGGGCCGAATTCGAGCTACGCCTCGCAAACGGCCTTTTCGTCCTGTCCTGGGAAAGCCACGGCTTTGCCTACGGTGTTGGCCGGGAGATCGACATCTGGATGGAGGCGGGGTTGAGCGTGGTTGTGAACGGCTCGCGCGGGGCGCTGTCTGATGCGTTCAAAGCCTATCCGGATCTGCTGCCCGTGCTGATCGATGTGCCCGAGCAGATTTTACGTGACCGTCTGGGCGCACGCGGTCGCGAGGATGCCGGGGAAATAGAGGCCCGGTTGGTGCGGGCGCGCATGACTGTTACCGAAACACCTGAGCTGGTGCGTTTCGACAATTCCGGCCCCTTGGCCGAACGCGGCCTGGCCCTGGCCACCCTTATCCTTCGCACAATGAGCAACGCTTCGGACTGAACATGCTTTCCACCAAACCAAGCGTCCACCCCACGGCCACCGTCGTTGACAGCACCCTTGGCGCATGGACCGAGATCGGTCCGCAGACCGAGATCATTTCCTCCACCGTAGGCGACTATTCCTACCTGTGCGACCGTTGCTACGTCATGTACACAAGCATCGGCAAGTTCTGCTCCATCGCCAACCACGCGCGCCTGAATCCGAGCAACCATCCCACCTGGCGGGCCACCCAGCACCATTTCACCTACCGCAGTTCCAAATTCGGCATGGGTCCGGATGATGACGGGCTTTTCGCCTGGCGTCAGGAACATCCCGTGGTGCTCGGGCACGACGTCTGGATCGGGCACGGCGCCCTGATAATGCCCGGCGTGACCGTGGGCACGGGCGCGGTGGTGGCCTCGGGCGCGGTGGTCACCAAGGACGTGCCGCCTTACGCCATAGTGGCCGGAGTTCCTGCCAAGCCCATCAAGTACCGCTTTCCGAGCGAAATCCAGGAAAAACTCCTGACCCTGGCCTGGTGGGACTGGGAACACGGGCGGCTTGCGGCGGCGCTGAATGATTTTCGCGAGATGGGGGTGGAGGCGTTTGTGGAGAAGTATGGGTGACGATGCCGATGCGGCGGGACCTTATAATGTTCTGTAGACATCGCGTCGATGTCCGATTTTCACGACCATGACGACGAGTTCCTGATCCTCGATTTCATAGACGATTCGATATGTTCCCTGTCTTATCCGGAACCGCTCCTGGCCGGACAGTTTTTCGCTGCCGCTTGGCCTGGGATCATCCGCGAGTCCTTCGATACGTTTCAAAATACTCTGCACATCACGTTTGGGGATCTGACGCAAATCCTTGGCCACGGAAGCTTTGAAGCTCAGCCTATATTTTGTCATGAGCCTTGAGGTCGTTCAAAAGCTCTTCGTAACTCATGGCTGGCTCCGCCAGACGATGTTCAAACGCCGCCAGGTCCTCCTGATCTTCGGCCAAGGCCGCTCGGACGGCGTCGTTGACGAGATCGGAGAGCGAACGGTTGGAATGTACGGCTTTAAGGCGCAGGGCCGCGTGCAGTTGCGGGTCGAAATAGATGGTGGATCGTTTTGTTGCTTCGGGCATGATGCTTACCTCTGTGAGTCATCATGTCGTCATGTCGTCATGGCGTCAAGGATTGAACCGGCAGTGCCGACCTTGCGATTGTTCACGCACTCGATGAAAGAGCCTATGCTCCCCGCTCCTGGAACGGAAAACGCCGCAAATGGCGAAGAGTTCTTGCAAGCATGTTTGCCAGAACAGGTAGATACTGAGGGCTGGGACGGGTGAAAGGAGTACCGGAGAGAGGTTTCAAATTTTCGGAATCAGGGCTTCTCCACATTCGTTAGCAGTCGTTGGCCATGAATAACTGCGACGATTACTATCCGTTCAGTTTCTATGCGATAGATGAGACGGTAGCTGTAGAGCAATCTTTCCCTGATGCATGGATCGCCGAACTCCGGAACGATTCGTCCACGGTTTGGTAGTGTGCCGAGGCTCCTTGCACCCTCCAGAAGTGCCTGAACGACAGCGCGCGCATAAAAATCTGAATCGCGCGCAATATACTCCGCGATCAGTTCCAGGTCTTCGAGCGCCTGGGGTGACCAGTCGATCAGGAGAGCCATTTTTCAAGCTTTCGTTCAACGTCCTTCTGACTCAACGTCCCTTCCTGCTCCGCTCTGGCAATACCACTGCGTATTTTTTCAACAACATACAGATGATATTGGACATCCTGAAGAGAACAGTCGTCGGGCAGGGAATTCAGAAGATCTCTTACGGTTTCTTTAGCAGCGTTCATAGTTGTGCCTCCGGAATGAATTTGATGCTGTCTTCACGGAGAGTCAAGGGTCATTTTTTACGAGTGTCTTTTACGTACACGCCCTTTTCCCGCCGGTCGATTTCAAAAAGACCTATGGCTGCGATGAGTTCGCTCAACTTATTGAATCCATAGTTTCGTGGATCAAAATCGTTGGCCGTCTTGTTCATGTACCCGCCAACAGGTCCAAGTCCAGCCCAACCGTTTTCATCGGAAGTTGCTTCGACGGCGGATCTGACGAGCGTCATGAGCGAAGTATCTCCTCTCAGTTCTTTTGCGGTTTTGGGAAGTTTTGCTTTTTCAACGACAGTTCCTTGAGTTTCAGCGAATACCTCCGTGTAAATGAATCTGTCACAGGCGGAGACAAAGGGGCGTGGAGTTTTTCTTTCTCCAAATCCGTACACCCTCCGTCCTGATTCGCGGATGCGTGCAGCTAAGCGGGTGAAGTCGCTGTCGCTGGAAACGAGGCAAAATCCTGAAAAATGGCCGGAATACAGCAAGTCCATGGCATCAATGATCATGGCGCTGTCTGTGGAATTTTTGCCCGTCGTATAGCTGAATTGCTGTATGGGTTGGATGGAATATTCCAACAGCTTCGATTTCCACGTCCCCAGATTCGGAGTTGTCCAGTCCCCGTAGATACGCTTGACGCTGGCAACGCCGATTTTTGCGATTTCGGCAAGAAGCCCTTCAATAACGGCAGGGCTGGCATTATCGGCATCGATAAGAACTGCCAGGGATGTGTTCGATTCAAATCCGTTTGCCATGCAAACCTCGGTGTTTGTTAATTGGGCTCAGACAACCAACGTGTTTAAACACCTCATTGGTTGCAATGCAGTGGCGCGGCAAAACATGCTGAGGCCTGATAACTCGGTATTATTGTAAGACGCAAGAGCAAACGCGACGGAGGACGAACCGTGTGACCGACATTGTCAAGAAATGTCTGGTTCAGGGTTTCTGGGCGAGCGTGATCCGTTTGTGGACGGTGAAGGGCTCTTCCAGGCACGTCTGACGGAACACGTAGATGTCCCGCACCGGGATTGGTGTGCGGAGTACGGGGGCGAGCAGGGGGGTGAGTGCCGCGCGGAGGCGTTCCCGTTCTTCGGGGTCGGGGATGCTGCCGGTCAGGGTCAGGTGGAAGCGCATTTCTTCCAGCACGAAGGGGTAGCCCCAGAGGTCCAGCAGTCGCTCCTGGTTCAGGGTCAGGCCCCTCGCGCGTCGGCGGGCAAGTTCTTCGGGCGGGGGCGGGCGGCGGAAAGGATCCGAGACCGTGACGCAGATGCGGGCCAGGTCTTCCAGTTCCGGGCATGGTCCGGTCAAGGTCAGGGCAAGGAAGGAGCCAATGCGTGCAAGCTCAAGTCCGGGCAGGTCGAATGATTGTATCTTTGAGGCGATCATGGCCGCGCTTTCCAGCAACCCGGTTTCATCATGCGTATCGGTCAGGAAGAAGGGCGGCTTCAAGGTGGCGTGCAGCCCGTAGTGCCGAGGCGAGGCGGTCAGTTCTGTCAGTCGGGTGGGTTCGATGCCAGGGATGGTTGGTTGCTTCAGGACAGTTCCCGTGCGGGCGCAGCGACCCAGTACGGTCGAGCAGATGCATTCGAGCTCGGACCTTTCAGGCGGCGTGAAATATATGGCGTAGCGTGCTTCGGGCATGTTCACATCATGTGGATCGAGGTTTGTCCGTTGTCATGGGTTTCCCCAATGAATGGGATGCAGGGGGCTGGCCCCCTGCCCGCCGGAGGCTTTCTATGCGGTCACATCACCTGCCGACCTTCGCGCCACACTGCGATAACCACGGGCACTTCGTCCACCAAGCGCACCCGCACGAGGTCGGCGCGCTTGCCCGGAACCAGCTCGCCGCGGTCGGCAAGGCCCAGGGTCATGGCCGGATTGGCCGTGACCGTGCGCAACGTCCGGTGCAGAGGGAGATCAAGTTTTTGCGACATGATGAACGGGGCCTGCAGCAGGCTCGCCGGCATGTAGTCCGAGGACAGGATGTCAACCAGGTCCTCACCCGCTAGGGCAAGAGCCGAGACGTTGCCCGAATGCGACTCGCCGCGGACCACGTTGGGTGCGCCCATGACTATGGCCAGCCCCAGTTCCCTTGCCCGCAGGACGGCCTCGCGGGTGGTCGGGAACTCCGCGATCCTCATGCCCAGGCGCGCCGTCTCCTCCACATGCTCCACAGTGGTGTCGTCATGGCTGGCCAGGGGCAGGCTGCGTTCGCGGCACAGATCCAGGATCGTTTCCCGGTTTGGCTCGGCATGGCTGGCCTGCACTGTCCGCAGGCGGTCAATTTCGGCCAGCAGTTCCTCGTCGGTCCATTTCCTGTCGGCGTGGAATGCCCGGTATTTCTCCAGGTCGCTCCATTGCCGCTGCCCCGGGGTGTGGTCCATGATGGACACAAGGCGCAGGAGCTTGTGGTCCATGACGGAAGTGAACATCTCGACCACCGCCCGGTCGGCCAGTTCGCAACGGATGTGCAGCAGGTGCTCGGCACGCAGCAGTTTGTTGTCCATGGCCAGGGCCAGGGCTTCCAGGGTGGCTGCGAAAATTTCGCGGCGCATGCGCTTGGCGCTGAATTCGCCTGCGCTGACCGCATCGAGAACCGTGGTGATCCCGGCCCCGACCATGTGCGTGTCGTGGGCCATGATGGAGGTGAGGCTGGTTGGCCAGCGCACCCCGGAGCGGGGGAGGAAGTGCTTTTCGATATTGTCGGTGTGGATCTCCACAAGACCCGGCAGCAGGTAGTCACCCTTGAAATCGAGAGCTTCGGGGATGGCTCCTGGCGCATCGATGCCCGTTATGAGCCCGCCCCCGGAGGTCAGAGAGCCGTGGACGACACCGTCTGGCGTGACCAGACGGGCATTGGTGCAGCGTAGGGATGGCATGGCGGTGTCCGGTTTCAGACAAAGAGTTTGCGCAGACGCTGGGAAACCAGATCGATAAGGGTTACGGAGATAATGATGAGAATCATGATGGCGCAGGTCTGGGCGAAGTAGAATCCACGGATCATCTCCCAGAGCACTACCCCGATTCCGCCCGCCCCGACGATACCGAGTACCGTGGCCGAGCGCACGTTGGATTCGAAGCGGTACAGGGAATAGGATATCCATAGCGGGAGCACCTGCGGGATGACGCCGAAGATGACCTCCTCGATCACGGTCGCGCCCGTCGAGCGGATGCCTTCCACAGGTTGGGGGTCGATGGCCTCCACGGCCTCGGAGAAGAGCTTGGCCAGAACGCCGGTGGTGTGCACCCACAAGGCCAGGACGCCGGCAAAAGGCCCAAGTCCCACTGAGACCACGAAGAGCATGGCGAAGACCACCTCGTTGATGGCCCGGCAGGCGTCCATGACACGGCGGATGGGCTGGTAGACCCACCAGGGCGCGATGTTTTCAGAGCTGAGTATGCCGAAGGGCACTGCGCAGACCACCGCCAGGAATGTGCCCCAGACCGCGAGGTGGAAAGTTACGATGATCTCATCGAGGTAGAATTTCCAGTCGGAAAAATTGGGAGGAAAAAAATCGGCTGCCAGGGTTGCCATGTTGCCGGAGTCCTTGATCAGGTCCAAGGGCCGCATGTCCGCCCCCTCCCATGACCAGGCCAGCGCGGCCAGGACCAGAGCCCAGCCCAGCAGGTTCAGGATGGATGATTTGAGGGATCGTGGCGGCTGTGTGGAAACGAGAAGGGTGCTCTGGGCGGTCATAATGCTTCCTTGGATGCGGCCGACCGTTGGGCGCCGGCCGCAGGATGTGGAGGAGAGTCTTAAAGTTTGGAGCTGATGGCGTCGAGCTTGGCATCGATTTCAGCCAGTTTCTTGGATCTTTCTTCAGCCGGCATGGCTTCGTCGGATTCGACCTTCATGCGGCTTTTGAACAGTTCGAGCTGGCGGATGGGCAGGAGCTGGTCATTGTTTGACTCCTTGAAAGGTGCCCAGGTCAGGTTGGTCAGGACGGCCTTTTCGTTATCCTTGCCCGTGGTGCCGTAAGTCATGATGAAATCTCTGATCTTGGCTTTGGTCTCTTCGGGCAGATCCTTGCGCCAGACCAGCGGATCGCTGGGGATGAGCGGGGAGGTCCACACGACCTTGATCAGATCGGCCTTGCCCGGGTGGGTCTTTTTCAGCCTGGCCAGGTTTTCGCTGTTGTTGGTGGCCACATCGACCTGCTTGTTGGCTACGCTCAGGGCATTGGTCTCATGGTTGGCGCTGACCGTGTTTTTGAAAATCTTCTTGGGGTCGAGGTTGTTCTTGGCGAAAACGTAGTAGCTGGGGACAAGGAAACCGGAGGTTGAGTTGGGGTCGCCGTTGCCGAAGGAGATGTCGGCGGCTTTCTTGAGCACGTCTTCCAGAGAATTGAGCGGGGAGTCCCTGTGCACGATGAGGTGGGAATAGTAACCGGCCAGGCCGTCGGCCGGCACGGTCTGGGCGAAGATCTCGCCATCGGCGCGGTCCACGGCCTCCATGGCGCTCTTGTTGCCGTACCATGCGATCTGCACCTTGTTGAAGCGCATGCCTTCGATGATTCCGGCATAGTCGGAGGCGAAGAAGGCGTTAATCTTGAGACCAGTGGCCTTTTCCATGTCGGCCAGGAAGGGGTCCCACATGGTCTTGAGGTTCATGGAAGCTTCGGTGGAAATGATGCCGAAGTTGATTTCCTTGAGCTGAGCCGCAGCGGGCTGAACACTCAAGAATGCCAGGATGACCAGAAATCCGCAAAGCTTGCGAAACATGTTTCTCTCCTTTTAATACAATTGGTTAGGCTGCGGCGGGAGCCGTGGCTGATTTACGCTGGAGTTCGTTCTTCTGCTGTCGCATCGCGTTGTCCATCGCGGGCGAAAAGAGTTCTTCACTTTCCGACCCGTAGATATCTTTGAGAAAGGATGGGGTCAGGGCGGAGCTCGGACCGTCGTAGACGATGCGACCGTGGCGCAGTGCGATGGTGCGGGGGCAGTAGCGGATGGCGTACTCGACCTGGTGCAGGGAGACCACGACGGTGATTTTGTCCTCGCGGTGAATTTGCGCCAGAATGTCCATGACGATGCGGGATGACTCGGGGTCCAGAGAGGCGATGGGTTCGTCGGCCAGCAGAACCTTGGCCCGCTGGGTCAGGGCCCTGGCGATGGCCACGCGTTGCTGCTGACCGCCAGACAAGGTCGAGGCCCGCTGCCAGGCTTTGTCGGCCATGCCGACGCGGGCCAGGGACTCCATGCCCAGACGGCGCTCCACCGGAGGGAAGAGGTTTGACACGGCCCGCCACGTCGGCACTCGACCCAGGGCTCCCATGAGCACGTTGGTCATAACCGAGAGGCGGTCAACCAGGTTGAACTGCTGAAAAATAACTCCCACCTCGGTGCGCACCTGGCGGGCATTCCGGGACAGGCGCCCGTCACGCTGCATGATGCGGCTCAAGACTTCGATCTGTCCCCCGCTGTCCGCATCACAGCACATGAGGCCACAGATGTGACGCATGAGCGTCGACTTGCCCGAACCGGAAGATCCGATGAGGGCGACCATCTCACCACTCTCGATGGTGGCATTGATGTCGTCGAGTCCCTTGGTGTTCTTGAATGTCTTGGTCAATTGCTTGATCTGGATCATGGCTTTTCCTCGCGTTTTGCTTTGACTAAAAGACATCTGTGACGCGAGCGTGTCTGGCCGATGACAAATTGCCACAAGTCGTATAGACAAATTTTTAATTCATCACATGTTTTTGGGTGCTGGTGGTGGCGAAGCCAATTCCTGAGGTGAATGATTTCCGGGGCTGGGGGCTTGCTCCGTTCGTCGAGGGCAGACGGCAAGAACGCTGCAGCTTGAACATCCTGAAATATTTGACGAAGGGTTCAGGCTTGCCCGCTTGCGCATATTGTCTTACTTTTCAGAGTTGGTTTGATTTACGCGCGCCTTTCCGATTTTTTGATTTCGTTGTTTTGAACTCAACGCGTCCGATTCACATATTCATTCTTCCGAGGCCTTGGCATGTCGCATAAGCTTATACGTAAAGATGTCGCACCGATTTATGACCGAATAGTCGCCAATTTTCTGCAAAATCAGAAGGGTGCATTTTTCCTTGTTACCAACGACGATATCTTCATACGTACAATGCGTGGCGCATTGCGGACCATGGGGTTGAATTACGACTCTTTGTCCACAGCTCACGTTTCTTCCGATATATGGAAGAAGTGCAGAGATATTCTGGAGAACAATTCGCAGTTGGTCATGTTCATCGAGTCGAAAATTAATGGAAGGTCAAATGTTTTTGACTTTAAATCTTTGAAGGACAGTTTCGGAAACAGCTTGAAGATAATATGCATCACTCCGGAGGTTTCCGAGGAGCATGTTTCATTTATCGCTGAGAACGATGTCGATTCAATTATCGTCAAGCCTATTTCCATCAATAACATAATCCAAAAAATAGCATTTGTAATCAAGCCTTCAAATTTATTTCATACAGAAGTAGAAAATATTAAGAACTTGATAGATAATGGTTATTTTGATCAGGCAAATCTTAAAATAGATATGTTGCTGGAAGAAAAGCCGGGAAGTTCTATTTGCATGATCTTCAAGGGTGACATATCCAGAAAAAATGGTGATATAAAGGGAGCAGAGGTTTTTTATAAAGAGGCTGTAAAGGAATCACGGCTTAATTTGAAACCGCTGCAGAAGCTCGCAGACCTGTATGCCGAGGCTGAAGAGGCTAAAGAACACCTCAAGTGCCTGCTTCTCATGGATAAGATTTCTCCTTTGAACCACAAACGCAAAATCAACATCGGTGAACAGTACAGCAAGACCGGCGAAGACGAGAAGGCGAAGAAATTCTATTCTGACGCGGTCAATATCGTGCGCACGCAGGCCAACGATCTGCTGGCCTCCACGCTCATGGATATCGGCGTGAAACTGCGCGAGGTGAACCCCGAGCAGAGTATCCATTTCATGAACCAGGCCCTTGAAACAAAGGGCGGCGACATGACTCGCGAAGATCTGTGGATGGTCAACGAGATGGGGGTGTCGCTGCGCAAGAAGGGTGACTGGAAGGGCGCGGTCGAGACCTATCAACAGGCCTTGAACGTGATCCCCAACGAAGCGGGATTGCATTACAACATGGGCATGGCCTATGCTCAGGGAAAAGAGCATTACAAGGCCGTCTGCGAGTTCGACAAGGCCATCGCCGCTTCCGCGGACATTCTTCAGGAATCGCCGCTTATCCCGTTCAATATCGGGATGGTCTATTTTCAGATGAATCGTCTGCAGGAAGTGGAGCGTTACATGAAAGTCGCCCTGAAGGTCGACCCCGGTTTCGAACGTGCCAGGGCGATGATTGAAAAAATCGGATCGAAAGCGGATTGACACCGGTTTTCCGGCGAGTCGTGCTGAGGCACTTCTGCCGTCGATGGCAATGAGTTGCTCAAAACAAGTCACAACGAAAGGATTAATTTTTTGCCATAACTGCGTCTTGAGACTTCCTGACTTGCACATACTGCGGTATCTTGTAAGAAAATTCATCCACCACGAATGGTTTCCGGAACAATTTTGCCGGATCTTCGTCGCCAAACCGTCATCCTCCATGGTCTTTTAGGACCTAAGCGGTGCACATGCCATTATTACCATCGAGCTTTGAAGACCCCCATGACCTTTTGATGGGCGCCCCTATAGGCATATTCACGTCTTCGCCAGAGGGCCGTTACCTGTCCGCGAATCCGGCCATGGCCCGGATCTTTGGCTACGAGTCGCCCCAGTCCTTGATTGATGCATCCTCAGAGATTGGAATGGGCATCCAATCCGACCCTGCCGAAGGAGCCAGATTTCTACGGCTTCTGGACATGCAGGACGAAATTTTCGACTGGGAAACCGTTCTCCTTCGCCGGGACGGTTCCGAGGTCTGGGTGTCCATCAGCGCACGGGCTGTGCGTGACAAGTACGAAAAAACGCTGCATTTTTTGGGTTTCGTCACCGAGATCACGCACCGCAAGCGGGTCGAGGCGATCCTGGCTCACGAACGGAACCTGTACCGCGATCTCGTCGCCTCGCAGCCCTCCGGAGTGTACCGGCTGCGCGTCCTGGCTCAAGAGCCATGGGGGCCGGAAGAGTGGGTCGAAAAGGTGGGATCAAACTACGTGCTCGAAATGGTCAGCGACCGGTTCTGCGATATCCTGGGCGTGACTCGGGAAGAGTGTGAAGCGAGCGCGACCATCGTGATCGAGCGCATGCATCCCGAAGACAAGGCGGATTTCGTGGCCAGGAACGTTCTCGCCGTGAACTCGCTGGTTCGTTTAACCTGGGAGGGACGGATCATCCACGCCGACGGAGACCGCTGGGTGCACTTCGAATCCGTGCCCAGATCCCTGGATAATGGGGATGTGCTCTGGACCGGCATTCTGCTGGACATCTCCGGGTTCAAACAGGCCGAGCGGGCATCGGATCAGAGGGCCCGTGAACTGGCCGCCCTGCATGAGCTGAGCTTGGTCGTCAGCTCCTCGTTGGCCCTGGACCAGATCGTGGCGGCCTCGGTGCGCGTGGTCCGGGAGACCACGGGCTGCGACATGGTCTATCTGTTCTTAAGGCAGGGGGAGCGTCTATTGCTCCAGGCCGTGTGTCCGCAGGACTCGCAGATGCTGCTGAATGACATCTCCGAACACCGGAGGGGGGAGTGCTTGTGCGGGCTGGCGGTGCTGGATGGCGAGCCGCAGTATTCCGGCGACATTCTCAGTGATGACCGTTGCACCCGGCAGGAATGCAAGGAGTCAGGTATCCTGTCCTTCGCGGCCTTGCCGCTTCGCGACGGCCGGGACGTCATCGGCGTCATGGGACTGGCTTCCCGGACGGCCAGGGATTTCCATCCCCAGTCCGGATTCCTCGAGACCCAGGCTCATCAGGTTTCCATCGCCCTGGTCAACGCCCGTCTCTATGAAAAGGCCAACCAGGAACTGGACAGCCGCATCCAGGCCGAAAAGACCTTGCGCGAGCGTGAGGAATTCATCCGCACCGTGCTGGACAGTCTGCCCGTAGGCGTGGCCGTGAATACGGTCTCTCCGGACGTCAGATTCGAGTACATGAATGAGCTTTTCCCCAGGCTTTACGGAACCACCAGGGAGGCCATGGTGGCTCCCGAGGGGTTCTGGGAGGCCGCTTATCCCGAACCGGAATTTCGGGGAAAGATCCGCAGCATGGTCACGGCAGGCTGCGCCAGCGGGAGACTGGAAAGCATGTGCTGGGCTGACGTGCCCATCATCCGGCAGGACCAGGAGACCCGTTTCGTCACCGCTCGCAACATCCCGCTGCCAGGTAAGAGTCTGATGATTTCGACAGTGTGGGACGTGACCGAACGCAAAAGGGCCGAGGAGGAATTGCGCAAAAGCAACGAACTGCTCTCACTTTTCATCCGCAACTCTCCCATCTACGCTTTCATTAAAGAGGTGACCCCGGATGAAAGCCGGGTCCTGGCGGCCAGTGAGAACTATCTGGACATGGTCGGCATCCCGGGGTCGAGTCTGACCGGCAAGACCATGGCGGACCTCTTTCCGGCCGATTTCGCGGCCAAGATCACTGCCGATGACTGGGACGTGGTCTCCCGTGGGGAGATCTTGCACCTGGACGAAGATCTGCACGGCCGTCACTTTACGACCATCAAGTTTCCGGTTCAGCTCGGCGAGAAAAAACTTCTGGCCGGCTACACCATCGACATCACCGAGCGTAAGCAGGCGGAGCAGGCCATGGCCAGGGCCAAGGAGGCGGCCGAATCCGCCAACCAGGCCAAAAACGAATTTCTGGCCAACATGAGCCATGAGCTGCGCACTCCATTAAACGGCGTCATGGCGATGATGCAGCTCTTGGAGGTGACGCCGTTGAACGGCGAGCAGACGGAATACGTGCACCTGGCCATTAAATCGTCCGAGCGGCTGACCCGCCTGCTGAGCGATCTGCTGGACATCTCGCGCATCGAGGTCGGCAAGGTCGAGATCCGCGAGGAGGCGTTTGCGATTCAGGAACTGCTCCAGTCCGTTTCCGAACTGTTCAATACCAGTGCACAGAGCAAAGGCGTGTCACTGGAGCTGTTGACGGACCCTTCCGTGCCGCCCAGGCTCAAGGGTGACGAGGCCAGGCTCAGACAGGTGCTCTTTAACCTGGTGGGTAACGCCCTGAAATTCACGGACCAGGGCTTCGTGCGCGTGGAGCTAACGACGCTTCCTCCTCGGGGCCAGGAACATTGCCGCATCCTGTTTTCCGTCGTGGACACGGGCATCGGAATCCCTTTGGAAAAACAGCAAGATCTGTTTACCCCTTTTTTCCAGGTGGAAGGCACTTACAACCGTAGATACCAGGGCGCCGGGCTGGGCCTGGCCATAGTCAGGCGGCTGGTCGAACTCATGGACGGACACATCATTCTGGACAGTGTTTACGGAGAGGGGACGGCGGTCCACGTCGTGCTGCCGCTGGATTTGTCCCAGAGCGAGGTGGACGCCCCGACGAGCGCCGAGGATTCAGAATTTCTGCCCGCCATGCGTGTGCTGCTGGCCGAGGATGAGCCAATCAACGCTCTGGCCGCGAGCAGGATGATCGAGCGGGAGGGGCATGAAGTGGTTGTGGCCGAGAACGGGCTGCAGGTCCTGGCTCTGCTTGAAGAACGGGAGTTTGACTGCATCCTGATGGACATCCAGATGCCGGTCATGGACGGTGAGGAGACAACCATGGAAATTCGAACCTCCGGCAAGCCCTACGCCGATATCCCCATCATCGCCCTGACCGCCTATTCCATGAGCGGAGACCGCGAGAAGTTCCTGGCGACAGGAATGAACGACTACCTGTCCAAACCATTCAGAATCGAGGATTTGCGCAAAACCTTCAGGCGTTGCGCTGGCAGGGCAAGCCGAGCAAACGGCTAAACCTCGGCATGACGCCGTGCTCAGGGCCCGGAATTCCTGGTCACCTGGGCGTGAGCGCGTTTGTATCTTCTGGGTGTTGGTCTTCAGCAGACCCCGCCGTCCAGGCATTCCTTATGTTTGGCCAGGGCCTGCACCTCGCCCTGACTTAAGGGGCGGCCTGTGCGCTGGGCGCGGTCGCGGATGGTGTCCACCAGGCTGCCGAGGGAATGCAGTGGTCCTTCGAGGCCTACCTGTCGCAGCATGGTCCTGACCGCTCCCCGTCCGGCCTTGGCACCCAGGGCCAGAATGCGTTTGGCTCCGGTCCGGGCCGGGTCGTAGGGTTCGAACAGGGCCGGGTTTTTGAGGATGCCGTCCACGTGCAGGCCCGACTCGGCCGCGAAGATGTCCCCGCCTGCCACCGGCCGGTTGCGGGCCACCGGGATGCGGGCGTAATCGGCCACCAGTTCGCACAGTCCGCGCACCAAATTCATGTCGTATATTTCGTAGCCTTGCACCAGTCGCAGGTGTCCGGCCACTTCCTCCAGGGCCGAGATGCCCGAACGCTCGCCAATCCCCAGCACCGAGACATCCGCCCAATGCGCGCCCGCCTCCAGGGCCGTGATGGCGTTGGCTGTGGCCATGCCGAAATCGTTGTGGCAGTGGATGGCGATCTCCATGTCCACTCCCTCGGCAAAGAAGCGCACCAGTTCCGCGATGCGGGTCGGGGTCATGACTCCTAAAGTGTCGGCCAGGCGGATGCGCACGGCCCCCAGTTCCCTGGCCATGCGGGCCATGGACAGGGCGAAGTCCTGATCGGCCCGGGTCACGTCCTCAAGGCCAATGCTGATGCGCCGGATGCCGCAGGAGTGGGCCAGACCCACGGTCTCGCGCAGCATGCGGGTCAGGCCGTCGCGGTCAGTGCGCAGGCGCTCGGCGATATGCAGGTCGGAGACGGGCAGCCCGATATTGATCGTGTCGATGCACAGGCCCGCAGCCCGGTACACGTCCACTGTGCGGCACGGCGACCAGACGCTCAGATCGCAGGTCACGCGCTTGTCTCGAAGGGTCCGCACCAATTCCTCAAGCCCCTCTTGCCCCATCCATCCGATCTCTATTTCCTCAACGCCCATGTCCGCGATGCGGCTGGCGATCTCTGTGCGTGCATTCGCCGGGATGCTGGTCCCGAACATCTGCGCCCCTTCCCTGAGTGTGGTGTCGATCAGCATGCGTCCTCCAGTGTTTGCTTCTGTAATGCATGCTCGATGCCACGGCTTGCTTCTCCTCCATTTGTCTGGATTTTAATGCTTAATCCGTAGCGCAAGTGCCCGGTTACGGGTTGACGTTAGTGTCGCGGCCTACATTTTTGTCTTGGTGGATTGTGTAGGTTGGGGAAGGCTAGGTCCGGGCCGTGTTTTTGATTTAATCTTATATTTCAATAGAATATGACTGGATGCGGGTTTTGGCACGAGCGTTGCCCTAGGGAGGTTCAGGTACGGCTCACAACTACACCAAAAACTCTCACATAAAGGAGCACACGTCATGAGGAAGATCGCAATTTACGGAAAGGGCGGTATCGGCAAATCCACCACCACCCAGAACACGGTCGCGGGCCTGGCTGAAATGAACAAGAAGATCATGGTCGTCGGCTGTGACCCCAAGGCGGACTCCACCCGTCTGCTCCTTGGCGGTCTGGCCCAGAAGTCAGTGCTGGATACCCTGCGCGACGAAGGCGAGGACGTGGAATTGGCCGACATCCGCAAGGCCGGTTTCAACGGCACCTGGTGTGTCGAATCCGGCGGTCCGGAGCCGGGCGTAGGTTGCGCAGGACGCGGCATCATCACTTCCATCAACATGCTTGAATCGCTTGGCGCCTACCATGAATCCGAAGCCCTGGATTACGCGTTTTATGACGTTCTTGGCGACGTTGTGTGTGGCGGCTTCGCCATGCCCATCCGCGACGGCAAGGCCGAAGAGATCTATATCGTCTGTTCCGGCGAGATGATGGCCATGTATGCGGCCAACAACATCTGTAAAGGCATCATGAAATACGCCGAATCCGGCGGAGTGCGTCTGGGCGGTCTGATTTGCAACTCCCGCAACGTCGATAACGAACGCGAGATGATCGAAGAGCTGGCCAAGAAAATCGGCACGCAGATGATTTACTTCGTACCCCGCGACAACGACGTGCAGCGTGCAGAGATCAACCGCATGACCGTCATCGAATGGAATGCCAAGGCTCCTCAGGCCGACCACTACCGCAATCTGGCCAAGGCCATCGATCAGAACACGAATTTCGTTGTCCCGAAGCCCCTGGAAATCGAGGAACTGGAGCAGCTCCTGATGGACTTCGGCCTTCTCGAAGCCGTCTAGGCGGCTGCCCAAAATCTTCCGCTGACTTCGTTGCTGCGCGAATTTCAAGCCCTCATGTATTGGGATACACTTCGGTCTTGAAATCCGCTTGCGCCTCGCCAGCGAAATTTTTGAACAGCCTTTCAGAAAAATTCAATAAAAACACTATATTAGAACAAAACGAAGGAGAGAAAACATATGATCATGGTCAGAGCAATCGTACGCCCCGAAAAGTCAGATGATGTCCTCGCAGCCCTCATGGATGCAGGTTTTCCGGCGGTGACCAAGTATTCCGTGGCCGGTCGCGGCAAACAGCGCGGCATCAAGATCGGCGAAGTGACCTATGACGAAATCCCCAAGACCATGCTCATGAGCGTGATCAACGCGGCGGACAAGGATTACGTCATCAGCGTGATCATGAAGGCTGCGCGCAGCGGCGCCAAGGGCGCATTCGGTGACGGCAAGATTTTCGTGAGCGAGGTGGGCGATGTGTACACCATCAGCTCCGGCATCTGTGACAGCGCCCTCGCAGGAAGCGCCCCCGCAGGAGTATAGCCATGAAAGAAGTGATCGCGGTCATCCGCATGAACATGATGAACAAGACCAAGAAGGCGTTGCAGGACGCGGGCGTGGTCGCTTTCTTCGCCCACGAAGCTTTCGGTCGCGGCAAGGGTCTGGTGGACGTGAAGCCTCTCGAAGGAGCCAGGAATGGCATCGAGGAAGCGGTGGCCGTGCTGGGAGAAAAGGGCAAGCTCTACCCCAAACGTATGCTGACCGTCGTGGTCACCGATGATCTAGTGCCCGAAGTGGTCAAGGTCATCACCGACACCAACAAGACCGGCCAGCCCGGCGACGGCAAGATTTTCGTCCTGCCCATGATCGACGCGGTGCGGGTCAGAACCGGAGAAAAGGGCGTCAAGTCCATTGAATAGAGCCGGTTTCATCCAGTGAAACCAGGACACACGAAGGAGAATATCATGCCATCATCTGCCAAGAAGCTCGTCAACTGGACGCCCACCGACGTAAAAGCGGACATGCTCGCCAAGTATCCGCCCAAGGTGGCCAGAAAGCGCGCCTCCCAGATCCTCGTCAACGAGGCCCTGGGCAACGAGACCCCTGAAATATCCGCCAACGTGCGTACCATTCCAGGCATAATCACCATGCGCGGCTGCACCTACGCCGGCTGTAAGGGCGTCATTCTGGGGCCCACCCGCGACATCGTCAACATCACCCACGGCCCCATCGGCTGCGGTTTCTACTCCTGGCTGACCCGCCGCAACCAGACCGATGCATCGGGCGAGGGCGACGAGAACTTCATTCCGTACTGCTTTTCCACGGACATGCAGGACCAGGACATCATCTTCGGCGGCGAGAAGAAGCTGCAGGCCGCCATCCAGGAAGCCTACGACCTCTTCCACCCCAAGGCCATCGCCATCTTCGCCACCTGTCCCGTGGGACTCATCGGCGACGACATTCACGCCGTGGCCCGCAAGATGAAGGCCAAGTTCGGCGACTGCAACGTCTTCGCCTTCAGCTGCGAAGGCTACAAGGGCGTCAGTCAGTCCGCCGGTCACCACATCGCCAACAACAAGGTTTTCAGCGAGGTCGTGGGCGAGAATGATGCCGAGAAGCCCGGCCAGTTCAAGATCAATCTTTTGGGCGAATACAACATCGGCGGCGACGGATTCGAGATCGATCGCATCCTCAAAAAATGCGGCATCACCAATATCGCCACCTTTTCCGGCAACTCGACTTACGACCAGTTCGCCTCCGCCCACAAGGCCGACCTGTCTGCGGTCATGTGTCACCGTTCCATCAACTACGTGGCCGACATGCTCGAAACCAAGTTCGGCATCCCGTGGATCAAGGTCAACTTCATCGGCGCCAAGTCCACGGCCAAGTCCCTGCGCAAGATCGCGGAGTACTTCGGTGATCCGGGCCTGACCGCCCGCGTGGAAGAAGTCATTGCCGAAGAAATGCCCGCCGTTGAAGCCGTCATAGGCGACGTGCTGCCCCGCACCAAGGGCAAGACGGCCATGCTCTTCGTTGGCGGGTCCCGCGCCCACCATTATCAGGACCTCTTTGCCGAGATGGGCATGAAGACCCTGGCCGCTGGCTACGAGTTCGCTCACCGCGACGACTACGAAGGCCGCCATGTCATCCCTGGTCTGAAGGTCGACGCCGACAGCCGCAACATCGAGGAGATCGAGGTCAAGGCGGACGAGAAGCGTTACGCCCCGCGCAAGAGCTCCGAAGAGATGGCCAAACTCGAAGCCGCCGGACTGAAGTTCAAGGAATACGACGGCCTGATCCCGGACATGGATCACCAGACTCTCGTTATCGACGACCTCAACCAGTACGAGGCCGAAAAGCTGGTCGAAATCATCAAACCCGATGTTTTCTGCGCGGGCATCAAGGAAAAGTTCTCCATCCAGAAGCTGGGCATCCCCATGAAGCAGCTGCACAGCTACGATTCCGGCGGCCCCTATGCCGGTTTTCAGGGCGCGGTCAACTTCTATCATGAGATCGATCGCCTCGTGAACAGCAGGGTCTGGAGTTACATGAAGGCCCCCTGGCAGGAAAACCCGGAACTGTCCGCCACGTACGTCTGGGAATAAGAGGAAATAATCATGCTACTTAGACATACCCCCAAAGAAATCAAGGAACGCAGCGCCCTGTCCATCAACCCGGCCAAGACCTGCCAGCCCATCGGAGCCATGTACGCAGCGCTGGGCATTCACGGCTGCCTGCCGCACTCTCACGGCTCCCAGGGTTGCTGCGCCTACCACCGCAGCGCCCTGACCCGGCACTACAAGGAGCCCGTCTCGGCGGCGACCAGCTCTTTCACCGAAGGCGCTTCGGTCTTCGGCGGCGGCGCGAACCTGGTCTCGGCCATCGAGAACATCTTCACCGTCTATGAGCCCGACGTCATCGCCGTGCACACCACCTGCCTGTCCGAGACCATCGGCGACGACCTGCCACAGATGACCGACAAGGCCAAAAAGAGCGGGAAAGTGCCCGAGGGCAAGCACGTGATCTACGCCAACACGCCAAGCTACGTCGGCTCGCACGTCACCGGCTTCTCCAACATGGTCAAAGGCATGGCCAAGGGCTTTGCCGTGAACACCGGCAGGAAGAACGGCCGCGTGAACATCATCCCCGGCTGGGTCGAACCTTCGGACATGGAAGAAGTGAGGCGCATGGCCACTTTGATGGGCCTTGACATCATCCTCTTCCCGGACACCTCCGGCGTCCTGAACGGCGCACTGACCGGCGAATACAAGATGTTCCCCGATGGCGGCACCCCGGTCGCTGACCTCGTGGCCTCCGGCGACGCCATCGGCACCCTGGCCCTTGGCGAATGGTGCTCGGCCGACGCGGCCCGCTGGCTCGATACCCAGTGCAAGGTGCCCTGCACCGTGCTCGACATGCCCTTTGGCCTCAAATCCACGGACCGTTTCATAGACACCCTGCGCAAGGTCGCGGGCGTCAGCGTGCCTGACACCATCGCCTTCGAGCGCGGGCAGCTGGTCGATCTGATCTCCGACATGCACCAGTACTTCCATGGCAAGAAGGTGGCCCTGGTCGGCGATCCGGATCAGGTCATCGCCCTGACCGAATTCCTGGCATCCATAGACATGAAGCCCGTGCACATCGTTACCGGAACTCCCGGCAACAAATTCGAGAAGCGCATCGAGGAAATCACGGCCGAGGCCGGTTACAAGGCCAACGTCAAGGCGGGCGGGGACATGTTCCTCCTGCACCAGTGGATCAAGAACGAGCCCGTCGATCTGATTATCGGCAACACCTACTGCAAGTACATCGCCCGCGACGAGGACATCCCGTTCCTGCGCTTCGGGTTTCCGATCCTCGACCGCGTCGGCCATCAGTATTTTCCGATCGTCGGCTACAAGGGCGGGCTGCACATGCTGACCAGGATTCTCGATCTTCTCCTGACCCGCACGGATCGGGACGAGACAGAAGAGAAGTTTGAACTTGTTTATTAGATGCCCGGCGGCGGGGCGACCCGCCGCCTTGTGAAGGAGCAGGATCATGACTTTCGCGCCTCCCCCGTCAAATCGCCCGCTGGTGGCCGTGGCCAGCAGCACCGGCAAGACCGTGGACATGCATCTCGGCCATGTCGGAGAGTTCAGGATCTATGGCCGTGATCAGGGCATGGTCGGGCTCCTCGGAACCCGTCCCGCGCCGACTCCCGGCGGTGGCAATATCCGCTGGGAAGGGGTGGCCGAGGTCTTGAGTGACTGCGCCTATCTGCTGGTCGCCAGCGTGGGGCCAAAGCCTCTTGAAATCCTGGCCGCCCAAGGCCTCACGGTCATCGAGGCCGAAGGCTTCGTGCTCAGCCTGGTGCGCCAGCTTTATGGTTCGGCAGACTTTGCGCCGCAAAATCATTCTTAAAATTTGGAGACAGATATGGCCATTCCCGAAAGACAGATCCTCGTGTGCCAAAGCTTTCGCGTCGGGGGCGACCCCAAGGGCGTTTGCTTCAAGCAGACCGACGGATTTTTGCAATATATGGAAGAAGAGATCCTGGCTCGCGGCCTCGACATCCTGATCACGGCCACGGGCTGCATGAAGCTGTGTGAAAAGGGCCCGATCATGGTCGTCCAGCCCGACAACTGGTGGTTCGGCGGCGTAAACAGCGAAGAGGCCATCGACGCCATCCTTGACGGAATCGAAGCGGGCGAGCCCTGCGCCGAATACCACCTGAGCTAGGCCTGGCATGACCCATTGAGTACAATCATCCCGAATCCGCCAAAGGGTTTCCTCCCTCAACACTTAGGCGGATTCGGAATCGCAAAGCGAGAAGTACCAACGCATCACGCATCACGTTTCACGCATCACGCATCACGTTTCACGCATCACGCATCACGCATCCCGCAATTTCCGGCAGCCAGGTCGCCAAGGCCGCCCCAAGGAGCACACCATGAACAAGACCATACTCGAAGAACGAAAAAGCCAGATGCACCGCATCGGCGAAGAGCCTTTCGCCATGGCGTGCAACCGCCCCAGCCTGGCCGGCGCGGTCAGCCAGCGGGCCTGCGTGTTTTGCGGTTCACGGGTGGTGCTCTACCCCATCGCCGACGCCCTGCATCTCGTGCACGGGCCCATCGGCTGCGCCACCTACACCTGGGACATCCGGGGCGCCATCTCATCGGGCCCGCAACTGCATCGCCTCAGCTTTTCCACGGATCTGCAGGAACTGGACGTCATCTTCGGCGGCGAAAAGAAGCTCGAAGCGTCCCTGCGTGAACTCATTGCTCTGCACAGTCCCAAGGCCGCCTTTGTCTATTCGACCTGCATCGTCGGCCTCATCGGTGACGACATGGAGGCCGTGTGCCGCCGCGTCTCGGCCGACACGGGCATCACGGTGCTGCCGGTCATGAGCGAGGGCTTCAAGGGCAACAAGCGCGAAGGCTACGCCGCCGCCTGCAAGGCCATGTTCCGGCTGGTAGGCACGGGCGACACGGCGGGCATCTCGCCCATGAGCGTGAACATCCTCGGAGACTTCAACCTGGCGGGTGAGACATGGATCGTGCGCGAATATTTCAAGAAGATGGGAGTCGAGGCCGTGGCCAATATCACCGGCGACGGGCGGGTGGACGACATCCGGCGCTGTCATGGCGCGGCGCTCAATCTGGTGCAGTGCTCCGGGGCGACCATGGAGCTCGCCAAGATGATGGAGGAAAAATACGGCATTCCCTACCAGCGGGTATCCTACCTTGGCGTGGAGGACATGGCCGAGTCCCTCTACAAGGTGGCCGATTTTTTTGCCGACAAGGACCCGGACATCAAGGCCAAGACCGTGGCCTTGGTGCGCGAGGAGCTCTCCGTGCTCATGCCGAAGCTGGCCGAGCTGCGCCGCGATCTCGAAGGCAAGAAGGTGGCCATGTATGTGGGCGGGTCCTTCAAGGCGTTTTCGCTCATAAAGGCCTTTCGGCATCTGGGGATGCGGGTCGTGGTCGTCGGCTCCCAGACCGGGACCGAGGAAGACTATAAGGAGCTGGCCGCCATCTCCGATCCCGGGACCATCATCGTCGATGACGCCAACCCGCTCGAACTGGCCCAGTTCATAAAAGAGAAGGATGTGGACGTGTTCGTCGGCGGGGTCAAGGAGCGGCCCATCGCATACAAGCTGGGAGTGGGGTTTTGCGACCACAACCACGAGCGCAAGATCGCGCTGGAAGGCTTTGTCGGCATGTACAATTTTGCCAGGGAAATCCACGCCTCGGTCATGAGCCCGGTCTGGAAGTTCATGCCCCGGCGGGCTGCCGGCCGCGTGACCTGCGCCACCAAGGAGGCCGTCAATGGCTAACACCTACGTTTCCACCACCAACGCCTGCAAGATGTGCACGCCCATGGGCGCGGCCCTGGTCTTCAAGGGCATCGAGAACGCCGTTCCTTTTCTGCACGGCTCCCAAGGCTGCGCGACCTACATGCGTCGCTACATCATCAGCCACTATCGCGAACCCGTGGACATCGCCTCCTCGGCCCTGGGCGAGAAGAGCGCGGTTTACGGCGGCGGGCCGAACCTCAAGAAAGGCATTTTAAACGTCATGCGCAAGTACGACGTGGACCTGGTCGGCGTGGCCACGACCTGCCTGACCGAGACCATCGGCGACGATGTTGGTCGCTATCTGTACGAATTTCGTGAGGAATTTTCCGATCTGCCGCTACCCGAACTGGTTCATGTCGCCACGCCCAGCTACTCGGGCACGCACATGGAAGGCTGGCACGCGGCCGTGCGCTCCCTGGCCGATCAGGTGGTCAAGGACAAGGCCCCGGATCACGGCGGCGTGAACCTGCTGCCTGGCTTCCTGTCCCCGGCGGATTACCGGTTTCTGCGCGGTCTGGGCGAACGCTCCGGCGTGCGCTTCACCATGCTCCCCGACCTCTCCCGGACCATGGATGGCGTGATCTGGGACGATTACCACGCCCTGCCCGACGGCGGGACTCCCGTGGCCGAGATCCGGGCCATGGGCGGTGCGGCCGGGACCATCGAGTTCGGCATGTCCGGTGGACTGGCGGAATCGGCTTCCGGAGTGCTGGAGCGCAAGTTCGGTATCCCGGCGCGTAAGACCATGATCCCCATCGGTCTGCGGGCCACGGACAGTTTCATGGATACTTTGAGCGAATTCGCGGGTTGCGACATGCCCGAACAGGACGCCTTTGACCGGGGCAGGCTCCTGGATGCCATGGTTGACGGGCACAAGTACATTTTCGGCAAGCGGGCCGTGGTTTACGGAGAAGAGGATTTTGTCATCGCGATGTGCTCCTTCCTGGGCGAGATCGGCATCCAGCCCGTCCTGGCCGCCACGGGCACCCAGAGCGAACGCTTCGGCAAGGCCCTGATCGAGGCCCTGGGGGATGTCTGCGTGACCATGCCGGTCATCAGAAGCGGCGCCGATTTCAAGGACATCGAGGAAGAGGCCGCAGAGCTCGCTCCCGACCTGCTGGTCGGACACAGCAAGGGCTACAAGCTGGCCCGCGCGGCGAATATCCCGCTCATCCGGGTCGGCTTTCCCATCCACGACCGCTTCGGCGGTCAGCGCATCCTGCATGTCGGTTACGAGGGCGCGTTGTCACTCTACGACATGCTGGTCAACGCCGTTCTGGAGAAGAGCCAGGATGATTGCCCGGTTGGGTATGGGTATTTGTAGGCGGCAATCCTTCTTCAGCTTTCATCTGCGTCACAGACGCACCAACATACAAGGGAGGACGCCATGTCCGAAGCAAAAGACAGATCAAAGCATCCCTGTTTCAATAAAGAGACGTCCGGTTCCTGTGGCCGTGTGCATCTGCCCGTGGCCCCCGGCTGCAATATCCAGTGCAACTACTGCAACCGCAAATACGATTGCGTGAACGAGTCCCGACCCGGCGTGACCAGCGCCATCTTGCCTCCGGACAAGGCGGTGGAGTATCTGGACGAAGTCCTCAAAAAAGAGCCGCGCATCACCGTGGTCGGCATTGCCGGACCGGGAGATCCCATGGCCGAGGCCGAGAAGACCATCGCCACCATTGAGCGCATTAATGCCAAGTACCCAGATATGCTCTACTGTCTGTCCTCCAACGGACTGGCTCTGCCCGAGCATGTGGACCGCCTGGTGGAACTGGGCGTGACTCACGTCACGGTGACCATGAACGCCGTGGACCCCGAGATCGGGGCGAAGATCTATTCCTGGGTCAGGGTCGGCAAAGTCGTGTACCGGGGCGTGGATGGGGCCAGGATACTCCTTGAGCGGCAGCTCGAATCGATCAGGCTGCTCAAGGCCAGGGGCGTGACTGTGAAGGTGAACAGCATCGTCATCCCCGGCGTAAACGACCACCATCTGGCCGAGGTGGCGCGGGTGGCGGCGGAGCTTGGGGCCGACATTCAGAACCTCATCCCCCTGCACCCCACGGCTGACACGCCTTTCGCGGACAGAGGCGAGCCCTCCAAGGAGCTGATTCATGAACTGCGCGCCACTAACGGCGAGACGATTCTGCAGATGACCCACTGCCGCCGTTGCCGCGCCGACGCCGTGGGCCTACTGTGCTCGGACCGCTCGAGCGAGTTCATCCCGACCCTGAACAGACTGGCCTGCGGTTCCGACAAAACGGCCAGGCCCTATGTGGCCGTAGCCTCGCGCGAGGGGTTGCTCGTCAACATGCATCTGGGCGAGACGCCGGGTTTCCAGATCTGGGCACCGCAAGGCAAGGGGGCGCGCATGATCGAGGAGCGGGCCGCCTCGGAAATCGGTTGCGGGCCGGATCGCTGGCACAGGCTTGCGGAAATTCTGCACGACTGTTCCCTGGTGCTGGTCGAGGCGGCGGGAAAACAGCCCAAGCAGGTTTTGGGTGAACACGGGATCACGGTGATGGAATGCTCCGGTATGATTCACGATATCGCGACGGACTATTTCCAGGGGGCGGACATCACGCGGTACAAGACCCGTACGCACAAGGCCGGATGCGCAGGCATGGGTGCAGGCTGTGGATAAGATGGAGTGAAAGCGTGCATGCGGACGGCGGCAGGAGTTCCTGTCGCCGCTCTTGTTTCCGGGAGGGGCATGCACATACGTGTCATGCTTCAGACATCTGTGCAGGGGTGATGGGATGGCTTTCAAAAATCGGCATCATGTTTTATGCAGAATCGCTTTTAGTTGTTGTGCTCGATCTTGGCAGGCATTGATGCAGTCTGTATGGCCCTTGCACTGTAGTGACAGATTTGCATGCGCCGGGAGGATTCTTTGATTTATGTTGATATACGAATCGGTTGCGTATATACTGAAAAAACTTAGACTGTGAACCTTTGCGCGGGTGAGTGGTGCAGACTTTCTTTTTTGCCCCTTAACATGCTGAATATTTAGAGATTATTTTCCCTTAGTCCGCGCATTTCGTACTTGACCGCCAGGTTCTCGAACCGTAAAGGCAAGGCCATGACGATGAGAAGTGCTGAAAAATTCCTGTTTTTCCTGGTTATTTTTGCCCTGATCGGCGGATTGTGCTGCGCTGGTTCTATCGCCTTTGCCTCTACGGGATCACATACGTACCGGGCTTCGATTGGACCCAAACCCAAGACTCAGCCTGTCACGGCCGAAAGTCAGCTCTCGGCTCAGCCTGAACCTGGTCCGGCCGCCGTGAGCGAACCGCCTGCCACGCCGGAACCTGACTCGTCTGCTACGGCCCAGCCGCCCGCTTCCCCCAAGAAAGCCGAGAAAGAGTCGCCAAAGATCGACGCGGACAAGAAGGCCGCCAAGCCCGCGTCAAAAGAGGCTTCTTCCAAGCCTGCCGCCAAACCTGCCGCCAAGGATGCCAAGGCGAAGACGCAGGACAGCCCCGCAGCTGGAAAGTCGGCCGTGAAGCCGGCAACGTCCAAGGATCTTTACCTCAATGTCCAGGCCGCGTTGCTGATCAACATGTCCACCGGCGAGGTCTACTACGAGCACAACCCGGACAAGACCATCCAGCCAGCCTCCATCACCAAGCTTCTGACCCTCTATCTTATTCGCGAGGCCCTGGCCCAGGGCAAGCTCTCTCCGACGACGCCCATCCCCGTCAGCGCCAAGGCCGTGAAGACGGGCGGTTCCCGCATGCGACTCAAACGCGATGAGAAAGTGCCACTCAATGAACTCATCAAGGGCATCAGCGTGGTTTCGGCCAACAACGCCTGCGTGGCCGTGGCTGAATACTTCGGCAAGGGCGACGCTACCAAGTTCGTGGCCCAGATGAACGCCAAAGCCAAGAAGATCGGCATGGCCAACAGCCAGTTCAAGAACCCCAATGGCCTGCCCGCCTCGGGCCAAATCTCCACGGCGCGGGACATCGCCAAGCTCTCCATGGCGTACCTGCGCACCTTCCCCGAGTCCTTGAAAGTGCACTCCATGACGAGTCACACCTACCACGGGACCACGCACCGCAACGCCAACACGCTGCTGCGCACCTACAAGGGCGTGGACGGACTCAAGACCGGGTTTGTCTGCGACGCGGGGTACAACATCACGGCCACGGCCAAGCGCGGCGATACGCGACTCCTTGCCGTAGTGCTCGGAGCCCAGAATTCCGCCGTGCGGCAGAAGGAAACGGCCCGACTTCTTGATTTCGGTTTCAAGCGCGCGGCCAGGGACGAGAAGGTCGCAGACAAGTCTTCCGGTACCAAGAAGCCTAAAGCCTGACGTCTCTTTCTTAAGGGGATGCCGACTAGCCTTTAGGGCGCGAAAAAAGGGATTTCGTTTCGAAATCCCTTTTTTCGTGTTTCACAGCTGTGCTTGTGGCGGAGTAAAAGGGGGGCTTAGCGCTGGTCCGCGACCGCCTGCTTGAGGGGCAAGAGTTCGTCGAATTCCACGCCGATGTAATACAGGCCCATCAGGGAGCTGTCGTCGATTTGACCCCAGCACACGGTGCCGTGCACTTCCTCCAGCATCTCGAAGCGTTCGAAGCCGATTTCGGCGGGGGCGATGATGACCCGGTCACCCGTGTTGAAATTGTAGTCGGCTTCGATGAGCAGGCCGCCGCGCCCGATGTTGATGATCCGGGCTGAAACCAGCATGTCGGCCTCGGATTGCGGAATTATGCGGCAGGGGAGCAGGCAGCCAAAACGTTTCCACTTTCTGTTCTTTTGCGTCTCGTGGGCCATGAAAAGTCCTTTTGCCGGGGCGGGTTGTGCGCGGAGAAATAATTTTCTTGGCATATAGATGATGCGCGCGGACAACACAAGGATATTACTCGCCTTTATTGCTCAGTGAGGAGCATCCTGCGTGGTAGTTCACGTTCAAGGGCGATGCCCACGTGGTAAAGGCCTTGCCCCGCAGTTGCCGTAGACTGGCTCCAGCGCACCGTGCCGATGAGGATTTCCGCGAATTCGAACAGCAGGGAGTCGTATTCGTCCTCCAGGGTGATGGCCACACGTTCGTTGGCGATGAATCCCTGCTCCGTGGAGAGCATGACTCCGCCGGGACTCAGGTTGATGATGCTTCCCTCGGCCGAGTTGCGGGTGTCGTCCTCATAGCTGATCTTGCATGGCACGGATATGGGCTCGCGGTCCCAGCGGCGATTGTTTTGGGTCATGTATTCCTCTTGGGTTTGACTCCGCGCTACATGCTGGTTCGGGATTGTTCAGTCAAGCTTTGGCGGGAACAGATATTCGTGGCCGATTATGCAAAGGAACTGCGCCCATGCCATGATTGATAATCGATAGTTACTGCTTGTTTATTCCAACAGCCTGTTATGATATCGATTCCTCTGCCCGTATCCTGTCTTTTTCTTTGCCTGATTCCCTGCTTTTGCCCCATGCGGGCTGGACAATGACGGGGGATGGGGACTATGGCATCAAATCTGCTTAAAAGAAACCTCATGTTCCGGAAACAAAGAGTTTTTGAGGGTGCGCTGTATCAATTTGGGGCATCCGCCTACGGGGCGGTGTATCAAAAAGGTTCAGCGGGAGTATCCATTTTTTTCCGGGATGGGATTCATGTCAACCGGACGGTTCGCCGTTCCTTACCGCAAGTTGGGTATGCTCATGCAAATCTTTGATCTTGCCACTTCCGACCAGGCGTTCATTGCCGAGGTCGAAGCCCGCAGCCACCAGAACATCAGGACCTGCTACCAGTGCGGCAACTGTACGGCCGGGTGTCCATACACCTTCGCCTACGATTATTCGGTCAGCCAGATCATGCGTCTGATCCAGACCGGACAGAAGGACGCGGTGCTGAAAAGCCGGGCCCTCTGGCTGTGTGGCTCCTGTCAATCCTGTACCACGCGATGTCCGAACATGATTGATGTGGCGCAGGTCATGGACGTCTGTCGTCACATGGCCAGGGAAGCCGGGTACGCCACGGAGCGTGCCGTAAAGGTTTTCGCCGACTCCTTTCTGGCTTCGGTGGAGCGCCACGGCCGCGCCTACGAGCTGGGTCTGATGGCCGCGTACATGACTCGCTCGGGCCGTGTGTTCACTGATGTCGATCTGGCACCGCAGGTGCTCATGCGCGGCAAGCTGCCGTTCAAACCGCACCCGATTCAGGGCCGCGAGCAGGTGGCCCGCATTTTCGAGCGGTTCCGCAAAGGAGGCCAAAATGCTTAAAATCGCGTATTATCCGGGATGCTCCGGCCAGGGAACGTCCCTGGAGTACGACAGCTCAACGCGTGCTGTCTGTCGGGCTCTGGACATCGAGTTGATGGACATCCCGGATTGGAGCTGTTGTGGCTCCACCCCCGCGCACACCGTCAATCATGTCCTCTCATCGGCCCTGTCCGCCCGTAACCTGGCTCAGGTCGAGGGTATGGGCATGGACAAGGTAATGACACCTTGCCCCAGCTGTCTGACCAATCTGCGCACCGCAGCCCACAAGATGGAAGATCAGGAGTTCCGCGCCAAGTCCAACGCCCTGCTCGACGTCCCGTGCAAGAACACTGTGAACGCCCAGTCCGTGCTGCAGGTGCTGGCAGAGAATGTTGACCCGGAGCTGATCAAGTCCAAGGTGGTCAAGCCCCTGACCGGCATCAGGATCGCCTGTTACTACGGCTGCATCATGAACAGGCCCCCGGAGCTGATGCGCTTCGACCATCACGAGAACCCCATGGCCATGGACAACCTGATGACCGCCATTGGAGCCGAGGTTGTGCCTTTTCCCCTGAAGGTCGAGTGCTGCGGCGCGTCCTACGGCATTCCACGGGGTGACATCGTGGCCAGACTGTCCGGCAAGCTTCTCGATGCCGGGCGTGACGTGGGTGCGGACGCATTTGTTACCGCCTGCCCCTTGTGTCAGATGAACCTGGACCTGCGGCAGGGGCAGATCAACCACGCCCTGCGCGAGAATTTCAGGATTCCGGTTTTCTATTACACCCAGCTCCTTGGCTACGCTCTTGGACTTGATCGCGCCGAGCTCGGCTTTGAGAAGCTCTGCGTCGATCCGCGGCTCGCCCTGGGCAAGATCAAGCAACCGGCGCAGGCCAGATAGGGAGGACGCGATGCGAATTGGTGTTTTCATCTGCCATTGCGGCAGCAATATTGCCGGGACCGTGGACTGTCCGTCCGTTGCGGCCACGGCTTTGACCTATCCCGACGTGGTTTTCTCCACGGACACAATGTACGCCTGTTCCGAACCCGGGCAGGACGCCATCATCCAGGCCATCAAGGACAAGAATCTCGACGGCGTGGTCGTGGCCTCCTGCACTCCGCGCATGCATGAGCCCACTTTCCGCCGCACCGTGGAGCGCGCGGGCCTCAACCGCTACATGTTCGAAATGGCCAACATCCGCGAGCATGTGTCCTGGATCGGCAAGACCAAGGACCTGAACACGGGCAAGGCCGCCGAGCTGGTGCGCATGGCCGTGGAAAAGCTGCGTCGCGACAAGCCGCTCATTCCCAAGCGCTTCGAGACGGTCAAGCGCGTGCTGGTCATCGGCGGCGGCGTGGCCGGAATCCAGGCAGCCCTTGATTGCGCCGACGGCGGTCAGGAAGTCATCATGGTCGAGCGCGAACAGACCATCGGCGGCAAGATGGCCAAACTCGACAAGACCTTTCCCACGGTGGACTGTTCATCCTGCGTGCTTGGGCCCAAGATGGTCGACGTCGCCCAGCATCCTAATATCACCCTTTACGCCTGTTCCGAGATCGAAGCCGTGGGCGGGTACGTGGGCAACTTCCAGATCACCATCCGCAAGAAAGCGACCTACGTGAACTGGAAGGATTGCACGGGTTGCGGCCTGTGCGTGGAGAAATGCCCCAGCCGCAAGCTCCCCGACCCGTTCAACGAGGGGCTCTGCAATGCCCCGTCCATCAACATCCCGTTCCCGCAGGCCATTCCCAAGAAGGCGGCCATTACCGCCGCGTCCTGCATCATGCTGCAGAAGGGCAAGTGCGGCCTGTGCGCCAAGGTCTGTCCGGTCAAGTGCATCGACTTCGAGCAGAAGGACGAGCTGATCAACGTGGACGTGGGGGCCATCGTCGTAGCTACGGGATACGACCTCTTCGACTGGCACAAGTATCCGCAGTATGGTGAGGGCCGCTACCCGGACGTGATCACGTCCATGCAGTACGAGCGCATGCTTTCGGCCTCCGGCCCCACGGGAGGGCACGTCAAGCGCCCCTCTGACGGCAAGGAACCCAGGAATGTGGTCTTCATCCAGTGCGTGGGTTCCCGCGACAAGTCCGTGGACCGGCCGTACTGTTCTGGCTTCTGCTGCATGTACACGGCCAAACAGGCCATCCTGACCAAGGATCACATCCCCGATTCCCAGTCCTACATCTTCTATATGGACATCCGCTCTCCCGGAAAGGGCTATGACGAGTTCACCCGCCGGGCCACGGAAGAGTACGGCGCACAGTACGTGCGCGGCCGCGTAGCCATGATCTACCCCAAGGGCGACAAGCTCATCGTGCGCGGGGCGGACACCCTGGCTGGCACGCAGGTGGAGGTGCCCGCCGATCTGGTCGTTCTGGCCGTGGGCGCGGAATCGGCCAAGGGCGCGGTGGCGTTGGGCGAAAAGCTCAGAGTCTGTCCGGACCAGTACGGCTTTTTCGTTGAAAGCCATCCGAAATTAAAGCCCGTCGAGACTAACACTGCCGGCGTGTTCCTGGCCGGAGCCTGTCAGGGCCCCAAAGATATTCCGGCCTCCGTAGGTCAGGGCAGCGCCGCCGCGGCCAAGGTGCTTGGGCTGCTGTCCAAGGCCATGCTCGAATCCGATCCGGCCGTGTCCAGGGTCAACCCGGCCCGCTGCGTGGGCTGCGGCAAGTGCATCCAGACCTGTCCGTTCGGAGCCATCAAAGAAATCCAGGACCGCTTCGGCAACCCCAAGGCCGAGGTCATCGACACGGTCTGCCAGGGCTGCGGCATCTGCACCGTGACCTGCCCGCAGGGCGCTATCCAGCTTGAACACTTCACTGACAACCAGATCCTCGCGGAGGTGAACGCCTTATGCCCGCCCAAGATGTTCGCGAATTACGAATAGTCGGCTTTCTTTGTAACTGGTGCTCCTACGGCGGGGCGGACACCGCGGGCGTGTCCCGCTTCACCCAGCCGACGGACCTGCGCATCATCCGCGTGCCCTGTTCGGGCCGCATTGACCCGCTTTTTATCGTCCGCTCGCTCATGAACGGCGCGGACGGAGTGCTCGTGTCCGGCTGCCACCCGCGTGATTGTCACTATGCCGAAGGCAATTTCTACGCTCGGCGCAGGCTCGAGATGCTCAAGCGTTTTCTGCCCATCACCGGCATCGACGCGCGGCGTTTCGAATACACCTGGGTTTCGGCCTCGGAAGGGCAGCGCTGGCAGCATGTGGTCACGGAATTCACGCGCCGCGTGCATGAGTTCGGCCCCGCGCCGACCTTCAACCCGGCGTCCGAGGCCGACTGGAACGCGCTGGCCGTGCAGGCTGGCCAGGGGCAGGCTTGCCCGTGTCACGGTTAGATTCGCAATACAGGAGGACATATGTCCCAATTGGATGATCTTAAAAATGCCATCAAGGGCCGTCTGGGCGAACTTGAATGCGTCATCGGCTGGGAGCAGGGTTATGACTCGCTCCACGCCACGCCGCTTTTCATCCGCTCCGAAGCGGACCTGGACCGGCTCATCATAGGCCCCCTGGCCGTGCACAATCTGGTCACCTATCTGACCGGGTTCAAGGGCAAGAAAGTGGGAGTGGTGGTCAAGGGCTGCGATAGCCGCAGCGTGATCCAGCTTTTGAATGAAAAACTCATCAACCGTGACGACGTGGTCATCTTCGGCCTCTGTTGCGACGGGGTGGTCAGCCAGCGCAAGATCCGCGCGGCTCTTCCCGCCGATCCGGGATTTGTTGAATCCGTGGAAATCGGCGCGAGCGACCTCAAGGTCACCGTGGCCGGTCAGGCCGCGACCTTAAGGCTCTCCGACGTGCTGGCCGACAAGTGTCTGATCTGCGACACCCCGGACGCCATTGTCTCCGACGTGCTCATCGGCACGCCGCACACTCCGGCCCCGGCCGCGAGCCTCGCCTGTCAGGACGAGTTCGAGGCCAAAAGCGATGCCGAGAAGTTCGCCTTCTGGCAGGAGACCATGAGCCGCTGCATTCGCTGTTACGCCTGCCGCAACGCCTGCCCCATGTGTGTCTGCCGTGACCATTGCATAGCGACCAGCCGCGACCCCTTGTGGCTCAGTCAGGACAACTCCCCGGCCGAGAACATGATGTTCCAGATGGTGCACGTGTCTCATCTGGCCGGGCGCTGCACCGAGTGCGGCGAGTGCGAGCGGGCCTGTCCGGTGGACATTCCGCTCATGTTGCTGCGGCGCTACATGAACAGGCAGGTCAAGGACGTGTTTGAGATGCAGGCCGGCAAGGTCCTGGATCAGACTCCGCCCCTCTTGACCTTCAAGGTCCAGGAAGAGCGCATCAACGAGAGAGGCTGGTAATGGAACGATTCATCACAAAAGAAAACCTCACCCGTCTGGCCGAGGAGCTGGCCGCCACCCACCGCGTGCTCGCGCCGGTGGCCACCTGCGGCACCGTGACCTTTCGCCGCTTCCAGCCGGGCATGGCCCTTGACCTGCATTCGCGCATGGCGGCGGTGTCGCCCAAGGCCGCGACCTTTCCGCAGACCGAGACTCTGCTGACGGTCAAGAGCGAGATCCCGGAGAAGAAGCCCGTGATCACCGAGACTCTGCCCCAGGGTAAGAGCGTGGTCATCGGCTGCCGTCCGTGCGGTGCGCGCGGCAAGCTGATCTTCAACCCCGTCTACGAGACGGATACGACCAAAGACCCGTACTTCATCCTGCGCCGGGACAACACGGTCTTCGTCTCCCTGGCCTGCGACCGGCCCGAGACGACCTGTTTCTGCCACAGCGTGGGCAGCGGTCCGGCGGACCCGGACGGTTCCGACGTGCTCCTGACCCTGGTCGGCGATGGGTACGTGGCGCGTTCCGTGACCGAGGCCGGTGAGGAAATCCTGAAGTCCGCCCTGTTCGCGGACGCGGGGGCAAAAGGCAAGGAGGCCGACGCCAAGAACGAGAAGGCGCGCGAGATGATGGGCGAAGCCCACGATTACGTCTCCGCCCCGGCAAAACTATTGGCCCGCTTCGACGACTTGGACTTCTGGGCCGCCCAGTCGGCCAAGTGCATCTCCTGCGGGGCCTGCACCTACATGTGTCCGACCTGCTACTGCTTCAACATCACCGATGACGACCAGGGTCTTGAGAGCCGCCGCATCCGGACCTGGGACAACTGCATGTCCCACACCTTCACCCTTGAAGGCAGCGGCCACAACCCCCGGCCGACCAAGGCCCATCGCCTCAAAAACCGCATCGGGCACAAGTTCAGCTATTACCCTGACCTGCACGGCGGCGTCATGGCCTGTTGCGGGTGCGGCCGGTGCATCAAGCAGTGCCCCGCCGGAGTCGATATCCGGCAGATCGTGAAAGCAGCACAGGAGTACTCCGAATGAATGCCAATCCCTATCTCCCGGACATGGCCACCATTGTCGAAGTGATCCAGGAGACGCACAATATCAAGACCTTCCGCGTCGTCATCAACAACGAAGAGCGCATGAAGGCCTTCACTTTCCGGCCCGGACAGGTCGGGCAGCTCTCGGTCTTCGGCGCGGGTGAGTCGACCTTTGTCATCAACTCCTCCCCGACCCGCAAGGACTACCTGCAGTTCAGCGTCATGCGCGTGGGCGAGGTCACCAGCCGTCTGCATCAGCTCCAGCCCGGCGACCAGATCGGCGTACGCGCCCCTCTGGGCAACTCCTTCCCGCTGGAGGACCTTAAGGGCAAGAACATCGTCTTTATCGGCGGCGGCATCGGCATGGCCCCGCTGCGGACCCTGTTCACCTATATGCTCGATAACCGTAAAGATTACAAAGACATAACGCTCCTTTACGGTGCGCGCAGCCCCGCCGACCTGACCTACAAGGCCGAGCTGCCGGAGTGGACGAGCCGCAAGGACGTGAACACCGTGCTGACCATCGACAACCCGTCCGACGGCTGGGAACACAAGGTCGGTCTTATCCCCAACGTGCTGCTGGAGATAAATCCCAAGCCCAAGAACACGGTGGCCATTACCTGCGGTCCGCCGATCATGATCAAATTCACCCTGCAGGCTTTGAAGAAGCTGGGTTTTGAGGACGAAAACATCCTCACCACCCTCGAAAAGCGCATGAAATGCGGCGTGGGCATTTGCGGACGCTGCAACATCGGCACGAAATACGTGTGCATGGACGGACCCGTCTTCACTTATGCCCAGCTCAAAGAGCTGCCCTCGGAACTGTAGCTGATTGTTGAAAATTACAAATATCCAGGCTGTCCAAAAATGGTGAGATGCGAGGACGAAGCAGAGCGCCGTTTTTGCACAGCATGGTAGGAGGCTTTATGGCAGGAATATTCAAGGCTACCGACATCCTCCTGGCCGCCCAGGAAGTCGAAACCCGTGGCGAGGTTTTCTATAATCGGCTGGTGGATATGACCACCGATCCCAAGCTCAAAAAGCTCTTTACGTTTTTGGCGGGCGAAGAGACCAAGCATCGCGAGATCTTCCGCAAGCTCTACGAACGGGTCGGACAGGTCGAGCTTCCGGCCTGGGCCGAAGAGGACGAGTACGTGGATTACCTGAAGTATCTGCTCGACTCCCACACCCTGTTCCGGCTTGGCGACGTGGACCATCTCAAGACCTTCATGGGCACATCCAAAGAAGCCCTTGAAACGGCCATCGGTTTTGAAAAGGATACGATCATGTTTTTCCTGGAGATGCGCGAATTCGTGCCTGACGGGGAAAAGAAGCACGTTCAGGCATGCATCGACGAGGAGCGCTCGCATCTGCGCCTGCTGGCGGGGATGCTCCGCAAGTAGAAGGGCTTAGGCCTGGTCTTCACGGGGGCTTTCGGGGACGTAACCGAAGGCCTTTTTTTTTTTCGGAACATGCTTGATCGACGCCAGTTCACATTGCGCTGAAAATACTCTTCGGTTATCCTTTCCCGGTACGGAATATGACGAGGATGAAATGGTCTGGCTGGCGCTTTCAGTTAGCCACCGGCCTGTTGCCGTATTGTGACAAACCCGACACATTCCCGAATGTAGGCTCTTTGCTGCGAAGGCGACAAAACAGATGCTCTTCGTCGTTGCGCCGGTAAGGGCCGCTGTGCTCGGCGGCTTTGCCTTGAGTTGGACGGCGCGCTGGCCGTGCCGTGAAAAACAACATTATAACAAGGAGATGATCATGATGAAGGGTTTCTTGGGCTTTTTGGCCGCAGTGCTGCTCCTGGCCGTCGCTGTTCCGGGTTACGCGGATGAGTGCACCAACCGTGGCCTGCTGGACACCATGTATTGTGACAATGATCAGGATCTGGTCGCTGATAACGCGCCTGCCGGTAACTGCAAAGATCCTTCGACCCTGGTTTTCACCTACACTCCGGTGGAAGACCCTGCCGTGTATCAGGACCTGTTTTCTGATTTTCAGGCGCACATGAAGAAGGTCACAGGCAAGGACGTCATCTACTACACCGTGCACTCCAACTCGGCCCAGGTCGAGGCCATGCGTTCCGGCCGTCTGCATATCGCCGGCTTCTCCACCGGCCCCACCGGCTTTGCGGTGAATCTGGCCGGCTACGTGCCCATCGCCGTCAAGGGCGATGAAAAGGAATTTCAGGGCTACAACCTGATCATGCTGGTAAAGAAGGACAGTCCCTACCAGACCATGGCCGACCTCAAGGGCAAGAAAGTCGCGCACGTCTCCCCCTCGTCCAATTCCGGCAACCTGGCCCCCCGCGCCCTGTTCCCCGCCCTGGGACTCGTGCCCGATGAGGACTACACCGTTGTTTACTCCGGCAAGCACGACCAGTCCGCGCTGGGCGTTGTACACGGCGACTATGATGCGGCCCCCGTGGCCTCCGACGTGTACGATCGCATGGTGCGCGCCGGTCGCATCGATGCGGATGCGGTGCGTATCATCTACACCAGCCAGCGCTTCCCCACATCCTCTTTCGGGTATTCCAGCCAGCTGTGCCCGGATCTGGTGGAGAAGATCAAGGAAGCTTTCTTTTCCTATCGCTACACCGAAGAGATGGTAAAAGCCTTTGACGGCGCGGACCGTTTCTTCCCCATTACCTACAAGGACGACTGGGCCGTCATCCGCGAGATAGCCGAAGCCACGGGCGCGAGCTATAATGAAGATGGCCTGAAGGCCATGATCGCCAAGGAAAAGGAAGACGCGGAAAAGAAGGCCAAGCAGTAGTAACTCAGAACAAGGCAGTATCGTGACGTCATCAAGCAATAACGGGAACGGGGGGGAAACCTCCCGTTCCCTGATCGTAAAGGATCTGGTCAAGGCTTACGTACCGGGCAAGCCGGTGCTCAAAAACATTTCCTTCGAGGTCCGGGGTCGTTCCACGGTGGCCATCATCGGCCCCTCCGGAACGGGCAAGAGCACGCTCCTGCGCTGCATCAACCGCCTCATCGACCCTACCAGCGGCACCATCACCGTCGCCGGGCACGAGATAACGCGGCTCTCCGGCCGGAATCTGCGCCTGGCTCGGCATCATGTGGGCATGGTTTTCCAGGAATTCAACCTTGTGGAGCGCCTCTCGGTCATCGAGAACGTGCTCTGCGGCAGGCTCGGGTTCGTGCCAGTCTGGCGGGCCTGGCTGCGCAAGTTCGAACAGCACGACATCGACCGGGCCTTCGAGCTCCTCGACATGGTCGGCCTGACCGATTTCGCCACGGAGCGAGCCGATGCCCTGTCTGGCGGGCAGCGTCAGCGCGTGGGCATTGCCCGGGCCGTGATGCAGAACCCGGATGTGATCATGGCCGACGAGCCTACCTCATCCCTTGATCCCAAGACTTCCGTCGAGATCATGGAGCTTTTGAACGATTTTTCCAAGGCACACGACATTCCGGTGCTGATCAACATCCATGACGTCAATCTGGCCAAGCGCTTTGCCGACCGGGTCATTGGCATGTCGATGGGGAGCATCGTCTTTGATGGCCCGCCTGCGGAGCTGTCCGACCATCATCTCAAGCAGATCTACGGTGGCGAGGGTTGGCTGTCATGAGCGCCGCCGAAACCAGAAGAGCTTTCAAGCCCAACTGGGCCGCGCGGATAGGCTGGCTGGCAGTGGCTGCGTATTGCGTCGTGGCGATTTGGTCTCTGGAAATCACCTGGGATCGTTTTGTCATCGGGCTGGAGAACGGTGCCGAATTTCTGGGCAGCATGATTCCGCCAAGCTTCGCGCGCTGGCAGCTCTTGCTGAACAATCTTTTGGAAACACTGGAAATCGCGGTTATTGCCTCAGCTTTCGGGGTCGTCCTGTCCCTGCCCATCGGCCTGGCCGCGGCGCGTAACCTGATGCCAGCCTGGGCAACCTGGCCGGCGCGGATTCTCATTGCCATCTGCCGGTCGTTTCATCCGGTCATCTTTGCCATTCTCTTTGTGAAGGCGGTGGGATTCGGACCTTTGGCGGGCATCCTGACCCTGATTTTCGCGTCCATCGGGTTCATCGGCAAGCTTTTTGCCGAGGCCATCGAGGAGATTTCCCTCAAGCCGGTGGAAGCCTGTCGGGCCGCCGGGGCTCCGTTCATGAGTGTCATTCTCTACGCCGTGCTGCCGCAGGTGCTGAACCGGTTCATCGGATTCGCCACGTACCAGTTTGACGCCAATATCCGCAACTCGACCATGGTTGGCATTGTCGGCGCGGGCGGCATCGGCGGAACCCTGTTTGCGGCTTTCCAGCGTTTCGATTACGACTTTCTGGCCGCCATCCTCATCTCCATCATCGCCCTCGTCATGCTCGGAGAGTATCTTGCATCCATAGTCAAGGCAGTGTTCAATGAATAGCCGCATCTGGGAACGTTTCACCCCGGCCCAGCGCCTGGCCAGGTTTACGATTTATCTTGCCGTTGTCCTCGCTCTGGTCGTGTCCCTGCGCACGGTGCAGATTGTCCCTGAATTCCTGTACGATGCTCCGACCCAGATGGCGGATATGTTCACCAGAATGTGGCCGCCGGACATTGCCCATTACAAGGGCGGCGTGCACGAGGCCCTTGTGGAGAGCATGCACATTGCAGGCATGGGAACGATCCTCGCCCTGATCCTGTCCCTGCCCGTAGCGCTCCTGGCGGCCAAGAACATCACCCCCGTGCCGATCCTGAACTGGCTGGCCCGGCTTATCCTTGTGTCCTCGCGTTCGGTGAACACCCTCGTTTGGGCGATCCTGTTCGTGGCGGTCTTCGGCCCGGGCGCGCTGGCCGGAACCATCGCCATCGGCTTCAGATCCATCGGCTTTTGCGGCAAGCTTCTGGGCGAGGCCCTGGAAGAATGCAACAAGGGACCAGTGGAAGCCCTGAAGGCGGCCGGGGCCCCGTGGCCGAGCATTTTCCTTAAGGCCTACTGGCCCCAGGTTTCCCCGGCCTTCTGGGGCATCACCCTGTTTCGGTGGGACATCAACGTGCGCGAGTCGGCGGTCATCGGCCTTGTCGGCGCCGGCGGCATAGGCATGGCCCTGGACACGGCCATCAACCTGTTCCGCTGGACCCATGTTTCGCTCATTCTGCTGTGCATCTTTACCGTAGTCATCCTGGCCGAGATCGTGGTCACCAAGATCCGGGAGAGAATCATCTGACTTGTCCGTGCCTACTAAAGAAAGGGTCAGGAAACGCCGAGACGTTCCTGACCCTTTTTCTTTTCATCCGGTTTCCTGCCGGTAGCATCCATCCAGATTTTCGCCCAGCGTCGCGGCCTTCTGCGCCTTAGAATTCGAGCCGACCCTGATCGCTCAGAAAGCTCATGGTCGTTTGCCTGCGCTTCCCGTTTTCCAGATACACCACATTGTAAAAGCCCTTGGGCAACATGATCTCGCTTACCCTGCCCGCGCCGACCTCGTACGGGCCAAATTCCTTGTAAGTCTGCTGGTGCCTGAGCCACATGATCAGGGGACGGGCGGAGGTCACGGAAAGCCTGCCGTGAGCGAAAGATTCAGCGGGGACTTTACTTGCGCCTTCAACAGCCTTTGGGGAGGCCGCCGCCCGGACAGCCGCATCTTCCTTTTCGGTCATGGTCGAATTCTGCCCGTCTCCGCCGTCGTTTGACACGACAGCAATGTCGCCTAAGCCCGCGCCCACGCTTTCCCCGGCGGTAGCCGATGCATTGGCATCGGATACGGGCAGAACTGGTTCGGCAGTGCCCCCGGGCAGGGAAGTGGGCAGGGGGACCGCATCGTCACCGGTCGCCAGGGCAAGGGAAGCCTGCTGCGCGTTCTCCCTTACGGTTTTCACCTCGGGGGAGGTACTTGCGTTGCCCACGGCAGTTTCCGCCGTGGCGATGACAGGAGGCGTCTGCGCGGTTCCGGATGAGGAGAACTGATCCTCAGCCAGGAAGCCTTGCCGGTGCGCAATGTATCCCGCGCATCCGGCGATGAGCAGCACGGTCATGGAAAGTTGCGGGATGGTCGGCCTCCAGGCGGTTTTTAGCCGCCTGGCATCCAGAGTTTCCGACGACTCATCGGGAACAAAGGAATACAGGCGTCCGCATTTGGGGCACTCGCCAGGGAAAAGTTCGAATTCTTGCTCGGTCGCCTGGTGGTCGCATTTGGCGCAGACCGGCAGGTTCGACTTTGGCGGGAAGGATTGCGGAGTGGCGAAGCAGGCCTGTGATTCGTCCTTTGTGCAAACTGGGTTCTTGGTTTTGACGCTGACCAGTTCCGAGAATTTGTCGGTCAGCAGGAGCATCTTGTCGGTGAGCAGGGAATCCTCATGGCCCAGGATGGCCTGCGCCAGATTTCCGGCCTCCACCACCAGGGCTCCGCGCACGGGGCCCATGATCCCGACGCTGGCCCGGCTGAAGCACAGCACCGGACAGGGCCGAAGCCCGCCCGAGTAATGCAGCCCAAGGTGCTTGGTCAGTTTCTGGGTCTGGTTCCAGCACCCGGTCAGCAGGTCCAGGAGGAACGGCCAGCCGTTGAGGCGCAGAGACTCGCCTGAGGCCGAGATGTTGCCGAGATGGCTGCTGGTTCTGATCAGGAAGAGTCCGTTGGGACCGATGACGGCATGGTCGATGCGGCCTCCATCGAAATGCAGGTCGTGAAAGACATGATACTCGTTCGGCAGATGTTCCAGAGCCTTGGCCACGACCTGCCCAGCCCGAGCGTTTGTCTGCGAATGGGAGAGATAGTGCGATACGGTCAGGCCGAGCTCTTCGAAGCGCAGGATGGACGCGACGAAAAACACGGCAAAAATGGCGGTGAGCCAATGCTGTTCCTGTTTGAACGCGTACAGGGCGACCCCAGCCAGGATCAGGACAAAGAGCAGGGGCAGGACCAGACGCAGCAGGATGTCCTTGCGCCGGGATCTGACGCTGCCTTGAGCCGCGCTGCCGTATATGTAAGCCATGACGCCTCGACGTGTTCTTGCGTTATACACGGATCAATGCTCCGACTTTAAGCCTCAGAACGGGAACCATGTCAAGAGACAGAAATGTATGACAAAAATGTGTGGCGCCGCCCGCTCAGCATCGGATTTGTGTTCATGGGCTTGTACACAAGTCTAAAGCTGCCCCAGATTGCGGCGGGATGAGCCGTTATTGCACGAGCGGGGCAAATGTGGCGGCGGTCATACGCGCGAGATCCAACGGAGCGATTTCGATGTCCAGGCCGCGACGCCCGCCGCTGACCAGGATGGTGGGGTGGGGTTGGGCCGAGGCGTCGACGAATGTCCGCAGCCGCTTTTTCTGGCCCAGAGGGCTGACCCCACCCAGGATGTAGCCGGTGGTCCGCTCCACCAGGGCCGCTTCGGCCATGGCCGCCTTCTTGGCCCCGGCGGCCTTGGCCAGAAGTTTCATGCCGAGCATGGCCGAAACGGGGATGACGGCCACTACCAGTTCGCCGCCGAGGTCCGCGACCAGGGTCTTGAAAACCCGAGCAGGATCAGCGCCCAGTTTCTCGGCAGCTTCCAGCCCGTAGGACGTGCATGACGGATCATGGGCGTACTCGCGTACGACAAAAGCGATGCGGGCTTTCTTGGCGGCGTTGATGGCGGGGGTCATGGGGGTGGTGGCTACAAAGGCGCACGGCAAAAGTCCAGTGGGGAAATTATGGACGCTGACCGTGCACTGTGAGGGTGAAGAATGACCCAAACTCGGCCATTGCCTCTCGCGCGGTAAGCGGGTAGGATCTTCAAATAGAGAACATGCCACAAGGTTTTTCCCTTGTGGCTTTTTTTTCCGCACCGTTTATTGAAGGAGTGTTCATGACAGAACATCAAATAGAAGCAGGCAGTTCCGTTGAATCCCAGTGCAAGAAATGCAAGACCGTGACCGATCACTATGTGGTAGTCATGGTCGGCGAGAAGATTTCCAAGGTCGAGTGCAAGGTCTGCAAGGCCAGGCATGCCTTTGTTTCTCCCAAGGCCGAGCCCAAGGTCAAGAAGCCCGCCGCGCCGCGTCCCAAGAAGGCTGCCCTGGCGTCCACCAGACAGGCCCAGGCCCTGGCTGAACAGTGGGAAAAGATGGTTTCCCCTTGTGCCAAGCCCCTACAGTATTCCATGGAACGGACGTTTGGGGTGGGTGATGTCATCGAGCATCCGTCTTTCGGTCTGGGCTATGTTTTAAAAGCCATGAAGCCCTGCACTGTCGAGATCCAGTTCAAGGATGCCATTCGCAACATGCGCTGCGGGATTTTCAAGTAAGCACGGCCTTTTTCTTGCCATGCGGCCTGCGCAGGCCTTCTGTCCGAATTCGCGCCTTCGAAAAGATCCGTTTTTCCGTTTCTTTCCTTCTTGACGCCGTACAAAAGGTAGGCGTAATGGAAAAATAGTGTCGTGCGTCGTGTGACGTACGGTCGTCTCCACGTCGGCTTCAGTCAAGGAAGCCGTTTTTTATGCTCTACGAGGAAAACATGCCCAGCAAGCAAATTAACGACAAGATCAGAAATATCGCAATCATCGCGCACGTTGACCATGGCAAGACCACCCTGGTCGACGTCATGTTCCGGCAATCCGGAGTCTTCCGGGACAATCAGGCCATGGACGACCGCGTCATGGATTCCATGGATCTGGAACGGGAACGCGGCATCACCATCGCGGCGAAAAACTGTTCCGTGCGCTGGAAGGGCGTGAAGATCAACATCGTCGATACCCCCGGCCACGCCGATTTCGGCGGGGAAGTGGAGCGCGCCCTGTCCATGGTCGACGGTGCGGTGCTGCTGGTGGACTCCTCCGAAGGCCCGCTGCCCCAGACCCGTTTTGTGCTCAAAAAAGCGCTGGACGCGAGTCTGCCCATCCTTGTGGTCGTCAACAAGATCGACCGCGCCGACGCCCGTCCCCAGGAAGTGCTGGACGAGGTCTACGACCTGTTCATCGACCTCGGGGCTGACGAAGATCAGCTTGAATTTCCCGTGCTCTATGCCATCGGTCGCGACGGAGTGGCTTCCCCTGTGCTGGAAGAGCCGGGCAAGGATCTGTCCTGTCTCTTCGACCTGATCCTCGAACGCATCTCCGGTCCGCGTTTCGACCCTGAAGCGCCTTTCCAGATGCTCGTCTCCGACCTCGGCTACTCAGACTATCTGGGCCGCCTGGTCATCGGCAAGATCAAGGCCGGGGTGCTCCAGGAAAAGGTCGATCTGCTGTGCATGGGCGAAAATGACCAGCTCGCCTTTCGCCCGAACAAGGTTCAGGCTTACGAGGGCATGCAGCTCAAGGACCAGGCAGTTGTCGAAATGGGCGATATTGTGGTCCTGGCGGGCCTAAGCAAGGTCAGCATCGGCGACACCATCTGTCTGAAGGAATTTCCGGTGCGCCTGAAGCGCCTCGATGTGGACGAACCCACCGTATCCATGCGCTTCACCATCAACACCTCCCCCTTTGCCGGGCGCGAAGGCAAGATCGTGCAGTCGCGCAAGATCAAGGACCGCCTGGAGAAGGAGGCCCTGACCAACGTGGCCATCGAGGTCGAGGAGAGTGAGGACAAGGACTCCATGGTCGTCAAGGGCCGTGGTGAATTCCAGTTGGCCATCATCATCGAAACCATGCGCCGTGAAGGGTTCGAGCTGGGCGTGGGGCGGCCCGAAGTCATTTACAAGAAGGACGGCGGCAAGCTCCTGGAACCCATGGAGCACGTCTACGTCGACTGCGATGAGGCCTTCATGGGCGTGGTCACGGAGAAACTGTCCATGCGTCGCGGCAAGCTCCTGAACCTGGTCAACAACGGCGGGGGCCGCGTGCGCATGGAATTTTCCGTGCCTTCGCGAGCGCTCATCGGCTACCGGGACGAGTTTCTGACCGACACCAAGGGCACGGGCATCATGAACTCCCTGTTCGACGGCTACGGAGAGTATCGCGGTGATTTTCCAACCCGCTTCTCGGGTTCCATCGTCTCCGACCGCCAGGGCCAGGCCGTGCCCTACGCCATCTTCAATCTGGATCCGCGCGGGCGCATGTTCATCCGGCCCGGCGACGCGGTCTACGAGGGCATGATCGTCGGCGAACATAACCGCGACAACGACATTGACGTGAACCCGTGCAAGGAAAAGAAGCTGACCAACATGCGCGCCTCGGGCAAGGATGAGGCCATCATCCTCACTCCCGTGCTGCCCATGACGCTGGAAATGGCACTCAACTTCATCCGCGACGACGAAATGGTCGAGATCACCCCGCAGAACATCCGCTTGCGCAAGATCGAACTTTGCGCCCAGAAGCGCCACACCACGTCCGCGCGCAAGAAGAAATCTGAAGGAAAGTAGTCATGCCCAAGAAAATCCATGATGTGATCATTGTCGGCGGCGGCCCGGCGGGTCTGTTCGCGGCCTTCTATCTGGCTGAACACTCCAGCCTTGACGTGCTCCTCATCGAGAAGGGCCGTGATTCCCTGATCCGCAATTGTCCCATGACCGGGGAGCAGGATTGCATCCACTGCAAGCCCTGCAACATCCTCTCGGGCATGGGCGGGGCCGGGCTCTTTTCCGACGGCAAGCTGAACTTCATCCCCAAGCTGGGCAAGACCGATCTGACCCAGTTCATGAGCCTGGGCAAGGCCACGGCGCTCATCGACGAGACCGAAGGCATCTTCAACCGTTTCAACATGGACGGCAAGGTTTACCCGACCAACATCGACGAGGCCCGCTCCATCCGCAAGGAGGCCAGGAAGTTCGGCATCGATCTTCTGGTCATCAAGCAGAAGCACCTCGGCAGCGACAACCTGCCCGGCCATATCACCGGCATGGTCGAATACATCAAGTCCAAGGGCGTGACCGTGCGCGTCAAGGAAGAGGTGGTCGACATCCTGGTAAAGGACGGCCAGGTGCGCGGCGTGACCACGGCCAAAGGCGAGTACCTGGCGAAAAGCGTCATTCTCGCCCCGGGCCGGGTGGGGGCGGAGTGGGTCGGGCAGCTTGTGCAGCGCCACGGGCTGGAAGTGACCCAGCGCGGCATCGAGGTCGGCGTGCGCGTGGAGGTCCACAACGAGATCATGCAGGACCTGTGCTCCATCATCTACGACCCGACTTTCTTTATCCGTACCTCCAAGTACGATGACCTGACCCGCACCTTTTGCACCAATTACGGCGGGTTCATCGCGCAGGAAAATTACCAGGATTTCGTCTGCGTCAACGGCCACGCCTACATGGACAAAAAAAGCGAGAACACCAACTTCGCCTTTCTGTCCAAGGTCGTCCTGAATGAACCGGTGACCGACAACCAGGCCTACGGCGAGTCCATCGGCCGCCTGGCCACGCTCATCGGCGGGGGCAAGCCCATCCTGCAGCGCTTTGGAGACTTAAAGCGCGGTCGTCGCTCCACCTGGAACCGCATCCGCAACAGCTACATCGAACCGACGCTCAAGAAGGTGGTCTGCGGCGACATCGCCATGGCCCTGCCCGAGCGCATCCTGACCAACCTGGTGGAGGGGCTTGAAAAACTCAATCAGGTCGTGCCGGGCGTGGCCAACGACGAGACGCTCCTGTACGCGCCGGAAATCAAGTTTTTCGCCACCCAAGTGGAGTGCGACGAGAATCTGGAGACGGCCATCAAGGGCCTGTTCGTGGCCGGCGACGGGCCGGGTGTGGCCGGGAACATTGTTTCCGCCGCCGCCACAGGACTCATCCCGGCCAAGAGCATTCTGGCCAAGGGATAGTTGTTTTACGCGGGAAGAACGCGAGCAAGGGCGCTGCCGTATCGAAAACGGAAGCGCCCTTATTTTTTGAGGTGCAGGGCGATGAATTCGTCGACCTGATCGGGCAGGATGGGCCTTGAGAAATGGTAGCCCTGGGCAAATTCGCAGCCCATTTCCCGCAGCGCGAGATACTGGGGCTCGGTCTCGATGCCTTCGGCCACCACGGACAAACCCAGGCTGTGCGCCAGGTTGACGATAGTGCGCACGATGACGCGGTTGGCGTGCTTGTCGAGCTGGGTCACGAAACTGCGATCGATCTTGAGGGTGTCGATGGGGAAGCGCTGCAGGTAGCTCATGGATGAGTAGCCGGTGCCAAAATCATCGACCAGGATGGCCACCCCCAGCTCTTTCATGAGGCGCAGTTTCTGGATGGTGGCTTCGGGATTGGTCATGACGTCGCTTTCCGTGATTTCGAGCTTGATCTGCGAGGGATTGACACGGTTGAGGCGCAGGCAGTCGAAAAGGTTCTGCACCAGATCGGGACTTGAGAACTGTCGCGCGGACAGATTGACGGAAATGCTCAGCTCGTTGCCGGGATATTTTTCGGCCCAGGAGCTCAGCACCTTGCATGACTGTTCAAGCACCCACTGTCCGATGGGCAGAATGAGCCCGGTCTGTTCCGCGATGGGGATGAATTCACTGGGCGGCACCCAGCCCTTGTCCTTGGGCTTCCAGCGCAGCAGGGCTTCGAAGCCGCTCAAAATCGGGCTCTGGCCGATGAAAAAGATGGGCTGCAGGGCGAGATGAAATTCGTTTTCGCGGATGGCGTTGCGTAGCCGCGTCTCGGTATCCAGTTTTTTGAGGGCCTTGTCCTGCATCTCCGTGGCGTAGAAACGCAGTTGATCGAGGCCTTGCTCCTGAGCATGGCGCAAGGCGATGTTGGCACCCTGCAGATAATTTTCGGGCGAATGGTAGTCGTTGGGCCCGAAGAGGGCGCCCAGGCAGGCGCTGATGTGAATGGAGTGGTTCTCAATGTCCAGGTTGTCGTTCAGGGCGGCCTTTATTTTCTTGATGGTTGCCGCGCCGGTCTTCTTGGAGGGCAATTCCTCCAGCAGCACTACGAATTCGTCATCCCCGAGCCGGGACACGGTGTCGATGGCCGACACCGTTTCGAGCAATATCCTGCCGACAGACTGGAGCAGCTGGTCGCCGACCAGATGGCCGAGACTGTCGTTGACATCCTTGAAACGATCTATGTCCACCTGCACCACGGCAAAAAGGTAATCCTCGCGCACCTGGCTGCGCTCCATGGCCTGCTTGATGCGGTCCAGGCACAGGGCGCGGTTGGGAAGGTTGGTCAGGGCGTCGTGGAAGGTGCGGTGCTGCAGGTGTTTCTCGGCGTCCTTGCGCCTGGTGGTGTCTTCGAATATGGCAGCCACCTGGCGTGGCTGAGGGCTGAACGCGACAACGGAGAAATGCTTGTCCACGAAGCCCGCGAAGCTGTCGAAGCGGATCGACTCGCGGCTCATGGCGGTCTTGGAAAGAACGTCTATCCAGTAGGGTTCGACCCTGTCCGAAAGCTGGCGCAGGCTGCGTCCGATGATGTCTTTTGCGGGCAGGTCGAAGAAACTGGCAAAGGCCGGATTGACGTCCAGGAAAAGGAGGTCCGCCGGGCGACCGGCGTCGCTGAGCACTACTTCGTGCAGGGCGAAGCCGTTGAGCATGGAGTCAAACAGCAGCCTGTACTGCTGTTCGCTTTTTTGCAGGGCCTGGGCCGCGGCGTGTTTGTAAAGGGCGATTTCAATGGCCACGTGCAGGTCGCGGGATTCGGCGGGCTTGATGATGTAGCCAAAGGTTTCGGTGATCTTGGCGCGGTTCAGGGTCTGTTCGTCATCATGACCGGTGAGGAAGATGATGGGGATCTGCGCATTTTCAAGGATGGCCTTGGCCGCCTCGATGCCGTCGATCTTTCCGTCAAGGAAGATATCCATGAGGATGAGCGAGGGTGCCCGCCTGGATACGGCCTTAATGGCCTCCTCGCCGGAGGCGACGGTGCCCTGGACATGGTAACCGAGTTTTTGCAATCGTTGCTGCATGTCGAAGGCGACAATAGCGTTGTCCTCGACCAGCAGGATGCTGGTCTTGTCCGGGATAAGGCTTGGCTCAAGGGCGGTCGGTTTTGCAATCATCGGGACTATTTGTTTTGGATTATGGGTAGTGGTTCGTTTACGTCTTTTCGAAGGCAGCGGACAAGGTATTTTTATTTTTCAGAAATTCAGAACATTGACAAGAGTACGGCGGATTTTTTTTGCTGCGGCAAAGGCGCCTATTGAGCCCGCCGTGTATGACATTATTCGGACAGTCTGTGTTGGAATACGGAAATTTGGGAGCAACGATCAGAATTTGTTGCAAAATATCCCCAGTCATGTAGATTGATATCGTACGGATCCCTGTGTAAGAAGATCGTCTTGGTCATGATTATTGTTTCAAGGAGTAACCTATGTCTGCTATTCTCCGCGAAGGACGCACTGTCACCATCACCCCGGGGCAGGACCTGGTGTCCACCATGGTTCCGGGGTTCAAGCAGGAACTGGGCACGGTGCTCGCCGAGTCGCCTGCGGAGCTGCGGCTCGATCTCACCGGGGCGGCCTTGATGGATTCCATCGGCATCGGAGTGGTCATCGCCACCCATAACTCCATGAGAAAAATAGGCGGAAAGCTGGTCGTTGCCAATGCTTCCGAAAATATAGTCAAGCTTTTCAAGTCGATGCGCCTTGATCAACATTTGAACCTGGATTCTTGACGGATCCACGTGGGCTCAGGGTTTTGCTTACGCTGTCGGACACAGGATCATGGAGCAGTTGAGCCTCCTGAAGCGTGCCCTTCCGGGCGGGCATTTTCTGGGTCCAGGTGCGCCGATGCTCTTGCGACCGGCACCCGCAGATATTGGAGTCGGCCCCATTAATTGAAATCTACATGGAGTTCGCACAATGATGATGGATGACGAAACTCTCCAAATGTACGTGGAAGAAGCCGCCGAGCACCTCGGGGACATCGAGAACGATTTGTTGGCCATTGAGCAGGCTGGCGCTGATATCGATGTGGAGTTGGTCAACAAGGTCTTTCGCGCGGCACACTCCATCAAGGGTGGTGCCGGGTTTTTGGGGCTGACCAAGATCAAGGACCTTGGGCACAAGATCGAAAACATTCTGGACATGGTCCGCAACCGTGAGCTCGTGCCCGAGCCGGAAGTGGTCAATATTGTCCTTTTGGCCTTCGACAAGCTGCGCGACCTGATCACCAACGTGGCCGAGAGCAACGAAGCCTACATCGACGATCATGTCGCGGCCCTGACTGCGGCGGCTTCGGCCAACCTCAAAGGCGAAGAGAAGGCTTCGGTGGATCGCCGGGTCGAGATCCGGGACGGCAAAGGACGGTTGGTTTTTGAAGTCGCTGAATTCGACCTGCTCCAGAACAAGAAGGGCGGGAAAAATCTGTATCTGCTCGAATTCGATCTGATCCACGATGTGCAGCGCAAAAACAAGACCGTTTTCGATATCCTCAAAGGCATGGACTCCACGGGTGTGATCCTCGATCTCAAAGTCGATTTTGAGGCCATCGGGACCCTGGAGGACGATGAATTTTCCAATCGTATTCCCTTTTTCGTGCTTTTTGGTTCCATCGTCGAGGATGACATCATGCCCGCGCTTTTGGACCTGGGCAGCGAGTTCATCACTACCCTGAACATCGATCTGCCCTCGCGCCAGCCAGCTCCCGCAGTTGATTTCGCCCGCGAGCTTCTGAATCAGACCCCGCAGACGCCGGACGAGGACCGCACTGATACCCTGATTTCCGAACTCTTCAGCGGGGAGAGCCTGGCTTCGGCGTTGAATCCGCCCCCGCCGGTCTCTGCCCCGGCCGCGGTCTCGAATCCGGCGCCCCAGCCTGAGCCCCAGCCCTTGGCCGACGATGACGCAAGCCGCAAGGCGGACCCCAGGGCGGCCAAGTCCCCGATCACCCAGCCCGATTCCCTGCGCGTGCATGTCAGCCTGCTGGAGGATCTGATGAACCTGGCCGGGGAGCTGGTCTTAAGCCGCAATCAGCTCATGCAGGCCATTTCATCCAATGCCATTCACCAGATCGAGGTGGCCGGACAGCGCATCGATCTGGTCACGTCCGAGCTGCAGGAAACCATCATGCTAACCCGCATGCAGACGGTGGGCAACATCTTCAACAAGTTTCCGCGCGTGGTCCGTGACCTGGCCCGCAATCTGGGCAAGGAGATCGACCTGCAGCTGGAAGGCAACGACGTTGAGCTGGACAAGACCATCATCGAGGGCCTGGGCGATCCGCTGACTCATCTGGTGCGCAACTCCGCCGACCATGGCATCGAGATGCCCGATGTGCGCGTGGCCGCAGGCAAGCCGGCCATGGGCACCATCGTCCTCAAGGCCTACCACGAGGCCGGACAGGTCATTATTGAAATTGTCGATGACGGAGGCGGCCTCAATTCCGACAAGATCGTGGCCAAGGCCCTTTCACGCGGCCTCATCTCGCCGGACCAGGCCAAGTCCATGTCCGACAAGGAAAAGGCCAACCTCATCTTTCTGCCCGGCCTGTCCACCGCCGAGCAGGTCACCGACGTTTCCGGGCGCGGTGTGGGCATGGATGTGGTCAAGTCCAATCTGGATCAGCTTGGCGGCCAGGTCGATATCGAGACCGAGCGCGGCAAAGGGACGACCATCCGCATCAAACTGCCTCTGACCCTTGCCATCATTCCGAGCCTTCTGGTGTCCGTGGGCCAGGAGCGTTACGCCATTCCGCAGGTCAATGTGGACGAGCTGCTGCGCATCCCCGTGGCCCAGATCACCGAGCGGGTGGAGCTGGTGGGTGACGCCGAAGTGCTGTTGCTGCGCGGCGAGCTCATTCCGCTCCTGTATCTTTCCAATGTGCTGGGCCTTGATGAGTCGTCCTGCGAGGCGTCGAAGATGGTCGGCGAGATCCTGCGCGGCGAGAAGAGCCTCGGTGAGGTCCAAGAGGCCGGGTGTACCCTGGCCGACGTCAACCTCGTGGTGGTTTCGGCCGGACAGTTCCGTTACGGTCTGGTGGTCGATCAGCTGCACGACTCGGTGGAAATCGTGGTCAAGCCCCTGGGGCGGCATTTCAAGGACTGTCAAGGTTATGCGGGCGCGACCATCATGGGCGACGGCCACGTGGCGCTCATTCTCGACGTTGCCGGTCTTGGCCGCCTGGGCGACCTGAGCCTGAGCATTGCCCGCGAGAAGCAACAGGTGACCAAGGAAGCCGAGGCCGGCAGCGGTCAGGACAAGCTCTCCCTTTTCGTTTTCCGCAACACCCCGCAGGAATACTGCGCCGTGCCTCTCGACCTTGTGGCCCGGGTGGAGCTCATTGACGCGGCGGAAATCGAGGAGGTCGGCGGCCGCCGGGTCATCAAGTACCGGGGCGGGACTTTGCCCGTCTTCTCCCTGGATCAGGCGACCAACGTCAATATGCTGGATGTTTCCGGTGAGGTCATCGTCATCGTCTTCCTCATGGCCGGTCATGAAATCGGGCTTCTGGCCAAGCCTCCGGTGGACGCCATCGAGGCGCAGGTGGCCATCGACAGCTTCACCCTCAAGCAGCCCGGAATCAGCGGCTCGGCGGTCATCGGCGATAACACGACGCTCATCGTCGATATCTATGAGCTCATCCAGTCCGTTCAGCCCGATTGGTTCGCCGTGCGCGGGAGCATCGAGATCGCGGATGACGCAGGTGAGGTGGGCGTTCCGCACCTGCTGCTGGTCGAGGATTCGGACTTTTTCCGCAACCAGGTCAAAAAGTTCATCGAGGATGACGGCTATTCCATCGATGTAGCCGAGGACGGGGTGGTGGCCTGGAACATGCTTAACGCCGATCCCGGCCGCTACGATCTCGTGGTTACCGACATCGAGATGCCGAACATGGACGGGTTCGAATTGTCCCGGCGCATCCGGCAGGACCAGCGCTTTTCCCTTGTACCCATCATCGCCCTGACCTCCCTGGCCGGTGATGAGGACGTTGCGCGCGGCAAAGCTGCGGGCATCGACGACTATCAGGTCAAACTGGACAAGGAGCGGCTCCTGCAGTCCATCTACGATTGGTTGAAGCGGTACGCCTCCTGATGATCGGGGCGCTGGCGCAGAGGAAAATCCCGGACGCTTTGCGGCTTCGAGAAAAATGTGCGGTGTATGAGTGATGCCTAGAGCTCTTTCAAGGAGAAGTGCATGAAACAGCAGGTCAAAGAGAAGACGGGTGCCTTGCAGCTATCCTGCTTTTATGTGGGTTCGGCCCTGTGTGGGATTGACATCAATCTCATCCAGGAGATGAACAGGCAGATGGAGATGACCAAAGTGCCGCAGGCACCGGCCTATGTGCTGGGCATCATGAACCTGCGCGGACGCATCGTGACCATCATCGACTTGGGGCGCAAGCTGGGTCTCGCGCCGTCGAAGACCACGGAAACCAGCCGCATCATCATCGTTAATTCCCGTGACGAAAACATCGGGTTGCTGGTGGACCGCATCACCGACGTGGTCACTTCCAAATGGGAAGCGGTGGAGCCGACCCCTTCCAACATCAAAGGTTTGAAAGGCAAGTATTTCCAGGGAGTGCTCAAGTCCTCCAAGGATCTCATTGCCGTGCTGGATGTCGGCGAAGTGCTGGCCGACGATTAATCATATCTCTAGGAGTCCGGATGAATCTGCGTGTTCTGGTTGTGGACGATACCATCATGTATCGCAAGGTGGTCGGCGATATTCTCGCCGAGATGCCCGGGGTTGAAGTGGTCGGCACCGCGAACAACGGTAAGATCGCATTGACCCGCATCGCGTCCCTCAAGCCGGACCTCATTACCCTTGATGTGGAAATGCCGATCATGAACGGACTGGAAACTCTGGAAGAGATCCAGAAAACGTATCCGGATGTGGGCGTGATCATGCTCTCCACCCTGACCAAGCGCGGCAGCGAAATCACCATGCGCGCCCTGGAGCTCGGTGCCTTTGATTTTATCACCAAGCCCGACGCCCAGGTCATGCAGGAAAACGTGCAGTTGCTTCGCAGCGCTCTGGGTCCGAGGATCAAGGTTTACGCCAAGCGGATGGAGCTTCGAGCTCTTCTCAAGCAGCGGCCGCGACCCGTGGGCGCTCCCGCTCCCGCCCCGGCGGCGCCCGCTGTGCTGGCTTCGTCCAGGCGCATGGGCAAGTCCAAAGCGGTGGCCATCGGCATCTCCACCGGCGGACCCAATGCCCTGACCAAGATGCTGCCGCAGCTTCCCAAACTCGGCGTGCCCATATTCGTGGTTCAGCACATGCCGCCCGTTTTCACCAAATCCCTGGCCGAGAGCCTGGACGCCAAGTGTCAGTACGAGGTCCGTGAGGCCGAGAACAATGAGATCGTGCGCCCCGACGTCATCTATATCGCCCCGGGCGCCAAGCACATGCGCGTGGCTTCGGGCACTGGCGGAGCCAAGATCATTCAGGTCACCGACGATCCGCCCGAGAATAACTGCAAACCGGCGGTGGACTACATGTTTCGCTCCGTGGCCCGCGAATACGGAGCCCTGTCCACCGGCGTGATCATGACCGGCATGGGCGGGGACGGGACCCTGGGCCTCAAGGTGCTGAAAAGCTTTGGAGCCGTGACCATCGGCCAGGACGAGGAATCCTGCGTGGTTTACGGCATGCCCAAAATGGCCGTCGAGGCCGGTGTCGTGGATGTGGTCTCGCCCCTGCAGATGATCGCCTCCGAGATCATCCGCACGGTGCGTTAGCTGTGCCAACCGCAACAGTGGCGGCAAAATGACGACCATCACCGCAGACGAATTCAGCGTCTTCTCCAAGTACATCTATGCCCTGTGTGGCGTGGCCCTGGACTCGACCAAGACCTACCTCATCGAGACCCGGCTCAGGTCCATGATGCAGCAGTACGCGTGCTCCTCCTACATGGATCTGCACGCCAAGGCCAAATCCGACCGCAGCGGCAACATGGAAAAAGAGATCGTCAACGCCATCACCACCAACGAGACCCTCTTTTTCCGCGATACTTCGCCCTTTGAAGTCTTCAAGCACAAGATCCTGCCGGACCTCATTGACGCGCGCTCCAAAGCGTCCCCCGGTCGCACCGTGCCCTTGCGCATCTGGAGCGCGGCCTGTTCCACCGGGCAGGAGGTTTACAGCATCGCCATCGCCCTGCGCGAGACCTTGGGCAATCTGAATAATTTTCAGATCTCGATCCTTGGCACGGACATCTCCGATGACGCCGTGACCAAGGCAAGTTACGGGAAATACAACAAATTCGAAATCGAGCGCGGCCTGGCCCCGCAGACGCTGAACAAGTACTTCACGCTCATGGGCGATGGATGGAAGATCAAGGACGAGATCCGCGCCATGGCGGTCTTCAAGAAATTCAACCTGATGAAGCCTTTTGCCGGGATGGGCAGGTTCGACATCGTTTTTTGTCGCAACGTGGCAATATATTTCACCCCTGCGGACAAAAAGGCCGTTTTCGAGAAAATCGCCACTGTGCTTGAGCCCGACGGGTCCCTGATCATCGGTTCCACCGAATCCCTGACCGGCGTGACGGGCATGTTCGAACCGAAACGCTACATGCGCTCCCTCTTTTATCAGCCCGTAGCCGGGGCCACCCCCATGACGCCTACAGGGTTCACGTACGCGCAGACCCCTGCTCCCGCGTCCGTACCGGCCGCTGCCCGGCCCTCGCTGCCTGCACCCCGGCCCGCACCGGTGGCCGCTCCGGCAGTTCAGCCCCGGCAGGTCGCAGCGCCTGCGCCCCCGGCCGCGCCCCTGGTCCCGGCTCGTACCGCCCCCGCCGCGCCAGCGTCGCCAGGGCTCCCTCCGCGTCCCGCCCCAGCGCCGTCGATCCCGTCTGCGCCTCCGGTTGAACCGCAGCCCGCCGTCGTCGCTCCTGCTGAACAGGCCCGGACGGAAGCGCCGCGGCCTGCCGCGCCCCGTCCCGCGCCAGTTCGTTCCCAATCCGCGCAGGTGTACCGTGCGGGCGACAAGTCCGAACTCAAGCGCCTGCTCATGCAGAAGAAACAGGGCAAGTCCTGATCACGTCTGAACGGTAACCATCCCATGCCCATTCTCTGGACTCCCAAGATTTCCGGCGTCACGGACGCATTTTCTCCGGCCAACGAAGACGCTTCGGTCATCCTGGGCGCGGGCGAACCCGGGGCGGCCACGCCGGACGAGCGCGTCTATCTTTGCGGGCCATGCTCGTCGGCCCTGGATGTGGCCATGCATCTGGCCGGGCAGGGCGCCCTTGACCCCTGGGATTCGGTCCTGGTCACCCGGCAGTGGGCGGGCCGGGGGCAGATGCGGCGGACCTGGGTTTCTGAGTCCGGCAATCTGTTCGCGGCCTGGCGGTTGCCCATGCCCCCCGGTCCGTGGCAAGGCATGCTACCCGTTCTGGTCGGCTGGGCCCTGTGCGTGGGGCTTGGCGAACTCGGCGTGCCGGTGAAGCTCAAATGGCCGAACGATATTCTGCTTCACGGTCGCAAGATGGGCGGAATCCTCATCGAGGAGCGCGGGGATGTGCTGCTGGCCGGAATTGGGCTCAATGTCGCCTCATGCCCCGCCGATGCGGAGCTGCGCCACGACCGCGCCTGCGTCGCGACAAGCCTGGGGACGCTTCTGCGCGGAATGTCCATTTTTGGTCTGTGGTTGCGTCTTGTGAATTTTGGTCGGCTTCGTTACAGTGCTGAACTTTCTGACTCGACCCCGCTGGTGTTTTCCCAGTCAGTTGAAACAGTTCTAGCCTATTTCGGGGCCCTGGTGTGCGTTGACGACAATCGATCATCGGTTTGTGGAGCACATGCGGGGATAGGTCCGGATGGCGGTGTAGTCCTTCTCGCCGATGGTGAAAGAAAGATCCTGCACTCCGGTTCGCTGCGCCTTGAGGGGTGGTTGGAAGGTCAAATATAACAGGCACGGAGATATATATGAGTTCACAAATTCCCCGCAGTTTTGAAGAAGTGGCCCGGGAGATCCGAGGCAAAAAGATTCTTGTGGCCAATCGCGGTATCCCCGCACGCAGAATCGTCCGCTCCATCAAGGAAGTTTTCCAGGCCATACCCATGATCACGGCGACGGATGTGGACAAAACAGCTCCCTTCACCTCCGGCGCTCAGGAACTTCTGCATCTCGGCGAGAACTCCCGTGCCTATCTGGACATCGACAAGATCATCTCCATGGCCAAGGCCAGGGGCGTGGCGGCCATCCACCCCGGCTGGGGCTTTGCCTCCGAGGACGATTCCTTTCCGTCCAAATGCGCCGCCGCCGGCATCCTTTTCATCGGACCTACCTCCGAGGCCATGCGTCTGCTGGGCAACAAGGTGCAGGTCCGCGCTCTGGCGCAGAAGCTCGGAATTCCCGTTGTGCCGGGCTCCGAAGGGGCGGTCTCCGTGGAGGAGGCCAAGACTGTGGCCAACCAGATCGGACTACCGGTCATGCTCAAGGCCGAGGGCGGCGGTGGGGGTCGGGGAATCTACGAAGTTTTCAGCGAGGATCAGCTGGCCGACGCCTTTGTCAAGGCCTCGACCCTGGCCCAGGCTTCCTTCGGCAATCCGCGCCTGTATGTGGAGCGGCTGCTGACCGGCATCCGGCACATCGAGATCCAGGTCGTCGCCGACAAGTACGGCAATGTATTTGCCTTTGACGAGCGCGATTGCACGGTACAACGCAACCACCAGAAGCTGGTGGAGATCACTCCGTCGCCCTGGCAGGGCATGACCGAGGAACTGCGCGAACAGCTCAAGGAGTATTCCCGCCAGCTGGTCCGTGCAGTGGACTACTACTCCCTGTGCACGGTGGAGTTTCTGGTTGACGCTACGGGTCGCGCCTATCTCATCGAGGTCAACACCCGCTTGCAGGTCGAGCACGGCATCACCGAGTGCCGCTACGGAATCGACCTTGTCGAGGAGCAGATCGCCGTGGCCTTCGGGGCCAAGCTGCGCCTGACCGACGCCAACTGCACGCCAAAGAGCCATGCCATCCAGGTCCGTATCAATTGCGAGGATCCGCAGAACGACTTCTCGCCCAATGCCGGGCGCCTTACCCGCTACATGTCTCCGGGCGGTCCCGGGGTGCGCGTGGACTCGTGCGTGTGCGGCGGTTACGACTTTCCGTCCCAGTACGATTCCGCCGCCGCCCTGCTCATCGCCTACGGGCCGCAGTGGAACAAGGTGCTGGGTATCATGGAGCGGGCCCTGGGCGAGTACATCATCGGCGGGATCAAGACCACCATCCAGTTCCACCGTCAGATCATCGCCCACCCCCGCTTCCGCGCCGGGGACTATGACACCAAGTTCGTGTCCAGCGCGCCGGAACTCATGATCTACATGGACAAGGAGTCCGAGGCCGTGCGCCTCTCGCGGCTGGTGGCCGAGATTTCGGCCCACGGGTACAACCCGCACGTGAAGCTTGGTGAGTACCGCACCCGGGAAGGCAAGCGCATGGACGCCTTCAAGCCGTCCCTGCCGGGCATCGAGCCCGAGTATTACGAATACCCATACCCGCGCGGCGATCGGGACGCCATTTTGTCCTACATCCGCGACTCCGATCACGTCCATTTTTCGGACACCACCACGCGCGACATTACCCAGTCCAACTCCGGCAACCGCTTCCGTCTGGCCGAGGACCGCATCATCGGGCCGTATCTGGACAACTGCGGGTTCTTCTCTCTGGAGAATGGCGGCGGGGCGCATTTCCATGTGGCCATGCTGGCCAACATGACCTACCCGTTCACCGAGGCCCGGGAATGGAACGAGTTCGCCCCCAAGACCTTAAAGCAGATTCTCATCCGCTCGACCAACGTGCTCGGCTACAAGCCGCAGCCGCGCAACATCATGCGCCGCACCGGCGAGATGATCTGCGAGCACTATGATGTCATCCGCTGCTTCGACTTTTTGAATCACATCGAGAACATGCGCCCCTTCGCCGAAGTGGCCCTGAACTCAAAGAAGAACATCTGGGAACCGGCCATCTCCATGTCTTTTGCCAAGGGCTTCGACGTGCAGCACTACCTCGGCGCGGTGCAGGAGATCATCGACATGACGGCCCAGGTCGCGGGCTGCTCCAAGAAGAAGGCCGAACGACTCATCATTCTTGGCCTCAAGGATATGGCCGGAGTCTGCCCGCCCGTGTTCATGACCGAAGTGGTCTCGACCATCCGTAAAGCCTATCCTGAACTGGTCATCCATTCGCACCGCCATTACACCGATGGCCTTTTCGTGCCCGCCGTGGCTGCAGCGGCCAAGGCCGGAGCGCATATCGTGGATACGGCCATCGGCGCGGCTGTGCGCTGGTACGGGCAGGGCGAAGTCCTCTCCACGGCGGCCTATATAGAAGAGCTGGGACTCAAAACCAATCTGAACAAGGACATGATCCGCACCACCGGGTTCGTGCTCAAACAGATCATGCCATACTACGACCGCTATACTGCGCCGTATTTCCAGGGCATCGACTACGACGTCATCGAGCATGGCATGCCCGGTGGCGCGACGTCTTCTTCCCAGGAAGGGGCCATGAAGCAGGGCTACATCCACCTCTTGCCCTTCATGCTCAAGTTTCTAGCCGGCATCCGCAAGCTCGTGCGCTATCACGACGTGACCCCAGGCTCGCAGATCACTTGGAACACGGCTTTCCTGGCCGTGACCGGGGCCTACAAACGTGGAGGGCGGCGCGGCGTTCGCAGGCTGTTGACTGTGCTCGATCAGGTCGTGACTGTGCCCGAAGAGACGCTGTCCGAAGAGACCCGCGCCGAGCGCCTCAGTATCTACCAGGATGCCAACGACGCCTTCCGCGACCTGCTCTTGGGCAAATTCGGACGCTTGCCCCTGGGCTTTCCGCCAGATTGGGTATATGAATCTGCTTTCGGCCCGGAATACCGGGACGCCATTTCACGGCGCACCGAGTCTTCCCCGCTGACGACGCTTCTGGACGTGGACGTGGCCAAGGAGCAGCTGAGCCTGGCCGAGCACATCGGGCGCACCCCCGTGGACGAGGAACTAATCATGTATCTGAACCATCCCGGTGACGCTTTAAACACCATAAAGTTCGTGGGCAGATACGGGGATTGCAACCGCCTGCCTCTGCATGTCTGGTTCGAAGGCCTCAAGGCCGGAGACGAGGTTATGTTCAAGGACAGCCAGGGCAAGCATCATGTCCTGTCCATGCAGCACATTTCGCGGCCGGATGATCTTGGCATGAGCCTTGTCTCCTATTCCCTCGATTCAGAATCCTTTTCCGTACAGGTCAAGGTGGCCGAGGCCACGGGCAAGGACGACTCCGGCGTGGAAATGGCCGATGCCCGCAACCCGTATCATGTTGGATCCCCGTCCAGTGGCGACTTGTGGGTCGTGCACGTCAAGCCCGGCGATATGGTGAAAAAAGGCGAGGAGCTTTTCAACATCTCCATCATGAAGCAGGAGAAATCAATTCTTTCTCCGGTGGAAGGCATGGTCGAACGCGTGCTCAAGTTTGCCGATTACCAGGAAGACAAGAAAATGGTGCCGGTCAAGGAAGGGGAATTGCTGGTCGAACTGGTGCCCGCGCCCCGGAAATGCCCGACCTGTGCGGCCCCGGTGACCAGAGATGACTTCAAATTCTGCCCGTCTTGCGGTCAGAAGGTCTAGGCGGGCCACGGACCCGTTCTTTTCTGTCAAGAACTTTTGCAGATTTTTTTTTCGTGTCATGACGGTTTTGTAGTGTTGACGTACGGATACGTCGGCATGTACCCCAAGCCCAGTTTTATTGCGGGCGATCACATTTGCTTTCGATATGCGCACGAAAGAGGAGGAGAAGATGGCTGAGAGCGATAAGAAGAGTCCCAAGAAAAAAGCCGAAACGTCCGCGGAGGCCGCGACATCTCAAGCCGCGATTGAGCAGATCCAGAAACAGCTGGTCCTGACCGGCAAGGACATCGTGACTATCGGCGAGGATGCCGAGTTGCTGGTTGGCGGCAAGAACTACAATACCGCCATAATCAGCACCATTGAAGGTATCAGGGCTCCGCAATTCAGGGCCATCTCCTCCATCGCATTTCACATGCTTCTCGACGAAACCAGGGTCAACGCCGCCCTGGTCCGTTCTTCGGTGGACAAGGCCTACGACTCCATGGACTGGACCGATGCCGAGATCAACAAGGATTCGGAATTTCTGCAGAAGTTCGTCCGCAAGATCGCCCTCGACGTGAAGGAGGCCGCCCGGAAGCATGAGGGGACGCTGATCCGCCTGCGCACCTTCGTCAACAACGTGGTTGAAGGGTTCGCCGTTTCTCCCGAAGGCATCGATCAGCTGCGCAAACGCTCTGTGATCGTGCAGGCGGCGATTCTCTCGGTCGACCTGCCCAAGGATGTGGTCGAGGCCGTGCGCGGAGCCTACCTCGACATCTGCAAGGAAGCTGGCCTTGAGAATGAGCCCGTGGCCGTCCGCTCTTCCGCGGCGGGCGAGGACAGCCGCAAGAAGGCTTTCGCTGGACTGCAGGACACGTACCTGAACATCGTCGGCGAGAATTACGTGGTCCAGGCCTACCACTGGGACTGCGCCTCCGCCTACAATCTGCGATCCATGACCTATCGCCGCGAGGCCATCCTCGACGCCGTGGCCAGGGCCGAGCAGACCGGGGACGATCAGATCGCCATCAAGGCCAAGCAGGAGTGGGCCATCGAGAATACCTCGTTGTCGGTGTGCCTCATGCGCATGATCAACCCGGTCATCTCCGGCACGGCCTTTTCCGCCGACACCTCCACCGGGTGCCGGGGCACGACGCGCAACGACCTCGTCTCCATCGACGCCAGCTATGGTCTGGGCGAGGCCGTGGTCAGCGGCCTGGTCACCCCCGACAAGTTTTATGTATTCCAGCGCGAGGACGGGCAGGAAATCGTCATCCGTTACATGGGCTGCAAGGACAAGCGCATCGTCTACAAGGAGTCCGGGCGCGGCACCAAGGTCGAGGCCGTGGCCGAGGACATGGCTTACCGCTGGTCCCTGTCTTTGGCCCAGGCCGAGTCCGTGGCCCAGGGCGTGCGCTGCATCAGCAAAGGCTACGGCGGCATGATCATGGACTCCGAGTTCTGCATCGACCAGTGGGACCGCCTCTGGTTCGTGCAGGCCCGTCCCGAGACCCGCTGGAACGAGGACCTGGAGCACCATCCGCACACCATTTTCATGCGCCGCAAAGAAGTGGACCCCGTGGCCGCCAAGGACGCCGAAGTGCTTCTGGAAGGCAACGGCGCATCCCGCGGTGCAGGCCAGGGCTCGGTGCGTTACCTGCGCTCCGCCCTGGAACTGAACAAGATTAGCAAGGGCAACATCCTGGCCGCCGAACGCACGGATCCGGACATGGTGCCGGGCATGCGCATTGCCTCGGCCATCATGGCCGATGCCGGCGGTGACACCAGTCATGCGGCCATCACCTCCCGCGAGCTTGGGATACCTGCGGTCATCGGCATCAAGCGTCTGGAGAAGCTGCGTACCCTGGACGGCCACGATGTGACCGTGGATGGATCGCGTGGCAAGATCTACCGGGGCCTGTTGCCGCTCATCGACGTGGGCGGCGAGATCGACGTCAGCAAATTCCCGCCCACCAAGACAAAGGTCGGGCTTATTCTGGCCGACGTGGGGCAGTCTCTGTTTTTGTCCCGACTACGCGAAGTGCCTGATTTCGAGGTCGGACTGCTGCGCGCCGAGTTCATGCTCGGCAACATCGGCGTCCACCCCCTGGCCCTGGAGGCCTACGACCTTGGTACCCTTGAGTCGGTGGTCAATACCAAGCTGACCATCCTCGAAAACGATCTGACCAAGATCGTTTCCGACCAGATGGCGGCCGGCACCATTTCCCTGGACATCAAACTGCGCAGCTACGTGGGCATCGTCACCGGCCTGGCGCGCAAGATGGAAGAGTTGACCGAGAAGGAAGGCGCCAAGGGCACCGACGAGGTCCTGGCCATCCACCGCCAGTTACGTGAACTGGACAAGAAGCTCGACGAACACCTTGAGTTCGCCACCCAGCGCTTCGAGGTGCTCAAGACTTCGCACAAGCTGAAAGACCATGTCGTGGTCATCATGGGCTATTCCGACGAGTTGGAGAATCTGGGGGGAGATCCCCATTCCCAGCGCCGCCGCCTGGAGCTTCAGGACTCCATCGCTAGGGACGTGGCCCGCATCGAGCACGAACCGGTCATCATCGCCATCCTGGATAAAATCTCCGCCATGCGCGAAGACGTCGCCAAGAAGGTCGGCCTGCAGCAGGAGATGGACATGGTCCGCACCCTGCCCGAGAAGATCCGCGAAATCCTCAAGTCGCGCGGCTACCGCAGCGGCAAAGAGCTCTACATCCAGAGTTTGGCCCAGGGCCTGGCCCTTTTCTCCATGGCTTTTCACGGCAAGACCATCGTCTACCGCACCACGGACTACAAGACCAACGAGTACCGCAACCTTTTGGGCGGCATCCTTTTCGAGGGCCATGAGGATAACCCCATGCTCGGATATCGGGGCGTGTCCCGCGACATCCACGACTGGGAACTGGAATCATTCAAGCTGGCGCGCGGCGCTTTCGGCGGCTCGAACCTGCACCTGATGCTGCCTTTCGTGCGCACCCTTGAAGAGGCGCGCTCCATGAAGCGTTATCTGGGTCAGGTGCACAACATCCACTCCGGTGACTCTGGCCTCAAGATCATCCTTATGTCCGAGATTCCCAGCAACGCTGTGCTGGCCAAGGAATTCATCAAGGAATTCGACGGCTTCTCCATCGGTTCTAATGACATGACCCAGCTTGTGCTCGGCACGGACCGTGACAACGCGCGCCTGCGCCACATCTATGATGAAGAAGACCCGGCGGTGGTGTGGGCCATCCTGACCACCATCTTCACCGGCCAGAAGTTCGGAAAGAAGGTCGGCTTCTGCGGTCAGGGCGTGTCCAACTCCAAGATCATTCGCGGCCTGGTCTGCATCGCGGGCATCGTCTCGGCCTCCGTCGTGCCGGACACCTACCAGCAGACCAAGTTTGACGTGGCTGAGGTGGAGGCTGAGAACATCTCGCTCTCGGGCCTGGGCGCCTGGCTCAAGGAACAGCATCTGGAACGGCTGCACATGCTGCTGGCCGAAAACCGCTACGAGCACATCCTCAAGAAGAACACCTCCGGTCCCGACCTCATGGACTGGTACGACGGGGAGCTGGCCCGTCTGCACGAACAGCTGCAGTCCAATCTTGGCAGCGTGAAGGAGAACTTCTATCGCCAGGAACTGGCATCCTTCCGCAGCATCTTCCACAAGCCGGTCATCTACTCAAACTGGGATTGGGGAACCACGGTTCTTGATGCATTGCATCAGGCCGGGTTCTCCGACTTTGACGAGCAGGTCAAAGCCCTGGCAGTTCAACGCGAAAACATCTGGTAAATAGGAGGGCGGCGCAAGCCGCCCTTTTCATTTATGCACTGGCACTCCATTCCCGTTACCGTGATTCGCAGCCCCCGCGCCCGCAAGGTATGGCTCAAGATGCGTTCCTGCCGGGGGATCGAGGTCGTGTTGCCGTATCGCGTATCGACCTCCGAGGTGCCTTCCATTCTGGAGCGGCACCAGAGGTGGCTTATGGAGCGTCTGGCCGAACTGAAGGACAGGGGCGAGGCTCCTGGGCAGAATCCGCTGCCGGATGCGATCCGGCTGGAATTTCTGGACCGCCGATTTTCCGTACGCTACGAGGAAGGTCCCCGCGCCGAGTTGCATGCAGGCGAGGAAGACCTGCGCGTGTTTCTGCCGTGCGGCAAGGTCGGGGATGGAGCCACCTTGCTGCAGATGTGGCTGGTGGGTCTGGGCAAGACGCATCTTATTGCTTATTGCCTAGAGCTGGCCGCACAGTACGGCGTGCCCATCGGTGGCGTGCAGGTGCGCAATCAGGGCGGACGCTGGGGCAGTTGTTCGGCACGGTTCACCATCAGTCTGAACGCCAAGCTGCTTTTCCTTTCGCCGCCCCTGGTCCGTAATGTCGTCCTGCATGAGTTCTGTCACGTGGAACACCGCAACCACGGTTCGGCCTTCAAGGCCGCCCTGCGCACACTCGATCCGTTAACCGACGCCTACGAGGGGCAGATGCGCAATGCCTGGGAGAATCTTCCGGCCTGGACCAAATGGCGGCGCGGGGATGGGACGGACTAAAAAGCCTCATCGTAATTGTGACTCAAAAAGATGGAGAAAAAATGAAAAAATTATTGTTTGCGCTTTTGCTGACAAGTCTTTTGGGGTGCACGCAGGAAGCCCAGAACCAGCTCGGGCGGACCATTCAGAACTGGACCGGCACCAATGGGGTGCTCGAAGTCTATTCCGGGGAAAAGCTCGTTCGCCGCTTTGTGAAGATAGACAAACTCTCCACGGCCTACGGCACTTCCGACAGCCAGCCCCGCGGCTACCGCTTCGGATACGGCATCGCCGACACCAACCTGGACGGCCTGCCCGGCGTGGACGAGAAGAAGGTCTATTTCGAGGTTTCGGAGTTCGCGACCTACGTTTTTTACGAGCAGCCGTAGGGGCAGGCCGATGTGCCTGCCCATTTGTGGTGCGGGCCGCCCGGACGGGATTGTGGCGTTGATGTGATGATTGATTCCAGGGCGATACATGTAGGGGCGAAAAATTTTTCGCCCTAACGGAATTGACGCGAATTTTTCGCCCCTACGGAATTCACGCACAATTTCCACCCGCGAGAAAAGGCCGAAAACCGAGGCAGGGCAGACCCGCTCGACCTATGCCTCTTGCAGGGCCAATGCGGCAAAGGCCGCCACTCCCCAGGGCAGGCAGTCTTCGTCCAGGCAGAAGCAGGCGTTGTGTAGCCCGCCCCTGCCGTCTGCGCCGCAGGGGCCGCATCCCATGAAGATGAAGCAGCCCGGAACCTTGTTCAGGTAATACGAAAAATCCTCCCCCGCCATGACCGGATCGATTCCCGCATCAACATTGGCCGAGATGCCGCGCAGCACAGTAACGGCGAGGGCCGTGCAGGTCGCGTCATTCACCACCACCGGGTAGCCGCGCTGGTAATCCAGCTCCGCCCGCACGTTCATGCTCACGGCCAGGCCCGAGACGAGCCGCTGCATTTCCGTTTGAACAAGATCCCCAGTGTCATCGCTCAGGGTACGCACCGTGCCTTGCAGGAATGCCGTGTCCGGGATGATATTGTAGCTGCTCCCGGCCTGGAAACGGGTCACGCTCAGCACAGCGCGTTCCCCCGGTGGTATCCGGCGGGAGACGATGCCCTGAAGCAAGGTGACCAGCTGGCTCGCGGCCAATATCGGGTCGGTGCAATTCTGCGGGGCCGAGGCATGGCCGCCTTTGCCGGTGACGGTGATGGAAAAGACGTCTGGCCGGGCCATGAGCGGGCCTGGCCGCGTTCCGAACCATCCTGTGGGCTGTCCTGGCCAAACGTGCATACCGTAGACCTGATCCACACCGTCCAGGCATCCGGTCTCAGTCATGGCTCTGGCCCCGCCGGGCTGGAATTCCTCGTTGGGCTGAAAGAGAAAGCGTACATGGTTTCTGAGAGGCCCGGCCTGGGTTGCCGCCAGCCTGGCCACGCCCAGCAGTATGGCCGTGTGGGCGTCATGCCCGCACATGTGACTCTGTCCGGGTATTTCGGATGCGAAGTCGAGCCCGGACTCCTCCTGCATGGGCAGGGCGTCCATGTCGGCGCGCAGGGCGATGCGCGGGCTGCCCTGCGGCCCTTGCAGGTCGGCCACGATGCCGCCGCCCACATCTTCACGCACGTTCAGATTCAGCTTGCCCAGTTCGCGCAGCACCAGGGCTCTGGTCCGGGGTAAATCCGTTCCGACCTCGGGAAAGCGGTGCAACTCGCGGCGGATGAGGCGCACGTATTCGAGTTGCTCGCAGCTGCGGGTCAGGATGGCGCTATTCATAGTCATGGGTGAGATGCAGGTTTTCGGCATGGGAGAGTCCTTGGAAAACGGAAATGTAATGCCCATTGTGCGTGCTTTGAGCGCTGGGATCAAGTATCTGTTCGCATTCAAGCCCGATCTGTTTTGGCCCGGCCATTGTCATTTTTCAGTGATTCCCTTACGGAATCCAGAGCGGGCGTGTGCCCGAACATTACAGCCAATAGCCCCATGGGAGGAGATCATATGCGATTTCTCGATGAACTCAATGTCAGCGGCAAGCGCGTTCTCATGCGCGTCGACTACAACGTACCCCTCAAGGATGGGGCCATTGTCGATGATAACCGTATCAAACAGAGTCTGCCGACCCTGGCGCTGGCCCTGGAGGGCGGGGCATCGTTGGTGATCTGTTCTCATCTCGGGCGGCCCAAGGGTGCCCCTGCGCCGGAATTTTCCCTGCAGCCCGTGGCCGTTCGCCTGGCCGAACTGCTCGGGCGCGAGGTGCGCATGGCCCCGGACTGCGTCGGCCCCGAGGTGCAGGCCATGGCCGAGGCGCTTAAACCCGGCGAGGTCCTGCTGCTCGAAAATCTGCGCTTCCATCCCGGTGAGACCAAGAACGATCCGGACTTCAGCCGCGAGTTGGCCAAGCTCGGGCAGGTCTACGTCAACGACGCCTTTGGCGCGTCCCACCGGGCCCATGCCTCTGTTGTCGGCGTCACGGAATACATCACTGATTGTTGCGGCGGCCTCTTGCTCAAGAAAGAATGGCAGTATCTGGGCGAGGCCCTGGAAAATCCGGCGCGACCCTTCGTGGCTATCATCGGCGGGGCCAAGGTTTCCTCCAAACTGGGCATTCTGAAAGCGCTGCTCGAAGAGGTCGATTCCATGATCGTCGGCGGAGCCATGGCCAACACCTTCCGCAAGGCCCAGGGTTTCGAGGTCGGCACGTCCCTGGTGGAGGACGACCTGCTCGAAGAGGCCATGGTCATCATGGTCGAGGCGCGGGAGAAGGGCGTCAAGTTCTACCTGCCCGTGGACTTCATCCTTGGCACCGATCCCAAGGGCGGCATCGCCTCGGGCGTACGCACCTATCAGGATATCCCCGAAGACGAAATGATTCTGGACACCGGGCCCGCTTCGCACACCCTCTTCTCAGAGGTCATCAAGAACGCCGGGACCGTGATCTGGAACGGGCCCATGGGAGCGTTCGAGAATCCGGCCTTTGCCCAGGGCTCCATCAACCTGTGCCGGGTGTTGGGAGCCATCTCCGGCATGACCATCCTCGGCGGCGGCGATACCAACGTCATCGTCGAGCAGATGAACATGTCGGACAAGTTCTCCTTTATTTCAACCGGGGGCGGTTCGTTCCTGGAATTCTTGGAGGGCAAGGAGCTGCCTGCCTTTACCGCGCTGGAGAAGAAGTCATGAAGAAGCTCATGGCCGCCAACTGGAAGATGTACAAGACAGTGGAAGAGGGCGTGAAGACTGCCGAGGAACTGACTGGTTTGCTGGGTGAGATGCCTGCGGACCGTGAAGTGCTTGTCTGCCCTTCCTTGACCATGCTGCAGGCCGTGTGCCCCATCCTGAAGCAGGCTGGATGCCACGCCGGAGCCCAGAATTTCTATCCGTCGAAACAGGGAGCCTTCACCGGCGAAATCGCACCCGAGCAGCTTCTGGACCTGGGTTGCACCCATGCCTTGGCCGGGCACTCCGAACGCAGGCATGTGCTGGGCGAGATGAACGAACTGATCGGCCGCAAGGTGACTTTCGGGTTGGAAGCGGGTCTGCACATGATCCTGTGCATCGGTGAGACCATTGTCGAACGTCGGCTTGGGCAGATCGAAGAAGTCCTGGCCCGCCAGCTCGAAAGCGGGCTGGCCGAAGTGCTGACTACGGCCAGGGCCGAAAATCTGTCCGTGGCCTACGAACCGGTCTGGGCCATTGGTACCGGTGAGGTCGCCGGCCCGGATGAGGTCCTGGCTGCACACGCATTCGTGCGCGCCAAACTCAAGTCCCTGTTGCCGCAGGAGGGGGGGCGCGTACGCATTCTCTACGGCGGTTCGGTCAAGCCGGACAACGCCGCGGCCATCATCCGCCTTGACAATGTGGACGGTGTGCTGGTAGGCGGCGCAAGTCTCAAAGCGGACAGTTTCAGTCAGATCGTGCTAGCATAATTTAGGAGGTATTTTCTTGAACTCCCTGATGATAACCATACATATCATTGCCTGTGTCACCCTTGTCGTTCTCGTCCTGCTGCAATCCGGCAAGGAGGGCATGGGGATAATCTTCGGTGGTGGCGGCGGCTCCGTTTTCGGATCCACCGGTGCGGGCGGTTTGCTCAGCAAACTGACCGCCGGAGCGGCGACCGTGTTTTTTCTTACCTCCATGGTTTTTACCTACGTCAGCACGCAGAAGCATACGTCCCCCAAGGAATCCATCGTCATCGATATGCCCGTGACCCAGACTCCCGCAGCCCCCGCCGGAGTAACCACGGCCCCTGCTGAAGAGCCTGCGGCGCAGGAAAAAAATCAGTAAAAAAATACTGGACAAACCATAGGGGCGCAGCTAAAGACTGCATCTCCGGTTTGCGGGATTAGTTACGCAAATTTGAATGCTTAGATGTCGAAGTGGTGGAATTGGTAGACACGCTATCTTGAGGGGGTAGTGGGATTTCCCGTGGGGGTTCGAGTCCCCCCTTCGACACCAGCTAAAAAGATAAGCCGCTGAAATGTAAAAATTTCAGTGGCTTTTTCTTTTTTGGGTTCCGGCGCGGTTTGCCGACTCCTTCTTTAACGTGAAAAGGCGGGGCTACCCCTGATGATACAGAGGGCGACGCTCAGGGTTTCCTGTCTCTCCCGTTGGATGGAGGGGAATACCGAATACTGCGGACATACCCATTTAGCCATTAGCTGACCGATTGCGGGTTGTGGTAGGTTCGCTGGACATGGGCGGGCAACGCGTTTACCAAATCTTGAAAGTCAAACAGGATATCCCATGCACCATGACGCCTTGGCCAATCTGGACGCTCTGAAGTCCAAGCTCGACGCTCATCGTCCCCTTGCGCCGGAACTTGTCCAGAACCTGCGCAAGGACATGGTGCTGAGGTACACCTACCATTCCAACGCCATCGAGGGAAACACGCTGACCCTCATGGAGACCAAAGTTGTCCTTGAAGAGGGCTTGACCATCGGCGGCAAACCGCTGCGGCACCACCTCGAAGCCATCAACCATGCCGACGCCATCACCTATCTGGAAAGTCTCGTGAAGGAGAACGTCCCGCTTGATGAGCGCATATTGAAGGAGTTGCATCAGCTTGTCCTGCGGGGTATCGACAACGAAGCCGGGCGTTATCGCGGCTGCAACGTCATCATCTCAGGCGCAGGGCATACGCCGCCTGATCACCTCCATATAAGCGAACGCATGCAGAGCTTCTTCGACTGGTACCATGGCGAGGCCCAAATCCTTCATCCCGTTGAAAGGGCTGCCAAGATGCATGCCGACCTGGTCATCATCCATCCCTTCCGGGACGGAAACGGCAGGACCTCTAGGCTCGTCATGAACCTGGAACTCATGCGGGCAGGATTTCCGACCGTCATCATCCCGGTGGAGGATCGGGCCGCCTATTACGAGAATCTGGACAAGGCGGGGAAGGATACGGATTACGCCCCATTCGCTGAGCAACTTGCCCGGTTGGTCGAACGAAGCTTCGACCCCTACTGGTATCTGCTCGGCATAGCCTAGCCCGGTAAACACAACACGAACGAAAAGCCCTGGAGTCACAAGCTCCGGGGCTTTTCGTATTTGGAGGACTTAATGATCGATACACGGCTGTGCAAGTTCATCCTTGCTCTGAACAAAGTTGCGGTGAACGGACGCCAGTTTTCTGTCTGATAGCCGCGTTCCGTTTTTCCACCGATACAGTTCGAGTATGCGTTGTGGATTTCCCCCCGCCTGTAAAAAAGAGCAGGGGGGGCCGGTGCAATTTCTCAGCTTGCGGATTGCAGCGCTGCAATCCGCGATTCAAGGGGCGGGTGACTGCTGAACAGCGCCATCATGCCGCCACCTGCAATCCCACTGGCCGCCATTTCCTTGGGCAATTGGCCGGCTTGAAGATTGCCCAAGGCGTGCAGGGCATCAATCATCGGCCGTCGGTCGCCCATCAGCGCTGCAGCGCCTGCGTCCGCCCGGTATTCGCGCTGGCGTGAAAAGTAGAAAACCACGATACTGGCCAGGACGCCGAAAAGGATTTCAAATACAATGCTGCTGACCCAATAGCCGATGCCCGGGCCGCTCGATTCTTCGCCCTTGCGCAGAAAACTATCCACCGCGTAGGCAACGACGCGCGCCAGGAAGATCACGAAGGTATTGACCACACCTTGGATCAAAGTCAGGGTCACCATGTCGCCGTTTTCGATGTGCGCGACCTCATGGGCCAACACCGCTTCCACCTGTTTTCGGTTCATGCTTTGCAATAATCCGGTCGATACGGCCACCAGCGATTTGGACTTGCTCGGACCAGTGGCAAAGGCATTGGGAGCGCCTTCATAGATGGCGACCTCGGGCATTGGCAATCCGGCTTTGGCTGCCAGTCGTCGGACGGTTTCCACGAGCCATGCTTCTTCCTGATTGCCCGGCTGCTCGATAACCTTTGCGCCGGTGCTCCATTTCGCCATGGTTTTGGACATCATCAGCGAAATAAAGGATCCTCCGAAACCGATCAGGGCGGAAAATGCCAGCAGCATGCCCATGTTCAATCCATTGCTGGTCAAAAAGCGGTCGACACCCAGAATACGGGCACTGATCGACAGTACCAGCATCACCGCAATATTAGTCAACAAAAACAGAACAACTCGTTTCATCTAAGTCCTCCTACGCATAATCTTTATTGATCAATCATGCATTATCTGGTCAAGTTTTTTCTTTATCATTCAAAATCATGCTGAATTTTCATTGGAGTTGCTTGATTTTGAAGTGTTGAATTCCCGTATAAAAATTTCCCAAAATGCAATAAAAAGGGCCGCAACCAAAGGACCAAGAACAAATCCGTTAATCCCAAACAATGAAAAACCGCCAAGCGTCGAAAGCAGAACGATATAATCAGGCAATTTGGTATCTCGACCAACTAGAAGGGGGCGCAGAATATTGTCCACCAATCCGATAACGCCTGCTCCAAATGCTACAAGAATCATTCCTTGAGACCACTCGCCAATAGCAAACAGATAAATAGCGACCGGTCCCCAGATCAATCCGGCTCCAATGACAGGTATTAACGAGAGTAGCGTCATCACGACCCCCCATAACAACGCCCCATGAATATCGAGAACCCAGAAAATAAACCCTCCCAGCATTCCTTGAACGGCTGCAACAAGCAGATTTCCTTTCACCGTCGCACGTACGACTTCGGCAAACTTGTTAATAAGCAAATATTCACGTTCATCACCCAAGGGCAAAGCACGAACAAGTAGCTCAACAATTTTATCACCGTCACGGAGCATGAAGAACGCCATATAAAGCATCAATCCAAGAGCGATAAAAAATTGTAAAGTTCCCTGACCTAATGAAATTGCATTTTGCGCGATATAACCGCTAGCAGTGAGTGCAAAATCAGAAAGTTGTTCTTGAATGGTGTTGATATCTAGATCAAATCGATTGAAAAACTTATTAATGCTTGGAAAAGCTGTTTGAATTTGTTCGATGCGACCTGCAAGGTCAAAATCTCCGCTTTTGAGACGATTATAAAGACTTGAGCCTTCTCGAAAAAAGGAGATGATTACAAACAATGAGGGAATGATGCCTATTACAAAGCAAAACAATAGTGATGCCAGTGCCGCCAGATTGGGTTTTGGTTTTCCCATTCTGAGCAGACGTTGGTACATAGGCGAAAAAATCAGACCAATGATACATGCCCAAAAGATCGCTCCCCAAAAAGGCAAGAGCAAGAGCACAAAGAGTAGACTCACGAGCACAAGCATCATGAGAAATGTGAATTTTTCCAGTCGGACCTGTTCTGATTTTTGAATTTGAGGCTTATTGTCCATATTGTTCAAATCCTTGGGTAACGTCTGAGTTTAAGTAGCAACAACTTCGTATCCGGTTTTCGTATGCAGTTACGGTTTTCAAACCGGGAGTCGGATCGATCTATGACCGGTGTCAGAAAACCGTGCTGATCAGGTAGGTCGTGTATCCCATGTAACAGGCCAGGAGCAGCACGCCCTCGACGCGGTTGACACGGCCCGGTCCCCGGAACCCGTAGCCAATGACGAACAGCAACAGGGTCAGTGCGGTCATTACCATTATGTCCCGATTGAAAACCTCCGGTCCAACGGCCAGTGGACTGATCGCACCGGCGATGCCCACCACCGCCAGAGTGTTGAACAAGTTGGAGCCCAAGATGTTGCCCAGGGCGATGTCATGCTCTCCTTTCCGGGCGGCGATTACCGACGAGGCCAGTTCCGGCAGCGAGGTGCCCACTGCGACTACAGTCAGTCCGATGATCAGATCGCTGACTCCAAAGCCATGGGCGATTTCAACCGCTCCCCACACCAGGATGCGGGAACTCACGATGAGCATCATCAGTCCGGTCGCCAGCCAGAAAACGGATCGGCGGATTGGAATTACGTGGGCATCCAGTTCCCGCTCCATCTCTATTCCCAACGCATCCTCTTTGTTCTGCAACCCTTGCCAGATGGTCCAGGCCATCAACCCGACAAACACAGCAAGCAACACCACGGCATCGAACTGCGAAATTTCACCATCCTTGAGTTGCCATGCTGCGAGAATGGTCACAACCGTTAGAATGGGCAGCTCCCTGCGCAGAACACTTGAATGTACGGCGATGGGGCTGATAAGCGCCGTGATCCCCAGGATTAGCGCTATATTGGTGATGTTGGAGCCGTAGGCGTTACCAAGCGCAATTCCCGGGGTACCCTGCAAGGCGGCCAGGGCCGAAACCACCATTTCAGGTGCGGAGGTGCCGAAGCCGACAATAACCATACCGATCAAAAGCGGCGGCATGCCAAAATGACGGGCGACAGAGGCCGAGCCCTCGACAAAACGGTCGGCGCTCCAGACCAGAAGAGCCAGACCAAAAACAACAGCGATAAAAGCGAGTGTCATGTGAAATTTGGGCTCCTTGAAAACCAGTGGACCAGATCCTTTGGGTGGACCCCCGATCGTTTCCATGGCTGTCTTTGTTCTAGTCAGTTATCTGCATTATTTTTCGGTTCGGACTCGGCGGTCTTTCCCTCATGCGCTTCTCCCACAATTGGAGATTTGCTATTTTGGTAGAGGAACATCGCAGCTATTCGACGTTGATCCAGGCTTAACGCTATTCTCTTGTGTGCCATCCAGCCTGCTCGCTAGAACTTTATCGAGCCGGTGACCATCGAGATCAACGACTTCAAGCCTCCATCCTTCCCACTCGACCACATCACACGTACGAGGAACGCTACCGATAAGCCACATCATCATGCCGCTTAGAGTATTGTACCGCCCTTTTTGCTCTTCGGGTACGGCTTTCAAATTGAGTCGATCCTTGAGTTCTGGAACAGGAATGAGACCGTCAAGAAGCCATGATCCATCTTCGCGCTGAACACCCCAAACATCCTCAGGATCGCGTGGTTTGAACTCACCTGCGAGCGCTTCAAGCACATCTTGCAGTGTAATGAGACCAAATATTTCTCCGTACTCGTCAATGACAAAGACCATTTGAACGCCGGATTCGCGGAATTGCTCCAGTAGTTTAATCCCAGTGAGGGTTTCCGGTACGAAAATAGCGGGCTGGAGATAGTCTTGAATGCTGTTTGATTCACCTTTTATGCGTTGTTTGAGCAATCTTTTTGCGGTGATAATCCCAATAGTATTATGCAATCCACCATGGCAAACAGGATACCTGGAATGGTCCGAGTTCATCAGACTTCCCAGACTGCTTTCCAAGGGTTTGTCTATATTGTCAGCCGACCCCTTATTCCGCAGGAGGGTCGGAATCGCCCTTTCGTGTCTTGCGTTTTCCTCGTGTCCGGCGGCAACTGTTCAATAGATCAAATAAAGCAGTGATCCGCTGCTTATGCGCCCGGTGGATGACGATATAAGAAAAGTATCGCACGACACATTGGCTTTGGCAATGTGCCGTGCAGGTTTAAAGCAACTCGTCACAAAGTCAGTTGCTGGATGCCTTCCAACATCCATTGCGGAGGGGAAGCACTTTCGTCGCGGCGGATATGCCAAACCTCTCTGACCTGTTCCGCCGTGGCGTTGGGGCCGTCTTCGCGCAACATGGCGTCAAGGAGAACGCTGATCACGGTTTCAGTCCCCTCGCTGCGAGCCTCAAGCACGCGTGCTTCGAGCATCAGGATTTCCGTGCGGCCTGGCGCAGGATCAAGAGTCGCCTGACGCGCGATCTCTTCATGGACTTCCGGACTTGTGAACTGCCGGATGTCGTCGATATCCCGGCGGTCCCAGGAGGCTTGCAGTCGCGTGTAAAGAGCTTTGGCCCCTGTCAGGAATTCTTGCTCATCTAACCCTTTCGGCAAAACGGGTCCCTGTGGTGTTTGTGGCTCAAGACGCTGCTGCCCCCATCCACCATGAGGCGTTGTATCACGAGGTTCTTCGTTCCCAGCGTAGGCATAGGGCGCGGAGTTTGCCGTGGCCGCCCTGCGGGATTTGATAAACTTGAAAAGGAGAAATCCGCCCATCGCCAGAAGGAGCATGTCGAGCATGCCGGGTCCCGCGAAGCCGCCACCTCCGAAAAGCATGGAGCCAAGTAGGCCACCCATAAGCAGGCCGCCAAACATGCCGCCAAGTCCACCGAAGCGGGACGGGGCGTTCGGCGCGGCCTGCTGCGCCATGGCTGGCGAGTCTTTGGCTGGAGGAGCCTGCTTGTTGTAGCCACTGTTGTATGAAGGCTTGCTACCGAAAGATCCGCCGCCGCCCATACGTTTGGCGTCCGCCAGATCGGGCCAGGCAAAGAGAAGAAGGGTCAGGGCTATAAGCGGAAAAAAAAGATAGGCCAATCCTGGATGCGCAGCGGCAGCGCAGGATAGCGGTGCGGGAACGTTCTTCATGGAGCCTCCTGTGGTTGGCTGGAGGTCCTTTTAAAAAAAAGACCTCCAGCATGGGTTATCATGCTGAAGGTCTGGCTCATCGGTGGGTTCCGACGGCAAGACCAAGCGCTTTCGCGCCGAGATTGTTGATCTTGCCTTTGGGAGTTACTCCCCTTCACTTTGAAGATTATTATGTGGCACAACGACTCGTCAAGCATAATTCTGACAAAAACAGTCCATAAAAAAAGATATGTAGCAAGTGGCTCAAATGGCATGCAAAAAATCACTCTTTTCAAAAAGAATAATTCTTGAGATGATGCTATTAGTTTGGGTGTGGTTTTCAAAATCCTCGGGATTGAAATTTAACTTCTTAAGTAATGTTGGGGAAAAGAATGCGTTGTTTGTTCAATAAATCCATAGTAATATTTTTAATATTTTTATTTGTCTCTACTTTTTTGCATGCTCAAGACTGGATTGTTGCTGGGAAAAGAGGAATAATGACATTTGTTGTCGTATCAAAAGAAAGGGAGCGAGATGAAAGTGTTTATAAAGAGGCAATACAAGACATCTGTGCTAATAACGATTATTGTAAGATAATGTTTTGGTCTAATTCGAGCGATGTTCCGACTTCATGGCCAATGAATGAGCACGAAAAAAATTCTAAGGTTGCGGACTATTATCACAATGGCAATTCAGGTGAAGTAAAATTCATATTTAAATATTCTGATGATAACTGAATTATTCAAAATATAGGTCCCTTCGTCCAACAGCTTGCTCGATTGGTCGAACGAAGCTTCGACCCCTACTGGTATCTGCTCGGCATAGCCTAGCCGGTAAACACAACAACGAACGAAAGCCCTGGAGCCACAAGCTCCGGGGCTTTCGTATTTGGAGGAAAAGGCGCCTTGCGTAATCAATACCACGAAAGTTTGAACGCGATCTGGACGTCGTTCAAGCCTGCTTGCAGGCCGCTCCACCGTAATTTTTCAAGTCTGTTGATATGATGCGTTATTTTATTGAAATTAGGAAACGGTATTGGATGGTCTGTGAAAGCTACTGTCCATCACAGCCCAGCTTCTCGGCTACCCGCTCCAGCGCCTTCTTGAGTTCCACGACCTGCACCGGCTTAGCGATGTAGTCGTTCATGCCAGCTTCAAGAAATCTCTCACGGTCCCCATTCATCGTGTAAGCGGTCATGGCGATGATGGGGATACTTCGGATGTTTTCATCTCTCATGGCCCTAATGGTCTTCGTAGCTGTGATGCCGTCCATGACGGGCATCTGGATGTCCATCAGAACGCAGTGAAAACCCTCCTTGGCCAAGGCCTCCAGGGCCTCCTCCCCATTGTCGGCCGCGATGACTTCAGCCCCATAGTTTTCCAGTATACGTTTGGCAAATATGCGGCTTGTCGGGTCATCCTCGACCAGGAGAACCTTCAGGAAGTGTGATCGCTCCTGCGCGGTGCTAGCTTTCGGCGTGGCAGGGGACGGTGGCATAATGGCTGAAGGCATCCCCACCAGTATATCAAACTGCAATGTCGTTCCCTTGCCAAGCTTGCTCTCCAAGGACACCGCGCCGCCCATGAGTTCGACTATACGCTTGACAATAGATAGTCCCAGACCCGTGCCCTGATGCTTCGAGGTTGCGCAGTTTTCAACCTGTGTGAACGGCGTGAACAACCTTCCAAGCTGATCCTCCGGGATGCCGATGCCGGTATCGGCGACGGAAAAACAGAGGCGCATCTTGTCCTGCTGACCCGCAACCTTTTCCGTCTTAATATTGACCGATACAACGCCATGCTCCGTAAATTTCATTGCGTTGCCGATGAGATTGAACAACACCTGCCGAATGCGGCTGGCGTCGGCAATGATTTTTCTTGGGACTCCATCGGCAACGTCAAGTAAGAGCTTGTTATGCTGCTTGATCATCTGGCCTCTGAAGAGCACGCGCATCGACTGAAGGAGTTCTGACAACGCAAACTCTTTTTCAACGATATCGATCTTCCCGGCCTCAATCTTGGAAATATCCAGGATATCATTGATAATATTGAGGAGACTCATCGTTGAGATCGTCGACATATCGACGTACTCTTGTTGATCATCGTCCAAGGGAGTGGTTTGGAGGAGTTGCAGCATCCCCAGAATCCCATTCATTGGGGTTCTGATCTCATGGCTCATAGTTGCCAGGAAAGCGCTCTTGGTTCTGTTTGCCTCTTCGGCCTGTTCGCGCAACTGAGACAGATCAGTGGCCCGAAGCTTAAGTTCCATGTAGGCCTTTGAATTGTTGAGCGCCAACCCGAACACTTCGGAAATGTTATCAAGAATCTGGGAATAGTGCCGTTTGTGCTCTGGAAACATGACCTTTTCGCACTCGACCAAGCCCAATACCAGACCCTGGTGCAGGATGGGAATGCGGAAGCCCGCGAGGGTCTCGTCCCAAAAGGCTATGTGCGTTGGCGGCTTTGGCGATAGAATCCCACCTTCTTCCTGCGTGTTGACTGTCTGCGCAAGCTCCTTGAAGCGTACGGACTTTGGGGCCATTAACATCTCAAGGAGCCGACGGATCTTTTCCTGGATGTTCTCTTCGTCAAGGGTCTGGGCAATCTCTTTGACCATCTCCATGACCATCTGGGTGTCACTCATGCTCTTATAAGCATCGCTCAGGTTGTCCTGAAGAATGTTATTCCGCCAGCGAAGGAGAGTGCTCTCCAGTTTACTCTCTAAGTAATTCAGCCCAACCGGAACTACTTCCGCCGGAAGCCCGACATGGCCGGCGAACGCGTGCAGGTGTGCGACATCCTCGGCCCTGCCGAACGTGTCCAACAGGATGATCTTCCTGGCTGTTTCCTGAAACATCTCCCGCGCTGTCTTCTGATCAGCTTCCCAATCTCGCAGGACCGAACGCCATTTGCGGAGCCAGCCGGGCGATACAGTGAACGCGCCCCCGCACTGCAAGTGTTCGACAAAAATGGCGGGGGCGACCAGTTCAAAGCATTGCAGAGTGGCGCTCCGTTCCTTTGCCGGATCAGGGCTTCCGACCAGGTCCGCCTGCATGGTCTGCAGTCGTCCGAGGACCTGCATCCTGTCGCGTCTGGGCGCGTTAATGGCCGAGCCCAAGGCATCGCCAAACCGCTTACGAGCAGTAGTCAGTGGAAGATGGCAAGAGCAGGGTACGGACAGTACATCAACGTCCAGGAAACCCAAGGTCTCGACGACCGCCCGGACCTCTTCTGTAAAGTTATCGCAAACTACCAGAGACAAACGGTCAGTCATGATCGCCTCCAAGAGAATAGCGTCCCCATTCTCGCACAGCCTCACCAATGGCCAATAGAGAGTCTTCGGGAACTTGCCAGGGGATTTCCCCATGGTTGTCGCTAAGGATGAATCCACCGCCTCTGGCGGCGAGAGAAACAGCCTTCTTCACGGCCTTTTCCGCATCCTCAGCGTTCCAGTTTCGCATAGCTATTCCATTCAGGTTGCCCATAATGGTGGCCTTGCCCGCAAAAGCGCTCTTCAACACGTCCAAATCCTCCTCCATGCTCACGCCCACCACAGCAGTTCCTGTCTGCGGCAAGAGATCAGAGATGCCCATACAACGCCCGGAGGCGAGATGAGTAGCAACCGGTCCTTGGATGGAGGCAATGGTTCTTTTGGCAATGACGAAGCCAGTTTCGAGGTAATGCTCCCTCGGAATGATCGTCGGAGATGAAACCGGATCAAAATAGCAGATTGCCGTGGCACCGGCCTTGAGCTGCGCGGTGGCCCAGTCACAGCAGAACGCCTCGTTCACGCGCATCAATTTCCAAAAAAAATCAGGCTGCTCGTGCATCAACTCAAAATAGGCTCCGAAGCCCATTTGCATCACCGGCAGGGAAAAGGGTGACATTACCACCCCAATGATCGGAACTGTGCCGCCGACGTTGGCCTTGAGCCCGCTGATGACGTCGAGAACCTTGAGCAGGCAGGGGGTGCGGTACACATCCGGTGGGGAGAGGCTGGCGACTTTCTCGGCCGAGGTGATCACGGGCGCGCCTGAATTGGGCGGGCCATCGTCAGCGTAAATGACCTCACCTCCCCAGGCCTCGACTTCGATGGGTGCATAAAAGAAGGGATACAGACAGTCGTGCCTGTATTTTTTCAGCATCCGCAACTGGCCCTCGACAACGTGTTCGACGTTGCCGAAGTATTCCTTGATACCAAGCCCAAGCTCTTTGGCCCCGTGCATGGTGAGCAGCAGGAACAGCGGAACACGGTCTGGCTCGCGATGCCCAAGTGTTGTCAGCACGCGTTCCATTGAGGACATGGCTTTCATGATTGCCTCCCAAGTAGCGATGAAAGGACACGTATCGAGTCCATGGCATTGTCGGCAGTGGCATCCGCCCCGACGTCTTTCCAGAGCCTCTTGTCCAGCCGGAAAGGGGCTCCGCCTACCAACAGCTTGCCGTTGAACCCCTTCGCATCAAGTTCAGTTTTGAGATCCTTGACCTTGAGGGCAGAGGCAAGCATGAGCGTGGAAATCAGCAGCACTTCGACATCACTTTCAAGGGCTTTGGCCACGAGTTGCTCCTGTGTCATCTGTCCCCAATCCTGTATGGAAAAGCCGGAAGCTCGCAGTGCCGAAAGCACGATACGCTTGCCAAGGGTGTGATAGTCATTCAGCAATACGATGGCGCACCGGCCAGAAACGTTGTTCCCATCAGGGGTTCTCGGAAAGATCAACGCCATGAGCTCTTCGCAGATCCTTCCGCTCATATACACTTGCGAGAGGGCCGCCCGGCCTGATTCCCAGTCCGCACCAATGCGCTCAAGCGCAGTGACGACGAGTTTCTCAGCGCTGCCCGGCGGTGAGGTCTGCACCAACAATTGTCGCATGATTTGCTCTGCGTCGTGCCTGTTCGAGCGCATCAGCGCACCCCAAAACGCGGTGTCTAGCATGGAGTCTGAGGGGTCATACATACAATATCTCTCCATCCTAATGTCCTTAAAAGTGTGTTCTTAATATCCCTTGAGTTGCACTCATCAACATCAGTTTGTTCATTTGCGCTTTACATCCAACACCCGCTTCAGCGCCTTCTTGAGTTCCACGACCTGCACCGGCTTAGCGATGTAGTCGTTCATGCCAGCTTCAAGAAATCTCTCACGGTCACCGGTCATGGGGATGATGGGGACCTGCGTATTCAGAGCATCGGAATTACCGCTTCTGATCTAACTCCCATCCCAAGTGCTGAGCTTCAAGTTTGGCAATACGCAGGTGTGCAACGTTCAACTGTGCAAGTATCTGCTCTTTGGCTACATTAGCTCTAAGCATCTGAAATTAATAATAATTAATAATTTGTCGCTGTTCTGAGTAAGTGTCGATTTGCAAAAACATTGTTAATTGATTTTAAAAAAAAGTTTTGAATAATTATTTTCTCTTATTATCATTATTTATGATTAGGGCATTATTTATTTAATGTAAAGTAAATATTTATAATTTATATAAATTGAATTTAAAACATGTTATAAATATAAATATCGAAGTTGAATATTAAAATTATAAAAAATTTATGTCATTGTTGATAATCATAAACTAATTTTTAAATTAAGAAATTATACATGTGTGGATTTCGAAATAAATTTTCCAGAAATTTGCACAAACCCTAGCGCGGATACTTTACTATCCTGGACACCTACAAGCGGAATTGATCATGGCGATGGTGGCATAAGCAGCGATGTCTGGGGACATAATGTTTGCCGAGTTGGCACAGCATTTTGAGGTGCATCCGAACCAAATTTCGAATGGATCGGTAGTTCAGCGAGCGGGCCGCCGAGAGAAGGCTTGGGGTGGACTACGCCGAACAAATGTCGCTGGTGAGGATGGCGATGTGGGAAAAGCGGGGAGGCCTATTATCTGTAAGCGCTCAGGCATCCGCATCTTTCACGGAGGTGTCTGAGTTGCGATAGAAGCAGGAGTCTTTACTATTTTGCGCGGCTTTGGCTTGGGGAGGCTTGGGAGAAGGGATCTGCCCACGTGCTGCGGCATGAGCGCCCGCATTTCTTGCGTGGTTTGCGCTACGGGGACGCGTTCGTCCACGTAACGTACGACCCGGTTCCACTGGTTTCGGGCATAGGTCATGGCCGAGCAGGCTCTTGAGCGGGACGTGGTCGAGACGCTCATCCACCCTACGGATTACAGCGCCTTAACGTTAATCATCCAAATGCGGACCGGAAAGAAGGAATCAGTTGTGATCCCAATTGTTTATTCCAGTGACAAGGCTCATTTAATATTTGTGTTAATCAAAAATAGTGTAGTGTCATCCACATCATACTTCAAATTTATATATTCTTGCAAAATATCAGACATCTTTTCCAGTTCTCCGTCAAATTCTGCAAGCTCATCATCCCTCATTGCCCAATTATCTTTCATTCCGCCTTTGTTTTCCTTGAAATTTTCTTTTCGAATATTTTTGTCCATACGATCTCTCCTTTTAACCAGCTCTCACTGGCAGTTATATGGTCATAACTCTGCGCCATTTTGTTGAAACTGAGCATTTCAGCGACCAAAAGAATACGGTCCAGACTCCCGAGCGTTTTGGCAACATCCGTGCCGAAAGATGGTCGCAGGCGTTTATGATCACAACATATTTATTATAAGAGACTAAACGGAAAAGGCAGAGTGGCACGAGCAGAGGGAGTCCTCTAATCAATTCGCCAGATCCAACATAACCGCCACATATGACGAGGCAGGTCACGCCAGAGGCCATCTTGGGCCTGTGTATGCAGAAGGCGGGGTCAGGTCACGCCGGAGGCCATGGGTTCGTGTTTCACTGGCCTCAGGCCAAAACAGTTGAACAGAAATGTAGCGATCAGCGTTGCATATCAAAATAGGCCGACTCCCGGGATAAAGCGAAGTCGGCCTAGACTGGGATTTTTTTTGCGTTATTCGGCTTTGACCGCTTTCTTGCGCTTCTCCCACAGCTTCATGTCCTGCATAGTCTTGCGGCGATCCCGAGCCAAGGATTTTGCCACAAGAGAAGTACCTTTCTTGTAGCCATATTTTTCCTTGTACTGTTCGGGAGTGAGTCCGTGGGTTATAAGGTGGCGCTTAGTCAAAACTTTGAATGATTTTCCACACTCGCAGCAGAGGACGCTTTTCTCTCTGATGGCGTTTTTGGGATCGACAGCGGGTTCGGTTTCGACAACAGGTGCTACACCTTCAGCGACTCCACGAATGCTGCCAGCCAAGGCTTTGATCATGGATGTGATCTCTTCCTCTTTCATGTTGCGCACAGATGCTTGGGCTTTTACGATTTCGATTGCTTGCTTAAGATACTCTTCCATGTTTTCTCCTGAGGTTCTATGGGAATTTGATTGTTACCTCGTAGCATAAATTATGCCTACGCTGATTTAAAGGCGCGATGTAAGAATCTACATCCAAATAGCAAGAAGGTAAATGCCGACGAAATGCGATCACCGATTGAAGTTGAGTTCGTTTACTGAGTTTCCTCGTAAATAACGCGCTGGACGCTGGAAAGGCTACATCCGAGTTGCTCTGCAATCTTTCGAAATGAGACGCCTTGCTCTGGCACTGCTCGCACCTTGTTCCGGTTGACACTCTTTTTCCTGCCACCCTTGCCATGGCATATTTGTGGCCGTGGCCTTCTCGACACCCTCACGCTGGCGTTCTCTCAGGATATTTCGTTCGAATTCCGCAAAGCGATAGAACGCCAAATATGATTTGTAACTGGAGGAAGGCTGTTAGAGGTGCCAATTGTAAGAATTAACGAATTATTTGTCGGCTTTTTTTGCAAATGAGTAGGCGCAAAAATTTTGTAAGGTCCTACACCACTGCCCAGCTTGATCATTTTCGTGACGCCACGATAATGGTCGTTTGGCTCATAACCTGTTGGTTCAAAAGATGTAATGGCCCGCTGGATGGCGGTCTGAAAGTTCTCCCAGCGGACATAGCCCAACGGCTCCATCAGATCCCGGGCGTACCAGAATTCAATATCTTCGCCCGGAACAGTTTGGCTAAAGCCATCAAACCGGTCTCGCAGTGCAATCAGGGCTGATTGTCCATGAGCGTCTCCCTTCTTCATTTCGTGTCGAGAGGTGCTCCATGTTGAAAAAGCAGGCCAGTCGACGCGAGAAACTTGGGGATGGTGTCTTGTTTGAGCGAAGAACTCAATACTGATCTGGCCCTACGTGTATCGGTATTTTCTCCCAACAGCTCATCGAAACCTCTCCATGACGAACCGATTACGATCAAGAACGCCATTTCTCCCTGAGGGGGTATGCTTGTAAGATTTTCCCCAGCTCGTACAATGCACGCAAGATGAGCTTGTTTGTTTGCGGGTGTTCTTTGCAGTCTGGTTAATTATGACTCTTTTTGACCTGCCAAGAATGCAATCAGCCCCTTTGAAAAAATGTTTTGGCTTTTCAAAAATGGTGAGATGCGTGTAATAAAGAAAATTGAGAACTTAAGTGTACTTTACACATACGTGAAAGTCAGCATTCTGCAGTGACGAAGTAGATCGCTATTTTGAGGTAGCCTGTCATGTTTTCTTTCTGCAAAACGAAAGCACTACCGCCGGGAGCACGATCATATCCCCAATCCAGGCCGTTATCATGATTACCGCGCTTAAAAATCCGAAGCTCATGGTGGGCACGAAATTGCTGAGCATGAGCACGCTGAATCCGATGAAGAGGATCACCGTGGATGAACAAATGCCCAGACCCTTGTCCATGGTGACTCGCCGCAATGTTTCCGGGATGGGCATTTTCTCGGCTCGTCTCAGGTTGTACTCTGTCAGGAAATGAATGGTGTCATCCACTGCGATACCAAGGCCGATCACGGAAATTAGGGCTGTGGAGGTATTTAAAGGGATTCCTAAGGCGCCCATGATCCCGAAATTGAGGACAATCGGAACCATATTCGGGACAAGGCTCAGTAAGCCGATGGCAAGAGAGCGCATGGCGAGGATCATGATCAGGGAGATCACCCCTGCGGCCATGGTCAGGCTCTGCACCTGCCCCTGGACCAGGGCATCGATGGTGTTCACATCCTGGACGGCCCTGCCTGTGACCTGAATCTGCAGGCCGCTGTTTTCGTTCTGGTCGATGAAGGACCGCAGCGCGGCGATTATCCTGGCCTGGCTCGCGGAATTGTGTTCGGAAATGCGGATCAAGATTCGGGCATGGTCGTATTCCGTGGTGATGAAATCTTCCATGTCGCCGGAATCGTAGAGCAGTAGGTATTGGGAGACCAGCTCCCGGCTGTCAGGGATGCTGTAGAAGTCCTGATTCTCGTCATGAAAGGACATGTTCATGTCTTTTAAAAAATCCACAAAGGATATGGTCCTGTCCACGCCGGGCAGGGTCTCGGCCAATGATTGCACGCGTTCGATGACGGCCAGGTTCGCCGGGTCGCGGAATGCATCCCGCTCCTGGGCTTTGAGGGAAATGTCCACGGTGCCTACGCCGCTCAGGCGTGATTCGACGTACTCCAATTCGTGCCGAAGCGTGCTGGAGGGTTTGAAGTATTCAAGGAGGTTGGTTTCCACCTTTATCGTGGAGGCGGCCCACAGCGCGCCCAGCAGCAGAAGTGCGGTGACTGCGGTGATGCGTCGCGGATAGCTGTGCACCAAATTGGACAGCCCGGAAAGAAAAGCGTTGAAACCCTGGCCGTTGCTGTCATGGATGAAGATTTTCCCAGGGTTGCACAGGAGCAGCAGGGGCGGCAGCAGCAGGAAGGAAAAAACGAACTCAAAGACCATTCCGATCGAGGCCACATAGCCAAACTCCTTGATCGGCGGGATGTCGCTCAGGACAAGGGAAATAAACCCCGCTGCGGTCGTCAGGCTCGTCAGGAAGCTGGGGATGAGCACCCGTTTCAGAACGATTTTCAATGCCTCGGCAGGACTTTGGCTTTGAGCCAGCAGTTTTTTGTCCAGATGGGAGAAAATGTGAACCGTGTCGGTGAGCGCCAGAGCCATGACCAGGGGCGGGACGATGGTGGTCACGTTGTTCAGGGTGATGCCGAGCAAAGGGAACAGGCCCATGGTGGCGCCGGTGCAGATGGAAATGTTGGCCAGGGCCAGCAGCGTCAGACGCAGGTTGCGGAAGGTCAGCCAGATGGTCAGGGTGATGAAAAGGTACGTCAAGGGGATGAACGTGGCCACATCCGACTTCATGAACTGGCTGAGGCTGAAATTGGTCATGGTCCAACCGGCCAGATGGAATTGATCGACCACGCCCCGGTGATTGTGCAGCACCGCCTTGGTCTGTTCGAGCAGACGTTTGCGGAAGCTGCCGTCCTCCGCGCTGTGCGTTTTGGGAGAGACCACTATGGCCGCGGTGTTTCCGTCGGTGGAGATCAGGTTGCCGACATACAAAGGATTGCTGAGCGCCTGTCGCCTGAGGATGTCAAGCCCCAAGGCATCATCGGGGATATGCTCAAGGAACGGCCGCACCTCGAAGTATTCCTCGGCGCCGTGAATATAATCCACATTGGCGAGGCTCTGCACCTCCTCGACTTCGGGAATGGCTTCCAGTTCTTTTGTGATCGTCGCAATCATGCGCAGTAGAGAAGGCGTGAACATCTCCGGGCTGGAAAAAGCGATCACAAAGAACTCGTCATCCCCGAAGGTGTCCTTGATGGTCTTGTAAAAGGCTACATCCGGGTCATCCTCGATGGTGAAATAGTCCACATTGTCCACGGTCTGAACATAGGGCAGTTGGAGCAGGAACGGAAAGGCCAACAACAAGGATAGGGCCAGGCACAAGAGAGGGTGGCGGGTGACGAGGCTTGGAATATTCAAAATCATGTGTGATAATCCATCGCCTGCAACGCTTCTTTCAGGGCGTTTGTCAGAACCGGATAGAGATTGAAGATATAATCAGGCGTCCTCAACATCCATGGGTTGTGTGTTAATACGGGGAGCCTGCCACCGCGCCGGAAATTCGGGCCTTACAGTCAACGCACTGTAAGGCCCTTTCATTACATCCCGCACCATCAAAGACGACCTGAGTCCAAATCAAAAACCTTCCAAAGGCCACGTCTCTTCGTCATTCTGGTGCAGGTGAACGTGGTGAATAATCCCACACGCAAAGACTGTGTTATTGGTTTTTCATTTCTTCCGCTTTTATCACACTCGCCAGTGGATTTTCTTCGCTCGCCCCTGTGTCGTTAATGCCTTTTTTAAAATTAATAATGGCCCTTCCCATATTAGCACCAATCTGTGGAAGATTTTTTCCTCCAAATACAATAAGTGCAATTACGAGAACTACAAGCATTTCCTGAACTCCAACTCCAAACATAATATCTCCTTTTTAAATACAAAAAAACTGATTTTTCCAAAATAAACTGGGGCTTTAATGTTTAAACGTGAATTTTAATTCATCAAGATATTCAGTATAAAAACTTCTGCATTGTTAAGGCAAAAGAGCTTTGCCTGCCTGCATGGCCAAGTCGTAAACAGGTGCCGGCAGGATGCCGAGCAACAGGATTATGCTCGCGAATATCGTGCCCAGCGCCAACCCGCCTTCCTTTGCCGGTGCAGGGGTGGCGACCGGGTCGTGGGTGTATGCGTGGCGCACCAGGCTGAGATAGAAGTAGATGGAGATGGCTGTGTTCAACGCCGCGATGATGACCAGCCAGTCATAGCCATGCCCCCAGGCCGAGGTCAGCAGGAAGAGCTTGCCCATGAAACCGGCTGTGGGCGGCAAGCCGACCAGCGAAAAGGCGGCCACGGCCAGCACGAACGCCAAGACCGGGCTGCGCTGGTGCAGACCATCCAGATCCGAGTACAGCATGTTCCGGCCATCCTTGGACAGGTGGCAGACCACCCAGAAGCAGGTCAGGTTCATGAGGACATAAACCAGCGCATAGAAGGTGGCTGAGGCCAGTCCTTCCGCCGTGCCCGCGACCAAGCCGATGACAACGTATCCGGCATGGGCGATGGAAGAATAGCCGAGCATGCGTTTTACATCGTCCTGGACCAGGGCCGACAGGTTTCCAAAGGTCATGGATACGGCGGCGAGGATGGCCAGGATGGTCATGCCGGGTTGTCCGGGCACCAGCAGGGAGGCGAGTCGGACCAGGATGACCACGGCTCCGAGCTTGGGCAGGGTCGCGGCGTATGCGGCCGTCTCGTTGCTTGCGCCTTGGTACACATCCGGACACCAGAAGTGGAACGGAAACAGGGCCAATTTGTACATGAACCCGGCCAGGAACATGACAAGGCCGACGAGCGCGCCGGGGTTGGTCGCGAAATCCCATTCCTTGGTGGTCAGTTCCGCCAGGAACGTGGTGTGCTGGGCGGCGGTGATGTACGCGAAACCATACAGGGACACCGCCGTGGCGGCCGCGCCAAAGAGCACATACTTGATCCCGGCCTCTGCCGCCCGCTTGTCTCCGGCTCGCAGGGGGACCAGGGCATAGAGGGCGTAGGAGGAGATCTCGAGCGAGATGTAGATCGTCATCAGTTCAACGGAACTGGCCAGCAGCATGAGCCCCCAGGCGGATATGCACAGCAGGAGATAATAGTCCGTGCGCATGGGTTCTTTGAGGGTGGCCTGCCCCTTCGCATTGGCCACGGCCATGAATAACCCGGCGGCCACGGCCAGTTTGATGAATTGCGAAAGTGCATCGATTTGGTATGTCTTGCCGAACATCAGGCCCGTTTGGGCGAGACTTGTTCCTGTTGCGGCGAGAAGTCCAAGACAGGCCCAGGGCAGCCATTTGGCTGCCAAATCCTGGCCCGGCTTTACTATGACCTGGACAAAAAGGATGACGATGAGCCCAAGCAACAGGGCTTCAGGAAGAAGCGTGAGCATCATGGACGTGCCTCCTTGCCGATGAGTGCCAGGTATTGAGTCAGACCGGCGGGTGCGTCGTGCTCCGCGATGTTCGTGGTCTTGGCCGTGAACTCTTTGAGCAGGTTGTCAATGGACGGATCCATGACCCTCAGCGTCAAGGTCGGAGCCAGGCCGATATAGAAGACTAAGATTGCCAGTGGAGTCAGGTAGATCCATTCCCTTCGACTTAAGTCAGCAAACTTTGCCCCGCAACTTGGCTGGCCCCAGGCCAGTTTCTGCAAGAGGCGAAGCATGTAGGCCGCTGCGAGCATGGCACCCGGAATGGCCAGGCCGCCAACCAAAAGGCTGTTTTGAAACGCGCCCACGAGCACCAGGGCCTCGCCCACAAAGGAGTTGGTGCCCGGAAACCCGAGTGATGAGAGCGAGAAGAGTCCGAAGAAGAACATGTAGGCCGGCAGGAATTTGCCAAGGCCCATGTTGTCCGCGATCTCGCGGCTGTGACTGCGTTCATAGGCGGCGCCCACGAGCATGAACAGTCCGCCGGTGGTGATGCCGTGGTTGAGCATCTGCATGATCGCTCCTTCCACGCCACGCTGGCTGAACAGGAAGATGCCCAAGGTGACAAAGCCCATGTGTCCCACCGAGGAGTAGGCGATGAGCTTTTTCATGTCCTTCTGGCCCAAGGCGATGACGCCGCCATACAGAATGGAGGCGATGGACAGTGCGATCATGAGCGGTGCGAAGGTCACGCAGGCGTTCGGAGCCAGCGGTATGCAAAAGCGCAGGAAGCCGTAGGTGCCCATTTTGAGGAGCACCGAGGCCAGCAGTACGGAGCCGGCCGTGGGCGCTTCCACGTGCGCGGCCGGAAGCCATGTGTGGAAGGGGAACATGGGGCACTTGATGGCAAAGGCGAGCGCCATGGCCAAAAAGGTCCAGAATTGCAACTCGGGGCTGAAGGTCTTGGTCATCAGTCCCGGGATAAAGAACGTTCCGCCCGCGACGTAGAAGGCGATGATGGCCACCAGAAGCAGGGTGGAACCGGCCAGCGTGTAGAGGAAGAACTTGATCGATGCATAGCGCTTGTTTGGCCCGCCCCACACCGCGATGAGCAGGTACATGGGCACGAGCATGGCTTCCCAGAAGAGGTAGAAGAGCACGAAGTCAAGCGCCACGAAAACGCCTACGCAAGCAGAAGTCATGAGCAGCAGAACGATATGGAATTCTTTGATCCGTTTGGAGATGTAGTTCCACGAGCAGAGGACGCACAGGGGCAGCAAGGCCACGGTCAAAAAGACCATGAGCAGGCTGATGCCGTCCACGCCGAGGGAATAGGTCAGGCCCCATTGGGGCACCCAGGCCGCCTTCTCGACGAACTGGAAGGCGCCCGAGGAAAGGTCGAAGCCCAGCAGCGGCAGAGCCAGCGCGATTTCGATAATGCCCGCGACCAGAGTCAGCTTGCGGATGAGATCGACATTCTTCACCGCCAGGAGGGCCGCGGCCGCGCCCAGGGGGAAGAAGATGAGCGCGCTGAGGACCGGAAAGGATGATGCAGTCATAATACCTGTCCTTGGTTCGAAGTTAGCGAAGCAGGGTGAAAAGCATCACCACGGCACTGATGCCAAATGCCAGAATCACCGCGCCGCCAATATAGTCCTGAAGCTTGCCGTTGATCGTTGAAGCCGTACGGCGGCCAATGCCGCGCACGCCAAGGGCGCTTCCGTCCAGAATGCCATCGATGATATGCCAATCAAAATGATTGGCTTCCTTGGCCCGCTCCAGAAGACCGGCCATGCCGACCCTGCGGTAGATCTCGCTCCACCACGTATCAACGAGGGCAAACGGGTAGTGGCAGATGATCAGGAAAAGCCGGCCGATCCAGATGTAGAAGAACTCGAAGTCCAGATTTTGCTTGGCCGCCGGAGTGAGTCGGGGGACCATGAGTGCGAAGCCCAGGCCTGTGAAGCCGAGCAGAATGGAGATTTGCAGCACATGCCACGGAGTGTAGGGCACATAGTCCGCTTCAAAGGGCAGCAGCGAGTACAGCAGGCCGGGCTGGATGCCGATGATGAAGCACAATGCCGCGCCCATGCCCATGGCCACGTACATGTTGGCAGGTATGGGAGTGATGGGCCGGGTCATGTCGTCCGGTTTGGCGTAAAAGGCGAAGTAGGGAAGCTTCAGCCCGACGGACAGGAATGTTCCGATGGAGGCAATCTCCAGGCCCAAAGCCAGCCAGGTGCGGTGCGCCTCGGCGGCCCCGGCGATGACCATGGTCTTGGACACGAATCCCGAGAAGAGGGGCATGCCCGAGATGGACACGGCCGCGACCATGTAAAGGACAAAGACCCAAGGCAACCGGCGGACCAGACCGCCGAGCTCCGAGAGCTTGGCCGTTCCCGTGGCGTAGAGGATCGCGCCCGTGGTCATGAACAGGAGGCCCTTGTAGATGATATGCGCGTAGGCATGGGCGCAGGCGCCATTCAAGGTCAGCTCGGAGGCGATGCCGATGCCGGCGACCATGTACCCGACCTGGGACACGATGTGGTAGGACAGGATGCGCCGGGCATTGTTTTCGATGGTGGCGTAGCAGACGCCGTAGACGGCCATGATGGTGCCGCCGATGGCCAGCACCTCGAAGCCCGAGAAGCCGCGCAGGAGAACATACACGGCCGTCTTGGTGGTGTAGGCGGACATGAAGACCGCGCCGGTGATGGTCGCCCGGGGGTACGCGTCGGGCAGCCATGCGTGCAGGGGCACCACGGCGGCGTTGACGCAGAATCCGGTCAGGATCAGGTAGTCGTACCATTGGGCCGAGGCAGGGATGATGGCTTCAAAGGCGAAGCTGCCCGTGGCCTTGTAGCGGATGAGCATCCCGGCCAGAAGAATCAGGCCACCCAGGGTGTGGAACAGGAAGTAGCGGAAGCCCGCAGCCGTGGAGCGTGGCGCGCGATTCAGCCAGATGAGCATGGTCGAGGCGATGCTCATCAGTTCCCAAAAGAGGAACAGGGTCAGGTAGTCCCCGGCAAAAACGCAGCCGAAGCCGCCGGCCACGTAAAGGTTGGCGGCGACATGCTGGGCGCGGTCCTGCAAGTGCATGGCGTAGATGAAGCCGATGACCGCCTGGATGGCGAAGACATGGGCAAAGACGATGGACAGGGTGTCGACCCGGCCCGTGGTCAGGACCTGGCCAAGATAGCTGATCAGCCCGTGCACGCCGTTCGACATGGTCAGTACAGAGCCCACGGCCACCAGGGCGGGGAGGGGCAGCAGCCAGCGGTATTTGTCCGTCCTGATGAACGGAATGACAAGCGCCGCCAGCAGGAATGGAATTGAAGGATGCAGGAAACTAGCGGTCATAGTAGCCTTCCTTTTTGCCCAGAATGGTGTGGGCCGCACCCTTGCAGATGCGCACCATGAGCACCGTGGCGATCAGGGCAAAGACAGCCCAATAGCCCGGCTTTCCTTCGCCCGGAAAATGGGGAGTGTGGGGATAAATGAGGACGTTCAGGCCTACGAGAAGGATCATGATGATGTACATGACCTTTTTCCAGAAGCCGAGGTTTTGACGGGCCTTGCCCAGAAGTTCGCCAAGCGTGCTTGTTTCCATGGCTACCCTCGAAATCCCGTGAAAATGTTGATGAAACCGAAGAAGAGCTCTGGATAGAAGCCCAGCAGCACGCTGATGCAGGCCGTGATGGTCAGGGGAATGACCATGGTCATGGGGGCTTCAGAGTAGTGGTCGTAGTCCACCCCCGGATCGGGGGCCATGAAGAAAGCCCTGTAGATGATTGGCGTGAAGTATCCGGCATTGAGGATTGTGCTGCCGAGGAGCGCGCAGAGAATGATTATCTGGTGAGCCTGCATGGCCCCGTTGATCAGATACCATTTGGACACGAACCCGCTGACCGGCGGCATGCCGATCATGGAGAGGGCGGCCAGGGAGAACATGGCGAAGGTGATGGGCATCTTGCGTCCAAATCCGCCCATGAGGCTGATCTTCTTGTTGTGGGTGGCCACATAGATGGCTCCGGCCGCGAAGAAGAGGGTGATCTTGGAGAAGGCGTGGTGCGCGATGTGGGCGAGGCCACCGGTGACCGCGTCAGGTGTGAGCATGGTCACGCCGATGATCACATAGGAGAGCTGACTGACTGTGGAATAGGCCAGCCTGGCCTTCAGGTCATCCTTGGTCAGGGCGATGATGGACGCCACGACGATGGTGAAGGCGGCCAGATAGGCAGTGGGAATGCCCAGGTTCAGGGTGTTCATGGTCTCAAGGCCAAATCCGGACAGGATGATCCGGCTGACCGAGAACACGCCCGCCTTGACCACCGCCACCGCATGCAGCAGGGCCGAAACCGGAGTGGGCGCGACCATGGCCGAGGGCAGCCAGTTGTGAAAGGGCATGAGCGCCGCCTTGGCCAGACCGGCAATATAGAGCACATAGGTCAGCTGCACCATGAAGGGATCGGCGTCGGCGGGGAAGATGCCGTGAACCACGTCCCCGAGCTGGAAATCGAGGGTGCCGCAGAGCACGTAGGTCAGCACCATGGCCGGAAGCAGGAAGAGCTTCGAGGTACCCATGAGGTAGACCATGTACTTGCGCGCGCCGCTGAATCCCTCTTCATCCTGATGATGCGCGACCAGCGGGTACGTGAAGATGGAGATGATCTCGTAGAAGAGGTAGAGCGTGAAAATGTTCGCGCTCATGGCCACACCCACGGCCCCGAAGATGGCGATGGCAAAGCAGAAGTAGTAGCGGGTCTGGGCGTGTTCGTTCAGGCCCCGCATGTAGCCGACGTTGTAGCTCGTGGCCAGGAACCACAGGAAGCTGGCCACGATCCCGAAGATCATGGTCAGCCCGTCGGCGCAGATTTTTACGGTGATGCCGGGCAGGATGGTGAACAAGGTGTACGTGTTGATCTCGCCGCGGAGCACTGCGGGTGCTATCCAGAGCATGAAGAGGAAGGTCAGGGCCGCCGCGACGAAGGAGACCGCTTCGCGGGTGTTGGGGGTGCTGCGGAATATCCAGATACCCAAAGGGGCGAGGCCGGTGACGATGAGGGGGAGAAGGAGTATTGCGCTTTCCATTTAGTCCCTCAGCGTGGATATGGTATCGGTTTCGACGGAGCCGAAGCGCCGCAGCACAACCAGGATGATGGCCAGAACAAGGGTCGCCTCGGCCGCAGCCAGTCCCATGATCAAAAGCGAGGAGAGTTGTCCGAGAACATCGTCCGCCGCGGTCAGTTTGGCCGAGGCGACGATGGACAGGCCCGCGCCATTCAAGAGCAGTTCCACGCTGATGAGCATGCCCACGAGGGTCTTGCGCTGAATTAGACCGAAAAAACCCAATCCAAGCAGCACGAGCCCCGCCAGATGAAAGAGAAAGAGTGAGCTCATGCTTCCTCCCGCCGTTTGAATCCGAGCAGTACCGCGCCGACCATGGCCACCAGCAACACCACGGAAATAAGTTCAAAAGCCAGACCATAGGTGCCGAGCAGCCCCATTCCGAGTTCCTTGATGCCGGTTTCATCGGGCACGGCCACGGTCTGCTTGAAGGCTTTGAAGCAAATCACGCCCAGGAGCGCCACGGGCGCGGCCGCTGCCAGCACGGCCATGGGTCTGCGCGTGGAAGGTGTCTGCTCCTCTCCTCCAGCGGGTGGCCGGGTAAGCATGATGGCGAAGAAGATGAGGACGCTGATGGCGCCGACGTAGATGAGCAGTTGCATGAGGCCGACGAAAGGCGCGTTCATGAGAAAGTACATGCCGGCGACGCCGAACATGGCCGCGACCAGGCCAACCAGGGCCCGGACCAGGTCCGGGTTGGTCACGGCCACAAACCCGCCGCCGACGATGATGGCCAGGTACAGGGCGTAGGCGAAAAATGCGAGAGTTTCCATAGTCATTCCGCCTTGTTGATATGTTTTGGCAGCCGCGAGCGCAGTCGGGCTACGAGATCGAAATAGAAATCCTGCCGCGAATATCCCGCGATGTTGATGTTCTGCGAGAATTTGATCGCGTCTGCGGGGCAGGACATCACGCATTGTCCGCACAGGGAGCAGAGGGTGAAGTCCAGCCGGAAGGTTTCGGGGTCCTTGGGCGCCTTGGGCTTGATCCCTTGTTCGACTTCCTCGGGCGTGGGCGCGGGGGCCTTCTGCTTGGTCACGGTGATGCAGCCCGACGGGCAGGCCTTGGCGCACGTGCCGCAGGAGATGCAGCGCGGGGTCAGGGGATCTCCGTCCTCGGGGATCAGCTCGATGTGGCCCCGGAACGTCGCCAGGTTGTCCACTTCCTGACGGGGGTAGTGAATGGTAACGTTGGGCTGCAGGAAGTATTTCCCGGTGATGTTCAAGCCCGCGATGAGCGACCACATGCCCTGGGCCGCGCGCTTGATTTCTTCGAGTCTGTACACGCGACGCCTCCTAGAGTTTGACGATGATGGTGACGTACACCAGGTTCAAGAGGGCCAAGGGCACGAGCCACCTCCAGCACAGGTTCAGGAGCTGGTCGAAGCGCACCCTGGGGTACGTCCATCGGATCTGGATGATGAGGAAGATGAGGGCGTACATCTTGAGCAGGAACCACCACCAGCCCGGGGCGAAGGGACCGTTCCAGCCGCCAAGAAAAAGGACTGTGGCCACGGAGCAGGCCACGATCATGTTCGCGTATTCGGCCATGAAGAAGAGGCCGAAACCCATGCCCGAGTATTCGGTGTGGAATCCGGCGGTCAGTTCGCTTTCGGCTTCGGGCAGGTCAAACGGCGCGCGGTTGGTTTCGGCCAGGGCGCAGATGAAGTAGATGATGAACCCGAGCGGGTTGAGCAATACATTCCATTGCCAGGGCCATGTGCCCTGACCCTCCGTGATTGTCGCCAGATTGAGGCTGCCAGTCATGAAGGCTACGGACAGGACGGCCAGCAACAGGGGAATTTCATAGGCCACGTTTTGGGCCACGGCCCGGGCTGCGCCAAGAAGACCCCATTTGTTGTTGGAACCCCAACCTGCGAGGCAGATGGACAGAACACCCAGACCCGCGAAGGCGAGGATAAGCACCATCCCGAGATTGAGGTCCAGAGCGATCAGGTTTGGTCCGAAGGGGATGGGCAAAATGCACAGGGCCACGGGCATGAAGCAGAGAATCGGGGCCAGCCAGAAGATGACCGGATCCGCATCACGCGGCGTGGTGAGCTGTTTGCCCATGAGTTTGAGGGCATCGGCCAGCGGTTGCAGGATTCCATGGGGACCGACTTCGTAGGGTCCGGGACGGCGTTGGACATGGCCGGCGATTTTTCGTTCGGCATAGACCAGGGCTAGGGCGTTCAGGGCCACGAAACCCAGAATGCCCACCAGCGCGATAAGGATGCGCAGAAGTTGCGGGTCTATCATCGGTCAATCTCCGGGATGACAAGGTCCAGACTGCCCAGGATGGATACAGCGTCCGCCAGAAGTGTGCCTTGGCTCAGTTCGGCAAAAAGGCTCAGGTTGGAGAAGCTCGGGGCGCGCAGCTTGATTCGATACGGGCTGCCGCCGCCATCGCTTTGCAGGTAGCATCCGATTTTTCCTCGTGCTCCCTCCACCGCGAAATACACTTCGCCAGCCGGAATTTTTGGTTTTTTGGGCATCTTGGCCTGGATTTCGCCTTCGGGGATCTGAACGACCGCCTGTTCTATGATATTGAGGCTCTGTTCCAGCTCCTGCATGCGCACCAGATAGCGCCCCAAAGCATCGGTGCGGTCACTCGTCGGGACAATGAAATCCAGTTGTGGATAGACAGAATATGGCTCGGCCCGGCGCACGTCGTAGGCCACGCCGCTGCCGCGCAGGACCGGGCCGGTGGCACCGTAGCGCACGGCCATGTCCATGGGGATGTGTCCGATGTCCTCGACCCGGCCGAGCAGGATGAAGTTGTCCGTGACCAGGGATTTGTACATGTGCAGGCGGTCGCGCATCCGCGCGATGAAACGCGTGATGCGCTCCCTGAGTGCGTCGTTCATGTCCGCGACCACCCCCCCGAAGGTGAAGGATGCGTAGGTCAGCCGGGAGCCGGTCAGATCCTGGAGGATGTCCAGGAGTTCCTCGCGGTCGCCGAATGCGTAGAGGATGGGGGTGAAGGCACCGAGATCCAACAGGTAGGCGCCCCACCAGAGCAGGTGTGAGGAGATGCGGTTCAGTTCGCAGGTGATGACGCGCAGGTATTCGGCGCGTGGCGTGGGCGGCGTGTCGCCGAGTTTCTCCACCGCGCCAACGAAGGCCCAGTTCCAGGCCAGCGCGTGCAGGTAGTCCACCCGCCCCATGTTGGTGATGAACTGGGCGTAGGTTTTCCCTTCCGCCATCTTTTCATGCATGCGGTGGATGTACCCGAGCACGGGCTCGGCGCGCAGGATGTACTCGCCGTCGATCTCCAGCATGACGCGCAGGACGCCGTGCGTCGAAGGGTGCTGGGGGCCCATGTTCAGGATGAGGGTGTTGTCCTGCTTCCCTTGTTCGAAGTGCTGTGTGTAGAATCCGCGCTCGGCGATCTGTTCCCTGGTGAACATCATGCCTCCTCCGGGGTTGCCGGGGCCTGGGCCCAGGGAAAGAGCGTGGTCAGGGATATTTTGCCTTGTTCCGGTTTCTTGAGCGGCGGCGTCTGGACGTCGGGCGGCAGGAGCAGGGGAAGCAGGTTTCCGTGTCCGTTGAAAACCGTGCCGAAGAAATCAAAGCATTCCCGTTCGTGCCAATCTGCGCCGGAGAAGATGCCCGCGATGGAGTCGATGGTGTTGTCCAGGCTGACGGCCATGCAGCAGATGCGCCCCGGGCGGTCGAAGTGATCGTAGTGATAGAGCACCAGGGTGCCCTCCTGCACTTCGGACACGGTCACGTCCTCGAGGTGATAGCCTTTGTCCCGGCAGAGCCTTGCGGATTGGCAAACCTGATCCGGCGGGAGCAGGACGGAAAAGGTCAGCCCCGTCCTGAGCGGGTCCTGGGCCGCGGCGAAGAGGCAGGGGAGATCCTGGAGAAAATGCGCGCTCATGGTTCGATTCCTCCCATGGCCTCGGGCCACCAGCGTTTTCCGGTGATCTTTTTCTGGAGCAGGAAGAGCCCTTCCAGGAGTCCCTCGGGGCGAGGCGGGCAACCGGGGACGTAAACGTCCACGGGCACGAGCGTGTCCACGCCCTCGATCACGTTGTAGTTGTGCTCCCCGGCAAAGGGGCCGCCGGAGATGGCGCAGTTGCCCATGGCGATGACGTATTTGGGCGCGGGCATCTGCTCGTACAGGCGGACCAGGGCCGGGGCCATCTTGCGCGTCACGGTGCCGGCCACGATCATGAGGTCCGATTGGCGGGGCGAAGGCCTGAATACCTCGGCCCCGAAGCGTGAGATGTCGAAACGGGCCATGCCGACGGCCATCATCTCGATGGCGCAACAGGCCAGGCCAAAGGTCATGGGCCACAGCGACATGGCCCTGCAGATGTCGAGTACCTGCTGCGCCGGCTTCAGACTGAGCAGCGGCGGCTCGAGGTCTGTTACCGCCGGGGTGATACGCGGATTCGTCTGGGCCATGAGAACACTCCTTTGCTGGAAAAATAGAAGATCGCGGTGAACAGCACGGAAATGAAGACGAGGACCTGCCAGAAGGGGACCCACCCAACGGTGTCTGGATACATGGCAGCCACCGGGAAGAGGTAGAGGACGTCGACGTCGAAGGCGATGAAGATGAGTGCATAGAAATAGAAGGTTAGGCCAAAGCTAACTCTTGCCTGCCTCCCGTGTACCGGAATGCCGCATTCGTAGGATTCGGCGAAAGCGCCGCCCCTGGCTTTGGGGGCCAAAAGGATGGATACAACAATCGGCCCGATTGCAAACGCAACGCCGGCCGCCAGAAACGCGAGGATGGACATGTTCATCCAGCTGAAGACCATAACGATCACTCCTGCTAGAATAAATTTATGACAACAGATTGTTCAAAACAGATTTGGCTACAGCGATTCCGTCTCGGGTTGTTCCGAGTTCATTAATGCTTGGCACGCCAATGGATATGACCGCATAATCTCAAAAAAGAATGTCACGATAAGATGTAGTGACTGCCTTTTTCTAGAGTAACGGAGGAGAAGGAATGTCGATGCCACCGTAGTGAGTAGTCAAAACGGCAGAAGACGATGATGTGGATTTACGCCGCAGGCGCAACATAAAAGTACTTGCGCTGCAAGGAAGTCGCAAGATGTCGAGGATGGGATAATACATAAACCCTCCACAAAAAAAGAGGTGTAGACCGTATGGAGGCCTCACCCCGAAGGGAGGTCTCCTTTCGATGCTTACGGGGTTAGCTGACGGGCTCGGGCCGAAAGGTGCCCTACGCGTATGCGATTCGCCCCAATGAATTGGGTCCCCCGCTTCCGCCCTGGGCGGAACTCAGCAATGCTGAAGTACAAATGTTTTACCTAAATTCAAAAGTCAAGATAAAAAAATTATATTTACGCAAATTAGGTTGTATATTAAAATTTTTGTCAATAAAAAAATAAAAATAAAAAAAATTCATTTAACACAAAAGTAAAAAATTCATTTTCAAATCACTTATGAAAATGATAAATTGTTGTATTTTTTATATTAAAAATACAAAATCAAAATAATAATAGTTATATTAAATTATTTTTAAATTTATTAATTATCTCTGTGATGTTAGGTAGAAATTTGTGGCAATTTTATTTCCAGGACTATCCACTATGAAAAAATTTCAAATTTCAATTTTTTTTTAAGCAAAACAGCAGTTTAATGAAGATCAAGCTGCTTTAGACGTCGTCTTATTTGGGTTGAACATTATGATACGCGCGTAAATATTGCGTCTTGCCGATTGAAATCAATGGCAATATACGTAACTGTGACCTTCATGAATAATCGTTCTGTTTTAACGGTTATGTATTCAATTCTAATCAATTCGGGTTTTGTCTTCTCATAAAATTGCGCAATCAGGATTTTGAATTATTGTTTAAAGACGTAAATTTCTAATAAATAGATCTTGTTTGTTTCGACATTTGTACATCGAGTGAAAATGGTTCTCCAATGAAGAAAATCTGTGAATTTGGAATAAGCTCACCGGCCTCTGCTTCTTTCTTGTAAAGTAAAATTAGCAAAATATGAAGTGCAGCTGTTGCATTAAGGGCATTTTTTAAATTTGCTTCCGCAAAATGTTCATTACGTTCGTGCTTTGCTTTATTGTATGCACGCCACCAAAGTGGCTGAGTTTCTGTCTTCCATTTATTCCAAGGGTTTAAAGTGATCCCATGTATTGGCATGTGTATCTTGATTGCATGGAAGTCTGGGTGTTGTTTAGTTATGATTGCTTTGTAATTTCCTATGTTTTCTGTAACGTGAATATTATCAATTTTTTGACAATACAATCTGGCAACAACCTCAACTTCTGAAGCTGCAGCAAAAAGAATGCGGCCAAGTTCAATTGAGTAGCTGGAGAAATTTGATGTCGTGATTTCTAAAAAACGAGAAAGAAAAGAAAGGTCATTTTCAAGTGCAATAAAGTAGTTCCAGTGAATGGTGTTTTGTTTTTGTAGGATCATTATTAGGCTCACTAAATTTAAATTGTGCGCTGGACATGCGGGAGATAATTTCTCCCTCATAAATTATCGAAACGCAATAATGTAATTCAGCTAGCTAACGTTCGAAAATCCAAAGTAAAAAAAAATAATGCCTGTTATAGAAAAGAATTTCAGCATTATTTGGATACTTTCAGTCAAATTGTATTTTTTGGGTGTATAGTCAATTTCTGGATGTCGCGAAGGCGGCGTGGTGCGATCGGGGTGTGCATTATTGTTTTGCATAACAACTCCATATTCAATTAAATAAGTATCACTACATACAGCGAACTGTATTGGTGAAAGATAGAACGCTTATTTAGGATGTGAATATAGGAGGAGCGCGAGTGGCTGTTGCAGCGAGCCAAATTTTATTAGCAAAACAATCAATATCGTTGAAATGAATAGAAAATAGCGGCTGTGTTGAATTTAAGAGTATTTGGTGTAGAGTTAATGCATATTGGAAAGATTTATCTGATGAGTTATAGCTTTCTTTAGAGGTTGAACTAACAGTAGCAAGCGTTGATTCCAGAATGGCAGGAGTGAAATAAACCATGCTGGAACTATTAGTAAACGATTGTACAGTGTCCTGAGCGCATTCTTTGGAGATAGGATGAGCGCAGAATACTAATAATAGAGAAATAGTCAGTCGTAATAGACTATTTGCGCATTTGATCATTTTTTTAGAACAGGTATTAAAACCTTGTTGTTGTACAATTCGGTCATTAACGGAGATTTCATATTTTAGAGTTGGTAATGCTCCATTTGTTGATGTTGGTGCGAATATCTAATCAAAAAAATCGCTTTTTTTTTAAATGAGCCTTTTGGTTCTGCTTGTCAATATTGGCGCGAATGAGGGTACTTTGTCAGCTGGTCACTTGCATGAAACTGACCGCATTCTTTGAATCGGCATGGAATAATGACATGCCCGCACCATGACATCTTTGCCACTGAGGACTTGACACGAAAGGAATTGATGAGCAGAAAGCTGCTCTATTCACGAAACTGTTTTCGTGAATCATGCTGCGCATAAATGTAGTTAGACAGCGAGTTCATTCACTTCTTTACGAGAGACAGGCAATGACTTCAGCTCCTTATGAATCCGTGTGGACCTTTTTGACCAATCACACACACGTTTTATTGTGTCTGTCCAGGGACCCGAGCATGCGCATGCGGGATGTCGCGCGTGAGGTCGGCATCACGGAGCGCGCCGTTCAGCGCATCGTCGCAGAGTTGCGCGCTGCCGGCTATCTGGCCGGGGAGCGCGATGGGCGGCGTGTGGAGTACACCATTCAGCGCGACAAGCATCTGCGGCATCCCCTGGAGAGCACCTGCCGTATCGGCGAAGTGCTCGATGTCCTCGAAGGTGTCAGGCAGGACGTGCGATGAAATGGGCTGTCTTGGGCGCCGGCTGCCTGATGCAGATGATACTTGGCGGAATTTATGCCTGGAGCGAATTTGTTCCACTGCTGAAATCCGGTTACGGGCTGACCACCAGCCAGTGCGGGCTGATTTTTGGGGCTACCATAGCGGTTTTTACCAGTGTCATGATTCCCGCCGGGAAATTCATGCAGCGCCGGGGCGCACGCGTGACGGCGCTCATCGGCGCGCTGCTTTTTGCTGCAGGGTATGTGATGGCGTCCTTTTCCCAGGGCGATTTTCTCCTGCTGCTCATAAGCCTGAGCCTGGTCGCGGGCGCGGGGATCGGGTTCGGGTACATCTGTCCCCTGACGGTGGCCATGCAGTGGTTTCCTGACAAGAAGGGGCTTGTGACCGGCGTCTCCGTGGCCGGTTTCGGAGCCGGTGCCATATTCTTAAGCTTCGTGGCCGAGCATCTGCTTGTCACTCGCGGCATGGACGTCATGCACGTCTTCCGATTCATCGGCCTCGGGTGCGGTCTTGTTGCCGTTTGCAGCGCGTTGCTCTTGCGCGAACCTCCCCGCGGCAGTGGCACCGGAATACAGCGGGCGTCAGGGCGCCAAATGCAGGTTCCGACCGGCGCGCTGACGTCGCGCAATTTTCTGCTCCTGTGTCTGGGCATGTTCTGCGGGACCTTCGCCGGCCTGCTTGTGGTGGGCAATCTCAAGCCCATGGCCTTGTCCCTGGGGCTTGGAAGTTCGACTGCCACCGTGGCCATATCGGTCTTTGCTCTGGGAAACGCCATGGGCCGGATCGGTTGGGGGCAGGTGCACGACCGGTTCGGTTCGCGCATGACCATCTTCCTCTCCCAGGCTTTCCTCGGTCTTAGCATGCTGCTCTTTCTGCTTCCGTCCGTACCAGCCCTTGTGCTCTCCGCCGTACTGCTCACGGGCATCGGGTTTGGTGGCTGCTTCGTTGTCTATGCAGCCTCAATTGTCGAGCAACTTGGGATAGGGCTATTTCCACGTCTTTATCCCATTTGCTTCCTTTGGTACGGCCTGGCGGCGCTCATCGGTCCGCCACTGGGCGGCATGATAGCCGACGCCACCGGATCGTATGGGATATCCATCGCCATGAGTGTGCTGTTAGTCTTGTCCACTGCGCCGCTGACTTGGATGTTGTTCCAGCAGAATCCGTATACAAGAGCGCAAGAAATTGTTTAGTCCTTTTGTTTTGAGGTCTCATGCCATGTGAATGGAAAGCGCTTGCTGGAGGTATGTACACCGGAATGTTATTTTTTGGATATGAAGCAAATACAGAGTCGAGTTTAAATCCTGCTTTTTTTACATTGTCATTTCATCTTTATGAGGAGTTATATCATGAGTATTATGAATCTTCTTGATCAATTGTTAAAGTCAGGTTCTGGGGCACTGCAAAATGCTGGAAACCCCGGGAATGCTCCTGCTCAAGGAAATCCCTTGGGTTCTCTGCTTACGGGAATGGGAGGCGGCGCTTTGGCTGCTGGCACAATCGGGGTGCTTATGGGCAGTAAAAAAGCACGGAAGATCGGTGGATCGGCGTTAAAATACGGCGGTCTGGCGGCGCTCGGAGTGGTGGCTTACAAGGCTTTTAACACCTGGCAGCAGAACAACTCCTCCGCACCCCAAATACCGCAACCCCGGACGGTGGACAGGATTCCTGCTTCCGAAGTCGAAGTTCATGGAAAGGCGGTTCTTCGGGCGATCATCGCGGCTGCAAAGGCAGACGGTCATATTGACGATCGTGAACGGCAATTGATCGACCAGAGTATCGCGCAGTTGACCGATGACCGGGAACTGCAGTTCTGGGTTGACCAGGAGCTGCGCAAGCCCATGGATCCTGCGGAAATCGCGACTTCCGCCACAACTCCGGAGATTGCCGCTGAAATGTACCTGGCCAGCCTGCTGATGGTCGACGAGGAGAATTTCATGGAGCGTGCTTACCTGGACGAACTGGCTCGCCAGCTGAAGCTTGATCCGTCCTTCAAGATGGAACTGGAGCGTCAGGCCAAACAAGCATAAGAGCTCGCGCCTCTTTGCCCGATCGCGAATCTTATCGGCCAAATTGCCATGAAACAGAGTATTCTTTCAGGACTGTCTTGATGAGTTGGTGAGCAGAGAAGTTCTCACATGAGATTGTTGATGAACAAGCGCTATTGCATGGGCTTTTGTTGGCGGCCTTTTCATTGCGGAGGGAGTCTTAAGTCCGGCTGGAGCCGGGTGTCTGTGGTTGATTTGAATGAGTCAATAATCAACGGCAGAGATTTTTTTTGAAAATAGACGTGTAATTTTGGGTTGTTGAATCATGCAGGGCATCAAGTCTTTCTCGTCGCCAAGGAAAATCGGGCCTTACAGTCATTATGCTGCAGGGCCTTTTTTTTGTTTCAAACGGGTTAGTTAATCTTGATCTGCCGGGGTTCGCGAGGATGTGCTGAGATGGGGTATTAATTAGACGCATCAAATAATGCTTGCCAATCCGGACCTGAAAAGACTAGATAGCTCGGCAAGGGTAATTCAGTGTTCGTCCAGATTTGTCCAGTAGCTGGAAAGGCCCGTTTGGCAACGTGTTTCAAGGTCCTGGAAGAATGTTCGATGAGTTGTCAGAATTAAATTGTTGCGGCCCAGGAGGCGGACGGTCTCTTTTTTTGGGAAATTTACCGGAAACTTTTCGTTTTCATGGAGGTTATTTGGCATGAAATTTTCGAGACATAAAACTTTTTTTGGAACAATCTTTTTCGCGCTGGTTGCGACGTTTGGCCTCCTCGGGCAGTCTTTCGCGGCTGAGGTGAACGTGTATTCCGCCCGCCAGGAGCATCTGATCAAGCCCTTGCTGGATGAGTTCTCCAGTCAGACAGGAATATCGTATAAACTGCTGACCGGCGAGGGACCCGCATTGCTGGAGCGTCTTCGCGGCGAAGGCCACAACAGCCCCGCTGACGTGCTGATCACCGTCGATGTGGGTAACCTGGTCGCGGCCAAGCAGGCGGGGGTGTTACAGCCCGTGGCTTCGGATATTTTGACTGGGAACATCGAAGAGTCCTACCGGGACGTCGAAGGTTACTGGTACGGTCTTTCCGCCCGTGCCCGCGTGATCTATTACGATCCGCAGCGCATCGCGCCCGACAAGATCGATACCTACGAGGCCCTGGCAGATCCAGAACTCGGTCAGGTGATTTGCGTGCGCAGTTCTTCCAATGTCTACAATCAGTCCCTGGTTGCATCTTTTATAGCCCACGACGGCGTGGAGAAGACCGAAGCGTGGATCAAGGGGTTCGTGAACAACTTCGCGCGCAAGCCCCAGGACAACGATACGGCCCAGATCAAGGCTGTTGCTTCGGGAGAATGCGCGGTGGCGGTGGCCAACAGTTATTATTTCGCAAGGCTTCTTGCTTCGGATAAACCCGAGGACAGAAAAGTGACCGAAGCCGTGCGCGTGCTGTGGCCCAATCAGAATGACCGTGGTGCGCACATGAACTTGAGTGGGGGAGGCGTGACCCAGAGTGCTCGGAACATCCCGGAATCCATCAAGCTGCTCGAATTTCTCTCTGGTGAAATCGCTCAGGAGATTTACGCACGGGAAAATAATGAATATCCTGTAAATCCCGCAGTCAAAGCCAGCGGCGTTGTTGCCGATATGGGGGACTTCAAGGCCGATGACCTGAACTTGTCGAACATCGAGAAGTTCAATGCGGAGGCTGTCCGGGCCATGGATCGCGGCGGCTGGAAATAGCAAAGGAGCGGATGGTGAATTTCTGGAAGGTAACGGTTGTGGGCATTGCGGCCCTGGCGGCTGTCCCGGTTATTGTGATCGCGACCTTCCTGTTCACCCCGTCGCTGGACGTGTGGCGGCATCTGGCATCCACGGTGCTGCCGCACTATGTCTTCAATTCTCTCGCCTTGATGCTCGGAGTCGGCGCGGGGACCATGGTTCTGGGCGTCGGGACGGCCTGGCTTGTGTGCATGACCAGTTTTCCGTTGCGGCGTTTTTTCGAATGGAGCCTGATCATTCCCCTGGCCATTCCAGCCTATGTCATCGCTTTCACTTATACCGGGCTGCTGGAATACGGCGGCCCGGTCCAATCGTTTCTGCGCGACAGCTTCGGGTGGCGCTCTGCGACGGAGTACTGGTTTCCGCAGATACGGTCCCTGCCCGGCGCGATGCTCATGATGACCCTGGTCTTTTACCCCTATGTCTACCTTCTTGCCCGGGCCGCATTCCTTGAACAGTCCGTGTGCGTGCTCGATGCCGGCAGGACCCTGGGCCATGGGGCATGGGGCACTTTTCTGCATGTGGCCTTGCCTCTGGCCAGGCCCGCCGTGGCCGGCGGTGTGGCGCTTGTCCTTATGGAGACGCTCAACGACTTCGGTCTGGTCAGCTTTTTGGCGGTAGATACTTTCGTGACCGGAATCTACCGTACCTGGCTCGGTCAGGGCCAGCCTGCAGTGGCGGCGCAGCTCGGGTCGGTGCTCATGATTTTCATCCTGGCCCTGATTCTTGTGGAGAAGCGGTCCAGACGTGGGCGGGTCAGCCATACCACGGGGTATTATCGCCAAATCCGCCGCTACCGCCTGTCCCGGCCTAAGGCGGCCCTCGCTTTTTGCGTCTGTTTCGTCCCCGTGCTGTTCGGTTTTTTCATCCCGGTGGCCGCCATGACACTGTGGACATGGCAGACATGGGCATTGGTGGATGCGCGCTTTTTCGTCATGGCCCGCAACACCCTTGCCCTGGCCGGAATAAGCGCCGTTCTTGCTGTGGCAGTGGCGGTCATCCTGGCCTACGGGCGTCGCCTTTCACCCGGCAGGCTGACCTCCTTCGCCGTACAGACGGCGTCTCTTGGCTACGCGATCCCTGGAGCGGTCATCGCCCTTGGTGTCATGTTGCCGCTGACTTTCGTGGACAACATGCTGGATCGAGTCGTTGTGAATATGTTCGGAGTTTCGACCGGGTTGCTGCTGACCGGCACCTGGACGGCTCTTGTCTTTGCCTACTTGATCCGATTTCTGGCCATATCGACCAACACCGTCGAGGCCAGTCTGCAGAAAGTGACTCCCAGCATGGACGGGGCGGCCAGGACTTTGGGTCTGTCCGCGACGCAGACCTTGCGCAGGGTGCACGCCCCGATCATGAAAGGAAGCCTGTTCACGGCCGGGGTGCTGGTCTTTGTGGACGTGATGAAGGAATTGCCCGCGACGCTGATGATGCGTCCTTTCGGACTGAACACCCTGGCCTTGCGGTCTTATGAATTGGCTTCCGACGGGCTGCTCAAGGAATCGTCCAGTTCGTCCCTGGCCATCGTCGTCGCCGGGATCATTCCGGTCATTCTGGCCAGCATGCTCATCGCCCGGTCGCGCCCTGGCTGGAACACGTCGCAGTGAAAAGGAACGCACATGTCTCTTTTAATTGAAAAAATAGAACATCATTTCGGGACCAAGACCGTCCTGCACAACATCAGTCTTGAAGTGCATCCCGGGGAGGTGCTCTGCCTTCTCGGGCCTTCGGGGTGCGGGAAGACAACCCTGCTGCGGCTTATCGCCGGGCTTGAGGAGGTCCAGTCCGGGCGCATCCTCCTTGATGGGCGGATTATGGCCGACGGCCGTCAGCAGCTCTTGCCAGAGCAGCGCGGCATCGGGTTCGTCTTTCAGGATCTGGCGCTTTTTCCGCATCTTACGGTGCTCGAAAACGCCATGTTCGGGCTGGTCGGCATGAAGGATCCGGCGTTGCGACGCTCCAAGGCTCTCGCCGCATTGGGCCGGGTGAACATGCAGGATCACGCTGGGGTCTACCCGCACGAGCTGTCCGGAGGCCAGCAGCAGCGCGTGGCCCTGGCCCGGGCTTTGGCCCCGGACCCGCGCATCATGCTCCTCGATGAGCCCTTTTCCAGCCTGGACGCGCGTTTGCGGGTCCAGATCAGGGATCAGACACTGCATGTGCTCAAAGAAAGCGGGGTTGCCACCGTCATGGTCACGCACGATCCCGAGGAGGCCATGTTCATGGGCGACCGGATCGTGCTGCTGCGTGAAGGCCGGGTGGTGCAGACCGGGACTCCGGTGGAGCTGTATTCGCGTCCGTCCACGCCTTTTGTGGCCACTTTTTTCAGCGAAGTGAACACGCTCTACGGAACGGTGAGCGCGGGCCGCGTAGAGACCGTGCTTGGCGGGGTCGACGTCGGAAATCTGCCGGACGGCGCTCGCGTGACCCTGATGTTCAGGCCCGACGCAGTGCAGGTCTCAACCTCCTGCACCTCCCTTGGCACTGGCCAGGTGGTTGCGGCAAAGGTCCTGGCCACGCGGCTCCTGCCTGGAGCCACCCTGGTTCACCTGCAAGTGCCGGACAGATCGACGGGAAACGACGTGCACCTTCATGCCAGGGTTCCGTGCGTTTCGGCGTTTCCGGAGGGTGAGACGGTCGCTCTGCATGTTCCGGGACATCTGATGCACGTTTTTGTCAACGCAGACGCGGAGCCCGACTTTCAAGTATGTTGACTGTGTCCGGTTCGGCCAGACTACGCGGCTTGGTGACAGGTTCGCTGGACATGGGAGCGCAACGCGTTTACCACTTCGAAAGTCAAAAAGGGGCAATGGCAGGACTTTCAGGATGAGGACATCAAGAATCCTTCTTCAGTTCCAAGTGTTAAATTGTCGTACGAAAGAATACTTACCCATCGTTTGCCGCAGAACAACTTTGATATTTAAAATGGTGTGAGATGAAAAAATATTTGACGCGATTTGTTTTATTTTTTGTTGCAATTATTTTTTTAGTATCAATTGTTTCTTTGTATCTGCTGCCGACATCTGGTGATATTATTCATGAGAAGGAATCTCCGTATCAGACTATTTATATCTCTGAGGCTAATGGAATACGTAGGATGCATGTTGGGTCGCTGTTGGACAGGTCGAGTGCCATGGATCTGAATGATCCGTATCGACATGTTTATGAGTACACGGGAATGATGATGCTGGTGTCGGGCTATGTGGATGCGCCGAAAAAAATTCTCGTGGTAGGACTTGGGGGCGGAACTGTCACTCGCACTCTCAGGATGATCTATCCCGATGCGGAAATCACGAATGTTGAATTCGACCCCGAGATCGTAGCAATGGCGAGGCAGTATTTCGGTTATGCGGAAGACGCAAAGATGAAGCTTGTGGTGGAGGATGCCCGTCGCTGGCTGCGACGCACGACAGAGCAGTTTGATGTGATTTTACTCGACGCCTATCATGGTGGCTATATTCCTTTCCATCTGACTACGCGCGAGTTTCTGGAGATTGTCCGTGAGCGGCTCTCGCCGGGCGGCGTAGTCTGCTCAAACACCTGGACCAATCAGGCCCTTGCCGATCGTGAATCGGCAACATACCACGCGGTTTTCGGAGGTTTTCATCATTATATAGGCAAGTGGTCGACAAACAGAATTATTGTGGCCGCGCCAAGCAACCTGCCCTCTCCCGAGGAGGTCCGTAGCAGGATCGTGGAGTTGGAAGTCGCGCGCAAGCCGGAACGTCTCGATTTGAAGGGTATGTTCGACAACCTTTTCGAGTCAAATCCGACTTGGCCTGCCAGTACGAAAATTTTGACCGATGATCACGCGCCGGTAAACCTTTTGAAAGATGAGAAATAACATGCCACGTCCCCTTGATCTCCTCGCCTACAGCGTGGCTTTTCTGTCCGGTGGAGTATTGCTTGGGCTGGAAATTGTAGCCAGTCGGATACTGGCCCCTTATTTCGGAAATTCAGTTTATGTCTGGGGAAGCCTGATCAGCGTCTTTCTGCTGGCCCTCAGTATCGGCTACTGGCTCGGAGGCATCCAGGCTGACAAACGTCCGAGCCTGGTGGTGCTGGCCAAGATACTGGCGTCTGCTGCGGTTTGCATTCTGGTCCTTCCGCTAGTCTATCTGCCGGTCGGCAAGTACATTGCGGATCTGGGTCTTGAATTTCGGTTTTCCGTGCTCCTGATCAGCATGCTGTTTTTCTTGGTGCCGTCGGTGCTCATGGGGATGGTTTCTCCTTTCGTGATCAAGTTGAGCGCCACTGGACTGGATGAAATAGGCCGAACTGCTGGTCGTGTTTATGCAATCTCGACTTTGGGAAGCATTTCCGGCGCCATAGCTGTTTCGTTCTTTTTCATTCAATGGCTTGGAACTCGTGCAATAGTCGTTGTACTTGGTCTTATCCTCTTGCTTCTCGCCTTGGCTTGCATGGCTTATGAAAGAAAATACTTCAAAAAATAAAATGATATATTAAGTGCATTCTTTTTGTTCAGGTTTCAATGCTTCACTATGAGTTTCTGAATTTTTTAAACTGCTGGCTAGAACCTTGTCGACCCTGTTGCCGTCCAGATCGATGACTTCAAGCCTCCATCCTTCCCACTCGGCCACATCACACGTGCGAGGAACGCTGCCGATAAGCCACATCATCATGCCGCTCAACGTGTTGTACCGTGCTTTGTGCTCTTCGGGCACGGTTTTCAAATTGAGTCGATCCTTGAGTTCTGGGATAGGAATGAGGCCGTCAAGAATCCATGACCCATCTTGGCGCTGAACACCCCATACATCTTCAGGGTCGCGTGGTTTGAACTCTCCTGTGAGCACTTCAATAACATCCTGAAGTGTAATGAGACCCAATATTTCTCCATATTCGTCTATGACAAAAACCATCTGAACGCCCGATTCGCGGAATTGCTCCAGCAATTTTATTCCTGTAAGAGTTTCCGGCACAAAAATAGCGGGCTGGAGATAGTCTTGAATGCTGTTTGATTCACCTCTGATACGTTGTTTGAGCAATCTCTTTGCGGTAATGATCCCAATAGTTTCGTGTAATCCGCCACGGCAAACCGGATATCTTGAATGGTCAGAATTCATCAGATTTTCCAGACTGCTTTCCAAAGGTTTGTCTATGTCAAGATAGATAATTTCGCTACGTGGCGTCATCAGCGATGCGATTTGACGATCATCCAGACGGAACACATTGCGCATTATTTCATGCTCTTGCTTTTCAATCAGCCCCGCTTGCGATCCTTCGGCCAGCATGGAGTGGATATCTTCTTCCGTGAGGTTGGCGCTGCCCAATTCCTTTTTCCCCAGAAGTCGCAACAGACCGTCAGTGGAAATGGAGAGCAGGAAGACAAACGGGCGTGATATGGCGGCCAGCAACGAGATTGGTTTGGCCATAAAAGTTGCGATGCCCTCCGCATGGAATTGGCCAATTCTTTTCGGCACCAACTCGCCAACAACAATGGTAAAGTATGTGATGACCACTACGACAAGGGTGGTTGCCGTTATCGAACTGGTTTGTCCGTCAAGGCCAAGTTGGGTGAGCACGCCGGCAAGAGGGCCAGCCAGCGCAGCTTCACCCACGATGCCGTTCATGATGCCGATGGCGGTGATCCCGATTTGGACAGTGGAGAGAAATTGCGTGGGGTCTTCCCCCAGACGCATGGCGACAACAGCGGACTTGTCGCCGTCATCAGCCATTCGCTGAAGGCGGCTTTTCCGCGCTGTCACTAGGGCTATCTCCGACATGGCGAACACGCCGTTGAGTACAATGAGGAATGCTAATAGAGCGATATCCATTCATTTTCTCCTAAATTCATTTGTGACCTTTGCTCAGCGCGGGAACTGTCTGCATTAATCCATGCATATTTCAGATTATTTGGAATAAATCATTTGCAAAATGTTGAGGTCGCCGAGAAGCATGATGAATTCTCCAAGATGGGGTACAGGCCCTGTCTATGAGCACAGATAGCATGTTTGTACACAAGATGTGGGCCGATGACGAGTTGTCAAAATGATCACGGCCAAAACCGTGCCGTTCCCTGTGCTCTCCGACGGTGGCGGCAATGCCGGCAAGCTGTACGGCATCTATGACGAAGCCGGCGGAGCCCGGCACCTGACCGGGCTCGTGCTGAGCCGCTTGGGCTATGTTCCCAAGGTTCGTCACCGGGCGAGTTCCAGTCGGTGTGAGTTCAGGTCACAGCTTTGTTCCGTATGGCGCACGGGAGCCGGAAATTGTCTCCGGCAGCGGGTTTCCGCCATCACCCGGCAAAGGCGCTGCGCGCCAGGTAGGCGTTGTATCCGATGTAGCCGGCCAGCAGGAGCGTTCCCTCGAAGCGGTTGATCCTGCCTGATCCCGGCTTGCGAAAGCCATAGCCGAAGATGAACAGTGACGCGGTCAAGACCGTCATGGTCATGATGTCGCGCGAGAAGACTTCCGGGGCTACCGTCATGGGAGAAATGCTCCCGGCGATCCCGACTACCGCCAGGGTATTGAACAGGTTGGACCCAAGGATGTTGCCCAGGGCGATGTCGTGTTCGCCTTTGCGGGCGGCAAGGATAGAAGAAGCCAGCTCCGGCAGCGAGGTGCCGAGCGCCACGATGGTCAAACCGATGATCAGGTCGCTGACTCCCATGGCGTGGGCGATTTCCACGGCTCCCCACACCAGAATCCGTGAACTGGCTACGAGCAGACACAGTCCGACAACCAGCCAGAACACCGCCTTTCGCAGCGGCATCACGCCGTCCGCCATTTCCTGCTCGATTTCAATACCAAGCGCGTCTGTCTTCTTGCGCATTCCTTGACGGATCGTCCAGAACATGAGCGTCGCGAAGACCAAGAGCAGGATTACGGCATCAAGACGCGAGATCTCGTCATCCAGCAGTTGATAGCCCGCCAACAGCGTTATGCCGGTGAGCATCGGCAGTTCCATGCGCAGCACGCGTGAATGCACCGCCATCGGCCTCATCATCGCGGTCACGCCCAGGATGAGCGCTATGTTCGTGATGTTGGAGCCATAAGCGTTCCCCACGGCAATGCCTGGGTTGCCCTGCATGGAGGCCAGGGCCGAAACCACCATTTCGGGAGCGGATGTGCCGAATCCGACGATGACCATGCCGATGAGCAGGGGGGGCATGTGGTAATGGCGAGCGGTGGCGGATGCGCCATCGATGAAGCGGTCCGCGCTCCACACAAGCATAAGCAGGCCGAAAACGATGGCAATGATTGGCAGCAGCATGAAGGTTACTCTTCCTGTTATAAAAATTCCAACGAATCAGATATGAAGCAGCGAGTGTCGTGCACAGAGCGGTATTGGCCGGGCCCAAAGGTGGCCCAGATACCACTCCTCGTTATGGCCGGCGGGGCCCACTCGAATGCTGCCGTAGTGACGGAGTGCAGGATTTTTCTTCTCGGCTTGCTCTTGGGACATGTGGCGTACCTCCTCGGGTTTTGCGGAGGCCAAAAAAAGACCTCCAGCATGGATTGTCATGCTGAAGGTCTTGCTCATCGGTGGAATCCGACAACAAGGCCAAGCGGTTTTAGCGCCAGTGTTGTTGACCTTGTCTCTGGGAGCTACTCCCCTTCATTTGCTAAAATATTGCTTTCGCCGCGTCTGTGTCAAGATGATTTACAGCCTGACGACCACTGCGGACAGTTATTCGGGCTGTGCTGAGGGCTTGACGAAGCGTTCATCCGAGCGGACCTGGTCCGCCTGGGCTTGCTGGGATTCGGCCCATCCCGACACGGCCTCGGGAAAGGCGTCGAAAGTTCTGAAGTAGGGCTTGATGTCTAGAAGAGGGGTGCCGTCGAGAACGTCCACGTCCAGAATGTGCAGCACATTTCCCTCTATCCGTTCCAGACGCACGATGGACAAGCCGATCTGGTTGGGCCGTCTGGGGGCGCGGGTCGAAAAGAGGCCGCGACTGGCCGGGTCCATGAACGGGACCACGGTCAGGTCGAACCCCTGGCTCATGTGGAAGTGGTAGAGCAGATAGATATGGGAAAACCCGGCAAGGTCCTTGAGGCCGGGGGTCAGGGATGCATCGATTTCTACCCGCCCGGTGACATCCCGGGCTCCGCAGGGTTGAATGGGCATGTTGGAGCGGTCGGTGAAAGGGGAGCGGATGATGCCGATGGGCCGCAGGATGATGTCTTCCATGAGAGCGCTCCGAAACATTTTTTGGTTCGCGCAGTGTAACCCTTGATGCGCGACTTTTTGCAAAAGGGGCGGCCTCTGTTCAGGTCAGCGGCTATTATTTCCTATTCCTGAGTTCCATATTTTTCAACTCATCAAAGCTGACATCAATGTTGCGATTGGGTTTGCCAAATCTGCGGGTTGCCACAGTCAGCAAGACGATCCCAGACAAAAAAATAAGTACTGACAAAGTGATAAAGGTCATTTTCATAAAAAAGGCTAACATGTGAAATATGGAACAATCAAGTGATTTGGTGGCATGAAAAGGGCCAAGCAGGGTCAGAGCACATGATGGACACGCCTTAAGCCCCAAAGCACACACGGTGGCTGCGCCGGGGTGACCCGGTCTTGGAATTGCCCTGGCAGGCCAGGCTCTGTGATAGTGGTTGTCTCTTCCGTTCAAGGGGGGGGCGCGAAGTGCATTTTGGACCAATTTGATCCGTATTAACCTGCTCACCAGCAGTGCTTCGGGCGCGCTGGTGGTGAATGCTGCGTTTCAAAAAAATTGTATGTACACGTTTTTTGCTGCGAGATATGGATCACCTTGAACCAGATATTGCGTCATTGCAGCATGTGCTTGCGTTGACTTGTTCTGTTGCGCTATCGTGGCGGATATCAAACAGGAGGTTTGTCATATGCAAATGAAAAAACAGGGTTCCGGTGGTTGGAATCCTTACCTTGCCGGAGCCCTGGTCGGTGTGCTGGCCATCCTTTCGGCCTATGCCACCACCGCGTGGCTCGGAAAAACCAGCTATCTGGGGGCGTCGACCACCTTCGTGCGCGGCGCTGGCGTCATCGAGCAGCAGATCGTGCCCGAGCACGTGCAGGCCAATGAGTATTTCACCCAGCAAAAAATCAAGATCGACTGGCAGTTCATGCTGGTGCTGGGGATATTTGTCGGGTCGCTCATCGCCTCCGCCACGGACAAGAGCTTCAAGCTCGAAAGCGTGCCCCCGATCTGGGCAAAGCGTTTCGGTCCGTCTGTAGGAAAACGCGCCGTCGGTGCCTTTCTCGGCGGCATTGTGGCCATGATCGGCGCGCGCATGGCGGACGGCTGCCCCAGCGGGCACGGCCTGAGCGGCATGATGCAGCTTTCCGTCAGCGGCCTGGTTGCCCTGACCATGTTCTTTGCCGTCGGCATAGTCGTGGCGGCTTTCATTTATGGAAGGAGGTCATGATGGGCACGGATCAGATTCTGGGACTGGTCACCGGCATTCTTTTCGGCTTCCTGTTGCAAAAGGGGCGGGTGCTGCGCTTCGAGAAGCAGATCGGGGCCATGCTGCTGAAAGACATGACCATTTTGAAGTTCATGCTCTCGGCCGTCATGGTGGGCATGATTGGGGTGGCCATCCTGTCCAACGCGGGTATCATCACCATGAGCCACAAGCCCATGAACGTGGGCGCTATCCTCGTCGGCGGAGCCCTGTTCGGCGCGGGCTGGGCGGTCATGGGCTACTGCCCGGGAACCTCCGTGGGGGCCCTGGGCGAAGGACGCTGGCACGCCATCTTCGCCATCGCCGGGATGGTTGCAGGTGCGGCCATCTACGCGGAGCTGTATCCCTTTTTCAAGAGCACTGTTCTCGCCTGGGCGGACTTCGGCAAGATCGGGTTGCCCGAGGCCCTGGGTGTCTCACCGTGGGTCGTGATAATCGTGTTTATCGCTGTTGTGCTTGGGGTTTTCCGCTGGTTTGAGAGCAGGGGGCTTTAGGACTTCCTGATGTTGGCAGGGAAGAAATCACGTTGCGGAAAGCGGCCCGGTGCCGTCATGGTCTTGGGACCCGCCGGAACTCCTTCTCGGGCCTCGTAGAGTTGAATCGTTGCGTGCAGGACGGGAAAGCGGGCGTGCGCATAGGCAACGATTCAACAAACGATGCCTGGTTCAGTCAGACAGCCGACGGGCCCCAAGACCATGACGGTACCGGACCTTGAGCTTCGTTGCGATTTTGTCGTATGCAGCGGGCGTAGGGAAGTAGGAGCAATTTGACTATTATGAAACGAAAAAGCGCCTCCGGCCGAGCTTCGGCGGGAGGCGCTTGATGTTTTGTGAGCTTGTCTGGCTAGTACTTTATTGACGAGAAGCGCATCAGCTTGTCCCACTGGTGGGTGGAGGTGATGCGACGGATGGTGCCGGTCTTGCCGCGCAGGACCAGGGAGTGGGTGGTTGCGCCGTTGCCGGTGTAGGTCACCCCGCCCAGGAATGTGCCGCCGGAGATGCCCGTGGCCGCGAAAAAGACGTTGTCGTCGCGGATGAGGGTGTCCGTGGTCAGGATCTGGTTGAGATCAAGACCGAAGTCGAGCACGTTCTTTTTCTCGTTCTCAGACTGCGGATCGAACCGGGCCAGAATCTCCCCGCCCAGGGCCTTGATGGCACAGGCCGCGAGCACCCCCTCGGGAGTGCCGCCGGTGCCGAACATCATGTCCACGTTGGAAGACGGGTCCACGGCCATAAGCGCCCCTGCCACATCGCCGTCGGTGTGCAATTGGATGCGCGCTCCGGCGGTGCGGATCTGAGCGATAAGATCCTTGTGGCGTGGCTTGTCGAGGACAAAGATCACCAGATCTTCGACTTTCTTGCCCAGGGCCTGGGCCGTAACTTCCAGGTTGTGGGCCACGGGCGCGTTCAAGTCCACCATGCCCCTGGCCGCTGCCGGGACCACGAGCTTTTTCATGTAATAGCTCGGGCCCGGATTGAACATGGTCCCGGCCGGGGCCAGGCCGACCACGGCGATGGCGTTGGGTCGACCGTAAGCCAGCAGGTTGGTGCCCTCCACCGGGTCCACGGCCACGTCCACGGCCGCGCCCCGGCCCGTGCCGATGCGCTCGCCGTTGTAGAGCATGGGGGCATCGTCCTTCTCGCCTTCGCCGATGACGATACGGCCATCGATATCAAGGGTATTGAAGGACAGTCGCATGGCGTCAACGGCCGCGCCGTCGCCTTCGCTCTTGGCACCTTTGCCGAGCCAGCGGGCCGAGGCCAGGGCCGCAGCTTCCGTGACCCGGACCAGGTCCATGGCCAGATTTCGTTGCGGGGCTTCCATGTTATTCCTTGATGAACTTGATGAGGCTGGCGGTGGTGAACCCATATTTCTCCTTCAGCACGCCGGCCGGGGCCGAGGCTCCGAAGTGGTTGATGCCCCATACCTTGCCGTCAAGGCCTACGTACTTGTACCAAAGGTCGGTCCGCCCGGCCTCGATGGCCACGCGGCGGGTGATGGCGCGGGGCATGACGGCTTCGCGGTACTGCGCGCTCTGTTCGTCGAAGAGCTCCATGCTCGGCACGGACACGACGCGGATTTTGAGCTCCGGACAGGCGGCGGCGGCTTCCACGGCCAGGTGCACTTCCGAGCCGGAGGCCAGGAGCAGCATTTCCGGGGCCGCGCCTTCGGGGTCACGGACCACATAGGCACCCTTGCCGACATGCTCTTCCAGAGGCTGGGGCAGTTCAAGCACGGGCAGGCCCTGGCGGGTGAAGATCAGCACCGAGGGCCGGGATTTCTGTTTCAGGGCCACGGCCATGCAGGCGGCGCTTTCGCGGGCGTCGGCGGGGCGCAGGACCAGAAGGTTCGGGATGAGCCGCAGGGAGCTGACATGTTCGATGGGCTGATGGGTCGGTCCATCCTCGCCGACGAAGAACGAGTCATGGGTGAAAACGTGCAGGACCGGAAGGTGCTGCAGGGCGGACATGCGGATGGCGTTTCTCTCGTAATCGGAGAAGACCAGGAAGGTCGCGCCGAAGGGAGTGATGCCGCCGTGCAGGGCCAGGCCGTTCAGGATCGCGCCCATGGGGAATTCGCGCACGCCAAAGCAGAGGTTGCGGCCCAGGGCATTGGTCGTGGCGTTAAAAATGCCCACGGTTTCACGGAATTTGACGGTCTGGTTGGACGGGTCGAGGTCCGCCGAGCCGCCCATGAGCGTGGGCAACTGCTCCATCATGGCCCCGAGGCACGCCCCGAAAGCCTTGCGCGTGGCCACGCTGGCACCGGATTCGAAGTCCGGCCACTTCAGGCTGCGCTGGCAGGCCGGGGTGGTGGCGTTTTCCCATTTGGCCGCAAAGGCCGGATCGGCGAGCTTTGCGGTCAGGGCTTTGTCCCATGCCTGGCGTCCGGCGCTCAGGGCCGCAAAGCGGGAGCGGAAGGTGGCGAGCACATCATCGGGCAGATGGAATTCTTCATCGGGCAGGCCGAGTTTGATCTTGGTGGCCTTGATCTCCTCTTCGGGCAGGGGCGACCCGTGGGTGGACTCGCTGCCTTCCAGAGTGGCGCAGCCCTTGGCCATGACCGTGTGACCGATGATCATGGTCGGCTTGGCTGATTCAGCCTGTCCGGCCAGGATAGCCTTGCGGATCTGTTCGTGATCATGGCCGTCGATCTCGATGACCTGCCAGTGCATGCTTTCGAAAAGGGCCTTGTAGTCAACACAGTCCACCCGGCAGGTCGGGCCAGCCAACTGGATCTTGTTGCTGTCGTAATAGGCGATGAGCTTGCCCAGGCCCCACTGGCCAAAGAGGGCCGCGCTGCCAAGGCAAATGGGCTCCTGCACGTCGCCGTCGGAGACCAGTACGTAGGTGAAATGCCCAGCACTCTCGGCGTCCAGGTATTCGCGCAGAAAAGCTTCGGCCACGGCCATGCCGCCGGCCATGGCGAATCCCTGGCCCAACGGGCCGGTGGTGGCCTCGACGCCGTCGGTCATGTCGTGTTCGGGATGCCCCGGGGTCTTGCTGCCGAACTGGCGGAAGGCCCTCAGGTCTTCGATGCCGAGGTTGCCCTTCAGGGTCAGCAGGGCATAGAGCAGGGCTGATTCATGTCCTGCGGAGAGCACGAAGCGGTCGCGGTTGAACCATTTCGCGTCCTTGGGGTCGAAATTGAGAAACTCCTTGAACAGGACGTAGGCATAATCCGCCGAAGACATGGCCCCACCGGGATGGCCGGAATTGGAGGCGCGGACCGTGTCCATGATCAGGCCCTTGATGACGTTGACGGCTGTAAGATCTGTCTGGGAAGCATTGGTGGTCATGTTGATTCTCGTGATGTGCGAAAAAGGCGTTGATGGGTTAGACTGTCTGCCGGTCGATGAGGTCCACGCGGCGCTGGTGGCGTCCTGCCTCGAACTCCGTATCGAGGAACGCGTCGGTGATGGCCTTGGCCAGATCGACGCCGATGATGCGTTCGCCCATGCACAGCACGTTGGCGTCGTTGTGCATGCGGCTCATGCGAGCCATGTACTCGTTGGCGCACAGGGCGGCGCGGATGCCCTCGAAGCGGTTGGCGGTGATGGACATGCCGATGCCGGAGCCGCAGATAAGGATGCCTGTGGCTTTAAGACCAAGCACTTCCGTGGCCAATTTGCCCGCGATGTTCGGGTAGTCGCAGCTCTCCAGAGAGTAGGTGCCGACATCGCTGCAGTTAAAGCGCCCCGCGAGGTGCTCCATCAGGATGTTCTTGAGGCCGAGGCCTGCGTGATCGGAGCCGAAAACAATGGTTCGCATGTCAGACCTCTGCGCCGCGATCTTCCGTGCGGTTCTTGACGTATTCGGCGCGGGTCGCGGCCAGCTCCTGGTCCAGGTGGGCGACTTCTTCCTGCAGAAAGCTGATCTGCTTCAGGATCAGGTCGTTGTCGGCGGCCTTGGGATCGAATGCCTCGCCTTTTGCCTGGCTTGCAGCATAGTTTCTGCCCAGGTTCACGAATTCTTCGGCCAGGCGTTTTTCCATCTGCTTGATTTCCCAGCGGCGAAAGCCCTTGATGAAGACCCACTTGCCCTCGCTGGCAAGGAGCTTGAAACCGTTGACGACGGGTTTTAGACTATCTTTGAGCATGAACTCCCTCCGATGAAGTTATCAGTTATGTTATGGCGTGGATGTGATGCGCATCCACTGCACGTCCTGGGGCAGGATCAGATCGAGGTCGGCGGCCTGCCATTCTCCGCCTGCCTCAAGGGATTTGATTCTGAGCACGGCCTTGCCATCCTTGGGGGATGAAAACGTGTATCTGTCGTAGAGCACATGGTCAGGAAAGGCCGGTAGCGCGTAGGGTTTTTCGCAGATCAGCGTCCAGCCTTGCCTGCCGCCGAGGATCAGGGGGTCCATGTTCTCCGATGTTTCCACATAGGCCACATCGCCCGAGGAAAAATTGAAACGGATGCGCCCCTCCCTGGTGCCCTGCACGGAGGCGTACTCCGGCGACAGGATCGGGCCGAGATCACCGCTGAGCAAACTGCTGATCTGCCGGGCGTCAAAGGGCACCGGGATCTGGAACAGGGCCAGCCCGGCCTGGGCCCGAGAGTGGTGATAGGCCTTGTTCTCGGAAGGAAGGTAGGCGGTCCAGAGGTCCGGGGTTTCGCGGATCATGGCTACGGACGCCCCGGTGCCCGAGGACAGATCCATGCGGATGACGGACGCGGAGTACCCCCACAGCTGCCCCACCAGGCGCCCGGTACGCTCCTTGGTGGCCACCTGCATGGAGAAACGGGCCGTGATGCGGTCTGCGGCCGAAGAGCGCGGATGCAGGGTGGACCAGATGCGCGACACGGCGGCAGGGTCCTGGACCGGTATCTGCGGAGCGCAGCCTCCGAGGAGCGCGAGCAGGACAAAGAGGGCCAGGCTTCTCATCGCGCACGCCTCAGGGAGTTCAGCTTGGTCCGCACGTCTTCCACGTTGTCTCCTTCCAGTTCCAGAGCTTTCTCATACCCCTTGCGGGCCTCGGAGAACAGTTTCAGGGCGCGGGCGATATCGCCGTAGTGCTCCCAGATGACCGGATCCGAATCCACGAGCTGAACGGCCCGCCTGATCTCCTGCCAGGCCAGCCTGTTCTTGCCCTGCTTGAAATAGACCCAGGCCAGGGAATCGACGAAGTAGCCGTTGTCGGGCTTGACCTTCAGGGCGCTTTCGATGAGCAGTTCTGCCCGCTCCAGATCGCGCCCCTTTTCCGCCAGGCTATAGCCGAGGTAATTGAGAGCGTCGGCGTGCTCCGGGTCTTTGGAGATGATTTTGTCCATCACCAGCATGGCCTGGTCGCGGTGTTCCATGCGGTCGTAGACCATGCCCAGTCGGTAGAGGATGGTCGTGTTTTCGGGCCAGGTGCCCGTGGCCTTGAGCAGCAGGTCCAGGGCCTTCTGGTATTCTCCATCGTACTCGTGCATCTCTGCCATGATGATGCTAAATTCCGGCTGCTTGGGGAAAAGGGTCATGGCCGATGCGCACAGGGCCTTGGCCGCGGACTTGTCGTCCTTGCGGTACAGAAGGTGGATGCGGAAAATCAGGCTGCGTTCGTAATGGTGATGGCCTTCGGGGATGGATTCCAGATAAGTCATGGCCTTTTCGGGATTGTCGCGGCCTTCGTATTCCAGCACGGCCAGGAAAAAAAGAGCGTCCTGGGGGATCGGGTTTTCCTGCGCCATGGGGTCGAGGATTTCCGCCGCGTGATCATAGAAATTTTGGTTCAGCAGCAGGTTTGCCGCTTCCAGCGCCAGCGCGGGATCATCCGCGGCCTGCTGGACATAGGAAAGGGCCTGGTCGGGATTATTGAGCTTGAGATTGAGTTCGACCAGATGGAAAAGGATCTGCTGGTTGGCGATTCCCAGATCAACGAGCCTGGAAAAGACCCGCTCCGCGTCGATGTAGTTCTTCTGGACCTCGTAGGTCAGTCCAAGCTCTATCCAGGCGTTGTAGTATTCGGGATCCGTGGCCACGGCCTGCTGGTAGGCGGCGATGGCCTTGTCGTAGAGTTCGAGGCCGAAATATCCCTTGCCGAGGAGAAAATTCGTGGTCTGGTCGGCATCCTTTGCCGGGATCGCATTGAGCCTGTCCACGGCATCGCCGAAGCGCCCCTGTTCCAGGCGGTACAGCGCGGCCTCGTGGGCCATATCGATCATCTCGGGATGGTTTTTGCGGTAGTCGTCGAGGACGAGCACCGCGTCGTCAAACCGGCCCTGTGCGGCATAGGTTTTGGCCAGGGTACTGAGCAGGGCTTCCGAGTCCGGATACGTGGTGAGTCCCTGGTTCAGGACCAGCAGGGCGTCGGAAAATCTGGAGGCCCGCCAGTGCAAATTGCCCAGTTCAAGGTAGAGTTCGGGTGCGGGCTTCAGCGCGATGGCCTGCTCAAGGGCCTGTGCGGCCTTGTCGCTCATGTTTTCGTGCAGCAGTTCACGGTAGGCGAGGTAGGAATAGATGGCTTGGGCTTCAGCGGACGCCGGCGCTTTGACGGGAGCCGTCGTGGCGGGCGAGGGCGGGATTTGCTGGGCGCAACCGAGGAAAGCGGCTAGCGCAGCGGGCAGAATGAACCGTGTGACAAACGTTCTGATCATGCAGTGATGTGTCCAGAACAGTCATTTTTTTTGCAAAATGCCTGAATTATTTTATAAATTTTTTTCCCCATGACAAGCCCCAACTCAATGAACTCAGGTCCGTAGATTTTTCCCGCAGGGGTACGAAACGTGTTCTGGATGGAGGCAACCACCTCCAGTCCGGCAGGAAATTTATCCAGAATCTGCTGCAGGGTCCACTCCTGATAATTACATATTTCCCACAGGGTGGTAATGAAATTGTCCGGCCCCCAGCGGAATTTGTCCGCGTCGTAGAGCGCATCGGCCAGGAGCTGCGTGCCATGATGGTCGAAACGGACCGGTTCGGAGAAGGCTTCGTGGCAGCGCACCGCGTCGGCGATCATCTGCTTTTCCTCGTCTGTCAAGGGATAGTCGCGAAGAATGAGCATGGTAAGATCGGCCCCGCGCGCGGCGTGGTCCCCTTCAAGGCGGCAGATGTCGTGCAGCAGCCCCGCGAGCATTGCCAGAAGACTCAGCCGTCTGGCCTGTTCAAGTCCGAGCGTGGCGGCCTCGCCCAGGATCAGAGCGCTGCATTCGATGGCAACTTTCTTGGAGTGCTCGATGCCGTGGCCGAACTCGTCGTTCAGGAAGGGAAGCACATCCTCCCGGCAGCGCATGATCATCGGGTGGGAAAAGAATGTGTCACGGGCAGAGGCCAGCTCAGCGCTCATGGCCGTGTAAAAGCTGGGCAGGGCGTCGGGGGTGACGGAAGCGCTTTCCTGTTTGAGGCGGACTAAAATCTCATTCTTCATGTTCTATCCATTCGGAGGAGAAATCCTGGATGGTGCTTGACATCTGGGCCTTGATCTTTTGCAGCAGCCGCGCTTCAATCTGGCGCACCCGCTCCCGTGTGATCCCGTATTTGTCGCCGATTTCGCGCAGGGTGATGGGCGAATCGGCCAGGAGACGCTGTTCGAGGATATCAAGTTCCTTTTCGTTCAGGCCGTCTCTGATGGCGTCAATATTGTCGTGGATGAGCACGCTGATCTCGTCGGCGGCCATCTGCTGCTCGATTCCGGCCTCCAGGGCCGGGATGAAGTCCATGGGCGTGAAGCTCGAATCATCCCCGATCTTCATGTCCAGGGAAACGTCATGCTGCCCGAGGCGCTGTCCCATCTCCACGATGTCGGCCTCGGAAACTTGCAGGTTGCCAGCCAGGGTGGCGGTGGTCGGGTCGAAGCCCTGGGCCTGCAGGCGTTGGCGCTCCTTGCCCAGGTTGTAGAACAGCTTGCGCTGGGCCTGGGTCGTCCCGATCTTGACCATGCGCCAATTGTCCATGATGAATTTCAGGATGTAGGCTTTGATCCAGAACGAGGCGTAATAGGAAAACTTGATGCCCTTGTCGGGGTCGAACTTCTGAACCGCCTTCATCAGCCCGACATTGCCTTCCTGGATCAGGTCAAGGACGTTCTTCATCCAGCGCCGCTGGAAGTCCATGGCGATCTTGACCACCAGGCGCAGATTGGAGGTGATCAGAATGAACGCCGCCTGCTCTTCCTTTTCATCCCTATACCGTCGGGCCAGGTCGAATTCTTCATCAAGCTCCAGCGGCTTGAATTTCTTGATTTCCTGGAGGTAGATGTGCAACGGGTCCAGGGTCGCGACCTCGCGCCTGGGAACTGTGGCCAGGACCAGCGGCGCGATCTCCGTTGAGTCGACGGGATCAACCTCGTCGATATCCTCTATCGTATCGGTGTCGAACTCTTCGTCCTCGGACTCGGGGGTCTCAAGTTCAAGTTCTTCATCCTGGGCGTCGTCTGCGTGGAATTTATTGGGATTCATTGTGGTGCGTATATGGAAGTGATTCTTGGGCATCACGTGCTGCAAAAGTGATGAGAAGATGCCCGTGGGCCGTTCCGTGCGAAGCTTTTTGAGGAATCAGTCCGCTATTTCGGAGTTTTCCATCATAGAGTTTTTGTTTGTCCTTTTCAATGATTTTCAGTAGGGCCCTTCGTTCACCGGAGTGTTAATTTTTGAACTGCGCGAGGTGTTGCGATGCGTGATTTTCGCCGGGCGCTCAAAGGCGGAACCGTTCTTATTTTTGACGGGGGCATGGGCAGCCTTCTTCAGCGACGCGGCCTGCAGGCCGGGCAGTCTCCCGAGGAATTCGGGATGGCGCGGCCCGATGTCGTGGCTTCGATCCATGCCGAGTATGCCCGGTCCGGGGCGCATGTGGTCACCACCAACACCTTTGGCGCGACCCGCTACAAGCTCCCGCAGAGCTTTGACGTGTTCGAGGTCAATGAGACCATGACCCGTGCCGCGCGTCAAGCCGTGGGCGACCAGGTTTTCGTGGCCGGCAGCGTCGGTCCCACGGGCAAGATGATAAAACCCCTGGGCGAGATCTCTTTTCGCGGGCTGGTCGATGTATTTAAGGAACAGATCCGGGGCCTGGTCGCGGGCGGAGCGGACCTGATCCTGGGCGAGACCCATTTCGACCTGGCCGAGGCGCGCGCCGTGGTCGTGGCCGCCCGCGAGGTCTGCGACCTGCCCGTGGGCATCAGCATGACCTTCGAGGGCGGTGTCAGCCTGACCGGGACCACCCCGGAAATCTTTGCCCAGACCATGGAAAACATGGGCGTGGATCTCATCGCCTCCAACTGCAGCGCCGGCCCCGAGCAGCTTATCGAGGTCGCGCGGGCCATGATCTCCGTCAGCGACACCCCCGTGCTCATTGAGCCCAACGCGGGCCTGCCCGAACTGGTGGACGGGGCCACGGTTTTCCGCCTGCCCCCGGACCCCTTCGCCTCCACGGTTTCCATCCTGGCGGCTGAAGGCGCGTCCTGCCTGGGCGGCTGTTGCGGCACCACTCCGGAGCACATCAAGGCGTTAAGCGTGCTGTGCGCGGGCAAGGCCGTGTCGCGCCCGCAGGCCGCTGACCGGCCCTGTCTGATAGTCACCTCCCGGTCCCAGGCCGTGGAGTTTGGCTTCGATCGCCCCTGCCGCATCATCGGCGAGCGCATCAACCCTACGGGCAAGGCCGAGCTCACGGCCGAGCTGCAGAGCCTTCAGACCCGCCGGGTCATGACCTTCGCCGAGGAGCAGATTGAGCGCGGCGCGCATCTTTTGGACGTCAACGTCGGCGCACCCATGGTCGACGAAGCGCGCATGCTGCCCCTGGCCGTGCAGGCTCTCTCCAGCGCCCATGGTATCCCCCTTTGTCTCGACTCCAGCGACATCCCGGCCATCCGGGCAGGTCTTGAGGCCTATCCCGGTTCGCCACTGGTCAACTCCATCAGCGGCGAAGAAGAGCGGATGGACGTTCTTGGCCCCCTGTGTCGTGACTACGGCGCGCCGTTCATCCTCCTGCCGCTCAAGGGCCGCAAGCTGCCCGTCACCGCCGTCGAGCGGCTGGCCATCATCGAGGAGATGCTCGTCAAGGCCGAGAGCCTGCGCATACCGCGCCGCCTCATCCTGGTCGACGCCCTGGCTCTGACCGTGTCCTCCAAGCCCGAGGCGGCCAAGGCCTGCCTGGAAGTCATCCGGCACTGCCGGGAGCGCTGGGGCCTGGGATCGACCATGGGCCTGTCCAACATCTCCTTCGGTCTGCCGGCCCGGGATCTGATCAATTCGACCTTCCTGGCCATGGCCATGGGCGTGGGCATGACCTCGCTCATTGCCAACCCCAACGCGGTGCGCATCCGCGAGAGCCTGGCTGCGGCGGAAGTGCTGCTTGGCCGGGACAGCCAGGCGGCGAATTTCATCGCCACCTACGCCGGGTGGAACCCTGGCAATCCCGTGGCCTCTGCCGCTAAAGGCCCGGCCGACGAAGAGGGCAGCCTCGTGGCCCTGGCGGTCATCAAAGGGCAGAAGGACCGCATCGTCGATCTGCTGCGGGAGCGCATCGCGGCCGGGGATGACCCCTTTGTCCTGGTGGACGGGGAGATGATCCCGGCCATTGCCAAGGTGGGTGAAAAGTACGAAAGGAAGGAATATTTTCTGCCGCAGCTCCTGCTCTGCGCCGAAACCATGCAGACCGGCTTCGAGTCCATCCGGCACCTGCTCGTGCGCGAAGGGCGGGAGGTCAAGGCCACCATCGTCATGGCCACGGTGGAAGGTGATATCCACGACATTGGCAAGAATATCGTCTGTCTGATGCTCAGGAATTTTGGCTACAACGTCATCGACCTGGGCAAGGACGTCGCCGCTGCCGATATCGTGGCCGCCGTCGTGGAGCACAAGGCCTCGGTCATCGGGTTGTCCGCTCTCATGACTACAACCATGGTCCGCATGGAGGATACCGTGCGCCTGGTTCGCGAGCAGGGTCTGTCCTGCCGGGTCATGGTCGGCGGGGCGGTGGTCAGTCAGTCCTATGCCGACCTCATTGGGGCTCACGGTTATGCCGACGACGCCGTGGCTGCGGTGCGGGTGGCAACGCGCCTCTGCGCCGAGGTTCGGGCGTCCTGATTTATACAAGTTTCAAGCGGGAATTCGCATGGAAAAATACATACTGCGCAAGGCGACCATCACCGACGTCAAGGCCATCCACCGGATGCTCATGGATTGCGCCAACAAGCGCCTGCTTCTGCCACGGTCTTTTGGCGAACTCTACTCCCATCTGCGTGATTTCATCGTCGCCGAGGACACGCAGTCCGGCGAAGTTGCGGGCTGCTGCGCCCTGACCATTACCTGGGAGGCCCTGGCCGAGGTCCGTTCCCTGGTGGTCGTCGAGAGCGCCCAGGGTCAGGGACTCGGGCGCAGAATGGTGGAATTCTGCGTCAGTGACGCATTGACCTTCGGTGTTTACAAGGTCTTCACCTTGACCTATCAGGTTCCCTTTTTCCAGAAGCTGGGATTTTCGGAGGTGAGCAAAGACGTGCTGCCCCAAAAGGTCTGGGCCGACTGTCTCAAATGTCCTCAGTTTCCTGAGTGTGACGAAGTGGCGATGATGATTGAATTGTAAGTTCCGACATGGCAGGATCTCCGGGAGAGTTCATGAAATTTGTACAGCTTTTTGACCGTTCTCAGATTGAGGCGCGCACCCAGGAACTGGGCCAGGCGATATCGAGCCATTATGGCGACGAACCGCTGGTCTGCGTATGCGTACTCAAAGGTGCCTACGCATTCTTTACTGATCTCATGCGTCATTTGACCATACATCCAACCATGGATTTTGTTCGTCTTTCCAGTTATGCGGACCAGACTTCCCGTAAATCGAAGATGGTTTTTTCCAAAGACATGGAAATTGACATCAGGGACAAGCATGTGCTTGTGGTTGAGGATATCGTCGATACAGGCCACTCCATGAATTTTCTGCTCAAGGTGCTTGAAGCCCGTGGACCCAAGTCCATCAAGATTGCGGCCATGATTGACAAGAGCGAGCGGCGCGAAGCGGATGTGAAGGTCGATTTTGTTGGTTTTCCGCTCGATAAGGGTTATATCGTCGGCTACGGACTTGACTACGCCGAACAATACAGAGAACTTGACGGCATTTACGATCTCAAATTTTCGGAAGCATAGACCTCCTGCCTCCGAACTGAACTTTTTCAAGGAAAAGCCATGCTCGTTCAATGCCCTGAATGCACCACCAAATTCAATCTGGATGAAAGCAAGATCGGACACGACGGCAGTAAGGTCCGTTGTTCGCGTTGCAAGAACGTGTTCACCGTTTTCCGCCCCATGACAGAAGCGGTCGATGCGCAGCCGGCTCCCGTAAAAGAACCGGCACGCAAGCTTTTCGAGGAGGATGCCTCCAAGGACGGTCCCGCTGGAGTTTCGGACGACAGAAAACCTGCGCCCGCGACCGCAAAGGACTCCTTCGAGGATGATTTGGCTGCGATGTTCGAGGACATAAAACCCGCTCCCAAAAAGCCGTCCCCGGCCGACGACTTCGAGGACGACCTGGCGGCCATGCTGGACGCGAAAAAGCCTGCGGTCGCGCAGAAATCTTCCCCGGTCGACGACTTCGAGGACGATCTGGCGGCCATGCTGGACGCGAAAAAGCCTGTGGGCGCGCATAAATCTTCCCCAGCCGACGACTTTGAAGACGATCTGACGGCCATGCTCGATGAGAAAATGCCCAAGGCCGCATCCAAGTCATCCGTAGACGAGGACATGATCGCCGATCTGCAGGGAGCCTTTCAGCAGCCTCTGACCGCCAAACTGGACGAAGACTCTCTCGCCTCAGGACGCACCCCGGCGGGCAGAACTAAAAAATCCACAAGCGTGGGGCTTGTCGTGGGCCTTGTGTTTTTGCTTCTTGCCTGCGCGGGAGCTGGCGTTTATTTTCTGAAACCCGGATTGATCGGGCTCGGGCCCAAAGCCCCCGGGGCGCCCGCGGCAACGCAGGAACCCGTCGTCAGGGAAGGTGCGGCTCAGATCGCCCTGGAAAATGTGCGCCAGTACTTCGTACCCAATGAAAAGGAAGGCCAGCTTTTCATTATCGAAGGCAAGGCCGTGAACCGTTTCCCTGAGGCGCGTGAATTGATCCGCATCAAGGCCGCCCTCTTCGACAAACTCGGCAACGAGGTCGCCACCCAGGAATTCATGTGCGGCAACGTCGTCTCCCTGTACCAACTGCAGGTCTCGACCCGCGCAGACATCGAAGCGGCGCTGACGGCCAAGGTCGGTATCCTGACCAACAACACCAATATTCAGTCTGGGGCGTCCGTGCCGTTCATGGCCGTGTTCTTCCAGACTCCAGAAACGGTGGAAGAATTTGGGCTGGAAGTGATTCAGTCCAGCGTCCCGCAACAATAGCAACATTTTTGACCCACAAGAGGCAGGCGAAAGTCTGCCTTTTTTATTCCCCATGAAAACAAAGACCAACTACGCCTGTACGGCCTGCAAGGCCGTCACCCCCCGCTGGCAGGGTCAGTGCCCCAAATGTCAGGCTTGGAACACCCTGGAGCCGGTTCTCGCGCAGCCATCGTCCGCTCTGGGCCTGTCCCTGAACCGTCCCGTTGATCTGCGTGAGTTGCCCACGCTTCTTGAAGACCGTGTCAGCTCCCAGCTGTCCGGGCTGGACGGGATACTGGGCAGCGGCTTCGTGCCCGGTGGGGTCATTCTGCTCGGCGGTGAACCGGGCATCGGCAAGTCCACCCTCCTGTTGCAGGTCAGCGCATCCATGGAAGCCTCCGGCAAGGGTGTGGTCTACGTTTCCGGCGAGGAATCACTGTCCCAGATCCGCAGCCGGGCCGAGCGCCTGGACATGCTTGGCGGCAGGCTCACCGCCCTTGCCTCAAATCAGGTGGACGATATTCTGGCCTGTATGGAGGACGGACCGTCCCTCATTGTCGTGGATTCCGTGCAGACCATGATCTCGTCAAAGGCCGAAGGCTTGCCGGGCTCCGTCAGTCAGGTCCGCGCCGTGGCCACGGCCCTGACCGAGCGGGCCAAGCAGACCGGGGTCACGGTCATCCTGGTCGGACATGTGACCAAGGACGGCCAGATCGCGGGGCCAAAGCTGCTGGAACACATGGTCGATACGGTACTGTATCTTGAGGGCGACAAGGAGCACCTTTTTCGCATCCTGCGCGTGGTCAAAAACCGTTTCGGTCCCTCCAATGAAATCCTGCTGTTCGAGATGCGCGAAAAGGGCATGAGCGTCATCGAAGATCCCTCGACCTTTTTTCTGCAGGCCCGTGACACAGCCCTCTCGGGCACGGCCCTGGTGATGTCCATGGAGTCCCAGCGCCCCTTTGTGGTCGAGGTGCAGGCCCTGGTCACAAAAACGTTCCTGGCTTTTCCCCGGCGCACGGCCCTGGGCTTTGACGCCAACCGTCTGCATCTTCTGATCGCGGTCATGGAGAAACGCCTGCAGGTCAATCTGGGGCAGGTCGATGTCTACGCCAAGGTCGGCGGAGGGCTGCGCATGAAGGACCCTGGGCTGGATCTGGGCATCGTCGCGGCCATCCTGTCATCCTTTTATGACCGGCCATTGCCCGAGGGGGCAGTGTTCTGGGGCGAGGTGGACCTGAACGGGCAGATCCGCCCGGTGACGGGACATGAGGTGAGGCTGCGCCAGGCCGCGAATCTGGGCTATGCGCCCATGGTCCATCCCAAGACCGGGGGCGGTGGAAAAGGGTGGTCGAGGATCGGGGATGTGCAGAGGATGCTTTTTGGGCAGGCTGGGAAGAAGTGATGGGTTGATGTTGAGATGGGTTGATGTTGAGATGGGTTATGATGGGCTGAGGTGAGGTGGGCGCGGGGCGGGTTGATTCGGGCGAGGGCCGCCAAAACTCCTTCGCGGGCCTCGTAATGCCCAGTCGTTGCGTGCCGACTTGGAAATCCATGGCAAGACGATCAGCAACGACTCGGCAAACGATGCCAAGGCTCAGTCAGACAGTCGGCGACCCTCGCCCGAATCAACCCGCCCCGCTCGGACCGTGTTTTTATCGGATAGGGATCGCCAAAAACTCCTTCGCGGGCCTCGTAATGCCCAGTCGTTGCGTGCCGACTTGGAAATCCGTGGCAAGACGATCAGCAACGACTCGGCAAACGATGCCAAGGCTCAGTCAGACAGTCGGCGACCCTCGCCCGAATCAACCCGCCCCGCTTAACGCCTCTCGATATTGTCATTCCCGCGCAGGCGGGAATCCATGCCTCTAATTCGTATGAATTGGCCCGCGGTTCCGCGCGTCCTCTCATCCCGTCCAGTCTTTAGCATCCTTGGCTTTGGGCTTCTGGCGCGAGGCCTTGAGCTTGCGGGTCCACAGGGCTAGGCGCTCTTCGTGGCCCTGGGTCTTGGCCTGATAGAAGACGCGACCTTTGAGTTCCGGGGGCAGGTAGTCCTGTTCGACCCAGGCTTCGGGATAGGCGTGGGGATACTTGTAGCCCTGGCCATAGCCCCATTCCTTCTGCAGGCTGGTGGAAGCGTTGCGCAGGTGCAGGGGCACGGGCTTGGGTCCGTTGGTGCGGATTTCCTTCATGGCCGACAGGTACCCGGCGTAGGCCGAGTTGCTCTTGGGCGCCAAAGACAGGTACACGGTAGTCTCCGCCATGGGAATCCAGCCTTCGGGCATGCCGATGCGCTCCACGGCCTGCTCGCAAGACACCGCCAGGGGCAGGGCCATGGGGTCGCCAAGGCCTACATCCTCCGCCGCCGAGAGGATCAGCCTGCGGCAGATGAAGCGAGGGTCTTCGCCGGTCTCCACCAGGCAGGCCAGGTAGTAGAGGGCCGCGTCCGGGTCTGAGCCCCGGATGGACTTGATGAGCGCCGAGGCCAGTTCGTAATGGGAATCGCCTTCCCGATCCCCGCGCAGCACGATCTCCGGCAGCCTGGTCTTGAGCTGATCCGGTTCGAGATCATTTTCCTCCAGCCCCGCCGCGAATTCCACAAGATTGAGCATGGTCCGCGCGTCCCCGCCCGAAAGGGTGGCCAGAAGTTCCAGGCTTTTTTCCGGGATGAATGTTCCCAATTTATCCATGCCCCGCTTGCCCACATCCACCAGTTCGGCCATGCCCAGGGAACGCAGGCGCAGCACGTGCAGCCTGGAGAGGAGCTGTCGCGTGACGCTGAAGGACGGGTTTTCCGTGGTTGTGGCGATGAGGGTCAGTTCGCCGGTTTCCAGGAGCGGGAGGAAGAAATCCTGCTGCGCCTTGGAGTAGCGGTGCAATTCGTCCAGGATGAGGATCTCCTTGTCCTGAATCTGCTTGCGCAGGACCGTGATGCCCACTTCGGGCGCGCTGAGGCGAATATAGGGTTTGTCCGCGTGCTGGGCCAGCAGTAGGGCCACGGTGGACTTGCCGCAACCGGGGGGGCCGAAGAGCAAGAGGCTCGGCAGATCCTTGGACTGCATGAGGGTACGCAGACGCTGGCGGAAATGGCTCTGCCCGATGAAGTCGTCAAGGGACTCCGGGCGCAGGGATTCGGCGAGAGGGCGTTTTTGGGACACGATGATTTTTCCGGCTAAATGCTTGCGGCTTTTTCCACGCAGTCAAGGAGTGCCAGGGCTTCGGGCCCGTGGGCGGCGAACTTCACGGTCCTGATCTCTGCGTCAACAGCCCAGAACATGTCGATGTGGGAGTCGGGCATGCAGTCACGGGGGAGATACTCGGCCCACTCCAGCAGGCAGAAATGGTCCGGCGCGAAGAGGGTTTCTTCCAGATCCGGGTCAAGGCCCCGACCCTCGGTGCGGTACAGGTCGAAATGCCCCACCAGCGGTGTGGTGGGGTAGAGGTTCAGCAGGTTGAAGCTCGGGCTGCTGACCTCGGCGTTTTCACTGCCCGGGAGGGCCTGGACCAGTTCGCGGATGAAGGTCGTCTTGCCTGCCCCGAGCTGTCCGTGCAGGAGCACGGGAGGCAGGGCAGGGCTGCCCGCGACGCAGGCCGCAAAAGCACGAGCCAGGGCGGCCGTGGCCTCAAGGGAGGTCAGCACCACGATCACGGGCGCGGGATCAGCGTCTTGATAACGTCTTTCTTGCCCACGACGCCCAGGAGCTTGCCGTCTTTCGTGACGGGCAGGGTGTGGAATTTTTTGTCGACCATGAGGGCCGCGATTTCGTCGAGGGTCATGTCCGGGGCGACAGTGACCACTTTCGCGCTCATGGCGTCGGAAACCTTGGAGGCGGCGATACGCTTGACCTCCGCTTCGAAAAGCGCCGAGGAGGACAGGGGCACGAAGCCGTCGAGCAGGGTGAACAGAGACGGGATGGGCAGGCTTTTCTGCATGCGGACCAGGTCGCTCTGGCAGAGAATGCCGACCAGACGGCCCTCGCCATCGACTACGGGCAGTCCGTTGATGCCTTTGTCGAGGAGGATCTTTACGGCTTCGGTGATGTCGGCCTCGGGGCTGATGGTGATGACCTCGTGGGTCATGATATCTTGAGCTGTACGCATTGTTTCCACTCCTTCAAGGCGGTTGGCAGGTGATCGGCGATTTCCAGGGGGGTGTTGCCACGGTACGGGAAATCCTTGGCAAGCAATGCTCCCGTATACCCGTGCCAATACACGCCAATCCGGGCGGCGGTCAATGGCGGCTGTCCCTGGGCCATGAGGCTGCCGATGAGCCCTGCGAGCACATCCCCTGATCCGGCGATGGCCAGGTTGGGGGCGCAGAAGGGGGAGATGGAAATGGGATCCTCGTGCCCGGCAACGATGGTCGCCGCGCCCTTCAAAACCAGATTGACGCGGTGGCCGAAGGAGAACTCCCTTGCGTACGTTGCTCTTGCGAGATTGATGGCCCCGGGCGTGGCGCCGAAAAAATTGGCCATCTCCCCCGGATGCGGGGTCAGCACCGCGTCGGGGCCGAGCTGGGCCAGCAGTTCGGGACGCCGGGCCAGGAGGAAGAGGGCGTCGGCGTCGTAGAGGGTTTTGGCGTGGGGCTTGGCCAGATAGCGTTCCAGAAAGGCCATGGCTCCGTCGGTGCGGCCCAAGCCGGGCCCGAAGACCACGGCGGAGAAGTGCGACAGGTGCGGCAGCAGGGCATCGAAGCATTCCCCGCTCCATTGGTCCGCATCGCCCAGGCCCAGGGTCATCACTTCGGGGAAATTTGCGTAGGCCAGGCTCAGCGTCTTGGGACCGCCGATGCTGACCAGTCCCGCGCCGGATCGGAAAGCCGCTCTGGCTGCGAGCATGGGGGCGCCGGTCAGTCCGGGGGAGCCTCCGAGGACGAGCAGGTGTCCGGCCTCGCCCTTGTGCATGGTCGAACCCGGTTCGGACAGCAGATTCGCGAGATTCTGCCCCAGCGCAACGTGGGTGGTGGGGTGCTGGTCCTTGATGTGCCTGGGGATGCCGATCTTGGAGGTAACAAGTTTGCCCACATGTCCCTTTGCGGGAGGCAGAAAAAGTCCGAGCTTGGCCTCTTCGAAGGTAACGGTCAGATCGGCTTCCACAGCCACGGGCATGGGTTCCCCCGTGGCACCATTCAGTCCGGAGGGAATGTCCAGGGAAAGGACGAAGGACTGGGCCCCCAGCTTGTTGATGGATTTGATCCATGATTGCAAATTGGGTCGCAGCGGGCCGTTGAATCCGGTGCCGAGCAGACCGTCGATGATGATGTCGATCCGGGGCACGTGGTCCATCTCGTATTCAGGCAGGTAGGAACAGGGGATACCCATGTCCATGGCCAGCTTGAGATGGTAGGCCGAGTCATGGGTGTACTGCGCGAGATGCTTGGCGTGCAGGATGAGGACTTTCGCGCCCAGGTTGACCAGGTGCCTGGCCAGGGCGAAGGCGTCGCCGCCATTGTTGCCGGGGCCGGCAAAAACCATGACCGACGTATCGCGCACGGGTCCGAATTCCTTTCTCAGCGCATAGAGCGCGGCCCTGCTGGCGTTTTCCATCAGGATCTGTCCGGACAGCCCGAATTCATCGATGGTCAACCTGTCCCAGCGGGACATTTCTTCGGGAGTGGGCAAAAGGGTAACCATTTGATCTCCTTTTCGTGTGCTCTGGGTCTGTGCTTTGAAAACGGAAGTCTAAGCCGGATGCGACTTGCAATGTTTGAGAAGGGTCTGTGACATTATTTTTCATACTGCGCCACCCATGTCCTTTTCCTCACGATCTTGCACAGGAATGGTAGCCTTGCATGGAAAATTATCCTTGACTCGCCTCTCCATCTTCTCCAAAAAAAAGGGCTTGCTGGGAAGTGTCGCCATGTCTGCGCCCCGGCTGATGTTTACGCCCGGGAGGGGTCATGACGGAGAGCGTGGCGCAGAGCCAGGCATTGCCGGTGGTGCAATTGCGGAACGTGGCAAAGGTTTACGACGGGCAGCATGCCTTGAAAGAAGTGTCTCTCGACGTGCAGCGCGGCGAATTCCTGACTATCCTTGGCCCCTCGGGTTGCGGCAAGACGACCATCCTGCGCCTTGTGGCGGGTTTCGAGGGGGCCACCTCGGGCTCCATCTCCATTGACGGCCGGGACGTGACCGATCTCCCACCCGAGCGACGCAACGTCAACACGGTCTTCCAGAGCTACGCCCTTTTTCCGCACATGAACGTCTTTGACAACGTGGCCTTCGGGCTGCGCATGAAAGGCCGTCCGGCCACGGAAATCGCCACCGAGGTCCGCGAAACACTGCGTCTGGTGCAGCTGGAGGGCTTCGATACGCGCGCGGTCGGCAAGCTCTCCGGCGGACAGCAGCAGCGCGTGGCCATCGCCCGGGCCATCATCAACCGCCCGCTCGTACTGCTCCTCGACGAACCCCTCTCCGCCCTCGACTACCGGTTGCGCAAGCAGATGCAGCTTGATCTCAAGCATCTGCAGCGCAAACTCGGCATCACCTTTGTGCTGGTCACCCACGATCAGGAAGAGGCCTTTTCCATGTCCGATCGCGTCGTGGTCATGAACAACGGCCACATCGAACAGATCGGCACCCCGGTCAGCGTGTACGAAGAGCCCCGCAACCTCTACGTGGCCCGGTTCGTGGGCGAGATCAACATCATCGACGCCGAGGTGGTGGAGCTGGGCGAAAATCGCGCCAGGGTCCGGGCCCAGGGACTCGACGTGTTCATGCGCACCAGCCACGCCTTTAGACCCAAAGAGAAGGTGCACATTCTCCTGCGGCCCGAGGATCTGCGGGTCGAGACCCTCAAAGATCTGGCCGAAGACCCCGAGCTTGAGGACGTCTTTGCCCGGGACCGCTCCCTGGTGGGCACGGTGGAGGAGACCATCTACAAGGGTGCGACCTATGACGTCGTGGTCAGACTGGATGCCGGCGGCATCGTCACGGCCACGGAATTTTTCAATGAGGATGACGAGACCGTTTATTTCAAGGCCTCGGACCGGGTGGCCGTGAGCTGGGTCGAAGGCTGGGAAGTGGTGCTACCGTATGAAAAATGACGGCTTTTTCAAGCTTGCCGTCATAGTCGGCGTCATCTCCTGGATGGCGATTTTCGCTTTTGTGCCCAATATTCTTGTCTTTCTGGCCAGTTTCAGCTCCACTTCGACGCAGAATTTCATCGAGCCCGGGTTTTCCCTCAGCAACTACGCCCGTCTCATGGACACGACCCATCTGAGCATCCTGTTGTCGTCATTGCGTCTGTCCGGGCTGGTCACAGTCATCTGCCTGGTGACGGCCTACCCCTTCGCCGCCATCCTGGCCCGGACCCGCAAACCCTTGCGCAACACGCTGCTCCTGCTGGTGGTCATCCCCTTTTGGACCAACTCTCTGGTGCGCACCTACGCCATGACCGCCATGATCAACTCCAGCGGCATCGTGAACAACGTGCTTCTGTCCCTGGGCATAATTGATACGCCTCTGGCCATGATGTACACTCCCGGCGCCGTGGTTCTGGGTCTTGTGTACACGCTGCTGCCGTTCATGATTCTGCCTCTCTACGCGGCCCTGGAGCGCCTTGATCGTCGCTATCTGGAGGCGGCCCGGGACTTGGGGGCGAGCCCCTGGCGGGCCTTCTGGAAGGTTGTCGTACCGCTGACCATGCCCGGCATCGTCTCTGGCTGCATGCTGGTCTTTTTGCCCGGCATCGGCATGTTCTACGTGTCCGACGTGCTCGGCGGGGCCAAGGCCATGCTGCTTGGCAATTTCATCCGCGATCAGTTCCTGACCACCCGCGACTGGCCGCTGGGCGCGGCGGCCAGCGTGACTCTGACCGTGCTCATGGGGGTTATGCTGCTGCTCTACTGGAAGAGCGCGGCCCGGCTGGGCGGGAAGGAAGCCTGATGCGCAAGCTCCGCATTCTTTACGCCACACTGGTCTTTGTCTTTCTGTACCTGCCCCTTGGCGTCATGGTCGTCTATTCCTTCAACGCGTCGCGTTTTTCCATGGCCTGGAAGGGATTCACCCTTGACTGGTACGTCAAGCTTTTCTCCAACGCCGCGCTCATGCAGGCGGCTTTGAATTCGCTCCTTATCGCGGCCCTGGCCGCGACCTGCTCCAGCATCCTGGGCACGCTCATCGCCATGGCCCTGCAGCGCTGGCGCTTTCCCTCGCGCAAGGTCATCCACACCTCGCTTTTTGTCATGATGATGTCTCCTGACATCGTCATCGGCATTTCGCTCCTGGTGCTCTTCATGGCCCTGTCCCTGCCGCTGGGGTTCTGGACTCTGCTCATGGCGCATGTCACCCTGTGCGTGCCTTTCGTCAGCATCACCGTCTATGGGCGCCTTCTCGGCTTCGACCCGCACGTGGTGGAAGCCGCCCGGGACCTCGGGGCCGGTGAGTACGAGGTCTTTCGTCACGTGGTCCTGCCCATGGTCTTTCCCGCCGTGTTGGCCGGGTGGTTTTTGAGCTTCACCCTGTCCATCGACGACGTTATCATCAGTTTCTTCACCACCGGACCCACCTTCGAGGTCCTGCCCCTGCGCATCTACTCCATGGTCCGCCTGGGGCTCAAGCCCGAGGTCAACGCCCTGTGCGCGATCATGATCCTTATAACCGCTGTTGCCGTTTTCGTGTCGCAGCGCTTCCTGAAGGAGAAGTCATGAAACGATTGGTGCTCACCGTTCTGAGCCTCATGCTGGCCACCCAGGTTTTGGCGGCATCGAAGGAGCTTTATGTCTATAACTGGTCCGAATACATGCCGGACAGCGTGCTCGCGGACTTCACCAAGGAGACCGGGGTCAAGGTCATCATGTCCACCTACGACAGCAACGAGGCCCTCTATGCCAAGATCAGGATGGTCGAGGCCAAGGGGTACGATCTCATTGTGCCGTCCACGGATTTTGTGGCCCGCATGCACAAGGAGGGGCTGCTCATGCCCCTGGACAAGGGCAAACTGACCAACCTGAGCAACCTTGATCCCAAGCTCATGAATCAGGCCTTCGATCCCGACAACACCTATAGCGTACCTTACATGTGGGGCTCCACGGCCATCGCCGTGAACACCAAGGATCCAGCCGCAGCGGCGATCACATCCTACGCCGACCTCTGGAAGCCGGAACTCAAGGGCAAACTTCTGCTGCCCAACGACATGCGCGGGGTGCTCGGCATGGGCCTCAAGCGCCTGGGCTACTCGCTCAACGAGACCGATCCGGTCAAAGTTGCCGAAGCCTGCGAACTGCTCCTGCCGCTCATGGAGAGCGTACGCGTCTTTGATTCCGACTCTCCCAAACAGGCCCTGCTCAACAATGAGGTGCAGGCGGCGGTGCTCTGGAACGGCGAGGCCTACATCGCCTCCGGCGAGAACCCGGACATCCGCTACGTCTATCCTGCCGAAGGTTTCAGCCTGTGGGTGGACAACCTGTGCATCCCCAAGAACGCGGCCAACGTCGACAACGCCCACCTTTTCATCGACTACCTCCTGCGGCCCGAAGTGGCGGCTTTCATCTGTCAGGAGATGGGCTACTCTTCACCGAACCTGGCGGCGCAGGCCCTGCTGCCGGAAGACGTGCGTGACAACGCCATTGTCTACCCCGCGCCCGAGGACATGGCCCTGGGCGAGTTCGAGACCGATCTTGGGCCCGCAGTGAAAGCTTACGAGGAGTGCTGGATGCGGCTGAAGACCAGGTAAGCCGGTTAGTCTGGAAGAATGTTGAAGGCGCGTCCCGGTGGGGCGCGCCTTTTTTGTCACATCGGGCTTTTTCGCTGGTTTGGCGTTGGAAATCGCGGCCGGGCGTGATAGTTTATTCTGGAATGCGTTGAAGCGGTTGTGGTCCGTGAAGAAAATATTTTTTTCTGGGGGTGTGTATGGATTCCGAATTGCGCAAGCGCCTGGATGATTTTTTCGACGTGGGATTCGGCAAGACCACGGGCATCGACACGGCTCTGCAGATCACCAAAATTTATGCGGGGTCGGCCGCTGCCGATCCGGACAAGATTCCGGATCTCTTTGTGCGACTGGTGCAGCTGTTCGAGCCGCGCCTTGATGTCCGCGATTGAGCCTAAATTGACAGCCCCGCTGAACTCGGTCATGAACTCGGCTTTTTGAGGTCGTTTGTATGAGGCAGCCATGAGCTTTTGCGTCAAGGATATTCTGCGCATGCAGGTCGCCCCTGCCTTGGGCTGTACGGAGCCCGTGGCCGTGGCCCTGGCCGCCGCCGCTGCCAGGGCTGTTTTGCCCGGCAGGCCCGAGCGGGTGGATTTGTGGGTCGACCCCAACATTTACAAGAACGGTCTGGCGGTCATCATCCCCGGCACGGGGGGCCTCAGCGGCCTTGATCTGGCCGGGGCGCTGGGCGTTTTTGGTGGCGATGCCTCTTTGGGTCTGGAAGTTCTTGAACCGCTGGATGAAGAATCCGTGCTTGCGGCCCGCTCCCTTGTCCGCGACGGGGGCGTGACTCTCAACCTGCTGCAGGACCAGCGGGGTCTTTTCATCCGCGCCGAGGTTTTCGACGGCTCGCATGTGGCCGAGGCCGTGATCCGCGACATGCACGACAACGTGGTCAGCGTGAGCCTGGACGGGACTTTGTTGCCCCGCGCCCAGACATCGTCCAAGGTTGCGGCTTCAAGCGAGATGCCTCGCCTGGAGGCCTGGATAAAAGCCCTGTCCCTGAAGGATCTGGTCCGCCTGCTCGACGATCTGGACGACGAGGATCGCGAATTTTTGATGGAAGGGGTGCGCACCAATATGCGTCTGGCCGAGCATGGCCTGAAGTTCGGTCCCGGCCTTGGCATCGGCAAAGCTTTGGATCGGCTGGTGCGCCAGAAGCTCATTTGCCGGGACATGATCCTGGCCGCGCGCATCCTGACTTCGGCCGCCTCGGACGCGCGCATGGGCGGGGTCAAGCTCCCGGCCATGAGTTCCGCCGGGAGCGGCAACCACGGCCTGACCGCCATCCTGCCCATCTGGGCCATTCGCGAGTTCATCGTCTGCGAGGAAAAGGCCGTGCTCGAAGCCATGGCGCTCAGCCATCTGGTCACGGCCTATGTCAAGGCGCACACGGGGCGGCTGTCCGCTATCTGCGGGTGCTCCGTGGCCGCCGGGGCCGGAGCCAGCGCCGGGATCGCCTATCTGCTGGGTGGCAATCTGGCCCACATCGCCGGTGCCATCAAGAACATCATCGAGGATCTGGCCGGGGTCATCTGCGACGGGGCCAAGGCAGGCTGCTCGCTGAAACTGGCTACGGCCGCGGGCACTGCCGTGCAGGCCGCGCTTTTTTCGCTACAGGGAATCAATGTCATGGACACCGACGGAATCATCAGCGCCTCGCCCGAACAGACCATGCAGAACATCGGCATGCTCAGCACCGAAGGCATGATTGAAACCGACCGGACCATTCTGAAAATAATGCTGGCCAAACGCTTCTCGGGTTTCTGATTTCCGGCGGCCAGCCAACAGGAGTACACACAAATGAATATATGCATTGTTGGAACGGGCTACGTGGGTCTTGTTTCCGCGGCCTGTTTCGCCGAGATGGGCAACGCCGTGACCTGCGTCGACATCAATCCCGAGGTCATAAAGCGCCTTGAAGAGGGAGAGGTGCACATCTACGAGCCGGGTCTTGAGGTTATGGTGCGCCGCAACGCCCAGGAGGGCCGTCTGACCTTCACCACGGATCTGGCCGAAGGTTTGAAAGACAGCCTCTTCGTTTTCTGCTGCGTGGGCACGCCTGAGGGCGAGAACGGCAGCGCCGACCTGCGCTACGTGCACCAGGTGGCCCGCGACGTGGGCCGGATCATGACCGACTACAAGATCATCGTGGACAAATCCACGGTGCCTGTAGGCACGGCCGACAGCGTGCGCGCCATCGTGCAGGAGGAGCTCGATCTGCGCGGGGTGAAGGTGGAATTCGACGTGGTCTCCAATCCCGAGTTCCTGAAGGAGGGCGACGCCGTCAGCGACTTCATGAAGCCCGACCGGGTGGTGGTCGGCACGGACAACGTGCGCACGGCCGAACTGCTTAGAACTTTGTACGCACCCTATGCCCACAGCCGCGAGAAAATGATCGTCATGGGCGTGCGCAGCGCGGAGATGACCAAGTATGCGGCCAACTGCATGCTGGCCACCAAGATTTCCTTCATCAATGAAGTCGCCAATATCTGCGAGAAGGTCGGGGCCGATGTGCGCGATGTGCGCCACGGCATCGGGGCCGATCACCGCATCGGCTACCAGTTCATCTACCCCGGCGTGGGCTACGGCGGGTCCTGCTTCCCCAAAGACGTCAAGGCGCTCATCGGCACGGCCAAAGGCGTGGGCTACGAGCCGCAGCTCCTCTGTGCCGTGGATGAGGTCAACGATCGCCAGAAGACCGTCATCGCGCGCAAGATCGAGATGTACTTTGCCGAGCAGGGCGGCGTCTCCGGCAAGACCCTGGCCCTATGGGGTCTGTCCTTCAAGGCCAACACCGACGACATGCGCGAGGCTCCGTCCCTGGAGCTTATTCGCCATCTGACGGGCCTTGGCATGAAAATCCGTGCTTTCGATCCTGTGGCCGGAGGCAACGCCCGCCGCATTCTGCAGGACAATCCGTTGGTCGAGATCTGCGAAGACCAGTATGAGGCCCTGCAGGACGCCGTCGCCCTGGCCGTGGTCACCGAGTGGAACCAGTTCCGCAACCCGGATTTCGCCAAGATGAAAAAGACCCTTAAGGCCCCCATTCTCTTCGACGGCCGCAACCTTTATTCGCCGACGCTCATGGCGGCTGAAGGGTTCGCCTATTTCTGCGTCGGCCGCTAGGTCCGCCCAGTCGCCTCGTAACAACGCCCCGGCCAGGACTTGTCCGCTCGGGGCTTTTCGCGTTTTAGAGGGGCTTCGCTGGTTTCGTGCTCCTTGCCCGTGCCTCTGCCGTCCGCTAAACTGGAATGGCGCCCTGCGATCGGAAAGCCGGGGCAGGACCGGTTACTCGTTCGTTTTTTGCGCAACAGGGGAGAATCATGTCTCTTTCAAGCTTCATTAACGCCATGCCGAATATCGAGGCCTACCGGGCCGCAACGCAGGACGAACTGCGCGATATGGTCCGGCGGCACATTGCGCTGGCGCGGTCACTGGACCGCAGCCTGCACATTCTGGCGAGGGAAATCGACCAGCACGCAATAGATGAGCAGATCGAGGGGCTGTTCTCGCGTTTTCCAGGCCAGTCCCGGCGTCCTGCGCTTTTTGGTGTGCCGGTGGGCGTCAAGGACATCTTCAGGGTGGACGGGGCGTTGATCCGCTGCGGTTCGCTGTTGCCGCCGATGCTTTTCGAGGGGCCGGAAGCGGAGTGCGTACGCACGCTGCGCGACGCCGGGGCGATCATTTTTGCCCAGACCGCCACCACGGAGTTCGCCTATTTCGAACCCGCCGCGACCAGAAATCCGCACAATCCGGCCCACACTCCCGGCGGTTCGAGCAGCGGTTCCGCCGCCGGGGTGGCGGCGGGGCTTTTCCCTCTGGCCCTGGGCACCCAGACCGTGGGGTCCATCGTGCGTCCGGCAGCCTTTTGCGGGGTTGTGGGCATGAAGCCCTCGCTCGGGAAGATTCCCACCGCAGGCGTGGTGTTTTTTTCCCCCACCGTCGACCACGTCGGATTTTTCTGTCGGCAGGTTGCAGACATCTCCCGGGTCATGGAGGCTTTCGATCCGCGCTGGACGGCAGGCGGCAACACTGAACACCTTGGTGTGCCGGTCGGGAAATATTTTGATCAGGTGCCGCAGGAGACCATGGAGTGGTTCGAGGGGGTCGTTTCAACCCTTGTGGCTGCAGGTGTCGACGTGGTCCGGGTGCCGTGCCTGGGCAATATCGAAGAGATCGCGTCCAGGCACCGGGATCTGATCGCGGCGGAATTCGCTCTGGAACAGGACGCATGGTTCAAGGACTATGCCCATCTCTACCGTCCGGCTACCCGCGACATCATCCTTAAAGGACGAACCGTCTCCGAGACGCGCCTTGCCGAGACGCGTGAATCCTGTACGGCGTTGCGCCGGGAGCTCTGCGAAATCATGGACGGATACGGCCTTGACCTGTGGATTTGTCCGTCAACATTGGGCGAGGCTCCGGCAGGCCTCTGCGGCACCGGCAGCCCGGCCATGAACCTGCCCTGGACCCATGCGGGGCTGCCCGTGATTTCCCTGCCGTGCGGGGAGGGGCCGGGAGGGCTGCCGCTGGGGCTGCAATGCATCGGAAGGTTTGGTGAGGACCATCGTCTGGTTGACGCGGTTTTGAGCCTTGAAAGCCGAATACTGATGAGGGGGCCGAAATGACAGCGCACGATCCCGGAAAAACTCCAGGGACAACCATTGCCAAGAGACTGCTGGACGAGGCGCGGGCGGCCGCGCGGCAGGCCTATGCCCCGTACTCGAAGTTCCGTGTCGGGGCGGCCGTGCTGGGGGGTGACGGGGCGATATACAAAGGCGCGAACGTCGAAAACGCAAGTCTCGGCCTTGGCACCTGCGCCGAGCGCGTGGCACTTGCCACGGCCATTGCCGACGGTGAACGAAATCTTGTCGCGATAGCGATTGCCTGCGTGGATGCTCCGGAGAATTCCCCACTGGCGCAGCGAATGCCATGCGGGGCTTGTCGGCAATGGATACAGGAACTGGCTCCAGAGGCCGAGATATTTATCCTGGGCGAAAATCGTTCATTCCGGATACACGATCTGCTGCCGATGGCGTTTTCCCTGGAACGCGAGAAGGGCTGACGTGAAGGCGTGCCCGTCTGCAGTGGTTCAGGGCGGGCACGGTTGTGGGCGGATTTGCGACTACACTACGCGGGCCACGGCCCCGACGATCTGGTCCAGGTCGTCGATGAGGTGAAAGCCCGAGTCGGCCATGGCCTGCAGCTTGACCTCGATGCCGCCCGCGCCCTGCTCCAGGATCGCTCCTGCGTGGCCCAGGCGCTTGCCCGGAGGGGCCGTGCGCCCCGCGATGAAGCCGAAGACCGGCAGTTCATACCCGCTCTCCTGCATATAGTGCCCAAGTTCCTCCTCGGCCTTTCCGCCGATCTCGCCAAGGATGACCACGGCTTTGGTCTGCGGGTCGTGGCGCACCAGTTTGCAGAGGTCCGTGAAGGAGGTGCCGACAAAAGGGTCGCCGCCGATGCCGACGCACACGGATTGCCCGATGCCGGCCTTGGTCAGGCGGTCCACGCACTCATAGGTCAGGGTGCCGCTGCGCGAGAACACGGCCACGGGACCGGGAGTGAAGATGTCGCCGGGCATGATGCCGATCTTGGTCTTGCCCGGCATGACAAGGCCCGGACAGTTGGGGCCGATGACCCGGGTGGGGCTGTCTTTTAGCCGCTCCAGGGCGCGCAGCATGTCCAGCTGGGGGATGCCGTCGGTGATGCAGACCACCCAGCCGATTCCGGCTGCTGCCGCCTCCAGCACGGCGTCCGGAGCCATGGCTCCGGGCACGAAGATGATGGAGGCATCAATGCGCATGGCCTGCGCGGCCTCGCGCACGGTGTCGAAGACCGGTACGCCCAGAACCTCGGTCCCGCCCTTGCCGGGGGTGACTCCGGCCACGACGATTGAGCCATACTCCTGCATCAATCGGCAGTGCAGCTGTCCCTGCTTGCCGGTCAGTCCCTGGACCAGGATGCGGCAGCCTTCGGGCAGAGGGAAAGGAATGCTTGTCTGGCGCGGCCTGGCCGCAAGCAGGGGGGCCGTGGACTGGACGACCAGGGGTTTGTGCGTCGCCGCCGGGCGGTCGCCCTTGAGTTTTTCCAGGGCGGCGCGGGCTGAGGTCAGGTCCGGGCAGAGGTGCAGCCCTTTCAGAGCGGCCTCGCGCAGCAGGGAAAGCCCGTCTGTCGAGCCGTTGCCCGCGAAACGGACCACGATGGGTTTGCGCGGCTCCTGCCCGTCCAGGGCTTCGAGCATGGACTCGGCCACTTTATGGCAGGACAGAATCCCGCCGAAAATATTGATGAAAACCATGCCCACGCGGGAATCGTCGAAGAGGATGTCCAGGGCCGTGCGCATGGCCTCGCTGTCCGCGCCGCCTCCCAGGTCCAGAAAATTTGCCGCCTCAAGCCCGGAATAATTGAGGATATCCATGCTGGCCATGGCCAGGCCCGCCCCGTTGACCATGAGTCCGACATACCCGTCGAGTTTGTGGTAGCTTAGTCCCGCCTCGCGGGATCTGTTTTCTTCGCCGCTTAAGTGCGCGGCCTCGAAGAAGCGGTTCAGGGATGGATCGATGCCGACGCGGTGCCCGTCGATCTCGACCTTGCCGTCCAGAGCCAGAAGCTGGCCGTCCCCGGTGATCACCAGGGGATTGATTTCAGCCAGGAGCAGTCGATGGCGCTGACAGCAGTCGAAGAGGTTTGTCAGCAGGGAGGAGAAGGCCCTCATCAGTTCTTTGGGCAGCTGCAAATGGAAAAAAATATTACGGATTTGAAAAGATGCCAGTCCGGTGTCGGGCGCGGCGTGTTCGATGAGCAGAGTCTGCGGGTCGCAGGATTCGATGTCCATCCCTCCAAAACGGCCGGCGGTGATGCAGAAAGAGCGGCTTTGGCGGTCGAGGGTGATGGAAAGATAGATTTCGCGGGTGTATGCGGCTTTGGGCTCGATGCGCACCAGCCTGACATTTTCGCCCTTGATGGTCAGCGTGAAAAGTCTGGCCAGTTCGGTGCGGGCCTGTTCACGGGAGTCGACCATGCGGATGCCGCCAGCCTTGCCCCGGCCACCGCTCAGGACCTGCGATTTAAGGACCCAGGGCAGCGCGAAAGAGGGAGCAGGTTCGTCTCCCGGGCCGAGAAGCGTGCCCAGGGGCACGGGGATACCGGCTTCATGAAAAAGCTGCTTGCTGTTGTGCTCATTGAGCTTCATGGCTCTCTCCTCGCTTCAACTGTTGTCAAATATCATGCCTTGGACTATCAACGCGAAGTGACATTCGGGCGGGGCGCATGCGCAGGCCTTGCCCAAGAGTTGCTTTTTGTGTTGCATACCTGCCTTGGGCTGAAAATCAAGGAAAATTACGACAACGCTCTTTTTTTATTCATGTAATCCGCTTAAAATGTCAAAACACAGAATTTTAATCACTATCGGGTTTGTATTCGCGTTGAGCTTGTTTTCGGCGCCAGTCCTTCGGGCTGATTCGATTTCCCTGACCGATCTTGGGGTGGACAATGCCGAGGGACAGGTTTCCGTGGGCTTCAGCATCGTGGTCAATGACATGGCCCCCTTGCTCGACGCCTTGCAGAACGGCGGCCAGTTCCAGGTACGCTGCTCGGCCAAACTGTACCAGCGGCGAATCGGATTTTGGGACACTTTTCTGGCCGAAACCGAGTATGTCAGCGACCTGGTCAGCAAGCCCATCGCCCGCGAATGCATGGTCACCGATCAGCGGGGGGCCCACACTTTCGATTTTTCCGACCTGCAGCACGAGCTGGACCGGTTCTGGTCACGGTTGTCCCTGCCCATGATCGGCTGGGAATCTGTTGAACGCGGCAAGGCCTACCGCGTCGTGCTGCAATTCAGTGTCACCCGCACCAATGTGCCGGGTTGGGTCAGCAAGCCCCTCTTTTTCGTCAGCTGGGATCTTGTGCCCGAAGTGTCGTACGTTCTCGATTTCGATTTCTGATCGTAACCACGCACGAGGAGCATGGACAACAAGTCATCCCGCCACATCCCTGTCCAGGAGCGTACCGTTCACGAGCGGCGCAAGCGGCAACGGGAAATCGCCCTCGCCGGGGTGGGCATCTTCCTCATCGTAATCCTGACCTGGATCGAACTGCGCCTGCTGGGCCTTAACTCCTATCTTTTCTTTGCCCTCTTTAACGTCAATCTCATCCTGCTCATCCTGGTCCTTTTTCTGGTCCTGCGCAACGTCATCAAGCTCATTCTGGACCGGCGCAGGCGGGTGCTCGGGTCGGGGCTCAGATCGAAGCTGGTCCTCATTTTCGTGACCCTGTCCATGGTGCCGACCTTCATCATGTTCGTGCTTTCGACCTGGTTCGTGCAGACTTCTGTTGATTACTGGTTCCAGGCCCAGGTGGAAACGACCATGGAACAGGCCCTGGGCGTGGGGCAGGATTTTTACGCGGCGGCGGAGTCCGATCTTGAACTCAAGGCCCAGGGGATTATCGAGCATTTGCGGGCACGCAAACTGGACTTCAAGGCCAAGGGTGCCGAAGAGGTGTTGCGGCAGAAAAGCCGCGAATACAGGCTGACCTTGAGCGGCGTGCTCACCGGCACTATGCAGCAGAGAAGCTGGCAGGCCTCCCCGGTCTGGGAAGAGGTCTGGCCCGAGATCAAGGCCCAGATCCCGTTCAACGATCTGGCCCAGGATTCCAGATATTGGGCTACCCTCTGGCCGCATCCAAGTTCCGACCTGGTGATCGGCGTTATACCCGTGGACGCGGCCGGGTCCGCATTTCTCGTGGTCGGCGAAGAAGTGGGGCCGGGCATACTGGACCGCCTGGAGCAGATCGCCATGGGCGTGGGCGAATACAAGCAGCTCAGAAGCCTCAAGTATCCCCTGAAAATGACCCTCTACATGGTCCTGGGCCTTATGACCATGCTCATTTTTCTTGGCGCGACCTGGTTCGGCTTCCGCCTGGCCAGGGAACTGAGCGCCCCCATCCAGGCCTTGGCCGCCGGGACCCAGCGCATTGCCAAGGGAGACCTTTCCGTGCGGCTCGTGGACGAGTCCCGCGACGAACTCGGACTTCTGGTCCAGTCTTTCAACAGCATGGCCGAGGACCTGGAGCAGAGCCGCACGCATCTGACCCGGGCCAACCGGCAGCTCGAAGACCAGTATCAAGCACTTATCGCCAAGAATCACTACGTGCAGGCCATTCTTGAGAACATCACCGCCGGAGTGGTCTCTCTGGACCGGGCCGGCCGGATCACGACCATGAACCGCGCCGCCGAAGCCATTCTCGGCCTGGAGGCTGGGGCGCTCGTCGGCGAATCGGCCCTGGACCTTATGGGACCCGACCATCGCGGACTGGTGCAGGAGGTCAGCCAGTTGCTCAGGAGCAGCCCCGGTTCCCAGTGGCAGCGCAGGCTCGATCTTGAGGTGCGCGGCGAAACGGTCAAGCTGCTGGTCAACGCAGTGGCGCTCATGGACAGCGAAGGCGGGGACTCCGGTATTGTCGCGGTTTTCGAGAACATTTCCGAATTGGAGAAGATGCAGCGCCTTGACGCCTGGAAAGAGGTGGCCCGGCGCATTGCCCACGAGATCAAGAACCCGCTCACGCCCATCAAGCTCTCGGCAGAGCGTTTGGAGCGCAAGTTCGGGCCGATGGTGACGGACCCCGTTTTTACCCAGTGCACCGGGCTCATCGTCAAGCAGGTGGAGCATCTGCAGGAGATGGTGCGGGAGTTTTCAAGTTTCGCCAAACTGCCCGAGGTCACGCTGGTCCCTGACCGCATCGAGCCGCTGTTGCGCGAGGCCGTTTCCGTATTCTCCGGCAGCCACTCCTCCATCCGCTGGGTCCTGCGAACCGAGGATGTGCCTCGGGTCATGCTCGACCGTGAGGCTATGGGTCGGGCCATCTACAATATTCTTCTGAACGCGGCGGAGGTGCTGTCCGACCAGGATGACGGACGGGTCGAGGCCGTGCTGTATGCGCGCAAGCGCAAAGGCCGGGTTTACATCGAGATCAGCGACAACGGATCCGGCATCAAGCCCGAGGAGCAGTCGCGCATGTTCGAACCCTATTATTCGACCAAGCGCAGCGGCACGGGCCTTGGGCTGACCATCGTCAAATCCATTGTCAGCGATCATCACGGGCACATCCGGGTCAAACCCAACGAACCGGCCGGCACCACCTTTGTCATTGAACTTCCGGCTGCCCGCAGCGAGGCATGATGCATAACAACGCTTCCATTCTCATTATCGACGATGAAAAAGACATCCGCCTCTCCCTGCGCGGGATTTTCGAGGACGAAGGCTGGCAGGTGACCGAGGCCGGCACCGGCACCGAGGGACTGGCCCAGGCCCTGGACGGGGATTTCGATCTCATCTTTCTCGATATCTGGATGCCGGGAATGGACGGCATGGCCGTGCTCTGCGCGCTCAGGGAAAAAGGCGTGGACACTCCGGTGATCATGATCTCCGGGCACGGCAACATCGAGACGGCGGTTACGGCCCTCAAGAACGGGGCCTTCGATTTCATCGAAAAGCCTCTGTCCCTGGACAACACCCTTGTCACGGCGGGCAAGGCTCTGGAACTGTCCCTGCTCAAGCGGGAAAACAGGGAGCTGCGTTCGCGCATCCGCCCCGAAGACTCCCCGGACATCACCGGAATCTCGCCCGGCATAGTGCGGCTGCGTGAGCTCGTGTCCCAGGTCGGGCCCACAGAGGCCTGGGTGCTCATCACCGGGGAAAACGGTACCGGCAAGGAGATCGCGGCCCGGGCCGTCCACCGCCAGAGCAGGCGTGCAGCGCGAGAGATGATCTGCGTGAACTGCGCCGCCATTCCCGAAGAACTCATCGAAAGCGAGCTGTTCGGCCACGAAAAGGGCGCGTTCACCGGTGCCGACAAGGCCAAGAAAGGCAAGTTCGAGCTGGCCGACAAGAGCACGCTCTTTCTCGACGAGATCGCGGACATGAGCCTGAAGACCCAGGCCAAGATTCTGCGCATCCTGCAGGAGCAGAAGTTCGAGCGCGTCGGCGGCGTGAGGACCTACAAGGTCGACGTGCGCGTCATCGCGGCTACCAACAAGGACCTGGTAGAGGAGATGGTCGCGGGGCGCTTCAGACAGGACCTGTATTACCGGCTCAACGTCTTCCCCTTGAGCGTCCCCCCCTTGCGCGAGCGGGCCGAGGACATACCCGAGATGATCGAGTATTTTTCGCGGCGCATGATCGAGGAGCAGAGTTTGGGGTCCGTGCGCTTCGACCGCGAGGCAATGGACCTGCTCAAGCGTTACGCATGGCCCGGCAATGTACGTGAACTCAAGAATTTCGTGGAACGGCTCTTCATCCTGTATCAGGGCCGGGAGGTGAATGTATCCATGCTCCCGCCGGAATACAGGGCCGGGGCCGCCCTCGACATGCTGGCCCTGGTTCCAGGCGAGATCTCGGACTTCAAGGAGGCCCGCGCCCGGTTCGAGGAGGCTTTTCTGCGCCGGGAACTGGCGCGCGCAGAGGGCAACGTGGCGCGGTTGTCGGAAACCATCGGCCTTGAGCGGACGTATCTGTATCGCAAGCTACGGACCTACGGGCTTGGCGCTGACGACACCCGCCAGCGCGACGGCGGCGCTAAAGCCTCCTGAGCTTTAGAGCCCCAGCTTGCCGCGTCTGTATCTGAACGTGTCCCGCGAAACGTCCAGCAGACGCGCGGCCTGTGACTCGTTGCCCTCCGCCAGCCTCAGCGCCTGCGCGTAATACCCGCGCTCCATATCCTGCAGCAGGTTCGGCAGATCCACCCCTTCCGGCGTCAGGACGCCCTGGTTTTTCACGGCCTGCTCGCACTGCGGCGCAAGGCCCAGGTCGTCCGCATCGAGCTCCGGTCCACAGGTCATGAGGGCGGCGCGTTCCATGATGTTGCGCAGTTCGCGCACGTTGCCCGTCCAGACGTGTCCAAGCAGCGCGGTGCGTGCATCCTCTGTCAGACCGGTGATTTTTTTTCCGAATTTTTCACTGTACTGGTGCAAAAAAAGCCTGGCCAGGGGCAGGATGTCCTCTTTGCGGCGGGCCAGGGACGGCACGCGGATGCGCACCACGGCCAGGCGGAAGAAGAGATCCTGCCGGAAAGTTCCGCTTTTGACCATTTCTTCCAGGTTGCGGTTGGTCGCGGCCACGATCCGGGTGCGCACGGTGCGTTTGGCCGTGGAGCCCAGCGCGTAGAATTCCCCTTCCTGCAGAAAACGCAAGAGCTTGGCCTGGGCGCTGCCCGGCAGTTCCCCTATTTCGTCCAGAAAGAGCGTGCCTCCCGCCGCTTCCTCCACCAGCCCGGTTTTGCCTTTTTTGCCCGCCCCGCTGAAGGCTCCCGGCGCATAGCCGAAGAGTTCGCTCTCGAGGAGTTCCGCCGGGATGGCCGCGCAGTTGACCGTGATCAGGGGGCCGCGAAAATTCGGGCTGCGGTGGTGGATGGCGCTGGCGATGAGTTCCTTGCCCGTGCCCGTGTCCCCTTCGACCAGAACCGGGGTGTCCGGGCTGACCGCGACCTTGGCCACGGTCTGCACCACGTCGGTCAGGGCCTCGCTCTCGGCCACGAAAAAGGGGATCTGTTCGCGCAAAGTCTTGTCCTGCAGGACGCGGATCTCCTTGCCGAGGCGGATGGAGCTTTTCGCCCGTTCCAGACAGAGCTTGAGCGCGTCCATGCGCAGGGGTTTTAAAAGGTAGTCGAAGGCCCCGCGCTTCATGGCCGAGATGACCGTATCCAGGTCCTCGAAGGCCGTGATCATGATCACGGCGGCATGAGGCGAGAGGCGGCGGACGTGGTCCAGCACCTCCAGCCCGCTCATGTCGGGCAGGCCGATGTCCAGCAGCACCATATCCGGGGCCAGCGCGGGCAGGATTTCAAGGGCCTCTTTGCCGCTGGCGCAGGACGCGACCTCGTAGTGGCGGCCCAAGGCCATGGTCAGGCTGTCGCGGATGGACTCTTCGTCATCGATGATGAGCAGGGAGTAGTTCATTGGTGCTCCGTGGCAGGCAGGGGAAATTCAAGCCGGAATTCCGCCCCGCCGGTGGGGCTTTCGCCCACGTGAATGGCGCCGCTGTGGTCGGCGACGATGCGCTGCACGATGGACAGGCCGATGCCCGTGCCGTCGCTTGCGGTGGTGTAGAAGGGGTCGAAAATCCGTTCCCGGTCGGGCAGGGGGATGCCCGGGCCGTTGTCCGCGATGCACAGGATCGCCCGGTCGCCGTCCGGCATGATGCGCACGGTGATGCCCTTTGCGCCCTCGTTGTTGCGTACTGCCCGGGCCGCGTTGTCCAGGATGTTGATGACCGCCTGTTCCAGTTGCATGCGGTCCCCTAGGATGTCCGGAACAGAGCCAAACTCCATGTCCACGGCGATACCGGCCTTGCGCAGGGTCGGGAGCATGAGGCCGAGGGCCTCCTGCACGGGGACGGACAGGCCGAGGAGTTCAAGTCGCGGCGTGCCGGGCTTGGAAAAATCAAGCACTCTGCGGATGACGGATTCCATTTTGCCTGCGGCCTTGCGGATCTTGGCGATGGTCTGGCGCAGGACGCTGACAGGCTCCGATTCCGGCAATTCGTCGCAGATCTCGTCCATGGCATAGAGATACCCGTGGACGCCCGTCAGGGGGTTGCGGATTTCGTGGGCGATACCTGCGGCCATGCGGCCCAGGGAGTTTATTTTGTCCAGCAGCATGATCTGCCTGGCCATGCGCCGCGCCCCCGTGACGTCGGCCATGAACACCGCCATCCGCGTGACCTGCTTGCCGTCGTCGAAGACGGGGTAGAGGCGCAGATCAAGGTCTTCTTCCTCGCTGTATTCGTTGATGGAGCGGGCCTCGCCGGAGGCGAAGACCTCGTCCACGGCCTGCCGGAAACGCCCGGCGCGGGGTTCGGGCAGCAGGGCGTAGAGGGACAGGCCGTATAGGGATTCGCGGTTTCTGCCCAGGCGTGAGGCACCGGTTTCGTTGATGTCGAGGATGATCCCGGCCTGGTCCATGAGCAGGAAGGTCTCGGCGGGAGCATTGATGAGGGCTCTGGCCTTGGCCTCGCGGTCGCGGATGTGGGCCTCGGCCAGGCGGCGCTGCTCTATCTCGAAGCGCAGGTCGCTGGTGCGGCGGTCAACTTCGATTTCCAGGCGGGCCCGCACCTTGCGCAGGTCGCCTTCGGCCCGGATGCGCTCGTGGACCTCGCGCTCGAGTTCGTCATTGGCCGTGCGCAGGTGTTCGGTGCGGGCTCGCACCGCCTCTTCAAGCTGCTGCTTGTGCCTGCGCAGCACGGCCTGGGCCTCCTGACGGCGGCGGATGGAGCTCAGGAGCATGGCCAGGGCGGTGAGCAGTACGACCACGGCCACGATGGCGGTCCAGATGTAGCGCTTGTCGATCTGGTAGAAGCGGACGGGCTGGTTGAGGATCAGGCTACCTTTCGGCAGGGCGCTTTCGCTGATCCCGAAGCGCTGCAGCTGGATGTAGTCGAAAATGTAGCGCGACGGCGTGCCCGTGTTTACGGCGATGGCGTCGGGGTCGGCCCCGGACAGGACCTGTATGGCCAGTCTGGCCACGCGTCCGCCTTCGGCCTGCCCCACCACCAGCTTGCCGCCGACGCAGCCCGTGCCCATCTCGAAATCCCAGAATCCGTAGATGGGCACGGTCGTGTGGGTGGAGAGAAAGAGGTTCTTGCCGCGATAGTCCACCAGCACACCGGCTTCGTTGCGCATGACCCCGTGGATGAAGATGAGCTGGCCGGGACCCAGCTTCTGGAGGCGGGCGCGCAGCTCCTGCGCTTCAAGATTGTTCCAGTAGGTGAAGCGAATGGCCGGGAACTGCTCTTCCAGGGCGCGCAGGGACTGGTCGGTGAGCAGGTCGGTGATGGACTGATCCGCGCCGATGACCACGAATTCCCTGCTGTCCGGGTGCAGGGACAGGGCCGTGTGCATGGTCTCGGCAAAGGCCGGGTTTTCGGCCAGGCCGGTGATGCGGTTGTGCCCGCTCAGTTGCTCGGGTCTGAAGTCGTTCACGCCGCAGAAGACCACGGGCGCTCCCTGAAAAATGCTGTCCCGGTAGCGGAGCACGAAGTCAAGGGCGTCGTTGTCGGTGGTCACGATCAGGTCAAAGGTGCTTTCGGCAAGCTTGTGCCCCAGGAGCGCCGCCTGCAACGAGAGGTAGGACGTGTCCGTGTTGCGTTTGGTGTCCAGGTATTCGACCCACAGCAGTGCGTCCGGCATCTCGGCGCGAAAGGTTTCGTGAATGCCCACGTTGAGGGTGTCGGTCCAGGACAGGCCCGGATGGTAGGAGTGCAGGAGGAGTACGCTCGGCGATGCGGCCGCCAGGGGCAGCGGCGCGAGGAGGAGCGCGAGCAGGAGCGCGATGAGGAGGATGCGTCGGATCATGTCTCCGGTGTAAGCGCAATCGGTGCAGGCTTCAAGTCTGATGGCCGCCGTAGTTGACAGGGTGCCCGGATGGGAATAACGAGTTTTGTTTCCTTGCTCACCCGAATGGAATGGGTGGGCTTTTACCCGAAAGGAGGACCAGTAATGATGACAAGGTACGAGGAATTGATCCTGCTCAGCCCCGAGCTGGGTGTGGAAGAATGCCGCGAAATTGTGAACAACTTCAGCGCCATTGTCGAACGCGAGGGCGGAAGCGTGATCAAGATCGACGACTGGGGCGTCAAGGATACAGCCTATCCGGTGCGTAAGTTCAGCCGTGGCCGCTACATTCGCATGGAGCTGGACCTGCCCGGCAGCGCCGTGACGGAACTCGAACGCAACGTGCGTATCACCGACGGCGTGTTCAAGTTCATCACCGTCAGACTCGCCGAGACCCCTGAAGCGGCAACCGAGGAGGCATAAGATGTCCTTTAAGAAGAAATTCGCACCCCGGAGAAAGTACTGCCGTTTCTGCGAGAATCCGGAGATTCTGCTGAACTACAAGCACCCGGAAATCCTCAATGATTTCGTGACCGATCGCGGCAAGATCATCGCCAGCCGCATCACCGGAACCTGCGCCAAGCACCAGCGGGCTCTGACCCGTGAAGTCAAGCGCGCCCGGCAGATGGCCCTGATGTTCTACACGGCCACCCACAGCACCGACGTGCTCAAAAAATCTAGAGTCTAGGAGATTTGATCATGAAGGTCATTTTGAGAGCAGACGTGGATAATCTGGGCCGACTCGGCGACATCGTCGCGGTTCGTCCCGGTTATGGCAGAAACTATCTGTTGCCCCAGGGTCTTGCGTCCATGGCGAACCCCAGCAACCTGAAGGTGTTCGAACAGGAGCGCCGCAAGCTGCAGGCCATGAACGACGCCATCAAGGCCGAGGCCATGGCGCTGGCTGGCAAGATCGAGGCCGCGAAGGTAGTCATCGAAGTCCGCGTGGGCGACGGCGACAAGCTTTACGGTTCCGTCACTTCTCCCCAGATCGCCGCGATCCTGGAAGAGCAGGGCGTGGAACTCGATCGCCGCAAAATTCAGCTCGATGACGGCATCCGCTCTTTGGGCGAATACATCATCGACGTCAAATTGCATCCCGAGGTTGTGGCCAAGCTGACCGTGAACGTGGTCAAGTTTGGGCGTACGGAACAGGTGAACGAACCCGAGCCGAAGGCCGATGCAACCGAAGAAGCTGTCGCAGAGTAAATTCGGGCAGCGCCTCGGAACTCGAATCCAACCAGAGGAGGCCTTGCAAAAGGCCTCTTCTGATTTGTTGCGCAGAATCCCCCCCCATAACACCGAAGCCGAACAGGCGGTGCTGGGCGGTGTTTTTTTGCGCAACGATATTTTTCACACCCTGGTGGACAGCATCTCCGACGAGGATTTTTATTCTCCGGTGCATCGGATCATCTATCAGGCCTTTCAGGAATTGTACCGTCGCCGCGAACCTGTGGACCTGGTCACCGTGGCCGAATATCTGCAAAGCAAAGGGCAACTCGACGAGGTTGGCGGCACAGTCTATCTCGCCTCTCTGGCCGAATCCGTGGCCTCGGCGTCCAATTCCGTTTTTCATGCCCAGATCGTGCGCGACAAGTCCGTGCGGCGCAGGCTCATCCAGACTTCCTCCGAGATCCTGACCAGCTGCTTCGAGGCCGGTGAGCAGACCGAATCGCTGCTCGACCAGGCCGAGCAGCAGATCTTCTCCATCGCCGAGTCCAAGGGCAAGCCTGTCTTCATGAGCAGTAAGGACCTGGTCCAGCGTGTCTTCGAGCAGCTTGAGACCAGGGCCGGTCAGGGCGAAATGGTCACCGGGGTTCCCACCGGCTACACTGCTTTTGATCACATGACTGCCGGGTTGCAAAAGTCCGACCTGATCATCCTGGCGGCCCGCCCGTCCATGGGCAAGACCGCTCTGGCACTGAACATGGGCATGCGCGCGGCCATCCAGCACGATGTACCCGTGGCGATCTTCTCCCTTGAAATGTCCATGGATCAGCTCATGATGCGCCTCCTGGGTTGCCACGGCCGCGTGGACTTAAGCCGTCTGCGCAGCGGATACCTGAACGACGAGGACTGGAGCAGGCTTTATCAGGCCGCCGACGACCTGTCCAAGGCACCCATATACATTGACGACACCCCGGCCCTCTCGACCATGGAGATCCGGGCCCGCAGCCGTCGCCTGAAGTCCGAGAAGGGCGTGGGGCTCATCATTGTCGACTACCTGCAGCTCATGCGTTCCAGTCACAAGAGCGACTCCCGCGAACAGGAGATTTCGGATATTTCGCGCAATCTGAAAGCGTTGGCCAAGGAACTTGAAGTGCCGGTCATCGCCTTGTCGCAGCTCAACCGCAAGGTCGAGGAGCGCTCGGACAAGCGGCCCATGATTTCGGACCTGCGTGAGTCCGGCGCCATCGAACAGGACGCCGACGTTATCGTCTTCATCTACCGTGACGCGGCCTACAACAAGGCCGAGGACAATCCGAACAAGAACATCGCCGAGATCATCATCGGCAAGCAGCGCAACGGCCCCGTGGGCGCTCTGCGTCTGGCCTATTTCGGCCAGTACACCGTGTTTGACAACCTTACGGAAGTGGGACTGCCGTCGGAGAGCGGCGGCGCTTACTGACCATTCCCGCGCACCTTCAACTCAAGAGCGGAACAAAACCATGAAAGCCTTTTGCCCGGAAGAATTTTTTTCGCGCAGCGAATTGGATAAGGTTCAGAGCACGCGTCTTGCATCCACTCTGGAGCGCGCGGCCAGGTCCGAGTTTTTCGGCCACCGCTTCGCCGAGACCGGAACGCGCCTCGATGCGATCACTTCCGCGGCCGACATCGCCAAGCTCCCCTTTACCACCAAGGACGACCTGCGCAGCGCCTATCCCGCACGTATGCTGGCCCGGCCGGTCTCGGACATGGTTCGCCTGCACGCCTCTTCCGGGACCACGGGCTCGGCCACGGTCATCTACTATACGAAAAACGATATCGAGTCCTGGGCCTCCCTTATGGCCCGCTGCATGCACATGGTCGGCCTTCGCGCCGAGGACACCTTACAGAACATGTCCGGCTATGGGCTCTTCACCGGAGGCCTTGGCATCCACTACGGTGCAGAGCACCTGGGCTGCCTGACCATCCCCGCCGGCGCGGGCAATTCCAAGCGGCAACTGAAGCTGCTTGAAGATTTTCAGGTTTCGGCCATTCACATCATCCCGTCCTACGCCCTGCACCTGGGCACGGTGAAGGACGAACTGGGCTACGGTCCGGATCGTCTGCACGTGCGCGTGGCCCTCATCGGGGCCGAGCCCCATACCGAGGCCATCCGCAAGCGCATCGAGGAATTGTGGGGACTCAAGGCCTATAATTCCTACGGCCTGTCGGAAATGAACGGCCCCGGTGTGGCGTTCGAGTGCCTGGAACAAAACGGCATGCATATCTGGGAGGACGCCTATCTGCCCGAGATCGTTGATCCGGAGACAGGAGAGCTCATGCCTGATGGCGAGGCGGGCGAGCTGGTAATCACCACCCTGTGCCGCGAAGGCATGCCGCTCATCCGCTATCGCACCAAGGACCTGACCCGCTTCATCCCCGGGGATTGTCCCTGCGGCCGCAAGCATCGCCGCCTGGACCGCATCATGGGCCGCGCCGACGACATGATCATCCTCAAAGGGGTCAATATCTACCCCATGCAGGTCGAACAGGTGCTCATGAGCATTCCGGAAGTGGGACAGAACTACCAGATCGTGTTGGAGCGGGACGGGTATCTGGATCAGATGCGCGTCAAGGTGGAGGTCAAGGAGGAGTACTTCGTGGAGGACATGCGTGAGCTGAAAAGCCTGCAGAGCCGCATCAGTTCCAAACTGCGCGACGAAATCCTCATCACCGCGCGCATCGACCTGGTGGAACAGAACTCCCTGCCCAATTCCGAAGGCAAGGCGCAGCGGGTGCTTGATCTGCGGGAATGATCGCCGCCTTCGGGTTTTGAAAAGACTGGGACGACCACAGCCGTTAGGGCCTGGGTCGTCCCTTTTTCATTCGTACTGCGTGACTGCGCAGGACAGCCCTTTTTGTTCGGCCCGGGCGCAATGCGTGAGGGCGTCGTCGCGGGAGCGTTCGAGGGCGAACTGTATTTCCACGCCGCTGACCAGTTCGCGTTCGAAAATGTCAAGCACTTCGGGCAGTCCCAGGCTCATGGCAGCGCTTTTGATCTGCTCCTGGTCCGTGAGCGGTCCCACGGTGGACACAAAGGGTCTGAAGACCACCGGTGCGTCGGAAAGGTTGTTCTGCGCCCCGTATTTCCCGGCCTGCTCGAAACTTTCGAAGCGGCCAACAAAAAGCGAGAAGCGCTCGCTCTGGTCCTGGTTCCAGAACAGGGGCTCCTTCTGGTCCGCGAAGCGCGGCAGGTGCAGCAGCAGGGATTCCATGGTCGGATACGCTCCGAGCTGGAGCGAATAGGGGCCGTCCGTGGTGCGCTTGCGAAACACCGTCTTGGCGACGGTCTGCCAGTGGATGTTGACGTGCTCCACGTTCAGATCCGGGCCAGGCGCGGTTTCGACGGCGGGTACTTCCACCGCCTTTGTCTCGTGGGATTCGCTCTTCAGGCCGGAGAAAAGGTCTTTGAGGCCCGCATCGGGCATGAGCCAGGAAAAGAAGAGCAGGAATATGCCGATGATTCCCGCCATGCTCAGCGCCAGGATCACTCCTGTCATGGGCGAAATGGAGGAGACCATCTCCTGGGTCGGCATGGCCTCTTCCGTGGAGTCTTCCTGTCGGGTCGGGCATTTGATCCCGAAATTCAGGGCCTCTTCCGCATCGCAGCACTGATCCGCATGCAGGGCTTTCAAGGCCAGGGTCATGGTCAGCATGCGCAGGATGCCGATGACACCCGCCGCCCGTTTGGCCACAGCCTCGGGGTTGCCGATGATGTCGGTGTCCATCCCGGCCGCGTCGAGCAGAAAGCGGATATAGGCCAGGGACTGTTCGCGGGTCAGTTTCGGCAGCGTCCAGATGGCCCCCAGCATGGTGTAGATGGGCCTGTTTTCAGGTCTGGCCAGCCTGTGCACGATTTCGCCGTTTCCTACCATGACGACCTGCAACAGCGCCGAGAGGTGCCGGGTCAGGCTGAAAAGCCCGCCGAGAAAGGCGAAGTCCGCGTCGGTGAGCAGGTGGGCGTTGTCGATGAAGAGGATGACGCGCTTCGTATCGCGCAGCAGTTGCGTCAGAGCCGCTTTATTTTCTGCCTCCGGAGACAATTTTTCGTTTATGGTCTGCGAAAGTGTCTGGCTTGTGGATGCGCTGATGATAACCGTCTGAACATTCTGGGACGTTGCGATGCGGTTCAGAAAATAAGTCTTGCCTGATTTTGGAAATCCGATCACACAGCTCAGCGGACGATGGCCTTCTATGTCGGTCAAGACAGATTGAAAAATATCCTCCATCTGCGGAGTACTGAAGTGCTGCGCTGTTTCGGATATATGTTCAAAAGGTGAATCGTGCATTGATTTTCTGGCTGTTGCGTAATTATCGGATTGATCGCGCCTAGTCATGATTATTCATGAATCTTCGCTCAATACGTAGGTGTTGCCGTAATTCTATGCAAGCTTTTTTTTAAAATATACTGCTATTATGCATGCTTTGGTGATCGTGATGACATTTTTATCCGTTCTTCCGTTTTTGTCCCTGTTCGTGGGCATGGTGCTGTGGGGAAGTTCCTTTGTCGCCTTCAAGTACGCAGTGATGTTTTTCGATCCCATTGTTGTTGTCTTCGCGCGCATGATTATTTCGGCCCTTCTCTTTATGCTCGTGCTCCCGCTCTGGCGGCCGCGTAATCTGCGCCGGGAGGATTTGGGCTTTATGGTCTTTATGGCCCTGTGCGAGCCATGCTTTTATTTCGTGTTCGAAGGCCAGGCCCTGACCATGACCTCGGCTTCCCAGGCGGGCATGGTGGCGGCCACGCTGCCCGTTCTGGTGGCGGTCTGCGCCGGTTTTTTTCTGGGCGAGCGCCTCAGCGCCCGTTCATGGTCGGGTCTGGTCCTGGCCCTGGCCGGAGTGATCTGGGTCAGCGTCTCCGGTGTGGCCACCGAGTCCTCGCCGCGCCCGCTCATGGGTAATTTCCTGGAGCTTTTGGCCATGCTCTGCGCGGCAGGCTATACCGTGAGCATGAAGAAGCTCTGCGCCCGCTATTCCCCGTGGTTTCTGACTGCCGTGCAATCCTTGGTGGGAACGGTGTTTTTCCTGCCGCTGCTTTTCCTGCCGTCCACGGCCTTGCCCGTGGCATTTCCCGTTGGGCCGAGCCTTGCGGTCCTGTACCTGGGCGTGTGCATAAGCATCGGGGCCTACGGACTCTACAACTACGGGATCAGCAAGCTTCCGGCCTGGCAGGCCTCGGCTTTCGTCAATCTCATCCCCGTCTTCTCCATGCTGCTCGGCTGGCTGTGCCTGGGCGAGCAGCTCACTGCCTGGCAACTTGTCGGGGTGGCCGTGGTCTTTGCCGGAGTGCTGCTGTGTCAGCAGTGGCCGGACCGTCAAAGCACAAGCACCCTCAGCCGCGAAATGGCGGATGAGGGTGCTTGTGCGCAGCATCTTCCGGTGCCGGAAAAGGCCTTTGCGCGGGTGCGAGACCAGGGCTGGAAACGTTAAGTCGGCCCGGGATACGGATGACGTGCCCCAAAGTTCTGGGCCGGGCTTAGAGCCGGGTCAATCCCTGGGGAGCCATGGCCTGGGGGATGAATTTCTCCTCGCTGACCTTACCGTCTCTGGCCACAATGGCCCGCACGGCGGGGATGTCCCGTCCGCTCCTGACGAGGGCCTGACCCACGATGCCCGACAGTCCCGAGCAGCAGGGCACCTCCATTTCAAGGATGGTCACGGAGTTGATCCTGTTTTGGGCGAAGACCTGCGTCAATCGTTCCACGTATTCCCCGGCGTTGTCGAACTTGGGGCAGCCGAGCATGATGGTCCGACCGGCCAGGAAGCGCCCGTGAAAATCCGGGGTGGCCACCGGGCAGCAGTCCCCGGCGATGAGCAGATCCGCGTCCTGCAGGAAAGGTGCGTGGGGCGGGATCAGCCGAATCTGGATCGGCCAGTGCGACAGGGCCGAACCGACCTGGCCACTGGCCGTGTTGGCCTGCTGGCTGGGCGTCATGCGCATCATGCCCGCCGAGGGGCAGCCGCCGTGGCCGGGCGTGCGGGTCGAAACCTGGGCCGAGGGGCATCCATGCCCTGCGGCAGGATGCTGGGGATGCCCGACACCGCCCATCTTGCGCACATGTTCCATGGCCGCTTCCTCATCGAAATCATCTGCTTCGCGCTCGATGATGTGCAGGGCGTCCTCGGGACAATGCCCAATGCAGGCCCCGAGCCCGTCACAAAACATATCCCTCACGATCCTGGCCTTGCCGTCGATGATGGCCAAAGCGCCTTCGGCGCATCCGGTCACGCACTGGCCGCAGCCCGTGCATTTTTCGTCGTCTATTTCAATGATTTTTCTTTTCATGCGTTCCTCCGCTGTTGGTTGCGTGAGTCCTGTCTATGGGCTTTGGCATATGCCCGCTTTGAGCCATGTCAAAAAAAGGGAGATTTTGGGACAAGATCAGTCGCGCACCGTCTTGTCCAGTATTTGAGGAGCGGTTAGGTCTCGCTCTGGGAATCAAACTGTTGGACAAGTAAAAAAGGCACAAGGTAGGGGGAAGGCAGGTTCAAGAACAAACAAAGGACAAGTCCATGAACAATCCGAAGTTCGCAACGCAACTTCTGGCAAAGTCTTACGCCAAGCGCGGAAACCCGGACGGATGGTTTGAGGAGTTCTACGCGCGGGCCGAAGGTGACATCAACAAGGTTTACTGGGCCGACCTGAAGCCCAACCCGCTGCTGCTCGACTGGATCGAAAGACGCCCCGCTCAGCGCGGCAAGCGGGCCATCACCATCGGCTGCGGCCTCGGTGATGACGCAGAGGCGCTGGCGGAGCACGGTTATGACACCGTGGCCTTTGACATCTCCCCCTCGGCCATTGCCATGTGCCGGCAAAGGTATCCCGCGAGCACGGTGGACTACCGGGTCGCCGATCTGCTGGATCTTCCCGAGCAGTGGCGGCGAAAATTCGACCTCGTGTACGAGTGCAACACCATCCAGATCCTGACAGGCCAAAACCGGGTCAGGGCGCTTGAGGCCATCGCGGAACTGGCCGCACCTGAGGGTGATATCCTCGTGTCATGCCGCAGCCGCAGCAGCGACGATACGTCCGAAACATTTCCGATCGCGCTGGACAAATGTGAAATCGACGGTTTCGTGCGGGTCGGCCTGTCAGAGTCCTTCTTCATGGCCTATGATGACGACCAGAATCCACCGGTACCCCACTTTTTCGCAGTGTACACGCGTCCGAGGGATAAGGGGGCAGAGGGATAAGTAAGGTCCAAACATGGGTGCCCCTAGTTGCCCCCCTATTCTGACAGATTTCCAGAACCTCCCATAGTGCGTCGATCTTTCTTTGAAGCCGCAAGCCGCCGCCCATCATCAGCCGGACCAGATGAAAAAGCTCTGGCCGAATCATCACCGCAACTCCCTTTAATCTCACGTGACCTGCTTCGCCATATATGGCGTATATGTTGGATTTGGCGGGTTGCGTTAAGAACTCACTCTGCTCGCTCACGTTGTTTTTTCGTTTAGTCATTTTTAATCAACATGTTGTGACTATAAATGTCTGCGACATTCTACGGCACGGGTGTTGCGAGAGGGTCGGAAGGCTGGCCCCGCGAATGCTTTTGGGCGCTTGAGTGTTCAGTCTTTGAATATGACCATATAACCGCCTGCGATACCTTTTCCCATTTTGATTGGAAAAATAGGTTTAGATCGTCGCTGGGAGCAATGGCATGCTTTAAGGACTCGCATATCTTAAAAAGATCTATTGGTGGCGCAAACTCTAACTGGAGGGAGTTGTATGAAACAGATATTCAAGATTTTTTGTATTTTCTTTATGTTTGCGGCCGTATTTGCCTTGAGCGCTTGTCAAAACGAGGGACCAGCAGAAAAAGCTGGCAAAACAGTTGATGAAACGACTGTGAAAGTTGGCGATAAAATGGAAAACGCAGGTGACGCGGTCGTAAAAGGTGCTGAAAATGTAGGTGATTACATGGACGACACCGCAATTACAGCCAAGATTAAAGCGGATATTTTGCAAGATCCACTGCTGAATGTGTTTGAGATCGACGTTGTCACGACAGACCGAGTGGTGAAGTTGGGCGGCACTGTGGATTCAAAACTAAGTATCGACAGGGCAACGGAAATAGCGCGTAGTGTGAAAGATGTGAATTCAGTGCAGAATAATATGCTGATTAAAGAGTGATTGATTTGATTTTTTTGTGCAGATGCGTGAAAACGGCTGGGTAGTTCGGGGAAAACGGCCACCTATGCAACGAAGCGACGCTGGATTTCTTCCTGTGTCCTTAGTGGCCGTTTTCCGTCAAGGGGGAAGTGTTCTTTCGCAGAGGATCCCCCTTGAGTTCCAGGCGGTGGGCTACCCACTGATTGATGTCGGTCAATTCCATATCAAACGTCGAAGAACCACTTTTCTCTCCCTGCTCGGGCGGACGTTGCGCCGAATCAACGTGTTCAAACACTGAGCCACTGCGCCTAGTCGAACTTGCTCCTAAGTTCCGGCGTCCAGTCAATGGGTGGGCACGGACGCAGGGGGGCCGATACGAAGGCTTGAGCCTTCTCACCCACCGTCGAAATGATCCTATTTGCCTTGGAGTTCCCGTTGCATCCTGCCTGCTCCGAACCTAAAATAAGGTTCTTTTATATTTTAGCTTAAATTCTTATTCTAAATTAACGAGCAGGGAAAAAAATCAACTGGATTTTTCTGAAGGGTCGTTTCAATTTCTTAAAGAGCGTGGAGCGGTTGCTCACATGCAAATGCAGGTTCAAAAAAGGCTTTCCTGGTGACCACGCACACCCCAGGCGATCGACAGGTTGACGCTCATGGTCAGCCTGCGCGCACCGGCGCCGTTTTGTCCTCCCAGTGTTCCGCCCCTTGCCCGGAAACGGGTTTTGCCCTAGGTTTGCGCCCTTGCGTTCAATCCATCAGCAGGGTTTTTTCATGATTCATCCGACCATTCTCTCGCTCATCGGGGCCACGCCCATTGTCTATCTCAATCGCGTGTTCCCGCATCCGTGTATCCGCCTGGCGACCAAGCTCGAAGCCCAGAACGTCGGCGGGTCCATCAAGGATCGCGTGGCCCTGGCCATGATCGAGGCCGCCGAGGCCTCCGGCGAGCTGACCCCCGACAAGATCGTCATTGAGGCTACCAGCGGCAACACCGGAGTCGGCCTGGCCATGGTCTGCGCGGTCAAGGGCTACAAATTGACCCTGCTCATGCCCGATTCCGCCTCGGAGGAGCGAAAACGCATCATGCGCGCCTTCGGTGCGGAGCTGCGCCTCACTCCGGGTCGCCTGGGCACCGACGGGGCCATCGAGGAAGCCTACCGGCTGGCGCGGGAGGAACCGCAGACCTACGTGCTCATGGATCAGTTCAACAACCCGGCCAGCATCGCCGCCCATTACATGGGCACGGGCCGGGAGATCATTGAGCAGACCCAGGGGCGGGCCACCCATGTGGTCGCCAGTCTCGGCACCTCGGGCACGGCCATGGGCATCGCGCGGCGCATGAAGGAGTCGGCCCCGGGCATCAAAGTCGTGGCCGTGGAGCCCTACGCCGGGCACAAGATCCAGGGACTCAAGAATATGCAGGAGTCCTATCCTCCTGGCATTTATGACAAACGCGCTGTGGACCGGATCATCCATGTCGAGGACGAGGAGGCTTTTTCCTGTTCGCGCCGATTGGCGAGGGAAGAGGGTATTCTGTCCGGGATGAGCGCGGGCGCGGCCCTGGCCGGGGCGCTGCGCATCGCCCGGGAGCTCGACGAGGCCGGGGAAGAGGGGCTTATAGTCTTCATCTGTCCGGACACCGGGGAGCGCTATCTTTCGACCACCCTTTTTTCGCCGCAGGATCGGCACGGGCTGGGAGTACGCAGCGTGGCCACCGGCTGCCTCGAATGCCTGGGCACCCCCGCCGGTGGGCACGCCCTGTTCACCCCCGGTCCGAGCCTGGACGATCTTGGCGAGTTGGATGCATGGCGGCGCGTCGTCTGGCTGGACGTATTGGGTAAAGCCCTGAAGGAGCGCGGGGAGAGTGTGCGCATGGCCGTTGGCCTGGCGGACATGGACGACCGCGCCCTGGCGGCGGCCAGGCAGGTCAAGACCGGCCTGGCCGCTTTTGGCGCGCGAGCCCAGGAGTTCATGGTCGCCCATGCCAGGGCCTTGGGCGTGGCTGATGCGGTTCTCTTTCCTTTGGCTGGGGCCAGCCAGGAGCGCGCCCTGGGTCTGGCGCGCAAGCTGCTGGCCAAGGGCCAGGCCTACGAGAAGCTGCGTTCGGTCTATTTCGATGTGACCCGGGACAAGTGCTACGGACAGATCTCGAGCGTGGATACGGCGGGCATGAATCTAGGCTACACGGTGGATCTGGCCGATTATGTGAAGGACAACCCGGCCGATTTCACCTTGCTCAAGCGGGCCACGTTGCAGGATTTGAAGCTTGGCGAGGTGCTGGAGACCGAATGGGGCAAGGTGCGGCCGAGCTGGTTTCTGCAGTTGGCGGCCACGGCCCTGGACGCCCTGGGCACGGTCACGGTCATGTTCGCCGGGGAGTCTCATCGCTTTCCGCATCTGGATAATTTCAGCGCCATCTGGAGCGCCGGGGCCGGGGTCAGGCCCATGGCCTGGATGGTGGCCCAGCCCGTGACTCCGCGCGATCAGGGCGAGGCGATCCCTTCGCTGCCCGAAGCGCTGGCCATGGCCGGCTCCGGCCCCGCCCTGCGCCTGTGGCTTCTCTCTGCTTCGTACCTGAAATCCCTGGCCTGTTCGCCCGAAAGCCTGGTCATGTGGGCCAAGAACCAGAACCGCCTGCAGGACGCCTACGTTTCGGCGTCACTGGGCGGCACGGGGGAGAGCGTCGCGGCGGAGCTTGAGCAGGGCATCTACGACCTCAAGACAGCCTTTGCCTCGGCCCTCGATGACAACCTCGATCTGGCCCATTTCTGGCCGGTGCTCTTCGCCTTTGCCAAGAGCGTCAACGCCCGGGCCGGAAAGCTGAGCGTCGCCGAGGCTGCACTGGTGGCCGAGCAGCTGCTGGCCTGCGACCGGGTGCTGGGTTTTCTTGATCATGCGCGCCTGCCTCTGCCGGTACGGGACTGGCCGAAGGAAGCCGCCGAGCTGATCAGACGCCGGGAAGAGGCCCGCAAGGCAAAGGATTATGTGCTGGCCGATAGTCTGCGGGCCGAGTTGGCGGTCACGGGGCTGCGTTTGGAAGATCATTGCGCAGGGGCGCGCCTTTTCCCACTGGAAAAATGAGAGCGGATGCGCCGGATTTGATCAACGAGATCGCCTGGGGTTCGACAGTTTTTCGGCTCGGAGGTCACACGCCGCCGCTTAGGCGCTGTCGATGCGATGGAAGTGTTTTTTGACGTTTTCCGATGCTTCGATAATTTTCTCTTCGATCATATCAAATGCGAGTTGGATGCGTTCCGATTCTGGTGAAATCAAACACGCGGTTTCAAGTTTTGTGGCCAGCATGCTTAATTCCGTGGCCCCGATCATCAGCGAAGAGCCTTTGATACTGTGCGCCAGCCGCCTGCATTCCTTGAAATTTTTGCTTTGCAGATACGCGCTGTACTCAGAGATGAATGTTGCTCCGTAATCGGGAAATTCGCGCAGGATGTTGAAATAGGCGGATTCGTAGCCCATGAAGTTTGCCAGGGCGAGGGGGATGTCAAAACCCTCGATTCGCGCAGTTTCGTGAACGGCCGTGTTTGAGGCGGGCGTCGGGGCGGACTGCCCGGAAAAAAAAGATTCGATCCGGGCGCGTTCCAGGGGCTTGCGGAGCATGCGCAGGGCAAGGCCGGTGGGCATGAGATTCATGGCGTCGTCTGGGTCCTCTGCGGTGAGCAGAAATATCCTTTCTTTCGTGGCAAGTCCGTTTTCCAGCAGAAGGCCGGCCAACTCCACTCCGTTCATGGAAGGCATGCGCAGGTCGAGCAGGAGCAGGTCATAGGTGTTCGCCTGAGCCAGGCTCACGGCATGCTCGGCGTCAGGGGAGAGATGAACCTCTATGCCGAGATTGCCCAGGATTTCTGCGGTGACACATCGGCATATTTCGTCGTCATCGACTACAAGGGCCGTTTTTCGGTCGCAGTCCACGTTCTTTTTTTGCATCCGGTATACCTTTTTGTGTGCGAGTCCCGCGGATCATTCGGGAGAACTTCATTTCCGGTTTGTTAGTGTTTGTCGTCATCCTCTTCCGACAAAAACAGGCTTCCGTGCCGCAATTCGTTGCAACTGTTTATGCCGAGCTTGCCGAGAATGTTGGACCGGTGCTTGTCCACCGTCTTGATGCTGATGAAGAGGGACTCGGCGATCTGTTTACTTTTTTTACCGTCAATGATGAGCCTGACGATCTCTTTCTCGCGGTTGGTCAGGTTTTGCATCGGCGGCAGGGCCTTTCGTTGCCTGTTCACCAAAAGGTAGTCCCGGACGATGACCTTGGCCAGATGAGGACTTATGAAAAGATCGTCTTCCATGGCGTAGGCTATGGCCAGGAAGAGTTCTTCGGGGTTTGATCCTTTGAGGACATAGGCGTTGGCACCGTGCTCCAGCGCCTCGAAGATGAAGTCGTTGTCGTCGCTGGCCGTGAGGACGACGACTTTGGCGTCCGGTTCGATTTCCCTGATTTTCTGGAGCACTTCCACTCCGGAAATGTCGGGCAGGCGAAGGTCCAGCAGGACGATCTCCTGTTTTTTCATGCGAAAAGATCTTACGGCATCCCGTCCGTTGGCGACGTCGTCATCGACCACGTACTGACCGTGCATGTCGATCATGGATTTGAGACCCATGCGAAGCAGGATGTCGTCCTCAACGAGCAGGATTCTTTTTTTTGTCATGCGGATTCTCTTTATTTAAGATGGGTTGACCCTGTAACTTGAACTTCTCCTTAATCTCCGGCGCATGCTTCGGTTTGTAATGTCCCGTGTGTTCGAGCCACTATAATTTTCTCAGACGATTGAACACGGACATTGATCGAGTTGCTTGTGGGGACAATTAAATAGATTTAACCGTAATTATAATACCTATAATCTGGTATTTTGATGATAAAATAGTAATTGTTTTTTTTAGGTAAATCAACATTGGCTCTCATTCAGAAAGTCTTCGTGGGGAATGAACTTCGTATGACCGGCTGGGATGCCCTCCGGCCCAAAAAAAAAGCCGCTTGGCGGCTTTTTTCAAGTATCGGGATGGGATTTATTTGCGTGAGCTTTTGTTGATGGTTTCTACCAGTTCGGCGGCAACCTGGATTTCGACATCCTCCGAAGACTGCTCTTCGAGGACTTGCGACTTGGGCCACCTGCAGCGATGATAGGAGATGGTGGCTTTTTGCGACAACTGCTCGATCTTGGCGAGCATGATTCCCATGGCGTCCTGGGTTATGATGAAAAGTCCGCACTCGGAACATTTTGGGGCTGGAACATCCTCGAAGCAAAACATGTGGTTACGGCATTCCATCTGATAGGAGATGGTTTCCTCGATAACACTTTCGCTTCCGCATTTCTGGCAGATCATGGCAACCTCGTGTGGTCTGATTTGAATCCTAATTAATCGATCCTTATAAGCATGTTTTGGATATTTGGCAAATATATTTATAATATGCTGAAATTGTAGTTTTTTTATTGTACGCAATGTTGCCGTTTGGTGGAGGCTGGCCCAGGCCTGACCACGAATTTACAACACGAATTGGCACTTATCTTGAATCGTGTCTTGCGGTATTATGTTGCGGAATTGGCACTCATCTTGAAATGTATCAGTGGAGGTATCATGAGCAAAATAGGCTGGATCGGAATCGGGGTCATGGGGCGGTCCATGTGCGGTCATCTGCTGTCCGCAGGGCATGAGGTCAAGGTCTACACACGTACCAAGGCTTCCGCCGAGAGCATTATCGCCGCTGGCGCGCAGTGGTGCGACACTCCCGGCGAGGTGGCCAGGGACTCGGAGTTTGTTTTTACCATCGTGGGATTTCCTGCGGATGTGCGGTCGGTGTATCTGGACGAGGGCGGGCTGGTGGACAGCGCCGCGCCGGGCACCGTGCTTGTGGACATGACCACCTCGGAACCGGCCCTGGCCGTTGAGATTCACCGCGCGGCGACGGCGCGTGGGTTGGCCGCTTTGGACGCACCGGTGTCCGGCGGCGATCTCGGGGCAAAAAATGCGGCCCTGGCCATCATGGTCGGCGGCGAGCAGGAGCCTTTCGACCGGGCTGTGCCGCTGTTTGAAAAGATGGGCAAGAACATCCGGCTCATGGGCGGGCCGGGAGCCGGGCAGCACACCAAGATGAGCAACCAGATCCTCATCGCCGGGACCATGGTCGGGGTGGTGGAGTCTTTGCTGTACGCCGTGAAATCCGGCCTGGACGTGGACGCGGTCATCGACGTCATTGGCAGCGGCGCGGCCGGATCCTGGTCGATCAACAATCTGGGGCGCAAGATTGCCAAGGATGACTACGATCCTGGCTTTTTCATCAAGCATTTCGTGAAGGACATGGGCATCGCCTTGGCCGAGGCCAGAAAGATGGGCATCGCCCTGCCGGGCCTGGCGCTCGTTGAGCAGCTCTATGTCGCGGCCATGGCCCAGGGGCTTGAAAACATGGGCACGCAAGGGCTTTTCGTCGCCATGAAGCATATCAACGGGATGAAATAGGGGTGCTGGCCCTTGGGCTCGTCCTGATCCCTGTTTCGCAGGGACCGGGACGGGACCGGGCTTTTGCCGCTGACAGCATGGAGATTGTGTGCGAAGCATAGCCGCTTTTTTTCTTGTTCTGATTGTCTTCGCTTCCGCTCATGCGGGAGTAGAGGAGAAGATCAACGTTTTGTATTTGAATTCGTATAATAATGGCTATGCATGGTCTGATAACATATTTGAAGGAATTCAAGAAACATTTCAAAAAAGCGGCAAGAATATCTACCTTCAGGTAGAATACATGGATTCAAAAAGATACGAAGAGGAAAGACTTACTAGAATCCTTTTTGATTATTACAAGTATAAATTCCGCAGCACTGATTTCGATCTGATCGTCGTCTCCGATAATCACGCCTATGATTTCATCAATCAGCATGGGCCCCAGCTCTTTCCAAACGTACCTGTCGTTTTTTGCGGTGTGAACGACGTGGCCCCGGAGGCCGTGCCCACGCGGGACCGCATGACCGGAGTCCTGGAGGAATTCGATGTTCTGGAGAACATCGCCATGGCCATGCGTTTTCACCCTGGCAAGAAGCGGTTGGTGGTCATCGGCGACCAGAGTCTGACCGGCGTGGCCATCGCCAACCAGGTTCGCGCTCGCGTGCCGGAACTCCCCGGGGACATGCAGGTCGAGTTTCTGGACGATTTCAGCCTTGAGGAACTGATCGGCCGGGTTCAGGCCGCTTCCGAGGACAGTATTTTCTTTTTCATCCCCTTCTACAAGGATGTCGGCGAGGGTGTGTATTCGGCCCAGGATCTGCTGGAAATCGTCTGGAGCACCACGGGGGTGCCTCTCTACGGGGCTTGGGAATTTTTGCTTGGCCACGGTCTGGTGGGTGGAAAAATGGTCAGCGGGTTTGCCCATGGCCACGCTGTGGCCGAAATGGGGCTGCGCGTTCTGGGCGGAGAGTCGCCCGCGTCGATCCCGGTCATTTCCAGCCCCGAAGAGCCTCCCAAGTTCGACTACCAGGTTCTCATGCAGCTCGGCATCAACCAGAAGCTGTTGCCGCCGGACAGCATCGTGGTCAACGGGCCGTCCCCGTTCTACTCCATCAACAGGCATCAATTCTGGACCATCATCATCAGCCTGCTCATCCTGTCCATGGTGCTGGTCATTCTGGTCATCAACATCTGGGAACGCAAGCAGATCGAGATCCGCATCAAGAACCAGCTGTCCTTTCTGCGCACGCTCATGGACACCCTGCCGCTGCCTATCTACTTCACCGAGCGAAACGGGACCATCGCCGGCATCAACCGTGCTTTCGGGCAGTGGTTCGGCCTGTCCTGGGACTCGGACGAGGATCTGAAGACCCTCAAGTCCGGCCAGTTTGATGCGCGTTTCTCCCCCTTGTTCGACCGTCGCATGGACTCCTACGAAACCCGGATTCCCCATAGCGACGGGTCGATGCGCCCGACCGTGCTGCACAAGGCCACCTACGCCGACGCCCTCGGTGAGAACGCGGGAATTGTCGGCGTCATTTACGACATTTCCGACCGCAAGCTGGCCGAGGACAATCTGCGTGCGGCGGAAGAGAAATACCGCACCATTTTTGAGAACTCGGCCTTGGGCATTTTTCAGACCACGCCCGACGGGTCCTGGATCGTGGCCAATCCGGCTCTGGCGAGGATGCTTGGGTACGCCGGTCCAGAGGAGCTGATCGAAAACAATCCGAACATCTCGACTCTGTATTATCAGCAGAGCGACCGTGAGCGGGTCGTGGAAATGTACCACAAAACCAGGGGCAGCATCGAGTTCGAAGTCCTGTTCCGTACCCGTGAAGGGGCGGTCATTACCGCAAACCTCAATGCGCGGGGCGTGCGCGGTGCGGGTGACGAGTTCAGTCATTTCGAAGGCTTCGTGGAGGACATCACGGACCGTAAGGCCGCCGAACTGGCCTTGGCGGCCTCCGAATCCATGCTGCAGCTTGTGCTCGATACCATCCCTCAGCTTGTACACTGGAAAGACCGGCGTTTTCATATTCTCGGCGCGAACCGCAATTTTCTGGCCTATGTCGGCGAGACGGAGATGTCGGCCATTCTGGGCAAGACATATGCAGAGATTGTCCATAACGCCCATGAAGTCGAGGAGATAAGGCGCCTTGATGCCCAGGTGTTCCTGTCCAACGAACCCTGCTATCGTCTGCGTCTGGAGACCAGAAATGCGGCGGGTGAGGGCATGTGGCTGCTGGTCAACAAGGTGCCCCTGCACGGCCCGCATGGCGAGGTGGTCGGCATTTTGAGCACCGCCGAGGACATTACCCAGACCATGAACCTCGAGAAGCAGTTGCTGCAATCCCAGAAGATGGAGGCCATCGGCACCCTGGCTGGAGGGATCGCCCATGATTTCAATAATATACTGACATCGATCATGAACTCGACCGAGCTTGCCATGGAGGACATCCCTGATGACAGCCTGGTCTGGAAGGATCTGGAACGCAGCCTCAAGGCGGCGGTGCGCGGCAGCGGGCTCATCAAGCAGATTCTGACGTTCAGCCGACCGACGCAGGAGGGTTTCGTGCCCACCGATCTGCGCGAGGTCGTGGCCGAAGCCATAACCCTGATCCGCGTGTCCATGCCGCGCAACATTTCAGTGTCTTCGACCATCGAGGAAGACCTGCACCTGTGCCTGGCCGATCCGACCCAGGTCCACCAGATTGTGATGAACCTCGCGACCAACGCATTCCAGGCCCTGGGCGAACGCGGAGGGCACATCTCCTTTCGCCTTGGGAGGATGGTGCTTGACCGCGATGACGCGCAGCTCGGCAATCTGGCCCCGGGCGTCTACAGTCGGCTGACCATCGAGGATGATGGGCCGGGCATTGACGAGGCCATCCAGGACAAGATCTACGACCCGTTTTTCACCACCAAGGGCAAGGGCGAGGGCACCGGCCTTGGTCTGGCCGTGGTGCACGGCATCGTGCGCAATCACGGGGGAGAAATCTGGCTCGTCAGCACGCCCGGGTTCACGCGTTTCGACATTCTGCTGCCGACCATGAACGAGCTCTGTCTCCTGCCTGGCGAGTGCGTGAGTGCGGCCGTCACCGGCAGCGAGCATCTGGCTTTCATCGAGGATGACGAGGATCAACTGACGCTCATTCCCCGGGTGCTCGAACAGCTGGGCTATACGGTGCACTCGTTTCAAAATCCTGCCGACGCCGTCTCCGTCATCTGCGGGGATGGCTTACCCCTGGATCTGGTCATCACGGACTATGATATGCCGGGCATGAACGGCTTTGATGTCGCGGGGCTGCTGCGAGAGTGTCGGCCCGAACTGCCGGTGATCATGGTCTCCGGGAGGAAGCAGGCTCAGGAGTTCATTGGTCAGACCGACAACATCAAATTTTTTCTGAGCAAACCCTACAATAAGGACATGGTCGGAAGAGCCATCCGCGATGTTCTGGACAAGGAAGTCTGATGGCCAGAATTCTCATTATCGACGATGACCCGCAGGTTTGCGAAACCCTGCAGAGTCTCAATTTCCGTCTTGGGCACGAGTGCCTTGCGGCCCACACCTTGAAAGATGGACTGGAGCAACTGGGGCGTATGGAGTTCGATCTTGTCTTCCTCGATGTGCGCCTGCCCGACGGAAATGGTCTGCAGGCACTGGGACAGATCCGCAATCAGACCAGTCCGCCCGATGTGATCGTACTTACGGGTCAGGGCGATCCCGAGGGCGCGGAACTGGCCATTCAGGGCGGGGTCTGGGACTATCTGGTCAAGCCTTCGCCCATCAAACAGATCAAAGAGACTCTGAACCGGGCCCTGGCCTATCGCCGGGAGAAGAAGGCCAGCGGCCAGACCATGACCCTGGACCTCAAGGACGTGGTGGGGGAGAGCAGCGTCATGCGGCGATGCTACGAGCGCATCGCCCAAGCCGGGGGCTCCGATTCCACAGTGCTGCTCACCGGCGAGACCGGGACCGGCAAGGAGCTGCTGGCCCGCAGTATCCATCGCAACAGCCTGCGCTCCTCGCGTGCCTTCGTCGTGGTGGACTGCGCTTCCCTGACCGAATCTTTATTGGAGAGCATCCTTTTCGGACACACCAAGGGCTCGTTCACGGGCGCGGCCCGCGACCGGGTCGGGCTGGTCAAGATCGCGGACCAAGGCACGCTTTTTCTGGACGAGATCGGCGAACTCCCCCTTTCGGCGCAAAAAACTTTTTTGCGCGTGCTGCAGGAACGCAGGTTCAGGCCGGTGGGCTCAAACCAGGAGCTTGAGAGCGATTTCAGGCTCATTTCGGCCACGAATCGCGATCTTGCCGCCATGGTCAAGTCCGGCGAGTTCCGGCAGGATCTGTATTATCGTATCAATACCATCCAGTTGCATCTGCCTGCCCTGCGCGAGCGTGAGGACGACGTCCTCATTCTCGCACGTTATCACATCGACAAGCTGTGCAGGCAAAGGAACATCCCGATCAAGGAGATGGATCCGGACTTGGAGGGTATGCTCAGGCGCTATGAATGGCCCGGCAATGTGCGCGAACTCTTCAATACCATTGAACAGGCCTTTGTGCATTCGGGGGCGGAGAAAACGGTCTATGCCCAGCACCTGCCGCAGGCGGTGCGCATACGGGTCGCGAGGACCATTCTGGGGCAGGGAAGAGAAGAGGCGGGGCCGGAAGAAGCACAGATGGAGGTGGAGGAGGCCCTGCCCACGTTAAAGGACTTCAAGACGTCCAAGGAAAGGGAATACCTGCTCAGGCTCGTGGGCAGCCACGGCAAGGATATTCAGAAGATGCTCAGTGTATCAGGGCTGTCCAGGTCGCACCTGTATGCCATGCTCAAAAAGCACGATATTGAAGCCTAATACTCTTCTTCTTGCTCCTTCCCAAGCCAGTATTCCTTCCAGGAATCAACTATATATTCCTTCTTTACCAGGACGCTGTCGCCGTCGTTGATGCGCTGCTTCTGCATCGAGGTGAGCAGTTGCGACAATTGCATGGTTTCGTTTTGCGATAATCTCCGGATCACGCCATTGTTCGTGATGCTTTTTCCTTTCATGATATACCTCCAGATGTCCCTATATAATGCAGTTTTACCACTTGTGGCAAGCTGCTTGACTTATTTTTAGTGCAAATTTGTTGCCAACGTTCCCGAGTACATGTTTCGCGGAATGGCAGTTTTTATAAAAAAATTATTATTTTTAGATAGTTGAGCGAATTTAGCCCGCCCCCTCACTGGTCGCCGTTCACAATGCAGCTAAGTATCCGCTGTGCAAAATTGAAACACCTGTCGCGTCGAACTGATACGGATCTTCCAAATTTGAAAGATAGTGCTCGCCTCGGCGGCTGAGTTGCCGGGTGTGAACCAAGCGCCAGAAATCGAGACTGAAGAAAAGTGGTTGTTTAGTCAACCAATATGTATTACATGGGCCGGATTGACGGCTGTCCGAAAAATTGGACTGCGGGTGGTGTCTGGATTTGATAAAAGATCAACGCCGCAGGCCAGTCGTGACGTTTTGTGTGCATTCAAGCGGTCCAGCAGGTTTCGGAAGCGAGGCAGGAATACCACGGCGCGTTATTGTCCGAAAATTCGGACAGACTGCCCATGAATGGTTGTATGACCATTAACCAGCCAATTACGCGCGTTAACCGGATTGAAGTTGTTTGTTTGCAATCCCGTACTACTGTGCTATCAGCGGAGTTAAACATAAATTGTCTTTTTTTTCAGACAAACCGGAAGGGAGGCTATGAAAATTATGAATGGCGTCTTGTAATATTTTTTTATTTCAAACGGTTAGGGAAAAAGTTTTCGGTGGCACAAAACTTGTTAAAGCGGTCCATGCTTGCAGAAGCGTTTGAACTCGCTTGACAACAACAACTTGGCTTTGAGGAGAAGATACATGGCTAAAAATATGAAAACCATGGATGGAAATACCGCCGTCACGCATATCGCCTATGCGCTGAGCGACACGGCCGCGATTTATCCGATCACACCGTCTTCCACCATGGGTGAGATCGCCGATGAATGGGCCTCACAGGGACGGCTGAATATTTTCGACCAGAAGGTCCTGGTCCGGCAGATGCAGTCCGAGGCCGGCGCGGCCGGCGCAGTTCACGGTTCCCTGGCCGGTGGCGCGCTGACCACCACCTTCACGGCCTCCCAGGGCCTACTGCTGATGATCCCTAACATGTACAAAATCTCCGGAGAGCTGCTTCCCGGCGTCTTCCATGTCAGTGCGCGCGCTATTTCCGCTCACGCCCTGTCCATCTTTGGCGATCATCAGGACGTCATGGCCTGTCGTCAGACCGGCTTCGCCATGCTCGCCTCCAGTTCCGTGCAGGAGTGCATGGACCTCTCTCTGGTGGCCCATCTTTCTTCCATCGAAGCGAGCATTCCTTTTGTGCATTTTTTCGATGGCTTCCGTACCTCCCATGAAGTGCAGAAGATCGAGGTCATCGACTACGAAGACATCAAGAATCTCGTCAATTACGAGGCCATCGCCGAATTCCGCAGCCGCGCCATGAGCCCGGTCAGCCCGGCCATCCGCGGCACTGCTCAGAATCCCGACATCTACTATCAGGGCCGTGAAGCCAGCAACGTCTATTATGACCAGCTGCCTTCCATCGTCGTCGAGCAGATGAAGAAGGTCGCCTCCATCACCGGTCGTCCCTACAAGCCCTTCGACTATGTCGGCCACCCGCAGGCCGAGCGCGTCATCGTGGCCATGGGCTCCGGCTGCGAGACCATCGAGGAGGTGGTCCGCCATCTCCTGGCCAAGGGTGAGAAGGTTGGCCTGGTCAAGGTCCGCCTGTATCGTCCGTTCGTGTCCGAGTACTTCCTGCAGGTCCTGCCCGCCACCGCCTCCGTGATCACCGTGCTTGACCGTACCAAGGAGCCCGGCGCCAATGGCGATCCGCTCTACAAGGACATCTGCACCGCCTACATGGAACGCGGCGAAATGCCCGAGATCGTCGCCGGCCGCTACGGATTGGGCTCCAAGGAGTTCACCCCGGCCATGGTCAAGGCCGTGTATGACAATATGATGGTCGCCCAGCCCAAGACCCATTTCAATGTGGGCATCGAGGACGACATCACCCATACCTCCCTCGACGTCCCTGTCTTTGCCGACACCACCCCGGCCGGTACCGTGCAGTGCAAGTTCTGGGGCCTGGGCTCCGACGGTACCGTCGGCGCGAACAAGGAAGCCATCAAGATCATTGGCGACAATACCGACATGTACGCCCAGGGCTATTTTGCCTACGATTCCAAGAAGTCGGGCGGCATCACAGTGTCCCACCTGCGCTTCGGCAAATCGCCCATTCAGTCCACCTATCTGGTCAACGCGGCCGATTACATCGCCTGTCACAAGGCCAGCTACGTCCATACCTACGACGTTCTGGAAGGCATCAAGGACGGCGGCACCTTCGTGCTGAATTCCAGCTGGACCGCCGAGGACATGGAAAAGGAACTGCCCGCCTCCATGCGTCGCACCATCGCCAAGAAGGGTCTCAAGTTCTACACCATCGACGCGGTCAAGATCGCTACGGCAGTGGGCCTTGGAAACCGTATCAACATGGTCATGCAGACCGCCTTCTTCAAGCTTGCCAACGTCATGCCCTTCGAAGAAGCCGTGGCTCTGCTCAAGAAGGCCATCAAGAAGGCCTACGGCAACAAGGGCGACAAGATCGTCAATATGAACATCGGCGCCGTGGACCAGTCCATCGAGAATCTGATCGAGATCAAGGTTCCCGCCTCCTGGGCCGACCTTGCCTGCGATTGCGGCCCCGAGAAGGACGAGCCCGATTTCGTCAAGAACGTCATGCGTCCCATCCTGGCCCAGAAAGGCGACAGCCTGCCTGTCTCCGCTTTCGAGCCCGACGGACTCTTCCCCGTGGCCACCTCCCAGTTCGAGAAACGCGGCGTGGCCATCAACGTGCCCGAGTGGATTGCTGCCAACTGCATCCAGTGTAACCAGTGCTCTTTTGTCTGTCCGCACGCGTCCATCATCCCGGTGCTGCTGACCGAGGAAGAGATGTCCGAGGCTCCCGAAACCTTCGAGACCCTCGACGCCGTAGGCAAGGAATTCAAGGGCATGAAGTTCCGCATCCAGGTCAGCACCCTGGACTGCATGGGCTGCGGCAACTGCGCCGACATCTGCCCGGCCAAGACCACAGCCCTGGTCATGAAGCCCCTGGAATCGCAGACCGGACGCGAAGTGCCCAACTACGACTTCGCAGCTACCGTACCCTTCAAGGATAACCTGACCCGCCGCGACACCGTCAAGGGCAGTCAGTTCCAGAAACCGCTGATGGAATTCTCCGGCGCCTGCGCCGGTTGCGGCGAAACTCCGTATGTCAAGGTGATGACCCAGCTCTTCGGTGAGCGCATGATCATCGCCAACGCAACGGGTTGCTCGTCCATCTGGGGCGCTTCCGCTCCGACCACTCCGTATGCGGTCAATGCCGACGGTCACGGTCCGACCTGGGGAAGCTCCCTGTTCGAGGACGCGGCCGAATTCGGTTACGGCATCCTGATGGCCTATACCCAGCGCCAGGCCAAGCTGGCCGACCTGGTCGCCAAGGCCCTTGACAGCGAACTGCCTGAAGATCTGGCCGAAGCCTTCAAGGGTTGGCTCGCAAACCGCGCTAACGCAGAAAAATGCAAAGAATACGGCGACATCATTCGTGACATCCTGGCCTTCATGCACCGCGACGAACTGCTCGAAGAAATTTACGAGCGCGAAGAACTGTTCGGAAAGAATTCCTTCTGGATCTTCGGCGGTGACGGATGGGCTTACGATATCGGCTATGGCGGGCTGGACCATGTTCTGGCCTCCGGCGAAGACATCAACGTACTGGTGATGGACACGGAAGTGTACTCCAACACCGGCGGACAGTCCTCCAAGGCCACCCCGCTGGGCTCCATTGCCAAATTCGCTGCCGCAGGAAAGCGGACCGGCAAGAAAGATCTGGGGCGCATGGTCATGAGCTACGGTTATGTCTATGTGGCCACGGTTTCCATGGGCTACGACAAGCAGCAGTTCCTGAAAGTCTTGCGCGAGGCGGAAGCCTACCCCGGACCGTCCCTGATCATTGCCTACGCTCCGTGCATCAACCAGGGACTTCGCAAGGGCATGGGCAAGACCCAGCTCGAAGCGAAGCTGGCCGTGCAGTCCGGCTACTGGCCGCTGTACCGCTACAACCCCTTGTTGGCTGAAGAGGGCAAAAATCCGTTTATCCTGGATTCCAAGGCTCCGGACGGAACCATCCAGGAATTCCTGGCCAGCGAAAACAGATACGCTCTGCTTGAAAAGATCGCCCCCGAAGACTCCAAGCGGATGCGTGCCCAGATCGAGCAGGATTACCTGCAACGTTTCGCCATGTACGAGTACCTCTCCAAGCAGGAGTTCGGTCCGGTTCAGGCTGCTGCCGAGCCTGTGGCCGCTGCTCCCGCCGGTGAGGGATGCACGCTGACCGCGACCGCTGAGCATTCCGGGGCCAACAAGCCCGCTGGACCCTGCGACGACGGACGTTCCGGTTCCTGATTGACATGAATGCAAGCTGCCTCACTTGGACCGCTAACCCGGTCCGGGTGAGGCAGCGTCCTGATAAGGGACGGCTTCATTGGAGTGCATGCGAGCATGTTGCGGTAGCCCCAGCCGAACCTGGGCTGGCAGGGCGGAATGCGTTGATGTGACTATCGATGTGTCGGGGCGGTTGCCATTGGTCCCGCGCAAAGGATGTGTATGTTTGAGGACAGGAGACTGGCCTGCCGGATCCGTGAGGGGGGTCCGGGACCGGGCCGGAATCTGAAAGTATCTGGAGAACTGTCTAACTGGTTACACTTGATTCACAGGAGGGCTCTGTAACATGTATGCATTTTTGGCTTTCACACCAATTCTGGTCGTCTTCATTCTCTTGGTCCTGATGCGCTGGCCTGCAAAGCACGCCATGCCCGTCGCATGGCTGTACACCGGCCTGATGGGCATTTTCGCCTGGCAGATGGACGTGACCCGGGTCATGGCGTCCACCCTGCAGGGCGTCTTCATCGCCGCGACGATTCTGTACATCGTCTTCGGCGCCATCCTAATGCTCAATACCCTGACCTTCAGCGGCGCGGTGGGCACCATCCGGCGCGGCTTCATGGACATCACCCCTGACCGCAGAATCCAGGCCATCATCGTCGCCTTTCTGTTCGGCGCATTCATCGAAGGCGCGGCCGGTTTCGGAACCCCTGCGGCCGTTGCGGCTCCGCTGCTGGTCGTGCTCGGGTTCCCCGCCATCGCCGCCGTCCTCATGGCGCTGATTATCCAGAGCACCCCGGTGTCTTTTGGCGCAGTGGGAACGCCCATCCTGCTCGGCGTACGCACCGGTCTTGACGCTGCCCCCGTGCACACCATGCTCGGTACCACCAAATTCACCGATCCCGCCTTCATGGACTATCTGCTCAGCATCGGCGCCAACGTGGCCATTTTCCACGGCATCATCGGCACCCTCATTCCCCTGTGTCTGTGCCTGATGCTGACCCGCTTCTTCGGCAAGAACAAGTCCTGGGCCGAAGGCTTGCAGGCTGCTCCCTTCGCGATTTTCGCGGCCCTGTGTTTCACCATCCCCTACATGATCGTCGGCGTCACCCTCGGCCCCGACTTCCCGTCGCTGATCGCTCCGCTGATCGCGCTGCCCATCGTCATCACCGCTGCCAAGAAGGGCTTTCTCGTGCCCAAGGTTGTTTGGGACTTCCCCCCGGAATCCCAGTGGGGCTCCGACTGGATGGGTTCGCTCAAGCCCGAAATTGAAGAGCGTGGCAACAGAGCCCCCGTGTCCCTGTTCGCCGCCTGGGTCCCGTACCTCATTGTCGCCGGTCTGCTGGTGCTGAGCCGCACCTGGGCTCCGCTCAAGACCTTCCTGACCAGTCCCGCAGTGACCATCAACTTCAACAACATCCTCGGTACCGAGCTGAAGACCAACGCCCAGATGCTGTATCTGCCCGGCACCATCTTCATTGTCACCGTGGCCTTGACTTACTTCATCCAGAAGATGAAGTTCGAGGATATGACCCAGGCCATCAGCAAGTCCGCCAAGACCATGATTGGCGCAAGCGTGGCCCTGGGCTTTGCTGTACCTATGGTGCGTATTTTCATCAACTCCGGTGTGAATACCTCTGAGCTGATCAGCATGCCGCTGACCCTGGCCAACGGCGTTGCCTCCATCGCCGGTACCGCGTGGCCGGCCTTCGCCTCCGTCATCGGTGCGCTCGGCGCGTTCATCGCGGGCAGTAACACCGTCAGTAACATGATGTTCTCCCTGTTCCAGTACGGCGTGGCCGACCAGATCGGAGCCCCGGCTACGATCATCGTAGCCCTGCAGGCCGTGGGTGGAGCGGCTGGCAACATGATCTGCGTGCACAACGTCGTCGCCGCCTGCGCCACCGTCGGCCTGGTTGGCGTCGAAGGCAAGCTGATCAAGCTGGCTCTCATCCCCATGACCTACTACGTCATCTTTGCGGGCATCCTCGGCGTCATCGCCGTGAGCATGAACCTGACATTCTAAATCGATCCGGGGCGCGGTACCGCCGCGCCCCGGTTCCATCTCTGCATCACTAAGAAGCGCTTCCGGCAGCCTTCCGCTTCTCAGGCTTTAGACGATTGGACACGAAGGCAACAGCTTCGCATCGCCACACTCACGCGCGCCGGACAAACTTTTTTGCCGGATACCGCGCCGAAAAATTTCTGATATTTCCGATCGTGCGCGGCTCGTTCGACGCTACGCTCGGCTCTGCGATAGCGAGGCTTACAGGTCTCACGTATGTTGAATTTGCCCGGGGCACTGCGCAATGCTCCGTGGCAACCTCAGATCCGGCGCGTTGCATGCCATTCGCGCCTACATGGATTTCACGCAAGGAGAAACAAGATGCTTTCCACGAGTCTACTCAATGAATTCAAGACACTGCTTGGCAAAGATAATGTCATGGACAGCGAGTCCGATCGCCATGCCTATTCCTACGATGCCGCCGTGCTCGATTCCGTCGTTCCGGAGCTGGTGCTTCGCCCGACTACGAGCGAGCAGCTTGGTCGCACCGTGGCCCTGTGCAACGAGAACAAGTTGCCCATGACCGTGCGCGGCGCGGGCACCAACCTGAGCGGCGGCACCATCCCGACCAAGGAACATGGCGTTGTCATTTTGACCAACGGCATGAACAAGATCCTCGAAATCAACGAGGAAGACCTCTACGCCGTGGTCCAGCCTGGTGCCGTCACCGCCAAGTTCGCAGCCGAGGTGGCCAAGCGCGGCCTCTTCTATCCTCCTGATCCGGGCTCCCAGGCCGTGTCCACCCTGGGCGGCAACGTGGCTGAGAACGCGGGCGGTCTGCGCGGTCTCAAATACGGCGTGACCAAAGACTATGTCATGGGCGTCAATTTCTGGAACGCCGAGGGCGAATACATCAAATCCGGCGGCAAGACCGTCAAATGCGTTACGGGCCTCAACATCGCCCAGCTCATGGTCGGTTCCGAAGGGACGCTCGGCGTCTTCGACGAGATCATCCTCAAGCTCGTTCCGCCGCCGGTGGCCTCAAAGGCCATGCTCGCCGAGTTCGACGATATCAATAAGGCCTCCGAGACCGTGGCCGCCATCATCGCCAACAAGATCGTGCCCTGCACCCTTGAGCTCCTCGACAACGCGACCATCAACTACGTTGAGGACTTCACCAAGGCCGGCTTGCCCCGTGATGCCGCCGCCATTCTGCTGATCGAAGTCGATGGCGGGCATATTGCCCTGGTTGACGACGATGCCGAAAAGGTTGTTGAAATTTGCAAGAAGCACGGCGCCAAGCGCGTGCAGATGGCCAAGGACGCCGCCGAGAAGAACAAGCTCTGGGAAGCCCGGCGTAACGCGCTCCCGGCACTGGCCCGCGCCCGCCCGACCACAGTGCTTGAGGACGCCACCGTGCCGCGCAGCCAGATCCCGGCCATGATCAAGGCCATCAACGACATCGGGGTCAAGTACAAACTGCAGATCGGCACCTTTGGCCACGCCGGAGACGGCAATCTGCACCCGACCATCCTGACCGACAAGCGCGACAAGGAAGAATTCCACCGCGTGGAGCTGGCCGTGGATGAGATCTTCGACGTGGCCCTGTCTCTGGGCGGCACGCTGTCCGGGGAACACGGCATCGGCACGGCCAAGTCCAAGTGGCTGGAAAAGGAGACCACCAAGGCGACCATCATTTACTCGCGCAGGCTTAAAAAAGCGGTCGATCCCAATTACCTGCTCAATCCCGGCAAAATCATCGGAGGCTAGTCATGACTGAAGATCTTCATCAACTAGCCAAAATGCTGCACGAGCTCGACGACCAGATGGTCGCGTGCATGAAGTGCGGCATGTGCCAGGCTGTCTGTCCGGTATTTGCCGAGACCATGAAGGAGGGCGACGTCGCGCGCGGCAAGATCGCCCTGCTGGAAAATCTGTCCCACGAGATGATCGCGGACGCCGAAGGCGTGCAGAACAAGCTCAACATGTGCCTGCTGTGCGGCTCCTGCGCCGCCAACTGTCCCAGCGGCGTGAAGGTGCTTGATATCTTCCTCAAAGCCCGTGTCATCGTGAACACGTACATGGGGCTGCCCGCGGTCAAGAAGGTCATCTTCAAGGGTCTCTTGACCAAGCCTGCGCTTTTTAACACCGTGCTGGACTTGGCCTCCAAGTTCCAGGGCGTGTTCACCAAGACCGCCAGCGAGGTCATCGGCTCTTCCTGTTCACGTATCGTCAACGCGCCGATCATCGGCGAACGGCATTTCATGCCGCTCGCCAAGAAGCCACTGCGCAAGCTGGAGCCGTCCCTGAACACCCGTCCGGGCAAGGGCGGCTATCGCGTGGCCTTCTTTCCCGGCTGCGTCATCGACAAGATCTACCCGCAGGTCGGCCAGGCCGTTTTGAAGGCCCTCAGGCATCACGAGATCGGTATCTACATGCCGACAGGCCAGTGTTGTTGCGGAATTCCGGCCCTCGCTTCGGGGGACAAGGAGTCCTTCGACAAACTGGTGCTGCGTAATCTGGAGATCTTTGAAAAGGAGAACTTCGATTACCTGCTCACCGCCTGCGCCACCTGCACGGCGACCATGCACGAGCTGTGGCCGCTGATGTCCGGGGACAAGACCCAGAGCATGCAGGACCGCATCGCGGCCATGGCGGCGAAAGTCATGGATGTGAACCAGTTCATGGTCGATGTGGTCAAGGTGTCCATGCCGGTGCAGGGCAGTGGCACCAAGGTCACGTATCACGACCCCTGTCATCTTAAAAAGTCCATGAAGGTTTTCGAACAGCCCCGCGCGCTGCTGAAAACCAATCCCAATGTGGAATTCGTGGAAATGGCCGATGCCGACCGCTGCTGCGGCTGTGGCGGCAGTTTCAATCTGCAGCATTACGATCTGTCCAAGGAGATCGGGACCCAGAAGCGCGGCAACATCGTCGCCTCGGGAGCGCAGGTGGTGGCCACAGGTTGCCCGGCGTGCATGATGCAGATGTCCGACATGCTCTCACAGCACAAGGACAACGTCGCGGTCAAACACGTCATGGAAATCTACGCGGAAACGCTCTAAATGTACGGCTTCGGCGCCGGAGTACAACTCCGGCGCCGATGTTTTTGAAGAATGCTGCAGCTTGTTGAAATTCTGTTGAAAAAAAGGCATTGACTAATCTGACTCTTTTTTTCACTAATAAGTGGATTGTGTAACCAACCAATTTGATGGGTCGCCTTGAAATTTCACGGCGCTGTCGGACAAAAAACCGGCTTTCAAGGGAAGTGTTATGGCCAGAAATCTCTACATCACGGCAACGGAATCTCGAAGCGGTAAATCGGCCATCATTCTGGGCGTCATGCAGATGCTTCTGCGCGATATCCGGCGGGTCGGTTTTTTCAGGCCCATCATCAACGATGTGCCCGAGCGCAAGGATCACGACATCGACCTCGTCCTGTCCCAGTTTTACCTCGGCCTACAGTACAGTGAGACGTACGCGCTGACCATGCGCCAGGCTAAAGAACTGGTCAACGCGGGTCAGCACTCCCTGCTCATTGAAAAGATCATCAACAAGTACAAGGAGCTGGAGAGCAAATGCGACTTCGTGTTGCTTGAAGGCACGGATTTCGAGGGTACCAGCCCGGCTTTTGAGTTCGACATCAACGCCGACATCGCCGCCAACCTGGGTAGCCCCATTCTGGTGGTCTCCAATGCCTGCCAGAAAACCGAACACGAGATAATAAGCGCCACCAAGCTGGCTGTGGAATCCTTCGCGGACAAGGCGGTGGACATCCTTGGCGTGGTCATCAACCGCACCGACGTGCCGGATCGCGAGGCCCTGCGTCTTGCCCTCAAGAAGACCATGAACAAGTCCGACCTGCTGCTCTACATCATCCCCGAGGTCGCCATTCTGGGCAAGCCCACCGTGGGCGACGTGATGAAGTGGGTCGGGGCGGAAGTGCTCTACGGCGCGGATAACCTGGGCGCGCAGGTCGACGACATCGTCGTGGCCGCCATGCAGATTGAAAATTTCCTGAACTACATCGAGCGCGGCAGCCTGGTGGTCACCCCCGGCGACCGCTCGGACATCGTTGTCAGCAGCCTGGCTTCGCGGCAGTCATCGTCCTATCCGGACATCTCCGGCATCCTGCTGACCGGCGGCATCCGGCCTGGCAAGAGCGTGGACCGGCTCATCGAGGGCTGGACCGGCGTGCCCGTGCCCGTGCTGCTCGGCAAGGAGGCCACTTTCCAGACCGCACGTCGCCTCTACAATATGTACGGCAAGATCGAGCCGGGCGATCAGAAGAAGATCGCGACCGCCCTCGGCGTGTTCGAGGAGAGCGTGGACACCGAAGAGCTGCGAAGGCGCCTCGATACCCGCAAATCGACCAAGGTCACCCCGCAGATGTTCGAGTATGGCCTTATCGAGAAAGCCAAGAAGCACAAGCAGCACATCGTCCTGCCCGAAGGCAGCGACGACCGCATCCTGCGCGCGGCAGACATATTGCTTCGCCGAGGCGTGGTCGACCTGACGGTCTTGGGCGACCCCAAGGCCATCTCCTCCATGACTTCCCAGCTGGGGCTCAACCTCACCGGCGTGAACATCGTCAATCCGGGCGTGTCTCCGGATTACAATGACTATGTCTCCACGTTCATGGAGCTGCGCAAGAAGAAGGGCGTATCCAAGGAAGTGGCCTGCGACTGCATGATCGACCCGACGTACTTCGGGACCATGATGGTCTTCAAGGGCCAGGCCGACGGCATGGTCTCAGGTGCCATCAACACCACGGCTCACACCATTCGCCCAGCTTTCCAGATCATCAAGACCAAGCCTGGGGCGTCCATCGTGTCCAGTGTTTTTCTCATGTGTCTTAAAGACCGCGTGCTGGTCTTCGGCGACTGCGCCGTGAACCCGAATCCCACCGCGCCGCAGCTGGCCGAGATCGCTCTTAGCTCCGCCGAAACGGCCCGCATTTTCGGAGTCGAACCGCGTGTGGCCATGCTGTCCTATTCGACAGGCGATTCCGGGGCGGGCGGTGACGTGGACGTGGTCATCGAGGCCACCCGCATCGCTCGTGAAAAGGCCCCGGGCCTGCTCCTTGAAGGTCCGCTGCAGTACGACGCGGCCATAGACCCGGAAGTGGCTGCCAAGAAGCTGCCCGGCAGCCAGGTCGCCGGCCGCGCCACGGTCTTCATCTTCCCGGATCTGAACACCGGCAACAACACCTACAAGGCCGTGCAGCGCGCTGCCAACGCCGTGGCCATTGGGCCGGTCCTGCAGGGCCTCAACAAGCCCGTCAACGATCTCAGCCGTGGTTGCACCGTCGCCGACATCGTCAACACCGTGGCCATCACGGCTATCCAGGCCCAGGCCGAAAAAGGTTTAATATAGAGAGGTTATCATGAAAATATTTGTCGTCAATTCCGGGAGTTCCTCCCTCAAATATCAGCTCCTCGACATGGAGAGCGGTGCGGTCATGGCCACCGGCCTGGTGGAGCGCATCGGCGACGCCATGGGCAAGGTCAGCCAGAAAAACTGGCCCGGTGAGGCCAGAGAGTCCGAAGTGGACCGGGAGATGTCTTTCCCGAACCACAACGCGGCCATGCACACCGTGGTCGACCTGGTCACGGGCAAGGACACGGGCGTCATCGCCTCGACCTCAGAGATCGACGCCATCGGGCACCGCGTGGTCCAGGGCGGGGAAACGCTCTTTAAAAGCACCCTCATCGATGACGACGTGGTGGAAAAGATCCGCGCCAACTGTCCTCTGTCCCCGCTGCACAATCCGGCCAACCTGGTCGGCATCGAGGTCGCCCGCGAACTCTTCGCCGGAGTGCCGCAGGTGGCCGTGTTCGACACCGAATTTCATCAGACCATGCCGCCCGAAGCCTTCATGTACCCCATCCCGTACAAGCTCTACGAAGACCTCAAGATACGTCGCTACGGCTTCCACGGCACCTCGCACCGCTACGTGACCGAGCAGGCCGCGTCTCTGCTCGGCAAGGCCGCAGACAAGGTCAATCTCGTGACCCTGCACCTGGGCAACGGCTGCAGCATGGCCGCCGTGCGCCAGGGCAAGTGCATCGACACCTCCATGGGCCTGACTCCGCTGGCCGGTGTCATGATGGGCACCCGCAGCGGCGACATCGATCCGGCCATCATCCCCTTTCTCATGAAGGAGAAGGATCTGAGCATGGCCCAGATCGATGACATCCTGAACAAGCAGAGCGGCCTCAAGGGCATCTGTGGCATGAACGACATGCGCGACATTCATGGCGCCGCAGGGAAGGGCGACCGGAAGGCAGCCCTGGCCGTGGACATGTTTGTCTATCGCATCAAGAAATACATCGGCGCGTACTATGCCGTGACCGGTCCGCTGGACGCCCTGGTTTTCACCGCCGGCATCGGCGAGAATGACGACATTGTCCGCGGCCGCGTCTGCGCGGGCCTTGAGCATCTGGGCATCGCCATCGACCCCGCCCGCAACGCCGGACGCAAGAAGGTCGCCACGGCGGTGCATGCGGACGACAGCAAGGTGGCCATCCTCGTCATCCCCACCAACGAGGAACTGGCCATCGCCAGGGCGACCTTGAGCGTTTTGAACTAGAAAAGAGTCCCTCCCCCCTCCTTGTGCCCCTCCGGAAACGTGTTTCCGGGGGGGTGCATTTTTTTTGGGCCCAAGGCCGGTGCGTCAGCAGCCGGCAGTGGCTTGATGTGATTGATATGAGTTGTTTTCTTCACCATGTTGTGCCAGCACACAGGCGGTGACGATGAATAGTGCGCACGGTGGCGGAGCACGCCTGGAGGGCGAGTGAGAAAATTACTGGCAGTTTTGATTATCCTTGCGGGAGCATACGCGGGGGCGGCTTACATACTTGGGGGACAGGTCCGGGAGCGGTATTTTTCGGTATTGGAAGAATACGAGCGGTACGGCATTGTTTCACTTTCAAATCACGCCTATGAGCGGGGTTTTTTGTCCTCCACGGCTCAGACCCTGGTCGAAGTGAGGGTTTCGGGGGATCTGGATGATACGGGCGAGGCTGGAGTGTCGCGGTTTATCGTGCGACATGCCATGCAGCATGGCCCCCTGACCGGAAAAGGCGGCGATTTTTTCCGCAACCCGGGACTTGCGCGGGTGGACAGCACCATCGAACCCTGGGTTGTCGGCGGTTCTGCGGATAACCTTTTCACGCAGTATCCCGAACTGGCCCGGGCCACGTCGGAGGTGCATGTCGGTTTTGAAGGCCGGGTGCATGGGGATGTGCTTATTCCCGCCGTGGACCGCAGCATCGACGGCGAGCATGTCATCTGGGAGGGCTTGACCCTGCGTGCGGAGATCGTTCCTTCTTCGCGGTCCATGCGCGGCGAGCTGAACATGCCTGGTCTGGTCGTCAAAACCGGGGAGGGCAGCATAAAATTTGAAGCCGTGTCCTCGAATTTTGATCTGAGCGAGGTCATGCCCCTTGTCTATGCCGGGCATATCAACGCCGGCATCGCGGCCATGGACATCACTCCCGCCGACGGCGACGCCATCCGCGTCAGCGAGCTGAACCTGTCTTCTGACAGCAGCTGCGAGGATTCCCTGTACCAGTATGCGCAAACCATCGGCGTTCAGAGCATCACCGTGGGTGAGTCGGCCTATGGTCCGGCTTTTTGCGAACTGGCGGGGAAGAACATCGACGCGAACGCCTTGAGCCAGTTTCAGGCCAGCCTGCAGGAGCTTTACCGCACGATGTCCGATACGGACGACCTGTTCTACGACCGGGTCGGGGAGCTTTACGGCAGCCTGTTCGCCCAGGTGCTGGCCGGGACGCCGGAAATCCACATGCCGCGCTTGCAGGTGGTTACGCCCATGGGCGAAATGACGGGGGCGTTCTCGGTCAAGCTGACCTCTCCGGTGGAAGGGGCGGCGCTCAATCCCCTCCTGCTCCTGCAGCACCTCGAAGCCGGGGCCCAGGTCGCCGTGCATGAGGAGTTGCTGAAGGGTCTCCTGCGCATGAGCCTCGGACAGGACGGCGAGCCGGGTTCCGACGAAATGGAGATCCTGGTGCAGCTGCGTTACAATGAACAGATCGAGCCGCTGCTGGCGCAGAACCTGCTCGTGCGCGACGGGGATGTCATCAAGGCCGATGCCATGTTTGCCAACGGCAGATTGGCGGTGAACGGCCAGGCCGTGCCCCTTTTCTGACGGCCGGGGCCGTCGCGACAGACCAACGAGGACGTCCATGTTCCGATTCGTGCATGCCGCAGACATCCATCTTGACAGCCCCCTCAAGGGGCTTGAATCCTATCCCGACGCGCCCGTGGAGCAGATCCGCGCCGCCGCCAGGCGCGCCTTCGACAACCTCGTGGACCTGGCCGTGGACGAAGGGGCCGCCTTCGTCCTCCTGGCCGGGGATCTCTTCGACGGGGACTGGAAAGACTACAACACCGGCCTTTATTTCACTCACCGCATGGGCCGCCTGCGCGAGGCCGGGATTCCCGTGTACCTGATCGCCGGAAACCACGACGCGGCCAGTCCACTGACCAGGGCCTTGAGCCTGCCGGACAATGTGCACCTGTTTTCCCACAAGAAACCCGAGATAAAAGTCCTTGATCAGCTGGGCGTGGCAATCCATGGGCAGAGTTTTGCCGGGCGCAGCATCACCGATGACCTGAGCCGGGACTTTGCCCAGGCTCTGCCCGGTCTGTGCAACATCGGCCTGCTGCACACCAGCATGACCGGACGCGCAGGGCATGAACCCTACGCCCCCTGCACCCTGGAGGGCCTCATCTCCAAGGGGTACGATTATTGGGCCCTGGGGCACGTGCATCAGCGCGAGGTTGTGCATGAGCATCCGTGGGTGGTTTTTCCCGGCAACATCCAGGGGCGGCACATTCGTGAGGCCGGGAGCAAGGGGTGCGCGCTGGTCACCGTGGAGGACGATCGAATCGTGGAAGTGGATTTCCGGGAGCTCGACGTGCTGCGCTTTGCCCTGTGCCGGGTGAATCTGGAAGGCTGCGAGGACCTGGACGCGGCTACGGACCGGGTGCGCAAGGCCATGGAGCTTGAGCGTCGCGACACCGAAGGGCGCTTCCTTGCCGTGCGGATCATCCTTGAGGGCAAGAGCTCGGTGCACGGGAAAGCGCTCCGTCAGGAGGATCGTCTGCGCGAAAATTTTCGCGCCGTGGCCGCGGACCTGGGCGATGTGTGGCTTGAAAAGCTGCGCATCGCCACCAGTCCTCTGTCTGCCGTGAATGAAGCCGTTGATGCGCAGTCTCCTCTGGCCGGCCTGCTGTCGGCCCTGGAGGAAATGCGTCATTTCCCTTCATTGACCGGGCTTGCGCCGGAATTCGAGAATCTGCGTTCCAGACTGCCGGCCGAATTGCTGGGGGAGGCCGATCCCTTCAGCCCTGACGAGGCGGAGCTGACCGTCTTGCGCGACGAGGTCAGGGACCTGCTCATGGCCAGACTGCAGGAGGGGCCGCATGAAGATTAGGCGTCTGTTGCTCAAGGCCTACGGTCCGTTCAGCGACCGTGAATTGGATTTTGCCTCCTCACTGCCCGGCCTGCACATTGTCCACGGTCCCAACGAGGCGGGCAAGTCCAGCGCGTTGCGCGCGTTGCAAGCGCTGCTTTTCGGATTTCCGCCCCGCACCGGTGACAATTTCCTGCATGCCTACGACCAGCTTCTTGTTGGTGGATGTCTGCTGCGTGCCGACGGACGCGAGCTGAGTTTCTTTCGTCGCAAGAAAAACAAGAATGACCTCTTTGACGCAAATGATCAGCCTCTTTCAGCCGACACCCTCGTTCCCTTTTTGCAGGGAGTGGGGAAGGATATTTTTTCCAGCCAGTTCGGTATCGATCACGAAACCCTGGTGCGGGGCGGGCAAGGCATCCTGCAGCAGGAGGGGGAGATCGGGCAGGCCCTGTTTGCCGCTGGCGCCGGGTTCGCTTCTCTGAAGTCCGTCATCGACGGTCTGGAAGCCGATGCCGATGTCCTGTTCCGCCCACGGGCCACCAGCAGGGAGATCACCGTGGCCGTGGCGCAGTACAAGGAACTGCAGTCGCGGTTGCGCCAGGTCAGCCTGGGCGGACAGGACTGGCTCAGGCATCGCCAGGCCCTGGCTCACGCCGAAAAGCAATTGCGCGACCTTGAAGCCAGAGGTTCCGGGCTTGATCGTGAGATTCACCTGCTCGAACGCGTCCGGCGTGCCTTGCCATCCCTTGGGCGTCGCCACCTGCTGCGCGAGAAACTTCAAGCGATGGGTGAAGTTGTCGCGTTGCCGGACGATTTCGGGGCGCAGCGCCGGTTGCTTGACGAGAATCGGCGAGTGGCAAGAGTCCGGCTCGACAGCGCCGAAGGACGCCTGGCCGAGTTGGAGAACATGCAACTGGCCATACGGCTTAATCAAACTGTGCTGGATCATGCAGAGGGCATTGAAGATCTGCACCAGCGTCTGGGCGCATACCGCAAAGGACAACAGGATTACTCCGGCCTTGATGGCATGCGCGTGGCCTACAAGACCGAAGCCGCCCAGCTTTTGCGCCGCATTCGGCCCGAGCTTGATGTGGAGCAGGCCGAGAGCCTGCGTCCCGGCCTGGCCAAGCGCAAGACGGTTCAGGCCCTTGGGCAGCGGTACGAAGCGGTTGTGCAGGAGGTCAGGCAGGCCGGGGCGCGGGTACGTGAATTGGAGCGGGAGCTTGCGGCCAGGAAATCCGAGCTGTCCGCCCAGGGCAAGCCGACGGATGGATCTTCCCTGGTCCAGGCCCTGAATCTGGTGCTCAAATCCGGCGACCTGGATGAGGACTTGCGGGTGCGCGGTGTGGATCTCTCGCGGGCCCGGGGAAATTGTCAGGCAGCCTTGCAGCGCCTGGGGCTGTGGGAGGGCGCCCTCGAAGAGGTGAAGCTCCTTCGCCTGCCACTGCCAGAAACCGTGAGCGAGTTCGAAACGGCGCTGCAAGCTGTGGACGAGGAACATCGGCGACTCTGCGGTGAAGAGGAAAAGACGGGCCAGGCACTGGCCGATTTGCGCAGGGACTTGCGGGCCATTGAACAGGCCGCCGTGGTCCCGACGGAAGCGGAGCTGGCCGAAAGCCGCGGTCGTCGCCAAGAGGGCTGGAGCCTGTTGCGTCGCCACTGGATCCACGGAGAGAACGTGCAGCGTGCGAGCCAGTTGTATTCTCCGGAGCTGACGCTGCCCGAGGCCTACGAACAGAGTGTGGATCTGGCCGATCAGACCGCCGATCGCATGTATCGCGAAGCGGATCGCGTGCAGAAGCACGCCCAGATTCTCGCCGGCATGGAGGCCGCCGAGTCCGCTTTGCTCGATCTGCGCGGTAGAATCCAGGCATTGTTGCGCAGCAGGGACGATCTTCTGGCACGCTGGAAAGGGCATTGGGTCGACTGCGCGATCAGTCCCCTTGGCCCGCGCGAGATGCGCGCCTGGTCGGGCAATTTCGAGGCCCTGCGCCTGCAGGTTGAGGAGCTTGGCAGAATCGAGGCCGACCTGCTCACCAAGCAGGCACGACGCCGGGAATTGCGCGAAATTTTACTGCGTGAATTGGCGGTCCTGAGCGAAGAGCCGACACTGTCCGGTGACGGACTCGAAGAAGTGGTGCGCAGAGCCCAGGCTGTGACTGAAAAGCTGCGCGAGGCGAATACCCGGCGTGAATCGCTGGCCAGATCCCTGACGGAGCTGCAAGCGGCGCTGGACAAGGCCGAAACGACTTTGCAGAACGCTCGGCTCGGGCAGGACGAGTGGCGGCAGGCATGGGAAGAGGCGCTCGGGTATCTGGGTTTGCCGGGCAGCGCCTCCCCGGTCGAGGCCGCCGAGTATGTGGAAACGGTGCAGGAATGCCTGGCCAAACTCCATGAGGAAGATGTGCTGCGCAAGCGCATCAAGGGCATCGAGCGCGACGGGCGCGCTTTTGAAGGCAGCGTGCGGGAGCTTGCCGCCCTGATCGCGCTCGAAGAGACCAAACTTGACGCGGCGCTGGCTGTTGGCCAGCTCAAAGGTCTTCTGGCCCAGGCCGTCCGGGATCAGGCTGTCTTTTTGCGCCACGGGGAGGAGAAGGCTCTCCTGACCCGGGAGATTCTCGGTCTGCGCGAGGAATTGTGTCAATTCGAAGAGGGCATGGCCGCGCTGCGGCAGCTGTCCCGGTGCGCGGATGACGAGAGCATGACCCTGGCCGAGAGGTGCTTCACTGAGTACGCCGGGCTGCGCCGCGAACTGAATGAGGTTGAGTTTCATCTGATCGGCATGGCCGAGGGCGGCACTCTGGAGGATCTTGAAGACCTGGCCACCGGGCAGGACGCCGACGCCCTGCCCGGAAGGATCGCAGCCCTGCGCGCGGACCTTGAGGAGCACGTCAAACCGCAAATGGGCCCTCTCGCGGAGAGGGTCGGGCAGGAGAAGAACGAGCTGGCGCGCATGAACGGCGATGACGCCGCGGCCCGTATCGCCGATGAGATGCAGGAGGTGCTGGCCCGCATTTCGCGCATGACTGACCGCTATATCCGGCTCAAGCTCGCCTCCCGGGTGCTGCGGGCCGAGATCGAGAGTTACCGGGCTGCCAATCAGGATCCGCTCCTGGCCATCGCCTCGGACCTCTTCAGGGACCTCACCCTTGGCTCATTTGCCGGGCTGCGCGCGGATATCGACGAGAATGACAGTCCCGTGCTCATTGGCGTGCGTTCAAATGGCCTGCTGGTCCGGGTCGAGGGCATGAGCTCGGGCACCAGGGATCAGCTGTATCTGGCCCTGCGCCTGGCCAGCCTGCAACTGCGTTCACAAAGCACGGAGGCCATGCCCTTTATCGTGGACGACATCCTGATCAATTTCGACGAAGAGCGCGCCAACGCGACCCTTGGCGTGTTCGCAGGCATGGCCGATCGAAACCAGATCATCATGTTCACGCATCAGGCCCAGATCGCAGACATGGCCCGGTCGCTCGGGCGGGAGGATCGGGTCTTCGTGCACAGCCTCTGATCTAGTTCGCCTCCGTCACCCGCATCCCCTCGCGCAGGCTGTCCGGGGGATGCAGGATGACCACATCCCCCTCGCCGAGCCCCGCGCGTACCTCGGCGGCCAGGCCGTTGTCGTGTCCGATCTCGATCTCGCGCAGTCGGGCCACGTCCTCTTCCCGCACAAAAACCATCCATTGCATGCCGCGCCTGAACAGTGCCCCCGTCGGCACCTGCAGCACTCTATCACCATGCCACGTGGTGATGCGGGCCTGAACACCGAAACGGTCGCCCAGGGTCCGGTCTTCGGGCAGACTGTCCAGGAGTTCGGCGCGCACCTTGACCCGCTGTTCCTCCACGCCGATGGCCGAAACCTTGGTGAATCCTCCCCGTTCGACCAGCACGACACGGCCGCGTAACGCCGTCTCTCCGCCCCAGTGCTCGATCAGAATTTCCGCGCCCTCATCCACGGTCACCGCATCGGTCGAGAGTAGCTCGACCTCGATCTCCAGGTCGCGCGGGTCGCCCACTTCCATGATGGGCGTGTTCGCACTCACGCTGCGCGCGTTTTCTTCCAGCACGGAGAGGACATAGCCGTCCACCGGAGCCAGGATGGGCAGGGCCTCGGCCTGTCCCGGCGTGGCGGCCTGGGTCAGCGCGGCCTTGGCGTGTTCGTTTTCGAACCGGGCCACCTGCAGCGCGAAGTTCGACGCTTGCAGTTCTCGCTCAAGCACGCGCACCTGACTGTTTGCAGTATCCCATTCCTGTCTGGCGATGGCACCGTCGCGCAGCAGCATGTCCAGGCGCGTGAAGTTGCGCTTCGCCAGATCGAGGCTGGCCCGAACGCGCTCCGTCTCGGCCCCCTTAAGCTGGATCGCCGCCGCAGTTGACTGCACTCTGGCCTGGGCTTCGGCCCGGGCGCGAGGATGCAGGAAGGCGGACGCCTCGGGGACCAGGGTCGCGAGCACGGTCTGTCCGGCCTCTATCCGCGCTCCTGCGCGCAATTCCACGCGCTGCAAAAAGCCCGCAACCGATGGGAAGACCAGATAACGGCTGCGGATGCGTGTCTTGCCTTCCTCGGTCACGCGGACCGTCAGGGGTGCGGTCACGACCGTGGCCGTGTCCACGGTCAGGGGCTTGGGCCACAGGCCAATGGCAATGAGGGCGCCAAACCCTATACAGAGCAGGGTGAACAAGATCGTGCGCCAAGGTGGGCGCTTGCGTGCGTGGGAGGTGTTCATTCATTGGCCTTCAGGACTGAAAGAAGTTGGAGGTTCCTGACGCGGCGGCCGACCAGGGCAAAGGACACTATGGACGATGACAGGACGATGAGCACCGCCGTGGCGTAGGTCTGGCTGGTCAGCACCAGGGGCATGCGCACGGACTCGGTGCTGGCGCTCAGGACCAGGGCGTGGGCCAGTTCGCTGCCGATAAAAAGGCCCGGTATAAGGGCCACAAGAGTCAAGAATATCAGTTCGGACAGGAGGATGGCAACGGTCTCCAGTTCGGAAAAGCCGAGCACGCGCAGGGTGGCCAGGTCGCGGGTGCGTTCGGACAGGGCGATGCGCGTCCCGTTATATACAACTCCGCAGGATACGATGATCGCAAACCCGAAATAGACGAGCTGCACGATGCCCATCATGTCGCCCATGGCCAGTTTGAAACTTTCCCGCGCGGACGAGGTGAAGATCGTGCCGGCGATGGCCGGGATGTCCGCCACCTTATCCAGAAATGCGTCCCGGCGGGCCGAGTCCAGGGTCAGGTGTGCGCCGCTCACGGTCCGTTCCTCGCCCATGAGACCTCCCAGCGCGTTAAAATCCATGTACGCTCCGACGCCTGCGAAATCGGTGATGGTCCCGGCGACAAAAGTCTGCAGCACCGGCCGCCTGCCTTCCTGGACTTCGATGCGCACCGGGTCACCCGGTCGCAGGTTGAGCACTTCGGCCAGCTTTTCGGACAGCAGCAGCCCGGACAGGGGCAGGGTCACGGGTACGCCATCGGCGTTGAGGAGCCTGTTCAAGCGGGCGTCGGAGGTCAGCCCGGTCAGGCCGACCCGTCGCTCGCGCAGGCCATTCACGATGCGGCCCTGGACAACGCGGAACGGTTCGGCGTGCAGCACCCCCGGCAGATTGGCCAGGGCGTGCAGGGCCGCAGCGGAGCCGGGTTCGATGAGGCTGACGGTCACGTCCTGACGCTGGGCCAGACGCCACTGGAAATCCATGAGATAGTCGATGCCGTCGCCCATGGCACCGGGCACGACGGGGATTGCCGTGGCCATGGCCAGACCCAGGGCAGTGAAAAACGCTTGCCAGGGTTTGCGTTCCAGATTGCGCAGGGCCATGCGCTGCATGGGGGACAAAAGGCGTAAAAGCCCCAGTTTTTCCAGCACGGACGGCCCGAACCGGGCCGGAGGTTCGGGTCGCATGGCCTCGGCCGGGGGCAGCTTGACCGCCTGACGCACCGCCCCGAGGACACCCAGAAAGGACGTGGCGGCGCTGGCGGCCAGGGCCAGGAAGAGGGCGAGCCAGTCCGGCCGGAAGACGAGGTTCGGGAACTGGAAGAAGCGGCGATATATTTCAACCATGCTCTGGCCCAGCCACAGACCGATGACGGAGCCGATCACGGTGGCCACAACCACCGCCGCCAGGGCGAACTGAAAATAATGCCAGCCCACGGCTGCGGAGGAATATCCGAAGGCCTTTAGCTGGGCGATCTGCTCACGCTGCAGGCGCACCAGCCGAGTCAGGGCCGCGCTGGTCATGAAGGCGGCGATGGCCAGGAAGATGATCGGGAAGGCGATGGCAAAACCGCGCAGCATCGCGATGCGGTCGTCGATGAGCTTGGCCGAGACGTGCTCGGAGCGGTCAAAGGCCACCAGCGCGCCGTAAGGGGCCAGGATGCGGTCCAGATCCTTCTTTACGGGGCCGGGGTCGGCCCCGGGGGCCAGGGTCAGAATCACGCTGTTGAAAGCCCCGCCCAGGGCAAAGGCCTCCGCCAGGGCCCACTCGCTCATCCAGAAGATGCCGTAGCGCCGGTTGTCGGGCACTGTTTCGCCGGGTCGCGTCTCGAACACAAACTCCGGAGACAGCCCGATGCCGACAATACGCAAGATCGTGCGCGCTCCATGTATGGTCGCGGTCAGCGTATGTCCGGGGATGAAGCCATGGGCCTTGGCAAAGGCCTCGCTGACCACGACCTCGTCCGTGCTGCCTGGCTCTGGAAGGCGGCCCTGGCGCAGATGGAGACGGTTGACTTGCGTCTCCCGATCATCCGGGACGGACAGGATGAGGCCATCGGCCGGTTCGCGCAGGCCCGGGATGTCAAGGATGAGGGAGCCTTTGACCCGTGTTTCCAGCGACGCCACGCCGGAAATCTCTTTCAAGCGCGGGCGCAGGGCGTTCGGCGCACGTTTGAGGTCGCAGAAGACGTGAGCCAGGCGATGGCTGGCGTAGTACTGGTCCCGGGTCGTCTCAAGGGACAGGACCAGCCCGCGCGCCATGATCATGACCATCAGCCCGCAGGCCATGACCAGGGAGATTGCGGCCATCTGCCCTTTCATGGCCAGCAGGTCGCGCAGGAGTTTCGCGTTCAGGGCGCGCATTTTACCACACCAGTTCACTGGCCGGGCGGCGAGTGGGGTTGGCCTTGATGTCTGAAATACGGCCGTCTGAGAGCATGATAACGCGGTCGGCCATTTCCGCGATGGCCGCGTTGTGGGTGATGACCACGGCCAGGGTGCCCAGGTCCAGATTGATGCGCTCGATGGCCGAGAGCACCGTGATGCCGGTGCGCACGTCCAGTGCGCCCGTGGGTTCGTCGCACAGGAGCACGTCAGGGTTCTTGGCGATGGCGCGGGCGATGGCCACACGCTGCTGCTCGCCGCCCGAGAGCTGGGATGGGAAGTGATCGAGGCGGGCCGAAAGATTTACCAGGGCCAGGGCCTCGGCCGGGTCCATGGGGTTGTCTGCGATATCGGTGATCAGGGCCACGTTCTCGCGGGCAGTGAGGCTCGGGATGAGGTTATAGAACTGGAAGATGAAGCCCACGGACTCGCGGCGGTAGGCGGTCAGGGTTTTTTCGTCGGCATGGGTCAGGTCCTGCCCAAGGTAGGACAGGGTGCCGCTGGTAGGGGTGTCGAGCCCGCCCAGGATATTGAGCAGGGTCGACTTGCCGCTGCCCGACGCGCCCAGGAGCACGACCAGTTCGCCGGGGAGGAGATCAAGGCTGACCCCGTCCAGGGCTCGCACTTCTACGGCCGCGCCGGAATGATAGACCTTGGTCAGGTCGCGGGCGCGGAGGAGGGCAGAGTGGGGCGGTGCGGTCATGGTGTGCTCCGTGGTCATTTGTACGGGATTACTGAAGCACAATGGGGGCTTGAGGTCAAATTTGAGGGGAGCAGAGCGTCGCGTTTACAGAGGGGGGTATGCAGGGCGTCGCGGACCGCTTTATTCCGGCAAGGGTCGTCGAAACTTCTTCGCCGGCCTCGTAGGGTTTCCCCGTCGTGCGCAGGGCGGAAGTCTGAACGCTGGCGGGGGGACGACGGGGAAACCGACGATGCCTGGCTCAGTCGGACAGTCGACGACCCTTGCCGGAATAAAAGCGATCCGCTCGGACCGATCGTTGACGGAAACAGAGCCCACTGGATGGAACAAGCGGCGACAGGACAGTTGTTTTCTTCAGTCCATTTGGTCCATCGCGTCCACTTTGTCCATATCAGTACATTGAACTTAAGAGAGGTCCCGACGGGTGGAGAAGGGGAAAAAGCTGCGCCCCCGGGGGCGGGGGCGCGGATGGGTTACTGCACGTGGCAGCTGTTGCAGGCCAGGGGGGCGTCGCTGGGGCCCTGGCGCTTGAGTTCGCGGTGACAGCCCACACAGCTTTTTTCTTTGTCATGGGTGGTGTGGAATGCCCGGTAGACAGAGGAAACTTCCGTGCGCACCGTGATGTTGTCATGACAGCCTGCAGTCATGCAGCTCTCGATGGTGTAGGTGTCGGCCACGGTGTGGTGGCACTGCTGGCAGGGAATATCTATGTGCGAAGCGTGGTTGAAGGTCACGTCGCCTTTCTTGGGCGTGTAGCCTTCGAACAGTTTCGGGCTCATGGTCACGCTTTCGGGAATTTCGAAAGTTCCGCTCAGGGCGATGGTGGCACAGCCGAAAATCATCAGTCCTACCAGGGCCAGCGTACGAAGACGGCTCATTATTTCCTCCTTGAATGTTCCAGATACAGGCCCCTGTAACCCTTAGCCGCATTTGATACGGGAAATCGACAAAGGGTCCGGGGCGTCCCTTATGTATAGTTTTCCCTTATATTCTTACCTGCTGGAGGGCAAGAACTCAAATGTGAACTTTGTCACGATAAAGGCAATCATGGGAAAACTGTATATAACCCAGGTGGAAAGAGGCTCTTCGTCTTGACAGGAGGCAGGTCGTGGGTAGGACTTCTCCCGTGTCGGCGATCATTCAGGAGCGTTTTAGCGTTTGCCACTTCCAGTGAAGGGCGCGGCGGAAAAGATTTTTTTTCAAGGAGTCTTCATGGCGGACCCACAGCCTCTGGAACCATTGGTGCGGATGGACATCGTAAAAGTCACTGCGTCAGGCTTCGCGTCCGAGACCGATGTCGTGGCTACGGAGGTCCCCGTGACCGTCCTGGCCGGGACTACGGAAATCGCCACCCTGATGTGCACTCCCGAGCATCTGGACGATCTGGCGCGTGGCTTCCTGCACACTTCCGGCCTTCTGGCCAGTCCGGCGGATATTCTGGGATGCGAGGTCGATCCGGCCGTCTGGACCGTGCACGTGCGGCTGGCTGGTGAGGTGGACCCGGAGCAGCTCTCGCGGCGCACCTACACCTCAGGCTGCGGCAAGGGCGTCATGTTCGCCAGCGCCCTGGAGCAGTCGGGGCGCGAGCCCATGCCCCTTGGTTTCACCCTGCCTGCTGCACGCGTGCAGGAGCTGGCCAACTGGTTTCGCCGTTATTCGGACCTGCACCACGCCACGGGCGGCGTGCACACCGTGGCGCTGAGCGCAGAAGGCTGCGATCCGGACCTGATCCGTGACGACGTCGGGCGCCACAACGCCGCAGACAAGGTCGTGGGCCGCGCCCTGGCCCTTGGGGTGGATCTGGGACGCACGGCCATGATCACCTCCGGCCGCATTTCCTCGGAGATCGTGCACAAGGGCCGGCGGGCTGGCATTCCCGTGCTGATTTCCCTGGGCGCGCCAACCCACCAGGCCGTGCTCCTGGCCCGGGACATGAACCTCACCCTCATCGGCTTCGCTCGCCAGAGCCGTTTTTCCATCTTTTCGGCTGCGGAACGCATCACATGAAAGCAGGGTCCATGCGCACGATCCTGACGGCGGTACTCTGGGTCTGGGCTGCCCTCGTTCTGGCCGGTTGCCAGGCTGCCGACGAACGGATTCTGGGGCCGCAAGCGGCCCATGAACTCATCAGGCAGAGCAAAGGCCGCCCCGACTTCGTGATTCTGGATGTGCGCACGCCGGGCGAATTCCGGCGCGGGTTCATCGAGGGCGCGATCCTCATGGACTATTACGCCCCGGATTTTCGAGAGCGCTTCGCGGCCCTGGACAGGAACGCGACCATATTCGTCTACTGCCACAGCGGGGGCCGCAGCTCGGACGTCCTGCGGCTGGCCGACACGCTGGGCTTCGCACGAGTCTTCGACCTGCGTGGCGGCATCGTGGCCTGGGCAAGGGAGGGCTTTCCGTTGACTGCTGGCCTGACGAATCCGATGACGCTCTCGGCCATGCCATCTACATAAGCCCGTCAAAACCGGTGAACAACGCAGTCCAGAACGGATTTATGTCTTCCGGCGTCTGTTTAGAATTCGTTCTGGCAAGGCGAGAGCCGATTTTGGCGGGCGTGGTGTAGTCGTCTGCATAAGCGCTTAAAATAGGTGAATAAAGCAGTCCGGAATGTATATATGTCTTCCGGCGTCTGTTTAGAATTCGTTCTGGCAAGGCGAGAGCCGATTTTGGCGGGCGCGGTGTAGTCGTCTACATAAGCTCTTATAAAATCGTTGAACAACGTAGTCCTGAATGGATTTATGCCTTCCGGCGTCTGTTTAGAATTCGTTCTGGCAAGGCGAGAGCCGATTTTGGCGGGCGCGGTGTAGTCGTCTACGTAAGCGCTTAAAATCGATGAACAACGCAGTCCGGAATCGATATATGTTTTCCGGCGTCTGTTTAGAATTCGTTCTGGCAAGGCGAGAGCCGATTTTGGCGGGCGCGGTGTAGTCGTCTACATAAGCCCGTCAAAATCGGTGAACAACGCAGTCCGGAATGGATTTATGCCTTCCGGCGTCTGTTTAGAATTCGTTCTGGCAAGGCGAGAGCCGATTTTGGCGGGCGCGGTGTAGTCGTCTACATAAGCCCGTCAAAATCGGTGAACAACGCAGTCCAGAACGGATTCTAAACGGACGCCTAGAGAGTGATTACTTTGTCGGCCAGCTGCTGGCTGGTGACCACGTCGAGCATGTTGGTGACTTGGCCGACTTCCTTCTGATCCATGAGCTTGAAAAACTCCAGGCAGGTGCCGCAGACCAGGATGGATACGCCTCCAGCCTCCAGCTTCCTGAGCGCATCAATAGCCGGGTTTGTTGCCGTGGCCAGTTTTACGGCTCCATTGACCATGATGATGCGCCACAGCGTATCGCCAAGCTCCGGCAGGGTGTTCAGGAAATTGCCCATCAGCCGGGAGCCCAGCATGTCGTCTCCCTGTCCCAGGGTGTCGGATGTCAGAAAGACCAGGATTTTGGCCGCGCTGACCTGTTTTGGGTCTTTTTGCGCTGATGACACCTGCTCGGCACGGGGCGCATCTGCGGAATCAGCCTGCGAGGCTTTGATGGTCCACAGTTTGCCATCCTTGCGCGTGTCATCGACGCGCATGCCTTTGCTGATCAGATAGCGGCTGACGTTGTCCATGGACGCCTCGTTGTCGACGATGACTTCCATATTTTCAGGCGTTTGCTCGTCCAGAAGCCGCTTGCAACGCAATACGGGGTTGGGGCATGGTTCGTTTTCGCAATTGAGGACGATTGGCATATTGAGACTCCCTTTTTTTTTAGGATGATTGACGTGCCCCCGGGTTCTGGTCAAATCGTTTTAACCTATACGTTTTTTGCCTTTCCATCGAAAAAATTGATTCTATTCCGGTCCGATAAGGAGTTGAATGGTGCGGGTTCCCGTTTCTCCCTGGTTTTTAGGTACCGCTTTGGCCTGGCTTGTGCGTCTGTGGCACCTGACCCTGCGTGTGGAGCGGATCAATACCGCTGTCTTTACGGACCCCGCGCTACGGGCCAAGCGGCCCGTGATCATCCTCTGGCATGACGAGATTTTTCCGCTCATCCCCGCCCACGCTGGGGAGCGCATGGCCTGTGTGGTCAGCCAGAGCCAGGACGGGGAAATCCTGGCCGCGGCGCTGAAGAGTTTCGGCTTCCTGTCTGTGCGCGGGTCCAGTTCGCGCGGCGGTATGCGCGCCCTGATCGCGGCCAAGCGGGTCATGGACGAGCAGGGCGTGGGGGTCATCTTCACCGTAGACGGGCCGCGCGGACCGCGCCACAAGGTCAAGCCCGGAGCCGTCTTTTTGGCCGACCATGCCGGTTCGCCCATTGTTCCGGTGCGGGCCGTGATGAGCCGGGCAAAAATCTTTCACCGCGCCTGGGATAAGTTTCAGTTGCCGTGGCCGTTCTCCAAATGCACCATCATTTACGGTGATCCTGTCACCTTGCCGCCTGCTGGCGATGATCCCGAAGAAATGCGGCGGCGGTGCGAACATCTTGAACAGATCATGAACTCTCTGGGATGCGATTTGTGAGACACATAGCCTACAATGCCTTCCTGCCCCTGGGCACGTCCCTGTCCCTTGAGCGGCTACAGGCCCTTGGCAATGGCCTCGGCTGGCTTCTGTGGCGGACATTGCCCTCGCGGCGCAGGGAAACCACCCGCTGTATCCAGGAACGACTCGGTCTGGGAATGCGGGAAGCCGCAGAACTGGCCGAGGCCAGCTTCCGGCACAGCGCGTGCTCCTTTCTGGAACTTTTCCATGCCCGCTACATGGATCACCGTTTTCTGGAAGAGCGTGTCGAATACGAAAATCCGGACCTCTTTGCGCGCATGGGCTCCACATTGCGCCCTGTCGTGGGCGTGACCGGGCATCTTGGATGCTGGGAGCTGCTGGGCGGAGTGCTCAAGCGTTTCAACACCAAGACCGATTGCCATGTTGTGGTCCGCCTGCCCAAGGACAAAGCCCTGGCCGAACTCATGCTGCACATGCGCACGCAGTCCAAGATCCGGGTGCTTCCCCATCGACAGGCCGCGACCGATGCTCTGGGCCAATTGCGTCGGGGCGGGCTTTGCGCGTTTCTGGTGGATCACAACTGCAAGAAAGCCGAAGCACAGTTTTTGCCGTTTTTGGGTGAAATGGCCGCCGTGAACAAGGGGCCCGCGATTCTGGCCCTGCGCGCCAAGGCCGAGGTCTGGCCCTTCTTCCTCATTCGCCTGCCCCATGGGCGCTTCAGGGCCGTGACCCTGCCCTGTCTGGACACGGCGACACTTGAGGGCGAGAGGGCGGACCGCGTCGATCAGATCTGCCGGTTTTACACCGGGGCCGTGGAAGAAATGGTGCTGCGCTATCCGCAGCAGTGGTTCTGGATGCACCGGCGCTGGAAAACCCGGCCGTAAGCGTATGCTTTCCTTATAACAAGGAGATGTGAGCCCATGCCCATGAACAGTCTGCTGCATGCCGCCCGGGGAGAGACCCCGGTGGATTTGCTGGTCCGGAATTGTCAGATCGTCAACGTCCTCTCCGGCGAGGTGCATTCCGGCAGCGTGGGCGTGAAAAACGGTGTCATCGTCGGCTTTGGTGACTACGAGGCCCTGAAAGTCGTGGACGGCTGCGGACGCTATCTCTGCCCCGGCCTGATCGAAGGGCACATCCACATCGAGTCCACCCTGCTCGATCCCGTGCGCTTTGCGCAGGTCGCAGCGGCGCACGGTACGGCTCTGGTCGTCTGCGATCCACATGAGCTGGCCAATGTCCTGGGGCTCGACGGGATCAGGTGGCTGCTCGAAATTACTCGCGACCTGCCCCTTGATATCCGCTGCATGATGCCGTCCTGCGTCCCGGCCACGCATCTGGAAACCGCCGGAGCGGCCATCTCCGCCCATGACATTGCGGGTATGTTCAAGGAATATCCGGAACGCATCCTGGGTCTTGGGGAACTGATGAACTACCCCGGTGTATTGTTCCAGGACCCGCAGGTAATGAGCAAACTCCTCGCGGCTGACGGACGGCCCGTGGACGGCCATGCGCCGGGGCTGACCGGTTTTGACCTGAATGCGTACATCCTGGCCGGTCCGGGCAGCGACCACGAGGCCTGCCATCTGGAAGAGGCCCGCGAAAAACTGCGCGGGGGCATGCAGGTCATGATCCGCGAGGGCAGTTCCGAAAAAAATCTTTTCGACCTGCTGCCGCTCATAAACGACTTCAACAGCCAGAACTGCTCGCTTGTCACCGATGACCGCCACTGCGACGACCTGCTGTGCGACGGGCACCTCGACCACACCATCCGGCTGGCCGTGAGCCGGGGACTTTCGCCGTTGCGGGCCATCCAGATGGCCTCCATCAACACCGCCCGCTATTTTGGCCTGCGGCGCAGAGGGGCGGTGGCACCGGGCTACCGGGCCGATTTTGTGCTCCTTGACGATCTTGAATCCTTTTCCATCTCCGAAGTCTATCTGGGCGGCCAGCCCATTGTGCCCGGTTCCTGGCACGCGGCCTCCACGAGGCTCGCGGTCACCGACAGTGTGCACCTGGGCGAAATCGAGCCGTCCTGTCTCAGGATACCCGCTCCGCCCGACGGGAAGAGGGTTCGGGTCATCCGCACCGTCCCGGGTCAGATCGTGACCGAGATGGACATGGTCGCCCCGTTGGTTCAGGACGGCCTGGTCATGGCGGACCCAGAGACCGACGTGGCCAAGCTGGCCGTTTTCGAGCGTCATCACGGCAGCGGCGGGGTGGGACTGGGGCTGGTGCGAGGCCTTGGGCTCAGGGCCGGGGCCATCGCGAGCACCGTGGCCCACGATTCGCACAACCTGATCGTGGCCGGGGTCTCGGATTCCGACATGCTCCTGGCCGTGCGCGTCCTGGCCAAATGCGGGGGCGGATTCGTGTGCGTGCGCGACGGCTGGGTCCTCAATCTGGTTCCCCTGCCCCTGGCCGGGCTGATGAGCGACCAGGAGCCAGCAGCAGTGGCAAGCGCCCTCGACTATCTCAACGCTTCCGCACGGGAGCTCGGCTGTCCGAAAAACATCAATCCGTTCATGCAGCTCTCCTTCCTCTCGCTCCCCGTCATTCCCCGCCTCCGCCTCACCGACAAGGGGCTGGTGGATGTCGAGGCCTTTGCCCTGGTTTCCGTGTATGGGTAATTCTCTGTAATTGACGGCGCGGGACCATACCTCTCCGCCTTCGCACGGATGACGCGTGCTGCGGAATAATGCTTTCTGATTACCAATTTGTCGCACTGTCCAAATGTCATTCCCGCGCAGGCGGGATCCATGCCTGTCCCTTGAAGAGACGCATGAATCCCCGGTTGCTCGGGGTTAAGATCGAGCCGATGGGGGCAACGTGTCTGCCGTTACGGTTTTTTAAATCCGAACTGAGCCAAGATGGCCTGGCCTTCCTCGCCCATGACGAAGTCGAGGAATTTTTGTCCCATGTCCTTGTTTTTTGATTCCTTGAGCACGGCGATGGGGTAGGCGATGGGTTTGTAACCGACCACTTCCGCCGCGACTTTGACCTTGTCGGCGCGCAGGGCCGCGTCCGTGGCGTAGACAAAGCCTGCCTGCACTTCGCCTCGGGATACGTAATCTAGGGCCTGGCGCACGCTTTCGGCCATGACGAATTTGGGGCCAATCACATCGTACAGCACATCTGCAGTCAGAGCGCCCTTGGCATAGCGGCCGACAGGTACGGAGTCGGGGTTGCCGATGGCGATAAGCTTGAATCCATCGCCAGCGAGCTCTTTGGGGTCGCTCAATGCGGGGCCGCCTTCAGCCGGAACGATGAGCACCAGCGCGTTGCCCGCGAAATTCGCACGCGACGTCGCATCGATGAGGTCACCGGCCTTGTCCATGGTTTCCTGGTCGGCGGACGCGAAAACATCTACGGGCGCACCCTGCTGCATCTGCTGCAGGAGCGGTCCGGAAGCGGCAAAATTGAGGACCACGGTGGTGCCGGGATTGGCCTTTTCGAAGGGGACCTTCATCTCCTGAAAGGCGTTGGTCAGGCTGGCGGCGGCCGAGACGAGAAGGTCGCCGGCGAGGACAGGAGTGGAGACGAGGATGCAGGAAAGTGCCAAAATCGTATTTCGTATAATCATATGAGTCCTTTTGAAGGTTGTTGATGATTTTTCGTCGGCCAGATCAGCGCCATCCGCGACGGAATGAGACCAGCGCGCGCAACAATCAAGCCTCCTTTATGTGCGGGCCCGGTGCGAGAATTCTCGCGCAGGGCCCATTTTATTTGCAGTTCTGGGCAGCCAGAAAAAGGGGATCGAGGATCTGACGGGGGCTTTGGCTCCTGCGGCGCGCCTCATAGTCGACAACCTCAAGCACCCGGCCATGACCGAAGGCGACCAGCGTCTGGGCGAAATGGTCTACGTCGTCGAGGTCGTGGCTGACCATGACCATGGGGATGTCGAAGCGCTCCAAAATGGTGAAAAGCTCGGCGCGCATCTTTTCGCGCAGTGGCTGGTCCAGGGCCGTGAAGGGTTCGTCCAGCAGGAGCAGTTCCGGCCCCGTGGCCAAGGCGCGGGCCAGGGCGGTGCGCTGGCGCTGGCCGCCGGAGATCTGGGCGGGGCGCTGGCGGGCTTGCACGGACAGGCCGCAGAGTTCGAGCAGTTCGTCGACGCGTGCGCGGTGCTCCTGTTTCAGCGGGCCGAAGACAGGTTTGAGGCCAAAGGCGATGTTGTCGTACACGCTCAGGTGCGGAAAGAGGGCGTAGTCCTGGAAAAGCATGCCGACGTTGCGCCTGCGGGCCGGAACATTCACTTTGGCCTCGGAGTCGAAGAAGGTCTGGCCCCGCACTTCGATGCGTCCCTGGCGTGGCGTGAGCAAACCCGCCAGGGCCATGAGGGTCAGGCTCTTGCCGGAGCCCGAAGGGCCGAAGAGGGCGATGCGCCTGGAGGAGGCTTTGAAGGTGGCTTTTAGCCGGAACTCCACGCCGGGCGCGCAGACGCGGGTGTCGATGTCGCAGACGATGCTCCGGGCCTGCTCGCTGTTCAGTTGCTGCGTGGATTCCCCTGGTGGAATGCTGGAGGAAGTGCGGCTGATCACAAACATGGTCAGGCCTGCCATCTGGGGGTCAGGAGCCGTCCCGAAACCCAGAGAATGACCGTGCACAACACGGAGATGAGCAGCACGAGCTGCGCGGCCAGGCTGTCCTGCCCGGCCTGGGTCGCGCTGTAAACGGCCAGGGACAGGGTCTGGGTGCGGCCCGGCAGGTTGCCCGCGATCATGAGAGTGGCCCCGAATTCGCCCATGGCCCGGGCGAAGGCGAGCATGGTTCCGGCCAGGATGCCGCGCCCGGCCAGCGGCAGGCAGACGCGCAGGAAGACGCGCCATTCGGGGTAGCCCATGGTCCGGGCCGCGTCCTCGTACTTGCGCTCCACTCCGTCGAGAGCCGCGCGTGCCGACTTGAAGATGAGCGGGAAGGACACCACGGCGGCGGCGATCACCGCGCCCTGCCAAGTGAAGATGAGCGTCACGCCGAAAGTCGACTCCAGCCAACGCCCCACAAAGCCGTTCCGGCCGAGCAACACGATGAGATAATAGCCCAGCACCGTGGGCGGCAGCACCATGGGCAGGCTCAGGATGGAGTCGAGCAGTTCCTTTCCCGGGAAGCGGTAGCGGTGAAAGACCCAGCCCGCGAGCACCCCGATAAAAAGGGCGATCAGGGTGGCCAATGTGGCCACGCGCAGACTGAGCTGCACCGGGAAGAGAAAGGTCATGTCCATTCGCATTTTCCGTTGGCGAGGGTTGGGCGGTGTTCCGCCGTGGGTGGTAACAGGCTTTTTAGCAACAACCGGACCGCGGGAATGTGTTCCGGCCGTCGCTTATCTTGACTTTTAAGATCCCTTAACGTTTTCGGTCCTTTGGCCTCAAGACGGTCACAGTAGCGCTGAAACCGTGACCGGGAGTTGCGATGATATCCGCTCCTCTCCAGAGACGGGATAATTTGTAGATTACTACATATTTGCAGTAAACGACATAAGCGTAGCGTTGTCTGAGTGTAGATTTCGACCCGGAACTTCTTCTTCACGGAAATCCCCAGAATCGGCGGATTCTCATCCTTGCTTGCGCTGTCCGCATCTTTTCCTGTAGCTCAATGCATTCAGTCCCGAGTCTTGCACTGCGCACAAGGCAACTCATCAACATCCAGGAGAATGACATGTTCGCTGTAATGGTCAATGTTCACATCAAGCCGGAATACAGGAAGGAATTCGTGGAGGCCATGCTCGACGACGCACGCGGGTCCGTGCGGAACGAGAGCGCGTGCCTCTTGTTCAATGTGGTTCAGGACAGCGCGGACGAGAACTGCCTGCATCTCTACGAAGTTTATGCCAGCGCCGATGCCTTCGAAGAGCACAAGAAGACCCCGCATTTCATTCGTTGGGTGGAGACCACCAAAAACTGGCTCGCCAGCCCCCTGGAGATATTCACTGGTGTCCATCTGTTTCCCGATGACGGCGTCTGGAAAAAGCAGGCTTGAGGGCCTGTTTCGAGATTGGATAACGGAGAGTGCGGCTCCATCTCGCCCTGGCGGGCGCGCCACCAAAAGAAAGCCGCCCCCGGCAACGGGAGCGGCTTAGCGTGTGCTGAGGAAACCTGAATTTCAGAGTTTTACGCGATCCTGCTCTGCGACCAGATACACGTCGCATGGGCATTTGCGGACCACCTTGGCGACGGCGTCGCGCATGATCTCAAGACCACGGGTAAAAGGGTTGGACATGACCACGAGGTCGTAGCCGTTAGCGGCCTCCTTCAGGATCTCGCCGACCACATCGCCGGTGACGGTCAACAGTTCGCCGGGGGCGCCCGCTGCCTTGGCCAGGTAAGCCTTGGCAGCTTCGGCGGCGGCCTTTTCCTCCAACGTCAGCATGTAGTCCAGAAACCCGATGCGCGCGTTGCATCCCGAGAGCCAGTCGTGACCGGTGAATCTCTCCCAGGTGGCGTCGACGACGAACAGGGCGTTCAGGATCGCCCCGCGCTCGCGGGCCAGGCGCAGGGCCTCCTCCACGGCGCGGGGACGATCGTCCAGAGCGAGCAGGATCTTCATCAGGGCAGGGTTCCTTTCTGATGGTCCATGACCACGACGGTGTGCTTCCCTTTCTTCAGGTCGTCGCCGGAATTGCCGGAAACCTTGAGAATCTTGCCGCTGGTCTTGGCCGTGAACTCCTCGACGACAACCTTTTCCTGCATCTCGTTGTTGACCCACTTTTTCTTCACGATCTCAAGGGCGTAGAGCTTGTCGCCCTTGGCGACATCGCTGCCTTCGGTCACGAAGATCTCCACCAGTTTGCCGTCCAGGGGGACCTTGATGTTCACAGTCGGAACAATGAAGGCCATGTAGGTCAGGACAACGACCACGATTAGGCCTGAGAAGACGATGGCGGCGATGTCTTCGTGCCGGTCGGTCTTGAATACTGTCAGTGATTTATTCTTATCGGACATGGATGGTCTCCTTGTGCGTCTGCGCTAGAAAGCGCCTTCTTTGGGGATGAAGGCCAGAATGATGATCAGGGCCAGAACGTACTTCGTGGCTCCGGCGATGAGGCCGATGCGCAGCGGGATCCCGCCGGCGGCCTTGATCTCGCGCACGTCGATGTAAGCCCCCAGGCCCACCAGGCCGATGCCGAAGATCCAGGCCATCACTTCGCGCATCAGCTGGAGGGTTTCGGACCCTTCGGCCCCGAGGACGTGCAGCGAGGAGAGTGCGGTCATGCCGACGAAGCCGATGACGAAGATCGGAAACTTGGACGCCAGGACGGAGCTGAGGCTGACATGTTCGGCTTCGGCTTCGCCCTTCCAGTACCATGCGGTGATGAAGAAGACCACGAACGGGATGCAGATAACACGGACCACGTTCCAAATTTCGCCATAAGCAACGGCTGTACCCGGAGCGAAAACGGGGTTGAAGGCAAGACAGGTGGCCAGGACCTGCCCAGAGTTGAGGATGCCGGTGCCAACCCAGGCACCGAACTGGTAGTCAGATAGAGAGAGCGCCTTGCCTATGAAGGGGCTGATGAACATGGTCATGATGCCAAAACCCAGGATGGTTGCTATGGCCATGGCCAGATCGACGGGTTTCGCCCGCACTCCGGGCGCCGTGGCCACAGCGGCGGAAACGCCGCACACGCCGCAGGCCGCGGCCATGGCTGCGGTCACGGAACGGTCTGCGCCCATGCGCTTGCCAAGCCACAGGACGAAGATGACGGAGCCGAACACGAAGGCCACGATCAGCGTGATGGCCACGCCACCGACCTTCAGCAGCTTATCGAAAGTGTACAATGATCCGAGCATGATGACGCCCGTCTTGATGAACAGGCGCGTCGTGCGAAACCCTTCCTCGGCCCAGCCAGGGATGGCGCCGCCGAAAAGGATGTTGCGGTAGACCATGCCCGTGATGATCGACAGAAGGATGTAATTGAGACTCATGACCTGCACGAGCCAGCCTTTGCGCCCAAACACGACGGCATCCTTCATCCAGGGCTCCACATACATGCGCAACACGTAGAGCGTGCCGATCATGACAGCCAGCCCCGGCAGTATCGCCAAAATTTTACCAAACAATCCTTTGTCTTCCATGGGTTCCTTGCTCCTTGGGTTGTTTCGGCCCGGTCGGCCTGATGCGACCAGCGCCACATGTCGCTTGACTACGAGCAATTGTTGAGCCATTTAATCCGAATTAAGAAATATCATTATTTCAAGGTGTTGAATGTTAACTATCGAAAATAACTGCTAATTCGAGTTAGCAGACTGCGGTGCGAGGAACGCACTCCGTTGCCAAGAATCTTGCGACTCAATAAAGAATGGTGACAACCTCCGGAGATATCGTGCTGCCAAAACCACATTCCTTGCAAACCCGCTTCCTCATAGGCCTGCTGATCATGATGGCATGCGTCGGCGGCCTCTCGGCCCTGTCCCTCGACAACCATCTGCGCCAACTCATGGAGAACGAAGCCCGGGACCGGGCCTCGCTGATCATGGCTCAGGCCGAATCCGTGCAGAGCTACGTACGCCGTACCCTGCGGCCGGCCATGTACGACGTGCTCCCCGAGGACATGTTCGTCATCCAGGCCATGTCGTCGTCCTACGTGACCCGTGCGGTCATGAGCGATGAGAACATGAACGACGATCGTTTCATTTACCGACGCGTGACCGAGGGCGCCCGCAACCCCGACTTCGAGGCCGTGGGTCTGGAGCAGGAACTCGTACGGCGATTCCGCGAAGACAAGGGCCTCAGCAGGATCGTGGAAATCGCGCCGTATCAAGGGCAGGAAAGGTTCGTCTCAGCCAAGCCCGTCTATTTCGAGAGCGCCTGTCTGCGCTGCCACGGCGACCCCGATAAGGCTCCCAAGGCCCTGCTGGACCTTTACGGGCGTGAACGCGGATTCTGGCGGGAGACGAACGATCTCGCCGGCATCACCCTGGTTGCACTCCCCCTGGACCAGGCCGTGAGTGGGATGCGTGAGGCGGTGATGTCCTTCGCGGTTCTTTTCGGATGCAGCATGCTGCTCCTTTTCCTGGTCATCCAGATTTTCTTCAACAGGCTCGTGGTCCACAGCATACGCCGCATGGGCGCTCTCATGCAGCGGCAGTTCTCGGGCGACGCAGACGCACAACTTTTCGACACGCTGCACGGTTATGACGAGATCGAGGACCTCATGGCCGGCCTCGAATCCGTGGCCGGGCACCTTCGCTCGGCCCGCGAACAACTGCGGCAGTACGCGACAAACCTGGAAGGCATGGTCGAGACGCGGACATCGGATCTGACCACCGAGGCCCTGGCCCGAAGGGCCGACGTGGAACTCTTCGTGGCGCTCCTTGACAGACTGAACCGCCATGCCGGCAAATCCGAACTCCTGTCGGCTTCGCTGGAGCTGGTGGCCAAACGTTTCGGCGCGGACAGGGCGGTCTACTCCTGCGTGATGTCCAATTCCGAGCACCACGCCTGGCCCAAGGGCGCCAGCCTGCCCGCCCTGCCTTCGGATTGGCAGGAACTGGTCACGGAACAGGCGACACGCCTGGACGGCGATGTCTGGTATATTCCGATCCAGACCAGCGAGACCACGCGAGGCCTGCTCAGTTTGTACTGGAGCAATGCGCCGACCACGGGCCCCCGGACTGTCGAACTGGTCCAGGCCGTGGGCCGGCAGCTGGGTGTCGCCATGGACAACGTCGACGCCATGGACAACCTTATGCGTCAGAACGCCCTGCTCGACTCCATTTTCGAGAGCATCTCCGACCCGCTCCTGCTGCTCGACGCCGAAGGCCGGCCGGTATTGACCAACCCTTCGGCGGCGCGGCTCCTGCAGCACCCCGAGGCAGAAGTGGTCCTGCTTTGCCTGAAGGACATGGCCGCCCACCTTCGGCAGGGAGGCGAGACCGAGATCCGCGAGCTGGCGCTGCCTGACGGCCGTTCCTTCTCCGTGCACTCCTACGCCATAACCGCGCGGCCGGAACGACGCGGGCAGGTCATCTACCTGCGCGAGACCACCGAGGAACGGCGCATGCTCAAGCGCGCCCAGCAACAGGAGAAGCTGGCCACGGTGGGCAAGCTGGCCGCCGGGCTGGCGCACGAGATCAACAACCCACTGGGGGTGATCCTCTGTCACGCGGAGTTGCTGCGCGACGAGGCGCGCGGACAAGCCCGGGCCGACCTGGACATGATTCTCAAGCACACGGAGCAGGCCCAGAAGGTGTTGCGGGACATGCTCGACTTCTCCCGCAACAAGCCCGTGCGGACCGGTACATGCGAGATCAATGAGGCTATCTTGGGGTTGGCCGACGTCTTCCGGCCGCGGCTCAGGTCCCAGGGAGTCTCCCTGAACATGTCCCTGAGCGAGGCGGCGCTGCACATCCGGGGAGACCGGGATGTGCTGGAACAGATTCTGACCAACATCCTGATCAACGCCCTGGACGCCCTTGAAAGCGCCAACGGCGAGAGGAGCGGCGGAACCATCGCCATTTCCACGGAGCGAGGGCGCGACGAGACCCTGGTCAGGATCGCGGACACGGGACCAGGCATCCCGGAGGAACACCTCAAGCGAGTCTTCGACCCCTTCTTCACAACCAAGGAAGTTGGCCGCGGCACGGGCCTCGGGTTGTCCGTGGTCTTCGGACTGGTGCAGGATCTGAATGGACGCATTGAGGTCCGCAACGCTCAGGAGGCCGAGGGTGGAGCCGAATTTCTGCTGTCCTTCCCTGTCCTTGACAACGAGCAGGAGGAGCCGCGATGAGCGAAAAAATGCTGATCGTCGATGACGAAGCCGACTTTGCCACCGGTCTTGTGCGCATGCTGCGGGCCGGGTTCCCGCAGCTGGAGGCGCAGGTCTGCACCTCCTCGCGGGAGGCCCTGGGGGCGATGGACCAGTTGGAACCAACGGTCCTGCTCACGGACCTGCGCATGCCGGAAATGGACGGACTGGAACTGATGCAGCACGCCCTTGGCCGGGATCCGAACCTGACCGTCGTGCTCCTCACGGCCCACGGCAGCATCGAGGCGGCCGTGTCGGCCCTCAGGGGCGGGGCCTACGAATTCCTGACCAAGCCCATCAAGCGCGATGACCTGTACCGCTGCGTCTCGCGCTGTCTGGAGCGCTCCCGCCTCATGCACGAGAACTCACGGCTGCGGTCCCTTATGTCGAAGTCGGAGCTGCAACGCACCCTCATCGGAGATACCCCGTGCATGCGCCGCCTCAAGGACACCATCTCCGCCGTGGCCGCCTCGGACTATACAGTCCTCATCCGGGGTGAATCGGGAACAGGGAAGGAACGGGTGGCCTCCTCCATCCACGCCCTCTCGGACCGCGCCAAAGGCCCCCTCATGACTGTCAACTGTCCGGCCATCCCCGACCAGCTCCTCGAAAGCGAGCTGTTCGGCCACGTCAAGGGTGCGTTCACAGGCGCCGACAAGGCTTACAAGGGAATATTTCAGGCCGCCTCCGGGGGAGTTATCGTCCTGGACGAGATCGGCGATATCTCCATGAACATCCAGACCAAGCTCCTGCGCGTCCTGCAGGATCGTCAGGTCCGGCCCGTGGGGAGCTCGACCTCCCAGAAGGCGGACGTCCGCGTCATCGCATCGACCAACCGCCCCCTGGAACAGAAGATCAGGGCCGGGGAATTCCGCGAGGACCTCTTTTACCGCCTCAACGTCCTGACCATCGCCACGCCGCCCCTGCGCGAGCGCGCCGATGACATCCCTCTGCTGGCCGATCATTTCCTGAGCGTGTGCTGTGAGGAGATGCGGCTGCCCCCGAAACGCTTCAGTCCCGAAGCTACGGTCTGCCTGTGCAGCAGGCCCTGGCCCGGCAACGTGCGCGAACTGCAGAACTTCATCCGCCGACTCGCGGTGTTCTGTCCGGGAGAACTGGTTGAGCCTTTCCACCTGCGTTTCGTGGACGGGCAGGACGAATACGCGACCTGCTCGGCCGAAGTGCCGCTGGTACCCTACAAGGATGCCAAGAACCTCGTTGTGGAGGATTTTACCCGCCGTTACGTCGAACGCCTGTTGGACGGCACCAGGGGCAACATCTCTGAGGCCGCCAGAGTTTCGGGCCTGGAGCGGGTGTCCCTGCAGAAAATCCTTCGCCGTCTGGGCATCGGACCAGCGGACAGATAGCGGCCGCAATCGGGTAGGAGGCGGGGTCACCCCCGCCGTCCTCCCACGTCACCGTACGTACGGTTCCGTATACGGCGGTTCATGTAACACATTGAAGTTTACGGTAGCGATCCAGCAGCGACACGAGTCCTAATTTATCGAAGTATTTCTTGGGGAAGGCCGCGTTCAAATGCGAGGCCCCCGAGTTCCACCACGGCCCATGCCCATTGGTGGCTGACCTCCACGAACGCGCCTCACCCAGACAACCATCACACCAGATGCCTGGCCTGCCTCTTTCCGGGGCTGAGGCTATTCCTGGCCTCCAAGGAGGCGGGATGAACAGTCATGTTGCTTGAAATCACCAAGGGCAGAGGTCGAGAAGATCGGCGGCAATGGCGTTGGCCGCCTGATCTTTGGCCAGGCCAAGCTCCTCGGTCAGGTAGGCAAATAGCAGTTCCGCCAAGCGGTTCAAGGCAATTTGCCAGGTGGACATGGTCGCGCCGTACAGCCATTTCCGTTCCGCTGGGTCTCTGAGACCAAGAGTACATGTTCGCTGTAATGGTCAATGTTCACATCAAGCCGGAATACAGGAAGGAATTCGTGGAGGCCATGCTCGACGACGCACGCAGGTCCGTGCGGAACGAGAGAGCGTGTCTGTTGTTCAATGTGGTTCAGGACAGCGAGGACGAGAACTGCCTGCATCTCTACGAAGTCTATGCCAGCGCCGAAGCCTTCGAAGAGCACAAGAAGACCCCGCATTTCATTCGCTGGGTAAAGACCACCAAAAACTGGCTCGCCAGTCCCCTGGAGATATTCACTGGTGTCCATCTGTTTCCCGATGACGGCGTCTGGAAAAAGCAGGCTTGAGGGCCGCACCTACACGAACAACAATGAGTCGGGCATCCCCAAAGCCACGGCCATACGTATCCTGAAGGTTCTGCGTGACAATGATTTCTTCATGATTTTGGAGGAACAGGTCGGGAGTAAGCCGGCAGTGTTGGGGTACCAGGCGCTGCTCGTCATTACGGACGGCTGGGAAGAATGAGGGTCGGCTCATTGAGTTTGTGACTCATTTTGTCAAAAAATGAGTCACAAATGAATTTGTCATGCACATGTGAGTCGGAAAAAATGCGTGTCTTCAGGGCCTCTATTTCCTCATTTTTACTACAATATTGCGACTCACAAAATCGAGATAGTGAGTCGCAATTTTCGTTTGTGCCTCACATCTGAGGCACAAAGAGTTTAAATGCTGTCTGGGTCTCTGAGACGACTGGATGACAAGAGCAACGAGTTTTTGGTTTGTGGTGGATAAATGAGGATGAGGCGCTTGAGGTGGCGGTGAGGGAGTATGAATAGTCGAGTGAATCCTGTTTGGCAGCTAACCGGGTGTTAGAAAAGTCAAAGCGAGACTTGACCCTCATCCGACCCTCATCCGGGTGGTGTTAGAAAAGTCAAAGCGAGACTTGACCCTCATCCGGGTCAATCCATCCTAGGCAAAGCCTAATCAGGGGCTGCGGCTGTGAACGGGCGGATTATCCATGAGGTGTTGTGATAAAAAATTAAGTTCTTCAAATCTGTCGGAGATTTTTGGGAGCGATACTAACTTTTATTTTAAGTTAACTCCATAAAATAACTGGGGATATTTTGACTTAATATCCCCAGTTACAATAAATCCGTGAGTGGCTGGAAGGAATAGGGATGATGAGGTGTATTCCCGATTGTTTATTCCCGGTTCAAGACTAATCTTTGTATTTATCCAAAAAGCGGTTGTAGTGCTCTTCCGCTTCATCCTTCGAATAACCATACTTTTTTTGCAACAGGCCAGACAACTTTTCCTGTTTTCCTTCGACTTCCGCAATCTCGTCATCAGTCAGCTTTCCCCATTGCTCTTTTATTCCGCCTTTAATCTCCTTCCATTTTCCTTTCCAAATATTATCATCCATATGCGTTCTCTCCTCTCAACCAGCTCTCACTGGATGTTATACGTTCATATTCTGATCATCCCTCTTCCTTCAAAAAAATATGTGCAGCCTTTTAGGTCATAGCAAAGAGACTCTGCGCCATTTGTTGAAAATGAAACACTTGAGCGACCAAAAGCACACGGTCCAGCCTGCCCAGCTTTGTCAACATCCGTGCCGAAAGAAGATCGCAGGCATTTATTATCTAACATGCTTATTTTAAATGCTAAAAGGAAAAGGCAGAGGGGGCCGAGCATACCGAGCCTTCTACTCAACTCGTCAGATGCAACATAACCGCTATATTTGACAACGCAGGTTACTCCAGAGGCATTGGTAGAGCCTGGGCATACAGAGGGCTAGGTCAATCGCAGGTTGTTCCCATGGAGCGCTACGACAGAGTTTCCGGAAGGACCTTAACGCAGAGGCGGGGGTCACCCATCAAAAGAGGGGAGGCGGGGGTCAGATCTGGGGAGGCGGGGGGTCAGATCTTGAATTTTGAATTTTTTCCTAAAACCTCATCTATCATGTTGACCAAAGCATAGAGACTGTCCCGGTTCATGTGTTTTTTGGTGACACATCGCTGCGCGTGAAGCCGGCGTGAACAGTCTGTTCCATGAGTATCAGTTCGTCGTCGGTCAGAAAGTCGAAGTGAGATCCTCGTTTACGGGCGGAAAGACGTCCGCTGTTTTGCAGACAATACTGAATGAACAGGTCAATCAGTCGGTCCGGCATATCAATGATGTGCTGGATGGATTGTTTGGTGTTGTCATAGCTGTTCAGAAAATCCAGTTCTTCCACGAGTTCGTGCTCGATGGTGAGCAGGACGAATTCATAGAGGGCTTCGGCCTGTGCCGTCATGTCGATGAAGCGGTACAGGTTTTTGGTGTCCGATGTCACTGTCATCTGGCCGGTGTCGTCCACGTCGTAATCGATCAGGCGTATCACCGGGGCCGAAAAGGTTTCCAGGGACTGGTCGTAGAGGGCGGGATTCTTGAGCATGGCGGCCGAAACGGGAAACATGATCCCTTTGGGCACCAGGCCGCGTTGAAAGAAAATGTTGTGAATCAGAAAGCGATGAATGCGACCGTTACCGTCCTCGAAGGGATGCATGAACACAAATCCATAGGACACGACGGCGGCATGGATCACAGCGGGCAGACCGCCGTTCAGCATGATGCGATGTGCGGCAAACAAACCGTCCATCAATTCGGGTAGGTCGCTGGGACTGGGGCAGATGTAGTGTACGAGTTGCTTTTGGTAGGAAATGGATTGCCCGACATAATTCTGGTTGTTCCGATAGTCCGTGTCCTGAAATCTGGGGTCGACAATGCGGTTCTGAACGTCGATGATTCTGGCCTTGTCACAAAAATCCTCGTTTTCCGCCAGTTCCAGCAATCCTATGAATTTTTCCGTCCGAGACGCGCTGGGTTTGACGTGCTCAATCTCGAAGGAGGATCTGGTTTCTTTGGTGTACAGATAGCTCAAGGCGCGGCGGAGGAGATCCGGCCTGAAAGCGGCCACGACTTCCTCGCAGCGTCCACGCAGATCGTTGTCTTCCATTGCCTTGAGCTTTGTCGTGCGGCGAACGACTGGACAGAAATTACGCCCTCCGAGCTGGTTGTCGATGACCCGTTGACGGGCTACGCGCCTGCCCGGGACGGTGTAGTAGAGAGCCTGCTCCAGGACCGGGATGTAGTTCCCCGAGGTCAGATCCGGGAGAGGAAGCCGCGTGTTGGTCAGGAATTCATACAGGTACCAGATCCTGCGCGCGTATTTTCCCTGGGGTTTGGAGGCGATCCAAGTGGCCACTTCATTGCCCGGAACCTTCTCAAACAGGGCCGCCAGGATGCCCAGATTGACGCCATCGTACTTAAGAGCAAATTCCAGATGGTCGCCCATGCCATCGCCGGGCCAATAGGAGGGCGGATACTCGGACTCCACGTGGTCGCCATGCACCTCAGTGCGCAGACCGCCCGCAGCCCGAACCGAGGACCGATGCCAGTTGGGCAGGACCCGCAACCCATGCTGTTCAATCAGGAAGGCGTACCCAGCAAGTTGGTTGCGCCCAGATGCTGAATCCATATCACCTCAAAAAATGCATACGGATCTTGAAAAACAGTTAAAAAAGAAGGATTGGGAAGAAATATGCTTATCTGCTTTTGTTGCCAAGACATTTTCCGGGCGACGGGCAAAAAGCTTCAGTTTGTCAGAAAATATCAACCGGCAGTACCGGCAGAAGTCATGTGCCGATGCTTGCGTCGACCAGCCATCTCTTTGTTCCCAAGCCAGACAACCATCACTCGGTCTGGGTCTCACTCGGTCTGGGTCTGGGTCTCTGAGACCAAGAGTATACTGAAATATTTGATATTTTGTTTGAAAAAGGGCTTTTTTTGGGCGTTAGAATTGCTTTTTTTCTTTGCGAAGACGTTTTTTTCTGTCTAACACATTGTGATTCAATGATAAAACTCTTGAAATTGCGGGTAAGTATGCCAATTTGAGTAAATTGGCGGGTTGGTATGTATCAGGCATTTTGGGGTCTGGGTCTCTAAGATGTGCCCCTTGCCTTTATGAACCGGCAAGCCGGATTCCGACATGGTCCAGGGCAAGGAAAAGAACGAGCGGATCAAAAAGCGACGCCGTGAACCCCCGCCTCCGATAAAAGGATGCAGCCTGTTCACTGAGGGCATGGACGAGCATGGCGCGAATTCTCGCGATGTCCGCCGCCTGGAGCGTCCGCAGCAGGGCGTCGCGCAGCATGCCCGTGCCGATGCACTGACCCGCATACCGCCGGTCCACCGCCAGCCGGGCCAGGATCATGACGGGAATGGGCTCTGGCATGTTGCGTTTAATGGATCCTGCCACAAAGCGGTGCTCGATGCTGCCGACGGCCAAGGAGTAGTAGCCGACGACCGTGTTGCCAAAACAGACCACATAGGTGCGGGTTGCGCCGGAACTTTGGTTTTTCATTGCCCGATGTCGCAACCAGTCACCCAGCAAAGGCTCCGCGCAGGAAAAGGAGGATACGTCATGTGATGCGGTCAAGGGCGTGGGGGCGGAAAACGATTCGGTCACTGTTGCTGCCACGGGGCCTTGGCATTGAAAAGGGTGACGAGGCCCTCAATCTGTTCTTCGGAAGGCGGATTGTCCAGGGCTGCGCCGAATTGTTCCCACTGCGTGCTGTCCAGCGTGAAGCGCGTGCGGTCAAGAACGACTTCCTCGGCCAGACGCAGGGTGTTTTCGAGAATAAAGGCCGTCCGGCTCTTTCCGAGGCTCTGGGCGGCCTGGTCGATCAATGCCTTTTCCTCGTCGGAAATACGCAGATTGATGGATGCTGTGGCGGTCATGACTACTCTCCTTTTTTACACCGATATGACGTCAGTCAAGATTCGTCAATACATTGTATATACAAAAAAAAGGATATGCTTTTTTCTGAGTTAGAGGCGCGCGGGAATGGTGTGCCATCACTCCAGATGCCTAGCCTGCCTCTTTCCAGGGCTCTGCGCATTCCTGGCCTCCAAGGAGGCGGGATGAAAAGTCATGTTGCTTGAAATCACCAGGGGCAGAGGTCGATCTTTGACCTTGAGAAGATCGGCGGCAATGGCGTTGGCCGCCTGATCTTTGGCCAGGCCAAGCTCCTCGGTCAGGTAGACAAAAAGCAGTTCCGCCAAGCGGTTCAAGGCAATCTGCCAGGTGGACATGGTCGCGCCGTACAGCCATTTCGAGAACCGCAGAAATCCGGCATAGGCATCCTGATCCGGCCACAGCAGGCGCACGCTGCCATGAAAATTACCGCTGTTGTAGAGCAGATCCCAGAACCGGGCCATGCGTTTCAAGTCCTGCATGGCTGTAAAATCAATCAGGTCGTTGGCCAGTATTTCGTACGGGGGATATGGCAGATAGGTCATCCCGTGGACGGCATCGTGTCGGTTCAGGGTGGTGCCGGACAGTTTTTTCAGGACGCCCAACTGGATTTCCGCCCTGGTCAGGCCGATCAGCCGGTTCAGGTTGCGGCCAAAGCTGTCCGCGCTTTCCCCTGGCAGCCCGATGATCAGATCCACATGCAGATGGGCATTGGTCTGTTCTTCCAAAAAGCGCAGGTTGTCGGTGATCTTGTCCATGTCCAGCCGCCGGTGAATGGACGCGGCCACATCCGCATTCAGGGTCTGGATGCCGACTTCCAGTTGCAGGGTGCCCGGAGGGAACTGGGCAAGTTTCTCCCGCAATTCAACCGGAAAATGTTCGGGCACAACTTCGAAATGGACCAGTAACGGCGGTTCCCGCTGCAGAAAAAAATCCAGGATCGGGTCGATTCGCTGCATGCTCAGGTTAAAAGTCCGGTCGATGAACTTGAAGTTGCGCGCCCCCCGCTCCCATAGCGTGGTCAGTTCACGCAGGAACCGGTCCGGGTCAAAATAGCGGACCTGCTTGTCGATGGAGGACAGACAAAATTCGCAGGAAAAGGGGCACCCCCTGGACGCTTCCACATAAGTGACCCGATGGGCGATATCCGCGTCGGTGTACAGGGCGTACGGCATGACAAGGCGGTCCGGATCGGGCGGAGGGGCCGTGATGATCCGTGGCAACCCGGTGCTGCCTGTCAGATAGGTGGAGCAGAGCTGATAAAATTGTTCTTCCCCTTCGCCGCAGATCACGTGGTCGGCGAGGGAAAAGTCGAGGCGGTGCGGAAAGTGACTGACCTCTGGTCCGCCAAGAACAAGCAGCACCTCAGGCGCAAGGGCTTTGAGAATACGCACCAGCTGTTCGCATTCCCTCCCGTTCCAGATATAGACGCCAATGCCAATGATTTTTGGACGATGCGCCAGGATTTTTTCAGCAATATCGAGCAGCTGCTCCGAAAGAGTGAATTCCTGGATAACGCCCCGGGGCTGCAGGTCACGCAGATTGGCATGCAGGTAGCGCAGCCCGATGCTGGGGTGGATATACCGGGCATTGAGTGTGGTGAGAACAATATCGTACATGGGAGATGCCTGAGTTTGCGAAATGTTGTCGGCGATTCCTGTGCTTGTCTGTCCTTCCACGCCCTGAACGATGGAGGCCACTTGCTCGCTGATTTTTTAACATCTCCAGTCAAGCCACTGGAGTCAAGCCAATGGGGTCAACGAATCTGAGCGAGTGAGACTCCATAACGCCACTTACGAGCCGGGCAGTACTCTTCCGTGCGGGCAGCAGTTTCAAATGTTGCCTGTTGCCGCTGCACCGCAGAAAACCGTCTTTACTTCGAATCACGCCAGGCATACTTAGAAAAGAGGGGATGGGGTCCCCCTTGAACCGCGACAGCCGCCGATGACTCCTCCATTTGCACCAGCGATGGTAGGATTTTTTTCGGCCTTCAAACCACGCTTGGACGTGGTTTTTTTGTTCGCTGACCCCGATGTTTTGCAATGCCCGGGACAAGCCGCCTGCTCGGCCTGCCCTGAACACGGGAACACATGTTTCATTCGTGAGGAAGATGATGTCGAAAATCGCTTTGATCGCTCTGGCCGGGGCGTTTGGCACGCTGTGCCGGTACTGGCTCTCGGGTCTGACCCATGACATTCTGGGACGGGATTTTCCGTGGGGGACGTGGGCCGTGAACATTCTCGGCTGCTTTTTGTTTGGTCTGGTCTGGATATTGGCCGAAGAGCGCGGTTTTCTGTCCGCGCAGTCGCGGATTCTCATCCTGACGGGATTCATGGGCGCGTTCACCACGTTTTCCACGTTCATCTTCGAGAGCGGCGCCCTAGCCGGCGACGCGCAATGGCTGAGGCTCGCAGCCAATGTCGCCGGGCAGAATCTGGTTGGTTTTGCGGCCCTTTATCTTGGCGTGGGCCTTGGCAGGATCATCTAGCTGTTTGCTCATCTGTTGGCGAAACCGGGCCATCGGCCAAAAAACTCCTGATGCGAACCAGGGGCTTTGGGGTGAAGATTATTTCAGGGCTTCGGCAACGACCTCGTGGCCGAGGCGGCGGAGCATACGGCTGGTGCGTTCGCCTTTCTTGCCGTTTTCTTTGTAGAAAATCAGGGCTTTGCACACGGCATCCCGCACTTCATCCGCGCTGAGTTTTGTGCCGAGCAGGATTCCAAGACCGGGGTTGAACGTGGCCGAACCACCGAAGTACAGATCCCACCCCGATTTTTTGCCGACCAGTCCGATGTCGCGCACGAAACTGAGTCCGCAGCCGAAGCTGCAGCCGGATACTCCGGTTTTGACCTTGAACGGGTACGGCCCGTTTTCCTTGAGCAGGCTTGAAAGCATCCGCCCCAGCTCCCGCGTTTCCTGTTTTCCGTACCTGCACTCCACGTTTCCGGGACACACGGAAACGCCGGGAGGACACTTGGACACGACTGTGCCCAGCGCGGCCGCGATCTCGTCAACCTTGTCCGCGGGAATTCCTTCCAGGTTCATGCGCTGGCCGGTGGTGGCCCGCAGCGTGGGCAGGTCGTATGTGGTCATGACGTCCATGACGCGTTTCATCATGTCAAAGGAAAGCTCTCCCTGGCTGAGACAGAGCCGCAATGCAAATGTGCCGTTCTTGCGCTCCACGGGCATGACCACGACGGGCTTGGAATCAGAGTTCATGTTCGTTACCTTATGCATTCAAAATGTTAACAGCCTGAACTTTTGAGAAAATTAAAAATTTATTTCGTGCTGACCTGAAATCCGGAACTCAGATAACAGCAGTTTTGATGATTGTCCTGCAGTATTTTTCCGCCATGACTGAAATTTTTGCCTTGATTCGTCGACTGATTTAGGCACACTTCGTGATCGAAGTATTGATGTGACAAAGACCTCCCGTCTGATTTCGGGCGGAGTATAATTGGAGATTTGATGAGCACACAAGAAACCCACGCCCTTGGCCGATCCCTTTGGCGGTTGGTGCGTTTTGCCCGCCCCCATGCGCGGCGGATTGGCGTAGGACTTGCCGCCAATGCCGGGGCACGCTTTTTCGACCTGCTGCCCATGCTCGTGGTCGGCCGGGTGGTTGATACTGTGGCCGGGGCTTTGCGCGAAGGCCAGGCGCTGCCAGGGAGTGAATTCATCTGGGCCGGACTCCTGGTACTGGGCACTTTCGCGGGGCTGGCAATATTTCAGAGTGTCAGCGACTACACCCTCGACGCTGCGGCGCAGCGGATTCGCCATGATCTGCGGGTAGACCTCTATACCCATGTCCAGAAGCTCGACGTGTCCTACTTCGAGTCCCGCCAGACCGGCGACATCATGGCCGTGCTGGCCGGTGATGTGGACAATCTGGAGCGTTTTTTTTCCGACACGTCCACCAGCATCGTGCGTCTGCTGATCACGTTCACGGGCATCTACGGCATCCTGTTCTGGCTGGACTACCATCTGGCCTTGCTGCTCCTGGCGCCCATGCCCATCGCCATCTGGGCCGTGCGCTTTTTCGCCACCCGCGTCGCCCCGCAGTACCGCAAGGCGCGGCAGGCCGTGGGCGACATCAACTCAATCCTCGAAAACAACCTGCAAGGCATGAACGTCATCCAGGCCTATTCAGCCCAGGATCATCAGACCGGGCGCATCCGCCTGCGCTCCGAGGAATACCGCGACGCCGCCATCCGCGCCGCCCGTGAGCGCGCGCGATTCGTGCCTCTGCTCTACGGGGTGGCGGGGCTGGGGTATGCGCTTCTGATCGGCGTGGGCGGCTGGATGACATTCGCAGGCATCGGACCCAGCGTGGGTGATTTCACCACCTTCGTGCTCATGGCCATGCGCCTCATCCTGCCCCTTTTCGTTTTCGGCATGCTCATCAACCAGATCCAGCAGTCCGAAGCCTCGGCCCTGCGCATTAACGAGATTTTCGATACAACGCCCACGGTGCGCGACCAGGCCAAGGCTTCGCCTCTTGAAGGCGGACTTGAGTTGGTCGAGGTCCGCGATGTCTGCTTTGCCTATCCAGAGCGCGAAAAGGTATTGTGCGGAATAAATTTGCGCCTGGAGCGCGGCCGTGTGCTCGGCGTGGTCGGGCCCACGGGGGCGGGCAAGAGTTCTTTGGCCAAGCTCATGCTGCGCTATTACGATCCATTGGAAGGGGAAATTCTGGCCAACGGCCGCGAGCTGTCTTCGGTGACCCTGGACTCATGGCGCGGGCGCATCGGTTATGTTTCGCAGGAAGCCTATCTGTTTCACGGCACGGTGTCCGAAAATATCCGCCTCGGATCCCCGCTTGCCACGGATGACGACGTCATACGGGCCGCAGACATGGCCGGAGCCGGTGACTTCATCGCTGCATTGCCGCAAGGGTACGAAACCATGGTCGGGGATCGGGGCATGAAACTCTCCGGCGGCCAACGGCAGCGCATCTCCCTGGCACGGGCCATTCTGCGCGATCCGGAATTCCTGATCCTCGACGAAGCCACCTCCAGCGTGGATACGCGCACGGAGGAGGTCATCCAGAACAACCTGAAGAACCTGCGCGCCGAGCGCATTACGCTGGCCATTGCGCACCGCCTGTCCACGGTGCGGCACTGCGACGAGATCGTGGTGGTCGTGGACGGCATCATCGTCGAGCGCGGGACGCATGAGGAACTGGTCGCGGCGGGCGGCGTGTATTCAGGGTTGTGGCATGTGCAGAGCGGGGACTAGGGCGGGGAAAGATGTCCGTCCGGGAGGATGATTGCGGTGCTAAGCGGCGGAGTCGGGCTGGCCGGTTTGTGCTGCGCCGAAACTCCTTCGCGGGCCTCGTAAGGCTTGACCGTTGCGTGCAGGGCGGGAATTCGTGGATGCGCGACAGGCAACGGACAAGCCAACGATGCCTGGCTCAGTCAGACAGTCGGCGCAACACAAACCGACCAACCCGACTCCTTGGTTCGTATCAAGAGTGCTCGGGAGCGGTTTGAATGAGTTTCGTCATTTTTTGGGATCGACTTCTTTTATGAAAGAAACGTCGGTGATTCTCACGTCGCCTTCTGGAAATTTGTCCAGAATTTCCAACTGCGAGAGATCCAGGGTATGCCGCAATTCATACAGCGGCATTTCATTCAGTATCGTACGAGCTAACGCATCTGATTTATTGCGAGATTGCGGCGATAACTCTGCCCTTAGCGTCGAGAATTTTTTAGTCACCGAGAGTACCCCTTCTCTTTGAAGTTCAGACAATGCCACGGCAAATATTCGCTTTTTACCAGTTTGCGTTATGGCAGCATATCGGGCGTGGAGAGTATATTTTGAAGGAACAGATTGGGAAGATGGGTAAGGAAAGATAGGTGTGCTGTTAGGGCGGGTTTGCTGGAAAGATGGGAAGACGGTGCTGTGCGGCGGAGCCTTGCTGGTCGGTTTGTGCTGCGCCGAAACTCCTTCGCGGGCCTCGTAAGGCTTGACCGTTGCGTGCAGGGCGGGAATTCGTGGATGCGCGACAGGCAACGGACAAGCCAACGATGCCTGTCTCAGTCAGACAGTCGGCGCAACACAAACCGACCAACCCGACTCCTTGGTTCGTGAGATTGAAAAATCCCCCCAGGAAACTCTTGTTTCCTAGGGGGATTTTTCAATCTCAAACGGATTAATTCAAAAGTGCCGAGCTGATAAATTTAAAAACAATGAATGGGGTGCAGGGGACGCGTCCCCGTGGGACGTGTCCCGCCCGCCGGAGGCATCTTCTCCCCCCTCCTATTTTTCTTCCCGCTCCTTGTACCAGGCGCTGGAGTCTTCCATCAGCTTGTTCAGGCGGTTGACCATCTTGTGCGGGTCGGCGAGGTAGCCGTCCATGAGCAGGGCGGATTCGTAAAGCTGCTCGACGATTGTGGCTACGAATTCGTCCTGCTCGTTTTTGCCGAAGACGGAGAGCAGGTTGCGCACCAGTTTGTGGTCCTGATTGATCTCGAAGATCTTTTTGGGGATGGAGGTGTCTTTGGTCACCAGTTGCATGATCTTGTGCATCTGGGAGGTGGAACCATCCGGGCTGACCAGGCAGGACGGGCTCTGGCTCAGGCGCTTGGAGATGCGGGCCTCGGTGATGCGGTCGCCAAGGATCTGCTGCACGCGTTTTAAAAAGCGGTCCATGTCCTGGGACTGTTCCTGGGACAGGTCTTCGGGCTTGTCGGTTTTCTCGCCACTGTCGGCGAATTTTTCGATGTTTGCGATATCGGCGTTTTCCGTGGCCTTGAGTTCACAGTCTTTGAACTTGCGCAGACTGTCCATGACGAATTCGTCAACGGGCTCGTAGAGGTAGAGCACTTCGAGGCCCTTGGCGCGGAAGATCTCAAGGTGCGGGTTCTGCTCGATGGCCTCGCGGCTGGGGCCGGAGATGTAGTAGATCTCTTTTTGTCCGTCCTTGGCGGCTTCGATGTACTCCTCCAGGGAGATGAGCCCGTCCTTGTTGTCGTGACGGGAGGAGTTGAAGCGCAGGAGCTCGCCGAAGGCCTCCTGATTGGCGAAGTCGGAATAGCCGAGCTTGAAGCGCTTGGAGTGTTCTTTCCAGAATGTGGTGTAGCGGTCCTTGTCCTGGCCGAGTTTTTTGAGGTGCGAGAGGATCTGCTTGGTCAGGGTGGTGGCGATTTTGCGGATGAGCAGGTTTTCCTGCAGGGTCTCGCGGGAGATATTGAGCGGCAGGTCCTCGGTGTCGACCACGCCGCGCATGAAGCCCAGGTATTCGGGGATGAGGTCCTTGTTCTTGCTCTGGATGAGCACGCGGCGCACGTAGAGGTCCAGGCCGTAGTTGTCGCGGTCGAAGCCGAAGGTGTCCTGGCTGCGCGGGGGCACGAAGGCCAGGGCCGAGAACTGCACCGGGGCGTCCACGTTCATGTGCAGGGAGTCGAGGGGTTCCTCATGGTCGTAGGTCAGGAATTTGTAGAATTCCGTGTACTGCTCCGGGGTGATGGAGAATTTGTTCTCGCGCCACAGGGCCTGCACCGTGTTGGCTTTCTCGCCCTGAACCAGGATGGGGAAGGAGATGAAATTGGAGTGCTTCTTGATGATGGAGGTGATGCGGTTCTTTTCCGCGAACTCCTTTCCATCCTCTTTGAGTTCAAGGGTCACCGTGGTGCCGCGCGGCAAGTCCTCTTCCAGTTCGACCACGGTATAGGTGCCAAGACCATCGGAGTTCCATTCCACGGCCTTGGAGTCGGGCTTTAAGGAGCGGGTACGGATGGTGACCTTGTCGGCGACCATGAACACCGAGTAGAAGCCGACGCCGAAGCGGCCGATGATGTTGGAGGAGTTGGCCTGGTCAGCCATGGCCTGGCGGATGAATTCGGCCGACCCGGAGTGGGCGATGGTGCCGATGTTCTCGACCAGTTCATCCATGGTCATGCCGATGCCGGTGTCGGCGATGACGAGCTGGCGCTTTTCTTCGTCGGTGGTGATGGATATCTGCAAGTCGAGGTCGGGGCTGGCGATCTCGGTGGAGCGGGACTGTTCGAAGCGCAGCTTGTCGAGGGCGTCGGAAGCGTTGGAGACCAGCTCGCGCAGAAAAATTTCCCGGCTCGTGTAGATGGAATGGGTGATGATATCGAGGAGTTGCTTGATTTCGGTTTTGAATTCAAACTGTTGTGCCTGGGACATAGATGCTCCTTCTGGTTTGGAAATTTTGATTGCTCCAATTAAAAAGCCTGACCCCATTGTCAAGGGTTTTGGGGAGAACAAGATTTTTGCTTGACCGGGCCAGAGCCCTTGGGTAGAGAGTTTCCCCTGTCGGATGGTGGGTGTAGCTCAGTAGGCAGAGCACCTGGTTGTGGCCCAGGATGTCGCGCGTTCAAGCCGCGTCACTCACCCCATTAGACCATACGGGACAGTTCGTCTGTCCCTTTTTTTTCCTGCATTTTTTTGTGGTGGGTGTAGCTCAGTAGGCAGAGCACCTGGTTGTGGCCCAGGATGTCGCGCGTTCAAGCCGCGTCACTCACCCCATTTGACACCTCAGCAGAACCGGATAAGAACTGGTTCTGCTTTTTTTTTGGAGGGCGTTTGGCAGCATTCACGGGCATCAACCATCTGGCCATGGTCACGGCGGACATGGATCGTACGGTCCGGTTCTGGCGCGACCTGCTTGGCATGCGTCTGGTCGTGGGCCTTGGCCATCCCGGATACCGGCACTATTTTTTCGAGATCACGGACAAGGACATGATCGCCTTTTTCGAATGGCCCGGGGTTCAGTCTATCGCCGAGAAGGATCATGGTGCGCCGGTGCGCGGGCCAGCGGCTTTCGACCACCTGTCTTTTGGGGTGGAGAGCATCGATGAACTCAAACGCCTGAAGGATCTGCTGGAAGCCAACGACTTCTGGGCCTCGGAACTCACCGACCACGGATTCATCCTTTCGCTTTACTCTTTCGATCCCAACAATATTCCCATCGAATTCAGCTATGCCGTGCCCGAGTACGACGTTCACGCCCATCCGATCATGATCGATTCCCATCCGACCCAGGCCGCGACCGAAGGCAGTGAGCCTCGTCCGGACAGATGGCGGAGCGCCGTTGCTCCAGAATCGGATCATGCGGTCTATCCCGGCGAGGGCGACGCCGTTCGCGCTGCATTCATCAAGAAAACATAAATCCCGCAGCTGCGGGGTATTTGAGGAAAATATGGACAAACTTGTCATTGAAGGCGGCGTGCCTCTCAAGGGAGAGATCCGGGTCAGCGGCTCCAAAAACGCGGCCCTGCCCATACTGCTCGCATCCATTCTGATCGAGGGCGAGGTGCGCCTGACCAATGTACCGAATCTGCGCGATATCGCCACCACGCTCAAGCTGCTTGAACTGCTCGGCTGCCGCGCCGAATATAATGACGGGGATGTGCTGCTGCACTCCTGCGACCTGAAGCCCGAAGCGCCCTATGACCTGGTGCGGACCATGCGCGCCTCCGTGCTGTGCCTGGGGCCGCTTCTGGCCCGGCTCGGGCGGGCGCGGGTGGCCATGCCCGGCGGCTGCGCCATCGGGGCGCGGCCTGTGGATCTGCACCTCAAGGGACTTGAGCAGATGGGCGCCGTCTTCGAGCTGGAGAGCGGCGATATCGTCGGCAACTGCGACCGCTTGAAGGGTGCTCATATCCATCTCGATTTTCCCACCGTGGGCGGCACCGAACACCTGATCATGGCCGCGACCCTGGCCGAAGGGGAGACGGTCATTGAAAACGCGGCCCGCGAGCCGGAAATCCAGGATCTGGCGGAATTCCTGAACACCTGCGGGGCGCGCATCACTGGCCACGGAACCAGCGTCGTGCGCATCGAAGGCGTGGAATCCCTGCACGGCTGCTCCTACAGGGTCATGCCGGACCGCATCGAGGCCGGCACCTATCTGGTGGCCGCAGGCATGACCAAGGGCGACCTGACCCTGCGCGACTGCCCTGTAGACGCGCTAGACGCCGTGATCTCCAAGCTGCGCGAGATGGGCATGTTCATCGAGGGCGATCGCGACCTGCTGACGGCCTCCGTGGACGGACCCCTGAACTGCGTGGATCTGTCCACCCGGCCCTATCCCGGCTTTCCCACGGACATGCAGGCCCAGATCATGGCGCTCATGTGCGTCAGCCGGGGCGCGGGCGTGATCACCGAGGGGATTTTCGAAAACCGCTTCATGCACGTGCAGGAATTGGCCCGTCTCGGCGCGCACATCACCCTGTCGGGGCAGAGCGCCATGGTGCGCGGGGTGGATACATTGAAGGGCGCCACGGTCATGGCCTCGGACCTGCGCGCCAGCGCCTGCCTAGTCCTCGCGGGCCTTGCGGCCACGGGCCGCACCGACGTGCGCCGCATCTATCACCTTGATCGCGGGTACGAGCAGATGGAAATCAAGCTGGGCGCGGTCGGGGCCAGGATCCGGCGCGAGCAGGAATAGCGCTGTACCACGGCGATTCGGGCGCGACAAAAAATAAAAAACCTCACCGGGAAATGCTCTCGGTGAGGTTTTTTTGTGTGCCGGGTCTTGCGTCTTTGCTCAGTCCGTCGTCGCGTTCCCCTCGGCCTTGGGCGCAGGGCTTGGGAACTGCAATTCGCGCTGCAGAAATCCCCGGATGCGCAGGTATTCGGTGATGTTGCCTTCCCCGCGCAGCACCATCTCCCAGCCCGGGCGCTCCATGACCACCAACACCGGCACTCCGGAGAATCCCTTCATCTTGAAATAGGCGCGGGCCGTGCGCACGGTCTGGCGCAGGTCATCGGAAATGGGCGCGGGATCGATCTTCTCCATGCTCTCCACGCGCAGCACTTCCAGGAAGAGGTTTTCCTTGCTCGCGTTGGAGTTCTGTATCGTGGCCAGGCGGTAGAGGTCGTCTTCCTTGTTGTCGGTGCTGACCAGATGCCATTTGCCGGGCAAGGTGTGGGCGTTGATGGACAGGTTCGCGAGGATCTTGGAACAGTGGTCGCAGTGCAGACTGAAAAAGAGAACATGCTGGGGCGCGTTGTCCGGAGCCGTCTCCCAGGTGGCGAAGGCCGTATCGGTGATCGCAGGCGGCACGACGTTTAAGTCCAGCACGGCGTTGCCGACGAATCCGCCGCTCCATACAGCCACACCCAGGAGCGCGGTCAGGAGCGATTTGCGCAGCCAAGAGAAGAGGCACAAGGCAACGAAAAGGGCGCTCCCCACGATGATGCAGAGCAGGCATTTCTCCTTGAGGCTCATGAACTGGAATCCGAGGATCGCGCCGTCAAAGGCCAGCCCTCCGAACAGCAGCAGGGTGGCCAGACCCCAAATCCATTTCTTGTCGTAGCGGCCACCGAAAAAGACCAGACCCCACAGAAACCAGAAAAAGGCCGCGCCCATCTTGATCAGGTTGCCTTCGCCGAAACGGATGTATTCGCCGACCACGTCACAGGCGGATGTGGTGCAGAAGGAGGTATGGCGTACCGCCTGCATCCAGACCTCGCCGGAGAGGAAGGAAGCAGCCACAAAGAGGAAGGTCAGCAGCGAATATCGAGAGAAGCGATTCATGAAAAACTCCCAGTTTGAAGATGGAGTGTTTGTGTATCTTTGGAGCGTATCGCGTCAAGTCGGTTCGTGTTCGCAACTCGGACCAGATGCGTGCCGCGCTCATACGCGAACGGTCCGGTCATTTGAGCCGGATGGAATGTTTTTTAAGCAGCTCGTACAATCTCGCCCTGGACAGCCCTGAGTTGCGGCAGGCCGAGGGCACATCGTTGTCGCAGAGCTTCAGGAGCTGGCGCATGTAGGCGTTCTCGAGCTGACCAACCACGATTTCACGCACCTCGCGCAGCACCGGAAGCTCCTCCCCTGGAGAAAAAGGCAGGGGAATGGCCCCGTCCAGCCGTCCCGGTTCGAGCATGGCGGGCTGCTGCTTGTCCGGGTCATGGCGGAAGGCATTCTTGGCGATGCTGATGCGCACGTCCACGGGCAGATGGTGACTGAACAGAAAGGGTTCGTCCGGACAGTTGTCGATGGCCACGGCCATGGTGTTGACGAATTCGCGCACGTTGCCCGGCCAGTGATAGGCATGCAGGGCGTTGAGAAATTCCGGGGTGAGGGTCTTGGCGGCGATGTTGCTCTCGCGGCAGATTGTTTCAGTATAGTATTCGGCCAGCAGCAGGATGTCCTCCTTGCGAGCGCGCAGTGGCGGGATCTCGACCTGGTGTCCGTTCAGGCGGTAATAGAGGTCGTTGCGAAAAAGGCCCAGTTCAACCATGTGGCGCAGGTCGCGGTTTGTGGCGGCGATGACCCGAAAATTGCTGCTGACCTCCTTTTCCGAGCCGATGGGGCGGAACTTGCGCTCCTGCAGCACGCGCAGCAGGGATTTTTGCAGCTCAAGGCTCAGTTCCCCGATCTCGTCCAGGAAAACAGTGCCGTTGTTGGCCAGCTTGAACAGACCGTCGCGGGCTTCATGGGCGCTGGTGAATGAGCCCTTGGTGTGGCCGAAGAGGGTACTTTCGGCCAGATGGGTGGACAGGTTCGTGCAGTCGATGACCACCAGTTTGCCGGGGTTTTCGCTGTTTTCGTGGATGCCGCGTGCGAAGAGTTCCTTGCCAGTGCCCGTCTCGCCGGTGATGATGATGTTGGCCTTGCTGCCCGCCGCTCTGCCCATGACTTCAATGCAGTTCATGATGGCCGGGCTTTCGCCGATGATGGCGCTGCGCTTGAGCTTGCGCGGCTGGCGGCTCTGCTCCTTGGAGGTCCGGTAGGCTATGGTGCGCTGCAGGATGAGCGTGATGTTGCTTACGGAGATGGGCTTGCCCACGTAATCCCAGGCCCCGTTGACGATGGCCAGGGCTGCGCCGTCGGAATCCCCGTCGCCGGTCAGGATGACGACTTCGGGCAGGGAGGGGAATGCCTGGAATTGCTTGATGTGCGCCAGTCCGTTGCCGTCGGGCAGGTTGACGTCGAGGAAGATGAGGTCGCAGTGCATGTTTTTGAGTTGGGCGAACGCGTCCATGATGCCCTGGGCGACCTGGCAGGAGTGTCCCATGCGTTCAATGACCCGCTGGAAGGAACGGGAAAAGTCCTGGTCGTCGTCGATGATGAGAATATTGGCCATGTGGGCTCCGGAAAAGTGTTGAGTCCGCTTTTGTCGGAGTCTGTCTGGAAAAGCAAGATTTTATGCCCGTTATCGGTGAAAAATGGAACCAGTCAGGCTGGCCTTTTTGATGGGCGGGGATTAATGTAGGTGTCGTGCGAACGGTGCTGTATTTTTTCAGGGCTGTTCCGTATGATTGGCCCAAGGGTGAACGTCAGCTATCGCCTCCCGTTTCTGGTCATGCCCGTGGCCGCGACGCTGCGGCTGCTGTGACTAAATTTCAGGTCGTTTCCGGCCAAATTTATCCGCGAATCCCAGGAATATTAGTACGGATTTCAGGGGGGCGGATAGTCTATTTTCTACATATTCAACCGTATTTTAATTTGAAATTAAATATTCACTTGCCGCTATAGTGATTGTTCGTGTATTTCCCATGCGATATCGATTTCTTTCTTCAGTGTTGGTTGTTTTTTAGTTAAGGAATGTCATGCTTAAATTTCTTCATGTTGGTTGTGGGAGTAAATATAAAAGCAAGACAACAATAGGATTTAATACGGACTTATGGCAGGAAATACGTCTAGATATAGATGTTAATATGAAGCCTGACATCGTTGGCACAATCACGGATATGACTTCTGTCGAGTCTTCCTCCGTAGACGCAGTTTTTTCTAGCAATAATATAGAACATGTTTATGCGCATGAAGTTCCGAGTGCGTTATCCGAATTTTTACGTGTTCTCAAATCCGGAGGTTTCCTGGTTTTGACTTGTCCGGACCTGCAAAGTGTCTGCGCTCTTGTTGCGGAAGATAAACTTGTAGAACCTATTTATGTTTCTCCTTCCGGCCCTGTCGCCCCATTGGATGTGCTTTATGGACACAGGCTACTTTTGAGCAGAGGCAGATTGTACATGGCTCATCGTTGTGGTTTTACACAACGTGTGCTGACGGATCATTTGCGCGCATGCGGATTTTCCGCAGTCATGTGCAAACGTCGCGGTGGAACGTTCCATGAATTATGGGCGGTGGCTACCAAAAGCCCTGAGAGTGAAATAAAATTACAGCAATTGACTGCAGAACATTTCCCGTTTTGATTCAAGGGCCGTTTTTCGCGAGCTTTCGCCAGGGTCGGGCCGTCGTCCGGTCGCTGTCACTGTGAAATCAGATGACCGCCGCTGGTAACGGGGGCGGGACATATTTGCTCCATGAACAGCAAAGAGCCGGGGGAACTTCCTCCGGCTCTTTTGTTCAGGGATCATTTCAACCCGCGTCTTCAAATCCGGCTCAGAGCAGCACGATCCGGTCCGCCTCGATGCTGATCTTTTTTTGTTTGTAGAGGCGGCCCAGCGCTTTTTTGTAGTTGGACTTGCTGGCCCCGAAGGCGGCGGCGATATATTCGGCCGGACTTTTGTCCGTCAGGTCGGTGCTGCCCCCGCATTCCGCCAGATGGGCGAGGATGCGGTCCCCGAGCATGTCCAGGCCGCTCCTGCCGGGCGGCAAGAGGGACAGGTCGATCTTGCCGTCCGGGCGAATGGCCTTGACGAAACCCTTCATGCGCTGGCCGTAGCGCAGCTCCGCAGGCGCATCGTCCCGGAAGACGAGGCCAAGGTGGGTGTTGTTGATGACGGCCTTGAAGCCCAGTTCCGAGAAGCCGCTGATGAGCAGATCCACTTCCTGACCCGGCGCGAATCCGGTTCCGTCTTCGTTCAGATAGGAATGCAGCTTGGCCGTGCCTGCCAGGCGTCCAGTGCGCTCGTCCACATACACGAGGATGACGTAGGAGCGTCCTTCCTCAAGCGCTTTGTACTGCTCGCTTGTGGGAACAAAAAGGTCTTTGGGCAGGCCCCAGTCCACAAAGACTCCGGACTTGGCCACGGCTACGACCTTCATGAACGCGCACTGGCCGACTTCGGCCTTGGGTCTGTTCATGCTGCCCGTGAGCACGGTCTCGGAGTCGCGGTACAGAAAGACGCTAAAGCTGTCGCCGACCGCCGTGCCCGCCGGAAGCTCGCGCTTGGGCACAAAGACCTCGCCCAGGTTCTCGCCATCGAGGTAGGCTCCGCCCGTGACCAGTTTCATGACCTTGAGGGTCGCCGATTTGCCGAATTCAATCATTAAAGTTCCTCCCGCGAGATTGTGGCCAGGCCGCTCAGGAATTTGCGCAGCAGTTGATCCCGGCAATACACGAAATTGCGATGCCCCGGCTTGCGGAACAGGGCCGAGAGTTCGGATTTTGATATGTCCATGCCGCCCGCGTCCAGGATGCGGACCATGTCCGTGTCTTTGAGCTCAAGGGCGATGCGGATCTTGCGCAGGATCAGGTTGTTGTTCAGGGTTTCCGCTGTATCGGGGGCGGACTCCCGCGCTCCGCGCCTTGCGGTGATCAGCCCGTCCAGAAAGGCGGCCAAAAGCACGTCCGGGCAGTCAACGAATCCGGGCTCGTCGTCTTTTTTGAGCAGAATGTCGAGGTCGGTTTCGCTCAGGGGATGCCCGCCAAGGGCGAAGAGCCGCACAATCCCGGCGTTATCGAGGTTCAGGGCATAGCGCAATCGGCGCAAAATATCGTTGTTGGTCATGTCTGTATCCTGTGAGAAGGGTCTGCCTCGCCTACACGGGAAGGCTTCAGCGGTCATCAGAAAAAATATTGCCTCCCGGCTAGGAGGAAGGCGTGTTTGCTCTTGACCCCTCGTGTCGGGATGGTAGGTTTTCCTCATGAGTACGCGATCCTGTTTCCTCTGGCCCGCCGGGCTGCCCGTGGCGCAGCCTGTTTCGGTCTTTTCGAGACGAGTTCTCATCTGCGTTCTGGCAAGTTTTCTTTTTGCCTATTCAAGCATCGTGTTTGCGGCTCCGCCCCAGACTCAGACAGTGCGACTGCAGCTCAAATGGCGGCATCAGTTCCAGTTCGCGGGGTATTATGCGGCCGTGGCGCAGGGGTATTTCCGGGACGAGGGGCTGCAGGTCGAACTGCTGGAGGGCGCGCCGGGGCTGGATCCGTCCGCGACGCTGGTCACCGGCACGGCCGATTTCGCCGTGGATTCCCCGGCCATTCTCATCAAGCGTCAGGAAGGCATGCCCCTGGTCGCCCTGGCCGCCATTTTCCAGCATTCGCCCAATGTGCTCATGACCGTCAAGGAGGCGCGCTTCGATTCCCCTCATGATCTGCGTGGCAAACGGGTCATGCTTACGCCCGCGACGGACCCGGAGTGCCTGGCCATGCTGGTCAGCGAAGGGGTGCCTCTGCACGGCATTGAACGGGTTCCGCATTCCTGGAGCATCGACGATCTCGTGGCCGGGCGGGTTGACGCCATGAGCGTCTACCTGACCAGCGAGCCCTATTTCATGCAGGAACGCGGCGTTCCCGCCGCATTCATCAGGCCCATCAATTACGGCATAGATTTTTACGGAGATTGTCTGGTCGCCACCGAGGCCCTGGTGCGCAAGCATCCGGCGCGGGTCGAGGCCTTCCTGCGGGCGGTGCAGCGCGGCTGGCGCTACGCCATGGAAAACCCGGAGGAGATGGCCCGGCTGATCCGCGACCGCTATGCCCCGAATCTTTCGCTTGAGTATCTTCTTTTTGAGGCCCGGGCCATGCGCGAGCTGATCCGTCCCGATTTTGTGGAGATCGGGCACATGAACCCCGAACGCTGGCGGCATATCGCCGGCCTGTACGTCAAGCTGGGAATGATGGGGGCGGACCACGACCTGACCGGATTTCTCTACCCTGAATTCAAGGAAAGCCTGCGCGTAGGGAAACAGCGCCACATCACCACGGCGCTTTCCGTTCTGGCGGTATTCCTGGTCGTGGGGACCGTGGTTACGGCCATGCTCTTCTATTTCAACGCCCGGCTCAGCCGGCAGGTGCGGGAGCGTACTGCGGCCTTGTCTGCCAGTGAACGCCGCTTCAGGGCCTTTTTCGAAATGGCCAGCGTGGGCGTGGCGCAGTTTGATGGGTCAACGCACCGTTTCATCAAGGTGAACGCGAAGTTTTCGGACCTGATGGGGTATTCCGCCTCGGAGCTTGGCGCCCTCACCCCGCGCGACCTTGTGTACCCGGAGGATTGGCCAATCTCCGAGGACGCCATGCAAACCCTCGTCGCCAAGACACACAAGGAAATCACCCTGGAAAAACGTTACGTGCGCAAGGACGGCAGCGTGTTCTGGGGGCTGGCGACCATCTCTCCGCTGTGGGGCGAGGGCACGCATCCGGAATTTTTCCTGGCGGTGGTCCGCGACATCACTTCGCGCAAGAAGGCGGAGGAAAAACTGCTGCTCGCGGCCAAAGTCTTCGAAAACACCGTCGAGGGCATCGTGGTCACCGACCCGCACGGAACCATCGAGCAGGTCAACCCCGGTTTCACCATCATCACCGGGTACAGCGCCGAGGAGGCGGTGGGCGGCAATCCGCGCATTCTCAAGTCCGACCGGCACCCGCAGCATTTCTACAGCGATATGTGGAGCAAGCTGGTGGAGGAGGGCCATTGGGCCGGAGAAATCTGGAACCGCCGCAAGAACGGCGAGTCCTATCCTGAATGGCTGACCATTACCGCGGTCAGGAACGAAGCGGGACAGACCACCAACTATGTCTCCATTTTCCACGACATCACCGAACTGAGGCGCCAGCAGGACGCCCTGGAATACCAGGCGCAGCACGACGCCCTGACCGGACTGCCCAACCGCATCCTGCTCGGCGACCGGCTGCGCATGGCTCTGGCGCAGCTTGAGCGCAGTGGGAGCAAGCTCGCCCTGCTTTTCCTCGACCTCGACAATTTCAAGACCATCAACGACGGGTTGGGGCACGGCGTGGGCGATGAGCTGCTGGTGGAGCTTTCCCGGCGTCTGGAAAATCTGCTGCGCAGCGGGGACACGGTGGCTCGTCTTGGCGGGGACGAGTTCCTGATCCTGCTCCCGGAGATCGAGTCCATCGATGGAGCCAGCCATATCACGACCCGCGTGCTCGATGCCCTTAAAGAGCCGTTCCGTCACGGGGATGTGGAGTACTTCGTCACGGCCAGCGTCGGCCTGACCATCGCCCCCGACGACGGCACTGAGGGACCCAAGCTGATCAAGAACGCGGACATGGCCATGTATCGCGCCAAGAGCCTGGGCCGCAACAACTACCAGTATTTCACCCCGGAAATGGATGTCGTCGCGCATCGGCGCATTTCGCTGGAGTCCAAGCTGCGCAAGGGCATTGAAAAAGGAGAGTTCGAGCTATTCTATCAACCGTTTGTGAACATGGAAAGCGGGCTGATTCTCGGGGCCGAGGCCCTGATCCGCTGGAGGCATGACGGGAAGCTCATTTCCCCGGCGGAATTCATCCCCCTGGCCGAGGACTCGGGGCTCATCCTGCCCCTGGGCGACTGGGTGCTGCGCACGGCGGCCCACCAGGCCAGGCTCTGGCAGGATGCCGGGCATGACCTGACCATGTCCGTGAACATCTCCTCGCGTCAGTTCGCCGGGGCGGACCTTGTCGCGACCCTGCGCGAGGTTCTGCTGCACACCCGGCTGCGGCCCGGCAGCCTCTATTTCGAAATCACCGAGTCCATGCTCATGGGCGACGTGGCCAAGGCCGAGACGACCTTGCTGGCCCTGCGCGAAGCGGGCGGAACCTTTTTCCTCGACGATTTCGGCACCGGCTACTCCTCCCTGTCCTACCTCAAGCGCCTGCCTATCGACGGGCTGAAGATCGACCGCTCCTTTGTGCGGGACATCACCGAAGATCCCGACAGCCGCGCCATTGTCGCGGCCATCGTGTCCCTCGCCCAGACCCTCAATCTGAGCCTTGTCGCCGAAGGCGTTGAAACGCAGGAGCAACGCAGCCTGCTGGCCTCTATGGGGTCCATCGTGTTACAGGGGTATCTCGCCAGTCCGCCAGTGCCGGCAGGGGATTTTGAGACACTGCTGGCAAAAAAGACGCTGCTTTTACCGCTGGTCAGATGACCAGTAAGGAGCGCGATTTCATGCGCAATACGGCCCGGATCGTCGCCAAGATGTTCCTTTATCTCGCGCAGCTCGGTGTGCTCTGCTGGAGCGTGCTGGCCGTCTATTACGGCGACCTGCCGGAGCCCTGGCCCGTTCCCGCAGCGGCGGCGACAGGGGGGCTCCTATTCGGGACGCTGTTTCTGCGCAGGTTCCGTCTGACTGTCTTTGCGTCCCTTTTTTGCTTGATCCTGCTCTGGTGGTTCGCCCTGGAACCGTCCAACACGAGGGACTGGCAACCCGATGTCGCCGTGCTGCCCCGGGCCGAATTGAGCGGCGATCTCATCACCCTGCGCAACATCCGCAACTGCGACTATACCTCGGAAACCGAGTACACCGTCCGCCATTACGACAAGACCGTGCGCCTCTCGGAGCTTCGAGCCGTGGACCTTTTTCAGGTCTACTGGGGCTCAAAGCTCATCGCGCACACCATGCTCAGCTTCCAGTTCGGGGAACAGGATTTCGTGTGCATCTCCATCGAGACCCGCAAGACCGTGGGCGAGGAATACTCCTCGCTGCGCGGTTTCTTCCGTCAGTATGAGCTGACCTACGTGCTGGGCGACGAGCGCGACCTGATCCGACTGCGCACCAATTACCGCAATGAGGATGTGTACCTGTATCGGCTGGCTTTCAACCCGGACGTGGCGGGGCCCGTTTTTCTGCAGTACCTGCGTCACATCAACGAGCTTTATGCGCGCCCGCAGTGGTACAACGCCCTCATAAGCAACTGCACGACCAACATCCGCGGTCACGCCCGCCCTTACACCAGCGACGCCCGCATTGACTGGCGCATACTGGTCAACGGCTTCCTGGACGAGATGGCCTATGAGCGCGGCATGCTCGACACCCGGCTGCCCTTTGCCGAGCTCAAGCGGATCAGCCACATCAATGCCCGTGCCCAGGCCCTGGGCGATGATCCGGATTTCTCGCTGCGCATCCGCGACGGCATTCCGGTTCCGGGTGCATCTACTTTTTGATCCCCTGGATGCAACGCACACCATCATATCGCTTTGATAACGCGTCACAGTACCGTGGCGGGTGCGGGTTGGTCCGGTCAGGTTGCTTCGACTGTCTGACTGAGCCAGGCATCGTTGGCGGAATCGTTGCCGTTCGTCTTGCTCCGCTTTTTCGCCCTGCACGCAGCGATTGCGCCGTACGAGGCCCGCGAGGGAGTTTCGAAGCGGCCTGACCGGACCAACCCGCGCCCGCCTCTCCACGCAAACGAAAACCCGCGCCACCTTCCTTGCAAAGAAAAAGCCCGGCTTTGTAGGCCGGGCTTGCTTGAACCTGTGCTGCCGCCAATCCAGGCAGACTCAGATCTTGAACTTGCCGACCATGGCGTTGAGATCGCGGGCCAGTCCGCTCAGGTTCTCAGAGCTGCGCTGCACCGCTTCGGCGGACTGGGCGATGGCCCCGGAGGCCTGGTTCACGGAGGACACTTCCTTGGCGATGTCTCGGGTCACGGATTCGGCCTGGGACACGTTCTCGTTGACTTCCTGAACGCCCTGGGAGGCCTGTCCCACGTTTTCGGCGATGTCGCGGGTGGTCACGGACTGCTCTTCCACCGCAACAGCAATGGTCCCGACGATGGAGTCCACATCGTTGATGACCTGGCTGACCTGCTGGATCTCCGCTACCGTGACCCCGGTCGCGCCCTGGATGCCCTGGATTTTGCCTCGGATCTCCTCCGTGGCGCGAGCGGTCTGCATGG
>JAHIQM010000003.1 GCA_018902545.1 Pseudomonadota bacterium | reverse complement strand
GCCACCGGACTACGGTCAGCTTCACGCAGAATGCCGACCATCTGCTCTTCGGAAAATCGTCCCTTTTTCATCAGTTCCCTCGTGGTTGAGGGAGAAACCTATCTCAAGTTTCGACTGGTCTGAAAAGAGCCGAGCAGGTCACTTTGCCTGGTCAATTTTCGGTTATCAAAACCAAGCGGTCCCGCAAGTTCCAGCGTTACCAGGCTGCCGCCCCGTATTTGGGCTGGGTCAGGGGTAGAGGCGGGGATGGGAGGGGGATAAAGGCGGGGATGGAGGCGAGGATGGAGGCAGATGTGTTCTTGATCTCAGAGACCCAGGCAATTGAAGATATGGCGTGGTCGTTTATGTGGTTTTCATTCAAGCAGGGCATCGGCTTTGACAGCCGTAACCAATATGGTTACAAATCATGATAAAGACATTCGCACACAAGGGGCTTGAAGCCTTTTTCCGAACCGGAACCACAAAAGGAATTCAGGCCAAACATGCCAGTAAGTTGCAAGACATTCTTGACCTTCTGGATGCTGCGCGGGATCCGCAAGACATGAATTTTCCAGGTTCAGCCCTCCATCCGCTCAAAGGCTCACTGGCGAATCACTGGGCTGTAAAAGTGTCAGGCAATTGGAGGGTTACCTTTCGGTTCGAAGGAAGCGACGTCTACGTCATCAACTATCTCGACTATCACTAGGAGGCCATATGCAGAACAGAACCCGCAAGCCAAGCCATCCCGGAGGCATTTTGCTCCGGATGTACCTGGAACCGTTGAAGCTGACCGTCACGGCAGCAGCTGGACACTTGGGCGTTTCTCGCAAGCATCTTTCCAACCTGGTCAACGAAAAGGTCGGCATCACCCCGGACATGGCCATGAGGCTTTCCCGTGCCTTCGCCACTTCGCCGGACCTGTGGATGAACATGCAGAAGACTCGGGATCTATGGGAAGCGGAACACGAGCGCACCGGCTGGGAAGCGGTGACACCTTTGCCCGGCGTGCAAGATGTTGGCGGCGTTGATGCGGCAGGCGACTAGTGAATGGTGAATGGTGAGTGGTGAATGGAAAAGGCAGCGGGAAAGGCAACGACCGGAGAACGACGGAGGCAGCGACAAAGGCAACGGGAAAGGCAATCCAAATGGGGGTGTCTATCGATGCCTCCGTCGCTGATTCTATCGATGCCTCCGTCGCTGGTTCTATCGATGCCTCCATCGCTGGTTCTATCGATGCCTCCGTCGCTGATTCTATCGATGCCTCCATCGCGGCCTCTACCGTTCCCTGGCGCGAAGCCCTGAACGTATCGCAGCAGGAACTCCCGGGCGCATTTCTTGCCGGGGCCAGGTTTCGGGAAGGGATGACCCAGGAGCAACTGGCCGCCGCAACGGGAATCCCCAGAAGGCATATTTCGGAAATGGAGAACAACAAGCGCCCCATCGGCAAAAAGAACGCCCGCAAGCTGGCCGAAGCGCTCCATGTGGATCCGAGGGTCTTTTTGTTGGTGTGATGGGGGATGATTCTTCTGCCCCCGTGGCCGTACGGCCGCACCACGAAATCGGGCAGACACAAAAACAGGGCAGACACATAGGTCTGCCCCTACGCGACGTATCGCCGTGGTCATGATCGGGCGGGAAATTTCCGTGATTCCGTAGGGGCGAAAAATTTTTCGCCCAAACAGGTATCGCACCGCAATCACATCATCATATCAACGCCACAACGTAGGGGCGGCCCTGCGTGGCCGCCCTCGCAAGCGTCATGACGGACCTTCCGAAGAGTCCCGGAAAACATCCTCAAAGGCTCTGGCGTCAAGGATGCGCTCGGCCCAGAGGTCCAGCTGATCGGGCGTGGCCGTTCGCAGACGCTCCTGGACCCGGATATCCAGCACGTGCTGTCCGAAACGCTTGGCCAGAAGCCGCTCAAGCACCAACAGCCGACCCTCCTGACGTCCTTCCTGACGTCCTACCTGGCGACCTTCCTGCCGACCTTCCTGCCGACCTTCCTGGCGACCTTCCTGTTTTCCTCTGCTGAGCAGGCGTTCGGCAAGCGTCATGAGTGTACCCTTCTTTGTTGATGAGAGAAGCAGTTCAGCCGCATCATGCATAACGTTCTCCTCTATGTCCATGGTCTGGAGCAGGTAACGGAAGATGACCTGCACCCAGCGCAGAGACGTTTCGTCGTCGTCGAGTTCGCTTAGAATCCGATAAATGTCGAGCACATGTCCGACGGTTTTGGGGTCGTTCTTGGCGCGGAAGCAGGTCAACAGCAGACGCACGATGATGGAGCCCTTGATCTGCTCCTCCGAGCCAGGCGAAAAGTCGTGCAAGGCCAGGTCGAAGTCCGGGATGTATGTCTTGAGACACGCGTCCGGTAGTTCCACAAGCTCGCCAAGGCGGACAGCCTTCTGCCGGGTCTTACCGTGGTAAACAACAATGGGAATGATGAGCGGCAAACCCTTGCGGGATCTGTGCTGCTTGCGATCCAGCTCCCAAATTTCGAGCATGTAGCGCAGCACCTGCAGCGCCACGAAACGATCGGGCCTGCTTTTATGCTCAAAGAGGAAGTAGACAAAGGCAGATTTATCGCCGCTCAGTCGGACCTCGTAAAGCAGATCCGAGTGGTGCATTGTCTGGTCCGGGGCCACGAAGGTGTCCTTGCAGATGGCCAGGGTTTCGAGACGAATATGCCTGATGACGGATTCGGGCAGATACTGTCGAAGAAAATCTGCCGCCACGTCGCGGTGACTCATTGTCTCTCGGAAAAGGGCGTCGTGGATGTTGTTGACCATTTGCATGGCGGGACCACTACGACATGCAAGGCAGGGGTAACAACTCTACCTTTTGCGGAGTGGAACAGTAGGGAAGAGAGGAGGTGTGAGGTGTTACGTGTTAGGCGTAAAACTAATAACCATATCCCCGCGCAGCCTGGTTCACGAACTCAACCCCGACACCATAGAACCCGCCGCAGCTTCCGTCCTGGGTTCTGCACCAGCGCACCATGCCAAGGCAGCAGCTCGTGCCATAGAGACTGGCCTCCTCGGCGTCCGGGGCGAAAAAAACCTTGATGCCATCACCGGGACTCAACGGATAATCCAGCTCGAGCATGAGGCCCGTAGCGCTGTAGTTGACCGTACGTGAAGGAATCTTGCCGTTCTCAGAAAAACATTTTTCCACCGTGCACCGTGTCAGGGACGCCCTGCGCGGCGATCTTCTTGAATCCAGCACTGGTTGGCTCCTTTTGATTGGTGATTGGTGATTGGTGATTGGTGATTGGTGATTGGTGATTTGTGAATGGATGGGAGGAGGATGGATGCAGGGACAAGAAAAAATGCCCGCCGCTGTCGCTGCCTCTATCGCTGCTCCGTCGCTGCCTTGTCGCTGCCTCTATCCCCGCCTCTACCCCATTCAACATTCACCAATCACCAATCACCACCTCTTCCTTTACCGCCGCCTTCTACCCCTTCCGCAAATAACAAACCCCGCCACTATAAAGCATCAGCACTCCGCCAAGGGCCACACTGGCTGCGCTGCCGGCCAGGCAGCCGGCCAGGCCCACGGTGCCGACAAAAAGAGGGAATACCCTGTAGATGCAATGGGGAAGCCAGACTCGCATGCCGTACCTCTGTTAGTTGAGCGGCGCTCTTCGGCCAAAGTCGAAAAAAGACCCGGACGTGACATTGGCTACAAAAATATACAGTAATGTTGCATCATGTAGCACAAGCGAGCACACTGTGCAACACAAATTGCCAGTTGAAGGCCAAAAAATATTTTTGTGACGGGAGTTAGACTGAACTGAGTGCAGAATGGAACAAAAATAACGCGGAATGCAGAGAAGAACACGGTGTGAAAGAGAGACCAGACTCTCTTTCACACCGGAATGAAATCAGAATGCGTGCAACCTAGATGATCTCGCGGCGGCGCAGGCCGATAAGACCAAGCAGGCCGGAACCGAGGAGGATGGCGGCACCGGGGAGGGGGGTGGGGGTGAAGCTAACATTGTCAACAGTCAGCGCGCCGGCTTTCAAAGTAAAAACAAGGGAGCTAAGATAAGCACCACTCCAAGTAGAGAAGAATAAATGGTCTTTTCCAACCGTCAATTCTTCAGTTAAACGGCGATTGTCGACAATTCCCGTAACGTCGGCTGATCCGCCTTTAGAAAGAGAGTAATTAAAAGAAAATCCCTCCACTAAATCAACTTTAAAACTTGGAAAATTGATATTCGCAACAATATCTTCTTCAATATCCTCTTCGAAAAAATTCAACGCCAAGAGCCGAGTGTTTCCATCTATCTTGGAAAGATTCCATTCACCTGTGAATTCGACGTTGTGCGTTTGTCCGTATTCACCCAAATCTGTGGCACCCTCAAAATTCAAAGTCACCGCCGCCTGAGCCTGCCCCGCCAGTACCACTAGGCACAGCATCATCCCCAAAAACATTTTCACCGATTTCATATATTCCTCCGAATAGATTTTTGGGGTCCTGCGCCCCGGGACTGCGTTCTTTATGAAAGTTCCGTACCAAGTACAATTTTTTTCATTAAATTTCATGCAATTAGCCGACTACCCGCACTTTCCCCCGACTCTTGAGAACCGGACTGTCCGATGCCGTAGGATAGCATCTGTCGCCCCGAAATCCGTCTTGTCGGCCACATCCTTGCGGGCTCCATCGCGTAACCCCTCAGGATGTCTGAATGGAACTCGCGACCAAGGCTATGCATCCGCTATTTTGTGACCATTTTCGAAGCCTGCGGGCGCCGTAGCCGGTGCCGGGGAGCAGGCCCCCAGTCCAAACCTGCCGGACTCTTTCCTGTCCGGCCCGTCCAGTCTGGCAAGACTGCGTTCCGGCACTGCCAATCCGGACAACTCAGATACCCGCCAGCAGCTCCCTGGCCTGCGCCAGATCCTGGAAATCCTGGGTGCGGGCCAGCAGGGCCGTGAGCAGCCCCCGCGCCTCCTCCGTCTGTCCCACATCGACCAGGACCCTGGCCAGGTGGTAGGTCACGGTCGGGTCTTCGGGCAGGGACTCGTGGGCCTTGCGCAGAAACTCCAGAGCCGCGTCCTTGTCGCCCAGGCGGTAGTGTACCCAGCCAACAGTATCCAGCGCCGACGGGTCGCCGCCTGCGCTGGCCCTCGTGGCCAGGGCCAGGGCCTCGGTCAGCTGCTCCGCAGTGGGTGCCTGCGCCGTGGCCAGCAGGTAGGCCAGATTGTTGGCCGCAGGCAGCAGGTCTGGGTGGCGGGTCAGGAGTCTGCGGTAGATGGCCTCGGCCTCGGCCGATTCCCCGCCGAGCTGCAAGAGCTGACCCAGCAGCACAGCCTCGGGCACGGAATCGGGATTTTTGGCCAGCGCAGCGCGGCATTCAGCCACAGCCGTGTCCTTGCGGCCAGTGGACGCGTACAGCCCGGCCAGCCTGGCCGAGGGCACGGACCATTCCGGGGCACGCCGCTGGGCCTCGCGAAAGGCTTTCTCCGCCTCGTCCACGTCGCCCAGACGCAGGGCCGTACGCCCTTGCAGGTCGGCGGCCAGCGGGTCCGCAGGCCTGGAAGTTGCGCGCTGACCCGCCCAGGCCAGGGCCGCCTCGCCCTGCCCTGCCGCCAGCTTCACCGCGACCACGCCTTCGGCCCCGCCGTGGGCGTCGGGATCGGACTGCAGCAGTTCCTCGAACACGAGCCGCGCCGCGTCCCACTCCTTGCGGCTGCCCTGCATGCCGCCCAGGCGCATCAGGGCGGCGGTCAGCGCCTCGGGCTCCAGCGCAGCCAACCTGTAATGGGCTTCGGCAGCCTGAAAATTTCCCTGCCCGGCCTCGATGTCACCCATGGCCAGGTGGAGCTGGGCTGGCATCTGCCCGTGCACCGCCCCGCCCTGCAGCACGCCCAGCGCAGCGCTGGGCTCCCCGGCGCGCTGATGGTGCGCCGCCAGCTCCAGACGCACTGGCAGGGCGTCTGGCTTCTTGAGCAGGAACGACCGCAGCGCCTCCACCCCGGACAGGGTGTTGCCCAGCGCGAACTGCGCGCGGGCCATGAGCACGACCACGGCCATGTCGTCGGGGGAATCGTGCAGGGCGATGCGCAGCTCGGCCAGGGCCTCCTCGAAGCGATCCTGGAGCATGAAGATGCGGCCGCGCGCGGCGTGGGCGCGGGCGTCGGTGGGGTTGACGCGCAGCACCTCGTCCACCTCGGCCAGAGCCCCGTCGCGGTCGCCCCGGCGCAGCTTGATCTCCGAGACCCGCAGCCGCGCCTCGATGCCCGTCGGTCCCGCATCCTTGTCCGCGGCCAGCTCAGCCAGGACCGTCTCGGCTCCGGGCATGTCCCCGGCGGCAGCGTGCACGGCGGCCAGCGCCAGCCGCAATTTGGGCGTGGGCCCTTTCGGCGTTTGCGCGACCAGGGCCTGGGCTTCCTCAATCTTGCCGTGGCGGGCCAGATACTCCACCAGCCGCAGGCGCGCCTCTTCCGAGGCCGGGTCCGCTTCGAGCATCCCGGTCAGGATCCCTTCCACCCGCGCCGCGTCGCCCATGCGCTCGTACAGGCTGGCCAAGAGGACCATGACCCCGCGATTTTCGGGGTCGAGCTCTTTGAGTCTGAGTAAATGTCTCTCCGCGCCGGGCATGTCGCCGCTGTCCGCCGCCAGATTCGCGGCCCTGAAATGCAGCACGCGGCTGTCCGGCCGGGCCTCTATGCCCCGCCGCACCACGTCCAGGGCCTCCTCCAAACGCCCGGTCTCCGCGTAAATGACGGAAAGCGCGATGAGCGCGTCCTCGTTGTGCGGATCATGGGCAAAAACGACCTCAAGCTGCGCCTCGGCCTCGCCGAAACGCTTGGCGCGGAGCATGGCCCCGGCGCGCAGCAATTTGCCGTCCCTGGAGTCCGGGTCGATGCGCAGGACCTGCCCCGAGAGCTCCTCGGCCTTGGACGTGTCCCCCGAGAGCAGGTAGATCCGCCCCACGCCAAGCAGGGCCTCGATGTTCTCCGGTTCAAGCTCCGCCGCACGCTGAAAGCCAGCGTAGGCCTCGCGCCAGTTCTGGTCCGTGAGGGCGCAGCGGGCCAAAAGCAGGTAGGCCCCGGCATGGTTGGGGTCGATCTTGATGATGTTCTTGGCCTCGACCCGCGCCTCGGCGATGCGGCCAGCCTGTTCGAGCTTCAGGCCGTTCTGGAACAGTTCCGCCTTGCGTTCGTCCTTGGACGCGCACGCGCCAAGCATCAGACCCACCAGTAGAATACAGAAAATCCGCCGCATGCATACTCCTCTTTGACTAGGATGCGCCGTCGCGGGCCAGCACAACCCGCACGGTCTTAAAAAGTATCTCGATGTCGTGCATGAACCGCCAGCCGTCGATATAGGCCAGGTCCAGAGCGACCACGTCCTGAAAATCATTTATCTTGTTGCGCCCCGAGACCTGCCACAGGCCGGTGATGCCCGGCTTCATGGAGATGCGCCTGCGCTGCCAGGGCTCATAGAGACCCACCTCGTCGGGGGTCGGGGGCCGCGTGCCCACGAGGCTCATGTCCCCGCAGAGCACGTTAATGAACTGCGGAAACTCATCAAGGGAGGTCTTGCGCAGAAACCGCCCCACCGGCGTGATGCGCGGGTCGTCCTTAAGCTTGAACATGCAGCCCTGCATCTCGTTGCGACACATGAGCTCCTGCTTGCGGGCCTCTGCGTCCGCGAACATGGTCCTGAACTTGTAGAGTTCGAAATGCCGGTTGTTGCGACCCACGCGGGTCTGCCGGAAAAAGATCGGCCCCGGCGAGTCCAGCCGGATGGCCAGGGCCACGAAGGGCAGCATGACCAGAAAGATCCCGAAGCCCACCGCGCCACCGAAGAGGTCGAGAATACGCTTGTAGAAGAGCCCGGAGGTGCTGATGCGCGAGCCGTACACGGCCAGGGTCGGCACGTTGCCGACGTGCTCCACGGTCAACCCGCGCACCGCCTCGCCCGGGTCGAACATGCCGGGCACGATGCGGGCCGTGATGCCGAGCATGCGGCAGCTCTCGATCTTGTCGAGCAGCTTGACCGGCGCGTCGGGAGGCAGGGCGAAGATGACCTCGTCGAAATCGTCCCGCAGCAGCACCTCGCGCAGGCGGTCGTGGGCACCCAGGTGCGGCACGCAGTCGATCTCCTGCGCGTCGCCGTAGGACAGCCAGCCCTCCAGCCTGTGTCCCCAGCCCTGCTGGGCCAGCAGCGCGTCCTTCACGGCCTGCACGCGGTCGCGGCTGCCGACCAGCAGCACCCGCTCCACCTGCGGACTGTGCAGCGTACGCTGGCGCACGAAGCTGGTCGCCAGCATGCGCACCATGAGCAATCCGCAGAACACGATCCAGCCGTAGATGCCGATGTAGAGGCGGCTTATACCTTCGGGTTCGAGCATGAAGATGCCCAGGGTCAGCACCGAAAAATCCACGACCACGGCCAGCGTGACCTTGCGCAGGCCCTCCAGGCAGCCAACAGCGAAGCGGTCGCTGTAGAAGCCCAGGCGGCCCATGACGAAGCTGTTCAGGAACATGAGCGAGAGCACCATGGTCACGAAAACCCAGTGCGACATGCCGAAATCCCCGCCCGACATCTCCCAGCAGATGTGCCAGGCCGCGTACGCGCCCGTGATGATGACCAGGCCGTCGGCCAGGAGCAGCAGGTTGGTGATGATGAGGATCTGTTCCTTGAACATGTCGCCCTCCTAACCTTTATTCCCGCCGTCGCGGCCCGGTACGTAGTCCGGCAGCAACGGGACGATGCGCGACACCATGTCGTCGACCAGATTCTGGCCGTCATCCACGCTCTGCCCCGGCCGCAGCAGCACCTCGACGCGCACCAGCGCGCCGTCGGTGCGACCCAGGGTCAGGGCATCCCACAACAGCAGCCACTTGTTCAGAAACTCGTTGGTCACGGCACGGCCGCGCTGCTCGAACCAGTAGTTGGCCACGATGCGGTTCCCGCCCTTCTCCAGCAAAATCCGGCCCACGGGGAAATCGCGCACCCCGTCCCTGGGCGGCAGATTGGAGCGCCCGGTCACGCTCCAGCCGCTGCCGAGCATGCAGGAGGTCGGGGCGTGGGCGGAATTGGTCCCGTCCTGGGCTGCGTACCAGGACACGAGCAGGTACAGCGGATTGCCCGACTCGATGTTGCGGAAAGTGGCGTGCACGTAGTCCGATGCGCCAAGACTGCGCTGCACTTCGGGCTCAAGGGTCAGCCGCGAGCCCTCCCAGGGCCCCAGCTCCAGGGGGAACGCGGCAAAGCTCGCGCGCGGCGGCAGGGATGCGCTGCCCGCCGCGCTCATGAAGCTCAGGGCGAAAAGGCACAGCCCGGCCACGAACAGCCCGGCGGGGTGCGGCCGGGGCAAGGTCGGGGCCGCCTTCTCACGCGCCGGAATCGTGTTCTGCTCCCTGTCCCATATGGCCAGCAGACGGCAGCCGGCAAAGAGCACGACCAGCGCCACGACATAGACCAGCCAACTCGAAAAATCGTGGAAAAAGCCCTCGGCCACGGTAGGCCCGAGCAGGCGCGCCAGCACCCCGGTGAGCATGATGCGGAACGCGTTGGCAAAAATGGAAATGGGAAAGGCCAGCAGGAAAAGCACCAGACGCAGCCGGTTCCTGCCGAGAAACATCCAGCCCACGAGGAGGGCCATGAGCAGGGTCGGGATCAGGTAGCGCAGCCCGCTGCAGGCATCGACCACGTCAAGGGTGATGAGCCCAAGGTCGATGATGTTGCCCTCCCGGAACACGGGCACGCCTGCCAGACGCAGCATCCACTCGGCCAGTGCGGACGAGAGCAGACGCAGTTGGAAGCTGATGTTGTTGTAGAGAAACGGAGGCAGCGGGATGGCGAACAGGGCCACGATGACGGGCATGCGCAGGGCTTTCAAACCCCCGTTGCCGACCAGAAACCCGGTGAAGGCCACCAGCGATGCCCAGATGGAGGCAAAAACCAGCATCTTGATGGACCCGAACTTCCCGGCCACGAAGAGCACGGCGGCGGCCACGAGCCAGAGCGCGGCCGCAGAATATCGCTCGTCGGCGAGCCTGCGCAGGCGTTCGCGCAGAGTCCAGCCCAACCAGACGACCACGGCCGGTACGAACCAGGCGTAGGAATGATCCTCGCCCTGCCAGGACCCGACCAGCATGGGCAGATAGGTGCGGTACAGCCAGCCCCAGGCCGCCAGGGCCAGGGCCAGCAGGGACAGGAGCAGCAGGGGGCGCGGGATGATCGGCGCTACGGGGGAGGATGATGCGTGCATGAAGTACCGGGTCGGCTTGTAATGTGTCCGTGGAAAAAAAGAACCACCCCGTGACTGCAATATGAAAGCCAGCCACGGATCAACGGCCGCATCCCCCGGCCCGGGCGCAGAAAAAACGGAACAGAGCCAGGCCCCACCCCGCTTCGCGCCCCACCAGTCCCGGATTACCGGACAAAAGAAACGGCTGAAGGCATTGAGCAATAAGCATTCCCAGTGAGAGTCCGATTGGACAAGACAGGCGGGATTGGTTTTTGGTTTTTGGTTTTTGGTTTTTGGTTTTTGTAGGGGCGGCCCTGCGTGGCCGCCCTTCTTCTGCCCGACGTGGGTGTCTGGCGGCACACCGAAACAGGGTAGACACAAAAACAGGGCAGACACCGAAACAGGGCAGACACATAGGTCTGCCCCTACGGGACGTATCGACGTGGTCATGATCAGGCGGGAAATTTTCGTGATTCCGGAAGGGCGAAAAATTTTTCGCCCCTACAGGTATCGCGCCGCAATCACATCATCACATCAACGGCACAAACGTAGGGGCGGCCCTGCGTGGCCGCCCTTCTTCTGCCCGACGTGGGTGTCTGGCGGCACACCGAAACAGGGCAGAAACCGAAACAGGGCAGTCACAAAAACAGGGCAGACACATAGGTCTGCCCCTACGGGACGTATCGTCGTGATAATGATCAGGCGGGAAATTATCGTGATTGCGGACGGGCGAAAAATTTTTCGCCCAAACAATGTATCGCACCGCAGTCACATCATCATATCAACGCCACAACGTAGGGGCGGCCCTGCGTGGCCGCCCTTCTTCTGCCCGACGTGGGTGTATGGCGGCACACCGAAACAGGGCAGACATCGAAACAGGGCGGCACAAAAACAGGGCAGACACATAGGTCTGCCCCTACGCGACGTATCGTCGTGGTCATGATCGGGCGGGAAATTTCCGTGATTCCGTAAGGGCGAAAAATTTTTCGCCCCAACAGGTATCGCGCCGGAATCACATCTGCCTCTATCGCGGCCTCCGTCCCTGCCATTATCGCTGCCTCCGCCCATTCACCATTCACCAATCACCAATCACCCCCACAGCCACTTCAAAAATCCTCCAGACTTTTCCGGTTTCTTCTCCGCAGGGGCGGGCTGTTCTTCGATGGGCGTTTCGGGAGGGATGAGGGCCTCGGTTTGCGCGGGGGCGGGTTTGATGGCTGCTACTGGCGCGGCCTTGGCCCGCTCCTTCAGGGCCGCGAGTTCCATGGTTAGGAGCTGCGCGTCCGTGCCCCAGGCTGCGAAGCGCTCTTCCATGACCGTGAGGCGGCGTTCCAGGGCCGAAAGGCGCTCGTCAAGGTCCGGCGTGACCTCCATCCCGGCGGAGGGCTCGGTGTCCGCCGAGGTTTTGGTGCCGTTTGAATGCAGCATGGGCGACATCTGCCGGGCCACGTCCTGCACCACCTCGGGACCGATGACGGGCAGTTCGTCGGCGAAGCCGTGCACCAGTGCCGCGTCACAGAGGATGTTGATCAGACGCGGCACCCCGGCCGAAAACGTGTGGATGGCTTCCATGGCTTCGGGCGTAAACAGGAGCGGATTGCCCCCGGCCTGGGCCAGGCGGAAGCAGATGTAGGCCTTGGCCTCGTCGAGTTCCAGGGAAGACAGGTGAAAGGTCGAGGTGATGCGCTGGGCCAACTGGGTCAGGGTCGGGTCGGCCAGCTTGCGGCGCAGCTCCGGCTGTCCGACGAGAACGACCTGCAGGAGCGGACGGCTGTTGCCTTGCAGGTTGGAGAGCAGGCGCACTTCCTCCAGGGCATCGCGGGACAGGTTCTGGGCCTCGTCCACGATGATGATGGCGTGCCGCCCCTGGCTGAAGCGCTCGATGAGATACTCGTTGAGCATGGCCAGGTTCGCGGCCTTGTCGGAACCCGGCTCCCCGGCCTCGAATTCGCGGATGATGAGCCGCAGGAGTTCATCGCCCGTGACGTTGGTATTGAAGACCAGAGCCACGTCCACAGCCTTCTCGATGCGCCCGAGCAGATAGCGGATAAGCGTGGTCTTGCCCGTGCCGATGCCCCCGGTCAGAACCACAAACCCGGTCCCCTCTCCCAAACCATACTTCAAATGCGCAAAAGCCAGCTTGTGCTTCTCGCTCATGTAAAGATAGCCCGGATTAGGCACAATGGTGAAAGGCCGCTCGCGCAGGCCGTAGAAATTTTCGTACATGTTTTTTTTAACAACGCCTTTGGCGTTGTGTTTTACGTTTTACGTTTTAGGTTTTAGGGTTTAATCATAGGTTATAGTACTAAAACAAATTTATTTCAATTTTACATCTTACTCTTTACGCAATTTCTAGTTCTTAAACATAAAACTTAAAACATAACACCTAAAACAAAACCATCACGCATAACGCATTCCTCTTCACTCATGCCCCTAAAACTCTAAAACCCTAAAACCAAGCGAAGCGCCACCCATCACGTCCTATTCACCACCACCCCCAACAAATTCCTTCCTTCGAGCATGCCAAGGGCTGATTTCAGATCGCCTTGCGCCGTTTTGCCTTCGTCGACCACGAGCACGATGCCGTCCACGTATTCGGCGAAGACCAGGGCGTCGGGGATGCCGATGAGGTGCGGGCAGTCGAAGATGACGTAGCGATCCGGATAGCGGCTCTTCATCTCCGCCACAAGGGCCTGCATGCCCGGAGAGCTGATGATGTCCACCGAATCCTCCTGGGAACTGCCAGCAGGCAGGACCACCAGCTTGTCGATCCCCGGGTTCACGAACAGGCTCTCCACGGACATGCCGCGCAGGAAATGGTCTGACAGACCGGGCCGCGATTCCATGCCCAGGCCACAGGAGATGCCGGGCCAGCGTAGGTTCGCGTCCACCAGCAGGGCGGTCTGACTCGCGTCGCGGGCGATGGTGATGGCCAGGTTGGTGGCCACGGTGGTCTTGCCCTCGCCCCGGCCGGGGCTGGTGACCATGATCGTGTTCAATCCCCTGGAGCGTGTCTGCTGCAGAATCCGCGTGCGCACGACATTGAACGCGTCGCGCAGCTCACGCGGCGCGCCCTCACCCAGAAGCCTGCGCTCCTCCATCCTGTGAAAGCAGGCCTGCTCTACCTTGGTTCGCTCGTAGCGCACCTCCACACTGTCCCGCCGCCCCACCCCGACAGCTGCGACAGGCGCGGCCTGTGCGGCAGGCGCGGCCTGTGCGGCAGGCGCGGCCTGTGCGGCAGGCGCGGCCTGTGCGACAGGCGCGGCCTGTGCGACAGGCGCGGCCTGTGCGACAGGCGCGGCCTGTGCGGCAGGCGCGTAAGTCCGGCCCGGAACCGAATCCGGCACAATAATCCCGCCCGAATTCCCCGCCGCCAGGCGTTCCGCTTCCTCGGCCTTTTCAAGGGCCTTGATAATCTTGCTCATAGTGCTCCTGAATATTTGAAAGGCAACGGGAGAGGCAAGGGGAAAAAAACAACTCGTTTTTCCCTGCCTTCGTGTCTATTCTATCTCTTCCGTTATCCTTATCTTATCTCAGCCTTTATCGCTTTGGTTTATGGTTTTTTAGTCTTTGTTTTTTTGTTTTAAGTTTTACGTTTTAAGTTTTAAGCAAAACACAATTCTAAGCGATATCGAATCACGCATTACATTCTTTTCCTAAAACTATTTAAAACACATTGTAATTAGAGTTTTACGTTTTAAGTTTTAAACAAAACACAAAAAACAAGCGATATCGAATCACGCATTACATTCTTTCCCTAAAACTTTAAAACTCTAAAACCCTAAAACTTTAAAACTTTAAAACTTTAAAACTCTAAAACTCTAAAACCGGTCCACAATCTGATAAAAAACAACATCCAAGGGCCGCACATAAACATGAAACAGCCCCGCCAGTACGGCAAACGAGCCTGCCACGCCTGTTATGACCAGGACGAACCTGCGTTTGCGCCGGGCCAGTTCCGCACCCGTGGCGATGTGCGGGATGGCCCCCAGCAGCGGCGCGTCGGTCAGGGAACGCAGGGAGCGCAGGCCGCGCATAGAGCCGTCCATGGCCTCGGCCAGAGCCCCGCACCCGGCCCCGAAGCCCACGGACATGACAAAACCAACCAGCATGAGCAGCATGCGCTTGGGCTTGGAGGGCACTTCGGGGAGCATGGGCGGCTCGATGAGGGTAAGCTTCTCACCCGCCTGCTCCTGCTCCAGTTCCTTGGAATCCCGCGCGGCCATGAGCTTCTGCGAGGTCTCCTGAAATTTGAACTGCGCGTTCTGGTGGTCGCGTTCCAGCTTGCGGTATTCCTGCTCCACGCGCGGGGCGTTCTCCAGGCGGCGGGTCAGCTCGTCCTGGCGGCGGCGCAGGTCCGCGAGCATGGCCTGCTGGCTGCGCAGATCCATGTCCGTGGCCTGCAGCTGACTCTTGAGCGCCATCCAGGCCGGGTTGTCAGCGCTGTCGGCCACGGAACTGGCGACCATGCGAGAGCTGCCTGCCCCGCTTTGCTCCAGGGCCACCACGCGGCGCTCGGCGGCCTGCACGTCGGGATGGGACGGCCCGTACTTGGCCTTCAGGTCCGCAAGAATTGCGCGCTCCGCAGCCAGCTCCTCGGCCAGATCCACGCTTACCCCGGAGCCCTCCAGGGCCGCGATCTGTCCGCGCAGCTTGATGACCTCGGGGTGCTTGTCCGAATGCGTGGCCGTGAGGGACACGTAACGAGTCTTGAGCGCCCGCAGCTCCTCGGCCGGGGGCAGAACGCGTCCACCGTCGGCGGTGACCAGGGTGCGCTGCGGAGTGACCGTGGCCAGCTGCCCTTCCAGAAATGCGCGGCGTTCGAGGATGCCGCGGATATTCTCCTGATGGGACTGCACATCGCGCTCAATGCGATCCAGGGTCTGCAGGTTGAGCTGGGTCAGCTCCGGCAGGGACCCCAGATGCTCCTCCTTGAAGCGGGCGATAAGCTCCTCGGACTGGGCGACCTCGTCGCGCAGGGCTACAAGCTGCTTATCGAGAAAGGAGTAGGCTGTGGATGCCTTCTCCTCGCGGTTCTTGAGGTTCTCCTCCAGAAAAAGGGAGACCAGGGTGTTGGTGGTCTGCAGCACCTTGGCGGGCTCGGTGCCCTCGAAGGTCACGGAAAAGGCGATTGTCGCCGTGGCCGGGCGGCCGGTGTTGCTCAAGACCTCGGCCTGGATGGGCTCCATGGTGATGTTCTTGCGCATCATGGCCACCAGCGCCTCGGAGGTCATGGTCTTGCGCTCTTCCTGGTACAAGCCCACGCGTTCGATGATAGTCATCAGGTTGGCGCGGTTCAGCACGACCTGGGTGATGGTCTGCAGCCGCTCCTCCACGAATCCGGTCACCGTGGAGCGCACCAGCTCCTGCGGCACCTCCTGCCCCTCGATGAGAATCGTGGCCGAAGACTGGTACTTGGCCGGCAACAGCGCGACCACCACCGCCACAACAACAAACACGGCCACGGCCGGCAAAACCATCTGCCAGAAACGGCGCCGAATGACGCCGATCAAATATCCCAGCTCGGTCTCTTCACTGAATTGAGGCATTTGTTCTCCTTGGAATAACAGTGAGTGGTGAATAGTGACTGGTGATTGGATAAAGGCGGCAAGAATCAAATGCTCAGAGCAAACAATTCAAAATTCACGAAACGCCTCATCAATTCTTCACCATTCACCATTCACCAATCACCATTCACTCTTTTTACCAAAAATTCGGCCACGCCACCGAAACCCCAAAATACATACGATTGCGGTCGTTTATCTGACCTGCTTCGATGTCGTCTTCATGGGTGTACTGGTAGCCGCCGTCGAGGGTGATGTCCTCGGTCAGGCGGTAGCGCAGGGTCGGGCCGATGCTGTAGGTTTGGGTGTTTTCGTCGCGCACCAGGCCTGCGGTTTTGGACATGTACCAGGCCAGTTGCACGCCGAGGTAGAGGCGCTCGGTCAGGTTGCGGCCAAAAGAGGCGCGCAGGCGATCGCGGGTGATCAGCTCGCCGTAGGTCGAGGGCGACTCGGACCTGTCGGCGCTTAACGTCAGCCTCCAGATCTCGTCGGTCCAGGTACCCGAGATGGAGCCGGAAAACGTCAACTGGCTGTCGCTTATGCCCGGCCCCCGATCGAAATTCACGTCCGAATCGGTCTGGCTGACCCCGCCCAGGACTTGGAATTCCAGGGTCTCAGAGGCTTTCCAGGCGAAACCGGCCAGGGCGGACAGAACCAGCTGCTCCGTCTCGCCGTCGGTGCGGTCGAAGCGGTAGGCCTGGGCCCCGGCCTGGCCGATGATCCGCCACAGGCCGTCGCCCAGGGCGTGGCTCCAGGTCGTGGTCAGGCCGCCCATGTCGTAGTCAGTGTACCCGCTGCGCTCGTAGCGCATGAGCCCCGCGCTGCCGTCCACGGACACTTCATCGCGCTCGCTCAGGCGCAGGGTCAGGCCCGGACTTGCGGTGTAGAAGTTGCGGGCGACATTTTCGGTGGTGATGCCCGACTCGTCGAACTCGCTCTCTACGGTGTGATCGCGCACCCATTTCGCGCCCAGGCGCAGGGTCAGCCGTTCGCTCACGGCATGGGAGAGGTCCGCCCCGAGCTGGGCGTTTTCACGGTTGTATTCATCGTATTCGAGGTACTGCAAAGCGTCGAGGCGGCCCTGCAGGGCAAGGCGCGTCAGTTCGCTGCCGCACTCGAAGGTGAAAGATGGGGACAGCGCGAGTTCGGCGTCGGATTCTCCCTTGCCAAGGGTGTTGTCGTCATAGGCCGTACGCACCCCGACAGAGGGCGTGAACCTAGTTTCGCACATCGCTTCGGACGCAGCCAGGCAAACCGCAAGAGCGCCGATCAGCAGCCGGACCGGAAATCGCATGATAAGAGGCTTCATGAGGGCGGTCAGGGAACGATGACGATATCGCCGGGTTCGAGGAGCACGTTCTGCTCCAGGCTCTTGCCGCCCGCGACCCTGTCGTAGTCGAAGGGAAGATAGCGCTGCCCGCCCGAGGCGTCCGTGCGCACGACGCGCACCGATCCGGTGGAGGCGTACGGGGTCATGCCCCCGGCCATGGCCAGGGCCTGCAGCACATACATGGGGCCGTCCATGGGAAACACGCCGGGTTTCTGCACTTTGCCGACCACGGAGACCTTTGGGCTGCGTGATTCGATAAGCATGACGGTCACGGGCGCGCCGTGGATGTACTCGCCGATCCTGGTCTCCAGTTCGGCGCGCAGCTCGTCGACACCGACCCCGGCGGCCTGCATGTCCCCGACCAGCGGAAAGGAGATCTTGCCGTCGGGGCGCACCAGCACCTTGCGCGCCAGGCTCTCGTCACCCCACACGGAGATCTCGAGCACATCCCCGCTGCCCAAGGGGAAGACCGTGCCTTGGGCGGCGTGTACGGGCACGCAAAACAGAAAAAACACAACGCTCAAACGCAGCAATGAAAGCATGAAAACTCCTCTCGGGCATTATTTTAAAAAAAGATGCATTCTGGCCGCAAACCCGTTCAGCAGACGGCGAAATCCGGAACAGGGTTCCTGAAAACCGCGCCGATGATCACTCCGGCCTCGTCCAGAGCCTGACGGCAGGCCGTACAGGCCATGTGCAGCGGCTTTTCGCGCTCGGAAAACTGGAACAGGACCTCGAATTCGCGGCCCTCACGAAAACTTTCGGGTTCGGCCGAATTCAGCCGCAGGCCGATGCCCGAGGCCGAGATGTCGCGCAGCTGCGCCACGCGGTACCGCCCCTTGCGCCCATCAGGGTCGAGGGTGTGCACCACCGCAAAGCCGGAAAGCAGCTGACGCTCAGCCCTGCGCCGTTCCTTCGTGCCATCGGCCGGAACGGCGTGCATGGCTGGCGCTTCTACCGGGGATGCATGGATCATGTCGCCGTGCCCGTCCTGTTCGCGCAGGTAGCTATTAAGATCGGTGTTCAGCCAGAGGGGGGGGCGTTTTTGTGTCACGGAAACTCCCTTGAAATTTTTCGCAATCATATGAAAGAATTGTGCCATTCCGACTTCACCGGACCCTGGCGGCGCCATCGGCCCATACCGGGGCCTTGAGGGACCGCAGCCAGACCGATCGTGTCCGACGAAACGGGACTGCCAGCCAACGAGCCGGATCAGCCTAGCGCGAGTCCGACGAAATCGGACTTCATCATACCAGCATGTTATACATGAAATTATGACATTCGCTAAACAGCATCAATACATGCTTCACATTCAATACTGTTTCGTGTAGGCGCCTTTTTTAAGAAGTAGAACACAAATATTTTATGTCATACATTGCCGTCATACAATTTTAAATTTTTTTTTTCAAAAAATCTGAACGTCTTACATCGGCGTCATACAATCCAGACTGTTTCAATACGCATTACAGGGATATTTCAGAGGCAAAACGGTTCATGGCATCAGTTCTTATTATTCATGAGCGCAGCGATATTTGCCACGTGCTGAGTCCGGCCATCGAAAGCCATGGACATGAATGCTATTCCCTGCCGTCCTGTGAAGAGGCCATTCAAAACCTTAGGACCACAACCTTCGACATCGTCATCCTGGACATCGACACCACGGCCATGCCGGGCGACGCGGTGCAAGCACTGGCCAAATCCGAATGCAGACCGCATATCCTGGTCATCACCAGCGGCTTCAATCCTGTCATACTGGAACAGGCCATCCGAGCTGGCGCGTGGGACGTCATCTGCGCCCCCTTCACCCAGGACGAACTGGGCCAGGCCATCAACCGTTGCATGCATCACCGCCGCGCCAGAATGGAGATCAAATGCCACGGTGATATCAAGCGCGACGCCATCCTCGGGACCAGCCCCTGCCTGGAGCGCTGCCTGGACCACATCGCCACCGCCGCGCAAAGCAACGTCAACATCCTCATTCTGGGCGAGACAGGGACCGGCAAGGAGCTTTTCGCCAACGCCATCCACGAGAACAGCAAACGGGCGGCAAGCAACTTCATCGTCATGGACTGCACCAACATCCCCAAGACCCTGGCCGAGAGCCTGCTTTTCGGGCATGAGCGGGGCTCTTTCACTGGGGCGGCCGAATCGCGGGACGGACTTTTCCGGCAGGCCGACGGGGGCACCATCTTTCTTGACGAAATCGGCGACCTGGACATCGAGGTACAGAAATCACTCCTGCGAGTCTTGCAGGAGCGCCGCTTCCGCCCCTTAAGCTCCCGCAAGGAGGTCGCCAGCAATTTCAGGCTGGTCGCGGCCACCAACCGCAACCTCGAAGCCATGGTCAAGCAGGGCGAATTTCGCAAGGACCTTTATCATCGGCTGCGCACCAGCGTGATTCAACTTCCCCCCCTGCGCGACCGGAAAGAGGACATCCTGCCCATCGCCGGCTACCATGTGCGCCAGATCTGCGGCGAGCTCGGCTGCGAGGAAAAGGAGATCTCCTACGAACTGCACCACGCCCTGACTCTCTACGACTGGCCCGGCAATGTGCGCGAGCTCATCAACGTCCTGCACGCCACGGTGCAGAACGGCACGGGCGAGTACAGGCTCTACCCCCAGCACCTGCCCGTGGACATCCGCGCCAGGGTGCTGCTCAAGCGCTCCGGCAGACCCCAGACAGGCGACTACCTCGTCGCCCCGGAAGCTTGCGGCTGCGCGTCCGGCGGCGAAGGCGCCCCCTGCCCGCTGCTGCCGCCCTTAGCCGCTTTTGCTTGCCGAAGGCCGAGGGTTGAAACCCTGAACCCGCCCACCCGCGACGCCGCAGGGCTCGTCCCGCATGCCGACAACGGCACGGCAGCGGCAAAAGAGCACTCCGCGACCGAAGGGCTTGTCGGCACACCCACGCAGCACAAACCCGGCTACGGCTTTGCGCACATCGAAGGCCCCTACATCTCCCTCCCCCTGCCCCCGGAGAGCGCCACGGACTCGCAGCTACTGCCCCTGCGCGCAGTCCGTGAACTGGCCATGCAGGAAGTGGAGGCCGCCTACTTGAAACGCCTCGTGACCAGCAGCCACGGCGACTTCCAACGCGCCTTGACCATCTCCGGCCTCTCCCGCGCCCGCCTCTACGACCTGCTCAGTAAGCATAGTATGAGTATTAGTGTGATGCGGGAGACGTAATACGTCTTGCGTTAGGCGTGATGCGTTAAGCGTGATTTTGGTTTTAGAGTTTTAGATTTTTAGAGTTTTAGATTTTTAGAGTTTTAGATTTTTAGAGTTTTAGATTTTTAGAGTTTTAGATTTTTTGGGGGAGAAACGTGTCCTCTATTGCGAAGACAAAGCAGACTGGTCACTGACGTTTTACGTTTTAGAGTGTTACGTTTAAGCGTAAAACCCTAACACCCTAAAACTTAGAACCAAGCGAAGCGTTTACGTACAAATCCGCCTTGGTTCACTTCTTGCTTATACCGCCCGCAATAGTTCGCCTTGTCCGGCCGAATCGGACACATGACATGTACGTGCTCTGCCCGGCCCTGAAGGCTGGAAAACTTTAGATAAGGGAAATTATGAAGACGAAGATGACGGGACTTGTGCTGGCGATGATTGTGCTTTTGTGCGCCGGGAATGTATGGGCGTCGGTGACGCTGAGCGGTTATTCGCTTGATCGGGGAGCGACGTACATAACCGGATCTTCTTTTTGGGGAACTCCCGCTAAAAGCCAAAATTACGAGTTCAACCTTACCTTTGCCAGTCCCATAGATGGCATCTCGTCCACATACGGCTACTGCGTCGAGTACAACAGGATTTTCAATCCTTCGGCAACCTATGAGACACAGGGAATCGGCGGCCAGGACAACTTTCTGAAAGCCGCGTGGCTGGTCGATACGTATTCAACGTTCACTCATTCCGGAAGCGCAATACAAGGAACCACGGGCGCGGCGACCATTTCCGCGCTGCAGGCCGCCATCTGGACGGTGCTCGGCCAGACGCCCGCCAACTATGCCCCGGTGGACTCCTATCGTTTCTGGTTCTGGGAGATCCCGGTGATCGGCGACGCACAGGCTGTCTACGACCTCTACACGAGCATGATCGCAAGCGTGGATATGATGACCAGCTTTACCGGCCTTGGCCTTGAATCCAAATTCCAACTGCTTACAAACGGAAAATCCCAGGATCTCCTCGTCCGCACCTCCTCCGTCCCCCTCCCCGGCGCGGCCATTCTGCTGGGCTCGGGGTTGCTTGGGCTGATTGGATTGCGGCGGCGACAGATCCGCTGACAGCGCTCCAGCGTCGTGCAAACACAAACGGCCATCCGTGTTCAAGCGGATGGCCGTTTTTCATTTCTCACTTCTCAAGACCGACAAGTGCGACCCGCACCCAATACCTGACCCATTATGCCCCGCAGTTTTGCACATCAGTGCGACCGTGAAGAGATATTTTCGCCTATCAACTTGTTATAAAACATAAATTTTACCTTAGCGGGAAGGACTTTTAACGGTGCCTCCAGACTAATGGCAGGGAATCTTTTCCAAACCATGGCGCGCACTTCTGGAGGGAATGTACTCACGAAGCTAAACTATAACAGAAAATTGATTATTGAAATGCGCGCAGAAATGTGGGAGCATCGGCACGTTAGAATAACCACCATTTCGTCACCCGACCCAGGATCAAAGCGGTATTAAGGATGAATATATTCGCAAAAAACGAAACCAGAAAAAATACGAAAATTTCGTTTCGCACGGATGACGAAACTCTTGCCCAACTTAAATCTATCTGCAGAATCGAAAACAAAACCATCTCTTCCTTGATCGAAAGTATCCTGACAGAGCATGTGCTCGTCCACGAAAATCCATTACTCATTGAGCAAGAAAAAAGGCAGTCGCCACGGAAAAAGTGTTCCATACCTGCCGTTGTGGTATTCAAAATTAATAATTCAAAAAATTATTATAATAGCATGATTGTAAGTTTATCCTCAAACTCCGCACAAATTGTACTTAAAAATTTTTCTCAATTCATCAAACTGGGAAATAGTTTTTTTATTTTGTTTAACTTGCCTAAAAATGATTATCCTTTATTGTTTGAATGCACACTAGTCAGGTCTAAATGCATAGACGGTGAATGCATCATTGTTTCAAATTTTGCGCATGATACCAGCAAAAATAGTGAAATTTTGCGAAAATTTTTAACATTTAATGAATTGTCTGGTGATTCTTAAAATTATCATAATTTCAACAAGTTTATGAAGGATATATGATGGAACCAAAAAATTTACTCAAGAGAAGAGTGCTGCGGGATGACGTCGCCGAATACTTGATGGAATCTATCTTAAAAGGGGAATTAAATCCTGGAGATAAAATAATCGAATCCAAATTGGCACGCGAATTATCCATCAGCCAAGGGGCTGTAAGAGAAGCAATTCGCGACTTGATAGCACAGGGGGTTTTGGAGACGGAACCTTACAAAGGCACTCGTATTCGCACGCTCAGCAAAGAACAACTTAATGACTACTACGATGTTCGAACCGAAATCGAAGCTTTGGCAGTGAGATGGAGCATCATCAAACACCAGTCAAAATACCTTGATCTCAATTTTTTGAAAAGTTGCGTCGACAGTATGAAATATTGCGTCGATAACAACGATTCCAAAAACATGCGCAAGCACGACATGGCTTTTCACCTGGCCATAGTTCAGGCCGCACACAGCGAGTCACTGGAAAAGGCTTGGAATTCCCTGGGAAACTACTACTGGACTTACATCGCGGTCTACTACGACCATGCCGCTTCCTTGCTTCAAGCCCAAGTCGTTAAACACCGCACCATGTATGATGCAATTGCGACCGCTGACATCAATGCCTATGCCAACTGTGTACGCGGCCACTACTTCGACACGAACCAACTATTTCCCGAAAAAGGCAACAACTAACACAAACACTTTTCTGGTTGTTGAGACTCACACAAAAGAAATATACTTTTACTTTGAAATTATTGCTATATCTCATAAATAAGAAAGGCCGCTTGATGCAAGCGGCCTTTCTTATTTATGGGGTATAGCAGGAGTTACATTATGCGAGGCTGAATGAAGATGAGGAGTTCGGCCTTTGACTTCGTATCATACGTGTTTTTGAAAAGCCAGCCAAGGGCGGGAACATCACCAAGACCGGGAATCTGATTCTTGCCAGTGGTTTCAGTTGATTTTTGCACGCCTCCAATAACGATGGTTTCACCATTACTAACCATCATTTTCGTCTTGGTCTGCTTGGTGTCTATATCGCGACCGTCGCTTTTCGGACTGTCGTCGCTAATCTCCAGATCCAGAATGAGCATATTGTCGGGAGTAATTTGCGGGAGAACTGAAATTTTCAGCACTGCTTCTTCATATTCTGTCGTTGTGCCGCCACTCTCAGATTCAGTAGCCGTAGCCAATTTTGTTCCCTGCTGAATCTCAGCACGATTGTTATTTAGAGTAAGGATACGTGGTGACGATATGGTCTTTACTAAATTTTTTGTTTCTCCAAGCTGTAACGCAGCGTCGAGACTAAACAAATCATCACCAAAAAATTTACCTATCTTGCCCCCGATGGTAAACCCTGGGACCGTATTCACTGCAGCCCAATCGGAATTTAACCCTATACGCCCACCCCATTGATTACCACCTTCGCCATCTTCTCCTCGCGAATATTCAGTATTCTGCCCCCATTGGATTCCGAGGCTGCGCTGAAATTCATCGGTAGCATAGACAAGTCGAGCCTCAATCATAACCTGCCGCTCTGCCCGGTCCAGCTTCTTGATGAAGCTGTCCACCCGCTTCAAGGTGTCTTCGGTATCGGTGACAATAAGAATGTTGGTGCGCGAATCCGAGGAGGCAGAACCGCGCCCGGTCAGCATGGTCTTGACCTTGCCTTCAAACTCGGCGGCGGTATTGTAGTTGATCTGCATATACTCGGTCTTCAGAGGCGCGAGGTTTTGCAAGCTGACCTGCGCCTGAATTGCGGCTTCACGGGCTTTCTGCAGCTGAACACGCTCGGTTTCGAGCTTCGTGATCGAGGCGATGCGCATGATGTTACCCTTGATGACCATACCCAAGCCGCGCTGCAAGAGCACGAGGTCAAGGGCCTGATCCCAGGGGATATCCACGAGCTTGAGAGATATCTTGCCGGTAATTTCGTCATCAAGAATCAGGTTGTAGCCGCTGATTTCAGAGATGAGGCGTAACACGTGTTCAACCTCGGCACCCTGCAAGTCGATAGAAATCCTTTCGCCAGTGTAGCGCTCCTTCATGCCCGGAAAAAGAGTATTGAGCTCCTGAATTTCAGCAGACTCTTCCGCGACCACGTCAGGCGACGCTGCGTCGGCATCGCTTGCAGCAGTCTGCGGAGCGCTCTTGGCCTTGATCATGATATGGGTTTCGTCGCCCTTGCGCAGCACGGTTAGAGCAGGGCTTTTCGCGCCGGAAAAAAGAAGGTGCGCATTGCCGCTCTTGTCGTTTAAGGCCGTAACAGACTCTACTGATGAACCGAGTTTGGTGACATCGTATTTTTTGAGCAAAGAGTCCTGAAACTGCACCTTGCGCAACGTCAGTTTGAAATCTCCCTCTTGCCCAGGCGTCACTTCGAAAGGCAAACTGGAATACGTAATGACCTGCAGCGAATCGTTCTTGGGCTTGAAATTGAGAGAAGTAATGTAGTTGGACGGTAAATCCGGGGCGGATACTTCATCGGGAACAAGCATCAAGCGTCCCAAGCTGTCAGACTGCTTGGAAAGCAAAAATTTGCTTTTCTCATTCAAAAAAACATTTATGGATGAGACCTTGCCGCCATCAACATTCTTTGTAATGTCTCCCACCAAGGCAGTGACATTGTAAGGTAACTCGAAGTCTGTAACCGGAGGAGTGAACAAAACCTTGATCTGTTTGTCAGAATCATGGTCTGCATAAATCTGGGTGTTGGCATCAAGGGGGATGTCAATGATTGTTTTCCCCAACGCTTCGGAGACAACCAAAGACTGCAAATTTTGAGTCGGAATTTCTGCAGATTCACCCGATTGGATTGTCGCAGGCTTGGAGTGCGTTGCGCATGAAGTCAGCACAACGATACAACAAAAAATCAAAAATCCGGATATCGCTCTGAAGATCTTCATAGCACCCTACTCCTTCTCTTGCCGCAATCTTAAATTGATAATTCGCTTTTTTGCTTCACCAAAAACATCAATGACGTCTTCTTCGACGACAAGCATTTCGTTACCGATGGTTGTGACCACACCGTCGTACAAGCCGATGGTCATCCCGGGGCGGATCAGATATCCTTTGCCGTCAGGCAATTCGACCATGGCCAGGGAAGGCCCATCCACCTTATTGATAATCCCGATGAGCTTTAAACTCCGAACATCGACCGTTTCCAGTGGGGTGGCCGCCTTTTTGTCAACTTTTGCTTTTTTAGCGGCCTCCATCAGTTCGTATTCACGAACCTTTATGAACGATACAAAAGGATCGACTTTCCCTTTGGCGTCATACGGAGGAAAGTGTGACGTTATCCAGGCCGGGAATTCCTGTCCGGAATCCTCGGTCGGTACTTCGGCAGCATAGGCTGGCGCGCATAAAATTAAGAAAACCATCAGGGTCAGGATGTGTGCTTTCATGGCGTTTCGTTCACTTCTTTTGCTGTTTCTGGGCTTCACGCTCCGCGATTTCCGCGTCTGTCAGGGCCCTGTATACTTGCAGCACAAGGCTGGTATTCAGATACTTTTCCGTTGGAGAAAAATCTGAAACAGGAGAAAACGTGATGTTCTGGATTGTGACAAGGCGATCAAGCCTCGTCAGGCGGTCGAAATAGGTGACTAAACGATGGAAAGTGCCGCTGATCTGCAATTGTACCGTGCGTGTGGCATAGAATTCCTGAATCTGTTCTTCTCCAGGCTGAAAAAGAATGAACTCAACATTCTCGTCACGGCCCAGTTTTTCAAACGAAGAAAGCAGCATCTCAAGCGCCCGCGAATCCTCCGGAAGGAGTGTCTTGGCGTAGTAGAGCTCTTTCTGCCTTGAAGACAGGCTTCGCTCAAGCTCGGGCAGCTTGGCCACCTGCGCGCGATACAGCGCTATGTCCTTGTCGAGCTGCTCGATGCTTTGCTGGGCCTTGGTAATCTGAATCAGCTTGTCATCGAGGATGAAGTACCAGTACGCCCCGTAAAGCACCGCGCCCAAACCGAGCAGGATGAGCAGCAACTTGGCGGAGGACAATTCAGCGAATTTTTTGGAAACTGAGGTCTTATCCATTTGTCGTTCCATTCGTATTTATGTTCTCGAAATACTCCTGGGCCTTGACCGAACACTCGAACGAAACAAGACCGAGTCCATCGATAGCGCGCCGGGAGGTTCTTCGAGTGTCCACACTGGCGATATATTTCGACAAACGAAGCCGTTCAACATAGGTGACAAAAGCCTGATTATCCAGTGCCACGCCGCTAAGAGCGATATTTCCATTGGCGTCGATATTGAACGTCTCGACCCACAGCTTGTTCTCCGGCATGTTGATGACGATTTCATCGATATATTTGACCGGCAAGCCCTGACGCAGACGCACATCCTTGATGATCTTGATCCGTCCTTCGATATCCTGGAGGGCCTGTATCGTCTGATTCACCTTGGCTACTTCTTTCTCCAGCAGGGTCTTGGTTTGCGTTTTAGCCGTAACAGCCGCATTCAACTCCCCCAACTGCGAAGAAAAATAGTAATCAACGCCAAAAACGGAACCAAACAGCACCACAACCCCAAGCACGAAAAAAACTAAACTTTTTTCAACATTTGTAGACTTTGTTCGCTTTTGCTGAGGTAGTAAATTAATTTTGATCATAATAGTTGGCTTCCAATATTAAATTGCTCGCAAGGCAAGGCCAAAAGGAACAACCATCTGCGGACCTATTTCTTCAAGATATTCTTTTTGAAACAAATCCCTATCGACAAAAATCTTGCGGAAAGGGTTATGATACTGGACGTCTATGTTGAGTTCTCTGTGGAAAACATCTTTTAGTCCACCAAGCAGCGCCCCGCCGCCGGAGAGATAAAGTGATTCAGCAGGAACGACATTACTCGACGATGATTGGTAAAATCCAATCAGGCGTTTAAGTTCGTCACACCAATTTTTGAAAGTTTTATTCACAGCATCGGCTATCGCCTTTGCGTTCTTGTCATCCAAATCTTCTTTTCCGCCCAGCTTGATGCGTTCCGCCTCAACCCTTTTCAAATTCAGTATCGAGGCAAGAGATTCCGTCACCACGCGCCCGCCAAAAGACACCTCGCGCAGAAAAACGGGTTGCCCTTTGTGGTAAATACAAAAAACGCTCTGCGCCCCGCCGATATCGAGAAGATAGACGGGTTTTTCCTGCAACTCAGGGTAATTATGCTCAAAACTGTTACAGATGGCAAAGGAGTCGACATCGATAACCGAGAGGGATAGCCCGGACTGCCCAATCACTTCACTCAGGTTCTGCACGACCTTCTTCTTGCTGGCCACAAGCAGTACATCGTAACTGTTGTCCTTTGCTCCTGGGCCGAGAACCTGAAAATCGAGATAGACATCATTGATATCAAAGGGAATGTATTGACGCGCGTCCTTGTGAACCGTGTCAGGAAGGGTCTTCAGCGAGTCGGATTCGAAAGTCACTCGTTTGACGATAACCGCATGTCCAGCCATGGAAGATGCGACCACCTGCTCCTTGAGCAGAAGTTGCGACCAAAGCCCCGCGATCTTTTTCGCAGTAGCGGAATTGTTGTCCAGATCTCCTGGCTGCCACGGGCACCTGGCCAGACTCTCCAAAACCAGGTCGCCTTTTCCTGGCCGAATCTTTACCAATTTCAGCCATTCGCTTCCAAGATCCAAACCGACGCCGGCATTTTTCTTAGAAAAAAAACCTAATTTTTTCACTGCTTTATAACCTCAACGATTTTTTTCTCAACCCAAGACCCTGCATTTATTCGTCGATATTCAATTTAATAGCACAAAACAGTCAACCCATGCAAGAAATAATGCGTAGAAAAACAGTGCGCAAAATAACTATCTTCTCCCGTGTTGGTACTCACTTCATCGACAAACACCTACTTATTTTTTCTGCACGCGCTGGAGTTCTCGCCACAACACCATCTGCTCACTCCTTCGATACGTAACGGGTTGTTTCAATCCGTCGCAATCCATCCTACTGCTACGAACTCAAACATTGCCGCAAACGCATCCAATTGCCGACCCTCGCCGTCAAAAACAGCACTTCTTGCGTACACCATATCAATATTATGACCCACTCTTCGATATCGGACAGAACAGATCCGCATCGAAAAAGAAAAAAGCCCGCTTCGTTATAGGAAGCGGGCTCAAACGTCCAAGCAATGCCGAATGAAGAAGCATCAACTTGAACAGGTCATGCCGAGATATTCTCGAACCAATGCCCAGACTCTGAGAAAGCCAAAAGTGCACCAACAAGTCCGGCTTCCGACTGAAATACGGAATCGCTCAAAATGGAGAAAATATCCTCATGGAAAAAATCTGCTCCAAAGTCACGCGTTCTGGCGCTCAGTCTCCCGAGGCTTAGACGCTTTGGACTTTGTCACGCCCGCTTGAGTCGCCGCGCAGAAAGAGACAGTCCTTAGACTCTCTCAAGATTGGCCAGCAGAGTCTGACCAAATTCAGCGCATCCGACCTGTTTGGCATTTTCCATCTGGCTGGCCAGATCTACGGTCACACGACGTTCAAAAATGGCCAACTCCACCGCACTGCGGATTTTGCGAGCGGCCTCATGCCATCCGACATGATCCAACATCAAGGCCCCGGACAGGATCAGGCTGCCCGGATTGGCGAGATCCTTCCCTTCGATGGTGGGGGCGGTTCCGTGCGTTGGTTCGAAAAAGGCCAGTTCGCTGCTCATGTTCACGCCCGGGGCAAGGCCGAGCCCTCCGACCTGGGCCGCAAGCGCGTCGGAGAGATAGTCACCGTTCAGATTCGGCGTGGCGATGACATCGTACTTCTCGGGCCTGATGAGCACCTCCTGAAACATGGCGTCGGCAATCCTGTCCTGCAGGACAACCCGGCCCGGAGGGCAGCAGTCTTCTCCCTCGCGCACCACGACACCGGAGAACTCCTCTGCGGCAAGCTCATAACCCCAGTTGCGGAACGCGCCTTCCGTGAACTTCATGATGTTGCCCTTGTGAGCCATGGTCACGCTCGTCCGGTTCTGGTCCAGGGCAAACTGAATCGCCTTGCGAATGAGCCTCTTGGAACCTTTGGCTGTCATGGGCTTGATGCCGATGCCGCTCAGTTCGTCGACGTTCGCGCCCATCTCGTCGCGCAGGAAAGCGATAAGCTTTTTGGCCTCCACAGAACCGGCCTGCCATTCAATTCCTGCGTACACATCTTCGGTGTTTTCGCGAAAGACCACCATGTTGACGCGTTCAGGATGCTTGACCGGACTTTCGATCCCTTTGAAATACTGGATGGGTCGGATGCAGGCGAACAGATCCAGGGTCTGGCGCAAGGTCACGTTCAGGCTGCGGAACCCCTTGCCCACCGGAGTCTCAAGCGGTCCCTTCATGGCCAGATCCGCCGTTTTGAGCGCGGCCAGGGTTTCCTCTGGAAGATAGGAGCCGGTCTGGGCAAAAGCTTTCTTGCCGGCCAGCAGTTCCACCCATTCAAAACCGCGGCCGTCTTTGTAAGCCAGTTCCACGGCCCTGTCCAAAACGGGACGCCCGGCAGCCCAGACTTCTCTGCCTATTCCGTCGCCTTCAATAAAATATACTCGCTTCATGTGTTCTCCTCGATCAAAAAATAAAACCCCTCGCGGGGTTTGGGGATAGTAAAAGATTATTGATCACGCAACCGCCAAAAACGACATCCGCGCGATCAACTGAAGCAGACTTCGACCATGAGCGGGCCGTACTGTGTCTCAAAGGGAATGGCCAGGATGGCGCTGGTGGATACGTGTCTGATGGTGTGCCCCGCGCCCGTGATCACAGACGGGATCGCACCCTCGAAAATCATGCCCATGCCTACAAGTCCCTTGCGGGCCTGCCCGGAGATCATGTTCGTGAGTTCGCCCACCGCGTCGGTGACCACATCGTTGAGTTCGGTCTGATCCTCGTACAACATCGCCCCCACAATACCCAGCGCCGAAGCCGTGGTAAAGGTCAGGGACATTGTGCCCCTGCTTTTGCCTTTCGGGTTCGAAAATCCGATCACGCCCGTGACATCGCCCTGAGCGCCAGCGTGCTGTTTGACAAAGGGAGTGCCCACCTTCGTCTCGGTCATCGCCATCGTCTGCAACACGTTGGTCGTAGCCTCCACAAACTGGGCGATAATTCCTTTTATGGTGTCATTCATTATTGTCCCGCCATGTTAGCCGATTTTCCAAAAGAATTTCACTGATCGCACGCATGCATCAAGGACCACTACTTCACTGTGAACGGACCATCAAGTGAAACAGCGACTGCACGTACTTGCCGGAAACGACATCGGCCAGGGCGAAAAGAGGCAACGGACCCCGCGCAATGCTTCCGGCAAAGGCTAGCCACAACTCAAGGGAGAGATTCGTCAGCGCTGGATCCAGGGCATCTCCCCACAAGCGGCCCGCTTTCTCCTCGTCCAGACCGAAGCAGCGGCACCGCAGTGGGCGGTCCGCAAAGAGAATGCATTTTCCATCTTCCAGCAGGGGACATCTGGCACTGGCGTCGGACAGACAATAGTCTTTCGCTGCGACCTGGCTGTCAACGATACGCTCGCGGCGCGCCGTCTCCACCGCCCGGGCAATGACCTGCAGACGCTTCTCGCTGGTAAGAACGACATTCATCCTTTGGGTCAGGTACACTGCCTCGATCATGGACAGCTGAATCGGGGTGCTGCAGCACTTGTCGTGATCCCTGCCGCATTTGGAGGCAATGTCGCGGGACTCGTCGTCTACCCGGGCCTGCATGGCCTCATAATCGCGGAAATACGGACTCAAATCCACGGCCTTGTGCATCTCCAGCGACGGCTCGCGCACGGTGAGTTTCGGGCTCTGTTTCCCGTACTTGCGGATTGTCCACCACTGGCAAAAATTTGCTGGTTTGGACCTGAGCGTGCGCAGCTTGAACCAGGCCAGACGATGCCCCATTCCCCGGCGCAGCAGATAGGCATTGAGTACCGTCCCGGTCCGTCCGATTCCATGTCGGCAATGAATCAGGACTTTCTTGCCAAGATAGATGGCCTCGTCGAGCCAGGCCAAGGCCTTCTCCAGTTCCGCCAGTTCCGGGGCCTCCTCGTCGGCAAGAGGCATATGGTAGACTTCGAACCCGGCGGCGCACTCGATGTCGTGCAGGTCGCAAAATTCCCCGCACAGGTTGAGGATCGCCCCGATGCCGTCGGCGCGCAGGCAATCGAGATGCTCGTGACTTCTGGGCGCCGCCCCGACGGCGAGTTGATCCGTGACCCATGTCGCACAGTAGGCATTGCGGCTCATATTCTTTCCTCCGGAAAAAAACGCTGCATGAAAAGAGCCGCCTCTTTTTGCGCGTCGGACGCGTCCGCAAGTTTTACGTCCATGAGCCGGGTCACGGCCAGAACAAGGCCCAGTGCATGGAGGGCCCGGGCCGTCTCGTCGGCGGGCATGCGCATGTACGAAGCGTCGAGCATGTCGCCTTTGATCTGGATTTCGTAGTCGAACCGCTCCAGGACCTGACGTATGAACGTCAGCCTGTGGGCACGTTGCGACAGGGCCGCCCCGCCCCCCTTGAAGCGGAACTTGATATAGTTCGCGCCGGAAAGCTCTCCGCAAAGCGCGTCCACAATGGAAAAATGGTACCCGAAACGGATGTTTAAGTGCATGTACTCCGAAGCAATGATGGAATAGCTGGCCAGGATTTTCGAATCCTTGCGAAAAATTCCGGCGCTGATGCGGTCAAAGGCCTCCCAGTCCATATGCAGCTGACTTTCGTCCCATTCCACGCGCTCGTCCGCCAGACCGGCCCACAGCGACCGCAATGGCGCGCAGGACAGCAGATCCGCCCCCACGGGCCCCTTGTCCCCAGCGACCGGCAACAACCCTCCGCCAAGGTCGAGCACGTACATGACCAGCGGCAGCGGCGTCTCCAGCCGCCGCGACCGGCCCAGCCCCCGCCCGCCGCGATCAACCAGCGAGAACATTTCGGAGACGCTCTTTTCGTGGCAGAACCGGACCAGGTCATGCAGCGAGCGGCATCCTTCCGGCGTGAAACCGGCGTCATCCGGATCAAGCAGGCTCAAGCGCACTGTACATGCGGCCAGCTCCTCGTTTTCGGCCCGGACCTGGGCGCTAGCCTTGGCCGCCTCCTGATCGCGCTTCATGATGCTCGGCAGGCAGCGGTCGAAAATCTTTCCCGCCGCCGCGTCCACCGTCACCACCATTCCTTTCTGCAAAACGTCTCGCCCGCAACCCACGACCACGGGCACCCCCCGTTCACGGGCGACAGAAGCCAGATGACTGGCGCGGCTCCCGCTTTCGGCCACAATGGCGGAAATACGATCAAGAAATTGGGACAGTGCGGGGCGAAGCGTACTGATCACCACCACTGAGCCCTTGGGAATGCTTCGAAAATCCGCCCCGGACGATACATGGCACACAGGGCCGCACGCGGCTCCCGGAGACGCGCAGTCCAATTCCGAGACCAGTTCCACCGCGCTCTTTATCTCTTCCGGGGAAAAAACCTCCCGATCCTGATCCTGGCGCAGAGGCCTGGACTGCAAAATCCTGAGCCCATCCGGACCATGAGCCCACTCGACGTCCTGGGGCTGCTCGAAAATATTCTCAAGACGCATGGACCACTTGCCAAGCTCGCGCAGCACCTCGTCCGAAATGGCCGTGACGCTGTCGCAGACACACCCCATCAGGATGGAGGGCTCCGGTTCCCTGGTCAGAAAATGCTTACCCGGAGTGGCCGAACCGTCCACCAATTCCGCAGCCAGTCCGTCAACCACATACACGCCCACGGCCTTACCGCCCACTGCGGAGCACGCGGGATCAAGGGTGTAGACCACGCCAGCCGCCGAAGCCTTGACCATCGGCAGCACCAGGACGGCCATGGCCGTGTCGCTGTCGGAAAGACCGTGCCGGATCCTGTAGGCCACGGCCCGGGGGCAGTATTTTCCGGCCAGAACACGCTTGTACGCAGCGAGCGCGTCCGAGTGCCGGACGTCGAGTTCACTGGCGTACTGGCCGGCAAAAGAGATGTGCCCGTCTTCCGACAATGCGCTGGAGCGGATGGCGAGAAGACTCACCTCCGCATCAAGGGTTTTCACCGCGCGCACAATCTCCTGCGCTATGTCTTCGGGGACATCGGCATCAAGGATGATTTCCTGCAATTCCGCGGTGACGCGGACAATGACGTCGTTGTTGGACAGGGATACGTCTTGAAAACGCTTTTCGATCTCCTTTTCGAGGTCGTTATCCTGCAGATAGCGGGCAAAGGCCGAGGCCGTGACCACAAAACCCGGCGGTGTGGGAATTTGGTTCCGCCGCGCAACAGCCAGATTGTGGGCTTTCCCGCCGACCCGGCCTGGATGGTCGGCGGCGGCGTCAAGGGTGAGCACGTACGGCGGGGAAGAATCGAGCCGCTGTGGAGCCACCAGACCGGAAATTTCCCCGGCGATACGATCCAGTGCTTCCGGAAGATTCGCGTATATATTCGGATTCATGGCATAAAGACTGGACGTCATGTCACGGACAGCCCCGAGAAGCTCTTCGGCCAGAAACCTGATCCGGGCCATGTCCGCCGGGTCGTAGCCGTAAACCGGGGCCTCCAGATCCGCGATGAGATCAAGGGCCCGGGCATCGCTGTCCAGAAGCGCCTTGAAATGCTCGTATTTCTCGCGAATGAGCCTGTCGGGGGCCAGCAGACGCGTAAACCAGTGCCGCAGCAGGAGTGAGGCGGTCATGGGGCCGAAACCCGTCCGGCATCGCCGCCCTGATTCAGAACCTCCGCGACCTTGGACTCAAGCTCCTCCTTGTCGATGGGCTTGACGCAGTATTCACTGGCCCCGAGTTTGAGGGATTCCCTGGCCGTCTCCAGGGTGGGATAGCCCGTCAGCATGATGACCTTTATTCCGGGGGCGATCTTCTTCATCTCCGCCAGCACCTCGACTCCGGTCATCCGTTTCAGCTTGATGTCCAGGATCGCAAGATCGGTGCCCCCCTTGGCCGCGTGCCGGATCGCATCCTCCTCCTCGGTAAACGCCGTGACCTTGTGCCCCTGACGCTCCAGAATCCTTTTCACCAGCACGCCTGCGTCGGAGACGTCGTCCAGAACAATAATCGATGCCATGCATCTCTCCTTGCGGTAGTTTCTTGTCTGTAAGCCCAGTGCCCGCTGCAAATCCGTCCAAGCCAGGGCGAGCCCCGGCTCCTCAGGCGAACCCGCCCGGACGGCCTCTCGTTTACGGGTTCACCGAGCCTATTCGGAACCGTGATCCAGGGGAATATCCACGGTAAAGATTGTTCCCGGGCCCTTCACGGCCCCCCCGGGCAGAGGCGGGAGCTCAAAATCATGCGGCAACGGACTGTCCACGCGAATGTCTCCCATGTGATCCTTGACGATGCCGAAAGATACCGACAGGCCCAGTCCCGTGCCCTTGTCCACCGGCTTGGTGGTGTAGAACGGATCAAAAATCTTCTTCAGGGCCACTTCGTCGATGCCCGAACCGCTGTCCGCGACATTGAGGGTAACGATGCCGAGCGGCGTTTTCAGCTTGGTGACCACGACAATGGCCCCGCCGCTCTCGGGCATGGCGTCCTTGGCGTTGTTGAGCAGGTTTATCCATACCTGCTTCAGCTTCTCGGGATCACCGTAAATGATGGGGAAGCTGTCATCAAGCCGGGTCACGATCTGCACCCGGTCCATATCGAAAGAATGCCGGACCAGAGTCACAGACTCCATGACCGAGTTGTTGAAGCACATCTCGCGCTTGTCGGTCTGTCCCTGTCGCGAAAAGCCCAGCAGATCGGCCACGATCTTGCGGCAGACCTTGGTCTGCTTCTCGATGATGGCCAGATCCTCGCAGAGTTGACTCCCGGACGGCGCGTCCTCCTTCAGGAGCTGGGAGTAGCCGAGGATGATCCCCAGAGGCGTGTTGATCTCATGCGCCACCCCCCCCGCCAACTTGCCGATGGACTCCATTTTCTGCGCCTGGATGAGCTGTTGCTCGTATCCCTTGATATCCGTGACGTCGCGATCCATGCGCAGCAGGCTGACGGTGCGGCCCGACTCATCATGCACCGGGATCTGGACCACGTGGAACCACTTGCGGCCTGTAGGACCATCAACGCGTTCCTGCCTGTCCACACGCTCGCCGGTGATGAGCACTTCACGCCCCTCAAGGTTCCTGCGCTCCGCCTCTTCCTCCGGGAAAAGATGAAAATCGTTGAGACCCCTTATTTCCGCCACCGTCTTGCCCACGCTCTGGGCAAAAGCCCGGTTGGAGGTCTGATAGATCATGCGCGTGTCCACCAAAGAGATGAAGTCGGGATTCATGTCCAGCACCGTGGACAAAAGGCGCTGCTGGTTGGTCAGGGTCTGTTCCGCAGCGCGCAGCCCGCGGATATGATCACGCAGCGTGAAGGCCATGAAGTCGAGGGACTCTTCCAGGTCCTGAATCTCGTCGCCCACATTCTGCTGAAAAACGGGACAATCGCGGCAACTTGAAGGCTTCGGCCCCATTTTGCAGGCATGTCCGGCGCATTTGGTGTTCGGGACCAGCCAGCACCGGCGCAGTCGATCTTGATGCGCCGGACAGCTTTTTTCCCGGCAGTTCATCACTTCCCAGCAGAATTGCTCGCCGGGGAGCACGGAGAGATTGTCCAGGCTCCCGGTGACCAGTTCCTCGGCATGGGAGCGGAGCTTGGCCAGACGCCGGGTGACCGTGCGGGCGAAGATGCTGCCCAGGGCCATGGCCGCCAGTAACACGCCACCGAAAATGGTCGCCAGGGCCGAGACAAACTGCTTGGTAGTGGCGCTCAGACGCGACTTGGACAGGCCGACACGCACGGTCCCGATGCGCTCCCCCGCAACCATCACGGGAGCTGCGAAATCGTAGATGAAGATCTCTCCCGTATCAACGAGCTGGACATGAACCCGATCGGAGCTGCCAACCCTGTTGGCTTCCACCAGTTCGACGGGATATCCCTTGGTGAAGGAATGTGTAACGATCCGACCATCCGCGTTCTGGATAAAGGCATAGACCACGTCGCCGACTTCGCCGACCATGTTCCGAAGCACCAGATAGTCCTGGGACAGAAGCGGATTCACGGCCCTCGCGGCCAGGCTTTCCGCCAGGGCGGAGCCACGCAGCTTGTTTTCCGCCACCAGGGCCGAAGACGTCATCTTGGCAACGGTGGGAAGCAGGACGGCAGCCATACCGAGCACGATGGTGATAATGCCCAGGTTGAGCTTGGTCTCGAATTTGAGCCTGGAAAAGAACGAAATCATTGAAAATCACCGTTCAGGCCCAGGCGCCTGATCAACTCCCGAATGGAGTCGTAATCACCGTCCCGGGTCGGGATAATGCCGATCATGCCCGCCGCGCTGAGGACCACGGCGTCGTCACGTCGGCTCATGCTGAGGTCCTGCAGGGCCCTGGCGATCTTGTCCGTACTCGCCGGGTCGAAGCCCTTGCGCACCGAGTACACCCAGCCCGGATACGGGCGGCTTTCGGCCAGTACTCGGATCTGCTCCAAGTCGATCTTGTCGCGCACCACATCGAGGGTGCCTTTGCGAATGGTTCCGACATCATAGGCACCCGTGTACACGGCCAGCACCACAGCCTCCTGCCGGCCCCCAGCCCCTGTGGCAAAGGCGACTTCCTGAAAATCCTTTTGCGTGATGCCATGCTCGTAGAACAGGCCGAAGGGATACAAAAAGCCTCCGGCCGAGTTGGGATCGACGGCGATGATCCTTTTGCCCCGGCAGTCCTCGAGGCGCTTGATATCCGGATTGTCCGCGCGCACAATGACCTGGCCCTGAAAATTGGCACCCCCGTCGGGCTCCACGATGCGCACGAAGGCATCGGAGCCGAGTTTGGCCAGCGTGATATAGACAAACGGATTGGTGAACGAAATATCTATCTCGCCGCGCTCCACCATTTTGATGTGTTCGGCGAACGTATTGGGAAAAACCTGCCGCAGGGACAACCCGGTCTTGTGGCGAAGATATTCAAGCAGGCGACGGTGGCGCTCGAACGAGACAGAATGGGAATACTGCGGCAGATAGGCGTAGGTGATGGCTGCGGCGGGACCAAGCGGGGCCGCGCTTTCAACCCTGGTCATGTCCACCTTCACCACCGGTTCGTTTTCCGTACAGGCGGGCAGGATGATCAGAAAAAAAAGAATCAGAACTCGCGCAAACGTCATGGTCCCTCTTGGATGCTGTTTTTATACCCAAGTCATCCTACCTCAAAAGGATAAAACCAACAACCAGAAGGTTTATTCACGACTTCTCTTCGTCTAGACCGAAATCACCCCTTTTCTTCTGCTACGGGCACTTTCAAGAGACGCAGACAAAACGCCGACTCTGCTCTCATGGGCTTTAAAGTCAGAAATCTTTGCAAAATACGCCTCCCCGGCTTGCATCCGGGCTTGATGCGCGGCCGCTGACATTGTATCGGAAAGCAACTCAAGACACCTCAACACCGGATAAGAACATGCACTCGGTCAAACGACTTGCCCACATCGACTTCAATGTTCCGGGCATCAAAGCAGTCGGGATGGAACTGATGAAACAGCTCAATTCACCCGATCCGGACATGGAAGTCTTCGCCCGGACCGTCGAACTGGATCCGGCCATCTTCGGCTCCATCCTGGCCTGCGCCAATTCCCCATTGTATGCGGGAATCTCGGAGATCACCAATCTGCGTATAGCCATCAATCGACTGGGAATGAAAGAAATTCGCCGAATCATCTTTCACGTTGTGCTTGAATCGGCGTTCAGATCCGACAACTCGGAAATCAACAAGCTCCTGCGCGCGATCTGGAAACAAAACCTCGCCGTATCCCTGACCATGCAGCGGCTCATCCAGGACTGTCCCCAGATCAAGGCCCTGCCCACGGAAATGGTCGCCATGACTTACCCGCTGGGGCTCATGCATGTCATCGGCATTCCGGTACTGATCATCAATTATTATACGCAGTTCGCGAAATTTATACACGAAGACATGTCTCGCCCACTCCCGGAAATCTATGCGCGGGAGAAAGAACTCTTCGACGGATTCGACCACTTCGAACTTGGCGCAGAGATGGTCAAGCGCTGGAGCTTTCCGGATTTCGTTCCTGACATCATCGCCTCCTACCACAAACCCGAACCAAACCTCGACCCCGACAGCCGCAGCCTGCATTCCCTGTTGCGCTTCGCACGCCATTTGACGCAACAATTCGGCTATGCCGCACTGCCCGGCGTACCCGAGGGCTATTGGCTCCAGAGTAACGTTCTCGACCTCTCCGGGGTGAACGAAGAGGAAATCAAAGCCGACATCACTGATCAACTCAAAAAGATTGCCGCCATGTTTCAGTGATCCTGCCCACCACCAAGGACAAGGCCGCCGCGCCCACTACGGACGCGGCGGCCTTGTCGTTTGCAGCCAAAGATCCCTGACAATCAGAATTTGTAGGTCACGCTCAGTCCTGCCATATGGGCGTGGGCGTCTTCGCGATCCAGTTCGACAATTCCCTCCGCCGGTCTGGCTTCATAAGCCCGGTCTTTCATCCACAGGTAACCGTAGGACGCATCCACGACCCAGGCGTCGCTTATTTTCAAGCCCGCGCCCAGGGTCACTATCTGACGATCGGTGCAGGGGACCGCAAAGTCCTCGTAATCGTTATTGACCGGAGACTGGTCGTACACGTAGCCCACACGCAAGTCGAAGTTGTCGGTCAAGGCATACTCGGCTCCGAACTGAAATCTCCACGTGTCGCTCCAGTTCTTGATCCCCTCCACCTCGTCCTTAGCTCCGAAAAGCGGATCCCCGTATTTTATGATCAAAGATTTATAGGCGCTCCATTTTGTCCATACGGCATCAAACTCCAGACTGAGCCGATCCATGGGTTTGACCATAACTCCCATGGTGAAAGACTCAGGGATGGGCTCGGTACCTGAGACTGTCGTATCGTTCAGTAAAATTGACGACGGCAAGACGTTGCCCTTTTTTGTAAAGTCCACATCACCATGAACAGTGAGTTGAATCTCGCTACGCCACAACACGCCAAAGGCTAGCCAGTCGTAAGGCCGGTATCTTGCGCCCAAGTTGAAGCCATACCCCCACCCATCAGTCGAAATCTCCTGCAAGATGTCAGTAGAAGTGGTAGAGGGTTCATTGTCATCGGAAGGGTTGGCTGGAGTGAGCGCCTTATTCGCATCAATGGTCGTATTATACCCAAAATCCAGATACGTCGCCTCCACACCCACGGCCAACGAAAAAGCATCGGAGAACTTCATGGCCAGGTTGGGGTTGATGGAGACGGACTTGATGGCCGCATAGGAGCAGTTGTAGCGCCCGGCCCAGGTATCGGCGTCCTCGTATTCGGTGCCCAGGCCCACCCGCGAAAACATGCCCAGTCCGAACCAGTAATTGTCGGAGAGCTGGTGGGTGTAATACATGGTCGGGAGGCCCCAGATGGTGTCCGAAAAATCCATGTTTTCCTGACCCGGAGACTTCACGTTCATGGTCGCCGAGGGCGCGATGGCGGTCGCCCCGATCTGGAACTGCTTGCCGGGCAGATCGGTGATCGCGGCCGGGTTGTAGGCCACCGACGAAGGGTCCGCGTCACGGGCCACCATGGCCCCGCCCAAGGCGTTGCCCCTGGCTCCCCATTCATACACGGCATAACCCGCAGCCAAGGCCTGCAGAGGACAAAGCACTACACACAACACCAGGATCCATCTTCGCATTTCTCTTCTCCCGCTAGTGATTTACCCCGCCGACGTTGACAGGGCCCCGGGACTGTAGCAGGCAGAAGTAAAACGTCAATGAATTACATTTAATTTTATGTTCATTTTTTATGAATAAACTCTGTAGCGATACAGCGACGGTGAACCCGTGAAAGTGAGTGAGCTTCTGGACTTCTACACTCCGCGCCTTGAGGGCATGAGCGACCTGGCGCTGATTCTCGACCGGACGGGAAAGGTGCTCTTCGCCAACACGGCCCTGCGCGCGATCCAAAACGCTCCGGCCAAAGGGGTTGCGCCCCAGGACATCGCCGCGCAACTTCAGGCCCAAACGCGGGCTCAGGATTTCGCGGACCTGCACGCGTGCACTCCTCCCGTTCGCGAGACGCGGCTGCGCGTCATCCTTCCCGACGGGGCGGGAACACGACTGGTGAGCTGGAAATGCGTCACCGTCCCAGCTGGCGACGGCGCTCTCATCCTGGCCTGGGGAACCTTCAGGAGTACCGGCCCCGGGCAGGAGATGGGCTTCACGGTCCTGCCAAGCGGCATCATCCAGGCTGCAAGCCAGGCGCTTTGCGCCATTTGTGGATATTCCAGGGATGAACTGGTGGGCAGACCGGCCCGGCATTTCTATTACACCGCCGCCTCCCGCAAGCGTATCGTCAACCAGCTCAAAGAACGCAGTGAAGTCGAAAACGGGGCCGTCACCCTGCGCTGCAAGGATGGCTCGCCGCTGACCCTGTGGTACACGGCAGAATCCATCCGGGGCGCAGACGGCAGGATTCTCGCCTACAGCGGCTTTTTCCAGCAGCGCCCCTTCGCCTTCACCTCCAAACTGGCGGCGGAATTCACGCGCATCGTCGACGCCCTGCCGGATCTGGCCTGGGTCTGCGGCCGGGACCTGCGCATCGTCGCGGCCAACGATGCCTATCTCAAGGCATACGGCCGCGAACGCGCCGAGGTCATCGGCCGCACCGAGTGCGACTTTCTAGATCCCGGACAGGCCCGCTTCCCCATCGAGGCGGCGGTCAAGGTCTTCGAAGAAAAGCAGGAGCTTCTTCACCCTGCGGTGCCTCATCTGGCGAACCCGCAGGTCTGGCACAGGGTCGTCCGTCGCCCCATCTTTGACGACGACCGCCAGGAGGTCATCGGCCTCTTGGGCATTGCCCAGGACATTTCCGCCAAGGTGCTGCAGGAGAACGCCTTCATGGATCAGTTGCGGGTCAGGGAAGAGGACGTGGTCGTGGTCACCGATGACCAGGGCCGCATCCTGCGCCGCTCGACCCGGACCTTGAGCCCATCCATATACGGCCCGCCACGCACCTTCGACGCCTATACCCTTGACATGCGACCGGTGCTTGACCTCATCCACGCCGACGACCTGCCCACCGTGCGCCAGGCCACGCATCTGGTCCTGCGCGAACGCCGCGAACAGCATCTGGAATGCCGCATCCGCAACCAGACCGGAAACTACTCCACGGTGCTGGCTCGCCTGATCTTCAACGACGCCATCTACGGCGAACCGCGCATGTACGTGGTGGTTCGCGACATCACGGAACAGGTCGGCCTGCGCAAGGCGGCCATGGTCATCGAGCGACTCAAGCTCGCCTCGGGCACGCGCACCGACCGCGAACTGGCTTCGTTTCTGAGCGTGTCCGCCGCCGCCATCTCCAACGCGCGCAAGAACGAACGGGTCCCCCCGGACTGGATCATCGACACCGGCCTGCGCACCGGCCACTCCATCGACTGGATCGTCAGCGCCGTGATGCCGGGTCAGGCTTGAATTGCAACCCGCATCCCCCCTGGCGAAAACGAAATTTATTGTACTCGGGGCCTGTCCCGGATAGAAATACACCATCGCAACACTGCTGGAGACAAACCGTGAAATCTTTGATCCCAATGCTTGTCCTATTCCTGCTCCCGGCCTGCGCGGGCCATCAGGCTAATTCCTCGGCGGCTCAGGAAGAATGGCTGCGGCTCAACAGGGAATTCATCACCCTCTACTCCGGTGCGTCCTACGAACAAGCCCTGGCCACCGCCCGCAAGGAAGTCGACCTGGCGCAGGGGTTCATGCCCCGGGACAATGCCGAACTGGCCACATCCCTGAACAACCTCGGGGTCACCTACGCGGCCCTTGGCAGATATGAGGAGGCCAGAAATCCGCTGGAAAGAGCCCTGGCCATGCGCGAGCAGGTCCTGGGCCGGAGCCACGCGGAAGTGGCCACGACGCTGGGCAATCTCGGCGAACTCTATGTGAATCTGAACCAGCCTTCCGAAGCGGAGGATGCGTTCATCCGGGCGCTGGAAATCCGGGAGGCTAAATTTGGCTCCGAAGACGCCGAACTGGCCGACACCCTCAGCAACCTGGGCGAACTCTACCTGCGCCGGGGGCTCCTCGAACAGGGCGAACCGCTGTTGCGGCGTGCGCTGTCCATCAGGGAAAAGCAGCTCGGATCAGGACACCCGCAAGTCGCCCGCACTCTCGACAGCCTGGCCGGGGTCGAACAGGCTCGCAAAAGGTTTTCCCAGGCCCGCACCTTGCTGGAGCGCTCCCTGACCATCAAGGTAGAGGCCCTGGGGCCGAATCATCCCTGGCTCATCACTACGCTCAGCAGCCTGGTAGAGGTACTTATGGCCCAGGGCATGGTCGCCGACGCCGAACCCTTGGCCCGCAGGGCTGTGGCCATCGGCGAGAGGGCATACGGTCCGGGCAGCGTCCGCATGGCCCACCCCTTGACGGCTCTGGGCAACCTGATGCGGGCGCAGAGCCGCCTTGATGAGGCCCGGGAGCTTTACGGTCGCGTGCTGCTCCTGCAGGAACAAGCGTTGCCTGCAGATCATATTGATGTCGCAATTTCCCTTGGCAATCTGGCTTCAGTTCATTATGCCCAAGGGCGCTTTGCTGAGGCCAAGCCTCTGTACGAAAGCGCGCTGGCCATCAGCGAAGCCAACCTGAGCCGGGATCACGGCGACGTGGCGCAACTCCTGCACAATCTCGGCGTGGTCGAACGCAAGCTCGGCAATCTGGACCAGGCAAAAAGCGCCTTCATGCGAGCCCTGGCCATCCGTGAACGCCTGTTCGGCATGTCGGCGCCGATCGTGGCCGACACCCTGGAAGCCCTGGCCATGACCGTGAAGGACGCAGGCGACGAAGGGGCATCCTCCATGTACCGGCAAAGGGCCGAGGCCATCCGAGCACAGGCGAGGTGAGCGCACGAGTTGAACCACATCTTTCGATGCGCGTCCTGCTCCGGCAAGGCAATGGGCGGCTTTGGCATTAGACGTTTCATTTCTTTTCCGATAGGTGTTTTAGCGCGTGACACGGCGTCACTCCGCCGACACCATCCGGGACGAATTCCAATTCAAAGACAGGAGCGGATTACAACGCGATGTTTGCGATCATAGGATTACTGGTTGTTACTGCCTGTGTCGCTGGTGGCTATGCCATGGCCCACGGCAACTTCAGCGTTCTTTGGCAACCCGCCGAAGTCGTCACCATTGTCGGCGCGGCGATCGGAACCTTTCTCATCTCCTCTCCGCTGAAGGTCATCAAGCTCACCATCAAGGGCTTCAGCAGCGTGTTCACGGCCAAGGCCCCTGGAAAAGACGAATACCTGCAGCTCCTGCGGGCGCTCTATGACCTGCTTACCCTGGCCAAGCACGAGGGCATCATCGCCCTGGAAAGCCATGCCAACAAGCCCATGGAGAGCAGCATCTTCACGCCCTATCCTTTTGTCATCAAGAACCATCACGTGCTCGACTTCATCTGTGACAACGTCAAGACCTACGCCATGGCCGGCATGGAACCGCACGAGTTCGAGACCCTCATGGACATCGACATCGACACCCACCACGAGGAAGAGTCCATCGCCTCGGGTACGATCTCTAAACTCGCCGACTCCCTGCCCGCACTCGGCATCGTGGCCTGCGTACTCGGCGTCGTCATCACCATGGGCGCCATCAATGAACCCCCGGAAATTCTCGGCAAGCACATCGGCGCGGCCCTGGTCGGCACATTCCTCGGCATTCTGCTGGCATACGGCTATGTCGCTCCTTTCGCGACCAACATCGAACACCAAACTCGCGACCAACACACGCTCATGAACGTGGCCAAGACAGCCATCATGTCCTTTGCCCTGGGCTGGGCTCCGGCCCTGGCCCTGGAAGCCGCGCGTCGAGCCGTGCCCAGCTCGTCCCGCCCCACTTTCGAAGAACTTGAAAGCGCCGTGCGCAAAAAATAACCCGACAAGGGTCGAACAGGGACAGGACTCATGGCTGAAAAAAAAGCCGTCATCATCAAGAAAGTCAAAAAGGGCGGACATGGCGGGCACCACGGAGGTGCCTGGAAGATCGCCTACGCCGACTTCGTGACCGCGATGATGGCCTTTTTCCTCCTGATGTGGCTCCTGAACAACGTCAGCGAAGAAAAGAAGGAGCAGCTCTCCATCTATTTCAAGGAATTTTCGCTCATCGACGGACCGCCGCCATCCATGAGCATCGGCCCTGGCGGCGAGAACGCGGCTGATCCGCAGCTCAAGCCGCTGATCATCGAAGGAACGGCTGGCATGTTCGCCGAGGGCAAGTCCCAGGAGGAAATCCTCAAGGAAGCCATGGCCAAGATGATCGAGGAGCGTCTGAAGGAGTATAAGGAAGAACTCATCGTCGACACCTTCGATAACGGAGTGCGCATCCAGATGCTCTACGACGAAGGGACCCCGTTTTTTGACTCGGCCAGTGCCCAGCTGACCGGGGACGCGCGCAACGTGCTGCGGGTCATCGCCGACACCGTGCGCGACCTGCCTAACCAGATCGCCGTCGAAGGCCACACCGACGCCGTGCCCCTGGGAGGGCCCCTCTCCCGTTACACCAACTGGGAACTTTCCACGGACCGCGCCTCTTCGGCGCGCGTCATCCTGGAGGAATTCGGGCTGGACCCCAAGCGCATGGTCCGCGTGGCCGGATATGCGGCCACCCAGCCGCTCATCCGCGAAAACCCGGAAGATCCCCGCAACCGCAGGGTCAGCATTCTGCTCTTCAACGACCCCACGCTCACTCCCTTGGATTTAAACGGAACCAAAACAGAGAACGGACCCCTGTCCGTCAATCCCCTCAACGACACGTACGCGCCCACGCCTTCAGGCCCACCGCAGCTCCCCTCCCGGTAGGCAGTCCGGCACTTTATCGATGGAACACAAAACCCCCTGCGCGCGGCTGCGAGCAGGGGGTTTTGATTTGAACTAAAAAACCTTCAGTCAGGGCAATGTTCCGGGCGAGATCAGGATGCGGCCACACCGAAAACGCCGCGCGCCGGAGAGCTTGAGCGACGCGGCTGCCCGGAGCGACCCGAGGGAGTGCGTGAATCGGAGGCGCTTCGCGTCGCGGGACGGGCGGATCTGCCCGCAGGCGCATTGCGTCCCGGACCTCTGCCGGGAGCACGGGCCGGACGCGGCTCTTCAAAAGAAGCTTCGTCGCCGCCGGAGGAATATGCGAACCCCTCAAGGCGTATCCGCTCCAGACGCCCGCCCAAAATGCGCTCAATGGCGTTGACCTGAGCGGAATCTTCCGGAGCGACCAGGGTTATGGCCTGGCCGCTCTTGTCGGCGCGACCGGTGCGCCCGATGCGATGGGTGTAGCTTTCAGCCGTGTCCGGCAGGTCGAAATTGACAACATGGGAGATGCGCACGCAGTCGATGCCGCGCGCTGCGATGTCCGTGGCGACCATGATCCGGTATTTGCCGCTGCGAAATCCATCCAGGGCTTCCTGCCTGCGATTCTGGGACAGGTTGCCCTGCAGCGAGGTCGCGAGCATCCCTTTTTGCTCCAGCTTACGAGCCAGGCTCTTGGCGCGATGCTTGGTGCGGGTGAAGATGAGCACGCAGTCATGCGGAGTGCGGCCCAGATAGGCCTCAAGCAGGGCCATCTTCTGCCCGGCCGAAACCGGATACAGCGCGTGCTGGATCTTTTCGGGCGGCGCCGTGTTGGAGACCTGCACCACGGCGGGCTGCACCAATACCTGATCGGCGATCTTACGGATCTCGGGGGGCATGGTTGCGGAAAACAGCAGATTCTGCCGTTTGGCCGGCAATTTGGCCATGATGCGGCGCAGATCGGGCAAAAAGCCCATATCGAACATGCGGTCGGCCTCGTCGAGAACCAGGGCGTGGACGTGCGACAGATCGACCAGTCTCCTATTGACGAGGTCAAGCAGGCGTCCGGGGCATGCCACCAGGACACTTGCCTGGCTGGCGGCCTTGACCTGCGGGGTTTCGCCCACCCCGCCGAATACGGCAGCGGAACGGATGCCCGTCTGCTTGCCAAGGGAAATAAAAGTTTCATGGATCTGCAGTGCAAGCTCACGAGTCGGGGCCAGCACAAGCACCCGCACCGGTCCGCGCACGGAAATCCCGTTATTGATCATGCGCTGCAAGAGCGGCAGGGCAAAGGCAGCGGTCTTGCCGGTGCCGGTCTGAGCCAGGCCAAGGACATCCTTGCCGGCGAGCACCGAAGGAATGGCCTGAATTTGAATGGGGGTGGGGGTAACATAGCCGCAGTCACGGATGCCAACGTTCAAACGCTGGTCAAAAGAAAAAGAGGAAAAATCCACAAATGGTCCTGTGGTTGGAGGAAAATCAACGACTGGCGTGATGAACAATCGAAGGCCGGACGTGCCGGAAGAATGGAAAATCTCCAAGACGAGATGATGACAAACCGTTGCCGGACGGGGTCCGCAAGGTTTCAAGGCTCAAGTCTGCTCACGCGAGAGAGGTGAGCCATAAGCCCCTTTGGTCTGGAATGCAAAGGAAATAATGCGGGCAATCAAACAAAAAGGCTGGCCCCGAGAACGAAGCAGCCTGATTTTTTTGTGGTGGGCCAACAAGGAATCGAACCTTGAACCTGCTGAGTAAGAGTCATCTCCTTCAGGTTATCACAACAGCGTCGAGGCACTCTGAAAAAAGGCACGAGTATGCCCAGGCAAAATTTTATAAAGAAAATTCAAGCTGCGAATCCTGGCCACCGGCCTGGATAAGAACGGCATTGACAAGGCCCGTTAAGGCCTCTATCCGCCGCTATTCGCTATTGATGTTTCTTCTGGACGGCGGAACCTTTTTTTTGTGGAGAACGGATATGGCTACCGGACCGGCACGAATATATGGGTACACCCCGGCATCAGCGACTGGGCGGAAAAGTACCATGAGTGATGTCCTCGCAGGCCTGGTCATGAACTTTACGAGCATCAACTCCGCCAATGAACTTAAGAGATACTGTGCGAAGAAAATGACCAGTTAAGGCTTCGGATTGGTAAAGGAGTGTCATCATGACCGCGCCCAAAAAAAAGAAAAAAGCCGATTCCGCTCTGACACAGCACGCGGATGAACAATTGCTCGTCGAAAACGCCGGAATTCGCCCCACTCTGCCCGAAATCGAGATGAAACAACTCGTGCGGGAGCTTGAAGTTCACCAGCTCGAACTGGAGATACAAAACGAAGAACTGCGCCAGGCTCAGGACGCGCTTGAGATATCGCACGATGCCTTCTCCGACCTTTATGACTTCGCCCCTTCGGGCTATTTTTCCTTTGACTCGCAGGGACTGGTAAGTAGCGCCAACCTCCCGGGCGCACGGCTGCTTGGTATTGAACGTCAGCGCCTGTTCCACATGCCCATGAGCCTGTGGATTGCCGACGAGGATGGACGGGAGCTTTTTTCAAAGCACTGCGCGGATGTTTTGCGCAGAGAAGGAGACGACATTTGCGAACTCTGGCTGCAAAAATCGGACGGGGAAAAGTTCCTGGCCCGTATGCGGAGCATCGCCAAGGATCCGATTGAAGGAATACACGGCGTCATTCGGTCCATAATCGTTGACGTGACCGAACAGATCCAGCTCAAGACCGCTCTGCAAAACGCTCATAACTTGCTTGAGCAGAAGATCGAGGATCGAACACAGGAATTGCTTCTGACCAACGAGCGTCTTGTGCAGGAAATCGCCATGCACAAAGAAACGGAAGAATCCCTGCGCCTGGCGTTAAAGGAAAACAAGAACCTCAAGGACCGCCTCCTGGCCGAGAACATCTATTTGCAACACGAGGTTGCCCGAAATTTCAACTTTGGGGAGATCATAGGCAAGAGCAGCGCCATCTCGCTAGTTTTCGACAAGATCGAGCTGATTGCACCCCAGAATACGACCGTGCTCCTCCAGGGCGAGACAGGATGCGGCAAGGGCGTCGTGGCGCGGGCCATCCATGCCCGGAGTCCCCGCAAGGATCGACCGATGGTCTCCATCAACTGCTCGGCGTTGCCGGCAACCCTCATAGAAAGCGAACTCTTCGGGCGGGAAAAGGGAGCCTTCACCGGAGCCAGCGCCCGGCAGATGGGGCGCTTCGAGCTGGCCGACGGAGGAACCATCTTTTTGGACGAAATCGGCGAGATGCCGATAGAGTTGCAGGTCAAACTCTTGCGGGTGATTCAGGACGGCGAGTTCGAGCGACTCGGAAGCCCCGGCACCATCAAGGTCGACGTGCGGATCATCGCGGCCAGCAACCGCAACCTTCGAGAGGAAATCAAAAAGGGCAACTTCCGCGAGGATCTCTATTACAGGCTCAATGTCTTCCCCATCACGCTCCCGCCGCTCAGTGCCCGCAAGGAAGACATCCGCCTGTTCGTCGATTTTTTCGTCGCCAAGTTCAACAAGAAGATCGGCAAAAAGATCAAGACCATTCCCAAGGAAACCCTCAAGGCGCTGGAAAATTACGACTGGCCCGGCAATGTGCGAGAACTGGAGAGCGTGATCGAACGCGCGATAATAATCAGCCCCGGGTCTTCGTTGCTGATTCTGGATCATTTCGAGACGCCGATCAAGGCCATCAAGACATCCGGCTCGAAGGCGCTTGCGGATATTGAACGCGACCACATCTGCCATGTGCTCCAAGAGACAAATTGGCGTGTGGAAGGAAAATACGGCGCTGCGGCCATCCTCAACATCAAACCAAGCACGCTTCGCGCCCGCATTAGAAAGCTCGGAGTTCAGCGGCGCAACACGTAACCCGCCCAGCACGCTCTCACTCAGGCCAGCACTGGCCATGCATCCGGCCTGACGGCCGTCGGGCCAATTCGATTGCCCCACCACTCTTCGTCATATCGCCCTGAACTTCATCCTCCCCGGCTTGCGACTGCATGAGCAAGACATCCGTGGAACATGATGATCATCGGCGCTTCAGCCAACACAGACAAATTGTCATATATGACACCTGCGCCAATGTGACGATTTTCTTTGGCTCATTTCCAATGCCCGCCCGCATCCTACTCTCTAAAGATCACAATCCCTTGACGAAGGGAATACGCATCCATTGATGTGCCCACGGCGGACAAACTGTCATATATTGCCGATAAATCTATCATATGGTGGATGAACTGAAACGATTTGCACGCGACATTTTTATTTCAAAAATTTATAACAAATTCAGCATATTAGTAAATAAAAAATTATCAGGATTCAACGGAACACTTATTGCTCATGGCCCTGAATGCCAAACAAACAACAAAGAGGGGGAACATGAAAATTTTGAGATACCTTTCCATTTTCTTGCTTGCAGGATTTCTCTTTACAGGCACAACTAGCTGCTTTGCCCAGAGCACAACAGTTAGTCCTTCGCCAGATGTCGATGGATACGTATGGATGAAGTCAACCGATCCGGAAAAAAAGGCGTTCTTATTCGGGGCAGGAACAGCCATCGCCCTTGAATACCAGATGCGGACGAAACGCACGGAAGAGCCGTCCAAGTTTATCAAGGGCTGGATCGAGGTTTTTGACAACATGAGCTGGGCGGAAATGGCTTCCAAGCTGGACACATACTATGAATCAAATCCTGACAAGGAAAGCAGGCTCGTATTTGATGTACTGTGGCATGAAGTGATCAAACCCAACTTGAAAAACTAAGGAAATCGATATGCAAAAATTACTTCTCTCTCTCTTGATACTAGTGCTTCTGAGCGCTTCCGCTTGCACAAACATGTCCCGCACGCAGCAGGGAGCCTTGTCCGGCGGTGCCATCGGGGCCGGTGCAGGCCTTGGAATCAGCGCCTTGACGGGAGGCTCCCTCGGAACAGGCGCCCTGATAGGCGGCGCGCTGGGCGGTGTCGCAGGGGGCATTTACGGGAATCAGAAATGAAGCGTCCTGAAGGGCGCAAAGTTCACGAAGTTCAATAAGTAACTCGCCATTCACCGAACAAAACAGAATCGCGTGCTCGCGCAACGCGATTCTGTTTTGCTCGGCAAGGAAGGAAAAATTTACGGGACTCATGCTCATCATCAACTCAGGAAGAATTCAATGACCTGCTGGAAGAACTCATGTCTGCCCTCCAACACACGGCTCCCCCGCAGACCGGGGGAATAGTCGCGGGAAAAATTTTAAAAAACGAATGAGGCCTGAGACACGCGGCAAATCCACGAGTGACTATCCAAATCCAGAACCCATGCATGGTATTTTAAAGAACCGCTTTAAACATTTACTCAAAGACAATGGAGATGAAACCATGGGACATTTCGTGAATATTTTAAAGATCGTTCTCTGCACTTTGCTGCTGGCATCCCTTGTGAGCTGTGCCGGCTCAAATACAAGGCAAAGCACAGGGCAGTTTGTTGACGATTCCACCATCACCGCCAAGGTCAAGGCCGCCATCTTCGATGAAGATTCCTTGAAATCACTGCAGATCACCGTGGTGACATTCAAAGGCACTGTTCAACTCAGCGGCTTTGTTGATTCCACGAAAAGCGTCAATACAGCCGGGCAGGTTGCCAGAAATGTCGACGGCGTGAAGTCGGTAAAAAACGATCTTGTTGTCAAATAATCTTCTTGTGCGATGCGGACACTTGCCTCTTTGAGCAAGACATGTAGAAATATTAACCCTTTGGAGAAAGTGCATGAAATTGGCGAAGATTATGATCCTGGGCCTTTTGTTGGTCGCGTATGCTGCTACGGCTTCCGTCGCTGCGGAAAAATACGTGAAGAAAGTCGACAACTTCATCATCCTGGTAGACCGCTCCGGTTCCATGGACGAGAACTATGTCGGCACCAAGACGAGCAAAATCGCCCTGGCCAAGTCCATTCTGGAACGCATGAACACGATGATTCCCGAACTCGGCTACCAGAGCGGGCTGAACACCGCCGCCCCGTCCACGGAACTCCAGGCGCTGGCAACCTACTCCGCCGCTGATTACAGCGCATCCATCGCCAAGGTGCCGACCCTCATCGGCAACAACCCCACGCCCCTGGGCGCAGGCCTGAACGATCTTGAACCCGCCCTGAAGGCTGCGACGGGCCGCAACGCCGTGATCATTCTATCCGACGGCCAGGAGAATTCCGGTGAAGGCTCCCTCAAGGTCGCAGCCGCCCTGGCCGAGAAGTACGGCGTGTGCTTTCACACCATCAGCTTCGCCGACACCGTAAACGGCAACCAGGAACTGCTCGACGGCATCACCAAACTGAATTCCTGCGGCGTGGGCACCTCCGCCGCCCAACTGGCTGACGACGCCGCCCTGCAGAAGTTCGTGAAGGACGTTTTCTATGACAAAGCCGGCGCTCCGGTGGCCGACCCTTGCGCGCTCGACGACGACGCCGACGGCGTGAACAACTGCATCGACAAGTGCGCAGACACGCCCGCCGACCTCGCTGTTGACTCCAATGGTTGCCCGATCCCCGAGGTCTTGAAGATCAAGGTTAACTTCGATTTCGACAAGTCCGACATCAAGGCCGAGTACCATCAGGAACTGGCCGACTTCGCCGCCTACGCCAAGCAGCTCCCCGGCACCGTCATCGAGATCGGCGGTCATACCGACTCCAAGGGCTCCGACGAGTACAACCTGAAGCTGTCCCAGCGCCGCGCCAAGAGCGTGCGTGACTATCTTATCCAGAACTTCGGCTTGAACGGCACGTTGCTGACCGCCGTGGGCTTCGGCGAGAGCAGGCCCATCGCCAGCAATGACACCGACGCCGGTCGCGCCGAAAACCGCCGCATGGCAGCCACCCTGCAGGGCGTTTTCAAGAAGAAATAGGCGTCATTCTCCGCGTCCGTTCCGGGCGGCTCCGCAAGGGGCCGCCCCCCCTCTGCTCCTCGTCACGGCAAGGAAGTCAAAAACCAAATGAGCGTCAAATAACGCTCAACACGACGCAACAAACCGGAGTTGTCATGAAACCATTAAGCATAGTTGGAATTCTGCTGATTGTCCTTGGGATAGCGACCTTTGCTTACCAGGGAATCACCTACACGACCCAGGAAAAAGTCATTGATTTCGGCCCGCTGCAGATGACGGCTGAAAAAACGCGGACAATACCGCTGCCTCCGATCATGGGAGGAATTGCTCTTGCAGGCGGAATCGCCCTGCTGATTGTGGGAAAAAGAAACTCATAATTAAAGACCCGCGTCGCCATAAGCGGGCATGCTTTCTTTAAGTATTACTACAAAACTGAGGTCGAAATGTTATATACTATCGCAGCGATTCTTATAATTTTATGGCTTTTAGGCATTGTCAGCGGATACACAATCGGATCATTTATACATGTCTTACTTGTAATTGCAGTAATAGTTGTACTATTAAATATCATTCAAGGAAAACGCATAATATAAAAAATATAATAGTAAAACAAGACGACACTGCAAAAAGTCGCGAATGATCCTCAGGGTCATTCCCGCGAAGACAGGCTTGTGCCCGTCAGGATGAATCCATTCTTTTCAGCGAGTTAAAAAAGCATGGATCTTCTTTTTCACGGGGGTAACGCGAGAGCGAGCGAAATCGAAAAGTCCCCCCAGAGTCCCACAATAAAAAAACGGAGCTACTGATTGATTTCAGTAGCTCCGTGATATTTGTGGTGGGCCAACAAGGAATCGAACCTTGAACCTGCTGATTAAGAGTCAGATGCTCTACCAATTGAGCTATTGGCCCGCCTAAACGGAAGGACTAAGTAGACAGGCGGGGCCTGGTTGTCAAATAAAATATTAAGATCCGAAGCAGCAAAACTGCCCGCTACGCAACCCCCAGCGCAAATGGTTGTGAATCTGTCCGACACAAAGTATGGGCATGGCCGTCCGCACCAAGCAAGCCAAGGAAATCATGCCCTCTGTATCCGAACTTTATTCAGTCCTCGACTCCGTCAGCTACGCTATCGTGGCCATGGATCTGGACGGCAAGGTCGTTTTCCTGAACGAACGGGCCCGGGCCTTTCTGGAAGCCCAGGGGCGCCGTTTCTCAGACTGCATCGGGCGCGACGCAGCTGAATTTTTGCCCATCGCAACTCCCCTGGCCAAAAAGGCGCTTGCCACCGAGGCCTTTCGCAACGGTACCGGGCGGATCGTGGACCGAGGGGTGAAGCTATTCTTTGAGATCACGCCGCACATGCTGGACGGCAAACTGATCGGTGCCATTGTCAGCCTGCAGCGCCCCGAACGTTTCGAGGAGCTGGCCACCAAGCTCGACTCACACCAAAAGCTCCTGCAGACCTTTCAGGCCGTGTTTCATGCCTCCAACGACGGAATCTGGGTCTGCGACGGCACGGGCACGATCCTGTCCATCAACAAGGCCTCCGAGCGCCTGAACGGCATCAGGGCCGAGGATTTTCTGGGCAAAAACATGTCCGAGGTCGTAACCGGCGGTTTCGTGGACCAGTCCGTGACGCTCATGGTGCTCAAATCCAAGGCCCAGGCCAGCATCATCCAAAGCGCGACCAGCACGGGCAAGCAACTGCTGGTCACCGGCACCCCCACCTTTGATGGAAAGGGAAACGTGTCACTGGTCGTGGTCAACGAACGCGACCTGACCGAACTCAACGTGCTGCGCCGTGATCTGGACCAGGCCCAGCGCGAACAGGCCAAGGTCAAGGATGAGCTTGCCGGAGTGACCATGCTCGAACTGAACTCCCAGGGCCTGGCCATGGAGAGTCCGGGCATGCGGCGCGTTGTGGCCAAGGCCATGAAGCTCTCGCACTTCAATGCCTCAAAAATCCTGATTCTGGGCGAGTCCGGCACGGGCAAAAGCATGATGGCCAAATTCATCCATCAGAACAGTGCGCGCCGGGACAGGCCGTTCATCTCCGTCAACTGCGCGGCCCTGCCCGAATCTCTGTTCGAGGCCGAACTGTTCGGGTACGAACGCGGAGCATTCACCGGAGCCCTGAAAGAAGGCAAGGCTGGCCTTCTGGAGGTTGCCCAGGACGGAACCTTCTTTCTGGACGAGGTCGGCGAGACGCCGCTGCATCTGCAAGCCAAGCTTTTGAAATGCCTGGATGACAACGAATTTACTCCCGTCGGCGGCACTCGTCCCAAGAAGATCCGCTGCTCCATCATCGCCGCCACCAACCGCAACCTCGAAGAGCAGGTCAAGGCCAAGGCATTTCGCGAAGACCTCTACTACCGCCTGAACGCCCTGGCGCTGGAAATACCGCCCCTGCGCGGCCGCCCCGAGGACGTGCTTGAACTCACCGAAAAATTTCTGACCATGTACAACGGCCAGTACCAGACGGAGAAACGGATCAGCCCCAAAGGCATGGAGCTTCTGCTGGGTTATTCCTATCCGGGCAATGCGCGCGAACTCAGGAACCTGATCAAGCAGGCCGTGGTCATGAGCGACGAGGGAATCATCGACGAGGCCCTCGGCATCGCCATGAGCGGCGAAGCGCAAAACGATGACCTGAATCTGACCCTGGCGGTGGAGAAAGTGGAGCGGGAACTGCTTGTGCGGGCCAGAAAAATCTACGGCAACACGCGGGAAATCGCGCGCCACCTGGGTATCAGCCAGCCCTCGGTCGTGCGCAAAATGGGCAAACACAAAATTCGCTGATTTATTTTTGAATCAAGAACAACTCCTTGTTTTACATATGTCTTTTTTGACACAAAGTCACATAATATACTGCTATTTTAGACATATTCATCCGACACACTCACCTACTCACCTTGCTCGACATTCTGCATCCCGATAATGATCCACTAATGAATCAACTGGCATCAATACCTGATGCTATTTCCAATCTTCCGCAAATATACCGACATTACCCGCCTTTTTCATAGCTCGGGCGATCGGCCTGGCCATCGATCACGATCGGTTCACCACCCCTGGAAGCGCTGACTTAAGGGCGTGTTTTTGACAAATCTAGCAAATATTACGTACACGACCATTCATAAAGGCTCAAAATAAGACGACTTTCGATCAAATTCGAACACTACGCCCTGATCTCAAGACAAAAAAATACAAAATCGTCACTCCTGAATTGAACATACTGTTTGAACACCCAATTGAGGATATTCTGATTCATTATCGAATCAAAAATCATTCTTTTCCACGCTTTTCGCAATTAATTATCTGAAATAAAATGATTTAACAAATTGGTCCATTGATTGCTTTAAGAGCTGAAAATCTCCAACAGGAAGTGGACCATGACCAATACCTCATTGTTCGAGCGCAGGAAGAAAGCCGTCCCGCGCGGCGTGTTCAACACCGCCCCCATCTTTGCCAAGAGCGCCTCCGGTGCCACGATCACCGATGTGGAAGACCGCGTGTACATCGATTTTGTCGGCGGTATCGGCGTCATGAACGTCGGGCACTGCAATTCCAAAGTGGTCGAGGCCATCAAGGCGCAGGCCGGGAACCTCGTGCACAGCTGCTTCCATATCGTCATGTACGAGGGCTATGTGGCCCTGGCCGAAAAGCTCATTGAACTTGCTCCCGGCGATTTCGAGAAAATGGCCGCGCTGTTCAACAGCGGCGCAGAGGCAGTGGAGAACGCGATCAAGGTCGCCCGCCACGCCACGGGCCGTCAGGGCATCATGGCCTTTGACGGAGCCTTCCACGGCCGGACACTTCTGGCCCTGTCCCTGACCAGCAAGGTCAAGCCTTACAAATTGGGGTTTGGCCCCTATGCCCCCGAAATCTATCGTCAGCCCTACCCCTATTGCTACCGCTGTCCCGTGGGTTGCGAGTACCCGTCCTGCGGCATCAAATGCGTGGACGTGATCAAGAAGAGCTTCATCGGCAACGCCGCAGCCGAGCATCTGGCCGCCGTCATCATCGAGCCCATAACCGGCGAGGGCGGATTCATTGTTCCACCCAAGGAATACCTCCCCAAACTTAAAGCCCTCTGCGAGGAAAACGGCATCCTCTTCATTGCCGACGAGGTCCAGACCGGCTTCGGACGCACAGGCACCATGCTGGCCATGGAACACTGGGGCGTAGTCCCGGACATCACCGTGGTTGCAAAAAGCATGGGCGGCGGCATGCCCATCTCCGGGATCGTTGGCCGGGCCGACCTTCTGGATGCCCCGCAGATCGGCGGTCTGGGTGGCACCTATGGCGGCAACCCGGTCTGCTGCGCCGCGTCCCTGGCGGCCATCGACGAACTTGAAACCCACGTCCTCGCCAAAGGCCAGGCCCTTGCCGCCAAAGCCCGCAGCGCCTTCGACACCTGGCAGGAGCGCTATCCCCTCATCGGCGATGTGCGCGGCCTTGGCGCCATGCTGGCCCTGGAACTGGTCCATGACCGCACGACCAAGGAACCGGCTCCCGACAAGACCCAGGCAATGGTTGCCCGCTGCCGCGACAACGGCCTGCTGCTTTTAGCTTGCGGCAATTTCGGCAACGTCATCCGCACGCTGATGCCGCTGGTCACGTCCGATGCGGAACTGGAGAAGGGCCTTGAAATCATGGAAGAAGCCCTGGCTTTTGTGTCCGCCAAATAACAAATCCCGCCTCAACTTTAAGGCGGAAATTATTTCTTGAACCGCACGCAGGCGAGAGACTTCAGGGTGACGTGCGGAAATTCGATACGGGAAGAGTTCGGCGCATGTGCGCCCCACATCAACATCCGGCCCTTTGGGCCAAACGAGGAAACCCCATGACGAAGAAAAGCCTTGCAACAGCCGCGCTGACCCTGCTGGCCCTGGTCGGCATGTCCATGTCCGCGATGGCCGAGACCGTGGTCAAGATCGGCAACGTCGAACCCCTGTCCGGCCCCTCGGCCTCCGTCGGCCAGCAGGGCAAGAACGCCCGTGAAATGGCTGTCGAAGAGATCAACGCCGCCGGCGGCATCAAGTCACTGGGCGGTGCCAAACTGGAACTGATTTATGCCGACTCCAAGTCCGACCCCAACGTCGGCGTGACCGAGACCGAGCGCCTCATCAACACCGACAAGGTCAATATCGTGACCGGCTGCTGGAACTCCGGCGTGACCTACCCGGCCACGGCCGTGGCCGAACGCTACGGCGTGCCCTTCGTGGTGCCCGTCTCCGTACGCGACACCATCACCGAACGCGGCTTCAAATACGTCTTCCGCATCGCCGCCAAGGACTCCTGGTGGACCCGCGACCAGTTCACGTTCTTAAAAGACATGAAGGATGAATTCGGCACGGAACTCAAAACCGTGGCCTTCGTTTACGAGAACGGCGACTGGGGCACCGGCTTCGCTGCCCAGTGGAAGACGTTGGCCGAGGAGGCCGGCTACGAAATCGTCCTCGACGAACCCTATCCGTCCGCAGCCACGGACCTGACCCCCGTGGTTACCAAGATCCGTCGCGCCAAGCCCGACGTCCTGCTGCTGACCTCCAACGCGGCCGACGCGGTGCTCATCACCAACACCCTGGCCGACTACAAGGTCAGCCCCAAGGTGATCCTCGGTTCCGGCGGCGGTCACGCCGACCCGACCTTTATCAGCGGCACCAGTGACAACTCCAAGTTCATGTTCGACATCGTCGAATGGGAAACAGACGTGAACAAGCCTGGCGCCAAGGAAACCAACGACAAGTACAAGGCCAAATACGGCTCCAACCTGACCGGTGAGGCCGTGGACGCCTATGTGGCCATGTACGTCATCGCCGATGCCCTGGAACGCGCAGGCTCCCTGGAACCGGCCAAGATCCGCGACGCCCTGGCCACCACCGATCTCAAGACCGGTCCCGCTGCCATCGTGGCCTACGACTCCATCAAGTTCGACGCCACTGGGCAGAACGAGAACGCCGCCCTGGCCATCGTGCAGATCAACGACCTGGGCCAGGGACTGGAGCGCATCACCGTGTGGCCCAAGACTTCTCGTCGGGCAGACTACACCCCTGTTTTCCCCATGCCGCAGAAATAGCCCTGCCTCGATAACCTGACCCTCCGGCCGGGGCTCCCCCCGGCCGGAACAACCATAACAGGATCAGGACATGGATCTTATTTTTCTTCTCCAAGATGTCATAAACGGCATCCTCATGGGCTCCATCTACGGGCTTGTGGCCCTGGGCCTGACCCTGGTCTTCGGCGTGCTCAAGATCATCAACTTCGCCCACGGCTCATTTCTGATGGTCGGCATGTATGTGGCCTACTGGATCGTGGCCTACACCGGCCTGCATCCGTACCTGGCGCTCTTCCTGGTTGCGCCCATCATGTATTTCTTCGGCTACCAGATGCAGCAATGGCTGATCCGGCCCATCTTCGTGGCCGAGCGGGACGTGCGCGAACCCATCACGGTCATCATCGTGACCACAGGCGTGTGGTACGTGCTCGACAACCTCGCCCTGCTCCTCTTCGGCCCCGACTACCGGGCGCTGAGCCCCAATCCGCTCAAGGGTGAAATGATCGAGATCGGCGAGATTCTCATCTCCACGCCCAAGCTGTTCGGCTTCATCATCACCGTGCTCACCGCCGCAGGACTGTACTGGTTCCTGCTAAAAACGCGCATGGGACGGGCCATCCGGGCCACCAGCCTGGACCGCGACGCGGCCAGCCTCATGGGCATCAGCCAGTGGAAGATCTTCAACGTGGCCTTTGGCATCGGCACGGCCATCGCCGGCATCGCGGCCGTGGTCCTGGTCCCGGTCTACAACGTCTACCCTACCGTAGGCGTGCCCTTTGACGTGAAGTCCTTTGTCATCGTGGTCCTGGGCGGCCTCGGCAGCATTCCCGGCGCCCTGCTCGGCGGGGTGATCATCGGACTGATCGAATCCATCGGCCCCAATTTCATGACCTCCACCTGGACAGAAGCCATTGTCTACGGCCTCTTCCTGCTGGTGCTCTTCTTCAAGCCATCGGGCCTCTTCGGCCAGAAATACGACTGGTAAGGATATTTTCATGACTCCCCAATCGTTCAAGAAAACCGGACTCGCCCTCCTGGTCCTCACGGCCCTGGCGCTGCCGCTCATTCTGCGCAGCCCGACCTACCTGCACATCCTGATCATGCTCTATCTCTACGCCTACATGACCACGACCTGGAACCTGGTCGGCGGATTCGCGGGCGTGCTGCCGCTTGGACACTCGGTTTTTGTCGGCATCGGGGCCTACACCTCCACCGTGCTCTGGCTGCAATGGGGCATCAGTCCCTGGATTGGCATGCTCGTCGGCGGATGCCTGGCCGGGTTCGTCGCCTACCTCATCGGCAAGCCGACGCTGAAGATGCGCGGAGCCTATTTTGCACTGGCGACCATGGCCTTCGTCGAAGGCGTGCGGGTCATCGTCGAGAACGTGGACCAGCTCGGTCCCTTCAAGCTGAACGGCCCGCGCGGCCTGAACATCCCGCCCCTGCCGGCCGGAGAAGGCAGCCTGCTGGCCTTCCAGTTCGCCACCAAGGAACCGTATTACTACATCATCCTCTTCATGCTCATGGGCGTGGTCTACCTGACCTGGCGTCTGTCCCGCTCAAAACTCGGGTACAGTTTGAGCGCGGGCGGCGAAGAGCCTGAGGCGGCCGAGGCCCTGGGCGTGAACGTGGCCAAATGCAAAGTCACGGCCATGGTTTTAAGCGCCTTCCTGACCGCCCTGGCCGGGACGTTCCTGGCGCAGATGACCCTCTTCATCTACCCCAAGAGCGTCCTGACCCTGGACCTCTCGTTCGAACTTGCGTTCATCGCCCTCATCGGCGGACGCGGCTCCCTGGCCGGACCGATCATCGGCGCGCTCATGCTGCGACCGGTCACTGAATTCAGCCGCATCTACCTGAGCGCCACCCTGCCCGGCATGCATCTCATCCTGCTTGGCGTCATCCTCATCGTGGTCATGCTCTACCAGCCGCGGGGCCTGAGCGAGCCGCTCACGCGCCTCTTCAACCGCCTGCAAGACCGCATCTGCAGCACCAAAACCGGAGGTGCAAAGTGAGCCTCTTGGAGCTTCGCAACATCAGCATGGACTTCGGCGGCCTGCGCGCCATCGATTCCCTCAGCCTGAGCATTGACGAGGGCCAGATCCTGGGCCTCATCGGCCCCAACGGCGCGGGCAAGTCCACGGCCTTCAACTGCGTGGCCGGAGTCTACAGGCCCACCAGCGGCGAGATCTGGTTCGACGGCGCAAACATCACCGGCGCCAAACCCTGGGACCTGTGCCGCGCAGGCCTGGCCCGGACCTTCCAGATCGTCAAACCCTTCGCCTCCAAGACCGTGCTCTACAACGTCATGGTCGGGGCCTTCGCCCGCACGGACAAGACCGACGAGGCCGAAGCCATCGCCCTTGATATCCTCAAATCCCTGCATCTGGATCACAAGAAGGACTTCAAGTCCGGCGCCCTGACCATCGCCGACCGCAAGCGCCTCGAAATCGCACGCGCCATGGCCACCAAACCCAAGCTCCTGCTCCTCGACGAGGTCATGGCGGGCCTTCGCCCCACGGAAGTGGACGAAATGATCGATGTCTTCCGTACCGTGCGCGACTCGGGCGTGACCATCTTCGTCATCGAACACATCATGCGCGCCATCATGGCCCTCTCCGACGAACTGGTGGTCATCCAGTTCGGACGCAAGATAAGCGAAGGCAAGCCCGAGGCCGTGGCCAAGGACGAAAACGTGATCAAGGCTTACCTGGGGGATGAATATGTCGCTTCTTGATATTCGCGGAATTGACGTCTTTTACGGCGACGTACAGGTGGTCTACGACCTCTCGCTGACAGTGAACGAGGGAGAGGTCGTGTCCATCATCGGCGGCAACGGCGCGGGCAAGTCCACCCTGCTGCGCACCATATCCGGACTGCTGAAGCCCGCCGGAGGCGAGATTCTCTTCGATGGCCAGCCCATGCACACGCGCCTGCCCGAAGAAATTGTCGAGGCCGGATTGATCCATGTCCCCGAAGGACGCCGCCTGTTTTCGCTCATGAGCGTAGCCGACAACCTGATCGTGGGCGGACACAACAAGCGGGCCTACCCGCACGTTCCTCAGAACCTGGCCAAGGTCTATGAGATGTTCCCGCGCCTGCAGGAACGCGCGGCGCAGCTGGCCATGACCCTGTCCGGCGGCGAGCAGCAGATGGTCGCCATCGGCCGGGGACTCATGGCCATGCCGAAGCTGCTCATGCTCGACGAACCCTCCCTGGGGCTTGCCCCGCTGCTCATTCAGGAGATATTCCGCACAGTGCGCATGATCGCCGACCTGGGCACGACCGTGCTGCTTGTCGAACAGGACGTACGCCATTCCTTGAGCCTGTCCGACCGCGGCTACGTGCTCGAACACGGCCGGGTGGCCATGGAAGGCGACGCCAAGGAGCTCATGGACAACCCGCACATAAAGACGGCATATTTGGGTATCTAGGGATTAGGATGCCTCCGGCGGGCAGGGGTGAATACGTTCGTCGTGTAGGGATGAATACGTCCGTCGTGTAGGGGCGAAAAATTTTTCGCCCCCAATTTTTCGCCCCTACGGTCAAATCATAACGCGACCCGTAAGGAGAGAACGTGAAAGGTTTTTATAATCGCATGCTGCTGGTTGATCTGACCAGCCGGTCCTTCACCATCGTGACGCTGCCCGACGATCTGCTGACGGCGTGGATGGGCGGCAAGGGCCTGGCCACGAAGCTGCTCATGGACCTGAACCCGGCCGGGGTGGACCCCATGGCTCCTGAGAATCATCTCATCTTCGCCACGGGCCCCTTCTGCGGAACCCGCATGTGGGGAGGGAGCCGCTACGGGGTGTTCACCAAGTCGCCCCTGACGGGGCGCTACTGCGAGTCCTACTCCGGCGGCAAGGCTCCCGAGGCCATGGACGCGGCCGGATTTGACGCCATCGTCCTGCGCGGCGCGGCGGACAAACCCACGGCCCTGACCGTGCACCCGGATGGCTGCGTCTTCCACGACGCGGGCGAGCTGTGGGGCAAGGACAGCTTCGAGACCGAGGATCTGGCCCTTGAGCGTTTCGTCATGCCGGAGCTGCCTCACGCCAAGAAAGGCGCGGCCGTCATCGGTCCCGCCGCCGAACAGGGCGTGCGCTTCGGTATCATCAGCAACGACTACTGGCGCTGCGCCGGCCGCTCGGGCGCAGGCACAGTCATGGCCGCCAAGATGGTCAAGGCCGTAGTCTTTCAGGGCGACCGCAAACGCGAGCCCGCCAACCCTGACGGCGTGGCCGAGTTCGCAAAGAATTTCATGCTCAAGAACCGTGAAGGCGCTGGCGTGAAAGCCTACAAGGCCTACGGAACGACCATGATGGTGGCCATCATGAACACCGCCGGGGCATTCCCGGCAAAATACTGGACCCAGGGGACCTGCGACCACTGGGAGAAGATCAGCGGCGAAACCTATCACCGCGAGCACGACGTCACCCCCCACGCCTGCGCCAAATGCTTCATGGCCTGCGGACGCATGACCACCCTCGCCAAAGGTCGCCACAAGGGCCTCAAACTCGAAGGCCCGGAATACGAAACCATCTACTCCTTCGGCGGACTGTGCATGATCGAGGAGATGGACGAGATCGCCTACCTGAACGACCTCTGCGACCGCCTGGGGATGGACACCATCACGGCCGGAAACCTCTGCGCCTTCGCCATCGAGGCCGCAAAAAGAGGCAAAATCGACCTCGACATCGACTACGGCAACGCCCGCGCCGTCGCCCGGCTCATCGAACAGATCGCCCGACGCGAAGGCATCGGCGCGGTCCTGGCCGACGGCATCGTGCCTGCCGCCAAGGCCTGGGGTCTGGAAGACCTGGCCGTGCACGTCAAGGGCATGGAACCGGCCGGATACGACCCGCGCGTCTTGAAGGGTATGGGGCTGACCTACGCCATCTCCGACCGTGGGGCCTGCCACCTGCGCACCACCTTCTACAAGCCCGAGCTGGCGAAAATGATCCCGGCCGACATCGTGGAAGGCAAGGCCGCCATGCTCATCGATTTCGAGGACCGTCTGACCATTTTCGACACGCTGGTGCTCTGCCGCTTCTACCGCGACATGTACGACTGGCAGACCTTAAGCCAGGGCATGACCGAGATGATCGGCGCGGGCTGCTCCGTTGACGAACTTCGAGACGCGGCAGGCCGCATCCGCGACCTCGTGCGTGAATTCAACATCCGGGAGGGCCAGACGCCAGGCGAGGACCACCTGCCAAGGCGCCTGCTGGAAGAGGCTCTGCCCAGCGGCCACAGCCTCTCATCCGAAGAAATGGCCTACATGCTGGCCGACTATTACGCCTTGCGCGGCTGGAACGAATCCGGCGTGCCGAGCTAAGCCCATGTCCCTTTGCCTGGAAAACCCCACGCGTCAGCCAAGGCCCGGCAGACACGTGGGGTTTTCCTTTTTTTCGGGACACCCTGCGCGCTTCACAGCAAATGAGGATCACCATGCACGCACCTGTATTCCTCGCTGATCTGGTTGACTCCCTGACTCACGGACTTGTGGCCGTGAACCCTGACGGGGTCGTCATGCACGTCAACCGCACCACGCGCGAGCTCTTCGGGCTGGACCGGAATCTGACCGGCAGACCCTGCGCCGAGTTTTTTCCGGCCCTGGCGCCGCTTCTGGCCCAATGCCTAGAAAGCAAGGATGCCGAGCACAATCACAGCCTTGTGGAGCACGGGTTCCGCCTCTTCTGCGACCTCGCCCCCTTGACTTCCGGTGGCCGGGTCATCGGAGCCACGGCCTGCCTGTACCAGCGCTGGCAACTGGAAAAGGCGGCCAGTGATCTCAACTCCACGGAGCTGTTGCTGCGCCAGCTTCAGGCCATGTTCGACTCCTCCAGCGACGGCATCTGGACCTGCGACGCGGACGGTGTGGTCCTGGACATGAACAGCGCTTCGGAAAGATTCAAGGGCATCAAGGCCGGGCATGTGGTCGGCAGGCCCGTGGACGATCTCGTGGCGCTGGGCCTCATCAACCATCCCCTCACGACCGAGGTGCTGCAACGGCGGGAGCAGGTCTCGGCGGTGCAGCACGTCCCGGCCACGGGCAAGAAATTGCTGGTCACGGGCACTCCGGCCTTTGACCCCACGGGCCAGATCTTCATGGTTGTGGTCAATGAGCGCGACGTCACGGACCTGAATCGCCTGCAGGAGCAACTGCTGCGCGAGGAGCGGGTCCGGGAAAAGGCCCAGAATGAACTCAAAGATCTGGCCATGCTGGAACTGGAGAGCAAGGGCATCGTGGCCGAATCCCCGGCCATGCGCAGACTCCTGGCCATGGCCCTCAAAATGGCCACTCTCGACACCCTGGAGGCCCTCATTCTGGGCGAATCAGGCACGGGCAAGGGCTTGCTCGCCTCCTTCATCCACAAGCACAGCCCGCGCCGCGACAAGCCTTTCATCCCGGTCAACTGCGCGGCCCTGCCGGAGAACCTGTTCGAGGCCGAGCTCTTCGGCTACGAGGAAGGGGCCTTCACCGGAGCCAGGCGAGGCGGCAAGCCGGGTCTCTTCGAGCTGGCTGGCCAGGGCACCATCTTTCTGGACGAGGTCGGCGAACTGCCCATCACCGTGCAGGCCAAGCTTTTGAAATGCCTCGATGACCGCTCCTACCTGCCCCTTGGCGGCGAAGTTGCCAAGAAAGTACACTGTGCGGTCATAACCGCCACCAACCGCAATCTGGAAAGGCTGGTTCAGGCCAAGAAGTTCCGCAAAGACCTCTTCTACCGGCTGAACACCTTCACCCTCAAAATACCCCCGCTCCGTGAACGCGGAGAGGACATCTTCGAGCTGGCCACTCTTTATCTGCGCCGTTTCAACGACGAGTTCGGGACCGCAAAACGCATGACCCACTCCGGCATGAAACGCCTGCTGAGTCACAGCTTTCCGGGCAATGTGCGTGAACTCATCGGCCTTGTGAAAAAGGCGGTCATCATGAGCGAAGGCGACCAGCTCGACGACTATCTGGCGCAGAGCCTGGGCTCGTCCAAGAGCCAGGACAAGGCTGCCGCGGCCGAAGAGCCTCTGCGAAGCCTTGAGGAGGAACTGCTCATTCACGAACGCGGACTCCTGGCCCGAGGCATGAGCGTCTGCTCCAGCCAACGCCTCCTGGCCGAATACCTCGGCGTGAGCCAGCCGACCATCGCCCGCAGATTGCAGAAGCACGGCTTGAGCTGGGATTGATTCAGTTCTGAATATTCGATCATTCCTGGCTCAATTCGATTTACATTTTTGGAAAATAAAAACCGAACTTTCCTTTGTCTTCACGACCCCTTGCTGTTTGCCACTTTGCAGGACATTTTTCCTGGTTCAATACACGCCTTACTCCAAATGAACCCTGCAAGCTCTCTGGCCTTCTGTATATTTTGACATAATTGACAAAATCATATATTCAATCATGAATCAAAACTCATTAAATCACCAAAATTGAATATGTTAGCATCTGTATTGATTCAATTCTGAATAAAACCGGCTCGGCCATGTCAAAGACTGACATTTCCAACAGCCCGGTTTTTCAACATATTCCATAGTTTTTTGCGTCTGGCACATCGGTTGCTCAAGGGACATCACGTCGCAAGCGTGGCGAACGTGCCGCAACGCCCAAGACCCAAGCGCATCTCAAGGAGACCCCATGGAGTACAGTCTGGAGGCCTATGCCATCTACAAGAACTATGGTTCCGTCACCGCGCTGACCAATGTGGACGTGCGGGTGCGGCCAGGGGAGTTCTTCACTTTGCTGGGCCCGTCGGGATGCGGCAAGACCACGCTGCTGCGCATCATCGCCGGGCTTGAGATGCCTGATTCCGGAACGATCATGCTGCGGGGCAATAACCTGACCTCCCTGCCGGCCCGGGAGCGCAATGTGAACACAGTTTTCCAGAACTACGCTCTGTTCCCGCACCTGAGCGTGACCGACAACGTGGCCTTCGGGCTGCGCTCCCGCAAATTTCCCGAAGAGGTGATCGTCTCCAAGGTCCATGCGGCCCTCGACATGGTGCACATGACCGAGTTCGCCGCGCGCATGCCCGACCAGCTCTCTGGAGGCCAGCAGCAGCGCGTGGCCATGGCCCGCGCCCTGGTCAACGAGCCCGAGATCCTGCTCCTCGACGAGCCCATGTCCGCCCTCGACGCCAAGCTGCGCACCACCGTGCAGGAAGAGCTGCGCCAGCTGCAGCAGCGCCTGGGCATCACCTCCATCCTTGTCACCCACGACCAGGACGAAGCCCTGACCGTGTCCGACCGCATCGCGGTCATGAACAACGGGCAGTTCGTGCAGGTCGGCACGCCCATGGAGATTTACGAGCGCCCCCGCAACCGCTTCGTGGCCAATTTCCTGGGCAAAGCCAACATCATCGAAGCCACTCGCGCACCGGGCGGGGTCCAGTCAGAACTGGGCTTCCTGCAGGTCAATGGCGTGGACTGGGAGACGGGCTATCTGGCCATTCGCCCTGAACGTGTCCGCCTGCGCGACGAGGCCCCGAGCGTCAACGGCGTACAAAGCCGGGTGCGGGAAGCCTTCTATCGCGGTGACCACCTGGACATCTGGCTCGAAGCGGCAAACCTGCGCCTGCGCACGGCCCCGCACCGGGCCATATCCAGCGGCGACACGGTCTGGGTGGAGCTACCGGCCGAGGCCCTGGTGGTGCTCCATGAGTGATCCCGTCATCTGGTACGGCGAGCTGACCACCTCCCGCAGCCTACTGCGGCGGGGGCTGGCCCATCTCTCGCCGGGCATCGCCTGGACCCTCGTCTTCCTGGCCATCCCCATGCTGGCCCTCATCCCCGTCGGCTTCGCCTCGCGCGGGAGCTACGGCCAGATCGTGTGGGAATTCACCTGGAACAATTTTTACCGTCTGCTCGGTTACGGCACCTTCGGCTGGTCCCCGGATTACCTGATCATCCTCGGGCGCAGCTGCATGGTCGCGGCCGTGACCACGATCATCTGCGTACTCCTGTCCTACCCCCTGTGTTTCTTCATTGCCTGCAAACCGGCCCACAAGCGCTACTTCTGGCTGACCCTGGTCATCATCCCGTTCTGGACTAACCTGGTCATCCGCACTTACGCGTGGCTGCTGGTCCTCGCGCCGCAGATGCCCCTGGCCAGATTGGCCTCATTCCTGGGTTTCATCGCCCCCGACGCGCCGCTCTACCCCACGCCGTTCGCCGTGTATCTCGGCATGGTCAGCACATTCCTGCCCTTCGTGACCATGCCGCTCTACGCCAGCGTGGAGAAGCTGGACTGGTCCCTGGTCGAGGCGGCCCGCGACCTCTACTCCAGCTCTTGGCGCGTGTTCCGGCACGCCATCCTGCCCCAGACCACGCCGGGTCTGGCCGTGGGAGTGACCCTGACCTTCATCCCGGCCATGGGCATGTTCCTGGTCCCGGATTTCCTGGGTGGGGCCAAATACATGCTGGTCGGCAACCTCATCCAGCAGCAGTTCGGCACCAGCCGCGACTGGCCCTTTGGCGCAGCCGTGAGCCTCGGGCTCATGCTGCTGACCTTCGTTGGCATCTGGGTGCTGCGCAAGACCGGCGGCAAGGAGGCGGTGCATTGAAAATCCATCCCTTCTTCCGCCTGATAGCCATTGGAGCCTTGTGCTTTCTCTACATCCCGCTCTTCGCCGTGGCCGTGTTCTCCATCAATGCGTCGCGCTTCGGCTTGACCTGGAAGGGTTTCACCCTGGACTGGTATTTCCAGCTGGCCAGCAACTCCCTGGTCCTGGAAGCTGCCCGCAACACCCTGTTTCTGGCCGTGGTCTCGACCATGGTCTCCACGGTCCTGGGCACGGCCGTGGCCATCGGCATCAAGCGCCACCCGTGGGGCAAGCGCTGGGCCGGTTTTTTCGATCTGATCCTGCATCTGCCCGTGGTCACGCCTGAGATCGTCTTCGCCGCCGCCCTGGTCATCGCCTTCGCCCTGCTGCGCTACGTCTCGAGTGTCTTTGATCCGGGCATGCTGAACATGGTCATCGGCCACATCACCTTTCAGATCGCCTTTGTGGCCCTGGTTGTAGGCAGTCGCCTGGCCGCCATCTCCACAAAAATCGAGGAGGCCGCCCGCGATCTGTATGCCGACAACCTCTTCCTCTTGCGCCACGTGACCCTGCCGCTCCTGCGCCCCGGCATCGTGGCCGGGGCCATGCTGGCCTTCACCATGTCGCTCGATGACTTCGTCATCAGCTTCTTCACGGCCGGACCATCATCCATGACCCTGCCGCTGTACATCTATGCCCAGGTCCGCCGGGGAGTGACCCCGGACATCCACGCCCTGTCCACCATCGTTCTGCTGATCACCATTCTGGCCGTGGTCATCGCCGAACGTTTTTCACGCACTTCCACCAAGGAGAAAAAACATGCGTAAGATCCTGCTCACTCTCGCCTTCGTGCTGCTGACCACCGCTTCGGCCTGGTCCGCCCAGGAACTGAACCTGTACATCTGGTCCGAATACATGGGGCCGGAGATCGTTCCCAATTTCGAAAAAGAGACCGGGATCAAGGTCCGCGTGGACTACTACGAGACCATGGAAGACATGATGGCCAAGCTTCAGGCCGGAGGCGCCAGCCAGTATGACCTGGTCGTGCCCACGGACTACGGGGTACCGGCCATGATCGAGCTGGGCCTTTTGCAGAAGCTGGACCACTCCAAAATCCCGAACATGAAGAACCTCAACGCCAAGTTCATCGACGTTCCCTACGATCCGGGAAACGCCCACACCGTAGCCTATCAATGGGGCACCCTGGGCATGCTCTACAACAAGAATAAGATTACCGAACCCATCTCCTGGGCGACCATGTTCGACGCGGACAAACACGCCGGATCGTTCGTACTGCTCGATTCGGTGCGCGAAATGCTGGGCATCGCCCAGTGCTACCTCGGCATGAGCGTGAACACCACGGACACCGAAGAGCTCAAGAAAGTGATCGAACTGATGCTCGCGACCAAGAAGAGCCCGAATTTCCAGGGTTTCGAGGGCGGAGTCGGCGGCAGGGCCAAAGTCCTGTCCGGCGGGGCCGTGGCCGCAGTCACCTATAATGGCGACGGACTGCGCGGCGTGGAGGAAGACCCCGAAAATGTGGCCTTCGCCAACCCGATCGAAGGCACGGTCATCTGGGTGGACAACATGGCCATCCCGTCCAAAGCTCCCCATCCGGAAGCCGCCTACGCATTCATCAACTACATCCTGGACGCCAAGGTCGGGGCCGGCCTGTCCAACTGGACCCGCTATCCCTCCCCCAACGACGCGGCCAAACCGTTCATCACCCCCGAAGACCTTCAGAATGAAGCCATCTATCCTTCGGAAGAGTACATGGGCAAACTGCAGTTCATCAATGATCTGGGCGACGGGGCGCGCATCTACGACGAGATGTGGACCATGATCAAAACCCGCTAGCTCTTTCGACAACGTCACAAGCGCGGACGGCACCCCCGTCCGCGAACAACCCGCCGCACCGGAAACTCCGTCGCCCGGGCAGGACGAGTGCGGCCCGTACGCAAATTTTTTGGAGAACATCATGCATCGCGACATCTCAAAGGCCCGGGCCGAAGCCCGTTACATGCTCGAAGCCATCCACACCCCCGACGACCAGTTGACCCTGGAGCAAAGGCAGGACATCGCCAGGAAAACCGTCGATAACTTCCGCGATCACATCAACAAAGGGTTCCTCAGCTACCGCAAGTCCGTGACTCAGGCACAGGATTTTGCCTACGCCGAATGGCAGGGCCAGGGTTCGGTCATGTGCGACGTGCTGGGCCGCGAGTTCATCGACATCCTTGGCGGTTTCGGACTCTACAGCCCCGGCATCCGGCACCCGAAGATCGTGGCCGCGGTCAAGGCACAGCTCGACCGCTCTCCGCAATACAGCCAGGAGATGCTCGACCCTCTGCGCGCACAACTGGCACGCGTCATCGCCCTTTTGACCCCCGGCGACATCCAGAACGGGTTCTTCGCCAACAGCGGCACCGAGGCCGTGGACGGGGCCATGAAGCTGGCCAAGATGTACACGGGCAAGGCCGGGTTCATCTCCACCGTGAAGGGTTTCCACGGCAAGTCCCTGGGAGCGCTCTCGCTCCTGGGCAAGGCCGTGTTTCGCGAGCCGGCCATGCCGCTCCTGGAAAACGTGACCCACGTTGAGTTCGGCGACGCCGAGCAGGTCGAACGAACCCTGTCCATCGCGAAGGCCGTGGGCCAAGGCGTGGCCGCTGTGGTGGCCGAGCCCATCCAGGGCGAGGCCGGGGCCGTGGTGCCACCGGATGACTACTGGCCGCGCCTACGCGAGATCTGCGACCACTACGGCGTGCTGCTGATCGCCGACGAAGTCCAGACGGGCTTCGGGCGCACGGGCACAATCTTCGGGGTGGACCACTGGGACGTGACCCCGGACATCATGTGCTTCGGCAAGGCCCTGGGCGGCGGCGTGGTGGCCATGAGCGCCTTTTTCGCCAAGGCCAAAGTCTGGGAATGCCTGACCCCCAATCCGTTCATGCACACCACGACCACGGGCGGCAACCCCCTGGCCTGCGCGGCGGCTCTGGCCCACATCGAGGTCATGCTGGACGAAGACACCCCCGGCCAGGCCAGAGATAAGGGCACATATGTCATGGGCAAGCTGAGCGAGCTGAAAGACCGGTATCCGGGCATCCTGGAGAGCGTCACAGGCAAGGGCCTGCTCATCGGCATGCACTTCGTGGACGACGAGATCGGCTACAAGGTCGCGGCAGGACTCTTCGCCCGCCGGGTGCTGACCGCCGGAACCCTGACCAACGCGAAGGTCATCCGCTTCGAGCCAGCCCTGACCATTTCATATGAACAGATCGACGAAGTCTTGAACCGTCTGGAAGACACCTTCAAAAGCATCGCCGTGTAAGGAGGAGACATGAATCTGTACACCGGCTCCGTTCTGCATGTGGATCTGACCGCGGGAACAGCTACAGCCATGCCACTGCGCCAGGATTGGCTGCGCGAGTACTGGGGTGGATGGGGTCTGGCGGCGCGGTATTTTCAGGAATACTCCGCGCCCGGTACCGATCCCCTGTCCCCGGACAATCCGGTGATCATCATGACCGGCCCGCTCTGCGGCACCCTCGTGCCCTTGAGCGCCCGCTTCTGCTTCATGTCCAGGAGCCCGCACACCGGCACGGTCTTCGAGTCCAACGCGGGCGGGGCCTTCGGGCCCGAACTGAAATTTGCCGGGTTCGACGGGATGGTCATCACCGGCAGGTCCGAGCAGCCGGTGTACCTCTTCATCCAGGATGGCCGGGCCGAGCTGCGCGACGCCTCGAAACTCTGGGGCCTGGGCATCTTTGAGACCGAGGAAAAACTGCAACAGCTGACCGGTGGGGCCAAGACCCTGTCCATTGGCCCGGCTGGGGAAAACCTCGTCTCCTTCTCGTGCATCGGGACCGAGGCTTACCGCCAACTCGGCCGAGGCGGGACGGGGGCGCTGTTCGGCTCCAAGAACCTCAAAGCAGTGGCCTGCCGGGGCACGGGCGCGGTGCGCGTAGCCGACATGAAAGGCTTTTTGTCCATCATGACCCAGGCCAAGACCGAGTCCCTTTTGACCGCCGACAACCTGTGGGCCAAGACCGACGGCACCCCGGTGCTGGTCGACCTGACCAACGAGATGGGCATCCATCCGACCCGCAATTTCAGCTTCGGCGTGAACACGGACAAATCCGGTCTGGACAGCGACGCCATGAAGGCGGCACGCGCCGGAGAGCGGGCCTGCTGGTCCTGCCCCATGGCCTGCGGCAAGTTCACCCGCATTGACGGGGTGGAGATCGAAGGCCCGGAATACGAGACCCTGTGCCTTGGCGGTTCCAACTGCGGCGTGAACGATCTGGCCAGCATCGCCCGCTTCAACCGCCTCTGCGACGACCTGGGCCTGGACACCATCTCAAGCGGCGCGACCATCGGCCTTGCCATGGACATGGCCGAACAGGGACTACACGACTTCGGGCTGCGGTTTGGCGAGGTGCCCGAGTATTTGGCCGTGGTGGAGGAGATGGCCCGTCTGTCCACGGACCGGGGCCGCGATCTGGCCCTGGGAGTGAAACGGCTGGCCGCAAAATACGCGGCCGAAGACCTGGCGGTCGAATCCAAGGGCATGGAGTTCCCGGCCTACGAGCCGCGCGGCAACCACGGCATGGGCCTGGCCTACGCCACCAGCGAGCGCGGGGCCTGCCATCTTCGCGCCTTCACCATCTTCGCCGAAAACCCCTTTGACGGCGTGCAATTGGTTAAGGACGTGGTCGCAGCCCAGAACCTCAACGCCATCAAGTGGGCCATGTGCATCTGCGATTTCTGGGGCACGATCACCACCGAGTACCTGGCCCGGCAGCTCTCGGCGGGTCTGGGCGAAACCGTCACCCCTGACGAGTTGGACCGGGCCGGGGAACGAATCTGGAATCTGCTGCGTCTGCTGAACAATCGCGAAGGGCTCACGGCCGCCGATGACAGCCTGCCCAGAAAGATCCTTACCCAGGCCTTGCGCGGCGGTCCGCACGAAGGCCGTACCCTGAACATTGATGAATTGGAAGCCATGAAATCGCTGTACTATGCGGCGCGAGGCTGGGATGCGAACGCAGTGCCGACGCCCGCGACCCTGGCCGCCCTGGGCCTTCTGCCATTGACGAACGCGGAGGTGCGACATGCCTAGAATATTGGTGGCTCTGCCGGAAAAATGCACGGGCTGCGACCGCTGTCAGGCCGCCTGCTCGGCCGCTCACGACGGCGTCTTCGCCCCGTCCCTGGCCCGCCTCGGGATGGACAACTTTCCACTCCTGGGCCGATCGGTGCCCAGCGTCTGCTTCCAGTGCGCCAACCCCGACTGCCTGGCTGCCTGCCCCGAAGGGGCGATCCGCCACGACGAATCCGGCACCGTGCTGGTGTACCCAGACAAATGCACAGGCTGCGGTGCCTGCGTGGACGCCTGCCCTTGGGGACAGATACGGATGGGTGCGAAAAATGTGGCCGTCAAATGCGATTTGTGCGCAGGCGAGCCTAGCTGCGTGGCCGAATGCTCCGCAGAAGCCCTGGTCTTCACCGAACCGGACAAGGACCTGCGCAAACGGCGTGGGATGCAGATGAAAGAAAGGTGTGCGGCTGGATCGCCGGAGGGAAAAAGGGCGGAACTGGCGCGACGCCTGATTGCGGTCGAGAAGTAATTTCAGACTGCGCAGTCAAAGAGGAAGGAGGTCCCCCTTTGGCTGCGCAACCATGATGAATAATGCGTTTTGCTTGCACCCCAGGCTCCCTTCAAAGTGGCCAGTCCATGCACATTTGCACTAGCGTTTCCTGGCTTCAATCCCCGGCCAGGACGTTTCTTTGATTGCGCTCCATCAATCTTCGTCTTGATATTCATTCTTCACCTAGATACATTTTGGGTTGTACAAATCCTAACCCACGATGGAGCCCCATGCCGGACCGCAAATACAGATTTTCCTGGGATCTAATCGGTGACATAGAACTGGGTCGCCCCAACCTTGGGCCCCTGATGCGCATCGAGGTCTACCGTCTCATGCAGTTCGCCTTCCGGGATGTGCTGGAAAGTCATTACGGCACCGCACAGACCGACGCCCTCTTCTATGAGGCAGGCAAACTTGCGGGCACTGCGTTTTACAACCGATTTTGCTCAGGGATCACGGACCTGAACGAATTCGTGCGAACCCTGCAGGAAATCCTGCGTGAACTGGGCATCGGCATCATGCGCGTGGAATCGGCGGACGAGGAGAAGGGTTCCTTCGTCATCACCATGTCCGAAGATCTGGACTGCTCGGGGCTGCCGGAACTGGACTACGAAGTGTGCGTCTATGACGAAGGGTTCATCGCCGGACTCATGGAGGGCTTCACGGGGAGAAAATTCAAGGTCAAGGAAGTGGACTGCTGGTGCACCGGAGACAGAACCTGCCGCTTCACCGCCCAGGCCGAGGAAAAGGCGTGAACTCCGAACTCGACCAGGCCTGCGCACTGCTACGCAAGACCCTGACGGCGAAAGCGCCTCCGGGGATGCACGCAGACCTCGCTGCCAAAGCCGAGTTTGCGCGTCTGCATGAAGAACTGCTTGAGTTGCGCCGTTTCATCATGAACATCGCCAGCGGAGACCTGGCCACGAGTACCAGCATCAAGGGTTACACGGCAGGGATATTGAAGACGCTGCAGGCGAACCTCAAGCACATGACCTGGCAGACGCAAATGATCGCGTCCGGAGATTTCAGCCAGCGCCTTGATTTCATGGGTGATTTTTCCAAGGCGTTCAACGCCATGACCGCCAGGCTTGAAGCTTCTCTACAGACCATAAGAAAAAAAGAAGAGAAGCTGAACCGGATCAATGCCGGACTGCGACGGCAAGTCGAGCGCCGTAAACGCGCCCAGGCTGCCCTGACTAAAAGCGAGGCCCATTACCGCAACCTGACCGAAACCATGAAGGATGTCGTCTGGATTCTTGATACCGAGACCTTGCACTTCTCCTATGTCAGCCCCTCGGTTGAGCGCCTGCGCGGATTCACTCCCGAAGAAATCATGACTCAGCCTCTTGATGCAGCCCTGACTCCGTCAGAAGCCGTGCGTCTGAAGCGCACAATCGAGGACAACCGCGAAAAATTTCTGTCCGGAACACTGGACTCGGATACGTATCTGACAAGCGAAATCGAACAAGTGCACAAGGATGGATCTTCCGTCTGGACCGAGGCCATCACACGCTACGTCAAGAACGACAAAACCGGAGTCGTGGAAGTTCACGGCGTAACCCGGGACATTTCCGAGCGCAGGACGTTGCGCCTGGAACTTGAACGCCAGGCCACCACCGACAGCCTTACCGGCATTGCCAATCGCCGCCATTTCCTGACCACCGGGCAGAAGGAAATCGACCGCTGCAAGCGCCATGGCTGTACGTTGAGTCTGCTCATGCTCGACATCGACCATTTCAAGGCGGTCAACGACACCTTCGGCCACGCCACGGGCGACCGCGCCATCCAGGCCGTAGCCCAAACCTGTTGCAAGGAGATGCGCAGCACAGACCTCGGCGCCCGCATCGGCGGCGAAGAGTTTGCGTTGCTCCTCGTGGAAACGGACCTGAACAAGGCGTGCAGCGTCGCCGAAAGGCTCCTCGCCCAGGTGGAAGCGATAGAACTCTTCACCGAAAATGGCCGGTCAGTGCGTTTTACGACAAGCATTGGCGTGGCGGAATGTCGGCCACAAACGGAAACCCTGTCCGACTTGATGGTTCGTGCAGATCAGGCACTGTACAAAGCAAAAAACATGGGGCGCAATCGATTTGAATGCTTCGAATGAAGCTCTGACATGACGCCACTGCAAAAAGTCGCGAAAGAACCTGAGTGTCATTCCCGCGAACGTATGCCCAGCAGGGGTAGGCGGGCCATGTCGGGCAACGGCGCGAAATCCATTTTTTTCAGGTAGTTAAAAGGCGTAAATCCCCGTCTTCAAGGGGATGACGACTTTTTGCAGTGCCGTCTTACATGATAAAGGGGAGTTTTCTCCCCTTTATCCGCGTAGCCGCGGGTGCTGCAGACAGTTTCCGGCGGCACAGGCAAAACCGGATACTGTCGTTGAAGTGAGCTCAGATCAAACTTTCTTCACCTGCTTATCCTGTTTTTCCTTTTTCTTGTCGGCTTCTTTGTGCGCTTTCTGCTTCTGCTGCTTGTCCTTGTCCTTCTTTCCGCCTTTGTCGCCCATGATCCACTCCTTGGTGTAAAAGATCCTGTTCATACAATGGCTCCAGATTTCAGGCCGCAATGCGAACGTACGTGAATCGGAGCTGCCATAAAGGAAATTTGATCTCTGATTAGCATGTTGGCTACCGCGCGGCAATGTCTTCGTAGGGTTTCGAAATACGGGATTACATGTCGCGCAGCAGGGCGCCATCTCCGGCATCTTCGCAGAGTGGACACGTTCACCGGAACTGACTAGATAATGATTTGCGAACATCGTCGTCAGGCTCTTGCCCCTTTTTCTGACTTGATCCAATCCCCGGAAATCCCGGTTCGCCCACACGCTTTTATATCACCAGAATTTTGAAGGAATATTATGTCATTTGATCAACTTGGCCTGCGGGTCGAACTGCTGAAAGCTATAAAAAACAAGGGATACGACGCTCCCACCGCCATCCAGGCCCAGGCCATACCCGTCATTCTTGCCGGTCGCGACATCCTGGCCCGCGCCCAGACCGGCACCGGCAAGACCGATGCCTTCGGGCTGCCTATTGTCCAAATTCTGGGTTTAACGCGAGGCAACGCCCACCACCCTCGCGCCTTGATCCTCACTCCCACGCGGGAACTGGCCTTGCAGGTCGGCGAGAGTATCAAAGGCTATGCCCGCAAAGTCTCCCTGCGCTGCACCGTGGCTTTTGGCGGGGTGCGCATCGAACCACAGATCGCGCGACTGCAGCGCGGCATCGATATTCTCGTGGCCACGCCGGGACGCCTGCTGGATCTCGCAAACCAGGGACATCTGAGCCTGGCGTCCATTGAATTCCTGGTCTTCGACGAAGCCGACAGAATGCTTGACCTGGGTTTCAGCGGGGAGATCAACGCCATTTTGGATCTCCTGCCCACCGAGCGCAGAACCATGCTTTTTTCCGCCACCTACACGCCGCAGATAAAAGCCCTGGCCGCGAAAATGCTGGTCAGGCCCGAATACATCGAGGTCACGCCCGACACCGCTGCTGCGGAAGCCGTCGTGCAGAAGCTCCACATGGTGAACAAGGACAATAAGCTTCCTCTGCTCCTGCACCTCATTGAAAAGAAGCCCGGTGAACGCATCCTGGTCTTTGCCCGCACCAGGACCTGGGCCAACAGGCTGACCGACAAACTGGCCGCGCACGGGATCAGTGTCGCAGCCCTGCACGGAAGCAAGAGCCAATCGCTCAGAAAAAGGACCCTCGAAGAATTCAAGGACGGCAAAATCCAGATCCTTGTAGCCACGGATGTAGCCGCCCGCGGCCTCGACATTTCCAACCTGCCCTTCGTGGTCAACTACGACATTCCGAACTCCCCCGAAGATTACGTGCACCGCATCGGCCGCACGGGGCGCGCGGGCGTCAGCGGCATCGCCGTGTCCCTGGTCAGCCCCGAGGAGCACAACCTGTTGCTGGCCATTGAAAACCTGTTGCGCAACAAGATTCCAGTGGAAGCGGTCAAAGGATTTACGGAAGACAGCGATCTGCCGGATTTCGTGCTCTACCGCCCCGGCAACCTGAAAAGCGAGCGCAACGCCCCGCGGGCGATCAAGGAACTGGTGGCCAAGAAAACCCCATCCAAGCTGCCCGTCCAGGGCCGAGGCAAGAAAAAAGACGCCAAGCCGGAGTCCTCGACGCGTGGCACGAAGGAAGAACAATCGGACGCCCGGGCAGGAAAAGATTCCCGGCCAGATTCCAAACCGCGCGGCAGAAACACCGAGAAGCCCGGCGCGGGGACAGGGGAAGCTGGACCGAGCTCCAAAGGCCGCGGCAGACGAAACGAGAGAACTCAGACGGGGTCCGAGAAGGGCTCAGGTCCGGATTCAAAGGGACGCGGCAGAAGGGACGAAAGAACTCAGGCAGGGTCCGAGAAGGGCTCGGGTCCGGATTCAAAGGGACGTGGCAGAAGGAACGATCGGACGGAAGATTCCCGCGCCGGGGCTGACAAACGCGGAGGAAACACTCGCGGCAAGGCAGCCCGGCCCGATTCCCGTCCCGCCCAGCCTGCCAGGGGTCGGTCCAGAGGCAGAGGCTAGCCAGGCTGCCCCAAAACGGCGATCTGCTTCGTCACTGCGAAAATCCAGAACCTCACGTATGTAAGATACGCTTCGGCTCTGGATTTTCCTTGTTCCTCGCATCTCACCATTTTGAGATAGCCTGGGCATTCGTAATTTCAGTCGGCCAGTTTTTTTACGCTTCACTCAACATTCAAACTCACGTGAGCTGACATATGCATATCGCAGACAGGATAAGCAGGCTGGGCACCGAGACCGCCTTTGCCGTGGCCGCCCGCGCGGCGACCCACAAGGCTGCCGGACATGAGATTTTCCCCTTTCATCTGGGCGACATGAACATCCCCACTCCGGCCAACGTCATGGACGCGGCCTGCCGCGCCATGCACGCCGGAAAGACCGGCTACTGCCCGAGCCCCGGCATCCCCGAGTTGCGCGATGCCCTGGCCCTGGATGTGAATGCGGCCAGAGGAACCTCCTACACCATGGAGAACGTGGCGGTTCAGCCCGGCGGCAAGCCGGTCATCGGCAAGTTCATCATGACCTGCATGAATCCCGGCGAGGAAGTACTCTATCCCAATCCGGGCTACCCGATTTACGAATCGCAGATCGAATACCACGGTGGAATCGCCGTGCCTTACCGCTACGTGCGCGATGAGAGCGGGTTTCATATCGATCTGGATTATCTGGAGAGCCTGATCACCCCTCGCACGCGGGCGCTGATTGTCAACGACCTGCAGAACCCGCTGGGGGCGCAGTGCTCGGCAGATGAGCGGGAAAGGCTGGCGGAAATCGCCATGCGCCACGACCTGGCCGTGCTGCTGGACGAGGCGTATTTCGACATCCGCTATGGCGGGAAAAGCGTCTCTCTGGCCTCCATTCCTGGCATGGCCGAACGCACCGTGATCCTTTACACCTTCTCCAAAAAATTCGCCATGACGGGCTGGCGTCTGGGCGCGGCCATCGGTCCACGCGCGATCATTGATGTCGTTGCCAAGCTCAACGTCAACGACGAGTCCTGCTCCAACCATTTCGTGCAACACGCCGCCCTCGAAGGCCTGACCGGCGACCAATCCGGCCCCAGGGACATCCTGGCTGCCCTCAAGGAACGGCGCGACACTGCGGTAGAACTCCTGAACTCCATGCCTGGGGTGGACTGCCCTTGCCCCGAGGCCACCTTCTACCTCTTTCCCGAGGTCACGGACCTGATGGCGCGCAAAGGCTTTGACGCAGACTACGCGGCCTTTGCCGAGGACATCCTGGTCAAGACCGGCGTCTCGCTCTGCACCCGCTTGCACTTTGGCCGCCCCCTGCCCGACGAGAAGCGACGCTTCGTCCGCCTGGCCTACTCCGGCATCGACGTGGCGGAAATCCGCACTGGGCTTCTGGCGCTGAAATCCTACGCTTCCCGGTAGACGCGCTTTTCAAGATCACAAAACGCCAAGCGCCAGGCATGCCAACAGGCCAGCCTGGCGCGACCACGCACCGATAACCCAGGGGCAACATCGCCTTGCGCTTCAATGCGATGACGCTCGTTCTCCACCTCGCGAAATGAATTCACACGTCAGGATGCGTGTCCAGCGAGGAGAAGCGGGCTTGTGCCGCCCAGAATAAATCCAATCATTTTAATTATCTAGAAAATGCGGAAGCCCTTCTTCAAGGGAATGATGGCTCATCGCAGTGCAGACTTTGAAGCAAAATTCACCGCACGGACGTTTGCGAGTCAAACTCAGTGACTCCTCCAAAAACATACATCTTTCTTTGGCGAAGCTCTGCGAGGTTGTGGATACCAAGCTTCACAAGAATATTCGATCTGTGCTTATTGACAGTCTTGATGCTGATGCAAAGAATTTGCGCAATCTCCTTGCTTTTCTTTCCTTCGATAATCAGTCTCACAATCTGCTTCTCCCGCGGCGTAAGGTCATGCAACGGGGGGAGTGAATTACGATGATGGTTGACCAGAAGATAGTCGCTGACAATAACCTGAGCCAGCTTCGGGCTGATAAATACCTCTTTTTTCAACGCATAGTGTATCCCCAAAAAAAGCTCTTCCGGCCCGGAACCCTTGAGCACATAGGCATTGGCGCCATGGGCGAGGGCCTGGAAAAGCAGCTCGTTCTCTTCGCATACGGTCAGCGAAACCACCGGGATGTCCGGTGCCAGTTTCTTCATCTGCCGCAGCACTTCGGTGCCGGGGATATCGGGCAGACGCAGGTCGAGTACGACAATATCCGGGCGCCTCATCTCAAAAAGCCTGACAGCCTCGATTCCGCTGCCCGTGTCCGCGTCGACACTGAATTGGCCCCGCATCTCGATCATTGTTTTCAAGCCTTTGCGCAATAACAGATCATCCTCAACCAATAGAATTTTCTTCATGTTCTTTCTCCATGATAGTCGCGTCGCATCATCACAGCAAACGCGTCCTTATTCGCATTTCGTGAAATCAAGGCGTCAAAGACGTCCACAAGTTTGAAAATCCGGGATTCAATGGGTATGTTCACACCACGCAAGCCCTGCGTATACCCTTTTCCATCCCAACAATTGTGATACGACAAGGCTGCACTGTGAGCACACGCAACAAATCAGACTCACCGCCCGCATCATCTATTTATTCAAAATTTTCTGAATTTACATAAACAATCTATTGCAATAAGACGAATTTTATCCTTGTAATAAAATATGCCATGAAGATTAATAAATTAGCGACATGAGTACTTATATTACTTGCATATAGTCCATATCTACAATGCTTAATCAATAGTATTTTCATAAATGCTCCATACTCAATTTGATACGCACCTATCTCCTTGGAAATATTGCATTGTATACACACCCCTCACAAGATTTTCGTACAATATAAAGGCAGTCATAATTTTATCAATAATTTCGATTTATTACTTAAATTTTTCAGAAAGAACGCGCACCCGACCAGCACGGCGATTACATGATTGCCGCCTGGCTACGACAGGCTGACACGGGTGGCAGCGCCTCAAATAATACCTCAGCCCTCCGATGCTGCCAGAGCAATACGGCGGTGCCAAGATCGAAGGGGGGATTTTTGGGGGGGGCATGTGAACCAGAACAGGACTCTAGGATAGGGGAGTATTTGCGATAGGTGCCGGATTTTGATCAATGGCCAACGAGGCATTGCCTTTGCTGATGCAGTGGGCTCAAACCCTGCAGCTGGCTGAAAGAAACTTCTTTTCAGAGCCCTGCGCTGGGATCAGTCCCGTTCCCGCCGCAGCCAGGCATCCTTTTGGTGGCTAGCCAACCCGCGCGCCATGCGCGTAGAACCTCTTCGGCCGTGCCGGCCACCCAGGCCTCCACCCGAATCCCGCCGCCGGTGATGAACTTGTACTCTTCAGTGGTGATCGCGCCGCAAATAAGCAGATCCGCGGCCGACGCTCTGAGAATCTCCAGCAGGCGCGGCAGCCCCAGTTCAACCACTGAAGCTTTCAGACTCAGCGCCTCACCATTGGACGCGTCGCCCTGACTGAAACGCAATTCCGTGGCGCTTTCCAGCAACGCGGCCAGACGAGGGCCGTAACAAGCAAGGCAAACGATCATCGTAATTTCTCCGCCGCAATGGACAGGACGCGTTACGTCCTTAGGCCCCTTAGGCAGAATTCATGCCATGCAGATGAGCTTGCATTCCGGCAGGTTGCGAATGCAGAGAGGAGGCATAGAAACGAATGGGCGAATTTTACGCCCACTTCCGTAATCCTGACGGGCCACTGCCCGCAAGACTCCGGGATGAGGGAGCCCTCGCCAGCCAGAATACGGTGGCCGAGAAGAAACGCTCAGCGGCTGGTCATAAGCGCGGGTCAAGGTTCGGCATCACGGCTCTCGGTTCAGAAGCCGCCGCAGAGTGTCCTTTGAAATCCCGAGCTCCCGGCAGGTGGCCATGACGCGCCCGCCGTTGCGGACCAGCGCCTCGGCGGCAGCGCGGCACTTGATGGCCTGAAGCGTTCCGCAAAGCGATGCCTGCTGGAGTTGATCCCCGCGTGCGGCCAGGCCTTCGGGCAGGTGTTCCTGTTCGATGCGCCCACCCGGACAGAGGATGAACGCGTACTCGATGATGTTTTCCAATTCGCGCACATTGCCGGGAAAGGGGTGGCGCATGAGCAACTGAAGCACCTCGGGGGCCAGGCCGCGCACATCCTTGCCCGTCAGGGCGTTCTGGCGCTCGATGAAATGTCCAGCCAGGAGCGGAACGTCCTCCGCCCTCTGGCGCAGCGGCGGCAAGACCAGACGCACTACGTTCAGCCTGTAGTAGAGATCGCTGCGGAAGGCCTGGCGGCCGACCATCTCCTCCAGATCTCGATTCGTGGCGGCAATGATGCGTACGTTGACCGGCACGCCCGCCACCGCGCCAAGGGGATCGACAACCTTGTCCTGCAGGGCGCGCAGGATCTTGACCTGCAAGGCCAGGGGCATGTCGCCGATTTCGTCCAGAAAGAGGGTGCCTTTGTCGGCGAGTTGGAAGCGTCCGGGCTTGTCGCGCCTGGCGTCGGTGAAGGCTCCGGCCTTGTGACCGAAAAGCTCGCTTTCCAGCAGATTTTCGGGCAGGGCCCCGCAATTGACGGCCACGAAAGGCTTGCCGGCGCGCGGGCTCAGGTTGTGGATGGCACGGGCGACCAATTCCTTTCCAGTACCAGACTCCCCGGTGATCAGCACAGTGGAACCACTGGCCGCAATCTGGGGCAGAATGCCAAGAGTGCGCCTGAAGGATGGGCTGCGAGTCAGGATGTCGTCGAGGCAGTACAGGGAGTCGAGCTTCTTCTGCATCATGCGCAGGGCCGAGAGATCGCGAAACGTCTCCACCCCGCCCACGGTCCGCCCACGTCGGTCGCGAAGGGGGGCGGCGCTAATGCTGATGGGCACCTTGGTCCCGTCGGCCCGCACGAAGAAAAGGGAACGGTTTCCTCGGCTCTCCCCGGCCTCAAGGGCGGCCTTCAAGGCGCAATATCCGTCACAGATGCTTGAACGGAACACTTCCCAGCACTTGCGCCCCATGGCTTCCCCTCGCGGCACCCCTGTGATGGCGCTGGCCGCGCGGTTGAAAAAGGTAATGCGCCATTCCAGATCCACGGTGAAAACGCCGTCGGCCAAGCTGTCCATGATTTGTTCACAGGAAATGTCGCGCAGAAAATTCATGAGATGTCTCCGTGTTGGTTCAAGCGGGCATAAAATACGCCCTAAAGCGTATTTTGGGCGTATTTTAAGCCCATCTCTGCTCTATCCCTCTCTCTGAATAAGTCAATCATACTGGAACGATTGATTTTTTCCGTACGGCACGGCTGATGCTTTGCTGACTGGACTGGATGACGTGCGAGGGTCGAGCGCTCGCGCCAGCTATTGGATATGGCGAGGTAATCACGGCCGTATACGGGCAGGAAAGGAGGGCGCATGTTCAGACTGGTGTTTGCGGGCATTACCGGAAAAGAGGAAGAGACCTGTGAATCCGCCGTCAAATTCGGGGCTCTACTGGCCGCGAAGCATGGCGCGGGATTCGCGGTCCTGCATGTCAGCGCGCCCTTGAACCGCGAGGGTTCGTGCGTGCTGCAACTCCCGGGCGAGGAGGATCTTGCCGTAAGGCGGGACTGCGTCGAAGATCTCTGCCGCCGGGTCATGCCCGCTGGACTCACGGCGGACGTGATGATCGAATCCGGTTTTCTGCATGTGGAGGTCCAGAAGGCCCTGCGCCTGATGGCACCCGACCTCATAGTCATGGGCGGCCACGGCGACGCTGAACGGTGTCGTCAAGAACTCGGAAATTCCATGGACGACGCGGCTCTCATCGTGGCTCGCAACGCTTCCTGCCCGGTCCTGATCGCCCCTGCCGGTGGAGTCGCCTTCAACGGAAACTTCCGCCGCGTGCTGACGGTCACGAACTTTTCCTATGCATCCACACCCCTCATGGCCCTTGCCAATCAGATGGCCGAGGCTGGCGTAGCCGATTTGCGCGCCTTTCACCCCATCGCCTTGCCCCATGGGGCTCCCCTGCCCCCAGCGTCCGCCCTGTCCAAGATGATCAACAGGGCCGCAGAGCGCCTCGTCAACCTGGGCTGCGTCCTGCGCCGACCGGTAACCACCGGCGTGCGCGAAGGCGAGCCTGCCCGAGAGATCATAAAAGACGCCCGCGAATACGGCGCCGATCTCGTGGTGCTGGCCACGGACGAATACGGAGTCGCGGGAGGGACGGAGCCATCCGTGGCCGCTCGCGTACTCGACGGCGCACGCTACGCGGTGCTGCTGGCTGGCCCCCAGGCCTTGGCGACGCAGAAAATACCGGGCGCGGCAATGGCCCGCAGAGGCGCGCTGTGAGCCGGCATGTCGTCATCATCGGCGGCGTGGCTCTTGGCCCCAAGGCTGCAGCCCGTTACAAGCGTCTTGAGCCCGGTGGGCGGGTGACCATGGTCGATCGGGCCAAAATCATCTCCTTTGGCGGCTGCGGCATCCCTTTTTTCGTGTCCGGGGAGGTGAGCGACGTGGCCGAACTGCGGAGCACCGCCTTCCACATGATCAGAGACGAACATTTCTTCCGCTCCACCAAGGGCGTGGACGTGCGCACCGAGACCGAAGCGCTGGCCATCGACCGAAATGCCCGGACCGTGACCCTTCGTCATCTTCCGAGCGGACGCGAAGAAACGATTGCCTACGACAAGCTGGTACTGGCTACCGGCAGCAGGGCCAATCGCTTGAACGTGCCGGGGTCAGAGCTGCCCGGAGTCTTTTCGATCCACAGTCTGGAGGCGGCCCAGGATATCCGCAACCTGGTCACGGCGGGTGGTGTGCGCCGAGCCGTCATTGTAGGCGCGGGCTTCATCGGACTCGAAATGGCTGTGGCCCTATCCGACATGTGGGGCGTGGAGGTCACTGTGCTGGAACTGCGGGACCAGGTCCTGCCGGGAGTCGCCGGAACCAATCTGGCTCGCATGGCGCAGCGCACCATGGAGGGCAAAGGTGTGTCGTTCCGCCTGGGAGAATCGCTGCAGGCCCTCGAAGCCGGTCCCGACGGGCGGGTCGCCCGCGTGGCAACGGGCAGCGGAGTTCTTGAAGCGCAGTTGGTCATCGTCTCCGTCGGCGTGCGTCCCAATTCGGACCTGGCAAGGGATGCCGGACTGGACGTTTCGGAACGTGGAGGCATTCGCGTGGACGAATTCCTGCGCACCAGCGATCCGGACATCCTTGCAGGCGGTGATTGTGTGGAAATCACGAACGCCCTAACGGGCAAACCTTTCTATCTCCCTCTGGGCTCCGTAGCCAACCGCCAAGGGCGGGTCATCGGCACCAACCTGGCGGGAGGGGCCGCGCGATTTCGGGGAGCAGTGGGCTCCTGGTGCGTGGGCCTCTTCGACGCTACCGCTTCCGGTACCGGCATGACCCTGTCTGCCGCCCGTGCTGCGGGCTACGACGCCGTCTGCGTGCATGTCACCCAGCTCGATCGGGCCCATTTCCACCCGGACAAGCGGCTCATGAGTCTGGAACTCGTGGTCGAGCGCAGCACCGGGCGCGTACTTGGCATGCAGGGTTTCGGCCAGGCGGGAGATGCGCTGGTCGGGCGCGTCAACACCGTGGCCGCTCTGTTGTCGGAGGGTCCCACCGCCGGGGACCTGGCCGGATTGGAAATGGCCTATTCCCCACCCTTCGCCTCGGCTTTCGACATCCTCAACACCCTGGGAGCTGCGGCGGAGAACGTCCTGGACGGACTCAACCGCGGCATCCAGGCCGACGAGTTCGCCGCCCTCTGGGAGCACCGGGCCAATAATGGGCGCATTTTCCTGGACTGCCGCGAACGGGCCGACGCCGCGGAGCTTCTGGCCCGCCACCCCGGTCAATGGGAGAACATTCCCCAAGGCGAACTGGCCGACCGCCTGAGCGAACTGCCAGAAGACAAAGCCGTCGTCCTCGTGTGCAACACCGGAGCCCGGGCCTACGAGGCCCTGATCACCCTGGTCCATCACGGCTACAAAAATGTGGTCAGCGTCGAGGGCGGCATGGCGGCCATCACCGCCGCCGGTTTTTCCCTCTAAAGCAGCACAACGAGCAGAGGCCCAGAATCTCTTGGGATTTTGAGGAAAAAAATGACGAGAAAGATGGCCAGAACAATCTTGAACCATCTTTTTTGTCCGGCACGCATCCCGAAATTCACAACCTTCTGCCGGAGTATTCCTGACCTGCCGGACACAAAACAAAAAAGCCGTCATTCATGACGGTTTTTTTGTTTTTGGCATTCAAGTAAACTATTGTTTTTTAAGCGTTTAAGTGGTGGAGCTACGCGGGATCGAACCGCGGACCTCTTGAATGCCATTCAAGGGAGTTGTCGGCCTGGATTTATATATAACATTATAAAATTATTGAGTAAAACTCTTCGAATTCTCAACTGTTTGTTTGTGCGCATAGTGTGCATAGCGTTCTGGAATATCAGTGAGTTAGCATGGTGTCGTTGAGAAAACGGACACATAGCGGACACGCGAACCGAGTGGAGAGTTACAGGGGACCTGAACTGCCGCCATTATGGAGGATTGAAAGCAATCGCATTGTTGATTGGGTCGTATTTCAAACAGCAGTTTTCAAAACCATTTCCAATCATCGAAAGAAAGTGCTATTTATCAGCCAGTTATGCGTGGAGTGGTCCGCTTGTGTACTTGTTTCAAGATGCGATCACAAACCAAACATGAAACTGACTTCAGCAAGAATACGAATTTAACTTTACCGCCGATCGGAGATCGAGGCAACGCGGATAATTGCCCAAATAAAATGCTATTATCATTGACAAATAATTAGCTGGATGAGTAGTAATTCCCAAAAAAACAAGGGTTGCTATTTTAGCAGTATCTGGATGCTAAAACTATCCTGACAAGGAGAGAAACCATGTCGATCGAGATCGTCAAATTCGCCATTAATCCAAGTGGCTACCTAATACGCAAAGCTTTGGATACAGCGATCGAGTCCTTTACGACGGATGCCAAATCGAAGACTGTAACGACGGCAAAACTTGAGGAAGAGGCCATCCGACAGGATATCGAGACGCGTGTATTGCAAGGAAAAGCCAGAGTTGAGCAAGAACTTGCAATTGCTCGTCGGATAGACAACGCTGAAGATGTTGAAATTGAAGAATACTATGATTCATCAGGTGAAGGAGCATTAGGTTTGAAGACGTCCGAGGAAAGCCTGACTCTTGGTGCCTCTGGCGCAGGCAGGCGAATTACAAAGAGAGTGTACAAGTTCAAGGGATTCAGGCCAATAACAGTATCTGCGGACATCGAAGAACGGGGAGAGCAAACCCCTTTCGCCTAATGGCAATTCCACTTATGCAACATTGCCGTAGTTGAAGGGCATGCTGAGATTTTCAAGGGGTACCCGCGAATGCTCGACACAACAATGCAAGCTCGATTTGAGAAACTTGTCGAAGTCATGATGGCAGAGCGTAAGAAGCTGTTTTCTCTTGAATTGAGCCAAGTCCACTCACAAGCTGCTGCACGCGGAATGCTTAATTCGAGTGTATGGATTAATCAGATCCAACAGGCGCACGAGCGCGAACTGGAAGTGCGAGCCATTATCGCTTGGGAAAGTTTGGTTCGCGTACACCGAATCTTCGGGCAACCAATGATCAATAGTCTCCGTAATAATCTGAAGGGTGAAATTCATAGACGTATTGATCAGTTGATGATCGAACTAACAACTTCTCTTGATGATCGCACCCACAGGAGTGGGGTTAACATATCTGCCTCACTTCTCGACGCTCATCGCGCTGTCACAGAAAAACATGACATAGAGGTTGATCTTTACGTCGATTCTCTTTCTATCAAAGATGAAGAAAAAACTAACGGGGCAGTGATGCAACACTACAATTTTTATGGGGCAGTTGGTTCTGTTCAAACCGGCGCTAACGTAACCGCTAATGTCATACAGAATCTTGACCCCGATGATCGTGCATCCCTATCTTCAGCCATTCAGCAAGTTCGTGATGTTCTCTCAAATGTGTCCACGCTTGGTGTACAGGAGCGAAGAGAACTTCTTGAAATCGTTGATGAGTGCATGTTGCAGATGTCAACTAGCACCCCAAATAACACGAAACTTTTCACTATGTTCAACGTACTGGGTATAGCAATTCAATCCATTGCTAGCGCACAGCCAGCATATCAGGCATTGAAAGCTGCCGTCTTGACGTTGGGCATTACGCTGCCATGATAGGCTCTCTAGCTGTCTGCCAATTGGATGCATAACACAGATACCGCACGGCTTATTTTTAGTATTATGCTTAAAAGGAACACCAGTCGGTTATGATAGATATAAAAATGGTTTCTAATTCGGGCGTCACCCATTTTGATGAATTAAAGAAGTTGTTTAAAACTCAATCGGATAAGCTTATTATTATTTCGCCATTCCTGGCGAATAATATTCAAGAATTGCTTTCTGAATTTTCGTTTGAAGAATCAAAAGAAGTCGAATTAATAACTACATTTAAACCATCTGATCCAGAGCAAATTACAAAACCTAAAGTTTTAAAATTTTTTTTTGAATATTTTAAGCATACTTATCCGAATATTAAAATAAAAATTCATATTAATAATAAGCTTCATGGAAAAATTTACATCGCTATAAATGGTATAAAACGATCAATGATTGTTGGTTCAGCTAACTTTACACGTAATGGTTTATTCAATAATCATGAATATAGCTTAAAAATTCATGATAATACGGTGATAGATAGTATTATTAAAGAAACATTTAATTCTATAGAATATCAGGAGGTCACATATCATCAAATTTGTAAAGCTTGTCAGTTTGCAGAATCGTATGAAAAAGATCATCCTGAGTGGACTCAAGGTCCAAAAATACATTGTAACATTTTAGATGTAATATACTCAGTAGAAAATAAAAAGAATACTAGTCCACAATATTTTTTAAAACCAATAGGACATAGCAAATCCCCGATCCTATTGTCTGATCAGTGTGACTTTTCTGCACTGCATCAAAATTTACATTTTTCAAAGAAAAAACCCAAGGGGGTAATGAAAGGCGATATAATTATAACAACAGCAGTTGGAGCTGGTTCAATCCTTTCGTATTATATAGTTACGGGAGGTATCTATCACGTTTCGAAGACTGATATTGAAAATGATCCGTTTCTTGAAAGATGGCCGTGGTATGTAGAAGCAAGAAATATGTCAGTAGAATTCGGTAAAGAATGGTGGAAGCATGATATTAAGCGACAAGAAATTCTAAATGAATATTTAAAAAAATTTAAAGATGTCCCAGTTACGAATGCAGGCGGATTTACATTGGGTACAATAAATAGAGGCAATGATAAGGTTAAAATCACAGAAGAATTTGGAAAATTTATAATATCTCGGATTAATGGATGTAAAGATTTTAAGCATCCCAATGGGTAATCGGAAGTCCTAGCATTCCAAACATAATTCATCACTCAGGGCGACGGCGAGCCACAATTCAAGCCTTCCTTGACTGAACTTGGCGTAAAGCATGGAAAAAACATGGCAAATATACAGCAATTAGAACAGGGTCCGTCGGGACGTCAGCTTGTCGCCCTCAAAAACCAAGTTGTTCAGGGCTTTACTGAGTCTCATTGGAGAGAACTTGGGGCAATTACCGAAATGCTTGACGCCGTTTCTAGGCATCCTCGCCTACTTCGCAGCCTCAGTTGGGGGGATGAAGACTACGAGGGGCATGTCCTCCAGATGCTCAAGGATATGATTGACGAGCGGTCCGAGAATTACGCCCTCATGCTGGACTACATCGCTCGCACATGTCCCGAAGGTGGGGAATTCATCTCAAGCTTTGATAACGGTGCCCGTCGTATAGTGTTCTCGCCATCTGCTTTCGCTGTCCCTGCTGAGAACCCAGACCCGAATCTCATTTCTGTCATGATGCCATTTTCTTCATCACTTTCTGCGGTCTATGACACAATAAAGACTGCCGCTTCTGTTGCTGGGTTTCAGTGCCTCCGAGCAGACGACATATGGGACGACGCCACAGTTATTCAAGATGTTTTCAGCCTTATCTTCCGGTCATACTGCGTGATATGTGATTTCACGGGTCGTAATCCGAATGTCTTCTATGAAGCAGGGATCGCGCACACACTCGGGAAGCATGTTGTCCCGATAACGCAGAGCGCAGAGGATATCCCATTCGACTTAAGGCACCATAGATACGCCCTTTATCTTAATAATGGCGAAGGTCGAGACAGGCTCCGCGAGGAACTCACTATTCGTCTACGAAGCCTTGCCGAAAAAAAGGTGGGTGTGCAGTGGGCGAAATAAGTATTCAACTTAGAATAGTAGTTTAAAGTTTTTATTACTCATCGATAAGTTTGTCGATATAGCTGTCCCGGGGGATTTGTGGGAGAATAACTTACAAAGTATAAACGTCGAAAAGCTGCACGTTTAGATTTTGAAAATTTAGATTCACATCGAAATATGCAGATCATTATTCATTAAGCTTCATCAGTCAACATTGCGAAAAGTGGATGTGATGTCAAATATACTTGAGCGCGTGCTTGATGGGACTATTAAAACTAACGCATCGTGGCTGGAGAAAACCGGGTACCATCCTGTTGTTTTGGCAGAACTTATAAAGGAGCATTGGATTTGTAGCTTAATGGGTAGTATCGTGGCTATATTTGGGTTTGTGGCCTCTTTATGAGGGATAATGTAAATATTTCGATTAACTTATATTAATAATTATGAGGATATCTTGATGCAAGAATTTATAAATTTTTCAATTTTGCTCAAGATAATTGGCGCTCTGTCTGTTGGCATCGGATCGATCCTGTTGGCGTTGCGGGTCAAGTCAATCCTACAATGGGTTGTTTTCTGTTTAGTTGCTCATGAACAATCTATTCACCAACTATCGTTGATCGCAAAAGGACAAGTGCAGAGTGAGCCTGTAGTGATTGGCGTTACAAAACATCTAATTGAAGTTGAGAGTAAAGTAGGGGTGATTCTGTTTGTAGCTGGGTTCTGTTTTTTGGGTATTGGGATGCTTTGCAATGCAGTAAGCTATTTAGTTGATTATATATAGCTAAGCAGTATGCAATAAATTGTGATAATTAATGCTTTAAGTTATGCGCTGAAACTTATCTTAACGCTTAAATGTAATTTTTTTATTTCAAAATGCCGAGTAGTTTAGTAAATTACAGATTGATTTATGTTAAAAAAATCCCTGAAGCGTTAAGCTTCAAGGATAAAAGACGACATCTAGAAACATTAAACTAAAACATTTTAAAAGTACGCTACTAAAAGCCAATGCATAGTGTGTATTTGAAACACATGCGTAAATGACAACAATATGTCGTTAATGTCGTTTCGTTTGAAATGATATGTAATGTCAGAATATAAATAAAGAAAATTTAAATAAATAATAATTCATATATTTTTCATGATTCTTTAAAAAACTTTAAGCTTCATTGGCTTCGTTTTTTTGCAAAGGACCTAGAACGCAAGATTCTTCAACGATTGGCCGCCAGCAGAACCGAACCTCGCCAGATCATAGAGCGAGCGCGAATCATATTACATTGCCAAGAAGATGAGCTGCTTGTTCACGTTTTTTTTGTTTCATTTGTTCGGACTGTATTGCAATACAGCTAGATTCCGTATTTTTTACGTATTTTCATGAACTCTTGAAATACTAATTCGACGCGTTTTGCATCAGCCTCAAGGTCTTCTATCCGCATGACTCCTTCTTCACGACCAAGAATGCTCTCTTTGCGCCAAGGAGGTATCATGAACCCTAAAGGAGCCTCCTTGCGAAGAGGGATATACTCCCAAGTCGAGTGAACGTAGTAGTTTCTTAAGGCGCGTATCGTTTCTGCACGCATCATCCATTTATTAAATTCATGCGTGTCTGGTACGTGCTCACATTCATCGAGAAGTTTTTTAAGCTTTTTGATGATCTGCGTCATCCCTGCTTTGTTAAGATAGCTGTGTGATGCGCTTGGATCGCTTCTATTTTCCAAAAACCTCAAGCATAGACCTAGATTCATTTCTAAAAAATTGAAATTTCGGACTATTTTTCCAAGCGCTGCATTTATTCTTGATTCATGGTCCATTTTTTATAGGCGATACATGTTACACGGTGTATTATCGAAGGTTCTTGATCGTATCTAGTATTTGCCGGTGAACGTCTCGTCCTTGCCCGTCTTTTTTCGTTGCCATAAGGAACAGAGTTTTTCCTCCGCTTTTGCCTGCCCATAGGGTGCCGATGTTCTGTTTTTCTTGGGCGTCGTCCGCACTGGCTAGGTGTTCTCCCTTGTATTCCACTACAAGAGTGCGTTCATCTGAAAGATGGGCAACGAAATCTGGATAGAACTTGTCCTTAGAGGTCGGAAGCCAAAATGATCCGTACTGGCGATCAACGTTGCGCACCCACCATTTAATCTCTGGCATCATGTCCAAAGCCACGGCGCACTCGTACTCTTCTCCACACGGCTTAAGGTCTCGAATCACAGGGTAAAAGTGTTTTTTGAATCGGTAGGAGCTGTTGCAAGCAGGGATTCCTTCGGCATAGCCCGATGGTGGAAAGGTGTGCGAATATTCGAAGCTCGTTTGAACCTTCGCCTCGGGGCCGAAAAGCAAGAGTTGGAAACCCTCTTTCAGGGATTTTTCACGTAGCCGAACGAGTTTGGCTTTCACGGCTGCCGCAAGCGCGTATCTGGCCCGCCAAAGAATGGGGAGTGGGATGTCGCTGCGGTCTAGGAGCGATTTCACGCATCGACGGCAAAACTCCAGCATGTCCACCTGGCGAACATCCGGGCGGTGGCATTGGCCGTCCAGCCATTGCGCCAAGCCCTGCTCAGTGATCGCAGTGGGGGCGGACAAGAATGAAAGCTGCACCTGAGAATCCGCAAGTTCGTACTTCATCTGTTCGCCTTCGAGGTCAAAACGGAAGGTGCGGGCTGTTTCGTCGTAGTCGAATTCCCCAGCCTCCAAGCTTACAGAAAATTTGAGCGGGCTCCAATCCACGGCATGAAGGATGGTTTCTTGTTCAGGCTGTTCCAGAGAACCCCAAAGTTCCAGCATGAGTTGGGGAACGGGAAAGAGCCTTCCTTTTTGCGAAGGAGAGGGTGGCTGTATTGACCGGACCCGCGCCCGGTGGACGGCAACCCTGGCCCGGATGACCTCCTCCTGTTTCGGGTTTGCCGCGATTATGGCGGCCTCGATGTCTTCCGGGATGATATCCGTACAGACAACCTGAACCGTTCCATCCTCGTTCTTTGAAAATGAAACAAACTGTAGGGCTTCCTCGGCCAAGGAACCCATGTCCGGGGCTTTGGGTAATGTCATGGTGAGGGGCGGCACTCCGCTTGGGGCTGCACCCATCGTTTTCATGAGCGGAAATTTTGAATAGTTGATGTCCGCCATGGGAAGTTTGAGCATTTCTTGGATGTTGGCCGCCGCTTCTTCTTCATGGAATCCCATGTTCAACAGCCGTGTGTGCATGCCTTGCGCGGCTTCGTTGAATGATTGTGAGATGACGTGCGCATAGGCGTTGTTCAGTTCGGGAATGTCGCGTCGTTTGGCGTAGGGCATGCGCATCACGCGTCCCAGAAGCTGCTCGACATCCGTTGCGGAGCGGATATTGGCCACGGAGCAGAAAACGTAGGCAAAGGAGCAATCCCACCCTTCTTTCAGGGCCTCGATGGTGATGATGTAATTTACCTTGCAGGTCTTATCGAAAAGGTTGACCCCGTCGAGTTCGCGTTGCTCTCCGGTGGCAATGACGATCTCGCTTTCCGGTACCCCTTCGTTTTCAATGAGATGCGCCTTCACCACCTCGACTGTGCGCTCCTGATTTTTCTTTTCTGCCTGGATCAAGACTATCGGGCGGATATAGTTCGCAGTGTCCTGTGGAGCCAATTCCGCCAATTTGCGCCGGGTCTGGACCGCCCCGTTGATCGCCTGTTCCCAGTCCTGGTGAACTGTCAGCATGAACGGGAGTTTGACCATTTCTTCGGCCTTGAGTTCCGAAGCGAACACTCGAAAAAGGACATTACTATCGACGGGAGTGGCGGTCAGTTCGATGACGCAGGCTGGATTGATGCGCTGTATCATTTCACCGGAGAGGTCGGATACTGCCTTGTGGGCTTCGTCAACAATGACCAGTGGTTTCAACTGATGCAGGATATTCACGAAAGAGAAGAGCACCTGGCCGGTTTCGTCTCGGTCCAGGCCGGGGGCCGTGTTGGGCAAGGCTGAAAAATGGGGCTCGAAGTTCTCATTGTGCCCATAAACCTTGCGGACTTCTTTGTTGGTTTCGGCCACGCGCAGGGTTTGCATGGTCCCGACAATGATGCACGCCTTGTCCTGAAAATCCTTGGGGCGAATGCTTGTGAGTTCTGAAATGTCGAATACCGCAACTCGGTCCACACCAAAGGCGGTATCCAAGGCCTCTCGGTATGCGTGGGCATTATTTTTCAGGGCCTCCACCGTTTGTTGCCGAATGGTGTTCGTCGGTACCAGCCAGAGCACCGTGGGGTAATCTTGCTCCATGAATGTGCAACCAGCGATTTTGACGCAGTGCGAGGCCAGCAGCGTTTTTCCACCGCCTGTCGGCAAGCGCAGACAAACATAGGGCACGTTTGTGAGGCTCCAGCGGTGCCGGTAGCGTTGCGGATTGGTGTCGGTAGGATTGTGTTTGACGAAGCGTTCAAAGGCATCTTTGGGGCCGATAATTCGTGCGGATGAGAGGTACTTTTCCAGGGTCTCAAGGGTCCGTGTTTGATAATCCTTCAGGGTGAACATGCAGGCTCCTTTAACGGCCTTTGATATCATAGGGTGTGTGTTTGAAGGTTATCTGGCATTCTTTCAGACGGCTGGCGCTGAAGAGGCACCGCTCTCCATAAATAACCTTCGTCCCGTCGTGCCTAGGTAGGCTTTCAAGGACTTTCGAAGTCAGGACATTGCCGCCGTTCACGCTTTTGTCCTTCAGGATTCCGTTGAAAAGTAGGTAGTAAGCAGTATCTCCGTGGATACCGAGAAGTGGTGAATCCGGAATTTTCGGGAGCGGCGTTTTGGTTTCGGAAAACCAAGCATGCGCTCCGAGTTGGGCGAAAGTGATGCCTTTCCGAATGCTTCCGTTTTCATCAAAGATAGGGGTTCCTAGGCGATAGAAGCGGAACCCGCCGCCACCTTGCCAGTTTATAATTTTTGATATGCCACCTTGTTCACCATCGATGACTTTGCGAAGGCGAGGGCTGCAATGAGTTTCTGCGGAGATACTCATTTCAATTCCGATATAGCGTCGACCTATCTTGTGCGCTACTGCGGCTGTTGTTCCTGATCCAAGAAATGAATCAAGGATGAGGTCATTATTCGAAGTTGCAATTCGTAATATTTTATAAATTAATTTTTCTGGTTTTGGAGTAGAAAATCTATTTTCACCAAATAAAATTGTACCCTCTATCATCGACTCTTGAGTATGTCCTGCATCTTGATAGGACCAAATGCTTCTAGGAACAACATTTTTGCTCCCTTCTAAAAATTTTTTGAAACGCGGCATTTTCGCTGTTCCATCTTTTCCCCAGTAAATTTTTTTTTCACGCTGATTTTGCTCATGCCTATCTTGGCTAAAAGCCCAAACGCGTGTTTTTTTTGGCCAGACTTCTTTTCCAGTATAAGGGTTTATAATTGGATAATAGAGGTTTGGTCGTTCCTCTGCTGTTTTTGCACATGTATATGCGGTAGAATTCCATGGACCCCTAGGGTCATCGTCTGGATTGTTATAAAATTTTTGCTGTGTAGCGTCTTTTTCAAGTCTGTTCGGTCGCCATAAATTTTTATTTTTAGCATATACTAATAGATGCTCATGATCGCCGCTAAACCAAAGTGCATCATTTGCAGGAGATACTTTTTTTTGCCATACTACATTTGTTATAAAGTTTTTCCTTCCGAAAATTTCATCTAAAATGATTTTGAGGTAGTGCACTTCGTTATCGTCAATCGATATCCAAATAGATCCATCCTCTTTTAAAAGATCTCTGAGGATTTCTAAGCGAGGATATATGACTTCTAGCCATTTAGTGTGCTCAAGGTTGTCGTCATAATGTTGAAATGCACTTTTTGTATTGTATGGAGGGTCAATGTATATGCATTTTGCTTTTCCAGCGTAGTAAGGAAGCAGAGCCTTGAGCGCATCAAGATTGTCGCCCTGGATAATCATGTTTCCTGTAGTCATGTCCCCGTATGAATACTCGTCAACGGGTTCGATCAGACGGTAGGGCGCTTGGCCAGAGATTTTCAAATCTTCTTCGCGGGTAAGCCAGTGGAGGATCGGCATATTTATATTCCTGTATACTGGAATCTGTATTCGATATTAATGTAAAGTAGCTTGAGAGCGTGAAATTTTGAATACATAAATTTGAAATTATATATAAAAAGCCCTCATGGCGCACCATGAAGGCTTTTTATATGGTGTCCAACTGAATAGACTTGTGAATATGAAGAGAAAATTGCTTATTGTAAACAAGTTCCTGGCGGAAGATCTAACTCTTTTAAAAGATCCAGAGCCTTTTCAAGTCGTCCAGCCTGAGTTTTTATGCCTTTGCGCTTGATAATCTCCTCTTTCCAATTCGATATTTTCTCGGCAGAAGCAAGCCAATGCGCAGTGGCCGCCAGCTCCAAAATAGTTACATTGGAATGAGCAAAACGTTTGATTTGAGATTTGAAATGCTGCACATCGGGAACGTTGGCATCAGCGTCCGATTCGGTTAATTTAAAGATGCTATAGCTAGCGCCATCACTTTTCCTGTGAGCAAGTTCTTCTTCAATAAGGCCAAATGCCTTAGCGTCCAAAATTGCTCGTTCCAAATCGTGAGAAAAAGGCCCGTAATGATGATAGCTAAATTCAAAACCGAGATTGCAGCCCAATTGTTCCAGCAAATACGCGATTTTTTGAAACCGGACACGGCTGACCAGTTTTTGCTCTGGTGCGGATGCGATGATAGCCGCCACGAGTTGTTCACGGTCTGACATGTCGTTCCCTCCTAATTGTTCGCGCAAAATCACGGTCTGCTTTATTCTCGAAAAAAAATCGTATTGGCATTGGTTTGTTGCTTAAGGCCTTTATCATTGGGGATATCTCACTAATTTCCTTGGGCTTACTTGCGTCTAAAATGTGGAGGCGCTTATGAATTTTTTCTTCATCACCGCCAATAGTAGAATAAATAGTAAGCGTTGCTTGATCATCTTTTATGACTGATTCATCTTGAATCGCTTGTTGAAAATGATTTTCTATATTGCGAGTCCGTTGTCTCTGTGCTCCTGTGTCAACGCCAACTTCGCCAATATCCAAAGTTTTATAGAGGCGGCGATCATGTATGCGTTTCGATATGTCTTGAATAACGTTGTCATTCGCGTGAGACATTAGTGAGAGAGAGCCTAGGATAACAGTATCATCAAGGTTAAGATACGTGTTAGCATTATCGCAAGTTCCTTTGAAAAATTGGATCAGCGGATGGTTGCTCGTCAAACCCGTTTCGATGTCGATATTTGTGCCTGCTTCGACTATCTCGGCGATGCGACGGAGCAATTTTCCAATCATTTTTTCTGCGCAACGTGTCGTCTTATGATAATAAACCTGTTCATGCAGGGTGTGCCGGGCAAGCAGAAATTGTTCAGCCGCCGGTAAGGCTTTCATGGTAAGACAGAATGTCTGCACCTTCAAATCATCTTCTTCGTTTTCGTAAGGGGCTTCGAGGCTTACGTCAGCGACACGCAAATTGTCCACCAGCCAATCAAAGTCAATGGCTCCAGCTCCCGAGCCTGTCATCAAGCGGTCTCGTTGCAAATAGTCAAGCCGATCAGCATCAAAAGAACTTGAAACAACTGCATGGTAAATATCAAGGGGATTCTCTGCTTCCAAGAGGCCGGCGACAAGCTCCGCAAACCCCTCACGAAAAGCCTCAAGAAGCGGTTGTATCTCTCCTTCAGGGCTTCGAATGAGGTCTGCCGTCCACTTTTCATGTCGTTTCGCAACGCCTCTAGATTTTTGAACACCTTCAAAAGTATGACTAAATGGCCCATGGCCCAAATCATGGAGAAGTGCGGCGATGAGCGCAACTTCTGCGCGTGAATCATCAAAATCGTTTTCAAGTTCTCGACGAAGGATGTCTGTCAGCTTTCGCGCTATATGAAAAACGCCAACTGAATGTGACCTGCCGGGAAACTTCGGACCACTCAATTCTTGAGGGTTTCCCCACGGTTCAAGTTTTTTCCATACTGCCGACAGAAGTGTTCGGGCGTCATGTTGTTCAGGCTTGAGTGCGGGCGAACGGAGTTGTAGTGCAGCCT
>JAHIQM010000002.1 GCA_018902545.1 Pseudomonadota bacterium | reverse complement strand
TTTGAACCCCTGTTATCGGCGTGAAAGGCCGGTGTCCTGGACCGAGCTAGACGATGGGGACAGGTGGCTGGGTGACTTAGATTCGAACTAAGATTGACGGAGTCAGAGTCCGCTGTCCTACCGTTGAACGATCACCCAACAAAAACTAAAAACTAAAAACAAAAAAAGTGGCGTCCCCAAGGGGATTTGAACCCCTGTTATCGGCGTGAAAGGCCGGTGTCCTGGACCGAGCTAGACGATGGGGACGCAAGTTTCGCGTCAAAGAAAAAAAGTGGCGTCCCCAAGGGGGTTTGAACCCCTGTTAGCGGCGTGAGAGGCCGCCGTCCTAGGCCACTAGACGATGGGGACGCATTTTGGTGGGCCGTGAAGGGATCGAACCTTCGACTCTCTGCTTAAAAGGCAGATACTCTACCGTCTGAGTTAACGGCCCGTAAAGAGAAGACGCTTCTATAGGGGGGTTACCTGCTTGTCAAGCCGCAAACTCAGGCTTTTCTCAATTCGATTTTCTCCAGTCCGTTCATGTAAGGGCGCAGGATTTCGGGCACGATGACGGACCCGTCGGCCTGCTGGTAATTCTCCAGAATGGCGACCATGGTCCGGCCCACGGCCAGGCCCGAACCATTCAATGTATGCACCAGCCGGCTCTTCTTGGAATCGGCCGGTTTGAAGCGGATTCCCGCCCTGCGGGCCTGAAAGTCTTCGAAATTGGAGCAGGACGAGATCTCGCGATACTTGTCCTGGCCGGGCAGCCAGACCTCGATGTCATAGGTCTTGGCTGAGGAGAAGCCCAGGTCTCCGGCGCACAGCGTGACCACACGGTAGGGCAGTCCCAGCTTTTGCAGGATGCTCTCGGCGTGGCCGAGGAGCTTTTCCAGTTCATCATAGGAGGCATCAGGGTGGACAAAGCGCACCAGCTCCACCTTGTCGAACTGGTGCTGGCGGATCATGCCCTTGGTGTCCTTGCCGTAGGAGCCCGCCTCGGAGCGAAAGCAGGCCGTATAGGCGCAGTGGGCGATGGGCAATGCGGATTCGGCTAGCGTCGTGTCGCGATAGATGTTGGTCACCGGCACTTCGGCCGTGGGGATGAGATAGTAGTTCGTGTTTTCAAGGTGAAAGAGCTCATCCTCGAATTTGGGCAGCTGGCCCGTGCCCATCAGACTCTCGCGGTTGACGATGACCGGCGGCATGACTTCGTCGTAGCCGTTCTCTGCGGTCTGCACGTCAAGCATGAAGCTGATCAGTGCCCGTTCCAGCTTCGCAGCCCAGCCCTTAAGGAGCACGAAACGGCTGCCCGTGATCTTGGCCGCGGTCTCAAAATCAAGTCCACCGAGCGCTGTGCCCAGTTCCCAGTGCTCTTTGGGGGCGAAGGGCAGGACGGGTTTTTCTCCCCAACTGCGCACTTCACGGTTGTCCGCCTCATCCACGCCCTCGGGCACGGAGGAGTGCGGGACGTTGGGGATGGACATGACCCAGTCGCTAGTCTGCTGGTCGATGCCCCTCAGTTCCTCGTCCAGAGTCTTGATGCGGGCCGACACGATACCCAGTTCGGCCAGCAGTGGCTCGGCGTTCTCGCCGGTCTTTTTCATGCGGGCCATTTCGCCCGAGGCCTGGTTGCGGCGGGCCTTCAATTCTTCGGTTTCGAGGAGCAGGTCGCGTCGTTTCTGATCGATGGCCAGAAACTGCTCAAGATCCAGTTTGCTGCGGCGCTTGCGCAGGCCGTCCCTGATCTCGTCCGGGTTTGATCTGATGAATTTGATGTCGAGCATGGAAATGTCCTTGTCGCGGTCTGGCGTTCAGCCCTTGCGGGCGGCTGTTGTGAGGCGAATTGCATAGCCTGCCTCGGCTCGAATCACAAGCTGCCCGGGAAGGAGGGAGTTGAATTTTTTTTGCCTCAGTCTCTTGACTTCACTGGGGCAGGGATTATTTGGGCCTCTGTCTTGTGCGGAACCAGTGGTGTATTTACGGGTCCGCGTTTTGGCGCTCCGCCTGTCAGAGTGCCAAAAAAATTATCTACACGGAAGAAATTCTTAAACATCTTGGAGGAAAAAACATGAAACTCAGACCACTGCACGACCGGATTCTGGTCAAGCGTCTCGAAGAGGAGCAGGTAACCAAAGGCGGCATCATCATCCCCGATTCCGCAAAAGAAAAGCCCATCAAGGGTGAAGTGGTTGCCGCAGGTCCCGGCAAGGTCGCCGATGACGGAAAGCTGATCCCCATGGGCGTCAAGACTGGCGACAAGGTGATCTTCAACAAGTACGCTGGCACCGAGATCAAGATCGATGGTGACGAACTGCTCATCATGCGTGAAGACGACATCCTCGCTGTAATCGAAGCCTAATTTTTAAGAATTCTAAGGAGACGCACACATGGCTGCTAAAATTATCAAGTTTGATGCCAAGGCCCGTGAAAAACTGAAAATCGGCGTGGACACCCTGGCCGATGCCGTCAAGGTCACCCTCGGACCCAAGGGACGCAACGTCGTCATCGAAAAATCCTTCGGCTCCCCGATCATCACCAAAGACGGCGTGACCGTTGCCAAGGAAATCGAACTGGAAGACAGATTCGAGAACATGGGCGCCCAGATGGTCAAGGAAGTCGCTTCCAAGACTTCCGACATCGCCGGTGACGGAACCACCACCGCCACGATCCTGGCCCAGGCCATCTTCACCGAAGGCATCAAGCTGGTCGCCGCCGGTCGCAATCCCATGTCCATCAAGCGCGGCATCGACAAGGCTGTTGAAGCCGTGGTTGCAAGCCTGAACAAGCTCGCCAAGCCCACTCGCGACCAGAAGGAAATTGCTCAGGTTGGCACCATTTCCGCCAACAACGACCCCACCATCGGCAACATCATTGCCGAAGCCATGGGCAAGGTTGGCAAGGAAGGCGTCATCACTGTTGAAGAAGCCAAGGGCCTCGAGACCAACCTGGATGTCGTCGAAGGCATGCAGTTTGACCGCGGTTACCTGTCCCCCTACTTCGTGACCAACCCCGACAAGATGGTCTGCGAAATGGATTCTCCGCTGATCCTGATCAACGAGAAGAAGATTTCCAACATGAAGGAACTGCTTCCCGTTCTGGAGCAGGCCGCCAAGATGGGCAAGCCCCTGGTCATCATCGCCGAAGACATCGAAGGCGAAGCCCTGGCTACCCTGGTTGTCAACAAGCTGCGTGGCACTCTGCAGGTCGTGGCCGTCAAGGCTCCCGGCTTTGGCGAGCGCCGCAAGGCCATGCTGCAGGATATCGCCATCCTGACCGGTGGCGAAGTTGTTTCCGATGACCTGGGCGTCAAGCTCGAGAGCATCGCCCTGAACCAGCTCGGTTCCGCCAAGCGCGTAGTCATCGACAAGGAAAACACCACCATCGTTGACGGTGCCGGCGAAGCCGAAGCCATCAAAGCCCGCGTGAAGCAGATCCGCAACGAAATCGAGGAGACCTCCTCCGATTACGATCGCGAAAAGCTGCAGGAGCGTCTGGCCAAGATCGTTGGCGGCGTAGCCGTGATCAACGTTGGCGCAGCCACCGAGACCGAAATGAAGGAAAAGAAGGCCCGCGTGGAAGACGCTCTGAACGCCACCCGCGCTGCCGTTGAAGAAGGCATCGTGCCTGGCGGCGGCGTGGCGTTTGTGCGCTGCCAGACCGCCCTGGATGCCGTCAAGCCCGCCGATGACGACGAAGCCGCCGGCGTACAGGTTGTCCGTCGCGCCATCGAAGAGCCTATCCGTCAGATCTGCAACAACGCAGGTGTTGAAGGTGCCGTGGTTATCGACAAGGTCCGCAACGGCAAGGATGACTTCGGTTACAACGCTGCCACCGGCGAATACGAAGATCTGCTCAAGTCCGGCGTCATCGATCCCAAGAAGGTGACCCGCATTGCCCTGCAGAACGCCGCTTCCGTGGCGTCCCTGCTGCTGACCACCGAGTGCGCCATCGCCGAGAAGCCCAAGCAGGAGTCTGCCCCGGCCATGCCCGGTGGCGGCGGCATGGGCGGCATGGGCGGCATGTACTAAGCCGTTCATACCTAAAGAATGATAAAAGGGCCGGAAGCGATTCCGGCCCTTTTTTTACGCCTTGTGGCGGGCGTCAGCCCGGGGGCCCTACAGATTGTGTTTGGGCAGGCGGTCCAACAGGCGCAGGAATCCATCCAGGATGGTCAGGGGGTGCGGGGGGCAGCCGGGGATGTAGAGGTCGATGGGGATGATGGGGTCCGCCCCGCCGTTGTGCTGGGGGTGGCCGACGAAGGGGCCGCCGCTGATGGCGCAGGAACCCAGCGCGATGGCGATGCGCGGCTCCGGCACGGCCTCCCAGGTCTTTTGCAAGGCCAGCTCCATGCCTTTGGTCACCGGGCCGGTTACGAGCACGCCGTCGGCATGCCGGGGCGAGGCCACGTACTGGATGCCGAAACGCCCCAGGTCCCAGCCGATGGTCCCGAGCACGTTGATGTCCGCCTCGCAGGCATTGCACCCGCCCGCGCTGACCTGTCGCAGACGCAGGGAGCGACCGAGCAGGCTCTTCATCTTTTTGTCCAGGGCCGCGGCCAGACGCAATTCCTCCTCGCCGCTCCTGCCCAGGATCAGATCCTCGCGGCGGCGCACGGCCAAGCGGTGATCGTTTGTAGTGGTGATCGCCCCATGCGGGCAGGTCCGCACGCAGTCGCCGCAGAACAGGCAGCGGCCAAGATCAAGACGCGTTCCCTGTCCCGGCTCCAGGGTGATGGCCCCTACCGGACAGACGCCTTCGCACTGCGTGCAGCCGTCGGGGCAGAGGGCGGCGTCAAGGCGCAGGGTCCCGCCGTGACGGTCGGGCAGGGCCGGGGCCGGGCCCTTGGGGTAGGCCATGGTCTGGCAGCCGCGCCGCATCCGGTTCATGAGGGTGTCGAATATGAACATGCGCGTCCCTCCTTAGAGGTCAAAGCCGCAGTAGGACAGGTTGAAGCTCTTGTTGCAGATGGGAAAGTCCGAGATCGCCGTGCCGCGCAGGGCCAGGGCCAGGCCGGTCCAGTTGTGGAAGGACGGGTCGGTGATCTTGTAGCGGCGCAAACGTCCGTAATGGTCGGTCAGGGCCACGTGGCAGACCTCACCGCGCCACCCTTCCACCAGGGCCACGGCCATGGATTCGGGCAGCGGTGCCGGGACCGGGGTTTGTATCTCCCCGTCCACCGGAGCCTCCAGTTGCTCGAAGAGGTAGCGTCCGGAGCGCTGGATTTCCAGGGATCGCACCCGCGCACGGGCGAAAATGTCCCCGCTGGGCCAGACCGCCACGGGAGTCTGGGAAAAGCGGTGCCAGCCCGCCGGGTGGTCGAAGCGCACGTCGCGGACCAGCCCGCAGGCCCGCGCCGCCGGGCCAACCAGGCCGATGTCCGTGGCCTGCGACGGGTACACCACGCCGACATTGCGGAAACGCACCCGCACCGAGGCTGCGTCCCAGAACCAGGCCATGGCCTGCTCCACATCACCCATGTGGGTTTTGAGCTTTTCGATTAAGGTCAAAAGCCGCTTCTCTTCCAGATCATGCATGCATCCGCCCGGACGGATCAGGCCGCGCCCGAACCGATTGCCGCACAACAGGGCGGTGAGGTTCAGAAAATCTCCCCGGATTTTTCCGCACGCCGCCGAAGTCGGCAGGAACGCCACATCAAGGGCCAGTGCCCCCATGTCTCCGGTGTGGTTGGCCAGACGCTCAAGCTCCAGCGCGATGGCTCGCAGCCACTGTGCACGCAGGGGTACCTCCGCTCCGCCGAGGGCCTCCAGCACGGAGGCGTAGGCCGTAGCGTGGGCGATGGTCGTGTCTCCGGCGATTGTTTCCATCTGGTGCATGGTCGCCGGGTGGGGGCCCCCTGCCAAAGCCTCTTCAATGCCCCGGTGCTGGTAGCCCAGGGCGATCTCCAGGTGCAGCACGTCCTCGCCCGCGCACTGAAAGCGGAAATGTCCGGGTTCGATAACCCCTGCGTGGACCGGGCCCACGGCCACCTCGTGGACCTCCCCGCCGTCGACGCGAAAAAACGGGGCGTTGGCCGGGGCGTTGTCGCAGGTGTGGCGCACGGGTTTTAGCCAGGGGTGTCCGACGGGAACCAGCCCGTGCTGCTCCCAGACCTCACGCTCGAAGAGGTGGGCCTGGGGGTGCGCTGGGGTGAGTGATGGGTAGGAACCGCTCACGGGTTCGCTGCGGGCCACGCCGAGGATGCTTTCGGCGTCCAGCGCCAGTACCGCGACCAGGATCGTGCCGTCCTGGTCCGGGACACCGAACCAGGAGCACAGCCGCGCTCCGGACTGAAGCATTTCACTGGTCAGGCGGACGAGCTTGGTCACCGAAAAGACCGGGACCGAGGCCCACGAGATTCTGGACGCATTGGTCAGTAAAAAGAAAGGGGCGAGTGTGTTCATGGCGTCGGGAAGAGTTGAAGGACTGCGGCGGACCAGGCGCCTTTAAGCAGGTCCGGGGTGAAAAGGCCAAGCCAGAGGGACGCGACCAGCAGCAAAAGTGGGGGGAGTATGAGCCCGGCGGATTCCCTGAAGGGCGCGGCATTTGTCTTTTTGCGTCGCGGGCGTCCGTCGACGACGGAGAGTACGATGCGCGAGAGCCCGAAAAAAGCCAGCAGCAGGCAGACCAGAAAGAGGGCGACAGCCCATCCCTGTCCGGCGGCGAGAGCGGTGCGGACAATGAGCAGCTCGCTAAAAAATGGGCCGAAGGGCGGACAGGCCGTGATGGCGAACATGCCGGCCACAAGGAGCAGGGAGGAGCGCGGCAGGACCTTGGACATGCCGCGAACTTCATCGATGGAGGACGAGTTCGCCGCCGCTTGCAGGTTGCCCGCGCTCAGGAAGAGTGCGCCCTTGGTCAGCCCGTTGCTCCAGACATGAAAGAGGGCCGCCCATACGCCGGGAGGGCCCAAAGAGCTGGCGATGCACAGGATGCCCATATGCTCAACGCTCGAATAGGCGAGCATGCGCTTGAAGTCGCGGGTGCGCAGCAGAAAAAGGGCCGCGATGAGGGCCGAGAAAAGGCCAATGGCCAGCAGCGTGCGGTCGGCGACGGCACCTGCGCCTGCGGCGTGGACCACGGACTTGATGCGCAAAAGAGCCATGAAGGCCACGGAAGTGACCCCGCCCGCCAGCAGCGCGCCGACGATGCCCGGGCTTTCCCCGTAAGCGTCGGGCTTCCAGGTGTGCATGGGCGCAAGGCCCATCTTGGTGCCGTAGCCCACCAGCAGGAGCACCCAGGCGGTCAGGACCCAGACCCGGGAAAGACCTGGCCCCTGGGCCAGCAGGGCCGTGAAGGTGATGTCGCCGCTGCCGCCCCCGTGCAGGGACGCGTACCCCAGGCAGATCGAGCCGAGGAGCGACAGGGCGATGCCCGTGCCGCCGACGAGCAGGTATTTCCAGGTCGCCTCGAAGGATCTTGGGGTGCCGTTGAAATGGATCAGGGGCACGCAGGCCAGGGTCACGGCCTCGGTGGCGATCCACAGGATGCCCAGGTGTCTGGCCTGGTGCCCCGCGCTCAAAAGGCCGAGCACAAGCAGCAGGGCCGGGACAAAGACGCGGTTGTCCTGCTCTTTTAGCCGCAGATAGCTCACCGCGTAGCAGGCGCAGATCAGGAACAGCAGGGACACTCCGGGCAGAATGGCCCGCGCCAGGGGGTCGAAGGCCAGCCACGCCGCCGGGTCCACGGCAGTGGGTTTGACCAGGAGCGCAAGGCACAGGAGCGAGTGCACAAGACCCACGGCGGGCAGAAACAGGGGCCGGGTGTCTTTGTGCGGCCACAGTGCGGCCAGCACGGCCCCGGCCAGGGGGATGATGATCAGCAGGTATGCGTTCATTCGTGCAGCGCCGTGAGTTTGCGGGTGTCCAGGGAATCGAAGGCCCGCTGGATGCGGTCGACGATGATGCCGATGACGAAGACGCCGACGGTGACGTCGAGCAGGATGCCGAACTCGACCAGGATCGGGGTGGAGCTGATGAGCAGCAGGCCAGCCAGATAGATGCCGTTTTCAAGGATCAGGTAGCCACAGACCTGGGAGATGGCCTTGGTGCGCCCGATGAGCAGGATGAAGCCGGTCAGGATCAGCGCCATGGCCCCCGGTACGTGCAGGTTGCCGGTATGCTCGGGCAGCAGCGGCAGGTAGCGCGTCAGGGCCACAGCGGCGATGGTACCGCCCGCGCCAAGGAGCAGGGACGGGATGTAGCCGATGAAAGGTTCGAGTTCTCTTGCGATATTGGCGGAGCGCATGGCGCGGATGAGCAGGTAGGGGATGAGCAATCCCTTGCCCGCCACAGTGGCGAGGGTGATGAGGACGAGCCGCCAGTCCAGGGCGTGGGCTTCGAGCACCAGAGGCAAGAGGCCCAGCAGCACGCCCTGCGCGGCCACGGTGCGGATCAGCACGGGCAGGCGGCTGGTGCCCAGCGCCAGAAGGTTCAAACCCATGGCCAGACCGATGAGCAGATTCAGCGTGTCGTTCATGATTCACCCATCCAGGTCAGAATCAGGGGGAAAAGGCAGAACAGAAAGCCGATGGTCAAGAGCAGCGGGACCCGCTTGAACGCCAGGCGCGCAGTCAGGGATTCCACAAGCCCCACGGCCACGGTGATCAGCAGCACGCTTCCGGCCAGGGCCGCGACGGAGATCAGCAGCGGCAGTTCCGAGAGCGGCAGCACCGCCTGGGCCAGAAAGATGCAAAAAAGCATCAGCTTTACCGCCGCCCCGTGCAGGATCATGGCCAGGGGCGGGCCGCTGTGATCGAGGACCATGACTTCGTGGATCATGGTCAGCTCAAGATGGGTGTTTGGATCATCAAAAGGCACGCGGCAGTTCTCGGCCAGCAGGATGATGAAGAGCCCGACAGCCAGAAGCGCCGCGCCCGGCCCCGGGAGTGGCTCGAACATGGACGACAGGGCGATGCTGCCCGACTGCACTACCAGGGTCAGCACAGCGGTGATGATGCCGATCTCGGCCAGCACGGCGAAGCTGACCTCGCGGGCCGCGCCCATGCCCTCGAAGGCGGAGCCCGTCTCCATGGCCCCCCAGGCTGTGCAGAAGCGGGCCAGGGCCAGAAAATAGATCAGCAGCAGGACGTCGCCGTCAAAGGAGAACGCCGCGCCCGCTCCGGCCAGGGGCAGGAGCAGGGCCGCCGCGACCACGGCGGTCCAGGCCACGGCCGGGGCGATGATGAAGCCGGGCGAGGCCAGGGTGCTTAAGACCACACTCTTGCGCCACAAACGTGCCAGGTCGTAATAGAGCTGCAGCACCGGCGGCCCCTGCCGTCCGGCCACCCATGCCTTGACCTTGTTGATGATGCCCGGAAGCAGTGGAGCCAGGAGCAGCCAGAGCAAGAGGCGCAGTACAATATCAATGTATAGTGGCATTACACTCCTCCCAGCAGAATCATAAGTCCCAGAGCCGTGACTCCGAGGAAAACATACAGGATGTAGAGGTGCAGGCGGCCATGCTGCATTTTTCCGGCTTCATCGCCGGATCATGATCTCGGGATTTCGCCTCCCTGGGCCAACCCGCCGCGCCAAAGCCAGGTTTCGCCGGTGAGCAAAATCGTCACGGCCGCATACAGGCCGCACAGGGTGGCGGAAAAATTGAGCCCAAGCCAGATGCGCGGATGCGTGCGGCCCACTCCCGCAGCCAGGATCAGTCCAAGGCCGCAAAAAGCCAGGAGCGCGGCGATCATCGTCCTGCCTCGGCGGCGCTGTGCTTCTCGGCGCAGGAGGCAAAGATTTCAAGCAAGGCTGCGTCATCCGCGCCCTGATCCATGGCCTGGGTCAACTGGCCCGAGGCGATGCTGCGTGCCAGCAGGCCCAGCATGTTCACGTGCAGGCGGGGAGTGGGGGAAATAAAGAACAGCAGGCGGGTGACCGGGATTTTGTCCGGGGCCTGAATTCCGGCCCAGGGGCCACTGAGCTGGATCAGGGCTGTCAGGGCGCAGGCTTCCCCAAGGGCGATACGCATGGCCGGGTGGGGCAGGGCGAACCCGCCACCCACCGGGGCGGAGGTGATGCCGCCGGGAGCCGAAATGCGCTGAATGAGCAGGTTCATGACTGTCGGTGACAGGCCGGGCAGGCTGCGTACGATGCGCTGAAACAGATTGTCGAGGTCGCCGGGGGCGATGTCACGCCAGATGCCGCCGCGCGTAAGCAGCGTGGCCAGTTCCCGCGAATTGGCCTGGGACGGGGTCGGTTCCAGGAGAAATCCGCCCAGTCCGGCGAGTCCTCGGCGGGCCGCCCAGTCCATGACCTGGGAACGTTCAAAAAGGATGCGGTCCCGGTCGTGCACGTGAGGCATGCCTTCCCGGCGCACCCATTCGGTCACGACCTGCTCGGAAACGCCAAAGGATTCGGCTATCTGTATGAGATTAATGTACATAACTGCGGATGCCTTGTTGATTGGGTTCATGGCTGACTACTCGGTGTACAGAATCACGGCGACGGCCAGGACCACTAGAGCCGCGCAAAGGTAAATAAGATACGACTGGACGCGTCCGTGCTGGAATGTGCGCACGAAGTCGGCCACGCGCAAGACCCGGTTTCCGGCCGGATAGATCACACTTTCGAGAACCGTTTCGGGGGTGTGGCTATTTATGGCTGACCTGGCGGGGAAGATTGCGACGGGCAGATCCGCGCGCACAACCGGCCGCAGGATCCAGGCGAACCAGGCGGTGATGATTCCGGCAAAGGAGCCCGCGCTGTACTGCATGCGCGCGCTTGGAGCCGAGTAGCCGCAGTCCCAGGTCACGGCGCGTCTGCAGCGGCCGCGCAGCATGGCGAGTGCAGCCGCTCCCAGGGCCAGGATGGCCAGGGCCAGAAGCGGGTGCGCGACTCCCAGTGGCTCAAGATGATTCGGGACGCCCGGCACCGGTCCGATGCGCAGCCAGGCCTGCGCGACCCGCAGGAGCGAGGGCCAGATGAAGGCGGGTGCGAGACCCACGGCAAGGCACCCGGCGGCCAGAATGGCCATGCCCGCGCGCATTCCCGCGTCGCACTCCCGGGCGTCTTGCGCGCATTTCGTGCGCGCAGCGCCAAGGAAGACCACGCCGCAAACCTTGACGAAGCAGGCCAGGGCCAGGGCTCCGGTCACGGCCAGCAGGATGGCGGCGGGCACCGCACCAACAGCCGCGGCGGACTTGAGCCGGGCGGCATCGAAAAGGCCCCGGTAGACCAGCCATTCGCTGACGAATCCGTTGAGCGGCGGCAGCCCGCAGATGGCCACTGCCCCGAGAGTGAAGAGGGACGCGGTCCAGGGCATGGCCTTCCACAGGCCGCCCATGCGGCTCATCTCCCGCGTTCCCGTGGAATGCAGCACGGCGCCCGCGCCCAGGAAAAGCAGGGCCTTGAAAAGCCCGTGATTCCAGACGTGCAGCAAACCTCCGGCCAGGGCCATCAGTCCCCACTGCGGGCGGCCGTGATCAAGGGCGATCATGGCGAAGCCCAGGCCAATGAGGATGATGCCGATGTTTTCCACGCTGTGATAGGCCAGCAGTCGCTTCAGATCGTGCTGACCAAGGGCGAAAGCGACCCCCAAAACCGCGCTGGCGCAGCCTAGTCCGACCACGACCCAGCCCGCCTCTACGGGTAACGGGAGCCATGTGCTGAAACGGACCAGCCCGTAAATGCCCATTTTGATGGCCACGCCGGACATGATGGCCGAAACGTGACTCGGAGCGCTGGCGTGGGCTGAAGGCAGCCAGATGTGCAAGGGGAAGACGCCCGCCTTGATGCCAAAGCCAAGCAGGGCAATCCAGAAGAGTGGAGCCAGGGACGCTTGGTCCGTCATGGGGCCAAGTTCCCAACTGCCGGTTTGCGCGGCCAGCGCCGCGAAAAAGCCGAACAGCGCCAGGGTTCCGGCATGGGATGCGCCCAGATAGAGCCACCCGGCGGAGCGGACGGCAGGGTCTTTGCGGTCCAGGGTAACCAGAAAATAGGCGCTTAAGGCAAAGGATTCCCAGGCCAGAAGAAAATGCAGTCCGTTGGACTGGGTCAGCACCAGGCCCATGCTGGTCAGCAGGGCGCTCCACCACAGACGCCCCTGTCCGGCGGAGCGCGGGTGGGCCTGCTGCGGCCAGTATGAGCGGCAATATATGGCTCCGGCCGCACCGACAACGCAGAGGAGCAGAAGAAAAAAAGCGCTGATCTCGTCCAGGCGCATGAAGATCTGTTCGCCGCCAACGGTGTGCTCGCTGCGCCATTCCCAGGCAGGGATGCCGGAAAGAACCATTGCGGCGGCAACAAATGCGCATGTCGCAGCTGTCAGGGTGAAAACAATCCACCAGCGCGGGGCTGTATGACTTGCAAGCAAACTGGCCAGCATTGCTGCCAATGCACACGTTAGAAAAAGATCTATGTCCATTTTTTTTGGCAAGTGAAAAAAATCACTTTTTCTTCTCTATGTTTACATCATTTAGCTAGTAAATTGATAAAGATCATGCGCATCAAACCATACAGAAAAAAATGCATGGAATGAGAGTCTAAAAATTTTCGAATAAAAACGAGTTCAGAAAAAAACTATTGAGAATGCATACGAATATGCTCGGTGCTTATACGTTATCGTATCCACTCCAGGAGATATGCCTCTCAAAATAGAGAGTCAAGGAAATGGAGGCTGCTAAATGAAGTTTGTCGATTTGATTCGGACGAATAGGTCTGGTGGGTATTTTGGGGAAAGGATCTTGCCGAAGAATGAAAGATATGTCGTTTCAGGGAGTTGTATTCCTGTTGCGAACTTTGAGCCGGTAAAGGGGGTGATGGTGGCGTTGTCCGGGGCGTGAGGGTGATTTTTCGAGGCGCGGGGCAGGTTCGCAGCGAATGTTTTTTTTAAAGCCAAATCCTTAAAAAATGGAGGAATGGCTTGACTCCCCGCGAGATGCATGGGTAAAGGTGGAAAAAAGTGGTAAAAAGTGGAAAAGACTGAGGAGACAGCATGTTCAGAGGGCATTCACAACGTACACAAGATCCCAAGGGACGGCTTATGCTGCCCCCGGAATTTCGTGACGAAGTGTTCGCCAATTCTCCCGAAGGCAAGCTTGTGCTGACCAATTTCGACGACTGCGTTGCTGCCTATCCTTTGCCGGAATGGGAAGAGATTGAACAGAGTTTTTCCAAGCTGAACATGACTGATCGCAGGGTCCGGGATTTTCACCGTTTTTTCATCTCCGGCGCCGTCGAGGTGACCCTCGACAAGCAGGGGCGTGTCCTTATTCCGCCGCATTTGCGCAGTTACGCCAGCCTGCGGAAGGATATCGTCCTGGCCGGGGTGGGGCGTAAATTCGAGATCTGGGATCAGGAGCGATTTGAGGCAAGCCGGGCCGCCATGCAGGAAAACTTTGACCAAGTCATGGATGATCTGGCGGAGAAAGGTTTTGAACTTCGGTTCTGATCGAGAAAACCATGGACGCATATTCCGACCATATTCCAGTCATGCTCGAAGAAGTCATGCATTGGATCGCGCCGAAACCCGGCGGGGTCTACATGGATGCTACCCTGGGGCTGGCCGGACACGCCGCCCGGTTGATGGACATGACCGGGGGAGAGGCGCTGCTTCTGGGACTCGACCGGGACGAGCAGGCCCTGGCCAAGGCCGGGACAACCCTGGCCCGGTTCGGAGAGAACGTGCAGTTGGCGCATACCTCTTTTCAGTATTTTTCCAGGGCCCTGCGGGAAGTGGGCTGGGACAAGCTCGACGGAGTGATCGCCGATCTGGGGGTTTCTTCTCTGCAACTGGACAGTCCTGAACGGGGCTTTTCCTTTTTGCATGACGGCCCTCTTGACATGCGCATGGATCCCGGGTCAGGCGGTGAGCCCGCTGCAGGCATCGTCAACGGGGCCTCTTTCGAGCGACTGCGCCAGATGTTGTGGGATTACGGCGAAGAGCCCATGGCCGGGCGCATTGCGAGGGCCATTGTCGCGGCCAGGGAAACCACGCGCATCGAATCGACCCTGGAATTGGCGCGCATCGTGGCGGCGGCGTATCCGGCCAAACGGCGCGCATTGTCCCGCAACCACCCCGCGACCAAGACCTTCCAGGCCCTGCGCCTGGAAGTGAACCAGGAGCTGCGGGAAATCGAAGTTTTTCTGGAGCGCATCGTCGATTACCTGCGGCCCGGGGCGCGCATCGCCGTCATCTCGTTTCATTCGCTGGAAGACCGCATCGTCAAGAGGGCCTTTCGCAAAGACAGCACCGGCTGTCTGTGTCCGCGGGAATACCCCTTGTGCCAGTGCGGACATGAGAAAAAGCTCAGGCTGCCGTTCCGCAAGCCCCTCCTGCCTTCCGAAGAGGAGATGCGGGCCAACAGCCGCAGCCGTAGCGCTAAGCTGCGCGTAGCGGAACGCATTGACGGAGAAGAGCGGTGAGCGGGGAAGGAGAAGGTTACCTCAGTGTCGGAATCACGTTTGTGATAACCATTATTTTCGGTCTGGGACTGGTCTGGGTCAACATCGAGCGGGTTGATCTGGCGTACCAACTCAAGACTCTTGAGCGGGAACTGCAGGATAAGCAGGACCAGCATTCAAAGCTGCAGGTGGAGCGACACTACCTGCTTGCCCCGGCGACCCTGCGCGACCGGGCGGAAAAGGCGGGTCTACGTCCGCCAAGGCGTGACCAGATCCGTACCCTGCAGGAATGGGAAGGGCAGTGACAAAAACCGGAAGCAAGCCAACCAAGGATCGAAGCCGCGGCAAGATCATTTTCGCCGGGGTTCTTTTTGCGTTGGCGCTGATGGGGCTCTGGGCCAGGGCGTATTTCGTACAGGTGGTCAAGGGGCCGGAATACGCCAAGATGGCTAACCGTCAGTACTGGGCCTCGGAAACCGTTTCCGGCAAGCGTGGCGAGATTTTCGACCGCAACGGACTTCTTCTGGCCAAGTCCGTCGCGACCCAGTCCGTGTATGTCCGCCCCAACGAAATCAAGGACGTTCGGACAGTATCGCATCGCCTGGGCTCCATTCTCGGGATGAGCCCCAAGGGCATCGCCGCCGGAATGGGCCCCGGGAAACGCTTCGTGTGGGTGGCCCGCAAGATCAGCGACGCTCAGGCCATGGCCATCAGCGCCGAGATGCTCCCCGGCGTGTACCTGGAGACCGAAAATTCCCGCCAGTATCCGCAGGGACATATGGCCGGGCAGCTGCTCGGTTTTTTGAACATGGACGGCCAGGGCATCGAGGGCCTGGAAAAGAGCTTCAACGATCAGCTCATGCCCTCCTCCACCAAGTACACCGTGCAGAAGGATGCGGCCGGCAAGAGGATGTCTTCCTTGCAGGGCGAGGACAGAAGCTCCTTCAACGGGCAGGATCTGCGTCTGACCCTCGACAGCCAGGTGCAGCTGGCCACGGAAGAAGCCTTAACGCGCAGCGTGGCCCGGGCCAGGGCCAAATCAGGCATGGCGCTGGTGGTCGAAATCCCCACGGGCGAGATCCTGGCCTGGGGGCATTATCCGTTCTTCAACCCCAATGCGGTCAAGAAGACCCGGGGCGAGTGGAAGAACCGCATGGCCGTGGATATTTTCGAGCCCGGCTCGACCATGAAGCCGATCATGGTCGCGGCGGCCTTGCAGGAAAAGGTCTGCACCCCGTCCAAAGAGTATTACTGCGAGAACGGGAAGTGGAGCGTCAGGGGACGGCGGGTCAAGGACACGCATAAGTACGAAAACCTGACCGTGAGCAAGATCATTCGTTATTCGAGCAATATCGGCGCGGCCAAGATCGGGCTGGAGCTCGGCGCAGTCAAGCTCAACAGGTACCTGCAGGACCTCGGCTTCGGGCACCGCATCGGTCTGCCCCTGCCCGGCGAGTCGGCAGGGCTGCTCAACCCCGTCAAGCAGTGGAAAGACGTTGAGCTGGCCAATATTTCCTTTGGGCAGGGACTGGGCGTGACCATGCTGCAGCTGGCCGATGCGTATCTGTGCATCGCCAACGGCGGGGTCCGCCTTCCGCTGCGTCTGGTGCACGAGCCGGAGCTTCCGGTCCAGGGCACGCGCGTTTTTGATGCGGACGTCGCCGCAATGGTCATGTCCATGATGGAAGAGGTCGTCCAGGAGGACGGCACGGGCACACAGGCGCGCATCGAAGGGGTGCGGGTTGCGGGCAAGACGGGAACGGCCCAGAAGGCCAGCCCGACCGGCGGGTACGGGGGCGAGTATGTGGCCTCGTTCATCGCTGTTTTTCCCGCTGACAATCCTCGCTACCTGGTCAGCATGATGATCGACGAGCCGCAGGCCGGACATTACGGCGGCGTGCTGGTCGCCCCAGAGGTGCGCAATGTCGGGGTGCAGCTCTTGACCTCTTCGGGGATGCTCGCCGAGCCGACGGAAACGGTGCACATGGCGCAGGTTTCCCCGGAGCGATTCTCCGCCCCGGTGCGGCGAGTGGAAAACATAAGCGTTGATCAGGAATTCATGCCCAACCTGCAGGGCGCCACAGTGCGCCAGGCGCTTGAGATTCTTGTTGCACGGGGCATTGTGCCAACAGTGGTGGGCCAGGGCGTGATCATCGAAAAACAGCATCCGCAGCCAGGTGAAAAGTGGCCGGCGGACAATAAATGTCAGCTCTGGCTGACGCAGCAACCAGGTTAGGAAGTGGACCGTATGAACCTTGAGACCGTGCTGGAAATGCTTCGAAGCGGAACCGGACTGCGTACCCATTCGGGTGCGGTGGCTCCCGGCGATGTTTTCGTGGCAATCGCTGGCACGCGGGTCAACGGCGCGCGGTACATCGACGATGCGGTGGCTCGCGGCGCGCAGGTTGTGGTGCATGGCCCAGGGGTGGACGTTTCCCGCATTGACGGAGCCTTAAGCCTTGAGGTGGAGAGCCCGGCGCGTACCCTCGGCGTGCTGGCCCGCGCGGCATGCGGCACGGAGTCGCGTCTGCCCTCCATTGTCGGGATTACCGGAACCAACGGCAAGACGACCACCGCGCACCTGCTCCATTTTCTGCTGAGCGAAAGCGGGATGCCCACGGGCCTCATCGGCACGGTGCACTGCTCCTGGCCCGGAGTGGACGAGCCGGCGACCATGACCACCCCGGATTGCCTGAGTCTGCACGGGTTCGTCGGTCGCATGGCCCGCGACGGCGTGCAGACAGTGGTCATGGAAGTGTCCTCCCATGCCCTCGATCAGGAGCGTACGGCTGGACTGCCCATAAACGTGGGCGTGTTCACCAACCTGACCCAGGACCACCTGGACTACCACGGCGACATGCAGAGATATTACGAGGCCAAGGCGCGCCTGTTCCTGGATGGCCCGGCGCGTTGCGCCAAGGGGCTTGTCAACGTCGACGACGAGTACGGCAGGCGTCTCAAAATGCTGCGCCCCGATCTGCTGGCCTTCGGACTTGACTCCGAAGACGCCGAGCTGCGGGGAGAGATTGTCGACGCGGGAACCTGGGGCATGCATCTGGGTATACGTCATGGCGGAAGGCAGTGGCAGTTGCGCACGGCGCTGGTGGGGCGGCACAACGCCTACAACCTGCTTTCAGCCGTGGGCGCGGGGATGCTGCTCGGACTTACCCCGGAACAGTGCGACCGCCTGTCCACGGCCACGGGCGCTCCCGGCCGCCTGGAACGGGTGCCGAACACGCATGATCTGCATATTTTCATAGACTATGCCCACACCCCGGACGCGTTGGAGAAAGTTTCGATAGCGCTGAAATCCATGGGTTTTGGTCGTCTGATCACGGTTTTCGGATGCGGCGGCGACCGCGACGCGACCAAGCGTCCGCTCATGGGGCAGGCCGTGGCCAGACACGCCGATGTCGTGGTGGTCACTTCCGATAACCCGAGGACCGAAGATCCCGAGTCCATCCTTGACCAGATCGAGCCCGGCCTGGCCGGTGCCCGTCAGGTCCTGCGTGAAGTGGACCGCCGCAAGGCCATCGCCCTGGCCGTAAAGAGCATGCAGCCTGGGGACGCCCTACTTGTCGCCGGCAAGGGCCATGAAGATTATCAGATCATCGGCACGGAAAAACGTCATTTCTCGGATTTCGAGGTGGTGCAGGAGTGTCTGGCATGAACATGACCCTGCAACAGATCGCCGAGGCCATGGGCGCCAGTATCGACCGGGGTCACGACCTGAATCTGGGCCGCGTGTCCATCGACAGCCGCGCCGTGCGGCAGGGGGACATCTTTTTCTGTATCGTCGGGCAGAAGCTCGATGGCCACGAATTCGCGCGTCAGGCCGTGGAAAACGGAGCCAGCGCCGTGGTGGCCGGCACACCCCTTGAGCTGGACGTGCCCGTGCTGCTGGTGCGGGACACGACATCGGCCCTGGGCCGCCTGGCCAGGGTCTGGCGCGAGAAGGCTTCGGCCCGGGTCATTGGCGTCACCGGGTCGGCGGGCAAGACCACGGTCAAGGAGATGCTGGCCCAGGTGCTCTCGAAGGCAGGGGTGACGGCCAAGAATTTTCGGAATCTGAACAATCAGATCGGCTTGCCCCTGTCCATACTGGAGATGAGCGGCGACGAGGATTTCTGGGTCCTGGAGCTTGGCATCAGCCGCCCAGGCGACATGGACGAGCTGGGCTACATCCTGGCCCCGGACGCGGCGCTGCTGCTCAATGTCGGTGGCTGCCATCTGGAAGGCCTTGGCAGCCTGGAAGGAGTGGCGGCGCAGAAGAGCATTCTGCTGGACCATGTCAGGACCGGCGGATTCGCCTGCGTCAGCGTCGACTACCCGGAATTGTCGCGCGAGTGTGCCACGCGCTCCCTCAGGATGGCGACGTTTTCCGGAGCTGCGGCCCCGGCCGACTATTCCTGCCTGAGCCAGGATAGCACCCCCGAAGGGATTACCTACACGCTGCGCGTCAAGGCAGAGGATATGTGCTGCCGGGTTTCGAGCAATGTCCACGTCGCCGAGAACATGGCCGCTGTGGCGGCCATGGCCATGGAACTGGGCTTGACCCTGACCACAGTTGAGTCCGCTCTGAGGGCCTACAGCCCGGTGGCCCAACGTTTCGTGCAGAGCCGGGTAGGCTCATGGCTTTTCATCGACGACACTTACAACGCCAACCCCGTGTCCATGGCCCGCTCCATCCGCGAAGCCGCGCGACTGGCCGCAGGCAAGCGGCTGGTCCTGGTCCTCGGAGACATGCTCGACCTGGGTGAGGACGCTTCCCGCGCCCACCGCGAGCTGGGCGGGCTGATAGCACAAACCGGGGCGTCGCACTGCTTATTTCATGGACAGCACTCTCAGGACGTACAGGCCGGCCTGCTGGGGTTCGAAGGATTTTTTCAGAAGGTGAACGGGCCTGAAGAGGTGCTGCAGGTTCTGGGCGCGACGCGCAAGGACGAGGGTGTGATGCTTTTCAAGGGGTCGAGGGGTTGTAAAATGGAGCAGTATTATTCTGCACTGGAAAGGAGCTGGGCGTGATTTATCATCTTTTATACCCCTTGAGCGACCAGATCAGCATGCTGAACGTGTTTCGGTACATCACGTTCCGTACCATCTATGCCATGCTGACGGCGCTGATCCTGTCCATCATCATTGGGCCTATCTTCATCAGATGGCTGCGCAAGCTCAAGTTCGGCCAATACATCAAGGAAGGCGGGCCGGATCATCAGGCAAAGAGCGGAACCCCGACCATGGGCGGGCTGCTGTTCGGATTCTGCATGCTGGTCAGCGTCTTCTTGTGGAGCGATCTGACCAACAAATACATCTGGCTGACGGTGCTGGTCTTCCTCGGCTTCGGCGCGGTCGGGTTTGTGGACGATTACATCAAGGTCGTGCGCAAGCACAACGATGGCCTCTCGCCCCGGGTCAAGCTTCTGGGGCAGCTTATCGTCAGCGTGGGTGCGGTGTCCCTGCTGGTCTCGTTCCCGGAGTATTCGACCAAGCTCATGGTGCCGTTTTTCAAGAATTTCAATCCGGACCTGACCTGGCTCTACGTGCCCTTCGGCCTTTTCGTCATGATCGGGGCTTCAAACGGCGTGAATCTGACCGACGGCCTTGACGGACTGGCCATCGGCCCGGCCGTGGTCTCGGCGGGATGCTTTGCCGTCTTCGTCTATGTGGCCGGGCACGTGAATCTCGCCAATTATCTGCAGGTTTCGTACATCTCCGGCGTGGGCGAAGTGACGGTCATCTGCGGCGCCATGGTCGGGGCGGGCCTCGGGTTCCTATGGTTCAACGCCTTTCCGGCCCAGGTCTTCATGGGCGATGTGGGCAGTCTGAGCATCGGCGGCACCCTCGGGTTCATCGCCATCCTGTGCAAGCAGGAGCTGCTTCTGGTCATCGTTGGCGGGCTCTTTGTGGTCGAGACCCTCTCGGTCATCCTGCAGGTTGGATATTTCAAGGTCAGCGGCGGGAAGAGGATATTCCGCATGGCCCCGCTGCATCATCATTTCGAGAAGAAAGGCATTCACGAGTCGAAAATCATCATCCGTTTCTGGATCCTGTCGCTTCTTCTGGCGGTCATGGCTCTGGGAACACTGAAACTCAGGTAGGACGGCATGCGCGAATTCATCCACGAAAATCAGCTGCGCGGACATAGCGCGGTGGTGCTGGGAGCGGGAGCTTCAGGCATCGCTGCGGCGCGGCTGCTCACGAAGATGGGCGCGGCCGTGCGGTTGCTCGAGAAAAGCGAGGCCAATGCGGCCAAGATTCCTGCCGGACAGGGTTTCGAGGTCCTGGCCGGGGAGCACAAGCCTGAGCATTTCAGTGGTGCCGACATGATCGTACTGAGCCCCGGCATTGCCCGCTCGAAAGTAGCGGCGCTGCTGCCTGCTGGCGTGCAGGTGGTGTCCGAGCTGGAGCTGGGGAGCTGGTTTGTGTCCGAGCCGGTCATCGCGGTGACTGGAACCAACGGCAAGACCACGACCACAACGCTCATCAGCCGCATCCTGGAGAAAAACGGGAAAAAGGTCTTCACCGGCGGCAACATCGGGACTCCCCTGTGCGAATATATGCTGAGCGGGGAACGGGCTGACATCCTGGTGCTTGAGGTGTCCAGCTTCCAGTTGCAGAATTCCCCGTCTTTTCATCCGCGGGTGGGCGTGTTGCTCAATTTTTCGGCCAACCACCTCGACTACCACGAGACCATGGAAGAGTATCTTGGCGCGAAGCTGTCCATGTTCACGCACATGGATAGCGGCGATCTGGCCGTGGTCCCGCTGTCCATGAAGGACGAACTCGAGGGCCGCAGCTTTACCGGCGCGCGCAGGGTCTATTTTGTGGCCGGGTCGCGTTTCTCCTGCCCGGGCCTGCCTGGAGAGCACAACCGCGAAAACATGGAGGCCGCGTATCTGGCGTGCCGCTACTTCGGGCTTTCCGAAGAGGACGTGCAACGTGGCATCGACGGGTTCTCGTCCCTGCCCCATCGCATCGAAGCCGTGGCCGAGCACAACGGCGTGGTTTATGTGGACGATTCCAAATCCACGACCACTGATTCCATGATCGCGGCGCTCAAAAGCCAGGATTGCCCCGTGCGTCTTCTGGCGGGCGGCGTGTTCAAGGGCGGGGATCTGGACGCGGTGCTGCCGCTCATTCGCGATAAGGTTCGCGCCGTATATCTTTTCGGACAGTCGCGAGAAATTTTCGAGGCAGCCTGGGCTGATTGCGGCAAGGACATCAGCTGGGACGCCACCCTGGAAGAGGCCGTGTTCCGCGCCGCCTCGGAGGCGCGCAGCGGCGAGTGCGTGCTTCTGTCCCCGGCTACGGCCAGCTTCGATCTGTTCGCCAACTACAAGGAGCGGGGCAAAGTATTTCAGCGCGCGGTGCGCGAATGGGTGGAGGGCGCGTCATGAAAATCACCCAACGCGAAGTTGCCCGCCAGCTCATGAATTTTGACGTCATCCTCCTGGGCGCGGTGATTTGTCTGGCCTCCCTTGGACTGATCATGGTCTTAAGCGCCAGCGGAATCATGGCCGAGAAGGTCTATGGCGACAAATACGCCCTGTTCTGGAAGCAGATGCTCTTCATGGCCCTCGGCGGGGTGGTGCTGACGGTGGCGGCCCGCGCCAACATGGAATTTTTCTACCGCCACACCTATCTTTGGATTGTGATGGCGGCAGGACTTCTGTTGATGACCATTTTTTCGCCGCTGGCTGCCACGGCGGGCGGGGCCAGCCGCTGGCTGCGGATCGGACCGATTTCAGTCCAGCCCCTTGAGGCGGCCAAGATCGCGCTGGTTTTCTACCTGGCCTATTTTTTCGCCAACAAGCAGGAACTGGTCAAAACCTTTAGCGTGGGTTTTTTGCCGCCCATCATCATGACCGGTGGCCTCTGCTTCCTTCTTCTGCTGCAGCCGGATTTTGGAGGCGCGGTGTTTCTGGCGGGTCTGCTTTTTCTGATGTGTCTGGTGGGCGGAACGCGGATCATCTTCCTGGGTTCGGCCGGGGTTCTGGCTCTGGTGTCTGCGGCGCTGCTGGTGGTCAACTCCCCGTATCGCTTCCGCCGGGTCTTCTCTTTCCTCGACCCGTTCAAGGACGCCCAGAACACGGGCTACCAATTGGTGCAGTCCCTCTACGGACTGGGATCGGGCGGATGGTTCGGGCAGGGGCTTGGCGAAGGTAAGCAGAAACTCTTTTTCCTGCCCGAGGCGCATAACGATTTCATCATGTCCGTGCTTGGCGAGGAACTGGGTTTTGTCGGGGTGTCGCTGATCATCATCCTGCTGGGTTTGGTCCTGTGGCGCACCCTGGTCATCAGCGTGCGCCAGCAATCCATCCATGACCGCATCACCGCGTTCGGCATGGGCTCCATCGTGATCATCGGCGGGTTACTCAACATGGGCGTGGTGCTGGGCGCGATTCCTCCCAAGGGCGTGCCCATGCCTTTCTTGAGTTACGGCGGCAGCCACCTGATCGCCGGATTTTTCTGCATCGGGGTACTTTTGAATCTGTCCAGGAAGGTCAAGGCATGAAGCGGCTCATTCTGACCACAGGTGGCACCGGAGGCCACATCTTCCCGGCCTTGGCCGTGGCGGAGTCCGTTCGCGCCCTGGCACCGGAGTGCGAGATCCTGTTCGTGGGCGGAGAGCGCGGGCCCGAAGGCGAGTGGGCGCGCGCGGCCGGAGTGCCGTTCATGGCCCTGCCCGCGCAGGGCGTGCTGGGGCGCGGACTCAAGAGTTTGGGTACGGCCTGGTGGCTCGGTCGCAGCCTGCTGAAGGCCTGGAAGCTTCTGCGCGAGTTGAGGCCGGACGTGGTGCTCGGACTTGGCGGATACGCAGGTTTTTCCTGCCCCCTGGCGGCGAGCCTGATGGGAATTCCGTCGGCCATCCATGAGCAGAACAGCGTCCCTGGGGTGACCAACCGGGTGCTGGCGAGGCGCGTGGATCGGATCATGGTCAGCTTCCCGGACACGGAAGGTCCGGCGTTCTCGGGCGACAAGGTGACGGTCACGGGCAACCCGGTGCGTGCGGAGATCCGTTCCCTGCGTGACGAGCGGCGCATGCCCGGACGCAACATTCTTATCGTGGGCGGCAGCCAGGGCGCTTCGGCCCTGAACGGATTCGTGGTGCGCGAACTCGATAGGCTCAAGTCCCTGGGCCTTGGCATCTGGCATCAGACGGGCAAGGACGAGTTTGATGCGATCCGCGAGGTTTATGCCCAGAAGTTCCCGGAGGCACGCGTGGAGCCGTTCATCAGCGACATGCACGAGGCCTATCGCTTCGCTGATCTGGTCATTTGCCGGGCCGGAGCCACGACCATCGCCGAGCTTGCGGTGGCGGGAAAGCCGAGCATCCTGGTGCCTTTTCCGTACGCCACCCATGACCATCAGCTCAAGAACGCCAGGTCGCTGGAAAAGGGCGGGGCGGCGATGGTCTTTCAGCAGCGCCAGTTGGACGAACTGAACCTGTCCGCGGCGGTGGGCGATCTTTTTCAGATGCCGGAAAATCTGGCCAGGATGGCCCGGGCCGCCCGCGAAATGGGCATCCCCGATGCCGGAGAGCGGGTGGTGGCGCAATTGCAGGATTTGGCGTCGAAAAGAACACGGCGTGACAAGCGGTGAATATGAAGTCGAAAATTAAGAAAATCCACATGGTTGGCATCGGCGGCGCAGGCATGAGCGGCATCGCCGAGGTGTTGCTGACTCTGGGGTACGAAGTGTCGGGCTCTGACCTGGTCAAGGGTCCGGTGGCGCTGCGCCTGGAGTCTCTTGGCGCAACGATTCACGCCGGCCATGCACGGGAAAATGTTTGCGATGCGCAGGTCGTGGTCCGTTCCACCGCTGTGCGCGATGACAATCCCGAACTGCTGGAGGCGAGGGCCCATGGAGTGCCGATCATCCCGCGCGCCGAAATGCTGGCCGAACTCATGCGGCTCAAGGTCGGCGTGGCCGTGGCCGGGACCCACGGAAAAACCACGACCACCTCGCTGCTGGCGACGATCTTCATGGAGGCCCACCTCGACCCCACGGTCATCATCGGCGGGCGTTTGAACGCCTACGGTTCCAACGCCATGCTCGGCCAGGGCCGCTACCTCATCGCCGAGGCCGATGAGTCGGACGGGTCGTTTCTGTGCCTTTTGCCCAGGATCTCCATCGTCACCAACGTCGATGCGGACCATCTCGATTACTACAAGGATTTGGACGAAATCCGCGACAGCTTTGTGGCCTTCATGAACAGCGTGCCGTTCTATGGTCTGAACGTGGTCTGCGGGGACGACCCCGGGGTGCAGTCCATTCTGCCCCGTGTGCGCCGTCCGGTCCTGACCTACGGGTTCGGGGAAGAAAACGTGCTCCGGGCCGAGATCATCACGTGCGAGCGGGGATCACGCTTTCTTGTCTATCGGCACGGGGAAGAGTGGGGCGAGGTCTCGCTGGCCCATCCCGGTCGGCACAATGTCTTGAACGCCCTGGCCGCCATCGGCGTGGCCATGGAGGCCGGGATCCCGAAAAAGGACATCATCCACGGCCTGGGCGCATTCGCCGGGGTGGGACGGCGGTTCGAACACAAGGGCGAGAGAGGCGGAGTACTGGTGGTGGACGATTATGGTCACCACCCCACCGAGATAGCCGCCACCCTGGAAACCGCGCGGCTGTGCTATCCGGACAAACGCCTGGTGGTGGCCTTTCAGCCGCACCGGTTCACGCGGACGCAGGCCCTTTTCGGGGAATTCTCCAAGGTCTTTGCCGGAGTCGATCTGCTCTTGTTGACGGAGATCTACCCTGCCAGCGAGTCGCCTATCCCCGGAGTCAGTGGGCAGAGTCTGTCCCAGGCCATCAGGCAGGTGACCAGCACTCCGGTGCGCTTTTTCGAGGATTTTGCGTCCATGGAGTCGGCCCTGGGGGAGATTCTGCAGGAGGGTGACCTGTTCTTGACCATGGGTGCGGGCAGCATCTGGACCGTTGGTCAGGGCTACCTGGATGAGAAGGCGGGGACTCCGTGAACACGGCGGTAATGGGCAAGAAGGTTCGCCGGAATGTGCCTCGGCGCAAGACTCGCGAGCAAACCGCGAATGCGGGCGCGATGCTTGGCGGATTCATTTTTGGCCTGTGCCGCACGATCTTGGTCCTGACGCGGTGGACTCTGGGCATCGCCGCTCTGCTGGTGGTCAGCTTCGGGATTCTTTTTGCCTACAGGTGGGTCACGGCCCACGAGTTTTTCGCCCTTGTAAATCTGCGGGTCGAGGGTTCCCAGCGCCTGAGCCCCGAGGAAATCGCGGAATTAGGCGGGGTCGGCACGGGAATAAATGTTTTGAACATCAATATCGCGGAGGTGCAGCGTCGCATCGCCGCGAGCGAGTGGGTGGAGAGCGTGGGTGTGACCAGGGTGCTGCCCGACGGCCTGATCATCGAGGTCAGTGAGCGCGAGCCAGCATTCCTGACGCGCCGGGACGGACAGCTTTTTTATGCTGACGCCGGCGGGCACATCATCGCCCCGGTGAGCGTTGACAAGTTCATATCGCTTCCGCTCCTTGAGACGGAAGAGGGGACGCAGGTGGGCAGCGGCATCCGTATGCTCCTTGACGAAGTCGCCCGGAACTCTCTGCCCTTCGGCATGAGCCAGATCGCCTGGCTGCGTCAGGACAGCGCGGAGCAGTTCAGCATATTTTTGGAAAAGCCGCGCGTACTCGTGCAACTGGATGGCGCTGACCTGGGCGCCACGCTGACAAGCCTGAACAGGCTGTGGGCTGATTTGAGGGGCCGGGGCGAGCTGGATCGCACCGCATTCATGTTTGTCATGCCCAAACGGGCATGGATCAGGCTGCATGCCGATCAAACACTCTAGGGAAAGCATGCCGGCGAGAGCCGGGAGATGAGGGGAAGTATGGCCAAGTCTGAATTGATCGTCGGTCTGGACATCGGAACGACCAAGATATGCACCGTCGTCGGCGAGGCGGGCACGGACGGGATCGTGGACATCATCGGCATCGGCACCAGCCCGTCCACGGGTCTTAGGAAGGGCGTGGTCGTCAACATCGAACAGACCGTGCAGTCCATCAAGAAAGCCCTGGAAGAAGCGGAGCTCATGGCTGGGTGCGAGATTCGCGCCGTGTACGCCGGGATCGCGGGCAGTCACATCAAGGGCTTCAACAGCCACGGCGTCATCGCGGTCAAGGGCGGCGAGGTGACCGTGCGCGATATCGAGCGGGTCATCGACGCGGCCAAGGCCGTGGCCATACCGCTCGATCGTGAGGTCATCCACATCCTGCCCCAGGAGTACATCGTCGACGACCAGACCGGCATCGCCGATCCTCTGGGCATGGCGGGGGTGCGCCTTGAGGTGAAGGTACACATAGTGACCGGCGCGGTGACCAGCGCCCAGAACATCGTCAAGAGCTGCCACAAGTCCGGCCTCGACGTGGAAGACATCGTGCTCGAAGCCTTCGCCTCGTCCAAGGCCGTGCTGACCGACGAGGAACGCGAGATCGGCGTAGCGTTGGTTGACATCGGCGGCGGCACCTCGGACATCGCCATTTTTCACGGTAACTCCATCAAACACACCGGAGTCATCGCCCTCGGCGGGACCAACCTGACCAACGATATCGCCTTTGGGCTGCGCACGCCGACCCAGGCCGCCGAAAAGATCAAGATCAAGTACGGCTGCGCGCTCGCGGAACTGGTCAAAAAAGACGAGATCATCGAGGTGCCCAGCGTCGGCGGCCGCGAGCCGCGCAAACTGACCAGGCAGGTCCTGGCCGAGATCTGCGAGCCGCGCATGGAGGAACTTCTTGCCTTGGTGGACCAGGAGCTGATCCGCTCCGGGTACAAAAAGCTTATCGGCGCGGGAGTGGTGCTGACCGGCGGCGCCTCGCGCATCGAAGGGATTCAGGAATTGGCGGAGCAGGTCTTCAACCTGCCGACCAGGACGGGTTCGCCTGCCGGAGTAGGCGGACTCAAGGATGTGGTTGACAGCCCCACTTACGCCACGGCGGTGGGACTGCTTCTCTATGGCGCGGAAAAGCACGGGCGGGACAGCAAGATCCGCATCCGCGACAAGAACATCTTCCACTCCATCCTGGCGCGGATGAAGAAATGGTTCGTGGACATCAGTTGACGGGTTTGACGGGAACGGGAAAACGGAGAACGGAACAATGCAAACGTGGGGGGAAGTATGGATTTCCTGGAAATTGAACGCGAAGACAATGCTTTGATCAAAGTCATCGGAGTGGGTGGCGGAGGCGGCAACGCGGTAAACAACATGATCAAGGCCGCCATGCAGGGCGTGACCTTTATCGCCGCTAATACGGACATGCAGGCCCTCAAACATTCCAAGGCCGAGTACAAGATTCAGCTCGGCGACAAGCTGACCAAGGGCCTGGGCGCAGGCGCCAATCCGGACATGGGTCGGGACGCGGCTCTTGAAAGCCAGGCCCAGATCAGGGACATCCTGGGCGACTGCGACATGGTTTTCGTCACTGCGGGCATGGGTGGCGGTACCGGCACGGGCGCGGCTCCGGTCATCGCACAGGTGGCCAAGGATATGGGCGCGTTGACCGTGGCCGTTGTCACCAAGCCATTCTTTTTCGAAGGCAAGCGTCGCCAGCAGCAGGCTGAGCGGGGCATCAAGGAGCTGCGCGACATCGTCGACAGCATCATCACCATCCCCAATGACCGCCTGCTGACCCTGGCCTCCAAGAAGGCCTCGTTTGTGGACATGCTGGGCAAGGCCGATGAAGTCCTTTTTCATGCGGTCAAGGGCATCTCCGACCTGATCATGGTACCCGGCCTCATCAACCTCGACTTTGCCGACGTGAAAGCGGTCATGGAAGAGATGGGTCTGGCCATGATGGGCACGGGCATCGCCTCCGGTGACGGACGCGCCCGCGAAGCGGCGCTCAAGGCCATCACCAGTCCGTTGCTGGAAGACGTGACCATCGACGGTGCGCGCGGCGTGCTCATGAACATCACCTGCGGACCCGACCTGACCATCGAAGAGGTCAGCGAAGCCGCCAGCATCGTTCACGAAGCCGCTCACGAGGACGCCAAGATCTACTTCGGTACGGTCTTCGACATGGATTGTGTGGACGAGATGCGCATCACCGTCATCGCCACCGGTATCCAGGACGGCAACAATCCCGTGGAAAAGGGAACCAAGGTCACGTCCTTTCCCGCAAACACCGCCACCAGGCTTGCGGCTGAAAACGAAGGCGCCTTCATTCGCCCGCGTACCAGAAAGATCACGGTCAACGAAAGCGCCGACCTGAGCGTGCCCGCCTACATCCGCGCCAAGACCCAGCCGGGCACGGAAGAACGGCGGCATGAGCCGCGCAAGATCGTCAACGGCGGCGACGACAGCGAGTTCCTGTTCGAAGAGGAGGAATTTGAGATTCCGTCGTTCATCAGAATGCAGGCAGACTAGGTTTTTCGCGTTAAGACCTGCGCCCCACCCCGGGAGGGACCTGTGTCCGAGCTGTATCTAGGCCGAACGGTCCCCCGGCTCAAGGATTGGGGAGGACGGCTGCCCGTGGCTCTGGTTTTTCCGGAAGCCGCGCAGCACGGACTTTCCACCCTGGGCTGGCAGGTCGTTTACCGGCTCCTCGCGGATCGCGAGGAGTTGGCCGTCGAGCGATTTTTCTGGGATCCCACGTCCCCGAGGCCCAGGTCCGTTGACTCCGGACGCGACCTGGGCCTCTTCCCCCTTGTGCTATTCAGCCTCAATTTCGAGGGCGATTTTCCCACGGTCTTGCGCCTTCTGCAGGACGCAGACATTCCCGTAACAAGAGAAGAACGACCCTCCTGGCCCCTAGTCCTGGCCGGGGGGCCGTTGGCATTTCTGAATCCTTTCCCGCTGCTGCCCGCCCTGGACGGCATCTTTGTCGGCGAGGCCGAGGCAGGGCTTAACCCAGTCATTGATGTCATCGCGCGAGTCTGGAACTCCGGGGGCGAAAAATCCCTGGCGCTGGGCGAGATGGCGCGCATGCCCGGGATGCTGGTCCCGGGCCAGAGCCTTCTGCCCGTGCACAGGCTGGTCCACGTGTCCGGCTCCGGGGAACTCAGTGAACCCGCCTATTCCTGTTTTATCAGCTCCGAAGCCCAGTTCCGTGACATGCTGCTGCTGGAGGTCAACCGGGGCTGTCCCTATGGCTGCCGTTTCTGCGCCGCAGGCAGCATCTACAAGCCGCCCCGCCACGCCAGAATAGAGACGCTAAAAGAGATCGTGTCCCGCTGCCAACCGCAGAAAGTCGGGCTGGTGGGCACGGCCCTGACCGACTGGCCCGACCTGCTGCCCTTTTTGCGCTGGCTGCAGGAGCGCAAGATCAAGTTTTCCCTGTCATCCATGCGTGCCGACGGCCTGACCGAAGAGCTGCTTCAGTTTCTGAGGCACACCGGCACTCGTTCCGTGACCCTGGCTCTGGAAGGCGCGAGCCGTCGGCTACGCCGGGCCATGAACAAGCATTTCTCGGAAGAGGCATTTCTGGAGGCCGTGACGCGCATCAGTCGCATGCAGTTCGGCACCTTGAAGCTGTACATGATCACCGGCTGGCCAGGCGAGAATGAGGAGGACTGGGCTGAGTTCGAGTCTTTCCTCGTGCGTATCGACGAGGCCCGCAGAGCGGGTCAGGGCAATCGCAAGAAGGGGGTGGAGCTCATCTCTCTTTCAGTGAGCTGCCTTGTGCCCAAGGCCTGGACGCCCCTGCAGTGGGCGGCGATTCCCGATGAGGAGTGGTTCAAGGCGGCCATGCGGCGTTTCAAGAAAGCGGTCGGACGTTTCAAGGGCATGCGTTTCGCCGGGGAAAACCCAGGTCAGGCGCGGGTGCAGATGTTTCTGGCCAGAGGCGGGGAGGAGATTTTTCCCTGCCTGGAACGGGCGGCCGAGGTCGGGCTTGGGGCAGCGGTCAGGGAATTCGACGAGCTCGTGCGCGAGGTGCTGCACAGGCCGCTCGCGCGGGACAGCGTTTTTCCGTGGGAGCGCCTGGACATTGGCGTCTCAAGGAAGTTTTTGTACTCGGAATGGACCAAATACCGGCATGGACTGGTCAGCCCTCCGTGCCCCGATTCCGGCTGCGGGGAGTGCCGGCTGTGCGGCATGGACCTCTTGCCGTCATTGTCGCACGGGAGTTAGGGCCAGGCAGTGGTCCTTGTAGAAGAAGCAGTTGCGGCCATTTCGCTTGGCCTGGTAAAGAGCCTGATCCGCCGAAAAGAGCCCCGAGTCTATATGCAGGTCTGATTGCGGGCTGAATGTCGAAATTCCCAGACTCACCGTGATCCTGTCCGAAAGGGGTGAACCCGGATAGGGGATGTTGGCCATGAACAGGGCCTGCTGAATTTTCTGCGCCACCCGCTCCGCGCCGCTGCGATTGGTGCTGGGCAGGACAATCACAAATTCCTCACCTCCGTACCTGCCGACAAAATCCTCCGGCCGCATGAGCGTTTGGCTCAGTGCTTTGGCCACGCTACTCAGGGCTTCGTCACCGGCCTGGTGACCAAAACGGTCGTTGAATCCCTTGAAATAGTCGATGTCGATCATGAGCACCGAGATCTGGTGGTTGCTGCGCTTGCAGCGACTTTTTTCCGCCGCGAGCACTTCCTGGAATTTACGCCGGTTGGGCACTCCGGTGAGCGGATCCAGCATGACCAGGTTTTCAAGCATGTCCTTGCGGATGCGCGTTGTCTGCAGCCGTGCAAAAAGGAGCGATGACAAAAGGACGGTGAGCACAAGGCCCAATGCATAGCCTGTCTTGGCCCAGGCCGTCAGCCACCATGGTGGACGGATGGTGATGCTCATGGAATCGGTGACGCTTCCGTCCAGACCATCCTTGAGATGGAACACATAGCGGCCCGGCCGCAGGTGCGCATAACTGACCGATGTCTGTGTCCCGGCGTCGTTCCAGGTCGCGTCCACACCTTCGAGCATATAGAGAAAGTGCGGCGCGCCGAGGGCGCTTTTTTCCGGAACGGAAAAGGAAAATGTCAGGTAGTGTTGCTGATGGTCGAGCTCCAGACTTTCGGGCATCCGCCCCAGTGGGGTGGCGCTGACCGGGCGGTCGAAAATGCGGACATTGGAAATTTTGGGCAGGGTTGGAGTCCGCGAGAGGAGCTTTTGCGGTTCCATGATCAGCAGTCCGTCCGTGTGCCCGTAGATGAGCATGCTCCCAAGGGCGGTAGGCTCGGAGGTGATGCTCGACGCCGGATGCTGGGAGCCCGCAACCATTTCCCTGACCTGGTTGGTTCCGAACGGGAGCTGGAAGACTTTTGAAACGGTGTGCAGCCAGACGTTCCTGCCGGAGTCGGACCACAGTGAAAGAACGCTGGCAATGGGTTTGTTGTCAAGCGAGAGCAGGGGCGTGAGATTTTTGGACTTCAGGTCGAAGCGGTACAGTTGCTTGGTCGCACCGACGATCAGCTCCTCGGAATTGGTTGCGAGCAAGGATTTGATGTTGGAGGTCTCGTCATCCGGAATCTGGATCGGCAACGTGAAGCTGTCCTTGCGACCGGAGGGGATGTTGATCCGGTCGAGAGTTCTCCCGTGCCCAACCCACAGATCCGAGCCTGCGCGCAGCAGGACTGCGCCTCCCGCGTTGCCAGGAACGGTCATCTCCCTGCGCGCCGCGCTCTCGCCGGGCCGCCAGGAATAGACTTCGCTGTTGTTGGAGAACCATATCCTTCCGTCGCCCATGGGGGCGATATGGCGGACGAAGTTGGTTAACAAACCAGGATTATCTTCGTCGAAAGCAAGTTGAATGCGTTGTGTTTCCCCGTTCGGCCCGACGTGGAGCACTGCGTTCTGGATGCCGCAGACAAGGGATTGGTCGGCGGTCCAGGCCAGGGAGTGGATTCTTTCGGAGTCAAGGAACTCTTCGAGTTCAAGGCTGGCCGAGAGGGAAAGCTGGTGAGCGTCGAGGGGCTCGGAACGATAGAGTTTCCCGTCACGCGGGGCGACGTAGATGCGGGAGTCCGCAGGATTAACGGTGCAAACGGCGTCGACATTATGCAGCGTCTCGCTCTGTCCCTTGAACCTGAGTTCGAGCAGCTTCGCGCCGGGAGAGGCTAGCCTGTGTACCAGTCCGTGGTTGTACGTTCCGATCCAAAGTGTCCCGGAACGCGTCTCCGCGATGGAGGCGATGTTCGCGGGCGCCTTGTTTCGTGAATTGAGGATGCGGAAGGAGTGGCGGAAGATGCGGTCTTTGTGGACTGAATGACGGTACAGGCCCAGGCGCGTCGAAATCCAGACGTCTCCGCTGCTGTCGGTGTAAAGGTTCCTGATGCTGACAGACGGCACCACTTCCACGGCGACAAGCCGCTCCTGCTGAGCGCTTGCGGCCAGGGTCCATAACCCGTTGTTCGTCAATCCGACAAAGAGGTTTCCCGCGCCGTCAAAGGTGATTGCCCTGGCCGTATAGGACTCGCCTGTGGACAGAGGGATGGCGGTTGCCGGCCCCCTGGCTCCGGTCAAACGAAGCACGCCCTGTCCCGTGGCCAGCCAGATGTCGCGCTGGGGGCTCTCGGCGATGTCGAAAACGGTCCACGTGCCGTCCGGGTCCGGCGGGGAAATGTCGATCATCTCGAATCTGTCGAAAGACGGCTCGTATCGATGCAGTCCCCCGTGGCTCGTTCCCGCCCACAGCGATCCCTTCTGATCCACGCGCAGGACTTTGACGAATTTGGTGGAGCGGCCTGCGGAGGTCTCAGTTGTCTTGTACCAGCGCGGAGTCATGGTCTTCAGGGAATAGGCCAGTATGCCCGAATTGGTCCCGACCCAGAGGACGTCGTTGCCGTCGATGAGCATGTCCCCGACGTTGGTCCCCTGCAGCACGTCCCCGAGCACCGGCCGCAGGGTCTTGCCGTCATACACGTGCAGACCACGGACGGAAGCGAGCCAAATAAAGCCCCGGGAGTCCTGGGCCGTGGCGATAACACTGTTGTGGCTGTTGCGTTCGAAGGAAATATCCAACTGGCTGACATCAAGGGGGATATCCTGGATGGCCAGGGCGCTGGGCGGAATAAGTAGCAGGCTGAGGATAAAAATCAGGGTTCGCATGGGGAGCTTGATCTTTTGTAATACATACTTCAAGGAGAGTTCTGCAATGAATACTTAGTAGCAACAGGTGCGTGGCATTTGTGGAAAAAAAGTGCAACCATGATTTTTCAAAAAGAGTAATGGCAAGGCGGAGTGTTTAATATCTTCCTTGTTTTCCTGCTGTTTTTTTTGGTTTCCGGAGACGTCCGGGCAGCAGATGGCGTGGATGTCCCGTTTTTATCAGCGGCAGGCAACGTTGATTCCGACCGTCGGCATGATGAAACCGGTGGCAACGGCACTGCCACGGACAGCGTTCATGAAAGTTCCGACGTGCCCGAACCCGTGGCGAAGGAACTGGCAGCACCTGCTGTTCCGGAAGATTTTGTTTATCAGTTTGATCCGGTCCGCGTGCTGGCGGAAAAGCATCAAGCCGGCAAGGCGGCCATCGGAGGCCAGGAACTGCACTCCCTGCCTTCCCATACCGGGTCTATCACTGAGGCCATTAAGGGTTTTTCGAGCGTCCAGTTCTCCAACGACGAAATCTCAAGCCTCACCGGCGGCGAAATCCGTCCGCCCCGCGTGGTCATCTCCGGCGCCAAACCCTACGAAAACAACTTCCTCATCGACGGCATGAGCGTGAGCAATACGCTCAATCCCAGCGGGCTGGATGCTGACGGGGATTCGTTACTGCACAGCCGGTTGGCCGTGAACGGGGCGGACCAGACCATTTTCTACGACGCGGGATTAGTCGATACGGTTACCGTGTTTTCGAACAACGTGCCTGCTAAATACGGCGGATTTTTGGGAGGCGTTGTGGCCGCAGAACTTGTCGACCCCCGCATGGACAGGTGGCATGGGAAGATTGAGGGCCGCCATACCCGCAGCGAATGGTTCGACCTCCGCGCGGTCGACGATGATTCGGACTCGTCAGACAACCAGCCTCGCTTCAGACAATACGGGATGTTTACGTCCGTGGATGGTCCAATTTCCGGGAATGCCGGTTTGCTGTTCGCCATGTCGAGAAAGGAGTCCGTCATTCCTTTGCTGGTCATGGAACAGGATGGCTCGATTTATGAGAAGGATCAGCATCGGCGCAGCGAGAATTATTTTGCCAGGCTGCTTCTTCAGCCTGGAAATGATCTGAAACTGAAGCTGGACGCGACCTATGCCCCTTATATGGAAAAGCGGTGGAAGCCAAAATGGATCGACAGTGATTGGGAAGTTGAGAACAAGGCTTGGCGTTTTGGCGGTTCGCTTGACCTGGCGACGCGATGGGGCGATCTGACAGCCAAGGCCGCCTATTCGCAAAATGGGTATAGCCGTGATTCCTTGCGCAATCATTACGTACAACTCACCGGAAAATCTTTACCCGAGGAAGAGTGGGTGTATCTTGGCGGTGTAGGGGACTCAACGGTTGAGAACCGCAGCATTGATTTGGGTCTCGGATTTGATTTGAAAGAGATGGACACGGATTTCGGATTGTGGAGGTTTTCCAGTGGAATGGATTTCACCAATGTCACGACGGATATGTGGAACGAAGAAACCTGGATCGATACGGGCAATTATCCTCTCAGTGGCAAATGGGTCGTTTCGCATTCGCACTACATGGAGTACGATCAAACCAAGAGTCTGAACTCCCTAGGCTGGTATGCCCAGGCCGAGGTCGAGTTGGGCCGTGTCACCCTTGTCCCGGGTTTGCGCCTAGATTACGATGATTTTTCCCACAACACGGATTTTTCACCGCGCTTCAAAGTCGAATTCGACACCATGGGCGACGGGCGGTTGCGCTTGGTGGCCGGGGCCAACCGCTACTACGGGAAGCAGCTGCGCGCCTATGCCTTCGACAGACATCGGCCCGCGTTTACCAACCTGATACGGCCGGATAAACCACCCACCGAACCCAAACCGAATGTTGACTATAGTTACTTCGCTAAGGGTCTTAAAACTCCGTATTCCGACGAGGTCATGGGTGGCGTGATGGGTGAATTAAGGGGCGTCGAATACAGTCTGGAACTCGTGCACCGCGATCACAGGGATCAGGTCATCAGCAAAAAATTTGGAGACGACACCTTCACACTGACCAATGACGGGAAAAGTACGTACGATGGCATAACTCTGCGGCTGGCCCGTTCATTTGCGACTCCGAATCTGGGAGATCACAATTTCACACTCGGCGCGACAAAGTCTATGACACGGACATTCAACGGGGCGTATGACAGTGATATTGTATTGGATAAGCCGACAACAATAAATAAAATTGGATATTACTATAATTACAACCAAGTCTACTACAACGGTGAGCTCATAGATCGAGCCGACATGCCTGCCGACAACTATAACGCCCCTTTGGTGCTCACGCTTTCGTGGTTGGGAAGTTTTTATGACGATCGCTTTCGCGTTAACTGGGTTTCGCGCTGGCGGGATTCGACCACCGGTCTGCTCAGGGACGCCCGGGTATCTGCAGAAACTCCCCACGGCACGACTACCACGAGCTTGACCTTTAAGAGTTCTCAGTGGCTTAATGAGCAGCAGGAATACCATGACGCGTTCAAGAAAGGCGTTATTTCGGGGGGAGTAGCTTCGGATCTTTCCCTGGAACTCGACGCCGTGAAAAAGGACTTGTTCACCTTCACCTTTCTTCTCGACGTGACCAACGTCTTCTCCTCCGCCGGCCACACCGGCGTCGCCCAAGAGGGCGTGCCCCGCGATCGCATGCGCGGGCGCGGGTACTACGCCGGCATCCGCTGTGAATTTTAGGCAAGCGCAAGCGCTTGTGTTTTACGTTTTACGTTTTAAATTTTATGTTTAAGCAAAAACCAAGCGATCCAACGCATTACGCACTACGCATCACGCATTACCCTAACACCCTAAAACCCTAAAACATAAAACTAAGCGAAGCGCTTAAACCGAATACCTGCGCCGCAACCGATATTCCAAACGGGCCGCGCCCATGGAGCAGGAAAAGGTCAGCACGAAGTACAGGAGCGCCACGCAGGTCCAGACCTCCATGGTCAGGTAGGTCGTGGCCATGAGTTGCATGCCCTGGAAGGTCAGCTCCTGGATGGAGATGACCGACACGATGGCCGAATCCTTGATGGTCGAGATGATCTGCCCCGCCAGCGGGGGGATCATGTTCCGCACGGCCTGCGGCATGATGATGTAGGTCATCAGCCCGAAACGCGTGAAACCCTGCGCGCGCCCCGCCTCCCACTGTCCCGCATCCACGGAGCGGATTCCTCCGCGCACGATCTCCGCCACATACGCCCCCTCGTACAGGCCCAGGGTGATGGCCGCCGTTACAAAGGCGTCGACCTGGTCCAGTCGCCCGAAGAGAACCCCGGCGACGGTCTTGACCGCGTCCGGGGCCGTGCGCAGGCTGTCCTGCAGGCCGATGGACGGGGCGATCTGGTCGGCGAGGAAGAAATAGCACAGGAAGATAAGGACCAAAGGCGGCAGGTTGCGGCACAGCTCCACGTAGGTGCCGCCGACCAGTCGCAGGTACAGGCTCGGGCTGGTCCGGGCCAGTCCGGCCAGAGCGCCGAGCACGAGCGCGATGAGCGCGGACCAGCAGGTCAGGCGGATGGTGGTGAAGAGGCCCTGCAGAAGCAGGCCGGGGCGGCCGTCCTCGCGCAGCAGATATTGGCCGAGTACTTCCCACTCCCAGGCTCTTCCGCCCTGGGCGTGCACACGCCAGGCGATATAGCCGACGCCTGCCGCAAGGAGTGCGACAAGGACGGCGTCGAGCCGGGTCAGGGCCGCCCTGCGGCGGCCCGTCTGGAGCCCGCGGTTTGGAATCTGGCGCGTTGCGGGAATCACTTGATCAGGGTTTCCCAGTCCATGGTCTTGAACCAGTAGGCATACCTTTCGGCCAGCCAGCCCTCGGATTCAGCCACCAGGACCCAGTTGTTCAGGAAGTTCAAAAAGTCATGATCCCCCTTGCGCACGGCAAAGCCGATGGGCTCCCGGGTGAAGGTGTCGCCGCCCAGGGGCAGATAGAGCTTGTCCGGGTTGCGGATGGCCTGCTGCTCCGGGAACGGCGCGGAGGCCACCATGGCGTTGGCCCTGCCGTTTAAAACTTCCTGCAGGGCCTGGGCCTCGTCGTCGAACATGCGCACGGTGGCCAGGGGCATGTGCTTTTTGGCCGCAGCCACGGACGTGGCCCCGGTCTTGGCGGAGAGGACGATCTCGGGCTTGTTGAAATCCGCCAGGGAAGACAGGCCGGGAGCGGCCGCCAGGCTGGCGACCATGGACATGCCCGAGAATTCGTAGGGCGCGCTGAAGTTGACCTTGAGGTTGCGGCCTGGCTGGATGCCCATGCCGCCGATGATGACGTCGAATTTTCCGGTCAAGAGGGCCGGGATGATGCCCGACCATTTGGTCGGCACGAACTCCACCTCCACGCCCATGTCTGCGGCCACGCGGCGGGCGACGTCGATCTCGAAGCCGATGTATTCCCCGTTTTTGTCTTTCATGGCCCAGGGCACGAAGGTGTCAAAGCCCACGCGCAGCACGCCGCGCTCCATGACCTGGTCGAGTACGCTTTTTTCGGCGGCGTGGCTTTGGGCGGGGGGCAGGCCTGCGCTGAGGGCGAGGCAAAAAATCAGGGTGGCGATTATCCTGTACATGAGTCCTCCAGGTGTGATGATGAACGCTTCTCCAGCAGTCTGGCCAGGGACGACAGCGTGAGCGTGAAGACAAGATAGATGGCTGCGACCACGAACCAGATTTCAAAGCTCAGGAAAGTTTCCGCGATGATGGCCTGGCCGTGCATGGTCAGATCGTAGATGGCGATGGTTGAAACCAGGGCCGAATCTTTGACCAGGGACACGCCCTGGCTGGTCAGGGGCGGCAGGACGTTGCGCAGGGCCTGGGGCAGGATGACCTGGCGGTAGACGCTGCTGCGTTTCATGCCAAGGCTCAGCGCCCCCTCCCACTGGCCGCGGGGGATGCCCAGTATCCCCGCGCGGATGATCTCCGAGGCGTAGGCTCCCTCGAAGAGGGCCAGGGCCAGCACCGCCGAGGACATCCGGCCCAGGTCCACGGCCGGGGCGAGGACGAAATAGATGAAGAATATCTGCACCAGAAGCGGCGTGTTGCGGATCAGTTCCAGGTACCCCCGCGCCAGGGCCTGCCCGACCACGGAGTCCGACAGCCGCAGCAGCGCCGTGCCCAGCGCGAGAACGGCCGCGCCCACAAACCCCAGGCCGGACACGAGCAGGGTGATGCCCGCGCCTTGCAGCAGCGGTCCGGGGCTGCCGTCGGGCAGGAAGATGAAGCGCGGGATGCGATACCACTGCCAATTGTAGCCCATGCTCTCGGCGCCACGCAGCACGGCCCAGACCACCAGTAGCATGGTCAGGGCGTAGGCGGCGACGGAGCAGAGCGTGCCGCAACTGCAACGCAAAGAGCGAAAGGTGAGTATCATGGCAGAATCCCCAGGCCCCGGGAGAGGGGCCCGGGAAGATTGTTTACAGGGGGCGGATGGTCATGACCGGCACGTCGGACGTCTTGACGACCTTTTCGGCCACGGAGCCGAACAGCAGTCGATTCAGGCCCTGGCGGCCGTGGGTGGACATGATGATGATATCCGCTTTTTCCGCCTGGGACAGGGCCACGATGGCTTCGGCCGCGTCGCCGCTGACCACCTTGCCCGTAGCCCGCACGTCGGAGAAATGCTTGTCGACAAACTCGGTCATGGTTTTTTCCGCGCCGCTGACGATGTCGCCCACAAGCTGTGGCAGGGATGCGGCGGGCAGGTCGAAGATCTCGTACTGGATCATGGACGGCGCGACGTAGACCACCAGAACCTCGGCATCGAATTTAATGGCGAACTCCCTGGCAGTCTTGGCGATGGCCGTGCTGGACTCGGAAAAATCCACAGGACAGAGAATCTTGGAAAACATGCTCATGACTTCACCTCCGGGCAGATTGTTACGTTGCATATCAGGTCGATTTCATGGTTTAAATTTAACACAGCTGACAAACATTGCAAGGATGGGAACAGCTAAGAATTACTCTACCCTTTATTTGCAAAATAGAGTAATAGCCCAGAAAAATTTAAGGACTGTATTTTTTTTAACGCTTTGACCAAAGGGGGATGTCATGAAAAAATTGAATGTGTTCGTGTTGATCGTTCTGGCGCTCAGCCTGACCGTGGCTGGCGGATGCTCCAAAAAAGTCAGCTCCACCCCTGCCGGTACCTCGGCCGCCGGGACCAGTGATGGTGCGGGCGGTCTGACCCCCGAACAGCTTGAGGCGCAGCGCCTGGCCGAACTGCAGCGCCAGGCCATCGACAAGATCGGCGCGGACCGGATCCATTTTGCCTTCGACAAGAGCGATCTGTCTGATCAGTCGCGCCAGGTCCTGGCCGAAAAGGCCGAACTCTTAAAGGCGCATCCTGCCCTGACCCTGCTTATCGAAGGGCACTGCGACGAGCGTGGCACCAATGAATACAACATGGCTCTCGGTGAGCGCCGGGCGCGTGCGGCCTACGAATACCTTGTTCTCCTGGGCATCGAAGCGGGCCGCCTGACCATCATCAGCTACGGCGAGGAATACCCGGCGGTTCCCGGATCGAATGAGGAAGCCTGGGCCAAGAACAGGCGCGACGAGTTCAAGGCTTCGGTGAATTAGGGCCTGTGTCGCGAGTGTCTTGAACAATTTCGTTTTCGTCACCACGCCGCTCATACCCTCTCGCAAAGGGAGGGGGAGCGGCGTTCTCTTGCGCGCGCTCACGGGAATGTTTAGGCCGTTTGTGTGCATGTGTGCCTCGGGTGGCGGTGTGTCCGGTGTTCTTCGAGCCGGGTTGGAGGCTGCCGAACGTATTGCGGCGTCCCGCCGCCTTGATCCGAAGGCACGTTTTTCGATGCGGATTCTATTATGAGCTGTGTCCCATACCAAGGAGAATTGAGATCTTGAGCTGCCGCGACTATTTCCTGCCCACGCGCATCCGGCCCCGCGCCATGCGCGGCCTGTGTTTCATGCTGATCATACCGTTCTGTCTCTTTCTCCTGGCGGGCACCGGGAGCGCGACCGCCCTTGCAGGCGCCGAATCCCTCTGGCTCAACGACGGTCGACCTACCGCCGAGGCCTTGCAGGCCGTTGCCATCCTTGAGGCCGCCGCCGAGGAGGGGCTGTCCCCGCAGCAGTACAACGCTGCCGCCCTGGGTCTGGTCCTGCATGCGACGCAGGCGGGGGAGGGATTTCCGCCCGAGGACGCCATGCGTTTTGAAGCGGACCTGACGACGGCGATGACCGGCTACTTTTCCGATCTCCACTTCGGCCAGATCGATCCGCGCCGGATTCAGGAGAATTTCACCGCCCGCGCTCTGGACAGCTTTGACCCGGCGGCGCATCTGCATTGGGCGGTCATGCAAAAACGCCTGCCCGAAGCCGTGCTTGAGGCCGCCCCGCGTTTTCCGCTTTACGTCGAACTGCGCCGGGCCTTGGCGCAGTATCGCGAAATGGCGGCTGATCCGGTTTTCAGCGAGCTGTGGCGCACGCAGTTGCCTCCCCTGCCGGACCGCAAGCTGGAGATCGGGGAGTCTTACGTCGGTCTGGGTCTGATCATCCTGCGTCTTATCGCCCTCGGCGACCTGCCCGGCGACACGCCGCTCACCGAGCGCTTCGAGGGGCATATCGTGAGGGGCATCATGGATTTTCAGATTCGTCACGGGCTGGATCCGGACGGGGTCATCGGCCAACTCACCCTGGCGCAGCTCAACGTGTCGCCGTCCGCGCGCGTGCGCCAGATCGAGCTTAACATGGAGCGGCTGCGCTGGACGCCGTTCCTGCATGCTCCGCGCATGATCGCCGTCAACATTCCCGAGCATGTGCTGGAAGCCTATGAGGTGCGAAACGGCGAAATTCAAATGCACACGGTCATGCGTGTCATCATCGGCAGCGCCCTGGACACGCGCACCCCGCTCTTTGACGGGCAGCTGCGCTTCATCGAATTCAGCCCCTACTGGAACGTGCCCCTGTCCATCGCGCGGTCCGAGGTCGTGCCCAAGATTTTGCGTGATCCCGGTTATTTCGCGAGCCAGGGATTCGAGTTAGTTGCCGCTGACGGGCGGGTCATCACCACACTGTCCATGGAGGATCTGGACGCGGTGCGCCAGGGCCGGATGCGCATTCGCCAGCGTCCGGGCCCCAAGAACGCCCTGGGCGACATAAAATTCATTTTTCCCAACAAGGACAGTATCTTCCTGCACCACACGCCGAGCACGAGGCTTTTCGACAAACAGCGGCGTGATTTGAGCCACGGTTGCATTCGTGTCGAAGACCCGGTAGGGCTGGCGAAATTTGTCCTGCAGTATGACCCGGTGTGGGGCGAGGAGCGCATCCGCGAAGCCATGAGTTCGGGCGCCTCCTCCACGCTGCGCCTGCGTGAATCCGTGCAGGTCGTGCTGGCCTACAACACGGTGCAGGTCAGGGATGGCCGGGTCCATTTTTTCGCGGACATCTACGGCCAGGACAAAGTCCTGGAGCAGGCCCTGCGCAGGTCTGTCCGCACCAGCTCATAATCAATCTATGAATCAATCACGACGAAATTTCCTCTGCACCATGGCCAATATGGCCGCGACCGGTATCGTCCTCTGTCACGCCCCTGCGGCCTTTGCCGCCCTGCCGAAACAGGCCGGGGCGCGCAGCTTGGCCTTCGAGCATATGCACACCCGCGAGAAGCTGCGCATTGTCTACGCCGTGGGTGACAAATACGTCCCCGAGGCGCTCAAAAAGCTCAGCCACATTCTGCGCGACCACCACTCCGGACAGGTCGGGCGCATGGACCCCAAGCTCTTCGATCTGCTTTACCGGCTCAAACAGACCCTCGGCAACGACGCCCCGTTCCAGGTCATTTCCGGCTACCGCTGCCCGGCCACCAACACGAAACTGCGCAAGAAGGGCGGGGGCGGAGTCGCCAAAAAGAGCCTGCACATGGAAGGCAAAGCCCTGGACATCCGCGTCGCAGGCACTTCCCTGACCGACCTGCGCGACGCAGCCAAGGCCTCCCGCAGGGGAGGAGTGGGCTTCTATCCCAAGGACGAATTTGTGCATGTCGATACGGGAACGGTGCGGAGTTGGTGAGCGCTGGCGCTCACGCTTTGAGTTTTATGTTTTAACCCTAAAACCCTAACACTCTAAAACATAACACAAAGCGATAGCGCTCAAATTTTAAGTTCGAAGAAGTCTTTGTCGATTCTCCGCATGATAACTCTTGACGAAGCAAAGGGCTGCCAGGACGAAGAACGAATACTCAAACACCTCACGTAGCGCATCCCGCCTTTCGCTTAACACCTAAAACCTAAAACGTAACACCCCCCTCAGTCCAACGAACGGTTAAATGCTCACTGCCGAAACGGTCCATACTGTCTCGCTCAGGGTCAGGGGCTGTCTGACGAGGCTGATGATTGGCTGATATGCATTAGCATTGCATTTTTGGCCAGGATCTGTGCTGGTTTCAAAGGGAGGATCGATGGGGGATGGAAATCGTGAGGTGGGAGACGAAGGGTGGCGGGGATGAGGCGATGCGGCTTTTCATCCAAAAGTATGAGCGCGGAGCAGGCGGAATAGAATTTTTGGCGATTTGGTTATTGCAGATTAATTTTTTAATATGCTGAAATATAATCACTTTCCCATATATGTCGTCCATGGGTATGATTTGCCCTGAAAGTGGTTTTTCATGCTTGACCTTGGCCATGCATGCTAGTCTATGAGTACATAGTTTAGAACTACTTACGAAAGTTATTTTTTTTATGAACATATTGTGGAGAGTACCATGGTCGAAACTACACAGAGTTACGGACAGCCTGTTCAAGCCCCCGCGTCGGGGCAGACTGTCGCCATCAAGGCCGTTCCCGGTCAGGACATAGTGCTTACCGCCGCATTCGATCAGGCTGAAATCAGAATGGAAGGCGGCAATGTTGTGTTCATTTTCGCCAACGGTGGTCAGGTGGTGCTTGATTTCACCGACCCGGACTATGCCCAGGCTCCCAATGTCATCATGCCCGACGGCAGCGTTCTGGATATGCAGGAGTATCTTGCTTCCCTGGGCGAGGGCGAGGTCGAGCCTGCAGCAGGTCCTGATGCAGGCGGAGCGGACAGCGGCGGCGTGGGCGAGTATCGCGATGACGCAGGAAATCTGGTAGAGGGCGTGGACAAGCTGGGCGTCCTGGACCCGAGGGAGTTTACCTCCGTTGTGGTGGAGAGTCTGAATGCCGACCCGTTGGCAGAAGAGCCCGGCGAACTGGAAGAACCTCCAGTTCCCGAGAATGATGTGCCTGTGGCCCTTGATGACCTGGATTTTCTTGACCCCAGCGGCACGGCTAAAGGGAACGTCATGAGCGGCGACAGCACCGTGGGAGGCCTTGGCGGTGGAGGGGCCGACATTCTGGGCAATGATACGCCGGTGACGGTCACCAAGGTCGTCGGGTACGAAGGTGAAGAGGATGCGGATTTTGATATCAACGGTGATCTGTCCGTTAACGGCCAGTACGGCACTTTGACCATCAAGGCTGACGGCAGCTACGAGTATACTGTTAATGTGGAAGCTTTGGAGGGGCCGCAACCGAGGGACTTCGTGCGGAACAGTGAAAACGTGACCGCGTTCAAATTCAAGGAATCCTTTTTTGACGAGGCTGGCATTTTTACAACGACTGGTGCCTCGGGGACCGTGAGCACTGGCGGCCCGAGCGGCGCGTACTTCGGCGTTGCGGGGACGGTAGGTCAGAACAAGGAAGTGCCTGCACAGATCAACTACTCCGACAGCTACAGCGAAGCCCTGGCATTTCATTTTGATGCGCCCGTGGTTTCCGCGCAGGTCGGGGTCTCCAATATGTTCAAGAATGAAAACGGCGGTGAAGCCATGCGTTGGCACGCCTTTGATGCCGATGGCGTCCGCATCGGCACCGGCGTGGTGAGTCAAAATGGTGGAGACGATCCCTACGAGGGGACTCAGGCGATCACGTGGACCGGCGGCAGCAGCAATGTCGGAACGTTCACGGTCTCCGGCATCGGCGTGTTCAGCACCCTGGTCTTCGAGGCCGTTCCGTACGGCAATGACGGCTTCAAGGCGTCCGACAACTCGGACTACTTCGTCAGGATATTCTCCTACGACGTTGTGTCCGATGAGGAGATCCAGGATGTGTTCACCTACACCATCACCGATTCCAACGGTGACTCCTCCGAAGCCACGCTGACCATTTCGGATCTGTACGGGAAGGGGGATCTGGTCAACGTAGCACCGGTTGCCGTGGGCAATGATTATAATTTGAATGATGTGCAATACCATGACTACCCTTCCAATGGGGAAGAAAGTGTTGCATACGATTCCGTTGGAGTGATTCGCGGCAATGTCATCACCGATGATGATGACGGAGGCGGCGCGGCTTCTGGACGCGACTGGGATCAGGATACCCCGGTGCTGAATCTGAAGGTTTCAAAGATATTTGTTGACGGAGAAGATGATGAACTCGTTGAGTACAATCTCGACGGAGGCTTTCTGGATATAGATCTCAACAACGGCAAGTTGAGTATCGGCGATGACGGGAACTTCACCTATGAGGTGACCGGAGAGGGCGGAGACCAGTTCTTCTACACAATAGTAGACGCGCACGGCGCGGAAAGCGACCAGGCGCTGGTCAATCTCCTAGTCTTCAATCAGTCGGAAATCGTCTGATTTTCCGAGACGGTCCGCAATTCCCAAAACGGGGCAGGGTGTTCACCTTGCCCCGTTTTTTTTCGGTGGAGTGGTTCTTGGGCACAATGTCACCCGCCTCACGCCTCCCGCTTAACGTACTGTGCCAGCCCAGAGAGCATGTGTTATGCTTAAAACGTAAAACGTGATGCGCAAAGGCAGCGGGGGCGGGCATCACTTCTCACGCATCCCGTTTCACGCAAAAAAGGACTTGTCAAAATAATCGACAAGTCCTTGATTTTTTTGGTGCCCAGGGCGGGACTTGAACCCGCACGACCGTAAAGGTCAAGGGATTTTAAGTCCCTGGCGTCTACCACTTCCACCACCCGGGCAGGGAGGTATTTCAAATATACAGGGTGCTGCTGACCGTCAATTCTTTCTTGGATTGCCGCGCCTTGGGAGGCCGTTCAAAAAAATGCGTCCCGGGCTGAGTTGAGCACCAATTTTTTCAGGCTCCTGCAGACTGTCAGGCGATGACGTCGAGGAGTCTGCCCTTGTGCGGGTGCGTGGCGGGCGGGTCGGGAGGAGGATCGGCTGCGGGGCGGTGCCTTGTGGCCGGGGCCTGCCTGGTTTCCTGCCGGGTTGCGGGTTCCGCCTGGTTGATTGCTGAGATTACTTCGGGCATGGCTTTCAGCTCGTTTTGTTGCGGCTGTTGACGTAGTTTTCGAAGTCGGCGGCAAATCCGGTGTCGATGTAATGCAGGTCGCGCAGCAGTTCCTGCGCGTCAAAACCGTTTTGCACCGCGAACTGGGCAAACGCACGGCCAGAGGTGCCGGCGTGGCGCTGGCGGATCAGCCCTTCGCCGTCGCGCGAAAAGAACTGGTAGTGCCCCAGGGGGTCGAGGACCAGGGAATATTCCAGGTCCCACGGAGTGTCCGCCGCGTAATTGACGACGGAGCCGAGATAGTGGCCGGGCAGGGATTTCAAGCGGGTCTCCTGTCTTTGCGCAGGGTGAATTTGTACCAGTCCTTGTACTGATAGTAGTAAAGGGCCGTGCCGCATTGCACAAGGACCGAGGCGAACATGGCCATCCATACGCCACTTGCGGACTGCAGCACCACGTGCCCCAGCATGTACGCGAGCGGCAGGCGCACCAGCCAGGCCGCGGACCCGAAAATCACGGCCTGGTAGATGGTCGCCCCCGCCCCGGTAAAAGCCCCGCCCAGGATCATGGCGGCCAGGAGCGGCGGCGTGGCGGCCATGTTCCAGGCCAGGTAGCGGATGGCCTCTTCCTGCACCTCCACGTCCGGAGCGACAAAGGCGATGACCGGCTCGATGACCAGCCACAACAGGCCCGTGATGACGGTCATGACCGCCACGCCCACGAGCATGATCTTGTAGCCGATGCGCTTGGCCTCTTCTTTTTGACCCTGGCCGAGGTAGTGCCCCACCAGGATGGAGGCGGTGAAGTTGAAGGCGATGCCGGGCAGGAAAAGCAGCGCCTCGATGCGGATGCCCGCGCTCATGCCCGCCATGGCGACCACGTTGCCAAAGGGGAGGCTCGCCGTGATGGCGTAGAGCACCATGTAGGCCGAGTGCCAGACCAGCTGCGTCACCCCGGCGGGCCAGGCCACCCTGATCAGGTACGGCAGGGCCAGCCGCACCCAGCGCCACGGGGCCAGGCTCTGCCGGGAGAGCAGGCCGCAGCGAAACATCATCACGAAATTAAAAATTGTCCCGCACAGGATGGAGGCGAAGGTGGCCCAGGCGATGCCCTTGTAACCGAGATTGGGCAGTCCCCACATGCCAAGCCCAAGGCCGAGGTCGAGCAGGGTGTTCACGCCCGTGACCAGGATCATGGAATAAAGGGGCAGGGTCACGATTTTCTGGGCCCGGAAAAAGGCGTTGCTGACGGTGAACAGGTAGTAGGCGGGCATGATATAGAGGCTGACCTGCAACAGGTATTCGGCGATGGGCATGATTTCCGCCGGGATCTGCAGCAGACGCAGGAAATGATCGTCGAACCACAGCCCGAAGGCGAGGATCAAGAGGCCCGTGACCATCCCCAGCCCGACACCCAGGCCCACGAAGCGCTTGATGCGCCGGGGCAGCCCCGCTCCGGAACTCTGGCTGATGGCCGCCACGCTGCCGTTGGCCAGGGCTATGGCCACGACCATGAAAAAGAACATGGCCTGGCTCATGACGCCCATGAGGGCCTGGGTCTCCCGCCCGATGCGTCCCGCCACCCATACGTCCACGAACCCGATCAGGAAGTGGAAGAACATCATCACTATCTGGGGCCAGGCCAGGTTCCAGATGGTGGTGTAGGGGGCGCTGTGCATGCGCTGGTCAAATTCGCTGTGGGCCATTTACGCTCCGGAGGGGTTGTCAGGGTCGGCATGCTTCAGGCCCCATGATTTGACAAGCGAAAATGTGGCCGTCCCATGTCGCGGCTGTTGCGCGCTTGCTTTCCCGGGGGGGTGCGGATAACGAAGCGGGGTCTTGACAACAAACAGGGCCCAAGGCCCATGAGGTAGCGTGTGGATCTGGAAAATTTGCCTGAAAGCGTGACGGTGGTGGAAGAGGGGGGCAAACGCTTCTTTCTGATCGGAACCGCCCACGTGTCCCTGGAGAGTGTGGAGGACGTGCGCCGCACGGTGGAGATCGTGCGTCCCGATTCGATCTGCGTGGAGCTCTGCGCGGCGCGGCATCAGGCCATGACCCGCCGCGACGACTGGAAGCGGATGGACATCTACAAGGTCATCAAGGAAGGCAAGGCCGTCTTTCTCATGGTGCAGCTCGTGCTGCAGGCCTTTTACCGCAAGATCGGCGACAAGCTGGGCGTGCAGCCCGGCGCGGAGATGATGGAAGGCGTGCGCCTGGCGGAAGAGACCGGGGCGACCCTGGTCCTGGCCGATCGCGACGTGCAGATAACCTTGAAGCGCGTCTGGGGGTATCTTGGCTTCTGGAAAAAGTTTCAGCTCTTAAGCCAGCTCTTGGCCAGTATCTTCGTGGACGACGACGTGGACAAGGCCCTGATCGAGGATCTGAAGAAAAAGGACCAGCTGGAGTCCATCATGGGTTCCTTCGGGGAGAGCTTTCCGCAGATCAAGGAACGCCTCATCGACGAGCGCGACATCTATCTGGCCCAAAAGATCCGCAAGGCTCCGGGCGAGAACATCGTGGCCGTGGTCGGGGCCGGTCATGTGCCGGGCATGCAGCAGTATTTCGGCCGCGACATCGATCTGGCTCCCCTTGAAGAGCTTCCCCCCCCGTCCAAATGGGGTAACTTCTGGAAATGGGGGTTGCCCGGTTTTTTCGTCGTATTGCTGGTCGTCGGTTTTTTCCGTGGCGGCGCTGAGGCCTCCATGGACGCCATCTCCATCTGGGTGCTGGTGACCGGCGTCGGCGCGGCCTTGGGCTCTATGGCCGCCTTGGGGCATCCGCTGACCGTGCTCGCGAGCTTCCTGGCCGCGCCCATCACCACCCTGCACCCGATCCTCGCGGCGGGCTGGGTGGCGGGGCTGGTGCAGGCCTGGGTCAAGAAGCCCACGGTCTCGGACCTCGAAGACCTGCCCACCAGCGTCATGACGGTGAAAGGGTTCTGGATCAACCCGGTCAGCCGCATTCTGCTGGTCGTCATTTTCGCCAACCTGGGCGCGACCATCGGCGTCTTTGTGTCCAGCAGCTGGATCGCGAGCAAGGTTTTCTAGACGGCAGAGCTTTGGCGAGGTTCCCGCGTGGGCAGGGGATGGATCCCCGCCTTCGCGGGGATGACGTGAGAGGTGGCGTAGGCGGGAATCCATCTTACATGATTCGCATAGCAACGACTTGTTTCAGCGCAACAAAAAAAGGGTGACCATTGGCGGCCACCCTTTTTTGTTGTCGTTTTTAGCAGCGCCGATCGCTAGTACGCGCCGTCCTGGTTCAGTTCCTTGTCGGTGATCTTGTGGGCGAAGGTCTTGTGCAGCCAGAACTGGTACCCGGCCACAATGGGGATGAAGACCAGGGTCACGCCCAGCATGATGGACAGGGTCAGCGTGCTGGAGGCTGCGTTGGCGATGGTGATGGAGTACTCCGGCGAGATGCTCGACGGCAGCAGTGCCGGGTACAGCCCGACCACGCCGAAGAGGGTCAGCCCGCCGATGAGCGCGGCGGAGAGGCCCCAGGCAAACCACCAGTCCTCGCGGCCGATCTGTTGCCGCAGAAGCACGAGCGCCAGCACCGGCACGGCCAGAAGCACGAGCATGAGCGGGTTTTGCAGGTAGTTGGCCAAGAGGTTCGTGTAGAACACCGTCAGCACCACGAACACGCCGATGACGCCGACGAGCACAGGCCACAGCCTGCGGGCGGTGGCCGCCGCGCGCTGCTGCAGGTCGCCATCGCTCTTGATGGACAGCCACAGGGCGCCATGCATGGCAAAAAGCAGCACGAAGAGCACGCCGCCGACCAGGCCGTAGGGGTTGAACAGGAGCAGGAAGCTGCCCTGGAACACGCCGTTCTCATCCAGGGGCAGGCCCATGAAGATGTTGGAGAAGGCCACGCCCAGGATCAGGGCGGGCAGGAAGCTGCCGATCGTCGCGCCCCAGTCCCAGACCCGGCGCCAGGCCGGACTGTCGACTTGATGGCGGAATTCCAGGGACACGCCGCGGATGATGAGCGCGAAGAGCAGGAGCATGAGCGGTATGTAGAGTCCGCTGAACATGACCGCATAGGCCTTGGGGAACGCGGCGAAGGTCACGCCGCCGGCAGTGATCAGCCAGACTTCGTTGCCGTCCCAGAAGGGGCCCATGGAGTTGAACATGACGCGGCGATCGCGGTCGGTTTTGCCCAGAAAGGGGACAAGGGTGCCGATGCCCAGATCGTAGCCGTCGAGCATGAAGTAGATGGCCCAGAGCACGCCCCAGAGTAGGAACCAGATGGTTTCGAGCATGAATCAATCCTCCTTGTGATCCGAACGATTTACGCCTCGGCGGGGCCTTTTTTGGCGAATTTGTAGAGCAGGTAGATGTCCAGCGCGCCAAGCAGGGCGTAGAGCAAAGTCAGGGACACCAGGGAGAACGCCACCTGCGAAGTGACAATGGGCGAGACCGCGTCCGCCGTTCGCATCAGGCCATACACGATCCAAGGCTGGCGGCCCACTTCCGCCACGACCCAGCCTGCCTCGATGGCGATGTAGGGCAGGGGAATGGCGTAGAGCAAGACCCTGAGCAGCTTTGGCGTCTCGGTCAGCTTGTTGCGACGCAGGAAGGCCCAGATGCACAGGATCGGCAGCAGCGTGCCGATGCCGACCATGACCCGGAAGGACAGGAAGGTCAGCAGTACGGGCGGGCGATCTTCTTCGGGCCAGTCTTTGAGACCCTGCACCGGGGTGTCGAAGGAGCCGTGGGCCAGGAAGGACAGGCCGCCAGGGATGCCGAACAGTTCGATGGCGTTCCTCTCGTTCTTTTCATCCGGCACGACCAGAAGGTACATGGGCGCGTTCTCCTGGGTTTCCCACAAGGATTCCATGGCCGCGAGCTTGGCCGGCTGGATTCGGCCCACTTCCTGGGCGTGGTGATGGCCCTGCAGGGCAACCAGCACCGAGAAGATCATCGCGAAGTACATGCCCATCTTGAAGGAGCGGGTGAAGAACTCCACATGTTGTTTCTTGAGCAGGTGGTAAGCCGAGACGCCCATGATGAAGAACCCTGCCAGGGTGAAGGCGCCACTCAAGGTGTGTACGTATTGCTGCCAGCCAAAGGGGTTGGTCAGCACGGTGAAGAAGTTGTCCAGTTCGGCGCGGCCGTTGCGGATTACATAGCCCACCGGGTTCTGCATGAAGGCGTTGGCGAGCAGAATCCATACGGCCGAGAGGTTGGAGGCGATGGCCACAATCCAGATGCAGGCGGCGTGCATTTTCGGGGTCAGGATGGTCCAGCCGAAGATCCAGGCGCCAAGGAACGTTGACTCCAGAAAGAACGATGTGGTGGCCTCGATGGCCAGCAGCGACCCGAAGATGTCGCCGACGAATTCGGAGTAGCGGGACCAGTTGGTGCCGAACTGGAACTCCAGCGTGATGCCCGTGACCACGCCGAGCACGAAGTTGATGACAAAGAGTTTGCCCCAGAATTTGGTCATCCGTTTGTACATCTCATCGCCGGTGCGCACATACTTGGTTTCCATGATGGCCACCAGGATGGACAGACCGAGGGTCAGCGGGACGAAGATGAAATGAAACATGGTAGCCATGGCAAACTGGAGCCTGGATAACATGAGCACATCCATGGAAAGCCTCCTTTAGCTGGTTGCTGAAAAACCGGAGCTCTGCTTTGTCACTGCAGAAAATTCAGACCCGAACCCAAATACCCTTGCGGGCACACGTATGCTTCGGCCGAGTTTCTTTGTTCTACGCGTTTCACCAGTATTTCAGCAGCCCGGACATTTGTGATTTTTGAGCAGCCGGTTAGATGTGTGTGGGTGCCGGGCCAGTGATCCGGTCCATGGCCTCTGCGGCCAGGGCGGCCAGGGTCGGTTCCAGAAGTTTGCGGTCGCGATACAGTTCCAGGGTCGAGTGATCCCGGCTCAAGGGCTCGAGCAGCGGCAGGGCCGAGGTCAGGCCGAGCTGTCCGCAGGCCCAGGCCGCAAGGCCGCGGATGGTTGTGTCGCAGTCGGCCAGGGCGCAGAGCAGGTCGGGCTCGGCCTTGGCCGCGAGGTCAGGGCGAACCTGCGCCAGACGGGCCACGCCCCACACCGCGCCGCGGCGCAGGGGGGCGTATTCCAGATAGCAGTCCGGGCGGCAGTGATCCTCGTGGATGTAGGCCAGCAGGTGGTTGTGGTATTCGGCGGCAACCAGCGGGCTTTGGGTCATGATCTCGGCCATGGCCTCGGGCGCGCCCCAGCCGATGCCCCCGGATTCGTCGTTGAGGCTCCAGATGAAGCGGCGCATGACCACCCGCGCCTTTTCCGGAGTCTTGGCGGCCAGGGCGGCGACCACGATCCCGAACCCGGTGACGGCGCGCCAGCGGACCAGCGCCGACGGGTTGCACAGGGCCGAAAAGAGCGGGGCCACGGCCTGTTGGCCGAGCCCCGTCATGCTTTCAAGCCCCGCCTCCCAGCCGTCGCTGGCCAGGAGGCCCAGGATGTGTCGTTTGGTTTCCCGGTTGCGCGCCATGGGATGCGCCTTAAGCCTGTGCTTCCACTTTGGCCACAATGGCCTTGCCCACCATGCGCCCCAGTTCCTTGCATTCGGCAAGCTTGGCGTGATCGGGCACGTTCTTGCACTTCACGCCAGGTTCAACGACCTCGATCTTGGCCGATTTGAGCCATTCGGTCAGGACACCGAGGGATTCGCCGCTCCAGCCAAAGGAGGCAAAGGCCGCACCCACGCGTCCCACGGGCCGCAGCCCCTTCATGTAGGTCAGAAAATCGGCCATGAGCGGCATGATGCCGTTGTTGTGGGTCGGGGAGCCGCAGATGATGCCCGTGGCGTCGGCCAGTTCGCCGATGACGTCGCTGTGGTGGTACTGCTTGAGGTGCATGATCTTTACAGCCACGCCTTCCTCCATCAGCCCTTCGGCAATGGCCTTGGCCATCTTTTCCGTGGAATGCCACATGGTGTCGTAGACGATGACGGCCTTCTTGTTGGGCCGCTGCTCGGCGTAGTCGCGGTAGGCCTGAAGGATGAGCGGTACGTTGGAGCGCCAGATGATGCCGTGGTCCGGGGCTATCATGTCGATCTCAAGGCCCATCTTGGCCACGTCGTCAAGCACCGCGATGACCCGCGGGGAGTAGGGCAGGATGATGTTGTGGTAGTAGTGCGAGCTCTCGCGCATGAGCATGGCCAGGTCGATTTCGTCGTCGAAGCGCTCGCTGCAGGCGATGTTCTGACCGAAGGCATCGTTGGAGATGAGCAGCTTGTCCTCTGGGATGTAGGAGAACATGGAGTCGGGCCAGTGCAGCATGCGCGCCTCCATGAACTGCACGGTGCGCTTGCCAAGGCTGATGGAGTCGCCGGTCTGCACGGTCTGGTACGGCCAGTCGGGCTGGTGGAAGTGGTCGAGGAGCATGCGGTGGCCGAGTTTTGAGCAGAACACCTTCTCGGGCTGGATCTTGTCCATCAGGAAGGGCATGGCCCCGGAATGGTCCGGCTCGACGTGGTTGCAGACGATGTAGTCTATCTTTTCCAGCGGGATCAGGGAGCGGATCTGGTGGTACAGGTCCATCTGGAACTTGGCCGGGACGGAGTCAAAAAGGGTGATCTTTTCGTCCATGACCAGATAGGCGTTATATGTCGTTCCCTGGGGGGATCTGGAGTATCCGTGGAAATCGTGGATGTTCCAGTCCACCACTCCGACCCAGTAAATGTCTTTTTTGATTTCGGTAACTGGCATTGAGAGATGTCCTTACAACATGGTGACCCCGCCGGGGGCGGGGAGCTGAGCGTGAAAAAAACAGGGCCAGCCCGCATGTGCCGGGCTGGCCCCCAAAAACTAGTCTTCCTTGGCGAAGTCTTCCTTGCCGGCTCCGCAGACCGGACAGGACCAGTCGTCGGGAATGTCTTCGAACTTGGTTCCGGGGGCTACGCCGCTGTCCGGGTCACCGATGGCAGGATCGTAAACATAGCCGCAGAGTGTGCAAACGTATTTGTCCATATGAAGTATCTCCTTTAGTTTTCGATTTTCCACTGTCCGTGCAGGTTACAGTATTCCCGGGCCGTGACCTTCTCCGCCTGGATGCAGAACTCGGCCTCGGGCGTCTGGCCGGGTTTGAGGTACTGGCGGTAGACCTTGTCGTCGGCCACGAGCTCGATCCATTCAATATAATGGGCGTCGAGCATGGGATGAGCCACTTCGCCGACCACGACCTTGTAGCCCGTGGATGTCTTGTGGATGACGGGGACGTGTTTTTCCCGCGCCGCATCCACGGTGCCTTCGACCTGAAGCTTCATGTCCTCGCCGCAGCAGACCAGGGCTCCGCCGCCGCCATGCATAACTTCGACAATATTTCCGCACAGGTCGCACTTGTACACTTCGAGTCTTTCAGCCATTTTTTCTCCTGGACGTTTCAAGAATGAATTTAGCTGAACAGCTACCACGAATCGTCGCGCTGTTCCAGCAAATTTGGCAATTGTGAGATGATTGACGTCAAAGTAGCTACTGGGCGAGCCGCTTGGCGCTCAGGCACTGCGGGCAGATGCCCGAGAACTCAAGGCTCAGGCCGGTGATCTGGAAATCGGTACTCACCCCCAGCTCGATGCCGGAGACGTCCGGAGCGTCGAAAATATCTCCCACCTTGCCGCAGGTGTCGCAGCGGATATGGTGATGGGGCGATACGTCGCCGTCAAAGCGCTTCTGCCCGGCCGCGTTTTCCAGTTTACGCACCAGCCCCAGGGAGCTGAGCACTTCAAGGTTGCGGTAAACGGTGCCCAGGCTGATGCGCGGCAGTTTCTGGCGCACCATGCCGTAGATCTCGTCGGCGGTGGGATGGGTGGTCACGGACTTAAGCTCTTCCAGGATCATCCTGCGCTGATTGGTCAGGCGCATGTCCTTTCCCAAGAGTTCTTTCATTTCGATACCTCTTTAAATCTTGATAATTGTTCCTATTAAAAAAGAGGAACGGCGTCAACAAAAAGACGGGGTTGCTTTAAATCGCCAGCGAATCGAGCAGCTCAAGCAGCAAAGGGGCTGAGATGTCTCGCATGCAGGCGTTGCCAAGGGCGCACGCGTCCTGGCCGTGCAGGGAGCAGGGGGCCTTGGGGCAGGAGATCTGGTGAGCCTTGTCGCGGGGGCCTGAAGGGTAGAAGCCCCACTCCTCGGTCGTGGGGCCGAACAGGGCCACAACAGGCGTGTCCACGGCTGTGGCCAGGTGCATGGGGCCGGAGTCGCCGGTGACCAGGGCCCGGCACAGGGACAGGACCGCCGAGGTGGCGCGCAGGTCCGTGGCATTGGTCAGGTCGTGCGGGTCATCGGGCAAAAGAGGGCGGTCGTGCCTGCCGATGATGATGACCTCGTCGCCCCTGGACCGCAGCGCCTGGATCAGCTCTTTCCAGACCTCCGGGCGCGGGGTCTTGGCCGGGTGGGTGGCGTAGGGGTGAATGGCGACGGGGCGCGTCACGCCCAGGCGTGCAAATGTTTCACTGGCCAGGGCCTTTTCTTCACGCTGAAGGAAGATGCGCGGTCTGAGGTCAGCCGGGTCCACGGTCGAGGCATCAAGGGCCAGGCAGTAGCGCTGCGGGACGTTCAGGCGGCGGAGTCTGGCGGAGAGCCGGGGATGGCGGCTGGTCAGGAAGAGCCGCCTGCTCAGCGAGAACTTGGGGTAGGTGCGGGTGGGGCCGGGCCACAGCAGGCGCAGCATCAGGGTGCGCAGGTTGCCGTGCAGGTCGATCAGCGGCAGGTCGCCCATCTCACCAGCCAGGGAGCGGCAGAATCTGATCCAGCCCGCGCCGCGCAGGTCTTCATCCCTGACGGCCACGACCTGGCTTACGGCCGGATGGTGGGCAAAGATCGGGGCCAGCTGGGGCCGGGTCAGCACCCGGAAGGTCAGCCCGGCCTGGCTGTGCCAGTACGCGAGCACGCCCGTGGTCAGGATGGCGTCGCCAAGCGCGCTCAGACGCACGGTCAGGCATTCCCGGTCGCGAAAAGGCATCGTCATGGGTGTTCCTGTTCTGCTGTGCCGCACAGTTCGGCGTAGACCTCCATGAGGGCGGCCGAGGTGCGCGAGGAGTGGAAGTTGTGGGCGTGGCGGACGCCCTTCTCGATCATGTCCCGGCGCAAGGCCTCGTCCCCCAGAACCCTGGACAGGGCCCGGGCCAGCTCCGGGACATCCCCCGGCGCGGTGTACAGGGCCGCGTCCCCGCCGGGTTCGGAAAAACAGGACCCGGTGGAGGTGATGACCGGGACGCGGCTGCCAAGGGCTTCAAGGATCGGGATGCCGAAGCCTTCGCCCACGGACGGGTACGCAAAGACGCTGGCCTGTCGGTACAGGCCGGGCAGATCGGCGTCGTCGACCCGGCCCGCAAAGTGGACCCGGTCCACCAGGCCCAGGGCCCGGGCCTGGTCGCGCAGTGCCGCCTGAAGGGGGCCCGTGCCGACGATGACCAGGTCCGGCCGGTCGGCCGCGGGCAGCTCCGCCAGGGCGGCAATGAGCGTCTGCGCACCCTTGCGCGCGATGAGGGCGCCGACAAAGAGCGCATACCGCTCCGGGAGGCGGTACTTCTGGCGCAGCCTGGCCGCGTCGTCAACGTCCCGGAGGTCGGAAAACGCGGGGGAGCAGCTCTGGTAGACCACGCGGATGCGGTCCCGGGGTATGCCGAAAATTTCGTGCACGTCATCGGCGGTCTTTTGGCTGATGGCGACAACCATGTCTGCGCGCCTGCAGCTTTGCCGGTATTTGGATGCGTAGAGCTGGCGGTCGATCCACGGGTAGAGGTGCGGATGGGTCAGAAAAAGCAGGTCATGCATCGTGACCACGGTCCGCGTGCCCGGTCCGAAAGAGGTCAGGGGCAGCTCGTGGGACAGGCCGTGGTAGATATCGAGGTTGTGGCGGCGGGCGGCGCGGGGGATGCCCAGGCTGCGCCACAGGGCAGCAAACATGCCTCCCAGCGGGCACGCTTCCTGCACAATAAGGCCACGTTGCGTGGGTAATGTGCAAAACTCTCCGGTCGCGCGTGGGGTGAACAGCGTATAGCTGTGCCCGGGAAAATACTCCGCCAGCCCCAGGATAGTGCTGCGTGCGTAATTACCCAGACCGGTGCGGTTGTGGAAGAAGCGCTTGGCGTCAAACCCGATGTGCATGCACATGTTCCTTTTTTTGCACAAATTGGCTCAGGTAGCTGCCAAGGTCGCGGGCCAGCCAGGTCGGGCGGTCCGGGCCCGGAGGGCAGCGCTGCACGGGGGCGCCTGGCGCTTCAAGGCCCAGGCTGCGAGCCGCTTCGGGGCCATGTCCGGTCAGCACCAGAACAGTTTCTGCGCAGCCGATGGCCTGGCCGAAACGGATGTCGGCGACCTTGTCCCCGATCATGACAGTGTTGCTGGCGGACAGGCCGAATGTACCAGCCAGCTCCTGCCAGAGTCCGGGGCGCGGCTTGCGGCACTGGCAGCCGTCTTCGGGCGCGTGGGGGCAGTGCGCCGCCCCGGCGAGGCGGATGCCTTCGGCCAGCAGCAGCTCCTCCAGGCGCGCGTGCACCCGGCGGTACTCGTCGGCGCTGAAAAGCCCCCGTCCGATGCCGCTCTGGTTGCTGGCCAGGTAGAAGCTGCAGCCAAGCTCCCCCAGACGGCGCAGGGGCGCGGCCACGCCCGGGATGAGCGTGACCAGGTCCGGGTCGCGCAGGTAGTGGCGCTCTTCGATGAGCGTTCCGTCGCGGTCGAGAAGAATGGTGTCTATGCCGGTCATATTTGTCCTTGCCGAAGATGGGCTTTTTTGATCGGTAAGCGCTGCCAGGTCAAGAAATGAAATGGATCGCTTCGTATGCGTGGCCTGCCGGAGGCCGACGGGCGAAATTTTTCGGATGAAAACGTTGACTAAACTGGTCTGGTTGTGGATATGCGCGTGCTTGTCGGCGCGCAAGGCGTCGTGACAGGTGATGACGGTTCGTGCTAGGAGCCGGGTCACATTGAAACCGGAGACTATTATGAGTACCGCAAAAAATCAGAAATGGGTCTATCTGGCCGCCATCCTGCTTGTTGGCACCGGTGTTGGCTACCTTCTCATCAGTGGCCTGTCCCAGAATTCCGTATATTTCCTCAATGTTTCCGAAGCGCTGGCCATGCCAGCCGAAAAACTGACCCAGGCGCGGCTGTTCGGCACCGTTGCCGACAACGGCATCGAGCACGACCCGTCGTCCCTGGGCGTGTCCTTTTTCGCCCAGGATTCGGACGACCCGAACCAGACCATCCGCGTTCATTTCAGGGGCGCGGTCCCCGACACCTTCAAGGCCGGGGTCGAGGTCATCCTCGAAGGCTCGTTCACGGCCGACACCAGGGTGTTCGAGGCGACTACCATGATGACCAAATGTCCGTCCAAATACGAGAAAAACGACAAGGGCCAGATGCGTCCTCCCGGATCCGTCGGCTAGTCTGCGGCCCAGTCCCTTTTTTTCGCAACCAGAACCTCCACGAGGATACCCCGCTTCATGCACGCCATCAGTTTCACAGCACTCCTCCTGAGCATGCTGGCCGCCGTGGGTTTGACCGCGACGGCCGGGATGAAGGCCCTCAAAGATGATTTCGACACCGTAGCCCTGCTCGAAAAAGGGCAGATCCTGCTGACCGTCGTGGTCCTCGCGGTTTCCGTGGTCCTGGTGCAGGCGCTTGTGGTCCGCGACTACTCCTACGTCTACGTCCGCGACTACACTGACAACTTCCTGCCCATGTTCTACGCGGTGACGGCCTTCTGGGCCGGTCAGAACGGCTCCTTCCTGTTCTGGTACCTGTGCGTGGCCGTCATGGGCTGTTGCATGATCTACACTCCGGGGTATTCCCGTCTGGATGACCGGACCAAGGTGTACTTCTGGATAATCTTCTTCCTGGTCGAGATATTCTTCCTCTTTGCCCTGACCGGACCGAGCAACCCCTTCATGCGCCTTGATCCCGTTCCCGCCGATGGCCGGGGCATGAACCCCCTGCTGCAGAATCCGGGCATGATCTTCCATCCGCCCCTTCTTTTCCTGGGATACGCCGGGTACACCATCCCCTGCTGTCTGGCCCTGGCCTCACGCCTCTCGGGCGGCGGCCGCGAATGGCTTGACCTGTGCCGCAACTGGAACATCGTGGCCTGGATCTTCCTGACCTCGGGCATCATCCTCGGAGCCTGGTGGGCCTACATGGAACTGGGCTGGGGCGGGTACTGGGCCTGGGATCCGGTTGAGAACGCATCCCTCATCCCCTGGCTGGTCGGCACCGCCTTCATTCACACCGCCATTGTCGGGCGCACGCGCGGAACCCTGCTGCGGACCAACGTGCTCCTGGCCTCCCTGACCCTTCTGCTCTGCTTTTTCGCCACCTTCGTGGTGCGCAGCGGGCTCATCGATTCCGTGCACGCTTTCGGCGGCAGCCGCATGGGCGTGCCGCTGCTGGTCTTCATGATCGCCGGGGTCGCGTTTATGCTCTATGTCTGCCTTGTGCAGCGCAAGGACGACGTGACCCGCATCGACGACTTCACCAGTCGGCCGGGCATGCTCTTCCTGGCGTCCTGGCTCTTTTTGTGCCTGGGGGCCATCGTCTTCCTGGGAGTGCTCTGGCCGGTCATCAGCACCCTGTGGAGTGCGAACCCCGTGGGTCTTGACGCCGGTTTCTACAACCGGGTCTGCCTGCCCCTTTTCGCTGTCCTGGCCCTCATCATGGCCGTGTGCCCCTGGTTTTCCCAGAAGAGCGGCATCAGCGACAAGCCAGCCATGGGGCTGGTCCTGGGCGTGGGTGTCGGAGCGGCGGTGGTCATCTACGCGCTGGGCTACACCCAGCCCCTGGCCCTCTTTTCCTCGGCCTCGGGGTTCATGATGGTCGCCTCCATCACGCTGTACTTTGTCCGCAACAAGGCCGCTCGCGCCTTCCTGCCGTCATGGGGCGCCTACGGCGTGCACATGGGCGTGGCGCTGATGGTGCTTGGCGTGGCCTTTTCCGGGCCCTACAAGGTGGAGGGCGAGGCCGTACTGACCCCGGGCCAGACCATGAACGTGGGCAGCTATGAGATCCTCTTCACCGAACTGACTCACGACCACGCCAACCCGGCCATGAACAGCCACGCCGCCCTGCTGACCGTGACCCGCGATGGAAAGGCTGTTGGCAACATGGCCCCGGAAAAGCGCCAGTACCGCAACTTCGAGCAGTCGACCTTTGCCGAGGTCTCGGTCATCCCGTCCCTGGGCGAGGAAATCTACGCCACGCTGCTCGGCTTCGACGAGCAGGGCACGGCCAGCCTGAAGATCAGCGTCAATCCGCTGGTCAACTGGATCTGGATCGGCGGCACCCTGTCCTGCCTGATCGCGTTTCTGTGCTGGAGAAAGATCGAGCGCCGGTGATGAGTTCGGGCTCCATCCTTACCTTGCGGGCGGTCAGCCATTTCTTTGGCTCCCGGCTGATCTTCAAGGGCGTGTCCTGCGAACTGGAACCGGGCAGCATCATGCTCGTGGCCGGTCCCAACGGCGCAGGGAAGACCACGCTCTTAAAGATCATGGCCGGGTTGACCCCGCCCCGGGCCGGGACTGTCGAACGCAAGGTCCCTGACCGGGCCATGGCCTTCATGGGACACCAGACCTTTGTCTATCCGGCCCTGTCGGCGCTGGGCAATCTCGAGTTCTGGAACAGCGTCTACGGACGCGGTCTGGACGACGCTGCCCTGTTCGGGCTGCTGGACCGGGTAGGACTCAAGGGCTTCGCCCTGGAATCGGCGGGGACGTTCTCCCGGGGCATGGCCCAGCGTCTGTCCCTGGCGCGGGTCCTCTTGGTCGAACCGGAGCTGCTGTTCCTTGATGAACCCTCTACGGGCCTCGACACGGCCTCCCAGGCCCTGCTGCATGGTGAACTGGAGGCGGCCCGCAGGCGCGGGGCGGGTATTGTCTGGATATCGCACGATCTGGAACGCGATCTCGGCCGGGCCGACATGGTGCTTGGCCTCGGTGGCCGCGGCATGAGCTATTTTGGCCCGGCGCAGGGATTTTTTCCGGAGGGAGCGTGATTTCATCTTCGCTGGCCATCGCCCGCAAGGATCTGCGCCTGGCCTTCGCCGGCGGCCAGGGACCGGTGCAGGCGGTGCTGCTCGGGCTGCTGCTCGTCTTCATCTTCAGCCTCTCGGCGGCTCCCGGCGAGCGTTTTTCCGCGCAGCAGGCCATGGCCATCTTCTGGCTGTGCAGCTCTTTTGGGGTGGTCCTGATTTTTTCCCTGCTTTTCAGGTTCGAGGAGGAGAACGACACGGCCACGGCCCTGCTCCTGTCGCCGCTGCCGGTACAGTCTCTGTGGCTGGGCAAAACTCTGGCCGGGCTCATGCTCCTGCTCTTGTGCCAGGTCTTCTTCTTTCCGGCGGCCCTGGTTTTTCTTGGCCTCGACCCCGGCAGCAATCCGGCGGGGCTGGTGCTCATGGTGCTGGCCGTGGATGTCGGCCTGTGCGTGCTGGGCGGACTCATCGGAGCCATGGGGCACGGGCAGGGAGCCAAGGACGCGCTCTTGACCATCATCGTCTTTCCGCTACAGATACCGATTTTGCTCGGCGGCATCCGCATCGGGGTCGGGCTCATGCAGGGTACCCCCCTGGGTGGGCTCGCGGACTGGTTTGGGCTGGTAATGGCGTTTGACGCGGTTTTCGCGGGCGCCGCACTTTTTCTGTTCCCCCATGTTTTTAGGGGGGAGTAAAGGATGGGCATGTTTCGTATCTATCCAAAAATACTCATGATTCTCGCCGGTGCGAGCATGGCGCTGATGGCGGTGGGACAATACGCCATCTGGTACCATGCCCCCGAGGAATTGACCATGGGCCTGGTGCAGAAGATCTTCTACTTCCACCTGCCACTGGCCTGGTGGTCCTTTGTCGCCTTTTTCGGGGTATGTGTCTCCAGCGTGATGGTGTTGTGGACCGGCCGGGAGCACTGGGACGTGCTGGCCGGAGTGATGGCCGAGGTCGGGGTGCTTTTTAGCGGGTTGGCCCTGGTCACCGGGTCCATCTGGGGGCGGGCGGCCTGGAACACCTGGTGGACTTGGGATCCCCGGCTGTCGACCACGCTGGTGATGTGGTTCGTATATGCCGGCTATCTGGTCCTGCGTTCCGCCGACGTGGGCGGGACCAAGGGCGCGAAGATGCGGGCAGTGCTCGGGATCGTGGCCTTTGTGGACGTTCCCCTGGTTTTTTTGTCCGCCAGGTTGTGGCGTTCCATTCATCCTGCCGTGCTCGCGTCCAAGGGCGGGGGGCTCGAACCGGAAATGTGGACTGCGGTGTGGATCAATGTTCTGGCCTGGGGCGCGCTGTTTGCGACCCTGGTTCTGGCCCGTTATCACGGCGCCGGTCTGAAGCGGCGCGTCGAGGCGGCGTTGATCAGAATCCAGGAAAAGACCTTGCAATAAGGGGATAGGCATGAATTACCTTTTTATCGCCAATGCGTGCGTGTGGCTGGGAGTGGGCGGATACGTCCTGTTTCTGGCCCGCCAGCACAGTGTTTTGGAACGCCGCGTACGGCAACTGGAGATACTCGATGGAGACGAATAACGCTTTCCCCCAGGTCGCCCGACGCCGTGTGACCTTTTTCCTGCTGGCCTGCCTTGGCGCGATGCTTTTTGCTGCCGTGGTCTACCGGGTGGAGAATCCCACCATCGTGCAGCACGAGGAGAAACGGGAAATGCCCGGCGGCGGGAGCATGGAAAAAATGGGGAACATGGATGGGTTGTCAGCCATGATGAAGAAGCTGCAGGACAACCCTGAAGATGTCGAAGCCATGCGCTCCCTGGGCATGTCCTTCATGGAGATGCAGGCCTGGGACAAGGCTCTCACGTTCTGGGACATGGTCCTTGAGCGGCACGCCGACGATGTCATGGCTCTCAACCAGAAGGGCTTCTGCCTGTTCGAGATGGAACAGTACGCCGAGGCGGCTGGTCTTTTCGAGCGCATGCTCGGCATCGAAAAAGAAAACTACCACGCCCATTACAATCTGGGCATCATCTACAAATACTATCTTGAGCAGTTGGACAAGGCGGCGTCGCACTTCCAGGCCGTCATCGACGCATCGCCGGATGATTCAGCGCTGGTGAGCAACGCGCAGCGGGAGCTTGGCGGGAACTAGCCTTGCCGGTCCTGTTTGACAGCGCCAAGGCGCAGGTGGTAATAGCCCTCGATTCCGCAAGCTTTGTTGGCCCGCCAGGGCGGGTCATGAATCATATCCTAAACTTGAACTTTGTGGAGGAACTGATGAAACGTTTTTCTGGTCTCGTGATCGCGGCGTGCCTGACTTTGCTGAGCAGTACGGCCTTTGGCGCTGATACCGTGAAGATTGGCGTAGCGGGTGCCCACACCGGCGATCTTGCCTCCTACGGCCTGCCCACCGTCAACGCGGCCAAGCTTGTGGCCAAGGATGTCAACGCCAAGGGCGGCATTGACGGCAAGATGATCGAACTCTTGATCCAGGACGAAGAGTGCAAGCCCGAAAAGGCTACCAACGCGGCCACCAAGCTGGTCTCCGACGGTGCCGTCGTTGTAGTCGGTCATATCTGCTCCGGAGCCACCAAGGCCGCGCTGCCGATTTACACCGAAAACAACATCGTGACCATGTCTCCCTCCGCCACCAACCCCGACCTGACCCAGAGCGGCCAGTATCCGACTTTCTTCCGCACCATCGCCTCCGATGACAACCAGGCCAAGCTCGGCGTCGATTTTGCCATCGACAAGCTCGGCTCCAAGAAGATCGCCGTGCTGCACGACAAGGGCGACTACGGCAAGGGTTACGCCGAGTTCGCGCAGAAGTTCATCCTGGAAAGCGGTAAGGCCGAAGTAGTGCTGTTCGAAGGCGTGACCCCCGGCGCAGTGGACTACTCCGCCGTGATCCAGAAGGTCCGTCAGGCCGGTGCCGACACCGTCATGTTCGGCGGCTACCACCCGGAAGCCTCCAAGCTCGTCGCCCAGTTGAACAAGCGCCGCGTCGAAGTGAAGTTCATCTCCGATGATGGCGTCAAGGACGACACGTTCATCAAGGTCGCCGGTGCCGACGCCGAAGGCGTTTACGCTTCCGGTCCCCAGGACGTCAGTGACCTGGAAATGAACAAGGCCGCCAAGGCCGCCCATGTGGCCGAATTCGGCACCGAGCCCGGCGCCTTCTTTGACGCCGCCTATGCGGCCATGCAGGTTCTGGTCAACGCCATCGACAAGGCTGACTCCACCGACGCCGAAAAGATCATGAACGTGCTGCGCACCGAGAACGTGGACACCACGGTCGGTAACATCAAGTTCGACGCTCGCGGCGACGCCGAAGGTGTCGGTTTCTCCATGTATCAGGTCCAGAACGGCGTGTACGTGGAACTGAAGTAGGCTCCCTCTTCCAATGAAGTTTTAACCGAGGGACGGGCGCGAAGCCTGTCCCTCGGTTCTTTCAACAGACCGGCAAGGAATGGTCCAGGGCCGGAGCAGACGGGGAATTATGGACTGGCAATATTTCATGGAACTTTTTCTTGGCGGCTTGACCCGTGGTAGCATCTACGCCCTCATCGCCATCGGGTACACCATGGTTTACGGCATCATCGAGCTGATCAACTTTGCCCATGGCGAAGTTTATATGCTCGGTGCCTTCGTGGGGCTCATCATTGCGGGGGTGCTCGGGATCATGGGCTTTCCGGCCCCGGCCATCCTGGTCCTGGCAGCCATCGTCGCGATCATCTACTGCGCGAGCTACGGCTACACCATGGAGAAGGTCGCCTACAAGCCCCTGCGCGGCGCCGGTCGCCTGTCTCCGCTGATTTCCGCCATCGGCATGTCCCTGTTCCTGCAGAACTACATCATCCTGGCTCAGACCTCCGACTTTCTCCCCTTTCCGCGCCTGATCCCGGATTTCGCCTTCATCGAACCCATTGCCCACGTTTTCGGGTCATCGGATTTTGTTATCGTCGCCACCAGCGCCTTTTTCATGGCCGGACTGACCCTGTTCATCAAGTACACCAAGATGGGCAAGGCCATGCGCGCCACGGCTCAGAACCGCAAGATGGCCATGCTGCTCGGCGTTGATTCCGATCGGGTCATTTCCATCACGTTCATCATCGGTTCGTCCCTGGCTGCCCTGGGCGGCGTACTCATTGCCTCCCATGTGGGCATGGTCAACTTCGCCATCGGCTTTCTGGCCGGCATCAAGGCCTTCACGGCGGCAGTGCTGGGCGGCATCGGCTCCATTCCAGGGGCCATGCTCGGCGGTCTTTTCCTGGGTCTGTCCGAGAGTTTCGCCACCGGATACATCTCAAGCGACTACGAAGATGTTTTCGCTTTCACCCTGCTGGTGGTCTTCCTGATTTTCCGGCCCTCGGGCATCATGGGTAAGGCCAAGGTGGAGAAGGTATGAGCAGCGGGCGTAAATTTTCCCAAGGACGGGCACGATAATGAACGAATTGAGAAAATCCTTCCTGGTCAGCCTGTGGTTCATGTTTCTGACCTTTCCGATCATGGTTATCCGCGTCAACACAGTGGAAAAAATAGTGGTCTGGCGTTGGGAGAACATGGCAATGATCGGCATCGGCAGCTTTGTGCTGTCCTTTGTCTGGCGCTGGGCGATCCGGCGCAAGGAAGCCAGCGACGCCGTGGCGGCCTCGGGTCAGAAAAAGACGGGCAGGATGGCGGAACTGGCCGAAAATCCTTCCTTGACCAACTCCCTGAAGGCGCTGTTTCTGGTCGGATTCCTGGTCACCCCCTGGCTTGTGACCACCTACCAGACCAACATCCTCATTTCGTTTTTGCTGTATGTCGTGCTCGGGCTCGGGCTCAATGTCATCGTTGGCGTAGCCGGACTGCTGTTCCTCGGGCATGCTGCCTTTTACGCCATCGGCGCGTATTCGTACGCGCTCCTGAACCAGTATTTCGGGCTGGGCTTCTGGTTCGCGCTGCCGCTCGGTGGCGTGTTCGCCGCCCTGGCCGGGATTGCCCTGGCCTTTCCGGTGCTCAGGCTGCGCGGCGACTATCTGGCCATCGTCACCCTCGGGTTCGGTGAAATAGTGCGCCTGCTGCTCGAAAACTTGAGCGACATCACCGGCGGGCCTTCGGGCATCTCGAACATCCCGCGCCCCGGTTTCTTCGACATAAAGCTGTCCGTGGCCGACGCCAACATCTACATCTATTATATTGTCCTGGCGCTGGCCATAATCACCATTATCGCCGTGAGCCGCCTCAAGGATTCGCGTATCGGGCGCGCCCTGCAGGCCCTGCGCGAGGATGAGGTCGCCTGCGAGGCCATGGGCATCGACCGTGTCGGGGTCAAGGTCATGGCTTTTGGCCTGGGCACGGCCTGGGCCGGGTTCGCGGGCGTTATCTTCGCGGCCAAGACCACCTTCATCAACCCGGCGAGTTTCACCTTTTTCGAATCGGCCATCATCTTGTCCATTGTCGTGCTCGGCGGAATGGGATCCAACCTCGGCGTCATCCTCGGCTCGGCCTTTCTGGTGTTATTGCCGGAGTACCTGCGCGCTTTTTCCGAATACCGCATGATTATGTTCGCCACGGCCATGGTGCTGATGATGGTCTTCAGGCCGCAGGGGCTCATTCCCGCCAAGGGCAGGACATACACCGTGGACGATCCGGATCTGGTCACTGCTGACGGAGGCGCAAATAAATGAAACCGGTACTCGACGTCACGGCCGTGTCCATGAATTTCGGCGGGCTGCGTGCCCTTAACGAGGTTCAGCTTGAAGTCCGCTCGGGCGAGATCGTGGCCCTTATCGGACCCAACGGAGCCGGCAAGACCACGTTCTTCAACTGCATAACAAGCATCTACACACCCACCGAAGGCGAAGTGTGGTTTACTCCCCGCGGGGGCGCGCGGACCAAGGTCAACGGCATAAAGCCCAATCTGGTCACCGCGTTAGGGATGGCCCGTACCTTTCAGAACATCCGCCTCTTCAAGAACATGAGCGTGCTCGAAAACGTCATGATCGCCCGTCATTGCCGGACCAAGTCCGGGATTCTGGGGGCGCTGCTGCGCTCGCCTGCGGTGCGCCGTGAAGAGAAGGAGATCGTCGACAGGAGTTACGAGCTGCTCAAGTATATGGGCCTGAACAAGTTCTACAAGGAATTGGCCTGCAACCTGCCCTACGGCGCGCAGCGTCGCCTTGAGATCGCAAGGGCCCTGGCCACCGAGCCGACCCTGCTCCTGCTCGACGAGCCAGCCGCGGGCATGAACCCGCAGGAGACCGAATCCCTCAAGCATATGGTGTTCAAGATCCGGGACGAGATGGACATGGCCATCCTGCTCATCGAGCACGACATGAGCATGGTCATGAGCATTTCGGAGCGGATTTACGTCATGGAATACGGATGTCTCATCGCCAGCGGCACTCCGACGGAGATCAGCAGCGATCCCCGGGTCATCAAAGCCTACCTCGGGGAGGAAGCGCATGCTTGAGCTCAGGAATGTCAGCACATTTTACGGTAATATCCAGGCCCTGCACGGGATTTCACTGCATATTGACCGCGGTGAAATCGTCACCCTCATCGGTGCCAACGGTGCGGGCAAGAGCACCACGCTCATGTCCATCTGCGGCGGGGTTCCGCCCAGAAGTGGCGAGATCCTTTTCGAGGGCCAGCCCATCCATGAGGTCAAGGCGGACAGGATAGTGCGCATGGGCATCTCGCAGGTGCCGGAAGGGCGGCTCATTTTTCCGGAAATGACGGTCATGGAAAATCTTGATATGGGAGCATTTCTGCGCAACGACAAGGCAGGCATCAATCAGGATCTGGACTACGTGTTCACACTGTTCCCCATTCTGGCCGAGCGCCGCAAGCAGCAGGGCGGCACCCTGTCCGGCGGGGAGCAGCAGATGCTGGCCATATCCCGGGCGCTCATGGCCCGGCCGAGGCTCCTGCTCCTGGACGAACCCTCGCTCGGTTTGGCGCCTATCATCATCGCACAGATTTTCGACATCATCCGCAAGGTCAATAAGTCCGGGACCACGGTTTTCCTGGTCGAGCAGAACGCCAACCAGGCCCTCAAGATCGCCCACCGCGCCTATGTCATGGAAAACGGACGTATAACGCTGGAAGACACGGCTTCGGCTCTGCTTTCCAACGAGGATGTCAAAAAGGCTTATCTGGGGCTTTAGCCCCCTGGTTCAGACTCACAACCAATCCCCAGCATCGGGAGAGATCAGATATGGAAAAATTTATCGGCAAGGCACTGACCTTTGATGACGTGCTGCTCGTTCCGGCCTATTCGGAGGTCACCCCTGACCAGGTAGTCCTGAACACCAGGCTGACCGCATCCATCGAGCTTAACATTCCCTTCCTGAGCGCGGCCATGGACACGGTCACGGAATCGCGCATGGCCATTTCCCTGGCCCGGGCCGGGGGCATCGGCATCGTGCACAAGAACATGAGCGTGGAGAAGCAGGCGCTTGAAGTCGTCAAGGTCAAGAAGTCGGAGTCCGGCATGATCGTCGACCCCATCACCGTTGACCCGAACGATACAGTCGGGCACGCTCTTGAACTCATGCGCGACTACCGCATTTCCGGACTGCCGGTCATCATCGGGGACCAGCTGGTGGGCATCGTCACCAACCGCGACGTCCGTTTCGTGACCGATATGTCCGCCAGGGTTAGCGAGGTCATGACCAGCAAAAAGCTGATCACCGTGCCTGTAGGCATCTCTCTGGAAGACGCCAAGCGCCACCTGCACGACAACCGCATCGAGAAGCTGCTGGTGGTCGATGACAGCAACAAGCTCAAGGGCCTTTTGACCATCAAGGACATCGACAAGGTCCGCAAATACCCCAACGCCTGCAAGGACGACATGGGCCGGTTGCGGGTCGGAGCGGCTGTAGGCGTGGGCGCGGGGCGGGCCGAACGGGTCGAGGCGCTGGTCAAGGCCGGGGCGGACGTCATTGTCCTTGATTCGGCGCACGGGCATTCCAGGAATATTCTGGACGCGGTGCGGGCCACCAAGACTGAGTGGCCCGACGTGCAGATCATCGCCGGCAATGTGGCCACCTACGAGGGTGCCAAGGCTCTTGCCGCCGCCGGAGCGGACGCGGTGAAGGTCGGCATCGGGCCCGGCTCCATCTGCACCACACGCATCGTGGCCGGTGTCGGGGTGCCACAGATCACGGCCATCATGGATTGCGTGCGCGCCTGCCGCGAAGCGGGCCGCTGCTGTATCGCCGATGGGGGCGTGAAATTCTCCGGAGACGTGGTCAAGGCCCTGGTCGCGGGCGCGGACACGGTCATGATGGGTTCCATGTTCGCAGGAACCGAGGAGAGCCCGGGCGAGAAGATTCTGTATCAGGGCCGCACCTACAAGATTTACCGCGGCATGGGCTCCATCGACGCCATGAAGGACGGCAGCAGTGACCGCTATTTCCAGGAAGGGTCCAAGAAGCTCGTTCCCGAGGGCATTGTCGGCCGCGTTCCCTACAAGGGTTCCGTGCTCGAAACCATCGACCAGATGGTCGGCGGGGTGCGCTCCGGCATGGGCTATCTGGGAGCCAAGGATATAGAGGTGCTGCAGGAAAAAGCCCAGTTCGTGGAGATTTCCTCAGCAGGCCTGCGCGAGAGTCACGTCCACGACGTGATCATCACCAAGGAAGCGCCCAACTACAGAGTGGACGCGTACTGAAACTTTCGAGATAATAACCATCCGCGAAAGCGGATGGAGGGTACAATGGATATACAAGAAAAAGTCATCATTCTGGATTTCGGCTCCCAATACACGCAGCTCATTGCCCGACGCACCCGTGAATCCGGCGTCTACTCCGAGATTCACCCCTGCACCATCACCATCAATGAGCTCAAAGCCCTGCAGCCCAGCGCCATCATCCTGTCCGGCGGTCCCGCCTCGGTGACCAGCGTCGATTCCCCCGGCATCGACCCCGCCATTTTCGGCTGGGGCCTGCCGATCCTGGGCATCTGCTACGGCATGCAGCTCATGGCCCACCTGCTCGGCGGCAAGGTTGCCCCGTCCCTGGACCGCGAGTACGGCCGCAGCGATCTGTATTTCGAAGCGCAGTGCCCGCTGTGGGAAGCGGTTTCGGATTCGGGCAAGCTGACGGTCTGGATGTCCCATGGCGACCATGTCCTGGCCGTGCCTCCGGGCTTTACGGTCCTGGCGAAGACCCAGAACATCGAAATCGCGGCCATGGCCGATGTCAGCCGCAAGATGTACGCCCTGCAGTTCCATCCCGAAGTGGCCCACACCGAACAGGGCGACGAGATCCTGCGCAACTTCCTGTTTCACATCGCGGGCCTCAAGTCTTCTTGGACCATGTCTTCCTTTGTCGATTCAATGCTGCAAACCCTGCCGGTGCAGATCGGCGATGACAAGGTCGTCTGCGGCCTGTCCGGAGGCATCGACTCCACCGTGGTGGCCGTCCTGCTGAACAAGGCCATCGGCAAGAACCTGCACTGCATCTTCGTCGACAACGGCCTCCTGCGGGCGGGCGAAGGCGACGAGGTCATCGCCTACCTGCGCCAGCATTTCGACCTGAATCTGCATTACATCAAGGCGCAGGACAAATTCCTGTCGCGTCTTGAGGGACTCGAAGACCCGGAGCAGAAGCGCAAGATCATCGGCTACACCTTCATCGAGGTTTTCGAGGAAGAGGCCAAGAAGATCCAGGGCGTGAAGTATCTGGCCCAGGGCACCCTCTATCCGGATGTCATTGAATCCATCAGCTTCAAGGGCCCCTCGGCGGTGATCAAGAGCCACCATAATGTCGGCGGCTTGCCTGAAAAGATGGATCTCGCCCTGGTCGAACCCCTGCGCGAACTGTTCAAGGACGAGGTACGAAAAGTCGCCCAGGAACTCGGCCTGCCCGATTTCATCGTTTGGCGGCACCCCTTCCCCGGCCCTGGTCTGGCCATCCGCGTCATCGGCGAGATCACGGATTCGCGTCTAGAAATTTTGCGTCAGGCCGACAAGATCGTGCAACACGAGCTCATGGCCTCCAACTGGTATTACAAGGTCTGGCAGGGATTTGCCGTGCTCCTGCCGCTCAAGACCGTGGGCGTCATGGGCGACGAGCGCACCTATGAGCATGTCATCGCCCTGCGCATCGTGGACTCCATCGACGCCATGACCGCCGACTGGTCCAGAATCCCGACGGAGATCCTCGCGCGGATTTCAAGCAGGATCATCAATGAGGTTAAAGGTGTGAACCGCGTCGTGTACGATATTTCGTCCAAGCCGCCGAGCACCATCGAGTGGGAATAGCCGTCCAACAGACCTCTTAAGGAGATGAGCCTATGTTTGGAATTGGATCCACGGAACTTATAATAATTCTGATTGTCGCGCTGATCGTCATCGGACCGGCAAAGCTGCCGGAGATGGCCAAGTCGCTGGGCAAGGCCCTGGGGGAATTTCGCAGGGTCAGCACCGATGTGAAGCGGACCATCGAGATGGAAGCGGAGCAGTCCGAGCAGAAGGAGAAGACCGCACAGGCCAAGAAGGAGCTCTTTCCTGACGAGACCAAGGCCGAGCCGCAGCCTGCCGAACCCAAGCCAGACGCTGCCTCCGGTGAACCTGCCGCGCAGCCTGCGGATACCGGGAAGGACAAGGCATGAGCAAGGAGCAGGAGGCGGATCGGGAGAAGCTTGAAGACGAGAGCCTCGCCGCTTCGGAAGAAGCTTCCTCCGAAATCAGTGCCGATGGCAGGGAGCCTGCTCCTGCGGATCAGCCCGAGTCCGATGGCGCTGCGGATGTGGCACCGGGTGATGATTCCGTTTCCGGCTCTGCCGGACAGGATGACTCTTCCTCTTCCGGAGCTGTGGCGGATGACGGCGTGGATGCCGATGATCCCGCACTGACCGGAAATTCTGCGCAGGAAGAATCCGCGCCGAACGAAACCGGTGCGCTTGAAGAATCCGCGCCAAACGAATCCGGTGCGCCGGAGGAATCTTCCGTCCCGGCGGCTCAAGATGAGGCTGGCGGAGTCCAGGTTCGCGGCGAGTCCGGCACGGAGGAGGCGAAGGCGCCGGCCAAGGAAGAGGCGGCCGAAGAAGAACCTCCGCGCGAGATGACCTTCACCGAGCACCTGAACGAGCTGCGGGTGCGGCTGGTGCGCTGCCTTATCGCCGTATTCATCGGTTTTCTGGCCTGCTACGGGTTCGCCGAGCAGCTTTTCATGCTGCTCATGGAGCCGCTCATCACTCTGCTTGAACCCTCGGGCGGCTCGCTCATCTACACCGGCCTGCCCGAAGCCTTTTTCACCCACCTCAAGGTCGCGGCCCTGGCTGGCCTGTTTGTGGCCAGCCCGTACGTTTTCTACCAGATCTGGATGTTCATTGCTCCCGGCCTGTACGAGGGGGAGCGCAAATACATGATCCCCATCGCCCTGTGCTCGGCGCTCTGCTTCGTTACGGGTGCGCTTTTCGGGTATTTTGTTGTTTTTCCCTACGGGTTCCAGTTTTTTCTGGGCTATGCCTCGGAGGCCATCCAGCCCATGCCATCGGTCAAGGAGTATTTCAGCTTCTCGACCAGCATGCTCTTTGCCTTTGGTCTGATCTTCGAATTGCCGCTGTTTATGCTTTTCCTTTCGGTCCTGGGCATTGTGAATTACAAGACTCTGCGCAAGTACCGCAAATTTGCCATACTCGGGAATTTCGTGGTGGCGGCGATCCTGACCCCACCGGACGTGGTTTCGCAGACGCTGATGGCCGGTCCCATGTGCCTTTTGTATGAAGTCGGGATCTGGGTGTCCTACATGTTCGGGAAAAAGCCCAAGGAAGAACCGCCCGAGGAAGAGGCCGAAGCGTCGCAGGCCAAGGCGTGATCACCAGGCCAGTCCTTAAGGTTAAGGTCCGGCCTCTTTAGCGAAGGAGATGTCATGCATGCTCGAACTGGCCGGATTGACCGGCAGACCCGCGAGACCCGGATTTCCGTGGTCCTGGACCTTGACGGCAAGGGCGTTTGCAACGTGCGGACCGGATTCGGATTCGCCGACCACATGCTTGATCTGATGGGGCACTGGGCGGGTTTTGACCTGGAGATCTCCTGCGCGGGCGACATGCATATCGATGCCCACCATTCCCTGGAGGACATTGGCCTGTGCCTGGGCAGCGCCATCAGCATGGCCCTTGGCGAGCGCAAGGGCATCGCCCGGGTCGGGTGCGCCAAGGTGCCCATGGACGAGGCCCTGACCGAAGTCTGCCTCGATCTTTCCGGACGGGCTTATCTGGTGTACGAAGAAAACGTGCTTCCGGCTATCATCGCCGGACAAGAGAAGGATCTGTGGCGTGAATTCATGAAATCGCTGGCCGCCAAGTCGGGCATGAACCTGCACGTGCGCATGCTCTACGGACAAAACGGGCATCATCTGCTCGAATCTGTCTTCAAAGGACTTGGCCTGGCCCTGCGGCAGGCCGTGCGCGTGGAACGTGAAGAGGTGCTCAGCACCAAGGGAGGTCTCGACGCATGAGATACATCGCTCTGTCCCTACTCATTTTTTGTGCGGCCTGCGCTGGCACCACGCCCTGGCCAGCAGTGGAATCTCGTTCCGTGCTGGCCGTGGCGCATTTCGTCCACCCCCAGCACGACTGGGAACTCATGGCCGGAGTGCTGCCCGAGGAAGCTTCGGTGGTCACTCAGGAATCTCTGGACGCCCTGGACGGGCAGTTGGCCGCCTTGCTGGAAAAAAGCGACCTCGGCACGGTTCTGCACGCCGCCACGGTGCAGCGCTGCGAGGAAATCGTGCAGGCTGAAAAAGAACGTCCGAGTTTTGAAACTCTGGAGTATTGGAAGAGCGTTGGCACCTGCATCGAGGCCGATTACCTGCTCGTGCCCTATGTTTCCCGGTGGCAGGAACGCGATGGCGGCGAATGGGGCGTGACCCGTCCGGCCGGGGTGACTCTGGATCTGTATCTGATCAAGACAACCACCGGCGAAGTGCGCCGCTATCATTTCGAGGAAGAGCAGCAGGGGTTGGCCGAAAACCTGCTCAAGGGCGGCCGTTTCTTCAAGCGCGGGGGCCGCTGGCTCACGCCCCTTGAAATCGCGGCCGAAGCGCTGGAAGAAGGAACAAGGGTTTTGGGTTTATGAATATATTTCCGGCGGTGGACATAAAGGACGGCAAGTGCGTACGCCTGCGCCAGGGCGTTGAGGATCAGGTCACGGTTTTTTCCGACGATCCGGTGGCCATGGCCCGGCAATGGGTAGAGGCCGGGACCAAATGGCTGCACGTCATCGATCTTGACGGGGCTTTTAGCGGCACGCCGCGCAACATGGCGCTCATTCGCGAGTTGTGCTCGGCGGTGTCCATCCCTGTGCAGCTCGGCGGCGGAATCAGGAGCCTCGATGTCGCCGGAAAGTATCTGGAAGCCGGGGTGACCCGCCTTATTATCGGCACCGTGGCTCTCGAAGATCCGGCCCTGTTCCGCGAACTCTGCCAGACCTATCCGGGTCGCATCGGCGTGTCCCTGGACGCTCGCGACGGGCACCTGAAGACCAAGGGCTGGGTGGAGGACGCGGGCAAGACCGTGGCCGACGTGGTGCCGGAGCTTGAAGCCGCCGGGGCGGCGTTTTTCATCTACACTGATATCAGCCGCGACGGGATGCAGTCCGGGGTCAACATCCCGGCCCTTGAATCTTTGCTGGCCATGACGGACCTGCCCGTGCTCATCGCCGGCGGCATCTCCACCCTCGATGACGTGCAGGCCGTGCACCCCCTGCGCAAGCGCGGCCTGGCCGGAGTCATCACCGGCAAGGCCATCTACGCCGGGAGCCTGGACCTCAAGGCCGCCCTGGACTGGCTGGCGGCGCAGAACTAGCTTTTTTAGGGTTCCACAAAAAAGAACGCCCGGTCGGATGATCGGGCGTTCTTTTTTTTTGGAGTAGGAAAAACGGACTATTTGGTGCCGAAAATCTTGTCCCCGGCATCGCCCAATCCGGGCAGGATGTAGCCGTTCTCGTTCAAGCGCTCATCCACCGCCGCGACGTAGATGTCCACATCGGGATGCGCTTCGGTGATACGCTTTAAACCCTCGGGCGCCGCGACCAGAAAGAGTCCGCGAATGCTGGTGCAGCCGGCGTTCTTCAGGCAGCGGATGGTCGCGTCCAGGGTTCCGCCCGTGGCCAGCATGGGGTCGAGGATGATGGCCATGCGCTTGTTAATGTTTTTGGCCAGTTTCACGTAGTATTCGACGGGCTGCAGAGTCTCTTCATCGCGATAGAAGCCGACCACGCTGACCTTGGCGCCGGGAACCAGATCAAGCACGCCGTCCTGCATGCCCAGGCCCGCGCGCAGGATGGGTACGACCGTGATCTTCTTGCCCTTGATGACGTCCACGACAACGGGTCCGGCCCAGCCTTGCACGGTCTTTTTTTCCGTCTCAAGGTCCTTAGTGGCCTCGTAGGTCAGTAGCCTGGCGACTTCGGATGCGAGTTCCCGGAAATTCTTGGTGCTGATGTCATGCTTGCGCATGAGTCCGAGCTTGTGCTTGATAAGGGGGTGGTCCGCCACGAATACTGCCATGTGTGTCTCTCCTTGCCATGGTCGATGGGATTGCTGCGCCTTGATGCCAAAATGCGTGCACCTTTCTATTCCTCCCCTCCGGTCCGGTCAAGGCGGCGGTGGTCTTCCGGGGCAGGCGTGCGCAGGTGCAGGGCCGCGCAGGCAATGAGATACGCGCTGACCGGCGCGGTGGCGAAAAGAAAGAGAGTGACGAGGAGTTCGTGCAGGCTCAGGCCCTCTGCGCGACTGCTGAAGTGCAGGACCGAGGCGATGAGGATGCCCCCTACGCCCAGCGTGGTGGCCTTGGTCGGGCCGTGCAGACGGGTGAACAGGTCCGGCAGGCGCGCCAGTCCGATGGAGCCGATGAGGGCAAAAGCCCCGCCGATGAGCAGGAAAATGGAGATGAAGATTTCGATCAGTGCGTCAGGCATGGCATGCTCCTATTCGATGATGTCGCCGCGCAGCAGGTACTTGCACAGGGCCACGGTGCCAATGAAGCCCATCATCGCGATGAGCAGGGCCGCCTCGAAAAACTCCGTCAGATTCTGGTGAATACCGAGCAGCACCAACAGAGCGATGGTGTTGATGGCCATGGTGTCGAGGGCCAGGATACGGTCCGGCAGGGTCGGGCCGGCGAAGAGTCGCCAGAAATTGAGCACCAGGGCGGTGGCGATGCAGACAAAGGCCACAAGGATGGCTGAGCTCAGCATGGGAAAATCTCCTTTAAGGGCGTTTCGTAGCGCTTTTTGATGCGTTGTATGAGCTGGTCCTCGTCATCCAGGTCCAGAACGTGAATGAGCAGGGTGCGCCGGTCCTCCGACACTTTCGAAGACACTGTGCCGGGGGTCAGGGACAGGGAATGGGCCAGCACGGTGATGGCGAAGTCGTTCTTCAAATCCAGGGGGAGCGTGATGAACGCCGGACGCAGTCGCCGGACGGGTCCGAGGATGAGGCGCGCCACGGTCAGGTTGGCGATGACGATGTCCCACAGGAACACGGCCAGATAGGCCATGAGGGTTCGGGGTCGGCCCATGCACGGCTGGTCGGGCCAGAACCTGACAGTGAAAAGGGGCAGGGCCAGGGCCAGAAACGCTCCAAGGACGATGTGTCCAGGCTCCAGGGAGTTTGCGAGCAGAAGCCAGACCAGCCACAGAAACAGGCTGAACATGGGTTGCGGTAGCCAGCGGTTCATGGGTTCGCTCCTCCGAGAACGGCTTCGATGTAGATTTGGGGAGTCAGGATCTGCGTCGCGGTGGCCTGTGTGTAGGCGGTGACGGGCCCGGCCATGGCCGCCAGGACCACTGCCGCGAGGATCAGCGCGGCGGCGGGGGCAAGACGCGCCCACGATACGACGGTGCCGGAAACAGGGACCCCCTCGGTTTTCCAGAAGAGCATGCTCCCGCAGCGGACAAGGGCGACAAGGCCAAGGAGGCTGCCGCCAAGGACGACTGACCATAACCAGATCGCGTGCCCCGGCGCGGCGGCGTGCAGGAGCAGCACCTTGCCCACGAACCCGGACAGGGGCGGCAGGCCCGCCGAGGCCATGGCGCCAACGAGGAAAAGCGTGCCGTAGAGGTCGGGCTGTGCCATGGGGGCTCCCGGTTCGAGCCGGTCCGCTGCCGAGCCCCGCTGGCGCGCCATGAGGCCCTCCAGCAGAAAAAGCCCGGCCGTGACCAGAGTGGTGTGCGGCAGGTAGTAGAGGCTCGCGCTGATTCCCGCCGCATTCCACAGGCCGATGCCCGCCAGCAGGGTGCCTACGGAGACAATGACCAGCCAGGCCAGGAGTTCGCGCAGACGTTTGCTGCCCAGCACGCACAGGGAGCCCACCGCCAGGGTGACCAGCGCCAGGGGCAGGAGCAGGGCGGAACTTTGCGCCACGGGGCCGTCAGCCGTGAAGATCAGGGATTGGGTGCGCAGGATGGCGTACACGCCAACCTTGGTCATGATGGCGAAGAGTGCGGCCACGGACGGCAGCACCGCGGCGTAAAGTCCCGGAAGCCACAGAAAGAGGGGCAGGATCGCGGATTTGAGTCCGAACACGGTCAGCAGCAGCAGGGCGGCGGCGTGCAGCAGGGGGGCCTGATCCGGAGCGCTGCCCGCGACCTTGACCGCCAGGTCGGCCATGTTCAGCGATCCGCATACTCCGTAGATAACGGCAAGGGCGATGAGAAAGAGGCTGGAACCGATCAGGTTCAGGACCACGTAGCGCAGGGCGTTTCGCGTGCGCTCGGGGCCTTGGCCGTGCATGGCCAGGCAATAGGAGGCGATGAGCAGGATCTCGAAAAAGACGAAGAGGTTGAACAGGTCGCCAGTCAAAAAAGCCCCGTTCAGACCGAGCAGCTGCAGGGGAAAGAGGACATGAAAATCCCGGCCCCGCCTGTCGTCGCCAAAACAGGCGTGGGCAAGGACGGGCAGGGCCAGCAGCGCCGTCAGCACCAGCATGAGGGCGGAAAGCCGGTCCAGCACCAGGACGATGCCAAACGGCGCGGGCCAGTTGCCAAGCTCGTAAACGTCGATGTGTCCGGACGCGGCTCGGGCCAGGAGGAGCAGGGCGAAGACGAGCAGGGCGAAGGTCGTGAGCAGGGACACGACACGCTGCGCGCCCACCCCCGAGCGCACCAGCAGCAGGTTGAGCATGCCCGCGACCAGAGGCAGGAGCAGCGGGAAGATGATCCAGTGGTTCATTTGTCCTCCCTTCCGTCAACATGGTCGTTGCCCAGTTCTCCCCGGGCGCGCAAGGCAAGGATGACCACAAAAGCCGTCATGCCAAACCCGATGACGATGGCGGTCAGGACCAGCGCCTGGGGCAGGGGGTCGGCCGTGGGCCCGGGACTTGTGGCCAGGGGCGGAGCGCCGGTCATCAGGCGGCCGCTGAAGAAGAGAAAGAGGTTGACCGCGTAGGACAAGAGCGAAAGCCCCAGCACCACGGTGAAGGTGCGGGCGCGTAGCACCAGATAGACCCCGCAGGCCACGAGAACGGCGATGACGCAGGCAGCGAGGGATTCCATCAGCGGTTCTCCTTGAGGCGCGTCCCACGCCGGGTCAATTTGCCCAGGTTGGCCAGGATGAGCATGATCACGCCCACGACGGTCAGAAAAACGCCCAGGTCGAAGAGCATGGCGCTGGCCAGTTCGAATTCGCCGACCACCGGCAGGGTGACGTGCCCGAACGTGGACGTCAGGAAGGGGTGGTTCAAGAGCAGACTGCCCGCTCCGGTGGCGGTCGCGATGAGCACGCCGAAGGCGATGAGGGGATGGAAGGGCAGCCTCCATTGCCGCTGGCTCCAGGCGATGCCGCTGGCCATGTATTGCAGTATGAGCGCCACGGCTGCGACCAGACCGGCGATGAAGCCTCCTCCCGGCGCATTGTGGCCGCGCAAAAACAGGTAGACCGCAACCATCAGGGCCAGTGGCAGCAGAAAGCGGGTGACTTGGGACAGGATCAGCGGATGCCGCTCGGTGGCCCAGAGGCGGCCGTCCCGGTCGCGCAAAGGTACGGGCAGGCGCAGATTGTCGAGCAGGGCGTAAATGCCGATGGCGGCCACGGCCAGGACCGTGACCTCGCCCAGGGTGTCGAACCCTCGAAAATCGACCAGAATGACGTTGACCACGTTGGCCCCGCCACCGCCGGGCAGGCTTTGCTCCATGAAAAAGGACGAGATGGGGTCCACGGGACGGGTCAGCATGCCCCAGGCCAGCAGTCCGCACCCTCCTCCCGCGCCTGCGGCCAGCAGGATGTCGCCGATGCGTCCGGAGATCTTGGTCAGTCTGTCGTGACGTTGCGGAAGAAAAAAGAGGGCCAGCAGCAGGAGCATGATGGTCACCACCTCGACGCTGAGCTGCGTCAAGGCCAGATCAGGGGCGGAGAAACGCACGAAGACCAGGGCCACCAGCAGTCCGACTACGCTCAAGGCAATGACGGCGGACAAGCGGCGCTCGTGCCACAGCACGGTGAGCAGGCTGGCGCCCATGAGCAGCAGCGCGCCCAGAAGAGTCAGTCCGTCGAGGGGGCTGGCAGGCAGAGCGCCTCTTATGCCCCCGCCCGTCAGGGGCAGGAGCATGGCCAGGGTCGCCGCGCCCAGGAGCAGGGTCGCCGAGCGCTGCAGGGAGCCGTTATCCATGCCCTGCGAGAGGGCCCGCGCGGCCCGGATGAGGGCGTCTTCGAGGGAATGGTAGAGGGCGGCCGCATCCGGGGCGAAGGGCAGGCGCTCATGCAGGGCAAACAGCCTGCGCCGCATTCCGTAGACGGCGAATCCGCCGGCAAGGGCCACGAAGCTCATGAAGAGCGGCGCGTTGAATCCGTGCCAGATGGCCAGACTGTAGGAGGGCAAGGGCTCTCCGGTCACGCTGGAGGCGGCCAGATGCAGCAGCGGTCCCACGGTCAGCCCCGGCAGGATGCCCACCAGCAGACACAGCCCGGCCAGGATTTCCACCGGCACCTTCATGAAGCGCGACGGTTCGTGGGGCGGATATTTGGGCAGGCCCTGCGGCTCGCCGTTGAAGAAGACGTCGTGGATGAAACGGGCCGAGTAGGCCACGGCAAAAATTCCGGCCAGAGTCGCGGCCGTCGGCAGAATCCACCACGCGGGGCCAAGCAGTTCGACGTGCAGGGTTTCGGCGAAAAACATCTCTTTAGATAGAAAACCGTTCAAAAGCGGCACTCCGGCCATGGCCGCCGAAGCGATCATGGCCAGGGCGGCGGTGTGGGGCATGTATTTCCACAAGCCGTTCAGGCTGCGCATGTCCCGGGTTCCGGTCTCGTGATCGATGATGCCTGCGGCCATGAACAGCGAGGCCTTGAAGGTGGCGTGATTAATGATGTGGAACACCCCGGCCACGGCGGCCAGGGGCGTGTCCAGCCCGAAGAGGAGCACGATGAGGCCAAGATGGCTGATGGTCGAGTAGGCCAGCAGACCCTTCAAGTCGTGCTGAAAGATGGCGACATAAGCGCCCATGAGCAGGGTGGTCAGGCCGACGCCGCTCACGGTAAAGAACCAGATGTCCGTTCCGGACAGGGCCGGATAGAGCCTGGCCAGGAGAAAGACGCCCGCTTTGACCATGGTGGCCGAGTGCAGGTAGGCGCTGATGGGCGTGGGCGCGGCCATGGCCTTTGGCAACCAGAAATGGAAGGGGAACTGCGCCGACTTGGTGAACGCGCCGACCAGAATCAGGACCAGGGCCGGGACATAAAGGGGGTGGGCGCGGATCAGGTCGCCCTGCTGCAGGATCTGGGAGATCTGGTGCGTTCCGGCAATCTGGCCGAGGATCAGGAATCCGGCCAGCAGGGCCAGGCCGCCCAGGCCGGTGACGATGAGGGCCATGCGCGCCCCCTGTCTGGCGTCCGCGCGGTGCTGCCAGTAACCGATGAGCAGAAACGAGGACAGCGACGTCATCTCCCAGAAAACAATCATCAGGATCAGGTTGTCGGACAGGACCACCCCGAGCATGGCGCTCATGAACACGAGCAGCAGTCCGTAGAGGCGGCCCATGGGATCTTTTGCGGAGAGGTAGTAGCGGGCGTAGATGACGACCAACAGACCGATGCAAAGGATCAGGAGTACGAAAAGGGCGGCCAAACCGTCCATGCGCAAGGTCAGGTCAAAGCCGGCCCCTTCCAGCCATGGCAGGTGCGCCGATGCGGGCGTTCCGCGAAAGGCCTGCATGAGCGGGGGCATGGCCAGCATGAGGGTGCCTGCGGTCACGGCTACGGTCGCCCAGGCGCAGGCGTTGCGCCCCCAGCGCATGGCCAGCGGGGGCAGCACGGACCCCAAAAGCGGGAGCAGGACAAGAATGAAAACGTTCATCTCGAATTCACCGGGCGTGCCAAAAAAACAGGGTTGGCGACTTTTTGCAGGGACATCATATCGCGTCGATTGTAGATGCTGAAAATGGAGTGCGTCAACCTGGAACGGTAAAAAGAAAGCAGGTCATTTACGGCCAACTGCTCAACGCGGCATGCGTTCAGAGGTCAAGGACATGTTTTTTGCGTCAGACAGGATAAAAAACTGTTCAATACCAAAATAATTTCGTAGTATTTTGCGCATGAATTCTTATTCGTGGGGCTTCGTTGCTGCAAATTTATCGAGAAAGAACTGCCACAGTTTGTCGATATTCATGCCGGAATGGCTGGAGGTGAGCAGCGGAGGCTTTTGCGAGCCCAAAAGTCTCTGCCAGGCGGCTTGATTAGCGCTCCGTACTGGCTGCTTGCATTTGTCCGCCTTGGTCATCACGGGAAAGACATCTATGCCTTGCGCCCTGATGAATGCGATCAGATCGATGTCGAGAGCCTGCGGCGGAAGCCGTGAATCAAGCAGGGCGACCACGCCGAAGAGGCGGGCGTTGTTACGCAGGTATTTGTTGATCAGCGCGGCCCACTTGTCGCGTTCGGTTTTGGAGCAGCGGGCGTATCCGTACCCCGGCAGATCTACCAGATAGAATTCTTCCGGGCTGACCTTGTAGAAGTTCAGGCTGCGGGTTTTTCCCGGGGTGGAGCTGATCTTGGCCAGATTTTTCCTGCCGGTGAGTTTGTTCAGCAGGGATGATTTGCCGACATTGGACCTTCCCGCGAGGGCGAGTTGAGGAAGCGGCATTTCTTCCAGCTGGTCAATGGTGTAGATTGTCTTTTCTAAAATTACGGTGCTGGGCATGAAACTACCATTTCCTGGGGCTTGGGTTCTTGACGAAATGCGTTTGGATCAGGCACTGATAGAAAGAATTGTCTTGGTTATCAATAATTAATTGGAGGCATACTATGCGTGCGTTGCTCGTGCTCTTGAGCGCTGTCTTTATCTTGGGCGGGTGTTCCAAGGAAGTGAAGTTGGTTTCCGCCAATACTGCCCAGGAACCCATTCGGGTTGAAGAACAAGCCACTGTCGAAATGCGCCTGAGTGAAATGGATCTGGCCAAATACGTGGATGCCGACACGGGAATTTGGACCGAAGCCAGGAACGCGGGGCTCATAAAGGTCTTCAACAAGATCGTGAACAAGGACATCGTCATCGTTCCCGTGGCGGGAATGACACCGCTGGGGAGCATGGAAGGCGAGTTCACCCAGAGTGGTTTGCTCAACACGCAGGGGGACCTCGAAACCGGTGATCTGGTGCAGAGCTTCCTTGTTTCGGCCAGCTTTGTCGGGGACCTGAGCCTGGGCGGGCAGATCATCGCACTGGAGGAAGACCGCTTCATCGGCGGCATGCATGACGTGCTTTACGCCATGCTGTATCAGACCGTGCCAGAATCCCTGCCGTCCTATGTAGCCATTGCCGAGCCCGTCGGCGAACTTGGTTCCAGCTTTTACCGCCTCATCGGCATGGCCGAGATCAAGCAGCTCATGCAGGACACCGTGGCTTTGCCCCAGGAGCAGGGCGGTGCGACAGGGACCCTGTGCAACCTCGAGATCGTGGTCAGCGACCGCGAGGTCGAGGCCGGGGACCGCATTTTTCTCATGAATGTGGACGTAGCCGCGCTGGACCCCGATGCCGTCATCGCCCAGGACGAACCCGAAACCGTGGTGGTCCTGCCTCCGCATTCGGACACCGTGCGTGAGCCTTCGGAACAGAAATAGCGCATGGAGATACTGGTTTTAAATGGTCCCAACCTAGGGTTTCTCGGGCAGCGTCAGCCGGAAGTGTATGGCTCCGCGGGCATGGATGCCCTGCCCGCGCTGGTCGAGAAGATGCTTGGCGAACACGCCCGGCAAATCCGGTTGACCCTGTTTCAGTCCAATTCCGAAGGCGGGCTCATCGATCGCCTGGAGGATGCCTGGAAGGCCGGGATGGACGGGATCGTCTTCAACGCCGGGGCTTACACCCACACCAGTCTTGCCTTGGCCGACTGCCTTGCCTGGATCAAAATTCCTTGCGTCGAGGTGCATTTGAGCAACGTGCACGCCCGTCAGTCCTCCATGCGTCACACAAGTCTCATCGCGCGGCACTGCATCGGGGCTATTGCCGGTTTCGGCATAATGAGCTATGCGCTCGCAGTCCAGGCGCTATGGCAGCGTCTGGACCAGCCCTGAGGCCCCTTACGGGAGTCGGCCGGGACAAATCTATGGAGGAAGCAAGGTAAGCATGTTAGCTACGAGTGATTTCAAGAAAGGCAAGAAGATAGAAATTGACGGCGCTCCCTGTGAAATTCTGGAGTGCAGCCACTATAAGCCGGGCAAGGGCGGCGCGTTCATGCGCACCAAATATCGTAACCTGCTCACCGGATCCGTGGTCGAGCAGAATTTTCGTTCCGGGATCAAGTTCCCCCGGCCGGACCTTGAAGTCCGGGAAATGCAGTACCTATACAATGAAGGCGAAAGCTATGCCTTCATGGACATGACCACTTTTGAGCAGATTTCCGTGGCCCACGAAGTCATCGGCGACAAGGGCGGCTATCTGAAGGAAGCCCAGGCCTACAAGGTCATGCTGTACCAGGGTCGTCCCCTGGATCTGGAAATGTCAGGTTCCGTGGTCCTGGAAGTGACCCTGACCGATCCCGGCATGAAGGGCGACACGGTGACCGGCGCTTCCAAGCCCGCCACCCTTGAGACCGGAATCGTGGTCAACGTCCCGCTCTTCGTCGAGATCGGGACCAAGATCAAGGTCAATACGGAAACGGGCGAATATCTCGGCCGCGAATAGTTTGGCTCGTCGACAGTATCCAAAAGGCCATGGAGAGCGCTCTGTGGCCTTTTGTTTTTGCACCTGACCCCGCATGGAAAAACGCATGACTAAAGACGGCAACAAACTCGTTCGGGAAATTTGCGCGCTGGTCTTTGCCTGCTCCCTGGCGCTGGTGACCCTGGCCCTGTTCTCCTTCTCCCCCGCAGATCCCGGGTTCAACCACCAGGCCGTGGCCGGACACAAGACCCAGAATCTCGTTGGTACCCTGGGTGCCTACGTAGCCGGGGGGTTGGTCGACCTGTGCGGAGCTGCGGCCTGGCTTTGGCCCGTTTTCTTCGCCCTGGCCGCAACGATGCTTTTTTTCCCTGCGTTCAGGCCGTCCTGGCTGCGCTGGGTCGGTGGCATCCTGCTCGCGGTCCTGCTCCCGATCTGGGTCCATTTCGGGGCCCTGCACCTGGGGTTGCCCGGAACCGGCATGGCCAGCGGAGGGTTTATCGGGCGGAGCCTGTACGCCCTGCTGCAGCGGATTTTCGGCAATTACGGATTCGTGCTCGTGGCCGTTTGCCTGACCCTCATTGGCGGCCGCCTTCTGTTTGGCATCTCGTACCGCGCCCTGATGGAAAAATGCACGCTGTGGCTCGCGCCGTTGCGTGAGATGCTTCAGCGCCTTGTCGCCTGGCGGCAGAACAGGCCCGAAAAGACCGCGCCCTCCGCGTCCGGCCAACCGCCACGGACTCTCGCCCGGCCGCGCCCCCCGGCCGAGGACACACGCCGGGAAGAGCCCAGGGCGGTGCCCAAGGCCGCGCAGCCAAAAACTGTCAAAACCGCGCCTCCCGTCCGGCCCGCGGGATCCGGCAACAGCCTGCCGCCCATCGAGCTTCTGGCCCCGGTGCCGGCTTCGCGTATTTCGATCTCCAAGACCGTGCTCGACAAGCAGTCCCAGGCGCTCACGTCCTGCTTCTCGGATTTCGGCATCCAGGGCGAGGTGCAGGGTGTGCAGCCCGGACCGGTCATCACCATGTTCGAATTCAAGCCCGCCCCCGGCGTCAAGGTCAGCCGCATCGCCAATATGAGCGACGACCTGGCCCTGGCCCTCAAAGCCCGGGCCGTGCGCATCGTGGCGCCCTTGCCCGGGCGCGACACCGTGGGCATCGAGATTCCCAATGACCAGCGTCAGATCGTCTACCTGCGCGAAATTCTCGACGCCCCGGCCTTCGCCGACACCAAGGCCCAGCTGCCCCTGGCCCTGGGTATGGACATCCAGGGCGTTCCCAAGATCGCGGACCTGGCCAGGATGCCGCACATGCTCGTGGCCGGAGCTACCGGCGCCGGCAAGTCCGTGTGCCTCAACTGCCTGCTCCTGAGCATCATCTACAAGCATGGCCCCGAGCAGGTGAAGCTCCTGCTGGTGGACCCCAAGCGCATCGAGCTGGCTGTCTACGGCTCGCTCCCGCATCTGGTCCACCCCGTGGTCACGGACATGCATCTGGCCAAGAACGCCCTGGAATGGGCCGTCTACGAGATGGAACAGCGCTACGAGGCCATGGCCCGCACCGGCGTGCGCCACATCACCACCTACAACCAGAAGCTGGCCGAAATGGGCGATGACCGGCCCGAGGACATGCGCGACCTGAAACCCTTCCCCTATCTCATCATCGTGGTCGACGAACTGGCCGACATGATGATGACCGCGGCCAAGGAAGTGGAAGGCAGCATCGTGCGTCTGGCCCAGCTGGCCCGCGCCTCGGGCATCCATCTCATCCTGGCCACGCAGCGGCCGTCCGTTGACGTGGTCACGGGCATCATCAAGGCCAACTTTCCCTCGCGCATCGCCTTTCAGGTCAGCTCCAAGCACGACTCGCGGACCATCCTCGACGGCATCGGCGCAGAATACCTCCTTGGCCACGGCGACATGCTCTTCAAGCTCAGCGGTGGCAACATACAGCGCGTGCACGGCGCCTTTGTCGGCGACGACGAGATCGCCCGCGTGGTCGAATACTGGGAAAAACAGCGCCCGCAGCGCTTTGAACTCGATTTTGCGGAGTGGAACACCGCGGGCGAGAACGGCGGCGAAGGGGGAGGCGGGGCCAGCGACGTCCTCGACGATCCCAAATACGCCGAGGCCATCGATTTCGTCACCGACCAAGGCCGCGCCTCCATCTCCATGATCCAGCGCCGCCTGCGCATCGGCTTCAACCGCGCCGCCCGCTTCATCGAGCAAATGGAAATGGACGGGATCATCGGCCCCCAGGACGGCAGCAAGCCCCGCCTGGTGCGCGGTAAGAAGGATTAGGGGGAGAGAAGATGCCTCCGGCGGGCAGGGGACGCGTCCCCTGCACCCCGCGTATGGGGGGTAATTGATAGCGTTGTCTCCCCAAGTTCGCATGCGGGAGTTGGCAAGGCATCTTCAACAACATTCCCGCATGGGCTCAAGCGTGTCGGCGCGACTCGGAAAGGGCCTGTCGGTTGTCTGACTGAGCCAGGAATCGTTTGTTTCCCGGCCGTCTTCCGCACAGGGCGCCCATGGCACGATCCTCAAGGCCGGGAAACATTACGAGGCCGGCGAAGGAGTTCCGGCAGGCCCTTTCCGAGTCGCGCCGATACGCGTCCTTCGCATCGGGCACCGGCACGAAAAAGATGTGTCCCGGCAGGCCTTGCCCGAGCCGGGCCGACAGGCGCCTTCCGCCTGCGGCACGAAAGTATTGTGCCCGTCAGGCTTCGTCCAGGAAGGTGAAACGGGGTTCTGTTTTTCCGTTGCACTCGACCTGCTCCGTGAACATGGACAGCGGGCGGACCCACAGGCCCGTGTCGTTGTACAGGGGGCGGTACACCACCATGTCTTCAAGGCCCTCGCTGTGCCTGGCGACGCCCAGCACCTCGTATTCCCCGCCCTTGAAATGACGGTAGCGCCCGGGCCGCAGGGCCGCATTTTTGTTGTCGCTGAAAACGGACATTTATATCTCGTGGTTTAAGTTGGAGTAGGACGTTGTCTTGCCCGGGACCTTTGTGTCATCGGGGGGCGGCGAATTCAAGGCTTGCCTTGAGTCCTGGTCTGTGCGTAGAATACTCCTTGAATTTCAGGGTGATGGTTGTCAGGGCTCGGTGCCGACGAAATGTTCCGGCGCCTGGGCCTGATTTTTTATGTTTGGGGACGCGAGGCCTTGCGCTTCGGCTGCGTTTCGGAGGGTCGATGGAACTGGAAGTGGAAACCATGGTCGCCCGGCTGGGAGAATCCCTGCTTCTTCGAGGAGCGCGCATGGCCTCTGCCGAATCCTGCACCGGCGGTCTGGTGGCCAGCACCCTCACCGACGTGTCCGGAAGTTCGCGCTGGTTCGAGGGCGGGGTGGTGGCCTATGACAACCGCGTCAAGATGAATCTGCTCGGCGTGCCGGAAGCAATTTTGATCCGCCACGGCGCGGTCAGCCAGGCTTGTGTGGAGAGCATGGTCAACGGGGTCTGCGAGCTTATGGATGTTCCCGTCGGTCTTGCCATCTCGGGTATTGCCGGGCCAAACGGAGGAACTGCTGAAAAGCCAGTGGGTCTGGTCTGGATGGCCTGGCGAATTTATCGGCGGGTCTGGAGCCGTGAATTTCATTTTCCGGGATCGCGGCAGGAGATCAAGGCCGCCAGCGTGCGCGAGGCAATTCTGGGTCTGCTCTGAGCATAAAAAACGGCGCTTCAGGTGAAGCGCCGAAAAAAACGGGAGAAGTGGCACCGGAACCGGGCGTCAGTTCAGATAGTCGCCGCGGTTGAACTTGAACTCTTCCGTGGTGGTCAGGATGTCCAGTTCTTCGACCATGGCCGCGAGCCCCTGAACCGGGGATTGGCCTAGGTCGCCCTTGACGTCCTGGATGTTCTGGCGAATGTCTGCGAGCAGGCTGTAGCCTTCGCGCAGGTTGCCGTTTTCCGAACCGATGATTTGGGAATAATCTTCCCACTTGGAAAGCAGTGCATTCATCTTGTCCATGACCGTCTGCTCTGTTGGTTTTTGCAGCATGGCAGCCTGCAAGGCCTGATCAAGTCGAACCACCGGGCCGGCCGCTGGGGTCGCCGCAGGGGTCGCGGCAGAGGATTCCGAGCCCAACTCCTGGGCCAGTGCCTGCGCGAATCCTTCGCCTGGAGTGTTCCGGGCCGCGTTTTTTTGTTGGAGCTGCAGGGCAGCCAATTGATCCGAGGTGATTTTCATGGCCATCTCCTTCCTTTTTTACCAGATCAAGCAAAGTCCCTGCCAAGACGAGCTTTGATTGCAAGATATGAAAATACTTAGATTTTATAAGCAAGGGGCGGAAAGGTTTGCCGGGCTGCCCCACACGACCGCATGCTTTGACCGTACCAGCCTCTCCGGACCCCGGTCAATGCGCCAGGGAGGAGGCAATCCGTGGACGATTTGAATCGGGCCGGAATCCTTGAATTCACCAGCGGAGGGCTGGTCATCTATCCCACGGAGACCTTCTATGCCCTGGGGTGCCTGGCCACGATTCATCCAGCCGTCGAGAGGATTTTTGCGGTCAAGGGGCGGCCCACAGACAAACCACTGCCGCTCATCGTCGCAGATTGGGGGATGTGCGAACGGTTCTTGCGCATGCGGCCCGAGGAAGAGGAACTCGCCCGGAAATTTTGGCCGGGTTCGCTCTCCATCGTGGTCGATGTCGACCCGCGCGTGAGCACGCTTGCGCGTGACCTGGATGGCCGTTCAGCCGTGCGCATGACCCCGCACGTCATCGCCGCCGAATTGTGCCGAGCGGCAGGTGCGCCGCTTGTGTCCTCCAGCGCCAACCGCAGCGGCCAACCGCCAGTCTGCGTGCCTGGTGATCTCGACCCCGAGCTGGTGCGTCAGTCAGGAGCGCTGGTCGTCGATGCCCAGCCGTGGCCCGCAGGAGGACAGCCTTCGACCATGGTGCGGGTCGTGGCCCGAAATGCCGTGCGCATGGTGCGTGTCGGGGCCGTCTCAGCCGAGGATATCTCCGCCGCAGGTTTCGAGGTCGTTTCTGAGTACAAAATTTTTTGAGCGGGTCGTGATGTATCGGGGGCTTAGCAGACATTGGTTTAAAAATTTGTATTATTGGAGCCTGACCGGGCAATGCGCGGTATAAAAATAAGTCTTTTATATGATCTATTTGGGATTAATTTATCTTAAAGACGAAGCTTTTTTCGGTTTGGCCCGATGCTTGCTAAGTAGAGAACAACTTCCTCTTTTTGCCAAAATCGGCCTCCGCATCGTCAGGTGCGGGGGCCGATTTTGTTTAAGCCCCGAAAAGTGCGTGGCCCTGCATAATCCCCAAGTTTCGCGCCGAACATTCACCTTTATTTTTGTCGTTCCCGCCTCTTTCGTGAGCAGGGAATAAACGCCTCGGGCCTTGTCTGCCCGTTTCGCCCGGTTTTTGCGCCTGACATAGTATTCGTGAATTATTGCGGCGTATTGTGACGATTCTGCGTCCGCGACGTTACCGCTTCAAGTCCCCGAAAAATGGTGCTAGGCAAATATCAAAAGAATCGGCATAAACAAGAAACGAGGATGCCATGCACAAAATCCGGTCTTTCACGGTCGCTTGCGCGCAGTGCGGGTCGGCGGTGGCGCAGAGAAATCCGTTTCCCACGGTGGATATCGTACTCCACCGTGAGGGGCAGGGGATATTGCTCATCGAGCGGCGCAATCCCCCGCATGGATGGGCGCTGCCCGGCGGGTTCATCGACTGCGGCGAAAGCGCGGAGCAGGCGGCTGTTCGAGAGGCGAAGGAGGAGACGGGCCTTGCCGTGCGGTTGACCGGTCTCTTGGGCGTCTACTCCGATCCGGATCGTGATCCCCGCTTTCATACGCTGAGTGTGGCCTACACGGCGGAATGCGATGGGGATGACATGCCCTGCGCCGGAGACGACGCGAAAAACGCCCGCTTTTTCCCCCTCGACGCTTTGCCGGACGACATGGCCTTTGATCACCGCAAAATCGTTGCTGATTTTGCCAAGACCATGAGCAGGAGCGCATGATCACACCGCCTCACGACATAGTATTCCTGACATCGGAAGTTTACCCCTTCTCCAAATCCGGAGGCCTGGCTGACGTCATGGGCATCTTGCCCCTGACCCTGTCACGCATGGGCGTTCGTGTCGCCGTAATCACTCCCTTCTACGGACGTCTGTCCACCGGGCAGTTTCCCGTGCATCTGGTCCACGAGAATTGCCACGTAGGGTATCCATGGTCCGACACTACCGCCGACATCTATATGGCCGACTATCACGGCCTGCCTGTCTATTTCATTGAACGCGGCGAATATTTCGACCGCCGTCAATACTACTGCACGCACAAGGGCGACTATTTCGACAACTGCGAGCGATTCATTTTTTTCTGCCGCGCAGCCCTGGCCGCCATCCGGGATCTGAACATGGGGACGCGCATCGTGCACGCCCAGGACTGGCATGCGGCCCTGGCCATGGCCTACCTGGCCTTCTGGCGGCGCACCGATCCTTTCTGGGCGGGCATCCGCACGGTCATGTCCATCCACAACCTGGCCTATCAGGGCCGCTTCTCGTATCGCCTCTTCGAGCAGTCCGGCCTGCCCCTGGAGGCCTGGAACATGGAAGGCGTGGAGTTCTACAACAGCTTCAACCTGCTCAAGGCCGGGATCGCCTATGCCGACAAAATCACCACGGTCAGCCCCAGTTACGCTTCGGAAATCATGACCCCGGAGTTCGGGTGCGGGCTGGAGGGAATTCTGACCCGGCGCAAGGTCGATCTGCTCGGTATCCTGAACGGCGCCGACTACTCCATCTGGAGCCCGGAGAACGACCAGGTGCTCGAATCCCCCTACTCGGCGGACAAACCCGAAGGAAAGGAGGACTGCAAGAAGCACCTCATGGGCATGCTGGGCCTGTCTCCCGAACTGGTCGAGCGCCCGCTTCTGGGTTTCATTGGCCGCCTGCGCGGGCAGAAGGGCATCGACATCGTGCTCGACATCATCCCAGAGCTCATGAAGCTCAATGTGGGCCTCGTGGTCCTGGGCGAGGGAAAGGCCGAGTTCGAAGCACGTCTCATGAGCATCATGGAGGATTATCCCGGCCGGGTCGTCGGTATCATCGGATACACGGAGGAAATGTCGCACCTCATCCAGGCCGGGGCGGACATTTTTCTCATGCCTTCACGCTACGAGCCCTGCGGCCTGACCCAAATGTACAGCTTAAGCTACGGCACCCCGCCCGTAGCCACGGCGGTGGGAGGCCTGCGGGACACCATCACCCCCTATCCCGAGTCAGGGGCCAATGGTTTCATCTTTGCCGACCCTACCCCCGAGGCGCTCCTGGCCACGGTGCTCAAAGCCGTGCAGGTCTGGGAGGATAGGGCCGCCTGGAAGCGGATTCAGGTCAGCGCTATGGAAACACGGTTTTCCTGGGAAAATTCCGCACGAAAGTATATGGAAGTATATACATCCCTGCACGGAGATCTGTCAGACACATGGAGGAAGATATGAGTATAGAAAAGAAATATTTGAAGTCGAAGAACATTTGCAAGGTCACCTTTCACCTGCCGACTGGCGGCGCGGGCGGTGCACAGACAGCGTTCCTGGTGGGAGAATTCAACGATTGGGCCATGCATTCCCTGCCCATGAAGAAACTTAAAGATGGCTCCTTCAAGCTGACCATCGATCTGCCGAGCGGGAATACCTTCCAGTTCCGCTACCTGCTCGACGATGACCGCTGGGAAAACGACTGGAGCGCGGACAACTACTGCTACAGTGAGTATGGAAACTGCGAAAACTCCGTTGTTGAGGTCTAACTGACGGCTGATCCTTTCTCGATTATCGCTTGCGCATTGCTTTTTGAAACCAAAGTCCGTAATTTCTGCCCCTGTTTTATACATTCTCAGCACAAGGAGCAGATTATGGATGCGCAACAACCCGCCTACAAGGATATTGCGCCCCGTTTGCGGGGGCTGCGAGATGCCATGGATATTAGCGCAGAAGACATGGCCGCGCAGCTGGGCGTGACTCCCGGCGATGTCCTGAAGTACGAGTCCGGCGATCACGAAATCCCGGTCAGTTATCTGTTCAACATGGCTCAGGTTTTCCAAGTCGACCTGACCGTGCTCATGTCCGGCAAGGAAGCGCACCTGCACACCGCCTCCCTGGTCAAGAAGGGCAAGGGCATGAGCGTGGAGCGGCGCAAGGATTATGACTACAAGAGCCTGGCCTACCGCTTCGTCGGCCGCAAGATGGAGCCCTTCGTCGTCACCGTTCCCGCCAAGGACAAACACGCCCTGACCTTCAACGAGCACCCCGGCCAGGAATTCATCTACGTCCTCTCCGGCAAGCTCGAAATCACCCTCGGTTCCACGGTCCATGTCATGGAACCTGGCGACAGCCTGTATTTCACCTCGCGTACTCCCCACGCCCTGCGTGGTCTGGACGGCCAGCCAGCCGAATTTCTGGATGTGATTATCTAGGGGCCGGGCCTGCCGGTCCGGTCCCGAACGCGCATCATTCCCGAAAATTCATCCTCACCATCGGAGTACCCATGCATACGAAACTGCGTCCTTCGTCCTATGAAGAATTCCAGGCTACATTCTCCCTGAATATTCCGGAACGCTACAATTTCGCCTTCGACATGGTCGACGCCACCGCTGCCCAGGACCCAGAGCGTCTGGCCATGGTCCACGTCGATGACGCAGATGCGCGCCGCGAATACACTTTCGGCTATTTTTCCGAGCAGTCCGCCCGGCTGGCCAATGCCCTCCAGGGCCTCGGCATCGGGCGCGGCGACAAGGTCATGATCATCCTGCACCGCCGCGTCGAGTTCTGGACCGTCATGCTCGCCCTGCACAAGCTCGGGGCCCTGGGCGTTCCGTCGCCTGCGCTCTTGACGGCCAAGGACATCACCTACCGGGTCAATTTCGCCTCCATCAAGGGCGCCATCGTCGACAGTTCCGTGCGCGCCACAGTGGAGGCCGCCAAGCCCGACTGCCCGAGTCTCGGCGTCATGGTGCTGGCGGGCCTTGAGCAGGGTGAAGGCGACTGGCACAGCTTCTCCCGCATCGTGGCAGACGCCTCTCCGTTCCATCTCCGCCCGGCCGACGCGGCCTGCGGCGAGGACCCGGCGACCATCTTCTTCTCCTCCGGCACCACCGGGCACCCCAAGATGGTGCTGCACAACTTCAACTATCCCTTCGGGCACATCATGACCGGCTCCTACTGGCATGACATCGAGCCCGGAAACCTGCACCTGACCGTGGCCGACACCGGCTGGGCCAAGTCCACCTGGGGCAAGTTCTACGGGCAGTGGCTGGCCGGGGGCGTGGTCTTTGTCTGGGATTTTCGCGGCAAGTTCGAACCGGTGAGGCTCCTAAAGGTCATCGCCGAGCACAAGGTCACCAATTTCTGTGCGCCGCCTACCATCTACCGCTTCCTGATCCGCGAAGACCTTGCCGCCTTCGACCTCTCCGCCCTGCGTCACTGCACCACCGCCGGCGAACTCCTGAACGACAGCGTGTTTACGGCCTGGGTCGAGAAGCTCGGCATGCCCATTTACGAAGGTTACGGCCAGACCGAGACTACCCTGCAGATCGCCACCTTCCCGTTCATGAAGCCCAAGGCCGGCTCCATCGGCAAACCCTGTCCGGGATGGGATATCCGCCTGCTGGACGAAAACGACGAGCCCTGCCCCCCCGGCGTCGAAGGGGAGATCTGCATCGGCATAGACCCCAATCGGCCCGTGGGCCTCTTCTCCTGCTACCTGCAGGACGAGGCCAAGACCGCAAGCGTCATGCAGGGCGGCTGCTATCGTACCGGCGACAAGGCCTGGATAGACGAGGACGGCTACTTCTGGTTCCTGGGACGCATCGATGACCTGATCAAAAGCTCCGGCTACCGCATCGGACCCTTCGAGGTCGAAAGCGCACTCATCACCCACCCCGCCGTAGTCGAAGCCGCCGTAACCGGCGTGCCCGACCCCGACCGCGGCCAGGCCGTCAAAGCCACCGTCACCCTCGCCGCAGGCTTTGAGCCCACGCCGGAACTGACCAAAGAACTGCAGGACCACGTCAAGAAAGTGACTGCGCCCTACAAATACCCGCGCATCATCGACTACGTGAAAGAACTGCCCAAAACCATCAGCGGCAAGATCAAACGCGCTGAGATTCGGGCCAAGGACGAGAAGTAGGGGGAGAAGAGCGGGGCGCTGCCCCGTGCCCCGCAAGGGGCGCGCCCCTTGACCCGGGTAGGGGGGATTGATTTTGAGGCCATGCGTATTGCGTGGCCTTTTTTTTGCTGACCTGCAGGCATGATGTCATTATTTCTTTGCGGCATGACCCGGACAGGGGCTGAATCTGGGTTTGGCTCATGAAAACGTGGATTTTCTATCCCCCCCTCAAATCCATGTCCGGCGGGTGCATGGTCCTACTGCAGATCGCCCGGCAGTTGCAGGACCTGGGCTGGCTTGGGGGGATTTTGTATTGGGACAAGCCGCCGGGCGGGGCCGAGTGCGCGGGGTTGCCCTGGGTGCGGGCCAGCGCGGCGGCCATGGCGGCCGGTGACACATATATAGTCCCCGAGGGGTGGCCTAATGCTCTGGTGCTGGGACTTAAACGCGGATGCCGCACCCTCGTCTACTGCCAGAACTGGTCCTATCTTTTTCATGGCCTGGAGCAGGGAGTGCATTGGCGGGATCTGCCCGTGGAATTCCTGGCCGTGTCAGATCCCGTGGTCTGGCACATGGAGCAGGTGCTGGGCAAGAGGCCGCAGGTCATCCGTCCGGCCCTGGACCTGGAGCTTTTTCATCCCCCCGCGTCCAAGCCGGGCGGAGCGCTGCGCATCGGCTTCATGCCGCGCAAGAACAAGGCCCTGGCCGAGCAGATCCGGCGCATCTTCGAGGAACGCAATCCCAAGGCTCATGTGCAGTGGGTGCCCATCCACGGCCTGGACCGGCCCGGCGTGGCCGAGGTGCTGCGGTCCTGCCATGTTTTTCTGATCACTGGCTTCCCCGAAGGCTGCCCGCTCCCGCCCCTTGAAGCCATGGCCAGCGGCTGCCTGTGCGTGGGCTTCACCGGTTTTGGCGGGTGGGATTACATGCGCCAGATTGAGACGGATGGATATGCGCCGCATGGGTATCCATTGCGCGATGTGTCCTGGGACGGCAATGGCTGGTGGTCGGCGGACGGGGATGCGCTGGGCGCGGTGCTTGGGCTTGAGCGGGCAGCGCGGGCATTGCCTCAGGGTTCGACTCTTCTCGCAACGGCTCAGACGGTCGCTGCGTATGGCAGTGACGACCAGCGGCGCGAAATCGTGGCAGCCTTGACGGAGCCCGGTACGGTTCGATGACTTACGCAACGCGCAAGCATCCAAAAATTCTGCTCATTTCGGCAAAGCACTACCTCATGGCGGAATTGATCGCCGGTTGTCAGGCCTTGGGTCTGGAGCATGCCTACCTGTTCCTGGGCGGGATTTCGTCGGCAGCAGAGCTTGAAGAGAAATTGCGCGCCGAGGTGAACCGTTTTGCGCCCGATTTTCTGTTGACCATGAACCACCTTGGTCTGGACCGCGAAGGGCTGGTCAGCGAGTTCTGCCGTCAGCGCGAGTTGCCGCTGCTCAGTTGGTTCGTGGATCGGCCGGATCTTTTTCTTCCGCAGTACAGCAATCTGGACAATCCGTGCCTCGCCTACGCCGTGTGGGACGCCGACGCCGTAAAGCCCCTTACGGATGCGGGGTATGGTGCGGCCTTTCATCTTCCTCTGGCCGCCGATCTGAGCCGCATCCATTTTGTTCCGGACGCTTTGCCCCTGCGCGACGCGGCGTTTGTGGGCAACTCCATGCACTCCGCGACGGAAAAATGTTGGGCGCTTTCAGCACAGCCGGACAAATTGCGCGGGTTTTGGGAGGATGTGGCAGGAGAATTCGCGGCCAGCGATGTGCGTGATCTGCCCGAATTTGTTGGCCGGGATAATCCTGAAGGCAAGAGGTTGCGCGAAAGCTGCGAGCCGTCGCCAAGAGCCGCTCTGGACAGCTTCGTGTACTGGCGGGCGACGCAGCTGCACAGGTTGAAATGCATGCAGGCGCTCCTGCCGTTTGAACCGGTGGTGGCCGGTGACCAGCACTGGCGGCCGCTGCTCGGGGATGCCTCGTGGATCCATGCGGGTCCGTTGCATTATTATTCCGATCTGCCTGATTTCTACCGCTCGACCAAAGTCAATTTCAACACCACCAGCATGCAGATGAAAGGCGCCCTCAATCAGCGTGTCTTCGATGTGCCCGCCAGCGGCGGTTTTCTGCTGACGGATTACCGCGCGCAGCTTCCCGCCGCTTTTGATATGGGACGGGAAGTTGTCTGCTATCACGCTGTGGAAGAGATTGGCGATCTTGTACGCCATTATCTGGCCAATCCCTCCAAGCGTCTGGAAATTGCCAGGCGGGCGAGGGCGCGTATCGAGAAAGAGCACTCCTATGCCCATCGCATGGCAACGATCTGCGAGAACATGAAGCGGATGTTCGGGACTCCGGCATGAATCTTTATACCGTGATCCTGCACTATGGGCGCGAGCAACTCACCAAACGCCTGCAAGAGCAACTGCTGGAGAGCGATCCTGCGCAGGGGGAGAAGATTCTGGTTTTCGACAACGCGAGCCCCCACCCCTATGAAAACGCTTGGCTGAGGGCCGAGGAAAACCTCTACTGGGCCGGGGCGCTCGAGCGGGTCATGGGAATTCTGGCAGGCAAAGGCGCTTCCCATGTCTGGTTCTTGAACAACGATGCGACCTTTGTCTCCAAACCTCCGCTCATCGAGCGAGCGTCCCTGCGTCTGGCCCGGGCCGAGCGCCTGGTCGGGCCGGTTGGGGTATATTCCCCGGCCGTGACGGCCAACCCGTACCACCCGCAGATGGTCGAACGGCCCGGCGGACAGTTCAGGCAGGTGCGTTACGTGGACGGGATTGCGCCGCTGGTCAGCGTCGAATTCTGGAAGCGGGCAGGGGGCGTTGATTTTGCGGGCAACCCGTACGGTTACGGCGTGGATGTCTGGTTTTCAAGCCGGGCTCAGGAGGCGGGGTTTGTCTGTGTGGTCGATCATCAGGTCGTCATCCGGCATAAATATCACTCGACCGCCCGCGAGGTGGAGGGGTTCATGGCGCGGGCGGCGGAGGCAGAGGCGGGGTATCTTGCGGAACGCTTCGGCGAGAAATTCAGGGACGTCCTGGCGCAAATGGCAACGCAAGGGACGGATTTTGGTTGAGCCCTGCGCGCCTGTTCATTCCAGTGTACGGGCCAAAATCGAGGCTTCCCGGGTCTGACCCAGTTGTCGCAGCGTTTTGATCTGTTCGAGTATCCGGGCTTTGGGGTCGGCCTGATACATGTAGCAGTCGATGGCCAGGCGCGTCTGCAGGTCATGGCTTTGGGCCAGAAAGCCCAGGGCTGTGATGAATTCGGTCGGGCTGGTCACGGGAAGCCTGTCCGGGATGTGCGGGTACAGGGCGGAATGAATCATGGCGCAATCCGAAGGCAGACGCTGGCCTGCGATGGATTGGCCGATGCCGGTGACCAGAAGTCCGAAGAGCAGAACGTCGGGGCTTGTGATCGGCCTTGGAGAGTTGCTGAGCTGCTGCATGCATTGCGCCGCCAGAACGGGCTCGGTCATGGCCTTTACGATTCCCGCCTTGGGATTCCAGCGAAAATGATTTTCCAGCCATTTGGGCCAATCGCCCGGCACCATGAGTCCTCCGCGCAGGATCACCGTCCGGGGAGATTGGCTAGCGCGCAGGCAGGCATAAAGTTCGTTGCAATTGAAATGCCCCGGCTGGTGTGATGCATCCAGGACTCCCGGGCTTTCTTGTCCCCCGAAAATGCTGATGCGCAATCGATGACCGGGCGCATTGGTCCGCAGACGCTCAATGTCTTGACTGATGGTCTCGGGTTTTGCGTCATCATCTTCCAGCAGGATGACGTCCATGTCCTTTTTTTCCGGAAGATTGCGGCCATGGACCCAGTCCAGGATGGCCTCGGCGGCTCGCCGCACGCTCTGGCCGTCGCGGCCGTGGTCCAGGGCCATGGCATAACGTTTGCGGATCGCGGAGCGCCGCTGCGGCTGTGCCAGTTCCGCTTTTACTGCCTGGAGCAGATCTTCCTGGGAGTTGACCAGCACGGCTGCGTCTCTGGTCATGTACTCGATGTCCTCGGCCCGGTAGAGCGGAAACTCTTTGAGCCGCGGGTTGTTGAAGAGGATGATCGGCTTGTCCAGCAGCAAAAATTCGATGAAGATCGAGGACACGTCGCTGATCATGAGATCCGCCGCATGCATCATGCCGGAGTAGTCGGCGTCTTCGAGGTAGAAGATGCCCGGGCTCGCTGCGGCGATGTTTGAGTAAAGTTCCTTGAATCTGTCCTCTGTCATGTTGTGCAGCTTGATGAGCAGCACCGTATCCTTGTCCGCAACCTTGCGGATTCCCTCCTGCAGGCAGTGCATGGCGGAGAGTTCGGGGTTATAGGTCGGCGCGAAGAGGACGATCCGCTTGGCGGGATCGATGCCTTGGCGCGCGCAAAATTGCTCCTTGGTCTGCGCTTTGGGGCCGAAAAGCTGATCGGATCTGATGAAGCCCGTTAAACGGATGGGGATAAAGACATTGTCCAGGAGCCTGCGCCGGTGCAGCGGACCGGGCACGAGCAGCAGTTGCGAGAGATTTTCGCGGCGCGTTATCTCGGAATCCGTGTAAAAGGCGCCTTTGCAGATCATGCCATGCCCGACGTTGATGACGTTTCTGAGCTGGGGGATGCGAAAATGGCAGGCATCGGCCACGATGGTTACATCCGGGTCGAAATCTTCGGGTTTGGCGAAGAAGGGAGCCTTGTGTTCGAGTCTTTGGATTTGCGAGTCGGGCAGGCCCCACTGGGGGATTTCGGCGGTCCCCGGGAAGAACTCGGGCGCGGAAAAGGCTGTTGCCGCCAGACCGCTTAGACTCAGATACTCCTCGATGGGCTCAAGGAATGGCAAGTGCAGGCTGCGTTCGACATAAAAGAGTATTTTTTTCAAATCGCTCATGATTCCCTGCTGTTCGCAAATTTTCAGCGCCCTGCGGCAGTCCCGTGCTGTGAGAGCCAGCCCATGTAGAGTTTTTCCCAAAACGGTTCGCCGGAAGATTTTGCCCATTGCACGCGACGAATAGCCTTGCGGTGCAGGTCCTTGGATTCCGTTGCGATCTTTTCAAGCTTTTCCAGCGCATGCTGCGCCAGTTCAGGCTTGCCTGCTTTCTGGGCCGCCTTGAGCAACTGTATGTAGCGCACTTTGCTCGGGTGGAAATGCGCCGCCAGGGTCCGAATGTGCAGGGCTTCCTGAAAAGACCGTTGTGCATCGAGCCATCCAGCCAGAAGATCATAACCTTTCTCCCACAGGGGTTCCCGGTCAAGCATGTCCAGCCACAGGCGAGGATTGTCGCCATTTGCCCCGGCGTCAAGCGCTGCAACACGCTCAGGAGACAGGCAAACGGAGGCGAGCAGCCATTCGTTGAGCCGGATATCGTAGCCGTCGCCAAGCGCATGCTGGTGGATGTCGGGGGTCAGATTCTGGCCTTGCCTTGACAGCAGCAGCGCGGAATTGGGCTGATCGTTGTCGAAACGTCCCACGGTCTGGCTGGTGTGGTGATAGACGGTGCTTTCGGGGACGCAGCGGAACCGGTAACCCTTGGCGCCAAGGGTCAGGCACAGGTCAATATCCTCACAGCCATTTTTGTAGCCTTCGAAGAAGCCGCCTGCGTCCATGAAGATTTTTTTGGGCATGCACAGGGCCGCCGCAGTGATGGCTTTGGGATATCTTCGGCCAAAGATCAGCGGGTGTGCGGCGGGAAAATATTCGTAAAGGTGTTCCGCCTGCGCACCCGGAAGAAAGGCGATGCCCAGATGCTGGACCAGGTTGCTTCCCGGATAAAGGAGCAACGGGCCGACGCCGCCCAGGCTTGTGTCTTCGTCCAGGGCCTTAAGCAGCGGCGGAAGCCAGTTCGGAGTCAACTCCGTGTCGTTGTTCAGGAAGAAGAGCGTTTGGGATGCGGCCGCTTTCGCGCCGAGGTTGCAGGCACGGGCAAAGCCATGATTGAGGTCGCAGTGAATGGCATGAAACGAACTGCCCCAAAGGGATTCGCCCAAGGCGTCGAGTTCTGCGTGGGTCTGGTCTGTTGATGCGTTGTCGACAACGATGACCTGGATATTTTCAGGCGTGTGCGCCTTAAGTGAGCGCAGACATTTTGCGGTGAAGTCCCATTGGTTGAAAACCGGGATGATGACGGATGTCTGAATTGGAGATGATTGCATTATTTTGTGTTTATACGATCATTAATTTCCTGATCGAGCCTGGAAATTTGTTGTGACATATTTGTATCCGACTTTAAAATGTCTCTGAAGCGCCACTTGATATAGCTGAGCATACTCTTTGCTTCGTCTAGCTTTTTTTTATGAACTTGAATTTTTGTGTATTCGATACACGAGTCATAATCTGTATGCCGTTGTAAAATTTTGTGCAGGCATTTTATAGAATTATTGAGATCATTTTCTTTTTTGCAAATCTTGAAGTTTACGTAGTCGACTATGTCGCTCTTTTTTTCATGGATGGCGACTTTTTTGAGCCAATATCTGGCTATCTCTGTTTTACCCAATGAGAGGTTTTTAAAAATTTTGTCGTAATAGATTTGAAGAGATTTTTTGTCACTGCTGCGGCTTGTGATGGTCGATTTCAACAGTTCAAAATTACTCAGAATTGCTTCGCCTTCACGGGCGAACTTGTCTGCGCAGGTGTCGAGGATTGTCGCCCTGGTCAGTTGCGGAAAGAAGGCCTCGTGTCGCCGCTTGCCGTCCTCATCGGCTCTGTCGGCCCTGCCGCGGTCAAGTTTTCTGCAGTAGTCTTCCTGGGATCTGTAGTAGTAATGATTGAGTTGAATGTCCCGGGCCGTGAACGGGCCCTGGGATTCGGCCAGAGGAAAGTTGTTTTCGTCAACGCAGAACCATGGTTCATTGTAGATGAACTGGTGCGGGTCACAGGCGCTCTTGACCCTGCCGGGCTGGACAATGGACTTGATGTGCATGTTTTTGGGGTGGTCCAGAGGGAAGCGGTGGACGTAGCTCTTGAGCTGCATACCTTCTGGGCGGGTCAGGTGTCCGGAGGAGCCGAACTCGACCCAGTGCACGCCGAGTCCGCCGAAGTCTTCGTAGTCGGTCAGGATCATCCGCACATCGGTGTATTTCTTGGGGATGAGAAATTCATCAACGTCGATGAACGCGATCCATTTCGTTTTTCCTTCGTACTCTCGCAGACAGCAGTCATAGGCAATTATCTGCTGCTCTTTGCCCTGGATTTCAAACAGATCGACAAACCCGTGCTCGACATATTCGCGTACTGAATCTCTCAAGCCAGGAGAGCTCCCGTTGTCGAATATGATGATTTTTTCGGCACCAACGAGCAGGTGATGGTTGATCCATTCCCTGATGAAGGGATGCTCATCCTTGGCGATGCAGCAGACAGAAAGATAATTCATGCGTCTTTTCGGTTTGGGTTGGTGGACACGGCGGGATTGCGCCTGCCGCACGAATCAATGCTGCTTCCCGCGGTTTGATTTAGTGTGCGAACATGGCCAGGGCCTGCTTCAGGTCTTCCTCGAAATCGACCTCGATGCAGCGGTAGGCGGAGATGTCTACGGCGGAGAAATCGACGCCCTGCTTAATCATCATCTCCACGCCCATCTCGAAATAGTCCTGCTCCTTGCATGCGGCCAGGGCCTGGAGAAAGGCAGGGATGTCATTTTTTTGAATGCGGTTCACACCCACGGCTTCGCCCTCGGGCGCGGCAACCTTTTTTGAAATTTCAAGGATCAGCCCGTCCTGGTTTGCCCGGTACTTGACCTCCTCCTCGCCGCATTTCTTGCGGTCCACGGCCACGGCATTGCCCTCATGCGCCGCCACTTGTCGGATCACGCCCTCATCAAACACTACGTCCCCATTGCACCAGAGTACGTCGTCATCCAGAAACTCCAGCGCGCAGCACAGGCTCTTGGAGGTGTTGGTGATGTAGTAGATGGGGTTGTAGCGGTAATAGACGTCCGGGAACTCCTCCATGATCAGGTTCTTCTTGAACCCCACGACCACGAAGATCTCGTTGATCCCGAACTGGCGGAAGATCCTGATCTGTCGCCCGAGAATGCGCTCTCCCGTAGGGAGCATGGACAGGCACTTGGGAAACGGCCTGCCGAGCCGGCTGCCGACGCCTGCGGCAAGGATGACTGCTTTCATGAGGGGACTCCTTGGGAAAGAATTGCTGTCAGCTGTGCCAAGCAATAACAGTGCCCAAGGAGTGTGTTCTGAATCTGGCTGTCAGCGGTCCTGTTCTGCTTCCAGGAGTGAAAGCGCAAGTTTGACTATCCGCTCCGCAGCATTGCCGCCTCGTTTGTTGGCAAAGAGCAGATCAGTGTATTTTTTGCGCTTGTCCGCATGCAGACCAGGATCTTGCAGACAGAGCGAAACGGCGGCCCTCATTTCATCAAGGTCTGCAACCTGGATTCCGATATCGCGCCACTCAAACTCGATGTCGGCAGGATTGAAGTTTTGATAGCTGGTCCAGTTTGGATTGTTGAAAAGAATGACCGGCTTGTCCAGTGCGGCGAACTCCATCATGGCCGAGGAGACATCGGAGATCATCACGTCGCACAGGGCCAGGAAGGGGGTGATGTCCAGTTCATCGGCAAAGATTACCCGTTTGTCCTTGTTCGGGAGTGCGCGGTACATCTCTTTGTATTCGGGTTTTGAGCTGGGGTGCAGCTTTATGATCAAGAGTGTTTTGTCGTCGGGCAAGATCTCACCGATGCGGTCCTGCACAAAGGGAATGGCGGAGAGTTCGTCGTTGAAGGTCGGTGCAAAAAGGACGTAACGGTAGTCGGCGGGGAGACCATACTGCTTGAGCACGGAAGCTCTGTTAACCCTGCCGGAGAAGAGATCGTCAAGCTTGCACATGCCGGTGGCCACCACAGGCTTGGATATGATGCGGCGCATGATGGCTTGGTGATGTTTGCCGGGTACGCACACCAAATCTGCGAGATCTTCGCGCCGGGCAGTGGGCGTGTCCGTGTAGTATTGCCCCTTGGAAAGCACGCCGTGCCCCACATGCACCAACTTGCCGCAGCCTTCCACCCATGGATAGACGGAGTCGGCGATGAAGGTCAGGTCGGGGCGGAATTCCTGAGGGGTGGCATGGATTGGCACCCCTGCTTGCTCGATGATGCGCACTTCATTAGGCAAAAGGCCCGCACGGATCTGTGGCGAAGGGGGAAGAAAGGAGAAGCCAATTTCCACGTCTGCTTGCGACTTGAGAGCATGATAAAGGGGAAGGAGAATAGGGATATGTACGTTTTTGAAGAAATAGAACATGACACGGTTATTGTTCTGTTCTTGCTCGATAAGGCCAGGACTCTTTATGGCAGCCTTTAAGGCATCGATGATCCTGCAATCCGATTGCAGTGACTTGGCCCAGGGGTCGTTTGTATCAAGAATCGAAGAGAGCCATGCCTTGTGTTGCGTGTCATAGTATCGAGTGTGCAGGCTGTTGGCTATGCCCTGACGATATTGGCTTTTGGGCAAGGCCAGCTTCATGGCGTCCCGCACCATGACCTCCGACATATCCGAGCAGGAAAGATGACTCACCACATCGCTCATGATCTTGAGCCGGTCTTGAGCTTTAAGTGAAGATCGCATGCGCCAAATTTTCAACAAGGATGCACGGAATGCGGAATCGAGGCTGTGGTAAAAGAGGGAAAGGCAGATTGCGGCTTTGCCTTGGGCGATGAGTGACCTCAGGGTTGGGAAAAGGTCGCCTGCAGACAGATCGATGGACTTTTTTCTGTAAACGACCAGAGGCGGAATGGATGGTTGATCGTAGAGAGGCGCTATCTCAATGCCTCTGAATTGGTTAATGAATCTGTATGCGAGGCCATCCGGCGCTTCGGAGCGCTCATTGGCTAGGTACTGGTTTGAATTGATTCCTGGCAAGGGAAGATTGGTCAGACCCGTCAGCAAGGCTATTTCTGGATGCGCTGCAAAAGTTTTGTAGAGCATGTAGTCAAAGTTCTTGAAGAGCGCGACATCTTCCCTGAGGACGCAGATGAAATCACCTGTGCTGGCGTTTACGCCCAAAGCTACCGCTTTCTCCACAGTCATATTTTGAGGCGCATCAATCAGCTTGACGTGGACGAATTCATTGAATTGCACCAGCGGATTTATAAAGCCTTCCGGCAAAGCTCCTTCCGTGGCTACGAGAATCAGTTCCACGGGCATGACCGAATTAAACTGAAGGTCATGGGTGAGTGAACGAAGCAGGATGTGTGCATCCTGTTCCACGTGGATGACTACCGAAAAGACAGGCAGAGGATTAGCGACAGGTGCTTGCGCCAAGTGCAAGGTTTCCTTCCAGACATTTTCACAGGCCTGTCCAGACCTGTCGGCAAAGAGTTGCGCGGCATATTTTTGTCGAATGGGCTCTTTCCCGTCGCTGTGGCTCATGAGTCGATCCAGCACAGTTGGCAGTTCCTCGAAAGAGCTGATCCGCGTGCCTAGGTCGCGCCACGCGTACTCGATATTTTCCGGATCGTAGCCGTGATACATGTCCCACCCCGGATTGTCGTAGAGTATGACCGGTTTGTTAAGGGCCATGAATTCCATGAACGCCGAAGAGACATCCGAGACCATAATATCCGCTCCGCCAATGTATGGGGCGATATTGTTGTCTTCGATAAAGATGATCTGCTGGGAATCTTTGGCGATTCGGCGGTATTGCTCAATCAGGTGGGGCAGCGTGGATCCGTGCAGTTTGATGAGCACGTATCTGTCTGGCGAGTCAAGCTGGTGAAAGCTGTCCGCGAAAGCGAAGACACTGCTCAGGTTCAGGTTGAAGGTCGGCGCATAGAGGACGATTTTTTTGCTCGGATTGAGGCCCAAAACAGAACAGAGCGCACTCTTGGTGTGATGCCCGGAAAATACAGGGTCCAGCTTGGGCATGCCCGTGGCGACGACTTTTGTTTTCAAGATAGCGGACATGCGTTCGCGAGCATATTCGCCGGGGACGCAAAGCAGGTCCACCCAGTTTTCTCGCTCGGTCCAGACGTTGTCGGTGAAGTAATATCCCTTTGAGATGGTGCCGTGGCCAACATTGACGATGCGACCGCAACCATGAACCTTGCCGGCGATGGTGTCGGCGATGAAGGTCACGTCGGCATTCGCCTTGCGCGGATCGGTGACGATCCGAGCTCCCAAAGTCAGGAGTTTCTCAACAAGATGATGGTTTGTCCCGCTGTTAGTGAGGTTGGTCAGACTGGGCAGGCAGATCACGATCTCTCGGACATCATTTTGGCCGCGAAGATACTCAAACAGGCTTTCGAACATAGGCCAATGGACGTTTTTGTAGACATAGAATTGGACTGTGAGTGGGCGCTTGCGTGAGTATGCATCGTTAGAGGGATTTGATTGATTTAGATTCAAGGCGCGGTAGGCGTTTATGGTTTCGCTTGCGTCATCTTCAATTGTTCTGACTGGCTTGATTTGTTCACGCAACGTTGTGATCAGTGCAGGATTGTTGATGATTTCGGAAAGCGCCGTTTTTAGTTCCGAAACAGATCCGGCCTCAAATAAAAGCCCGTTTTCGCGGTGGATCACTATCTCTGGAATACCTCCGGTTCGACTGGCAATGACCGGAGTTTTGTAATGCAGCGCTTCCAGTGCCGTGATGGGGTAGTTTTCCATGAGGGACGGGATCACGGCGACGTCGATTTGGTTGAAGATTGATGGCAACTGCGTCGGTTCATATTTGCCCATCAGGCGCACGCGTGGGTCTCGTTTTGCCAATTCTCGGATACGCATTTGATAAGGTTGGGGTGTATCGTGGTCGCCCCAAATGAGAAGACGAATGTCGCCGGGAGTCTCTTTGAAAGCATCTAGCAAAAAGTTAATACCTTTGCGGAGGATTAATTGGCCCATATAGCCGAAGGTCAGAAGCTTTGTTTGCCGATTGTCCAAAGAGATTGAAGGTTGGGTAGCCAAGCCAAGCGGGAAAACGTGAACGCCGGGAAAGCCAAATTGCTCAAATGTTTTTTGAAGGTAATTGCTGGGGGCCTGGATTAGATCAAAAGTCTGAAATGTTTTAAGAGCAATATTTTTGCGAGTGCGATGGTAGCGTAATACAAGTTCTTCCATGTCTTTGGAGGCAGGGAGATCGTTGTCGACAATATGGCATTGGGTGCATTTATTCAAAGATTGCGGCCCGGAACAAATGCTTTGATCACGGCGGATCATGTGCCAACGATCGCAGATGAACCAGTAGTCATGAAGGGTGAGGGCTGTCGAGATATTTTTACTGTGTGCTACAAGCGGAAGTGCAAAGGAAAGTTGGCCAAGTCCATGGAAGTGGACAATGTCGTAATGATGTTGGTCAAGGAAGAGTTCGAAAGATCGCGCGGCCTTTTCATCGTAGACCTTTTCCATCTCTCCGACTTTGGGCTTGGAGAGTTCGTGAACGGTGACACTGTTGTAATCTTTTGATTCGATGGAGTAATTAGTTTTATTTAAGTCGCGGAATACGGGATAAAATATTTCAACGTGTCCTTTGCCTGATTGATTGATCGCTTGGGCCAGATTCAGAGCATACATTTGTGCGCCAGCGAATCGGTAGGGTGGAAAGTCGTGGCAGACAAAGAGAATTTTGGGTGATTCTTCAGTTTCAGACGTAACAACTGGGGTTTCTTCATGAACAGCGATTGGTGCGGTTGTCGGATTATTTTGTTTCGCCGATGCGTACAAGGCTGAAAGTTGTTGTCCACGGCTGGCTTCAGTCATGAATTCTGCATTGCGGATGACAACGGTTTCGTGGAGGGATGGCGTTTTTTCGAGTTGGAAAAAGGAGAAACAGTCAATGAGATTGCTTCCGCCCCAACCGATGAGTTCTTGGGAGAGACAGGTGAGTCCGACTTCTGTGCAGTACTTCTGAAAGAGTAGACCTGACATGCTGGTCGCTCGCCAGTGTTTTTTTTCAATGGACAGAGTGCCAGTTTTTGGATCTAAAAAAGCTCCCATGTTAGAATGATGAATAAATCCACAACCACCAGGTTTCAGTTTATGCGAAAGCTGAGAGAGGTAAGCTTGGATGACGTCGCTTTCCACATGGACAAAAGAATCCCAACTGAAGACAAAATCGATAGAATTATCAGCAATCATATCGAGAGAGAAACCGTCATTGGTGTAGAAACTGATGTGATTGAGTTCAGCAAACCGTTTTTTGCAGTGTCCTATGCATGTTTCTGCGAGGTCAACGATGCTTAAGTGGTTGCACTGAGCTGCTAAGTACTGGGTGCAGCGGCCAAAACCTGGAGCTAGCTCCAGTATATGGGCGGAAGGAAGCATATAATGGATTCGGGGCAGGATGGTTCCATGCCAAAGTGCATCGGTGCCACCCCAGCATGCCGACCATTCATCCCCTTGATTCTTCCAGTTATATTTAGACCATTTGGCGAGATTTTCATCGATTGAAGGCATTGGGGAATGCTCCTAGTAGCTTTTAAAATACGTCGGTGTTTTTATTGGTATGTAAAGAGGGATATTAAACGTGAGAATTTATTTTACTGATACTCGTATAAAATAATTGAAGATGATGATATGTCATTTGTGATCTTAGTTAATTTTTTTCCAGATTTTCCGTGGGAAAATTCGATTTACAATTTTTTGAAATGTCTCCGCAGGGGTTGAACAAGACGGATTAAAATTTAGACCTAGATCTTTAAGAATTGTAATGACGTTTGAAGACGGAGAATACTGGTCACCATTCTTTATCCAAAATCCATCTTCAGTGTATATATCTATCTCATTCTTCATGAATCCTGCGCCCCATTTTGAAATGTAAAGGGCAAAATTTTCTTTGTCTTTGTTATGAAGACGCGGTGTTTGACTCTCAAGATGGAAAAGAACCGAAGATGGGGTATAATAGATTTTGTATTTAGCTTGTCTAGCCTTGGAACAATAGTCCATATCCTCACAGCCATTACTGTATTGGGTGTCGAACATGCCCAGATCCACAAACGTCTTGTGAGGCGTTATGAAGCAGGCCGCTGTAACGGCATCAAGTTCGCGTTCGAAATTGACCAGTGGATGGGTCGCATGCAGAAACTTGTATTGATGACGGAAAAAAGTTCCGTCATGATTCATGGACGCTCCGCAATGCTGAATTGTTTCATCCGGATACAGAAGCTTGCAACCGACGATGCCGGCATCCGGATGCCGACGCAGGGTATCGACAAGGTTGTCAAGCCAGCCAAGAAGCGGGATCGTATCGTTGTTTAGGAAAACGAGATAATGTCCTTTCGCGGCGTCAGCCCCTTGGTTACAGGCTGCGGCAAAGCCCAGATTTTCCGTGTTGGAGACGATTCTGCAGGCGGGAAAGTGGTCGCACAGTAACTCTCGTGTACCATCTGTGGAGGCATTGTCGACGACAATGACTTCGTACTGGTGTTTGGATGGCAACCCAAACAGCGCTTGCAGACAATTGTAGGTTAGCTCCTTCTTGTTGAAGACGGGAATGATGATCGAAATTTCGGGTTTAATCTGGGTGGCGCGGATCTGTGGGCTGCCCAGTACGTCTTCGAAGAAGTGGAGATTGTCGTTAAGCAAAAATTCGGCACGCACTCGGTCTGCGCCAGCGCGGGCCATTCTGGCGCGCATCTGCGGATCGTTGATGAGGCGAATGAGCAGCTCTTTCCAGGCCAGCGGAGAATTGTCCGCCAGGAATCCGTCCTCGCCATGCCGGATCGTCTGATACGGGTCCGTGTTGGACGCTATGGAAACCATGTTGCAGATAGCGTATTCTTTCCATTTGATGTCACTCTTGAAGGAATTGAACCATGTGAAGGCAAGGGGAATAAGCCCAATGTCTGCCTGTACAGAAGCTAGTTCGGACAAATAGGTTGGATAGTCGTCGACAAACGTATCCTTGAAGTGAACATTCCGATGCTGTTTGAGTTTGTCCGGGCAATACCCCCAGAAGATGAATTCGACGGTATTCGGAAATTCCGCGCAGATGCTTTCGATGACGGGCACGAGGAACTCAGCGTCTTTGAGGTGACTGCGTGTGCCGGAAACGAGAATCCGTGTTTTTTGCTCGGGTCGCGCGATCTGCTCCGGAGCAAACGGGATGAAATTCGGAATGACTTGTGTGTTCGTGTTGAAGGCCGCGCATGCCCTCCGCAGATTTTCCGTGGGCACTATGACGGCGGCAAAACGGTGCATGTACTTCTTAAGCAGGCTTGATAGTTTCTGGTAATGCTGGGCGTCAGGATGGTTGTTAGGCAGATCAAGCAGGTTGTCGTCGAGATCGTAAATTAAGGTATGGTCCAACTCGAACAGAAATTCATATGGAGAGAAATCACGCTGAAGGAGAATGACCGGCTTGTTTGGAAGCGATGAAATGTCCAACGAATACGAAGAACCAGAACGCCGAAGTATAGTATGACCGTCGATAATTTTTATGTATCTCTTTTTTTCAAGTTCAAGAAGGGGTGCAACCTGGCGCAGATATTGTGAGGCAAAACGTTTTCCTGAGATATTGAATGAAATTAACGGCAATATGCTGGTTTCAGGAACTGGGTTAGAGCAATGTAAGATAGTATTATTCTTACTTCCGTACGTTTCGAATATTTTACTGTATACTGCACTCCATTTATGTGCATGTCTGGAAATTTCATGGATTGACGTTACCGCATTGTGCGCAGAAATAGATATAGCATCTCTCAATTGTGGGTCTTCAATCATTTTAGAGATGCACGTAATCCAGCTATCAGTCGTGTTGTCTGCAAGAAGTCCAAGTGAATTATTATTAATGACATCTGTATATGGCTTGGTGTCTGAGTATATTCCAGGTATGCCTAGCGCAGAATATTCAAGCCATTTCACAATGCTCTTTGAATTATTAAATATATTATCAATTAAAGGAACGAGCATGATATCAATGTGTAACTTTTTTAATATTTTTGAATAATTGTAGTAGCTTTTGTCATGATCGATAAATATTGCATCTGGGAGTTTTTTGAGAATTTCAGTGTGGCAACCAAAAAATATAAACGAAACTCTGTTAGAGAATTCGGCTGAAATAGAAAAAAGTGCCGCTTCAATAAGTTGCAAGTCTTTGTAGTGTGTGCCACTCCCTGCATATCCGATACGTAATTTTTTTGAGATACGCTTTGCGGAGCTTTCGGTGTTCCAAATATTTGTGTCTATGTAATTTGGTAAAATAAATATATTTTTGTTATATTTAGCGAAATGATCTTTAAGGCACTTTGTCGAAACAGTGACAGCGGAGGCCCTTTTGATGGTGTCGTAGATGAAGTTTCTTCTGTCTAAGCTCCATCTGTGGTTTGGATTGTCGGCAGGAATTTCAGTCAGCAAATCATCAATTTCATAGATCACTGGCTTGTTGAGTGAAAATAGGTAGTCGATAAAATTAGCAGTAGTGCGACTTGGAAAAAACCTTTGTAACAAAATAATATCTGCTTTTTGTGCATTTATCTTAAATGTAGCGATATTTTTTGGAGAGAAATCCTCATTCCAGATAATTTCTATCTGCCTACTTATGTGTCCAAGGGGAGAAGTGATTCTGTAGTGCGCGCAAGCATCAAATATTTTGTCGATCGGGTATACTGATACTGTCAATTTTTTCATTTTTGTGCAATTATTCCAGTTCAAAAATGTATTGCCAAGTTTTGATTGATGTCGATATAGTATTACTTCATTTTTTTGTATTATTTAAACAAAATAGAAGAGTTATATTTAGTGTATAATGTTGTGTATAAATTTTTTGCGGTAGTTAATTTAAATATAATAAAAAGCGTTTGTATGAAAAAATTAGCAATAAATAAATTATTTTAAATTAAATAATAGAATACATAATATAATTAAAGTAATTAGTATTAAAGATTTAATTGTCAATATTGATTTTAGCTTTAGGTAATCCAGTGAATGCATTCTTCCAGGCGGTGATAGCCGTATTGTTAGATCCATTTTTTTGCCATGTACGAATTGCTTTAGTTAAAAGTAACTGTCTAACTTTGTAGTTTTTTATTAAATAAGAAGTAGAGTTAAACCAGTTTTCTAAAGTGTTTTCAACGAGTAGGCCATTTTTTTCATGCTCTATGCATTCAGTATATGGTTGAACTGCAGAAGCGATTGTGACAATTCCGCATGATGTGTAATGATAATACTTGATATCTGATTTGCATGATGAAAAAAGCGAGTTGTCAAGTGGGATGAGTCCAATACCATTGTCGATTTTGTTTAAGATATGTGAAAATTCGTCAGGTGAGCACTGGGCGTAATGCTCGATTTGCGCAGTAATGTTGTTAAAAGCGGAAGAGATGGGCCCGATGGTGACTACTTTTAGGTTTGGTATCGTGTCGCATAGTAATTTTACAGGATTTATAATAAACTCAACTAATACTGTATCTGAAGATGAAATAACGATTGTACATTCTGTATTGTTTTGTTTACATGTAGGGTTTGTAATTTTTTTTGGAGTTATCATTGTGTTAGGGACAATGATAACATTGTCTGATAATTTTTCTAATTCTTTTTTTAATGGTTTACATGTGCAAGTGACTCGATTAGCTGTAGCAATTGTATTTTCAATGAGTATTTTATCTATTCTGTTAATTTTAGCTAAGCTCCATTTTGGTATCTGTGTAATTAAATCGTCTAAATCATAAATTATAGGAATTCCATATTTACGCGCTTCTCTAATAAGTTCAACAGCAAAAATTGATATTTCTCTGTGCAATATTATTACTTCTGCCCATTTAATGTGTTCGATTTTACATTGTATATGAGAAAGCACTACAAGATCACCTCCGACCTCGTGGAGGAGAGAGCAGAGTGGATTCGTCAGTCTTAGTTTTGTCAAAGAACTCTTCGGGTCTGGGGAAATTACCAAAACATGTTTTGGATATGTGTTAGAGTATGCTTGCTCAAAAAAAGCTTGTTTTGATGCGCGTAGAACAAATTGAAATGTGTGATCTTCACTATTAAGTGGTGTGTTATTTGAAAATGTAATTGCTGATATCGCAGACGGATATACTTGAAACTCTGAAATAAGTATGTTGTATTTTCGCTCGATTCCAAAACCAATTTTGATGAATAGTTCTCGTATGCTATTCCAAGAGAAAAATCGGAGATGTGTTGAGTCTAACAGTCCGTATTTTTGGTATATCCATTGCCTATCTGATAGCATTTGTCGAATGGCAATGTGTGTAATGTTTGGTATTGATGCAATAAATACGCCGTCATTTTTCAAAAAATAACTTAATTTTTTAAGAATTTTTTCTGGGTTAATCAAATGTTCAAGAATATCTCCTAAAATCACTGCATCGAAGCTGTTGCTTAAAAATGATTCTGCAATATTGGTAAAGTCTTCTACAGTTCCATGATAAAATTCATCTACATATCCATTATCTTTTGCTTCTGTGCTAAATGGCTCTATGCCATAAACATGTATTCCATTTTCTTTCATAGCCGCACTGAAATATCCACTACTGCATCCAATTTCTAAAACGCGGGGTGATAAAATTTTATTATTTTCGCAATGTTCTTTTAAGAACATAAAAGCTTGTGTGTGAGAGTTGTTTGCAACAGTGAAATCTATATGACCATGATACGTTTTTAATTTATTGTAGTTTATGTTTGTATTTTTCATATGCAGCATGATTTTTGTTAGTATAATTACTAATTTAATGGTTAAATTTTTGGTTCTTATTAGTCATAAATAAACTATTTTTCGTGTAGTATCTAGATAACACCAGACTCGTTCGCGTACATGGTTCTGTAACCCTCCCAAGTTAGTTCCCTCCAAAAGTTGTGGTCTCCTTGGGTGAATTTTTCATGAGGAACTCTGCCGGGGTCAAATCGTCAAGCGACTCATGGGACCGTTCCTCGTTGTACTGCCTAAGCCAATTCTCCGTAATTTCTTTACTTCGGTCAGGGATTTGAACAGTAAAAATCCAGTATTTATTCCTAGGGGTCCTGTTGAAGTGCCCAATGTACGAATTCTATGTTGGCTTACCTAGCTGAAAGAACTCTAATTTTACGCAGTTCTTCTCTGTCCAGTCAGCCATTGCGGAAAGACAGAGTTATTAAATGTTTTAATAGTTTTGTTAAAATTATTGATAAACAGATTAGTTGATAATTTTGTTCGCAATTTCATAAATTTTATTACTTTAGATTAAATACTGATTTTTAAAAAAAAATTATACACAATTTTTTTTAATTATCTTGCTTCTTATATTGTCTTTATCTTCCATGATTTTAAATAATATTTGTTCAGGTATATAATTTTCGTTTATATAAATTGAATTATTTTTTATTCTTGCTTCTTTCCATTCATTAAAGTCTTGAAAGGAAGAGTTGATATAGTCGGCATAATATTTTAGCCTTGTCCAATTAAATTCATTTGGATTGATCAATTTCGCATTTACTGCTTCTTTCCAGAAATATGTTCCTGGAAATGGGGTTAAAATATTGTATGCTGTTGCTGAGACTGCCCCTGACTTCATCAGGGCTAGTGTAATATCATATGTTTTAAGTACATCAATCTCTTTTTCTTCTGGAACGCCAATTATCATAGAGAGTCCGATTTTAAATTCATATTTTGCCAATAAATGAACTGCTTCAATGTTTTTTGAAACAGAGATAGAGCCTTGTGGTTTTAATTTCTTTAATATTCTATCGCTTCCTGATTCAAAACCAAATCCACAAGCACCGACGCCAATTGCTTGCATTATTTTGCACATTTCATCGTCAAGAATATCTGCTCTGACGTTACATGAAAATGCCAATTTTCCCAAAAGTTGTCTCTTATTCATTTCGTCTAAAAGCTTATAAAGTCTTTTTTTGTCTGCAATGAACAAGTCATCCCAAATAGAAATTTGACGTAAATCTGGGTATATATTTAAAATATCATTTAATTCATTGCATATTTGAATGGGTGAAAACATTCTTACATTTTTCCAGAATGCGCTTGATGAACAAAACGTGCATTTGTACGGACAACCTCTTGATGTTAAAAGGTATGGAGTATGTTTTTTTCCATCATTTGCCATTCTGTCTGGAAGCGGTATACTTTCAGTATTTACTTTATTTGGAGGATTAAAAAGTATTTTCCCTTTTTGTTGATCGTGCCATACTAGTCCGCACATTTTTTTATAATTATCAGTTGTGTCATTTTGTTGGTTTAGGTATATTAATAATTCAGGTAATACTACTTCTCCTTCTCCTCTTATCGCAAAATTAGCTTCTGTAGGTAATTGCTCTGGTAATTGGGATATGTGCTGTCCTCCTACAATAATAATTGCATTAGGCATTTTTTTTCTTGCTATTTTAATGAGATCAATGGCTTGATCCCAGTCTTGTGAAAGGGAAGAAATAAGTACTATATCTTTAACTTCATCGGGAATTTCACTTTTTGTGTATGTAAATTCAATTTCAATATTATATTTGTCAATTGATGATTTTAAATAAGGAAAAGCTAAAGGCATGAATCCAGGTTCATAGTCATATTTGTCGACAACTTGGCAAAAACAAGCTTTGATTTTTTTCATGTGCTCTACTTGTGTATTCTAGAGATTTATTTGTAAAATTTTTCTCGTTGGTTTTCTACATATTATTATTTTTAATATTTAATTTATGATCTGGCGCCTGAAATAGTTAATCGTTCGAGCTAATCCTGTTTCTAAGCGAATCTGCGGTTCCCATCCATAACGTTCCCTAGCCAAAGTTATGTCGGGCTTTCTTTGCTTCGGGTCGTCAGTGGGCAGCGGCTCAAGGGAAATCTCTGACGAACTCCCCGTCATTTCAACAATCTGCTCCGCCAGTTCCAGAATCGTGAATTCCCCGGGATTCCCCATATTCAGCGGCCCGCAAAACTCATGATCATTCCGCATGAACCGCAACATCAACTCTATCAGATCATCTACATAGCAAAATGACCGTGTCTGCGAGCCATCCCCATAGATGGTGATGGGCTTGCCTTGCAGAGCCTGCATGATGAAATTTGAGACGACCCTTCCATCATTCGGATGCATTCGCGGGCCGTAAGTGTTGAATAATCTTCCCACTTTTATGGGCAGGCCGTGCTGGCGGTGGTAGGCGAAGAAGAGGGATTCAGCGCAGCGCTTGCCTTCGTCGTAGCAGGAGCGGTGGCCTATGGGGTTGACGTTGCCCCAGTAGGATTCCGGCTGCGGATGTACGTCCGGGTCGCCGTAGACCTCTGACGTCGAGGCCTGGAAGATCGGGATGCGCAGGCGCTTGGCCAGGCCCAGCATGTTGATGGCCCCGTGCACGCAGGTCTTGATGGTCTGCACCGGGTCGTGCTGGTAGTGGATGGGCGAGGCCGGGCAGGCCAGGTTGTAGATTTCGTCGACCTCGACGTAGAGCGGGAAGGTCACGTCGTGGCGGATGAGTTCGAAGCGCTGGTTGGGCAGCAGATGTTCAATGTTCTGGCGCGAGCTGGTGAAGAAGTTGTCCACGCAGATGACTTCGCAGCCTTCATCCAGCAGACGTTCGCAGAGGTGTGATCCCAAAAAACCGGAACCGCCCGTGACAAGAACTCTTTTTCGTAAGTGCATATGTTTCCCGCCATCCTGGCAGAGGTGTCAAAATCCTTTCAGCCCAAAGGCTGCCTGTAAACATTTAGCACTTGTCGTGCCAAGGGGTGACGGCACAAAAGAAAAGTTTAGACTTGCTGGAGAATCTGCGGTGGACTGAGGCGAAGCTGAGGATTTTTACTTTTTCCCGAAATACTTTTCACGCATGATCGCTGCGAAATTTTTGGCGAGATTTTCATATTCAGGAAGCCTCTTCCATATAGAATCTGCCATTTCCTGGCGGTAGATATGGCTGAGCTGATTTCTGTCATTGATTGCCTGTATGAAAAGTTCGTACATCGGATAATCACAGTAACCAGCTTCCACGAATTCCTTTGCGACAGATTTTGGAGTTACAGCATCAACGCCATCCACTTCGTAAAGAAACGCCTGGATTGTTTTCCACAGTAGTTCTATTGTGAACTCAAATTTTTGTATTTGGCCCGACTTGATATTGTCGGCAACTAGTTCTTGAAATGATGTTAGTTCGAGAGTCAGTGCATCGCTGAAATTTGAGAGCGCATCATTTAGGTTGTTCAATTTGCGCGCGAGCTTTGTTTCCATACGACAACCTCTTGCATGGCGATGTTCTTGAATTCTGGAGGTGCGGTGTCCATGTTCACGAGATCCACCCGGTGGGGAATGATGCTTTCTTCCAGCTCAGTCAGAAGGCGGTCACGGGTTTTGAGAAAGGTTTTCTCATCCAGCCCGCTGAAACCAATGTCGATGTCGGAACTGCGCCGCTCAGTCTTCCTTGCCCGTGAACCAAACAAGAAAATGGTGCAATCGAGGTCCTTGGTGACTTTGAGCGCCAGCATTCGCATTTGGTTCAGGTATTTATCCTGATATGAATGGGATGGATGAGAGGCCTTCATTCCTTCCCCTCATCCCCCCATCTGCTTGGTCGCGTACATCTTCATCTTCCGCGCTTCGGCGAATTCGGCGTTGATGGCCAGGGCGCGGTCGGCGGCGGCGATGGCGTTTTTCCAGCGCTTCATGTCCAGGTAGACCCGGCCCAGGTTGAAGTAGATGACCTCGTCATGGGACTGGCGTTCAAGGGCCTGGATGTAGAATTTTTCCGCTTCCTCAAACCGGCCGGACTTGCGCAGGGCCATGCCCAGCTTGTTGAAGATGTGCGCCGAGTCCGGATTGTCCGCGTAGGCAGACTTTAGGTATTCCAGCGCCTCGTCGTACTTGCCGAATTCCAGGAAGATGTCGGCCACGGTGACTTTGAGTTCCGTGTCGCTCTTGGCCGCGTCGATGAGCCGTCCGCAGACCTGCTGGGCCTTGGCGGTTTCGTCGCCCTCAAGCAGTTTTTTGGCCAGTTCCAGCTGTTTGCGCCGGTATTCCGCCATCGCGGCCACGTGCGAGTTGGCCTCGTCGGCAAGATTTTCCTGAAGAAAGGCCAAGAGAGAGTAGAGGCTGGAAAGAAGTTCCCGCTCTTCACCAGGCTTGTAGCTGATTTGGAGCGGGTAGATTTTCTTGAGTTCGCGGTCGTTGGCGAGGTGGTAGGCGGCCTTGTCCAGGGACTCGGTGAAGGACTGCATCTCATGCTTCATGAGCTGCGCCTTGAGGATGAACCCGACGGCCTCGTGCAGATTGGCCACGGCGGCAAGGAGCTTGCCCTGTTTGAGCAGCATATTGACTTCTCCAAGCTGTTTCTTGGCCTTGAGAATCTCTGCTGACATGGACGCTCCTTGCGCGGCGTGCGCGATCTAGATGTTTATTGGACCAGGCCGGTTTCGACCATGCGTCTGAACCGCGGGAAAAAGTACTGGCTGTCGTGCGGTCCGGGGCCGGCTTCAGGGTGATGCTGAACGCTGAAGATGGGCCTGGTTTTGTGCCTGAAACCTTCCAGGGTCTGATCGTTCAAGTTGAGGTGCGTCTGCTCCAGGAACGAAAGATTGGAGATGTCTACGCAAAAACCGTGGTTTTGTGAAGAAATTTCAATCTTTCGGGTAATATCGTCACGCACGGGATGATTGATGCCGTGATGTCCGAATTTGAGCTTGAAACTGGTCCCGCCGAGGGCAATGCCGAGGAGCTGGTGCCCAAGGCAGATGCCGCCCACAGGATAGAGTTCGCAGAGTTCTTGTATGATGCCGATCTCTGTTTTCAAGGTGGCCGGATCGCCGGGGCCGTTGGACAGGAAGATGCCGTTTGGCGCCAATTTCTTGACGAGCTCCACCGGGAAGGCCGGCGGCACGGCCAGGATGGTCAGGTTTTCCCCGGCCAGCAGGCGCAGGATGTTCCATTTGATGCCGTAGTCATACACGACCACGCGCAGGCTGCCCTCGGAATTTTTCGGCCAAAGCGGCAGGTCGCCGTCCATCTTCGCGGGCACCGGGCCTGTCCCGTCCCAGTAATAAGGCTCCTTTGGGGCCACAAACTCGACCAGGTTGGCGCCTTCCATGGACGGCAGGGCCTTGGCCTTGGCCGCGATCTCCTCCGGGGTCAGGTCGTCCGTGGAGATGAACCCGCGCATGGCGCCATGAATGCGCAGGTGACGGGTCAGGGCGCGGGTGTCGATGCCTTCGAGGCCCATGATGCCGTGGCGCACGAGGTAGTCCGGCAAGCTCTCCTTGGAGCGCCAGCTCGACGGTTCCTTGCAGCACTCCTTGACGATCATGGCCGGGCAATGGATGCGCGAGGACTCCACGTCCTCCAGATTGACGCCGTAGTTGCCGATGAGCGGGTAGGTCATGCAGACCATCTGTCCGTAATAGGACGGATCGGTCAGGATTTCCTGATATCCGGACATGCCGGTGTTGAAGATGACTTCGCCGCCGGCTTCGCCGGGGCCGGTGAAGGACTGACCCGCAAACCAGGTGCCGTCCTCAAGGGCCAGAATAGCTTTCATATATGGTGTTCTCCTCGCATGAGTTCGCTGACTGTTTGCAGATCTTCGGGGCGGTCCACGCCGTGGCTTCTGTGCCGCGTGAGGGCCACGTGGATGGGGATGCCGGCTTCGAGCAGCCGGAGTTGTTCCAGTTTCTCCAGCCGCTCCAGGGGACTTTCGCCCAAAGCGCTGAATTTTTCAAGGACGCACATGCGCAGTCCGTAAAGACCAATATGTCCTATATATTCCGGGATGTTGTCGCGTCCAAAAGGGACTGTCGCGCGTGAAAAATAAAGGGCCCGGCCATCCGCGGCGCGCACGATCTTGACCCGGTCCGGGGACTGGGCCTCTTCCGGGCTGATGATGTGCCCCAGGGTGGTGACCTGTACGGCCGGATTATCAAAGGGACTGACCAGCTCGGTCAGCATTTTTGGGCTCAGCGCCGGTTCGTCGCCCTGCACGTTGACGATGACGCTGTCCGGGGCCGCTTTAAGGAGACGCGCTGCCTCCAGCACCCGGTCGGTGCCGCTGGGGTGGTCTGGGCTGGTCATGAGCGCGGTGAGTCCGAATTCGCGGGCTGCCCTGAAGATGCGCTCGTCGTCCGTAGCCAGGGCCACGGCGCTGATCAGCGGGCACAGGCTCGCGCGGTGCATGACGTGCCAGAACATGGGCTTGCCATGGATGATGGCCAGAGGCTTGCCCGGAAAGCGGGAGCTTTCGTATCTGGCCGGGATGATGGCGATGACCTCAGGCATGGGGGCTCCGGTTGAGAAAGGGACGGATGAGTTCACAGGATGCGGCCGTGGCGCCCTGCCTGGCGCGAACAAAGGCCAAAGCCTCTTCGCGCACCTGCGCGCGCGGCAGGGCGGGGGAGAGGAGGAAGGCCGCGATGTCCTGGACCGTGCTGCATTTGCGGACAAGGCTCTCAAATATCTCCGCTCCCACCCAGTCGAAATTGCGGGTGTGCGGGCCCACGCAGGCCTGCACGCCCTGAGCCAGGGGTTCAAGAAAGTTCTGCCCGCCGAGCCGCGCCAGGCTTCCGCCTACAAAGGCGCGCCGCGCCAGGGCATAGGCCGGAGGCATTTCCCCGAACCTGTCCCAGAGCACGACGCTGCCGGGCTGCGCCAGGCTGTGCAGTGCGCTGCGCAGGACAAAGGGTATCCCGTCGCGGGCCAGCATCTCCTGCCAGGCGTTGATGCGGTGCATGTGCCGGGGAAAAAGGCCGATGACGCACTCGGGATCTCCCCGGCGCAGCTCCCGGATAAGTTCCAGCACCTGCGGCTCCTCCTGCTCGCGCACGGAGCCGAGCACCACGAATCCTTCCTGGGCAACGAGTCCGGCCAGGGGATTTTCGTGGCGCGGGATGAGCGGGGTGCTTAAGGCGCGGTCGAACTTGATGTTGCCGGTGATCGTGGTTCTCTTGGCCCCGAAGACCAGCCCGAAGCGCACGGCATCGTCTGGGGCCATGGCCCCGATGGCCTGCGGGGCCCAGCGGCGCAGCAGCGGGCGCAGGAACAGGTACCCGGCCAAAGACCCGGAGGTCATGCGCCCATTGACGACCACCACGGGCACGTCCCGTGACGCGCAGGCCATGAGCAGGCCGGGCCAGATTTCGGTTTCAAGGAGTACCACCACCCTGGGACGGGCCTGATCGAGGATTCGGCCCATGATGAGCGGCAGGTCCAAGGGCAGCATGCGGGTCTGCAGATCGGGCGAGTCCACCTTGTCCAGCACGTCAAGCCCCTGGCTGGTGCAGGACGTGGCCAGCACCGGCACTCCCCGCAGGTGTTCCAGCAGGCTCGCCGCGAGCCCGCATTCCCCGGCCGAGGCTCCCTGGATCCAGATATCGCAAGGGCGGGCCTTGCCGAGCCCGAGGCGTTCTTTCCAACCCTGGCGCATCCTGGGCGAGAGAAAGGTCAGCGGCCCGGCCAGGCACCACAGCAGGGTGTAGAGGGTGCCGAAGAGCCGGTCCGCAGAGAGACGGCGCATCAGCGTTTCTTACGCAGGCCCAGTTCCACGAGCCGGGCCAGAAGTTGCTCAAAGGACAGGCCCACGGCCTGAGCCTCCTGGGGCAGGAGGCTGGTGGCGGTCATGCCGGGCAGGGTGTTGACTTCCAGCAGATACGCGGTCCCGTCCGTTGCGAGCATGAAATCCGACCGGCTGTAGTCGCAAAGGCCGAGCGCGTCGTGGGCGGCGCGGGCCATGGCCTGCAATTTTTCGGTCAGCTCCACGGGGATCGGAGCCGGGCAGATCTCTTCCGTGGCCCCGGCCACGTATTTACTTTCGTAATCAAAAAAAACCCCGCTTTTGGGGAGGATGAGAATGGGCGGCAGGGTCTCTCCTTCGAGCACCCCGCAGGTCAGCTCCTGGCCCTGGATCAGCGTTTCGGCCAGGAGGTCCTGTCCGGCAATTTCGGACTGCAGGAGGTAGGCTTCAAGTTCCGCTTCGGTCGTGACAATGCCCACGCCCAGGCTCGAACCGCCGGTGTTGGGCTTGACCACCAGGGGAAAGGGCAAAAGCGGCCGCCACTTCGCAACATGGCAGGCGGGCACGAATTCCCAGTCCGGGGTGCAGAGCCCTGCGGCCTCGAAGAGCTGCTTGGACACGGCCTTGTTCAGGGCCAGGAGCGAGGCGCGAGAGTCCGAGCCCTGATAGGGCATGCCGATGCGCTCCAGCAGGCACTGGATCAGGCCGTCTTCGCCGGGGGAACCGTGCAGGTTGATGAAGGCGAAATCCTGGTCCGTAGTTGCCTCGTAAAGCTCGCGCAGGTCCCGGGCCGGATCGAAGTGGGTGACATCGTGCCCCAGCGCCAGCAGGCCCTTATCGATCTGTCTGGCCCCGCTTAGGGATACTTCGCGTTCACCGGACCAGCCGCCGGCGATCAAAAGGATATTCATGTATATTATCTCCCAAAAAGGTGCTGAATATGAGTTCGAGTTCGCGGCCCTGGTTGAAGGAGCGGGTGATCCACTCCCGGCTGCGCTCGGAGTGCCCGTAACGCTCGAAGAGGTCCGCGAAGCGTTCTTCTATGCCGACGATGGTGTCGTGTTTGACCCGCTTGTCGGCGTAGATGATGGCCAGGGGCAGGAAATGCCTGTCCAGGTCCAGCGGGCCGGGCCAGTGCACGTGGTGCACGACACCTTGAGCGATGCGGGGGCTTCGGATCAGGTCCATGACCCAGGCCGCGCCGATCTGGCTGTGGTCGCCGCCGTGCGCGATGGAATAGGTCTTGCCCAGATCGTGCAGCAGGCCCGCCGCACGTACGGATTGGATGAAATCGTCGCGCGTCAGGCCGTGCGCATTGCCCAGCCCTTTGTCAGCCGCAAGCACGGCCAGGGTCGTGGCCACCCCGGCCACCAGTTCGCTGTGGTCCTTGATATGGCTCAGCATGCCGTATGTGTTCCACCATGCCCGGCATTCGTCGTCAGTGGGAATGCGCCCCCGCGCCTCGGCGGGGATGGGGGTCAGGGGGACTTCAAGGTGGTACATCTGCGGACCTTTGAGGCTTGCTGGTGCGGGAAGAGCTCATTGACACGAAACATCCAGGGATTTAGCAACAGCGTTGATAAAAAGCAAAGCAGGAGATGTGCCCCATGTGCCTAGCGATTCCGATGGAAGTGCTCAAGATCGACGGACAAAGTGCTGAAGTACAGGTTGGCGGGACACGACACGTGATTCGCCTGGACGTGATTTCCGAATTTCCGGAAGTGGGCGACTATGTCATCGTCCACGCTGGCTTCGCCCTGACCCGCCTGGATCGGGAAGAAGCCATCGCTACCCTGAAACTTTTCGAGGAAGGGCTGAACATTGAACTTGTTTGACAATTTCAAGGACCCCCAGCTGTGCAAGACCTTGCTTGATCGCATCCACGCCGAGCTGGACGGGGAACTCAGATTCATGGAAGTGTGCGGAACGCATACGGTTTCCATTTTTCGCAGCGGGGTGCGCTCCCTGCTCTCCGACAAGGTCGTGCACCTCTCCGGCCCCGGCTGCCCGGTCTGCGTGACCCATGACAGCGAAGTGGCCGCTTTCCTCGAACTGGCCGATAAGAATGCCATCATCGCCACTTTCGGGGACCTGATGCGCGTGCCCGGCCCGGAAAAGAAGACTTTAAAGAGCGCTCAGGCCGAAGGGGCCCGCGTCAAGGTCGTCTATTCCCCCTTCGACGCCCTGAAGATCGCCCAGGACAACCCCGGCGACAAGATCGTGTTTCTGGGCGTGGGCTTTGAGACCACGGCCCCGGCCATCGCGGCCACGGTCAAGGTGGCCCGCGAGCAGGGCATAACCAATTTTTCCGTACTCTGCTTCCACAAGCTCGTCCCCCCGGCCCTGGACGCTCTGGTGGCGGATCCGGAGCTGCAGGTCCAGGCTTTTCTGCTGCCCGGCCATGTTTCGGCCATCATCGGCGTCGAGCCCTATCGTTTCCTGGCTTCCAAGTACGGCCTGCCCGCAGTGGTGGCCGGGTTCGAGCCCGTGGACATCCTGCAGGCCCTGTACATGTTTGTGACCATGCGAAACGAAGGCAAGATCGAGGTCGTCAACGCCTACACCCGCGTGGTGTCCGACGGCGGCAACCCCAAGGCCGTCTCGGTCATGAACGAGGTTTTTTCGCCCTGCGACGCATTGTGGCGAGGCATCGGCCTCATCCCCGGCAGTGGCCTGACCATCCGCGACGAGTATGCGGCCTATGATGCCATGCGCGTTTTCGGCATGGAACTGCGCGATGTCCCGGAAATCAAGGGCTGTCGCTGCGGCGACGTGCTCAAGGGCAAGATGTCGCCGGAGAAGTGCCCGCTGTTCGGCAAAGCCTGCACCCCCGCCTCCCCGGTGGGACCGTGCATGGTTTCCACCGAAGGGTCGTGTGCGGCCTACTACAAATACAGAATCTAGGAGAGACCGCCGCAAATTGATTCTGGACTGCGTTGCTCGCCGATTTTGAAGGACTCATGTAGTCGGCTACACATCGCCCTCCAAAAACGGCTCGCGCCTTGCCAGAATCAATTTTCGACGGTCTCTGGGGATTTTGCCGAATTTTAAGGGAGTTCTGGACTGCGTTGCTCCCCGTTTTTGGAGGACTCATGTAGTCGGCTACACATCGCCCTCCAAAAACGGCTCGCGCCTTGCCAGAATCAATTTTCGACGGTCTCTGGGGATTTTGCCGAATTTTAAGGGAGTTCTGGACTGCGTTGCTCGCCGATTTTGAAGGGCTCATGTAGTCGGCTACACATCGCCCTCCAAAAACGGCTCGCGCCTTGCCAGAATCAATTTTCGACGGTCTCTGGGGATTTTGCCGAATTTTAAGGGAGTTCTGGGCTGCGTTGCTCGCCGATTTTGAAGGACTCATGTAGTCGGCTACACGTCGCCCTCCAAAAACGGCCACTGCAAAAAAGTCGCGAAAGAACCTGAGTGTCATTCCCGCGCAGGCGGGAATCTATGCTTTTTCAAGTGCTTAAAAGGCATGGATCCCCTTCTTCAAGGGGATGACTTGGCGCGAAGCGGAAAAGTACACCCGCCAGTCCCTCAAGGCTCGTTGTCGGCATGGCCCACGGCCTCGTCGGCTGTTTGACTGAGCCAGAGCATCGTTTGTTGAATCGTTGCCTGGCGTGCGGCGCGGGTTTGCCGCCTGTCACGCAACGATTCAACTCTACGAGGCCAGCGAAGGAGTTCCGGCGGGGCCGTGGGCCATGCCGACAATGGGCCGCGTGCCGCACATGTCGAAACTTCAAAAAACGATGAATGCCCCGTCAACGCGGGATGACTCGGTCTTTTGCTACGGGGCCGAGGACCTTGTCGACAACGAGCCGCGTGCCGCATATTTTGAGTCTCGATTAATTAGTTGTTTTTCTATTCGGATCAGTTGGTTACAAAGGTGTCACGCAAGGGGGAAGCGAGTGGAAAGGGTTCTTCTTGATTACGGCAGCGGCGGCAAGGCTTCGCATCGGCTCATCGGCGAGCTTTTTCTCAAATATCTGGGCAACGAAATCCTCGACCGTCTTGATGACGCAGCTTTCCTTGAGATCAAGGGCCCCATTTCCGTGAGCACCGACACGTTCACCGTGGACCCCATCTTTTTTCCCGGCGGCGACATCGGGTCCCTGGCTGTGCACGGCACGGTCAATGACGTGGCCATGCTCGGCGCGCGCCCCCGGTACCTGACCTGCGGGTTCATCCTCGAAGAAGGCCTGCCCATGGCCGACCTGGAGCGCATCGTTCAGTCCATGGGCAATGCCGCCCGCGAGGCCGGAGTGCTGGTGGTCACCGGCGACACCAAGGTCGTGCCCAAGGGCGCGGTGGACAAAATCTTCATCAACACCACCGGGATAGGCGAAATTTTTGTGGACGAGGCGCCCAGCGGACGCCGGGCCGCCCCCGGTGACGCCATCCTGATCAGCGGCTTCATGGGCGATCATGGCCTGGCCATCCTCTCCAAGCGCGAAGGCCTGACCTTCGAGGCCCCCGTGCTTTCGGACTGCGCGTCCCTCAACCATCTCATCGTGCGGCTGCTTGAAGCCATCCCGTCCGTGCATGTGCTGCGCGATCCCACCCGGGGCGGTCTGGCCACGACTTTGAACGAAATCGCCGGCCAGTCGGGCGTGGAATGCCGGATTTTCGAGTCGAAAATCCCGGTCCGTCCCGAAGTCACCGGCGGCTGCTCCTTCCTGGGGCTCGATCCCCTGTACCTGGCCAACGAGGGCAAGTTCATCTGCATCCTGCCCCAGGAGCACGCCGAGGCGGCCCTGGCCATCATGCGCTCCGACCCGCTCGGCGCGGACGCGGTGCAGATCGGTGAGGTGCGGGGCGAACACCCCGGCAAAGTCGTGCTCGAAACGCCTCTGGGCGGCACCCGACTCATGGACATGCTTGAAGGCGAACAGTTGCCGCGCATCTGCTGATATGAACTGCTCTCGGGCCTATGTGGCCATCGATTTCGAAACCGCGGATTCGCGCCGCGACAGCGCCTGCGCCGTGGGCCTGACCAAGGTTCGCAGTGGTGAGATAGTAGACAGGCTCTACGGCCTGATCCGCCCGCCGCGCTCGCGCTTTTCCCCGTTCTGCGTGAACGTGCACGGTATCCGTTGGTCCGACGTCAAGGACGCGCCCCCTTTCCGGGAGTTTTGGATTGAGAACGCGGGCTTCCTGGAAGGAGTTGATTTTCTGGCCGCGCACAACGCCAGCTTCGACCGCTCGGTGCTTGGCGCATGCTGCACCATGGCCGGGCTGCCCGCGCCGAGTCTGCCTTTTGTCTGCACCGTGGACCTGGCCCGCAACCTGTGGAGCCTGCGCCCGACCAAACTGCCGGATGTGTGTCGACATCTGGGCCTTGACCTCAATCATCACCATGCCGGGTCCGATGCCGAGGCCTGCGCCCGTATCGTCATGGCCGCCGTGGCGGAGAACCCCCGCTGCCTGGCCCCTTTCGGAATATAGGAGAACGTATGTCTTTGTCTCAGGCCCAGATGCGGGCCCATATCTTTCTTGTCATTCTGGATAAATTCTCTGGCAGCAGTGAGCGCCGCCAGGAGGCCCTGACCGAGTATTTCCTGGTCACCATGCCCAACGTCCCCGAGGACGCGGCCAAGCGGCTCGCTGAACTCATTCCCGACCTCATGCCTGACCTGTATTCCAAATGGATCGACGAATTCTCCGAGAAGCTCTTCGAGACAGTGCCGGACGAACAATTGCAGCACCTGTGCGACGGCAGCGTCGAGAACAACGCCGCCCTTGGCCTGGTTTTCCTCATGTTCATGGAGTCCGAGCGCATGGAACAGCAGACCGAGGAAGATCTGCGCCGGTACGCGCGCGAACATTCGGGAAGCGATGACATGGGAGATCTGGTCGCGGCGTATCTGCGCGGCAAGGTCGATGCCTTGCGGGCGGACGTGGGTGGCGCGAAGCTGCAGTAGCAGGCCTGGAACGGAAGCGGTTTTGGAGGGGTTGCGGAAGCGTGGCGCCAAGGCGTGGTGCGGAAGCGGGGGGCCAAGGCGTGCTGCGGAAGCGTGGTGCGGAAGCGGGACGTCAATGGGTGGTGCGGAAGCGGGGCGTGGCGGTTGTCCCGGACAGGGGCCGCCGAAACTCCTTCGCAGGCCTCGTAGAGTTGAATCATCGCCCCTGCCGACCATACTCCGGTTTTTCAGGCGGCACGCGATGATTCAACAAACGATGCCACACTCAGTCAGACAGTCGGCGGCCCCTGTCCGGGACAACCGCCCCACCCCGCAGTGATTTTCACAATATTTTATGGTGAGAAGATTTCCGGAGAATATAAAAAGCCCGCCCAGGCGAACCTGGACGGGCTTCTTACATTCAAAGAGCCAAGACTTAGGCGAAAGCCTTTTCGAACTTGGGCACAACGTCCTTTTTGCGGGACATGACCTTGGGCAGCCATGCCTTTCCGTCTACGGGCTTGACGCCGAAGGCCTTCTCGACAACGGAGGCGTCGTCGGAGGCGATGAGGATCTCGGAGCCTTCCTTCATGATGTCGGTCAGCAGCAGGAACACGGAGTGATTGCCCTTCTCGGCCTTCAGCGCGACGATGTCGGCGGCCAGGTCGCCCTTGACGGCGTCGAGGATGGACAGATCGACAACTTCCAGCTGGCCGATGCCAACCTTGGTGCCGTTCATGTTGAAGTCCTTGTAGTCGCGCAGAACCAGCTCGCGGGCCGGGGTGCCTTCAACGGCGGACTTGACCTTGAACATTTCCATGCCCAGAGCGGCCAGGTCGGCGATGCCGACGATCTTGCCCAGTTCGGCAGCGGCTTCCTTGTCGGCCGGGGTGCAGGTCGGGGACTTGAAGATGACGGTGTCGCTCAGGATGGCGCACAGCATGATGCCGGCGATGTTCTTGGGAATTTCAATGCCATGGAACTTGTACATGGCGGTGATGACCGTAGAGGTACAGCCAACGGGCCAGATCCAGCATTCCAGGGGGGTGGAGGTGGTCAGGTCGCCCAGCTTGTGGTGGTCGACGATGCCGAGCACTTCAGCCTGCTTGATGTCCTCGGGCAGCTGAGCCAGGTCGGAGGTATCGACCAGGAAAACTTTTTCACCGGCGAAATCGGTCTTCACGGCGGGAGCGGCAACACCGAACTTCTCAAGGATGAACTTGGTCTCGGGGGGCAGCTCGCCCTGCGCGGTGGCGGTGCAGGCTACGCCGAGCTTGCTCTTCAGATCGGCCAGCGCAATGGCGCTGCAAACGGTATCGGAATCGGGATTCTTGTGACCAAAAACATAAACGGACATAGTATTCCTCCTACAAGGGTTTATTGGCGAACTAAGACTTTGTGCCAAATATCACAATTATTCGCGGCTGCCAAGAGAGAACATTGAAGATCACAGGGTGATGAGGGTCCCAAGTACCAACGCGGCCCCGGCCAGAGCGTAGGCCCTGGGTACGCGCAGGGCAAGGATGGCCCCGGCGCAGGCACCGATCCAGAGCATGGGCCAGGTCGGCTGCATGCCTCCGGCAAGCAGCGGCTGCAACATACGCACGCCTGCGAGAAGAGGGATCAGACAGAGGAAAAGGACTGCGAAATTGATAGCGAAAATTTCGCCCAGGGCCCTGGCTGTGAGCCGGTCGGGCGCAAAGACGTTCATGCCGCCGCTGCGGTTCCAGGTCAGCAACTGGTTGTAGCCAGCATTCTGACGCTTGCGGTGCAGTTGCTCGACCCACGCTCCCAGATAGGCCAGGGGCAGGGTGGCGACGACAACAAGCGCCGTGACGCGCATGTCGGCATCCGGCAGGCAGGACAGGAGCGTGAGGGTGGCGGTCAGGGAAAGAAGGGCGTGCGGCGGGATGTAGGTGCCGGCCGGGAACAGATCAAGCCAGAGCAGTTCGAAGAAGATCCCGGCGCTCATGGCCGGCTGAAGGCTGAAGGTCAGGCCCGCCCAGAGCAGGGCGGCAAAGATGGGGCGATGGACAAAACCCAGGTCTACGGCGACGCGGGTCAGGGACAGGAGGGCAAAAAAAAACTTCCTCCGGCCAGCAGGATGATGTCGTGAGCGCTCAGCATGTCGCTATCGGTTCAGAAGTTTTCACAGGTTGACCTTGGCCGTTGCCGAGGGCACGCAGCGGTAATCGACCTCCACGCCCTGCTCGCGGAAGTATTTGAGGCAGGAGCGGTCTTCAGCGCCAAGGGCGATGTGCTCGCACACCTGCTCCTTGCCCGGTCCGTAATGCAGATTGCCGATGTTGACCAAGGAAAAGGAAAGTCCTGCCATGTGCGCGGCCCTGGCGTCGACGCAGTCGGAAAAAAGGATCAGCACATGCTGGCCCGGGTCTTCCTTGCGTATGCTCTGCAGCATCGCCGCCGCCTGAGACACCGTGCAGCACAAAAAGGAGATGTCGCTCGGCACGGCCAGGCTCATGATCTCCTGTCGCAGTTCGTCCGTAGCCAGGTCGTCGTTGGCGACCAGCAGGGTCTTGGCCCTGATGTGCGGCAGCCAGGCCTCGATGATCTGGCCATGGACGAGGCGGTTGTCGATACGGAACCAGTGCACGCTTATGTCTCGGTGATTTTTCGGCTGAGCACTTCGCCGGCGACGACGATGCCCTGAATGGCCGCGTTTTTGGCTTCCTGAGCCAGTTGGGACAGTTCCTGGCTGCGCATGCCCAGAATCCTGAGCAACATGGGCAGGTTGGCACCGGTCAGCACATCGACCTTGCCAGGTTGCAGGAGCGAAAGGCTGATGTTGGACGGGGTGCCGCCGAACATGTCGGTCAGGATGATCACGCCGTCGCCCGTTTCCATCTGTTTCACGGTGTATTTGAGTTCCGCGAGCAGAGCGCTCATCTCTACGGAGCCCTCGACGGCGATATGGGCGCACTGTTCCTGCGGGCCCAGAATCGTCTGCGCCGCTTCGAGCAGATATTTGCCGAACTGGCCATGGGTCACCACGATCACTCCAACCATTTCTCCTCCAGATTATCCAAGACTGAAATGCCGGTGTTCAACAGAAACGTTGTAGTCCCGGGCGCGCAAATGGGCCAGAACGGCCTCGGTCACGGCCACGGAACGGTGTCTGCCGCCCGTGCACCCGAAGGCCATGGTCAGGCGGTAGCGTCCTTCCGCCGCGTACAGCGGCAGGGTGAAGTCAAGAAATTCCAAGAGCCTGCGCAGGTATTCGCGGCCCGGATTGCTGTCCAGTACAAAGCGGGCGATGGCATCGTCCTTTCCCGACATGGGTCGCAGTGACTCGTCGAAATAGGGATTGGGCAGAAAGCGCAGGTCCGTGACCATGTCTGCCTCGGCCGGAGCCCCGTACTTGAAGCCAAAGGAGATCAGATGCACGCGCATGCCCTGGCTGCGGGAAGACAGGCTCTCCCACTTGTCCTGGATGACCCGGCGTAGATCGTGCACCGAATAATGCGACGTGTCGATGACCAGATCCGCCTGGGTGCGGATGGGTTCGAGGATCTCGCGTTCACGCTCCAGCGCCCCCTCAAGGCCCAGGTTGCCTGAGGCCAACGGATGCGGGCGGCGGGTGGTGGCGTACCTGCGTAGCAGAATCTGGTTTGAAGAGTCCGTGAAGAGGATTGTCGGCCGCACGGAAAACTTCTGGATATCAAGGAGCACTTCCTTCCACTGGCCCACGAAATCGGGCTGGCGCAGATCCATGCCCATGGCCAGGCCGGGGTAGTCCTTGGCGGAGGAATTGAAAAACAGTTCGATGAGGGCCGGAGCCATGCGCGCCGGAAGCCCGTCTACGCAGAAAAAGCCCATGTCCTCGAAGACTTTGAGCGCCGTGCTTTTGCCAGATCCGGACATGCCGGACACAATGACCACGTTTTTCTGTTCGCTGAGAGGCTGCATGGGGATTCTCCGGCGTATCCGGTCTAGACGGTCTGCAGCAGCTGCCACAGACCTTCCTGGTCGGGGGAGTTGGCGAAGGCCTGCCTGAAGGAGCTGTCTTTGAGCAGGCGGGAGACCGTGGCCAGGAGTTTTAAGTGCAGCCCGACCACGCTTGAAGGGGCCAGCACCGTAAAGAAGATGCTGGCCGGCTTGTGGTCGAGACTGGCGAAATCCACCCCTTCGCGGCTGCGGCCGACGATGACCAGGACCTGATCGATGCTGTCGAGCTTGCCATGGGGTATGGCGATGCCGTCCCCGATGCCCGTGGTCCCGAGCATTTCACGGTCCATGAGGACCTGGGCCACGCGTTTGGGGTCGAGGTCCGGGAATTTGGCTGACAGCGGCGAAACGAGTTCGGCCAGGACCTCGAGTTTGGTCCTGGCCGAGAGGTCGGAGATGATCAAATCCTTGTCCAGGTATTCAGCAAGCTTCATTCCCTATACCCCAGGGTCGATCAGGCCGAAGTCACCGGTTTTGCGGCGGAAGATCACGTTGACCCTTTCGGTTTCGGCGTTGAGAAAAACCAGGAACTCGTTGTCCGTGCTTTCGAGCTGCAGGGCGGCCTCGTCCACGATCATGGGCTTGGGCGAGAAGTCGTCGGTCTTCTGGATGAGGGGTTTGCGCGGGACGCCAGCGTCCTCCTCATAATTCCCTGCGTCCATGCGCTGGCTGTCGGCACCGCCCTTGCGGTGACTCTTGTCCTTGTCGCGGACCTTGCGCATCTGGGCCTCAAGCTTGTCCCAGACCAGATCGACGGTGGAGTACATGTCTTCGCTGCCCTCGCGGGCGGAGATATGTACGTTCTTTCCCGTCAGTACTATATCGGCGATATGCCTGAATTTCTCTACTTCGAGATTGACCTGCAGGTCGGCGTCAGGGGTGCCGGTCATGAATTTGGCAAGCTTGCCGAAGCGGTCCCGGGCGTATTTGCGCAGATGGTCTGAAGGATCGAAGTTTTTGAAATTGAAGGTAATCCTCATGGAAGCCTCCTCGATTGTTGAGGGTCAGCCCTGATCTGCCCGAAAAAGGGCGGAGCTGGGCAGGATTTTTAGAATACCTGTTTGCGCTTGGATGATGATTCAATGCCCAGCACCGCGCGGTATTTGGCCACTGTCCGCCGGGCGATGTTCACATCCAGAGTCTCTTTGAGCACCGCAGCGATTTTTTCATCGCTGTAGGGGTGCTTGTCGTCTTCCTCGCTGACCATTTTCTTGATGATGGCCTTGACCGACTCGGAGCCGACCTGGGTTCCGTCATCCATTTCCAGCGCGGAATTGAAGAAAAATTTGAGCTCCACGATCCCGTGCGGGGTGGCCACGTACTTGCTCGTGGTGATCCGGCTGACCGTTGATTCGTGCATCTCGATGTCGTCGGCCACATCCTTGAGGATCAGCGGTTTGAGCTTGGTCACCCCGTGCTCGAAAAAGCCGCGCTGAAACCTGACAATGCTTTCAACCACTTTATACAATGTTCTTTGCCTTTGGTGCAAGCTCTTCATCAGCCACATGGCCGAGCGCATTTTGTCGTGCAGGTATTCCCGGTCCGGGCCTTTGACGGCCAGATGCATGTCTTCCATGTAATAGGGGCTTAGCTGCAGCTTGGGCAGCCCGTCGTCGTTCATGACGATGACAAAATCCCCCTCGTATTGGTACACGAAAACATCCGGGCTGACATAGATGGTGCTCTCGCTACCGTAGCTGGCCCCCGGCATGGGGTCCAGGGACTGCATGATGTCCAGATAGGCCTTGAGGTCTTCCATCTGAATCTTGAACTTGCGCAACAGCGGCTTGTAGCGGCGCTTTTCAATGTCTTCGAGGTGCTCGCCCACCAGGGAGACGAGAATGGGGTCATCCTGGCCGAGCATTTCGAGTTGGATGAGCAGGCACTCCCGGGGCGAACGCGCGGCCACGCCCACGGGGTCGAAGCGCTGTAGGCGGCTCAAGACGGACTCGACCAGGGCCAGCGGAGAGAGTGTCTCGGAGGCGATCTCCTCGGCGGAGGTCATCAGATAGCCCTGGGAATCGAGGTTGCCGATGATGGCCTCGCCGATCATCTCCTCTTCCTCGGTGATATTGGACAGGCAGAGCTGCCACAAGAGATGGCCCTCCAGGGAGGGCTTGCCCGAGAGTCTGGCCTCGTAGGACATCATCTCTTCGAGGGCCTCGGTCTCTTTGAACTGGACCTGCTTGGCGGTGCTGGAAAAATCTCCGAGGTAGTTTTCCCAGTCCGCGTTGCGCATCAGCTCGGCGTCTTCGGAGGTGACTTCGGGGCGCGATTCCATGGGAGCCTGGATTTCGTGTTCCTCGGAAATTTCCTTGACCCCTTCCTCAAGCATGGGGTTCTCAAGCAATTCCTGCTGGACGGCTTCGAGAAGCTCGAACCTGGAGAGCTGGAGCAGCTTGATGGCTTGCTGCAGCTGTGGTGTCATGACCAGCTGCTGCGTCAGCTTGAGATTTTGTCGGAGTTCAAGGCCCATAATGAGTGTGGTTTCACCGTGTCAGAGGATTGCAGGCAACAAGACTACCCAGTAGCGAATCTGCCATAAAGCTTAGGCCCTGGCAATCCTTGGAAATTCGTGTTCGCTAGAGACTGAAGCCTTCGCCGAGATACACCCTGCGCGCGGCCGGGTCGGCGACGATCTCCTCCGGGCTGCCGTTCAGGATGATCTGCCCGTCGTAGACCAGATAGGCCCGGTCGCAGATCTGCAGGGTTTCGCGGACATTGTGGTCGGAAATGAGCACGCCGATGCCCTTGCTGCGCAGTCCTTTGATAATGGTCTGGATGTCGTCCACGGCCAGGGGATCGATGCCCGCAAAAGGTTCGTCCAGGAGGATGAATTTGGGATCCTGGATCAGGGCTCGCGCGATTTCAAGCCTGCGCCGCTCTCCGCCGGACAGATAGGCGGCGAGTTGTCCTTCAAGCCGCGCGATGCCCAGTTCGTCCAGGAGCCTGTCCGCCGTGCGCTTCTGCTCGTCCGGGGAAAAGCCGGAGTATTCGAGGATCAGTTGCAGGTTCTGGCGCACGGTGAGCTTGCGAAAAATGGAGCTCTCCTGCGGCAGATAGCTCATGCCCGCGCGGGCTCGTCTGTGCAGGGGCCAGCGGGTGATGTCCTGATCGTCCACGAGAACCTGGCCCCGCGTGGGCGGCACAATGCCGGCGAGCATGTAGAAGGTCGTCGTCTTGCCCGCGCCGTTGGGGCCGAGCACGCCGACGACCTCGCCCTGGCGCACGTCGAGGTTGATGTCACGCACGACATCCCTGGTGCCGTAGCGCTTGGCCAGATCCCGGCCAGCGAGGATGGTCACTGTCCGATCCCCTGCGTGTCGCCCCTGGTGTTGAAAATGGCTTCGACCCGTCCCTTGCCGCCCAGGACTTCGCTGCGGTTTTCCTTGATGAAGAGCTTTATGACCTCGCCCTGGATCTTGTTGGCGCCTTCCATGAGCACGGGGTTATCCTCCATGGTCAAGAGGTCCTTGTCGGCTTCGTAGGTGGCCTTGCCGCTGGTGCCGGTGCGGCCCTTGTCCGCCTTGATGCGTACGTTGCCCTGGGCGATGATCTTTTTGATGGAGCCCTGGTCGTCGGCCACGCTCTGGGTGGCGCTTTTCGGACTGTCCTTTTTTTCCAGAAGCACGGTCAGGACATCGGACCACAGCTCGATATCCTGACGAATGACGTACACCTTGCCCTTGAAGACCACCTGATCGCCAGCCTGGGTGTAGGTCATGGTGTCGGATGTGATCTTGACCGGCACGTCCTGCGCAGCCCACAGCGGAGCCGCGATAGCAAGGAAGAGAAAAAGCATGAGTGAACGCATAGGTATCCCGTTTGTCATTTCATGATGACCTGGACGTTGCCTTGGGCTCGGAAATCCCCGCTGTCCAGAAAATATGTCAGGGTGTCGGAGCGGCCTTGCATGGACTCACCGGTCAGTTTGACCGTGCCGCCGAGGAGGATAGTGCGGTTTTTGCCTTCATAGTCAAGAGTCTCGGAGCGCATGACGTACTGTCCCTGGACTCCGTTGACTCCGTCCCACATCCTGGCCCGGTCTTCCTTCTGCCAGACCTGGCCCCTGGGAGCCCGGACCTCTATGGGCTCGCCGCCTTGTTCGCCCCAATATACTATGACCGGGTCCGCGAGCGTCAACTCGTCGCCTTCTTCGGCGTAAATGGCTCCCGTGGCGTTGAGGTTCCAGAGTTTTTTGCCGTCTTTGCCCTGGCTTAAGGTCACGCCCTGGAGGCTCAAGTCCACGTCCAGATCCCGCAGGGACAGGTTGTCCAGCTGTTCGGGCCAGAACAGGTGCTTTCCCAGCATGGCCAGTCCGGCCAGTAATGCAAGGGTAAGAAGCCAGAGCAACGCACGTTTCATTCGCTCAGCCAGCCCTGCCACATGTCTTCGAGTTTGCCCTGAGCGCGCAGGACGAAATCAATGGCTTCGCGCACCGCGCCATGGCCGCCCCTGGCTCCGGTGGTCCAGATGGCGAGCTTGAGTATCTCGGGGCGGGCGTTGGGCACGGCGATGGGCAGCCCGACCAGGGACATGGGCGCGGCGTCGACCCAGTCGTCGCCGACATAAGCCATGTGCGCCAGGGGGATGCCCGTCTCTTCGGAAATCCGGCGCAGGATCGGGGCCTTGCGAAGATGGCCCGGATGGTAGTGCTTGATGCCAAGCTCCGTGACCCGCTTGCGCACGGCCGGGGAATCCAGACCGGTGATGACCGCAAATTCGATTCCCACCTGGGGGGCTATCTTGATGGCCAGGCCGTCCTGGACGTTGAAGCGCTTCAGCACGCAGCCCGATTCGTCATAATAGAGGCCGCCGTCGGTCAGCACGCCGTCCACGTCCAGGACCATGAGCCGCACGTCGCGGGCGAGGCGTTCAGCACTCATTGGGGATGCTCCAGATGGCCGCGAGTTCCGAGAGCAGGGCGCGGGCCTTGCCCAGGGGCCAGGAATTGGGGCCGTCGCACAGGGCCTTGTCCGGGTCCGGGTGGATCTCCATGAACAGGCCCTGGCAGCCGCAGGCCACAGCGGCTCTGGCCAGGGGCGGCACGAACTCCCGCTGTCCGCCGGAGGACATGCCCTGTCCGCCGGGCAGCTGCACCGAGTGGGTGGCGTCGAAGACCACCGGGCAACCGAGCTGCTTCATGATGACCAGGGAGCGGAAATCCACGACCAGGTTGTTGTAGCCGAACATGGAACCGCGCTCGGTCAGCCAGATGCGGTCAAAGCCTTCGGAGCGGATCTTTTCCACCGGTCCCTGCATGTCCCAGGGGGCCATGAACTGGCCTTTCTTGATATTGACGATGCGCTCGGTGCGCGCGGCGGCAAGCAGTAGGTCGGTCTGGCGGCAGAGGAAGGCCGGGATCTGCAGCACGTCGGCCACCTCGGCCACCAGGGAGGCCTGGCGCGGCTCGTGGATGTCCGTGATCACGGGCAGGCCGGTGCGGCTCTTGATCTGGGCCAGCCAGTCAAGGCCCATGTCCAGTCCGGGGCCCCGGAAGCTGGCACCGGCCGTACGGTTGGCCTTGTCGTAGGAACTCTTGAAGATGAGCGGCAGACCCAGGTCGCGGGCGATGGCCTGCAGTTCCACGGCTACGGTCATAGCCAGATCCAGGCTTTCGAGCACGCAGGGACCGGCGATGAGGAAGGGGCGTCCGGCGACCAGGGTGGAACAGTCAATCATGTTTTTTTACTCGGGTTTCTTGTTGGCCACGGCCGCGCGAATGAATTCGCGGAAAAGCGGATGCGGCTTCATGGGAGTGGAGGTGAACTCCGGATGGAACTGGCACCCCAAGAACCACGGATGATCCTTGATCTCCACTATCTCGACCAGGCTCTTGTCCGGGGACAGGCCGCTGATGGTCAGACCGGCTTCTTCGAAGCGGCTCTGGTAGGAGCTGTTGAATTCGTAGCGGTGACGGTGCCGCTCGGACACCTCGACTTTGCCGTAGGCCTCGAAGGCGCGGGTGTCCTTTTCAATGACGCAGGGGTAGGCCCCAAGGCGCATGGTGCCGCCTTTTTCGCTGGTCATGTCGCGGCGCTGCACGCACTTCTTGCGGAAGTCGAACCACTCCTTCATCAGGTAGATGACCGGGTCCGGCGTGGTCAGGTCGAATTCTTCGGAATTGGCCTTGGTCAGGCTCATGACGTTTCTGGCGTATTCGATGACCGCGCACTGCATGCCAAGGCAGATGCCAAAAAAGGGAATCTTGTTTTCGCGGGCGTGGGTGATGGCCGCGATCTTGCCTTCCACGCCGCGGATGCCGAAGCCGCCGGGAACGAGGATGCCATCGGCTTCAGCCAACATGGTGGCCACATTTTCGGACGTGATCTCTTCGGAATTGACATACAGAAAACGGATGGCCGCGGTGTTGGCTACGCCGCCGTGAGTCAGGGCCTCATGCAGGCTCTTGTATGCTTCCTTTAAGTCCACGTACTTGCCGACAATGGCGATGCTGACCTCGGTCTTAGGATTGTGCAGGGTATGGACGAGATCTTTCCACTGCTGCAGGTCCGGATTCTTGGCGGCCAGGCGCAGGAGGATGGCGATTTTCTGGTCCACGCCCTCATTATAAAGGGTCAGGGGCAGTTCATAGATGTGGTTGACGTCGATGGCGGTGAACACGGCGTCGCGGTCCACGTTGCAAAAGAGGGCGATCTTGCGCTTGATGTCGTCGCCCAGGTCCACCTCGGCGCGGCAGAGGATGATGTCCGGCTGAATGCCGAGGCTGCGCAGTTCCTTGACGGAGTGCTGGGTGGGCTTGGTTTTGAGTTCGCCCGCAGTCTTGATGTAGGGCACCAGTGTCAGGTGAATGTAGAGGACGTTGTCCTTGCCCAGGTCCGCCCGCAGTTGGCGGATGGCCTCCAGGAAAGGCAGGCCCTCAATGTCGCCCACCGTGCCGCCGATCTCGACCATGGTCACGTCCAGGTCGTCGCTGGCCAGGCTGAGGATGGAGGATTTGATCTCGTCGGTGATGTGCGGGATGACCTGCACCGTGCCACCCAGGTAGTCGCCGCGGCGCTCCTTGGTGATGACGGTGTTGTAGATGCGCCCGGACGTGTAGTTGTTGCGCTGGCTTAAGTGCGTGCCTAGGTAGCGCTCGTAATGGCCCAGGTCCAGATCTGTTTCGGCGCCGTCGTCGGTGACATAGACCTCGCCGTGTTGAAAGGGGTTCATGGTGCCCGGATCAACATTGATGTAGGGGTCGAGTTTCTGAATGGAGACCCGCAGTCCCCGCGCCTTGAGCAGGGCAGCTATGGATGCGGCGGCCAGCCCCTTTCCGAGGGAGGATAAAACTCCTCCGGTCACAAAAATAAATTTGGTGTTCATCTAAGCCTCGTTCCCTGAATGTTCTTCGTCCAGTGCCTGCGCAAAGCGCGGTCCACCATGGTTCACAAAACAAATGGGCCACCTGTCGGCAGCCCGAAATTCGACATCCATTATGTCCGACGGCACATTTGGCAGCGGACTTCCAGCTTGTCAAGCGGCCCTGGTGTCCTGCAAACACCTGTGCCTGCATAGCAGAAAGAACGCTGAGTGCAAACAGTAGGGAAGGGCTATTTTCGGGCTTGCGCCGCTTTTGCTTGGCTTGTAATGGGCGTGGGTATTCAATCAAATAGCGCGGCTGCGGCCGTTTTTTCTGGAGGGGAGATGGCTCAGGTCAAGACTTTGGTAATCACCGGCTACGGGACGAATTGCGAGCGGGAATGCGCCTTTGCGGCGGATCAGGCGGGTTCGGACCAGACCACCATCGCCTATTTCTCCGATCTGACGGCGGACAAGATCGTGCTGGCCGACTACAATTTTCTGATCCTGCCCGGAGGCTTCCTCGACGGTGACGATCTGGGCTCGGCCCAGGCCGCGGCCCTGCGCTGGCGGCACATGCGCACCAAAAGTGGCAAGTCGCTGATGGAGGAACTCAAAAGCTTCCTCGACGCCGGGGGGCTCATTCTGGGCATCTGCAACGGGTTTCAGTTGCTGGTCAAGCTGGGTCTTCTGCCCGCCCTGGACGGGGAGTATTTCTCCCGCCAAGTGTCGCTCAGCCACAACGATTCCGCCAAGTACGAAGACCGCTGGGTGACGCTCAAAATCAACCCCGATTCTCCTTGCGTGTTCACCAAAGGGCTCGATTACCTCTACATCCCCGTGCGCCACGGCGAGGGCAAGCTGGTGCCCGGGGACGAGACAACCCTCTCCCGCCTGCAGGCGCAGAATCTTATCGCCCTGCAGTACGTGGACCCGACCACCCGGGAAGTGACCCAGGAATATCCGGCCAACCCCAATGGATCCCCCATGGGCATCGCCGGCCTGACCGACCCTTCGGGCCGGATTATGGGGCTGATGCCTCACCCGGAAGCCTACAACCATCCCACCAACCACCCGCGTTGGACCAGGGGTGAGACCTCCACCCTGGGGACGGCCCTCTTGAAGGGCGGTATCGACTATCTCAAGGCCAGGTAGGCGAACTGGTCGGAATCGTGGCCAAACAGGATGCAAAGATCATTGACAGCGACCCCATGACTTTCTACTGTGCGCCTTCCCCGACGCCGGGCCCTGATGACCTGCTGGTCTGGGAGCCCCTCATGCACGAAGCCCTGCAACTTGCAGCTGCGGCGCAACTGCGGGGGGACGTGCCCGTGGGTGCGGTGGTGATCGATGGCAGCGGCCGTATCCTGGGCCGGGGCGAGAACCGGACGATATTTGAAAACGACCCCACGGCCCACGCCGAAATTCTGGCCCTGCGGCAGGCTGGTGCACAGGTCGGGAATCACCGCCTGACCGATGCGGTCCTGGTGGTCACCCTGGAGCCCTGCATCATGTGCCTGGGCGCGGTCATCCAGGCCAGGCTGGCCGGGGTGGTTTACGCAGCAGCAGACCCCAAGGCCGGATGCCTGGTCAGCCGCATGGACGGCACGGCGTTGCCCTGGAGCAACCACCACTTCTGGTCCTTGGGCGGAGTGCTGGAACAGGAATGCAGCGCAAAGCTGAGCGGCTTTTTCAAACAGCGCCGCCAGGAGAAGAAAATTTCAAAAAACCTCGCGGAGAGGTAGCGAAGTCCGGCCGTAACGCGCTCGACTCGAAATCGAGTTACCGGCTAATCCCCGGTACGTGGGTTCGAATCCCACCCTCTCCGCCATTTTTTTAACTATAACAAATAGTTGCGACATGCCAACGGCAGGAATCCCCGAGTCTGTTTGGATACACCAAGCAGATACATAATCGGAGAAACCTGCCTTGAGTCGTTTTGAAGCCCAGACCAGCCTCCGTCAATTCTGCTTCTTTTGGCAATCTGACCGGAAAGCCTTTCAGCACAACCCGTTCCCGTCTTTCCATTTCCGCCTCCTGGCCACTTGGAGTACCAGAGATGATTCTTTTGGGAGTCATCGCTTTTCCTGGCCAACTTTTGGCAGGCCATTCCTTTTTCGATCTGACCCGTCATATATCCCAGTTGCGGTATATGCGACGGATTCAGGCGTAAGTCTCTTCTCGGCTGTTCTTATATTGTTGCTATTTTCCCATATAATCAGACTGTTGCGAAATGCCATCCGCAGGATCGTCTTGGCGTAATCGTTGCTTAATCACGCTTCGGCTGAGCAGGAACGCTCTTTCACTTATGACGTAAATGGGCCTCTTTGCTGGCATTCAAACATGCTGACCAAGGGTGCCAGATCGCTCGAACGAACCGGATGTGTCATTTAAAGCCAGCTTGACATCGTATAAGGAGAGCCGCTCATGAAAATTTTTCAACCAATGAACGTGTTCGTCGCCTGTCTGTTATTGCTCCTGCCCTTCTCTGTTCATGCGGAGGACCTTCAGCCTGCTGCCGTTTCTCCGCTCATTGACAATTCACCTTCTGGGACCACCGATATCTGGTCGGGCGGGGTGGGCCGTGGCTTTCGCGCCGGGACGCAGACGTTTGGTATTGGTGTCGGGATGGGCTACGGAATAAAGATATTTGGGGGCCATGATAGACACGACCTCCTCCCTATGACGGTTACTTACGGTCGTATGGTCGGAGATGTTTGGGGAGCCGGGCACTGGTACGCAGGAAATTTCGAGGTGCGAGGGGAGGTCTTTCTCGCTCCACAGGTGAATTGCGATGGCTACTGGACCATCGGACTGACCCCCCATCTGCGCTATAACTTTGCCACCGGCACACGCTGGATTCCCTACGTTGATATCGGTGTGGGAATTGCGTTCACCGAAATCCGTGCCCCCGACCTGGGTGCATCGTTCCAATTCAACGAGCAAGCGGCGGTTGGAGTGAACTATTTTCTCACGGACGACCTTGCGTTCAACTTCGAGATCCACTTTCTTCATCTTTCCTCTGCCGGCTTGTCCAAACCCAATCAAGGGGTGAATACGCTGGGACCGTCCATAGGGGTGAATTGGTTTTTTTGAGTAGCGACGTTGTTGTGCCGAAAGTACTGGGAGTTCAAGGGCCGTATAATCTGCCAGTCGTATCCCTCTCCGCCATTTCATATTGCAGAACAAACCCCGGTTATCCTAAATTCAAGGAAACCTGGGTTTTTCGTTTTGAAAGAAACTAAAAAGATTATTGCTTGACCATATGTTGATCGCAACACAAGAGTTCTTTCTCAGCGTCTGTATGAGTACGATGGAGCAACACGCTTTACATTTGTAAACTCCACCTTTTTCCGAAGACATAGAGTTCTTTCGAGATCATGCTGTCCTGGGTGAGGCTGTCCCAAAAATCAATCGCAGCTCGGCGAACTGCGCCATATGTTTCATCATCAATAACCAGTCGTTCAGGATTTTGCGGGGTAAATCCATACGGAAGCACTTCGCCGCCACTCCTTGGGGCAAAGCCCATGGAGCACATGTCGTAGGCAGGCAGGAGCCTGAATGCGTTTGAGTCCATGGCCAGGCTCAGATTCCCCAGATGCATGTCCGTATTGTGAATCAGTTTTCCGAAGCACCACAAGAATTCCGCATCATGTACCTGCTTTGGGGATACCAGTTCCCTTTCCGCCAGAGCCTTCATGACGCGCGGCCAATTCGAGCCCGATCCGACAAACTCCGCGTCGATGGATGCAAGCGAGATCATGGACATTCGTCCGTGCTGGCCGGATCGGTCAAAGCGCTGCGATTCCAGAAAAAGACGCTCCCTGCCCTCAAGCAGTCTCGTTACTGCAGCGGGAATGCCCTGGCTACGCAAAGCCATGGCCGCGTGGTGTTCGGTGATCAGAATGTCTCGCCATCTCCTTGATATTTCAGTGTCACCGGGAGGTGAAAACTTGACGATGACGTGCGATGTGCTCTTCGCGCTGAACGCCGTGAATTTTGGCTGCTCGCCTCCGGCGGACGATCCAGGGACTTCGCCGTGCATGGCTTTTTCAGCCATACGCGGATACTCGGCGTCTTCGACGGGTACAGGATTCCGGCGCACGCGCAGTAGCGCCTGCTCTCCAATTTTAAAGTTGCCGGGAAGATCGTCTCCATTGGAGATTAAAAATCTGCCTATATGATCCGTTGTCCACCATTTAGGATCCGAGGGAAACTCGGGGAAGCGCGCGTGCAGCTCTTTTGCGATCTGCCTTCCGATGAATCCCTGCGGCCCCATGTCCTGCAGGAAATACGGAAGGTCGTCGAAGAGTCCATCCCCCCTATCTCCCAGCAGCAGCGACGACATCTCCGCGGATGGTTCGACATAAAAGCCACCGGTCACCAGCGGGCGGATATGGGCAACGAGAACAGCGTCGCCGCAGGCGTCGACCATGGCCAATGGCAGCCGGTCATTGCCGCCGAAAGCGTTTCGAGTCATGACATACTGCGGGGTCCGTCCGTACCGGATCGTGATGACGCAATGCTTTAGCCGCTGCAGTTGCCTGGAAACGGCGGCCTGGGAAAGCCCGGTCGCGACCTGGATTTCCTTGGAAGTGGCGGGGCCTTGCTCGAGAAATTCCGCTGGCGATAAAGTCATGATTTCATCCTTTGAAGCGGATTTATTTTCGGTTAGACTAGAGTTATGAATAGCATTGGTTCATTCATCTTTCTAATACTATTGATTTATTTTAAAAAATGAATTATATTTTGAATAGATTTGTGCGTAAAAATACTGTCTTGCGCGAGCACTGTCAATCAAGCTGGGAAGAGGGGGCGCCGGGTAAAGCCGGAGCGTGTCCCGGTCGAGCGAGGGAGCATGGCTCCAACGTGCAACGGGCCTGTGCCCTGAAGCACAGACCCGTTGAAAGGTGATGAATGGCGCGGCTTTCCGGCCAGGGCCGGGGACAGGCCGCTAGTAGGGCTGCTGGCTGGTGTTCGGGTTGACGCGGATTTCAACGCGGCGGTTCATCTGTCGGCCTTCCGGGGTGTTGTTGGTGGCCACGGGGCGGGATTCGCCATAGCCGATGGCCGTGATGCGTGACGGATTAACCCCGCGTTCCACGAGGAGGCGCTGTACGCTCCAGGCGCGGCGTTCGGACAGGCTCTGGTTGTAGGCGTCGGAGCCGGTGCTGTCCGTATGGCCCTCGACCACGATGGTGGTCTGGGGGTATCGGATGAGAACCTGGGCGATGCGGTCAAGTTCGTTGTACAGGCCGGGCAGGACCACGTCGGAGTCCACGGCAAAGCTCACGTCGCCCTTGAGGGTCAGAGCCAAAAGGTCGCCTTCGCGCCGAACGGCCACTTCTTCGGACTGGGACAGGGCCTGGCGCATTTCCGCTTCCTGGTTGTCCATCATGCGACCTACTCCGGCTCCGGCCAGACCGCCGATGGCCGCTCCTGCCGCCGCGCCGATGAGGGTTCCCTTGGTGTCCTTGCCGATGACCTGGCCCACCACGGCCCCCGCCGCAGCCCCGCCGAGAGCCCCGTAGGTGGCGCCCTTGGTTGTCTTGGACTGTTGCTGCATGGTGGCGCAGCCGCTGGCGGCAAAGATGGCGATGAGGACGAGCAGAGTTATTTTTTTCATGGTGATTCCTTTGGGGATGATTTTTTTAGACACATTATACAGATAGAGTGGCGGGGGCGTTCCGTCAATGCACGCAAGTGGTTCAATGTTCCAGAACATTGCTAATGGCGAGCAGCAGATCTTTGATGGTCACGGGCTTTTCCACGTAGCCGTTCATGCCTGCATCCAGAAATATGTCCTTGTCTCCGGCCATGGCGTAGGCTGTGAGCGCGACGATGGGGATATTCCTGCTCCCTTCTCCGCAACGGCCCGCGCGGATGGCCTTGGTGGCTTCCACTCCATCCATGACCGGCATCTGCACGTCCATAAGCACCAGATCGAAAGTATCGCGGGTCAAGGCTTCAATCGCCGCTTGACCGTCCTGGACATGGCTCACCGTGGCGCCTTGCTTCTGCAGTACCGCGCGTGCGGCCATGGCGCTGACGGGATCGTCCTCGGCCAGGAGGATTTTCCTTCCGCCCAGAGAGATGGTCGGGACGGCGTCCTTGGCCAAGGTAAAGCGCTCAAGGCCCGACTCGACCTCGAAGTCCAGGGTGAAATATATGCTCGTGCCCACACCCGCCTCGCTGACAACGGAGATGCTCCCGCCCATGAGATGCACCAGGCGTTTACAGATCGACAAACCGAGGCCTGCGCCCTGATGTGAGCGGGTATATCCCGAATCGACCTGGGAAAACGGTTCGAAAAGGGTGCCCAGATTTTCGTCAGGGATGCCGATGCCCGTGTCGCAAACCGAAAAGAGCACCCTGCCATGCCCCGGTTTCAGGGGCGAAAGAGCGTGAGCCGCAACCGTGACGTTGCCTGACGGGGTGAACTTGAGGGCATTGCCGACCAGGTTGAACAGCACCTGCTGCAAGCGGGCCGCATCTCCGAGGACTTTCGCCGGAAGAGTCGGGTCCGTGTCAAAACACAGTTCGACCTCCGCTTTGTGCGCGATGGGCAAAAAAAGGTCGCGGGTCTGGCAAAAGACGTTCGAAACGCTCATGGGGGCGAGCTGGATGGAGAGCTTTTTGGCCTCGATGCGGGAGAGATCCAGAATGTCGCTTAAAAGGCGCACCAGCCGTTTGCAGGATTGGATGGCAGTTGTTGTGTAACTTGTCTGCTCGGCATCGAGGGTGCCAGCCTGAAGCAGTTGCAGCATACCCATGACGCCGTTGATGGGCGTGCGTATTTCGTGGCTCATATTGGCCAGAAATTCGCTTTTGGCCTGGTTGGCGAATTCGGCTTGCAGTTTGGAATGGAGCAGCGCCGCCTCGGAGCGCTTGTATTCGGTGATGTCGCGCATGATGATGGAGTAATGCCCGATAAAATTGTCGCTGCGGCCATGGCACAAGATGACCTGCGAGACGGGAATCTCCCGCCCGTCCCGGTGCAGGACGGCGTTTTCCCCTTCCCACAGCCCGGCCGGAGAAGCGGCTGCGGGCAGGCCTTTCATGCGGATTTTCTCCATGGCCCAGGCGGGATGCAGGTCGGCGATGGTACGGCCGCCCAGGGGCTCTTCTGCGTCCATACCCAGCAGCCTGCGTCCGGCCTGGTTGAGAAAGGTGAGCTGTCCGTCAGGCCCGACGGTGCAAACGAGGTCGCTGGTCGATTCAAGGATGGTGATGAGCAGCTCGCGCTCGGCCTGCGCCCTGGACTCGCGGCGTGCGAGACTCTGCTGCCGGAACATCAGGGCCAGGACCAGCAGGGAGATTAGGGCGGTCAGCAGCAGGAGCAGGTTGACCCCGCTGATGAATTTTTCCAGACTGCTGCGTTGATCGTGGAGGACGGCCTGGGCCGCGGCGTGGGATTCGTTGCGCAGGGAGGATGCCTTCATGAGCGTGTTGTGCAGCCGTGAGTGAACGATGTGCAGGGTCAGGGGCGAGTCAGGGGACTGGCCTGAAACACCCTGGGTCAGCCATTGCCGGACGTCTACCAGGGAAGGGGCCACGGCGGAATGAAAGGCTGAGGCCTGGACCAGATTGTCGAAAACGTAGGTGTTGCGCATCTGCACCAGCTCCGCAAAGACTCCGTCAACGTCCTTTACCATGCGCGAGAGGGCTGCGGGCTCGGGACTGTGAGCAATGACGGCGGCAGTCGTCGTCAGGTGGCTGAGTCCATCCGTGACCCGGTTCAGGTATTCGAGCTGGCCGAGCAGGGTGGTGGGCAGGTTGCGCTCCAGGGAACGCAGGGTCAGGTTGATAAAGACGCCGGCGCTTAAGATCATCACCACAAGCGCTGCGACGATGATCCAGAAAGATGACTCCGCGTCTCGTCTGGACAGTTTCACGGCAGGCTGCTCCCACGCGGCAGGAGCCCCTTGTCTTCGTAGAACCGCCGGGCACCGGGATGCAGCTGGATGGATATGCCGCTCAGCGATGAATCAAGAGTTACATGCTGGCCCTGCGGATGGGCCTCGCGCAACAGGGTCTGCGTCTGTTCGTTCCAGAGAGCCTCGGTCATCCGGTACACCAGCTGCTCATCCATATCGTCCCGGACCACCATCAGGGCGTGGACTTCGAGGGTCGGAGTTTGCGGAACCCCCTGGTACGCGTCTGCGGGGATGAATCCCGCAGCGAGGTAGGGGTAGGCATGGCTGATACGGGCACCGATTTCCGGTTCGATTGGCACCAGAGAGTAATCCTGGTTGATGATGTCGGCGATGGCCTTGGTCGGAGTGCCGGCCATGAGGCAGAAACCCTGCAATTTGCCACCGGCCAGACGCTCCTGGGTGAACTCGGGCTTCAGATAGACCGGGTCAAAATCCTTTTCCCCGAGGCCGTGAGCATCGAGGACAATGCGCATGACCGCGAGGGTGCCTGAACCGACTTCGTCCAGGGACACCGACTTGCCCCGAAAATCCTGAATCCTTCGAATGCCTGCGTCGCGTCTGGTGAGAATCTGAAGGTGCTCCGGATACAGGCTGGCCACGGCGCGCACCTGGTCTGCCCCGCCGAGTTCCGTAAAGGGCTCTTCTCTTTGCAGGGCCCGATGGGCGACATCCGCCTGCACCAGTCCGACTTCGATTTCTCCGGCAAGCAGGGCGTGAAGGTTGTCTACGGACCCTCCGCTTGTCTGCTCCACCGCAATAAGATCCGGCGCGATGGCGGCTTTGGTGATCCCTTCGGCCAGGGCCTTGCCCACAGGGTAATACACGCCAAGCAGCCCTCCTGTGCCAATGCGCAGCATCTGGAGATCCTGCGCAGCGGCGGGAGGGGCGAGGAGAATCAGCGCGACGGCGCAAATGGCGAGAATATTTCGGGCCGCTTTGTGTGACTCAAAAGATTTTGCCATGCGTCCTTCCTCCACGAATTTTCGTGAGGTTTCCCTGAGCAAGTCAAGAGAAGGGTTCATCAGGATGATTGTGTGGCTCCTCAAAAAATTACTGCTCAATTGCCGCCATCGTGTAAAGGGAAAGCCGGGTCGGCGGGAAAAATTCCATAGCATGCGGGGCGCCGCTCGCATCGCTCATTTCTTTAGCCCCTTGCCGTGAAAAGGAAAATGCGCATCATACGCCACTTTATTTTTCGGCAAGCCTTAAAAAGACGTCACTGCAAAAAGTCGTCATCCCCTTGAAGAAGGGGATCCATGCCTTTTTTAACTATCTGAAAAGAATGGATTCCCGCCTTCGCGGGAATGACACTCAGGTTCTTTCGCGACTTTTCGCAGTGGCGTCTTAAAAAGAAGTTTCCCTTGAGCACTCTTTGTTCCGACCACCTCGCCCAAGCCGACGTCATTATCGTCGCGGGCCGTTGCGTGCCGGGGCGCGGGGTGGCATAGACGCTCAAGGGCGGTCTTCATGAGCGCTTTGTGTTTCCGGTCTGCGTTCAGCCTAAGCCGAGGAATTGAGAGGCCCGATATGCTCAGAATTATTTTGTACTTAGCTCTTTTGTCTTTTCCTGGCCAGACCGTGGCCCAGCCGCTTCCTGCGGAAGTGATTCTGGCAAACTCCCCCTATCCTCCGTACGTGATGCCGGAGAACCATTCCGACGGACCCGGAATAGACATGGAGATAGCCATGACTGCGCTGGAAAACATGGGCATCAGGACCGCCATTAAGCTGATTCCATTTAAACGGGCGCTGGTCATGCTGGAAGAGGGTCAAGCGGATCTGACCACCTCATTGAGCTATCGGGCCGAGCGGGACGAGTACCTGCACTGGTCGCTGCCCTACCGAACCGATACGAGCTATATTTTCTTCACCAGAAAAGATTCCGCCTTTCAGCCAGAGCGCATCGAGGACCTGCGGGGCAGGAAAGTGGGGGTGGTGCGCGGTTTCGTCTTTCCCTCCGCGTTCGCCGATGACCCGGCCATCGAGAAGGTTGTGGCGCCGCACATCCCAAGCCTCTTGGGCATGCTGCTGGAGGGGCGGTTTGATGCGCTTATCGTCAACAGCATTGTCGGCAAGCACGAACTCCTGGCCACGGGCAGGATGGCCGAAGTGAAACAGGCTCCTTTCAGCCTGCGGACGCCGGGCGACAAGGGTACGGTCATGGGGTTTTCCAAGATCCGCGTTTCCCGGGAATTCGTGGAGCGTTTCAATGAAGAACTCCGGAAGATGCTGGACGACGGGACCATTGGCAGGATCGAGGAGAAGTACCTCGACTAGGCCTTTGCAAATTTTGCCGACGTGTTTTCCCTGCATGCCGTCTCCCCCCGGCGCGGCGCGGAGCATCGGCGTGAGCCCCGGGCTCAATCCTGGCATACAAACCAGGCGTGAAATTCACGCTTGGCCTTGAAGCCGACGCCCACGGCCCCCTTGTGCAGGTACAGGCAGTAGGCCCAGTCCGGGGCGTAGGCGCTGCTGGTCGAGGACCAGTAGGCTTCGCGGATGTCCGTGAAGGGATGGTTTTCGGGCAGGGCGGGGTTGTGATGCTCGGCGTCGACCAGCGATTCCAGTTCGCGGATGGTCGGCAGACGCCAGTTGCGGCCCTTTTCGCGCGGCCTTGTCGCGGCCGACAGAGCTTCCTCCCAGGAACAGATCCCCAGATGATCCGTTGACTTCGCCCACAAAAGTCCTGTCAGCATATCCCGCACCCCGCCTTCTTCCACCACAAATCGTGGCTCCGGCCAGGGAGCGCCGTTGCGCAACTCCCCGTCCTGGCCTGTTGCCGCGCAGCCGATGACGCCCCCTGCGGCGTCCCAGCATCGCCGCTGTCCGGTGCGCGAAAGCACGGTACTCTGTCCCCGCACCGGCCAGACCATGGCGTCACGAGTCTTGTCTCCGTAGAACATGCGGCCGCCTTCCAGATGCACGTACCAGGCATGGTTCAGTGCCATGCTTGCCGTGGTCGAGGTCCAGTACCAGGTCTGGCTGACCGTGAACGGATGCTGCGCAGGAAGAGCCGGGCGATGGTGGCTGTAGCTGACCAGGCTCGAAAGCTCGCGGCGATTGGGGAGCCGCCAGTCGGCATGGCCGAAGGCGTTTTCGTCGTTCATCCGGGCTACCGCTTCCAGTGCCTCGGACCAACTCATGGGAAAATCCCCAAGGCTGGCCGTGCGGGTCCAGACCAGACCCGTCAGGCGATCCAGGGCCAAGTCGCTTTCCAGCAGGTCAAACCGTGGAACCGGCCAGGGAAGGCCGGTCCGGAATTCCCCGTTCTGGCCGCTGCCCATGCAGTCCGCGGGCCTTCCGGCGGCATCGAAGCATTCGGTCTGGCCCGTGGCCAGTATGTGGCGGAAGGTGCGGGAGGACATGGGCGACGCTACTCCGCGCAGTCCACGCACAGCGTGGCTTCGGGCATGACCAGCAGACGGCCGGGGGCGATGTCTTCGCCGCATTCGGCGCAGACCCCGAAATGTTCGTCGTCAACCTTGTCCATGGCCCGTTCGAGCCGCATCAGCGTACGCCTGGAGTCGGTCAGGCGCTGGCCGCTGATGGCCTGGTTGGCGATGGAGTCCATGCGCGACAGTCGTCCGATAGGCTGGTCCAGAGACACCGGCTTGGAGGTTTCCTCCAGTTGGGCGATGGTGATTTTGAGTTCTTCCATGCGCTTTTCGATGCGCGTTCTGATTTCCCGGCGTTGTTCTGGAGTCATAAATCACGTCCTTGAGTGTTACAAAAAAGCCACCCGGTGATTGCGGGTGGCTTTGGTTGCCGTGGTTGTTCGGGAGAAGTCAAAACCTTGGGCGGTGCGATGCACGCAAAACGTAACCGGTCCCGTTTTTTCGGAATCCGTCATTCAGACTGAATGCCGCGAGGCGTCAGGCCGCCCGGAAAGTCTTCCTTCTGGCGGAGGCTTGCGCCATCTCCAGACCGACTCCGTATCTGCCGGAAAACAGCCCTTCCTGCGGGGCGCACCAGCGGACCATGCCCACGCAGTAGCTTTCGCCCAGCCGCTGCGCGTTTTCGGCTCCGGGGCGGAAAAGGATTTTTACGGGTTCTCCCGCGGTCAGGGGGTGATCCATCTCGATCATCAGGCCCCGGTCGCTGTAGTTGACGACGCGGGACGGGTACGGGCCTCTGGCAGATGCGTACAGCTCCACGCTGCACTGCTCAAGGCTGGCCTTTCTCGGAGATTTTCTTTTGTTGAGCATGACGTATCCTCCCTGAATGATCGAAAACTGATGTCTTACATATAAGTCTGACCGCGAATTTTGTCCAGGGGGTGTATGACAAAAAACGTCATTGTCCAGCGCTCAGCTCTCGCATGAATCTGACCACGGCCAGCTCCTTGGCCTTGGCCTCCACGTCCACGGTCATGGCGCGGCCCCGCCAGCACTGCGGAACATCGGTGATGTCGATGTAGTCGGCATGGGGTTTGGGGCTCGCTTGCCATCCTTCGCGCGGAGAGGAGATATGGCAGTAGGGCTCGCGGCCGCGCCATGTCGCTGCCGCCAGGTCCGTGGCCTCGCACTCGGCGAGACCATCGGGGTTGCAGCGGTGATGATGCACGTCATAGACCAGCGGCAGGCCCAGGTTCGTGCACATGGGCAACAGATCGGCCACGGTGTAGCTCACGTCGTCGTTTTCGACGCTGAGCCGCGTGGCCAGGCTTTCGGGCAGGCGTTTGAAGACCTCGGCGAAACGGGCCAGGGCGGCGGCCTTGTCGCCATAGACTCCGCCGCCGTGGATGTTGATGACGTCCGCGCCGACCATTTCGGCCAGTAAGACGTGATATTCCAGTTCGCGCACGGAGTTTTCAACCACGTGGGCGTGGGGCGAGGACAGGACCACGAACTGGTCCGGATGGAAACTCAGGCGGATGTCGTGCTCCCCCGCGAACTTCTTGGTTGCGGACAGGCGTGCGGAGATTGTTTCGGCCTGGGGCAGATCTTCAAGTTCGTAGCCCACCTCGGGGTGGGTCATGCGCGGTAGCAGGGGCGACATGATACGGAATGCCCCGATGCCGAGCCGCTGCGCCGCCTGCACGGCCAGGAGCAGGTTGTCTGCGTTGTGCAGGCAGATGTCCGAAACCTTGACCAGGGCCTTCTTGCGCTCCATGGCGGACAGAACCTTGGCGGTGGTGGTGCGGAAGGAAATTTTTTCGGCCAGAAAAAGGCAGCACAGTCCAAAACGCATGGGGTTCCTTGGTGGATGGCGGTTGAAATCCGGAAGATTCGTTTTGATTGAGGACACCTGCCCTCAATAACCAATAATTTTGAGGGCGTCCAAAAATCGTTCTGGCAAGGCGAGAGCCGATTTTGGAGGGTGAAGTGTAGACTTATCTACATGAGCCCTCCAAAATCGGTGAACAACGCAGTCCAGAACGGTTTTTGGGCGCCCTCAGCGGGCTACGGGCAGTTCGGTCCAGGAGGTTGTGTAGCAAGGGGAGCGGCGCTCTTGGCGCATGTGCCATTCCTTTTTTCCCAGGCCCGAGGCGGCCAGGGTCAGGGTGCCCCGGCCCTGGACGGTGTTGATCCGATCCATGACCCGCATGAGCGCGTCGCGTCTGGTTTTTTCCTCCCCGTGGGGTTCCAGGAAGGAGAGCTGGCGGCCCGAGGCCGGGGAGAGGTCCAGCAGGATCACGCCCGCTTTCTGGTATTTGTATCCCGGCCTGTGAATGTCCCGCAGGATTTCAAGGGCCGGGCCGTGCAGATCAAGGGTGCTCGCCGTGGGCGCGGGCAGGGCGCGGCAGCGGCTCCCCGCGTACTGGGGTCCCGGCTGAAAGCGGTTTGTTTCCAGAAAGACCTGCACGGCTGCGGCCACAAGACCCTTGCGGCGCAGCTTTTCCCCGGCCCGTTGCACGTAGGCTGAGACCGCCTCTTCCAGGCTCGCGAGATTCTGGATGCGCGTGCCAAAAGAGCGTGAGCAGACCAGGGATCTGGCCGGGGGAGGGGTGTCTTCCAGAGCGATGCACGGGATTTGGCGCAGCTCCAGCACGGTGCGCAGGCCGGTCACGGTCAGGTGGCGGCGGACCCAGTCGTCGTCCTGACCTTTCAGGTCGAGGGCGGTATGCACCCCGCAGGCGCTGAGACGTTGCGCGTTTTTGCGGCCAATGCCCCAGATATCGCCTGTTTCGAGACCCTGCAGAACCGCGTCTATGTCTTCCTCGCCCTCCAGCAGACACACTCCGTCGCCGCCGTTCTTTTTGGCCAGGCGATTGGCGATCTTGGCCAGGGTCTTGGTCCGGGCGATGCCTACGCAGACGGGGATGCCGGTCCATTGCCGCACCGTGCGGCGGATTTCGCGGGCCGTGCGCAAGAGGGAGGAGGTGCTCAAACCCCGTAGCAGCAGAAAGCATTCGTCGATGGAATAGACTTCCGTCTCGTCCGCAAACCGCCCCAGAATCTGCATGACCCGCGCGGACATGTCACCGTAGAGGGCGTAGTTGGAGGAGAAGACATGCACGCCGTTTTTGGCGAAGAAGTCCTCGCGTTTGTAGGCCGGTTCGCCCATGGCGACCCCTAAGGCCTTGGCCTCGTTGGAGCGGGCAATGACGCAGCCGTCGTTGTTGGAGAGCACGACCACGGGCCTGCCATCCAGGCGGGGGGCGAAGACCCGCTCGCAGGACGCATAAAAATTGTTGCAGTCGACCATGAGGTAGAAGTCGCGCATCTAGAGCTTCCGCACCACGCCCGAGACCACGCCCCAGACGTGCAGGTCCTGTTCGTCGGCCACGACGATGGGTTTGTAACGTGGGTTTTCCGGGGCCAGCATGGTCTGACCCTCCTTCATGACCAGACGCTTGACCGTCAGTTCCCCGTCCAGCACCGCGACCACGATCCTGCCGTGGGCGGGCTGCTCGGAGCGGTCCACGACCAGGACGTCGCCGTCGTTTATGCCCGCCCCGGTCATGGAGTCCCCGCTGACACGGACCATGAATGTGGCGGCGGGGTTACGGATCAGATAGGTGTTCAGGTCCAGGGCGGTTTCGATGTAATCGTCGGCCGGGGAGGGGAAGCCAGCCGAAATGTGATCCAGATACAGGGGCGTGCCGTGGCTCGATTCGCTGACCGCCCGGCCCAGGATTTCAACCCGCTCACGGCGCGGGGAACACAGATGAAGAAGGTTTGACATGGGTGAAGCATTGCCTCCCGCCTTGGCTTCCGTCAACGCTGGCGTTAGTACCGTCACCGACGGAAACGAACACGATTGGGGACACGTAGCCGATCCTGAGCTGAAAGCTTGAAAAATTAAAAATTCGCAGGCCGCTGAAAAAATGGTGAGATGCAAGGAAGCGAAAAAATCCAGGACGCGCGGTGTATATGGCATACATAAGCGGTCTGGATTTTTTCGCTGACGCAGCAGATTGCCGTTTTTTCAGCGGCCTGCCAGGGAGAATACATGATTATCACCGCATGCACCCTCGATTGTCCTGATGCCTGTTCCCTTGTGGCCGAAAGCGGCCCGGGTGGTTTGCGCCTGCGTGGCAACCCGGGTCATCCCTTTACGAGGGGTTTTGTCTGCCCCAAGCTCGACGTGCATCGCAGACGCCTGGCAAGTCCGCATCGCCTGCGCTTTCCCCGGCTTAAAGTCGGTGGGCGCTGGCAGGACATAAGCTGGGATGAAGCCCTGGGACTGTGCGCCGAAAAGATCGGCCGATACCGGGACGAGCCCCGCTCCATCCTGCATGTGCGTGGTTCGGGCAACCGGGGCGTGGTCAAGGCGCTCTCGAACTTCTTCTTTCGCACGCTTGGCGCCTCCGGCCTGCACGGGTCGTTGTGCGACGAGGCCGGGATAGAGGCGTGCGTGAAAGACTTCGGCTGCCTGCGCACCAATGACATTTCGGACATCCTGAACACCTCGGCGCTCATCAACTGGGGTCGCGATCTGGCGCGAGGCTCCGTGCATTTGGCGGCCATGGTCCGCGCCCTGCGCAAGAAGGGCGTGCCGGTGGTGACCATCGCTCCGGGGTCGGACACGGCGCAGGGATTCACGGATCATTTCGTGCGCGTAAAACCCGGAACGGATCGCTTCCTGGCCGCGGCCGTGCTGCGCGAGGTGCTGCGCCGCAAGGGGATTGCGCCGGAGGTGGCGGCTGGCTGTCATGATCCGGCAAGCTTTGAAAATCTGCTGACCGAAGCCGTGCCAAGGCTTTTGGAATGGTGCGGGGCGAGGCCCGAGGATGTGGTGCTGCTGGCGGACCATTACGCCGGGCCTGCGCCCGTGGCGACACTTCTGGGCTGGGGCCTGCAGCGCTACCGCTTCGGCGGTCAGAACGTGCGCTTCATCAACGCGCTGGCCATGCTCTCGGGGCAGGTGGGCAGAAGCGGCGGCGGGGCCTATTACGGCCTGAGTTCCATGGCCAATCTTGCTCTGCCCTGGAAGGCGCAGACGGCGTATGGCCGGACCCTGCTCATGCCCGATCTGGCCCGGGAGCTTCGCCGCGCAGATCCCCCCGTGCGCATGGCCTGGGTGGAGTGCATCAACCCGGCCAACCAGTTTCCGGAGGCGAAAGAGGTGGCCCTGGCCCTGGACGGGCTCGATTTCGTAGTGGTGGCCGACGCCTTCATGACGGACACGGCCGAGGTCGCGGACCTGATTCTGCCTGTGGCGCTCATGCTCGAACAGGAGGATGTCGTCGGTTCCTTTCTGCATGAATATGTGCAGTGGAGCGCCAAGGCCGTGGAGCCGCCGGAGGGGGTGCGTACGGATTATCAGATTTTGTCCGAGCTTGGCGGACGGCTTTCTCCTCCCGTGGTCCTGCCCGAACCCGAGGAGGCCTTGCGCCAGGCCCTCGATTCTCCGGCCCTTAACACCAGCCTGGAAGAGCTGCGTCGCACGGGTTACGTCCGCTCCACCCATCCTGCTGTGGCCTTTGAAAACCTGCGCTTCGGGCACGACGACGGCCTCTATCGTCTGCCTCCCCGTCTGGATCCACCGGTGGTGTCGGCAGACGACGGCTATCCCCTGCAGCTCCTGACGCTCATCAACCGCCGCTTCGTCCATTCCCAGATTCTGCCCGACGATCAGGGCGGATCGCCTGTCGTGACCGTGCATCCGCGCACCCTACAGAGCCTTGGCATCACACCCGGGGCGGGTTGGCTGGTCACGGAGTTGGGGCGTCTTGAAATCCACATCACGGCGGACGAGTCCATGCACCCGGACTGTGTGGTCTACCGGCGTGGGCCGTGGGGCAAACTGGGTGGTGGGGTGAACCGCATCATCGGGTTCGTGGAGACGGACATGGGCGGGACGGGCGCGTACTATGAGCAGCGCTGCCGCCTGGAGCAGAGGGATCAGTAGCGGCCGTTCTTGACTGTGATCGCGTAGAGCTCGTAGTCGGGGTCGTTTTCGACATTGACGCCCGGGTAGCTCGGTTCGCTCCATTCGAAGCGGTCGCCCCGCCAGACCACGATCGTGCGGCGGGCCTTGAAGGCCGCGTCCACATAGACGATCTCCAGGGTGTCCCGCGTGTCGAAGGCGGAGACGTCACAGACGACACCGACCTTGGTGAAGGCCTGGCCATGGATGGTCACGGGGCATCCGGTTCTGATCTTGGGCCGCATGGGCTGCTTTCCCGGGCTTAAGGTTTTGGCGACACGCTTTTGAGCGCCGTATCGCGCTTTGGTGTTCTGCAAAGAAAAAAAGTTTGCCACGGCTCAGGCCGGGCGCTCTTCCGTGGCGTCCTGGACACCCGTGATCGGCAACTCAATGGTGAAGCGTGTCCCGCCTTCTTCATTGGTCGCGGCGTAAATTCTTCCTCCGTGCCCGCGGGTGATGATGAAATAGCTCACCGAGAGCCCCAGACCTGTGCCCTCTCCCGGCTTCTTGGTGGTGAAGAATGGCTCAAAGATGCGCCGCTGTACTTCCTGGGGGATTCCTGGTCCGTTATCATCGATTTCGATGTGCACCCAATCGCCCGCGGAGGAAATGCGTACGCTGATGCGCGGGTTCTGTACGGGTTTGGCCGAGTCGGAGATGGCCTGGGCCGAATTGCGGAAGAGGTTCAGAAAAACCTGTTCGATTTCGGTCTCGCTGCAGAAGACAAGGGGAATATCGCCCTCCTGCAAGATTTCGACCCGGATCCTTTTGAAGTCGTAGTTTTTCTTGAGATCATAGTCGCTGCCCGCCAGGCTCAGCGACTTCTCAGCGATGTCGCGCATGCTGCATAGCCTTCGCTCGCTCTCGCTGCGACGGCTGAAGTCGAGCATGTTGCGCACGATGAAGGCTGCGCGCTTGCCTGCTTCGCGGATGTCCTCGATGAAGACATGGAGCTTGCGCTCCTTCATGTAGCGATCAAGCAATTCCAGATCGAGGCCGATATCGCGGGCGACTTCCAGGTTTTTCGGAAAATCGGGTCTGGTTCTGGTAACCAGGTTCTGTGAAGCCTGCAGGACAATTCCCAGCGGATTGTTGATCTCATGGGCGATGCCTGCGGCAATGCCGCCAACGGAGATCATTTTTTCGCTCTGGATCATCACTTCCTGGATTTTCTTCTGTTCGGTCACGTCGTGGCATACGTTCAGAGAATAGGCATCCTCTTCGATGCTCAGCGCTTCGCTCGACATCAGACAGATGAGCGTCTTGCCGTCCTTTTCGCTCTTGCTTGTCGCATTGAGGCGATAAAGGTTGTCGGCCACGGACCACGCCTCATTAACCCGCGCACGGATGTCGTTGCGCAAGAGATCATTTAGACTGGCCCTCTGGTCCTCGACCTTGGCCAGCAAGACGTCGACTTCCTGCTTGACCTCTTTTTTGCGGGCCTCCATGAATTCCTGGCGTATGAGCCTGCTATCCTCTTCGAAGTGATAGAGGGCGTCTCCGATCCAGAGGGTGCCCAGCAGCAGGAAACTCACGGTCGAAAGGATTGACGTGAACCGCATGTATGCGCTGGAGATGTTTGGTTTACGATGCCGGTGCATGCAACCTCGGCTTGTGCCGGCGGCCAGAGGATCGGGGTCGATCGGTTACGGTGTTTTCTTGCCGCATACGTGTGCAATGATCATGGTCAGATCCTTGATGGAGATGGGCTTGGCCAGGTATTCGTCAAATCCTTCCTCCATATATTTTTCCCTGTCACCCTGCATGGCGTGGGCGGTGAGTGCGATGACGGGCAGATCGTGTCCGAATTTGTCTCGTATATACCGTGTGGCCAGGCTCCCGTCCATGACCGGCATCTGGATGTCCATGAGCACGCAGTCCACGGTGTCGGTCGCCAGAATATCCAGCGCTTCCTGGCCGTTGGTGGCGCAGATGACCCGGTGTCCGAGCTTTTCCAGGGATCTTTGCAGGAAGAGCCGGTTGATCGGATTGTCCTCGGTGACCAGGACGGACAGCTCATGTATGCGGGGCTCTCCATCCTGCGCCGGCCCTTGCGCAGCCTCTTCCGGCAATGTCCGCTCGACCGGGATGCTGAAGAAAAATGTGGTTCCGGTTCCTTCCGTGCTCTGCACCCTGATAGAGCCGCCCATGGCCTCGATGAGCTGTTTGACGATGGCCAATCCCAGCCCCGTGCCCTGATAGGTTCTGGTCGGAAAGTGCGCTGCCTGGGTGAAACGCTCGAAGATGCTGTGCAGCTTGTCCGCGGGGATGCCGCATCCGGTGTCCGATATTTCAAAATCCAGCATCATGCGGGGGCTGTCGTCTTCGCAGGTCAGCCCTGACAGGCGCAGTTCAATTTTTCCCTTTTCGGTGAATTTGACCGCATTGCCCACCAGGTTGAAGAAAATCTGACGGATCCTGTTTTCATCGCCAAGTACCGTCCTGGGCAGTTCTTGGGCCAGGACAAGGGACAGGGTGACATCCTTTTCCTTGAGGCCGGTATTGAAGAAGGCGATGGCGACCTCAAGCATGTTTTGGACGTCGAAGCTGGTATTTTGCAGCTCGATTTTTCCGGCTTCGACTTTTGAGAAATCGAGAATGTCATTGATGATGTGCAGCAGGTTTTGTCCGGACTGGCGGATGAGGGTCAGATATTCCTGCACGTTCGGGCTGCCGGGATTGCCGAGCGCCAGTTCGGCCAGGCCCATGATCCCGGTCAGAGGGGTGCGGATCTCGTGGCTCATGTGTGCCAGAAAAAGGCTTTTGGCTTCATTGGCCTCTTCGGCCTTGCGCCTTGCCGATTGCAGTTCCAGAAGGGTCTGCTTGCGAATGTGCATGACCAGGGTCAGGGAAATGATGATGACGAGCAACGTGATGACGACGCTGCCGAAGATCAGGAAGAGCCGTTTGTTGGCCTCGAAGACACTTTGGGGCCGATGCACGATGACGGAACCTTCGGGCAAGGCCTTTTCATCTAGGTTGAAGCGAGTCAGTTCCCGGTGGTCGAAGAGGTATCGGTTGGCCACTTCCCGGACCACGGGCAGGTCTGCGGGCGCGGTCCCGTCCAGGATTTGCAGGGCCATGCGGGCCGCGATCCTGCCGTGTTCGGCTCCGTTGACCAGTTTGCCGCCAACGATGCCGTGTCCCAGGAAAAAATCCCAGAAACCGTAGATGGGGCTTTGCGTGTTGGCCTTGACCAGTGCAACACTGGGGCCGAAGTCAAGCATGCGTCCATCCAGTCCGGCAATGGCGTTGGCCAGGAAAATGAGCGTTTTCGGGCTTAAAGTCTCCACTTTTTCCAGCAGCACCGGGGTAGGGATGTCCTGCCAGAAATGAAAGCGCAGTCGCCCGGCATAGGAGGGCATGAGCCGCAGAAACTTGCTGCGGTTTGATCTGTCCGTGCTGGAAATCGAGCCTCCGATGATGACCACGTTGCGCGTGTCGGGTTGCAGGGCCAGGGCCGCATCCAGTGTCTCGCGTACGGAGATCATTTCCGATACGCCCGTGATGCCCTCCGCGCCGCCAAGCATTTCCGGCTGGAAATTGTTCACGCCGCAGAAGATTATGGGGACGTTTTCAAAGAGTTCGTCGCGATGCTGCAAAACGAAGTCGAAAGCGGCGTCATCGGAGACAATGACTGCGCTTACGGCGTGATCGCGCACGTGGGTCGCGATCAGTTCAGACTGCATCCTGAGTATGTGTTCGTGAGGATATCTTTTGGCGTCCAGGTACTCGGTGCTGATCGACCAGGGCTTCCCGGACGCGGAAAAGGTCTCGATGATGCCCTGGTGTATGTCGTCGGTCCAACTCAGGCCCGGATTGTAGGAGTGGATGACCAGAATGTTGGGGACGGTCTGGGCCTGTGCGCACAGAACGCTCAGGCCCAGCAGCACTGTCAGCAGGGACAAGGCTTTATTCCACAAGTGCTGTCGCCTCCTGAAGGAGATTTTCCGGGATGTCGATGCGCAGTTTCCTGGCCATTTTCAGGTTGAGCATGGTCAGGCCTCGCGTTGTGCTCACGATGGGGATGTCTGCGGCGCGTTCGCCGCTCAGGATGCGCAGGGCCATGTCTGCCGCCAGGGTCCCGTGCTCGAATCCGGTCTGGATCACGCCGCAGAGGGCTCCGTCGGCGACGGTGTAGTCGAAAAATCCCAGGGAGGGGATGTTTGCATGCTCGCGGGTCCAGTGCATGACTTCCTGGCTTGGGACAATCCGGCCCTCGGCATCGGTCAGCCCGTGATAGTTCACGATGGCCAGGGCGTCGTGGGTTGCACTGCTGGATTCAACCAGCTGTCGCCATTTTTGGTAGGTATCGACAATGATCCATTCGGCTTCGATGTCGGCCGGGGTCGAGGCGCGCATCGGACGGACCGCTGCCAGGCTTGATGACCTGGAGTCCAGGAGCACCGCGACCCTGCGGATGCCCGGGTCCAGGCGGCGCAGCAGCTTCAGGCTTTCGCTCCAGGCAAGCTCCTCGACGACGCCCGTGACGTTGATCGCGGGATAGCCGTACCGCGCCGGGTCCTGATTGACCCCGCAGAAAACGAAGGCCGGGGCCGAGCTGTCGCCTGCAAACCGTGCCGCGAAATACTGCTGCGCATCGTCGTCGCTGGTTATGACCACGTCCGGCCTGAAGCTGTCCACCAGATCGGTCGCTTTCTGTCCCGCGGCTGTGAGGCTGGCCTCGTCGTGGTTGATGTTGGCGTCCATGAACATGGTGCGCATTTGGATTTGATGCTTTGCAAACATCCGTTCCAGGGCGTCATGGATGTCAGCTGTCCAGGCAAAATTGCGGTCGTAACTGTGCACGATCAGCACTTTTTTGCCGGTTTTTCCGTCAGCCTTTGCGGTGTAAGGGCCCGCCGTCGCAAACAAGGCCAGGAGGATGATGAAGGGGATTAAGCGGAGCATAATTTTTTCTGTCACACAATGTCAGCGGCTGCAATATGTGTCAGACTTTTTGCAGCGCATGGTACAGCGCATCTCTGCGGGATGTTTGGCGGGATGACCCTGGAGATCAGTGGCTGCCTTGCGCTGCACCCGATATTTTCCTGCTCAGCATTTCCGAGATGGCACTCATCAGGTCCTTGATGTCCACAGGCTTGGCCACATAGGCATTCATGCCCGCCTGCAGGAATTTTTCCCGGTCGCCGTCCATGGCGTAGGAGGTCATGGCAATGATGGGGGTGTTTTTTGCGGCGTTTCCGACTTCGCCCAGGCGGATGCGGCGCGTGGCCTCGACGCCGTCCATGACCGGCATCTGCACATCCATGAGCACAAGATCGAAGGCCTCGTTTTCGAGGGTTTCGAGGGCTTGCTGTCCATTCTGCACATGCCTGACCGTGGCCCCGAACGCCCCCAGGAGCTTCATGCCCAGAATGCCGCTGAAATGGTCGTCTTCGGCCATGAGCACCTTCAAGCCGTCCAGAGCGGGGGCGAAAAAGGTCTCGCGGCCAGGCGCGGACGCGGTGTTCGGTGCGGCGGTGCCGAAGGTGACGCTGAAAGACATGGTCGTGCCTGCTCCGGGCTCGCTGACCACGGAAATGTTTCCGCCCATGAAGGTCACCAGTCGTTTGCAGATGGATAAGCCAAGGCCTGCGCCCTGGTAGCTGCGGGTGTATCCTTCCGTGATCTGGGAAAAGGGTCTGAAGAGGTTGTTCAGCTTGTCGTCGGGGATGCCGATGCCGGTGTCGGCGACGGAGAAGAACACCCGGGACTGGCCGCGCTGCAAGGCCGGAAGAAGGGATGCCTCGACGGTGACCGCGCCAGCATGGGTGAATTTGATGGCGTTGCCCACCATGTTGCTCAAAACCTGTTGCAGGCGAGTTGCGTCGCCGAGGACATGCTCCGGGACGTCCGGGTCCAGTTCGAAGCTCAGCACAAGTCCTTTTTCCCGGGCAATGGGCAAGAACAGGTCGCTTGTCTGACGCAGCAATTCGGACAGGGCCATGGGCGTGCTCTGGATGGTAAGTTTGCCCGCCTCGATGCGCGAGAGGTCGAGGATGTCGGTCAAGAGTCGCACCAGCCTGTTGCAGGACAGGATGGCCGTGTCCGTGTAGTCTTCCTGGACCGCTGTCAATTCCGTCAGTTGCAGGAGCTGGAGCATGCCCATGATTCCGTTCAAAGGGGTGCGCAGTTCGTGACTCATGTTGGCCAGGAATTCGGACTTGGCGCAGTTTGCGGCTTCGGCCAGGTCTCTGGCGCACAGGAGTTCCTTTTCCGCCTGTTTGCGATCGCTTAGGTCCATGGCGATCTCGATGCGCACGAGGCGCCCGTCGATCCAGGGGATGGCCTGGTCGAAGTTTCTGTACCATTTTCCGGTCACGGAGTTGAAGCATTCCCAGGCGGTGACCCCTGCCGGGCGGCCGTGTTCGTCCAGCAGGCGGCTGTTGGTGCAATGGCCGCAGGGGGTGGACTCGTGGTTGAACGCCGCGTGGCACAGTTCTCCGGTGCAGTCGCGCCCGAAGCTTTCCTTTATATGACGGTTCATGAACAGGATGCGGTAGGTCGTGAGGTCGGCCACGTAGACGTTGACAGGGAGGCTGTCGAGGATGGTCATGAGGGTCCGGTTGGTGTTGCCCAGTTCCTCTTGCGCCTGTCTGCGCGCAATGGCCGCGCCCAGACTGGCGGAGACGATGTTCAGGACATGCTCCTCGATAGGCGTCCAGCAACGGGGTGAACGCACCGAGTCGAAACCCAGAAAGCCCCACAGCCTGCCGTGCAGCTGGATGGGCACCACCAGAATGCTGACGATGCCCTGCGGTTCGAGGATCATTCGCTCCGCAGCGGGAAAATCACTGACCAGTCCCCTGATGGATCGGCCGTCGCGCAGTTCCTTTAGCCAGCGGGGCGTGATTTCGTTCATGGGCAGGTTCTGCAGATCGGGGTTGTCGAGCTGGACGGGAATTCCCGGCCGCGCCCATTCATAGATCTGACTGGTCAGCACCACGCCGGATTCTTCATTCGCATGGTTCCTGAAGACGTAAACCCGGTCCGTGTCCGTGCCTTGGCCGAGGCAGGCCAGGACCCTGACCATGGACTGATCCAGGTCCGGCTCCAGCAGAAGTTCAAGGGAGGTCGCGGCCGCGAGTTCCAGTGCCTTTTCCCGCAGGAGCGAGTTTTTTTCCGCGAACTTGCGAGGGGTGATGTCGATGATCAGCCCTTCGAGGGTCTCAGCCTCGCCGCCGGGCGCCTGCACGGGGATACCCACTTCCCAGACCCATTTGGGCTGGCCGTCGGCGGTCATGATCTCAAATTCGATCTGCACCGGGGCGCGTCTTTGAATGCCTTTATTCCAGTTTTCCCGGACTTTTTGCCGGTACTCGGGAAGGATGAGGTCGTTGAACGAGAGGCGACTGCCGTGCAGCAGTTCCTCACTGCTGTATCCCGTCAGGCCCAGGCAGCCCTCGGAGACGAAATCCATGCTCAGGTCGCTGTCGTTGCGGCGGCGGAAGGCCATGCCCGGCAGACTGCCGACAAGCAGGGACGTACTTTCTTCCCTGGCTCGCAGGGCGGCTTCCATGCGTTTGGCCTCGGAAATGTCGGCAGTGAAGGTCTGCGAGTGCGAAATGTCGCCGTCCGGGGTGTATGCGATTCTGGTGCTTCCGGACACCCAGATGAACGATCCGTCCCTGTGCTGGAGGCGCAATTCCCGGTTTGTGGGGGACGTGCCGGTGCCGTCATGGAGGCTAGTGATGATTTGAGGTGCGTCAGCCAGCAACTCTTCGGGCGTGTCGTACCCGAACATCCTGGCCAGGGCCGGGTTGGCGAAAAGTATCCCTCCGCCCGGCGCGGCCATGGAGAATCCGACGGGGGCGTTCATCAGCGCGTCGCGCAGGTGTTCTTCTCGTTCTGGTCCGGTATTTCCGGCCAAGCAGCGGTCATCCGATGGGAGGTGAGAGGGCATCCGCGACTCGCAAACGTTATGGTTCAGTGGCTGTCTGGCAATTGGTTTTTATGGGCGACAACGGAATTTCGCTTAAATAATCCTATCAAGACCCATGCCGTAAAGGATTGTGTCGTCCATTTTGTTTTCATTATTTTCGGAAAATATCAATCAAGGTCGATTGTTCCGTCAAAACAATAAAAAAGGGATAAACATCCAAGCCCTTTGATTGGTGCGCCTGGTCGAACGCGAGAACCTGCCCTGATGTCCAGTCAGACCCTTGACGTCGCGGGGGAAGCCCATGCCTTGAGCGTGTTTGATTTTTCGACAGGCGGATCGCCCGGATCAGAAATCGGGTTGCATGTCGGTGATTACGAGCGTCCCGCCCTCTTCCACGGCACGGAACCGGACCTTGTCCCCGGTGCGCACCCTATCGAGCAGCGAAGCGTCCCTGACCTGGAAAACCATGGTCATGGGCGGCATGTTCAGGTTCTTGATTTCATCGTGCCTGATGGTTATCTTCTTGTTTTCCTTGTCGATCCTTTTGACATCGCCCCGCGTCATATCGCTTTGCGCCACCACAAGGACAGGCTCTCCCAGCACTTGGGAAGACGCGAATTTGACGGGCATAAAGAACGAAAAAGCGCACAAGATCATGAGCATGATGCGCGTGCATCTCAGCATGGCGTTCCTCCTAAAGTCAGAGTGTTCAAAAACAGGTCATTGCCCGACAACACGGATAATTCCGATCATGCCCGCCTGATAATGCCCGGCAATAAGGCAGGCAAACTCGAATTCTCCGGGCCGGTTGAAAAGCCAGACGACCTCGCCTTCCCTGCCCGGCGCGACATGCGCCATGTGCGCTGCTTCATGCTCCATGTTCGGATATCTGAGCATGAGCGCCGCGTGAGCCTTGTTTTCGACCTGCGTGCCGATGACGAATTCGTGCATCATCCGGCCTTCGTTCCTGACGACAAAACGTACGGTCTCTCCCAGCCGCACCTCGATTTCATCCGGCACGAAGCGCATGGTGTCGAGCATGCGCACCGACACGGTCCGGGTCACGGCGTCGGTGTCGCCCGCGATTCCCCATTCCTGCTGTTCACGCAGGACGGGCGTGACCGATTCGTGCTCCGTGCCGTGACTCCAGGCCATGCCCGCGCAGAACAACAGGATCAAGGCCGCTCGCAGTATAATCATGGTCGCATCCTTATTCGTGCCCGGCGTGTCCGGGTTTGCGCACCTTGAGCTCGATTTCGTTGCCGGGTTCCTGCGCCCTGGGCATGGACTGTCCTCCGGCCGAAAAGTCCCTCGCCGGCTCTGCCAATGCACCGCCGAATTCATAGGCCTGCGTTCCGGGCGGATGGCTGAACCACTCGGGGCTCGAATAATCGCCGCGCTTCTGGTTCCGGCGCACCTTGACCACGCTGAACATGCCGCCCATCTCGACGCTCCCGAAAGGCCCGCGGCCGGTCATCATGGGGATGGAGTTGTCCGGCAGCGGCATCTCCATCTCGGTCATGTCGGCCATGCCGCGCTCGCCCATGACCATGTAGTCCGGGATCAGGGACGTGATCTTGCGCGCAAGGCCAGTATGGTCCACGCCGATCATGGTCGGCACGTCGTGCCCCATGGCGTTCATGGTGTGGTGGCTCTTGTGGCAATGGAAGGCCCAGTCGCCCTCCTCGTCGGCCACGAATTCGATCTGCCGCATCTGACCCACTGCCACGTCCGTGGTGACCTCGTACCAGCGCGTGCCCTTGGGGGTGGGGCCGCCGTCCGTGCCCGTGACCAGGAATTCGTGCCCATGCAGATGCATCGGGTGGTTGGTCATGGTCAGGTTGCCGATGCGGATGCGGACCTTGTCGTGCAGACGCACGTTCAGGGAGTCGATGCCCGGAAAAATCCGGCTGTTCCAGCTCCACAGGTTGAAGTCGAGCATGGTCATGATCCTCGGCGTATAGCTCCCCGGATCGATGTCGTAGGCGTTCAGGAGAAAGACGAAATCGCGGTCCACCTCGTCGATCAGAGGGTGCTTCGCCTTGGGATGCGTGACCCAGGAGCCCATCATGCCCATGGCCATCTGCGTCATCTCGTCGGCGTGCGGGTGATACATGAAGGTGCCGGGCCGACGGGCCACGAATTCGTACACGAAGGTCTTGCCCGGCTGGATCGCGGGCTGGGTCAGGCCTGAGACGCCGTCCATGCCATTGGGCAGGCGCTGGCCGTGCCAATGGATGCTGGTGTGCTCGGGCAGCCTGTTGGTCACGAAAATGCGCAAGCGGTCGCCTTCCACCACCTCGATGGTCGGCCCCGGACTCTGTCCGTTGTACCCCCACAGATGGGCTTTGAGCCCCGGAGCAAGCTCGCGCACCACGGGCTCGGCCACGAGGTGGAACTCCTTGACGCCCTTGTTCATGCGCCAAGGCAGGGTCCAGCCATTCAAGGTCACGACCGGATTGTAGGGGCACCCCGTCGGAGGGTGCAGAGGCGGCATGGTATCCGGCGAGGTCTGCACCACCGCCTCCGGCAGCCCGGCCAGGGCGACGCGGGACACGGCCGATGCGGCCAGGGCCCCGCCCGCCAGTCCGGCAGCCTGCAAAAATCGTCTTCTGGAATTCATGTTGACCTCGCTGTCTAGTCCGCAAAAAAATCAGTGTCCAGCATCGCCGGCCTCCCCTTGCGGCGCGGGGCCCGCAAGTTCGCCACCGCCCCCAGTGCCCATGATCACGGCCTCAAGGGCCGCGTCCGCCCGCCAGAACTCCTCCAGGGCATCAATGCCGGCCTGCACCACGCGGATTCGCTCCCTGGCGTCTGCCAGCAATTCGAAAACCCCGATGAGCATGGCGTTGTAACGGTACACGTTTTCCTCGGCCATGACCTGCTGCAGGGGGATGATCTCCTCCCGGTAGTGGCGAGCTATGTCGTGGGCGGTGCGGTACGCCGAGTAGCCTTCCCGCAGCCGGGACCCGGACCCGCGCAGGGCGGCCTCGAGCTCATGGCCGGCGGCCAGGGTGCGCGCGTTCATGGCCTCGCGTTTCATGCCGCCCCAATCAAACAGGGGCAGCGTCACGTCCAGCTCGTAACCACGTCCCGTGGCCCTGTCTCCGGAGTCATTGTCAAAGATCGTGTTGCGTCGCAGCCCCGCCTCCACATCGACCAGGCTGGTCACGCGGCCGAGCCCCTGGGCCTTGGCCGCAGCCTCGAATTCGGCCTGCGCCAGGCGCACATCGAGGTTGCCGTCCCGCGCCGCCGAGCTCACGTCCTCCGGTTGGCGTGCAGACTCCGGGAGGTCAGGCAGGCGAGCAGGCAGCATGAGCAGGGGTACCTGGGATTCGGTAAGGCCCAACTGGCGGATAAGCTCCTCCTGCCGGGCGGTCGCCTCGTGCCGGGCCAGGGCGAGCTGCGTGGCCGCGTCGGCATAGAAACCCTGCTGCCTGACCCGCTCGATGGTGTTGAAATTGCCGACCTGCTGCATGCGGCGAGCCAGCTCGGCAGAAGCCTCGGCGGCAGTAAAGACCTGCCGCGCATAGCCGAGGCGCTCGTTTGCGGCCAGGGCCCGCACCCAGGCCCCACGCACCTCGGTGACCTGTCGCACCACATCGCGGGTCAGCCTGTGCTCTTCGGCCGCAACACGCGATTTCGCCACGCCCTGGCGCACCGGAAAGGTCAGCAGATCGAGCAGCCCAATGCTCAGAAGCCGGCCGAACTCGACTTCATCCAGAACATGGAAACGCTCGAAGGAGAAGACAGGGTTTGCCAGGCGTCCCGACTGGGCCGCATCGGCCGAGCTGGCCCAGTTCCGGGCCAGCAGGGCCTGAAACGAGGGGCTGTTCGCCAGGGCCAGCTGCACTGCGGCCGGTTCGCTCAGCGGCCGGGACAGCAACTCGGACGCCCGCAGGGCCATGGCGTCGCGCTGCGCGGCGTCACGGGCCAGCGCGAGCTGACCGTGGGTGAAGCCTGCGGCCTGGGTGTTGGTCCTGGCCACTGACTGATCAAAGTCCACCGTGGCGCAACCGGCGAGGCCCCCCAGCAGGACAAGAAGCGCACATCCTTTGCACAGGGCTGTCATCGCGTTCATGGCGTGCTCCCGTGATCATGCGCCGGTCGCGACGCGTCGGGGTCGGATCGCGGGGGAGCTTCGGGGCCTTCCGGCTCTGCCGCTTCCCGCGCATAGCTGCGCCACCCGCCCACTTCCCGGACGCGTTCGTTGGACTCCTTCCATGGAGCCACGGATTGGTGGCGGTAGGACTGGTAGCCGTCAAAAACCGATTCAAAGCGCAGGGAAGAATTCCGGCTGCCGTCCGCAGCATCCGGCTCCGTCCCCTGACCGGCGTGACCAGGCAAGGTCAGCATGAACAAAAACACAAGCGTGTGCGTGAAGGCGGTCATGGATTCCCCCGGAGTTGCGTTCGGATTGGCCTTCGCCATTATTACTTCTAAAGGGAAAAACCCTGACGTCAAGGCAATCCGCTCGTCCAGTTCAGCTCGATCCGCTCCAGAAGGGCAAGCACGTGGTCCGGCAACGCAAGCCACGCTTCCGCAAAGCACACCGCTGGCGCGTGCGGACTGCAAGAATAATATTTTTCAACTTCGCAGAATTGAAGAAAGACGTTGCGCGGCGAGCAGTTTCGTGCCGGAACTACGCACCTTTCTATCAGAGAACTTAAGGATATGCGCCCCAAGATCAAAAGTGGCTATCCCGTGACCATCCACGGCCACGCGCCTTCACCAAGATGGGAGTCATGTATACGCCATTATTACAACCTCTTTGTTCCAATGAATTGTCCAAAGTTGCAAATTGGCCATGAATTAAGCTGTTTTTTGGCGTCCTGATTTATTTCTGAAAGGCGGAAAATAAAAAAGGATATTAACTAGTTAGCTAATATCCTTTCGCGTGGCACTTGGTGGAGATGAGGAGGATCGAACTCCTGGCCTCTGCATTGCGAACGCAGCGCTCTCCCAGCTGAGCTACATCCCCTGACGTGCGATGCCTGATATGGGGTCCGGGGCTTGTTGTCAACAGGCGGCCTCCCAAAAGGCAGTTTAGACTGCCGCCTCCTGTCAAATCAGGTAGCTTTGCAGGACCATGCCTTTCGGAACCGGGGCCTTGTCCTGGTAGATTTCCCAGTAGGTCTGCCGGGCGCGGCCCAGGGCCTGGTATAAGGGGTGCTCGGTCTGGGCTCGCATTTCAGCGCATGGCGCGTTGTTTTCGTCGACCATGACCAGTCGCTGGGCGCGGTTCAGGATGCCCGCCGTGCCGATGGAGGCGATGGCCGCGATCTCTCCGGCCTCGGCCCGGGCGATGAGCTCGCCGTAGGTCATGTCCCGTTCCTCCACGTTCACCCCCGCTTCGCGCAGGATGGCGCAGATGCCCTGGATGGTCACCGAGGGCAGGATGAGCGGACTTTCGGGGATTTTCACCACCGTGCCATCCGTCAGGGCGATGAGGCAGCAGGAAGAATCCCACTCCGTGACGCGGCGGTCGCGCAGGGGCAGGTCCAGGCGGTCATCCAGGAAAAGGGCCGAGCTGGCTTCGGGCAGGATGCTCCGGGCCTCGTCCACGGCCTTGACGCTCAAGAGATAATTGACACCCAGCTTGAGGTTGCCCGTGCCGTTGGCTCCCACGGCCCGCACCAGATGCGGTACGACCACTCCGCTGAAGGGTTCGCCCATGTAGCGGTCGTAGGTGCAGGTGACCATGCGGATGGACGGGCTCTCGGGAAAGGTCACGCCGATGGAGCGGGATTCGTCCACGGTGAAGGGGCGCAGGTAGCCTTGCCCTCCGGACTCGCCCATGTACTGGATGAATTCCGCCAGTTCCGGGCTGCGCAGGTAGTGCAGGATCATGCCCTCAAGTTCTTCTTCCGAGGGAACCATGGCCTGCTGGGCCGCGCCAAGATTAAAGGAAATGGAGCGGCGGAAGCGCTGCAGATTCTTGTGCAGGTTCAGGAACTGGATATGCAGGCCGCCGTCTTCAGCCGGGCCGACGAAGTAGCGGATGCCTTCGAAGGCCAGGCAAAGCCCGTAATGGATGGAGCGGGACACCGCCGGAACTGTGTCCGCCATGGGGACCATGGCGAGGGACTTGTCGTGGAGCAGGTAGCGCGATTGAAAATCGGCCCATTTGGTGCCTTCAAAACCGGCCATGGGTCCTCCCTTGAGGGTGGTGAATGGTTAACAGCCTGGATATTTGTATTCAACAGTCAGGCATGGAGTTGCGTGTGCAACGGATTGGGGCGTCGGACTTCCCACGCGCTCACGCTTAGCTCCTCTGCGCGGCCTTGGGTCCGGGGCCGCCCGCGGCATAGGTATGCAGGGGCAGCTTGTTGTCCGGGCAGTCGCAGCGGTCGAGGATGGGCGTCAGAAACCCCCAGCACAGTTCCACGGCGTCCTGCCGCCAAAACAGGGTCTGGTCGCCGGTGATGCAGTCCAGCAGGACTTTGGCGTAGTCGTCCAGACGTCCAAGCCCCGAGCCCGCGCCGTAGGAAAATTCCATGGATTGCCCCTGCAGGCAGAGCGAGGAACCCTGCCCCTTGGTCTGCACCTCCAGCCGGACTACCTCGTGGGGGTGAATGCCGATGACCAGCCGATTGGGAGGGACGATGTCGCCTTCGGTCTTGCGGAACATGGAGACCGGCACGCTTTTGAACTGCACCGAGATCTCGGTGTGCTTGGCTTCCAGACGCTTGCCCGAGCAGAGATGAAAAGGGACGCCCTGCCAGCGCCAGTTGTCCAGATAGACCTTGAGCCAGGCAAAGGTCGGCGTGGTCGAGTCCGCAGGCACTCCCGGCTCCTGCAGGTATCCGGGCACGGCCTGTCCGTCTGCCATGCCCGGCCCGTACTGGCCCAGGATCAGTTGCTCATCCAGGCGCTCCAGATCAAGCGGGCGCAGGGCCCGGAACACTTTCGAGCGCTCGTCGCGCACGAGTTCGGCCTTGAACACGGACGGCGGTTCCATGGCGCAAAGAGAGAGGAGCATCATCATGTGGTTCTGGAACATGTCGCGCAGCACGCCGGCCTGGTCGTAGAAGCCCGCGCGATGTCCGATGCCGAGGGTTTCGGCGGCGGTGATGCGGATATGGTCGATGTAGCGACGGTTCCAGACCGGCTCAAAGAGGGCGTTGGCGAAACGCAGCAGCAGCACGTTCTGCACCGTCTCCTTGGCCATGTAGTGGTCGATGCGGAAAATCTGGCGTTCCTTGAAATAGCGGTGCAGGACAGTGTCCAGTTCCTGCGCCGTGGGCAGATCGCGGCCAAAGGGCTTTTCCACGACGATGCTCACACTCCTGTCTTCTTCCTCTCGCCCAAGGCCAGCCTCGCCGAGCATGGTGGCCAGGGGGATGTAGGCGCCTGGAGGCACGGCCAGGTAGAAGAGCCGGTTCTTCGGACTCTCCTCGTCGAGTTCTCCCAGGGCCAGGCTCAGGGCGAGGCCGGATTCGGGATCGTCGGGGTCCAGGCTCAGGTAGCTGATCCGGGGAACAAGGTCGTCCATGCACGCCTGAGGGATGGCTGCGGCCAGTTTTTCGTCCAGGAGACGTGCATACTGCCGGGTGCTGAAATCCTTGCGTCCCACGGCCAGGATGCGTGAGTCCCTGCTGAGCAGTCCGTTTTTGCACAGGGAGGCCAGGGCCGGGTAGATTTTGCGCATGGCCAGATCCCCGGTGGCACCGAAAACAACCAGATTGACCGGCGCGGCCTGGATCGGAGGGGGGCAGGATGATGTCATGGGGCTCCCGGCACGTGAGAGGTTTTGCAGCGCTTAAGAATATCAAGACCAAGCCAAAAGGCAAGTCTCTGGTTCTCCGGGCGCCGCCGGGCCGGGGACTTTAGCAGAAAAAGAGGGCGACTCCGGTCAGAGTGATCAGGGCGCCGACGAGGCTGCGCCGGGAGACCACTTGTCCACACATGACCGCCAGGCCAAGAGCAAAGAGGGGGCTGACCGAAATGAGGGTCTGGGCGATGGCTGCGCCCGTCAGCTTGAGGGCGGCCTGCTGCAGCCAGATGCCCAGGAACGTGCCCAGGAAGACGGCCAGAGTGAAGAAGGCCCATCCGTTTTTGGCAGTGCCGATGGCCCGCCAGGTTTCGCGCCGCAGCACGATGTCGGGCCGCAGCACCGGCAGCACGGTCCACAGCACAAGGCTGGCCGCAGCCAAGCGGATGAGGGCGGCCCACAAGGGGGTGATGTCCGTACTGACCATGACCTGCCGGGACATGACCATGCCGGCGGCCTGGCACAGGGCGGCCAGGGTAGCGAAGCCCAGACCCGGCAGGTGCAGGCTCTTTTGTTGAGGGTGATGCTCCGTGACTACCCAGAGGATGCCGCTCATGGTCAGGAAGATGCCGGTCCAGGCCCAGAATCCGATGGCTTCGTGCAGGAAAAAGAGAGCCAGAACGCCGGTCAGCGGCGGGGCCAGGGATTCGACCAGCAGGGTCTGGCTGGGGCCGACGCGCCTTATGGCCGAGAAATAGGCGCTGTCGCCGATGCTGATGCCGACAACCCCGCTGGCCGCCAGCCACAGCCATTGTGAGGTCGTCAGTTCCGGGGGCGCGTCGCCAAGAACCAGGATGGTCACACTGAGCATGGCCACGGCGATGGTGCCTTTGACCAAATTCAAAAACAGGGCCGGGGCCCGGTTGCCGGTGCGGGCGTAGATCATGGTCGCTACGGCCCAGATGAAGGCCGCCGAAAGGGCGGCAATTTCTCCGGCAAAGGGCATGTTCGTCAAGCCTGGGGCAAAAACGAGGTCTGGTTGGCGAAGAAGAATTTCGTGTCAAAGGGCCCCATGCTGCCGGTTTCGGCCATGAGGGTGAAGTACTCCACGCGGCCGTAGCGGCGGGTCAGGTTTTCGCGCACGCCCATGCGCTGGTAGTAGTCAGCCTTGCGCATGGGAAGTTCGCATTCGGTCAGGTCATAGACCGCGTCCTCAACTTCGGCCCAGGCGTGGACCACGTAGCCGCAATCGGCTGGCAACCAGGCATGCACGACCTCAACCAGTTCGCCTTCACTGCAAATTTCCATGGCCGCTGCAAAACACTGTTCCCTGAAATGCATGTTCACTCCTTGCTGGTGGTATCCATGAGGGCCGCGCCCAGTGCGTTGCCGACTTCATAATGTTTGGGAAAGACCGCCGTCGTACCGAGCCTGGCGGCGACTTCCGGCAGCAGGAACGGGGCTGCCGCGCCGATGCCGATGATGCGGGGCCGGACGCGGATCGTGATGTCGAGCAGCGCGTCGGGGTCGGATTGATTCAGCAACCGGGTCAGGGCCGGGCCCACTTCCCGGTTGCCGAGGGCCCCGAGGATGGTCGCGGCGATGGTGTCGTGGGCCTTTTCAAGCACGCGTTCGCAGAAAAGTTCGGTGGTAAGTCCGAGCAACGCGGCCAGCACCTCTGCGCCCTGCATGGCGGGCAGCTTGTCGCCCAGGTGCAGGCGGTCAAGGACGTGCAGTGCGTCGGTGGGCGTGAAGCCGCAAGTGATGACCAGTCGCGCGGCCTGTAGCCTGAGGATGGCCTTGTCAAGGCTCGATTCGGCCAGGGCCAGCTCCTGCCGCAGGCGCGCGGGTGTGGCTGGCCCGTTTTCGGCGAGCCAGTTCAGGATCGCGTCGTCTCCGGCCTCGACTCCGGGAGCAAGCTGCACGCACTGGGCGCAGAGGTCCGCTCCAAGCCAGGCCTGGGGATTGGTCACGGCCGCAAGGGCTGGTCCTTCAAGGTAAAGATGGGCCTGGGACAGGGGTACAACCCGGGCGGGCCCCAGGGACAGCCTGCCGCTTTCGACGCGGACCAGACTGTCGCCGCCAAGGCCGACGGTGTACATCTCCACGGCCCGCACGTGGGTGCGCCAGGAGCCGATGGTCATGCCTTCCTCGCGAACCACGGGGTGGCCGTTTCTGATCAGGGTGATGTCCGTGGTGGTGCCGCCCACATCCACGACCAGCGCGGTCTCGTCCCCGGCGGCATGTCCGCCGAACAGGGCAGTGGCCGCCGGACCGCTGGCCACGGTAGCCGAGGAGTTGCGCACGGCCTCCTGCAGGTTCATGCTTCGGCAATCCCCGCGCACGATGCGCACCGGGCAGGACAGGCCGAGGCGTTCCATGGAACGGGCGATGCTGCGCAGGAAATCCTGCATGACGGGCAGCAGGCGAGCGTTCAGCACGGCCGTGGCGGCGCGTTCTTCCATGCCGGGGCGGGTGCTGGCCTGGTGCGAGCAGAAAACGGGCTTGGGATCGACCAGCTCGATGGCCCTGGCCGCGACCAGTTCGTGGGTCGGGTCCTCGAAGGCGAGCATGGCACAGACGGCGTACGCGTCCACGCGGTCTTTCATGGCGGCGATGCCGTCGACCAGAAAGTTCATGCCCAGTGGCTCGGATTCAACCCCCCTGGCCTTGTGTCCGCCGGGGATGAAGCGCATGTCCGCCGCCGGAACGCGCAGGCGATTGTCGTGGCCGATGACGAAGAGTCCGACCTCCGCGCCTTTGTCTTCGACCAGGGCGTTGGTGGCCAGGGTCGTGGACACGGTGACGAGTTCCACGCTTCCGGGATCTACGGCCGAGGCGCGAAGCGCCATTTCCAGGCTGCGGCCTATGCCTATCGCCGGGTCGTGGGCCGTGGTCGGGGTCTTGACCGCGGCCATGACCTGTCCCGATGAGTGGTCGAGCACAATGGCGTCGGTGTAGGTGCCGCCGGTGTCGATGCCGATGACGAGGGTTGGTGAGGACATGGAGAGTTCCTGTTTACGGATGAGCCTGCTTGCCGCGATTGCCTTAAGGATTTCCGTCGGCCCCGTCCAGTGGCTGGTGCCTTGTCAGGTGGCGCTTTTCCTGTGCGGGGCTTTGTCGGGGCAGGCGTCGATTTTCCGTCCAATCAGCCTTCCGGTGGTTGTCTCCTCCCTCAAAATATGCCAACAGGGAGATGATTAAAATTCATGTCGCACCAACGTCGTGCGCATGCGTAACCAAGGAGACATTCGTGCACAAGGAACTGCATTTAATTATGGGAGGGGAGGCCGGTCAGGGCCTGGATACCGTGTCCGGGCTGCTCGTGAAGGCCGTGGTCCGCTCGGGCAGACATCTGCTTGGGGCCCATCATGTCATGTCCCGGGTGCGGGGCGGACACAACAATTTTCGCCTGCGCATCGGCTCGCGTCCCGTACAGGGACCGCCGGACACTTTTCACCTGCTGGCGGCCATGAGCCAGGAAAGCGTGGATCTGCACAAGGACAAGCTCAAGGATCCGGGCATCATCCTGGTCGACGCGGCCTGGGAACTGCCTGCCCGTCCCGGCATGGTGGCCATCCCCTTTGCGGAGCTCGCGTCGCGTCCTGTGTTCCGCAACGTGGCCTTGCTTGGCGTGATCGGGGCCATGCTTGGCCTTGAGGCGTCCCTGTTCGAGGAGCAGCTAGAGGAAGAGTTCCGTGCCAAGGGGGACAAGATCGTCTCCAGCAACTTGGACGTGCTGTCTTCTTCAATGAAGTGGGCCGCCGAAAACGCGCCGAGCCTGCCCCTGCCCAAAGTCGATGACCCGACCAAAATGCTGAGCATGGACGGCAACCAAGCCATCGTTCTCGGCGCGTTGGCCGCCGGAGTACGTTTTTGCGGGTACTACCCCATGTCACCGGCGACCTCCATCGCTGAAGGCCTGGTGCATGCCGCTGTTGAAATGGGCGTCGTGGTGGAGCAGGCCGAGGATGAGATCGCGGCCGCGAACATGGCGCTTGGCGCGGCTTACGCCGGAGCGCGGAGCATCGTGCCCACCTCGGGCGGCGGGTTCGCCCTGATGACCGAGGCCGTCAGCCTGGCCGGAGTCTCGGAGACGCCGGTGGTCTTTGTCGTGGTGCAGCGCCCCGGCCCGGCCACGGGTCTGGCCACGCGTACGGAGCAGGCGGACCTGGAGCTTGTCCTTTATGCCGGGCATGGCGAATTCCCACGCGCCATCCTCGCCCCGGCCACGCTGGAGGATTGCTTTTATCTGACCCACAAGGCTTTTGATCTGGCCGAAAAGAGCCAGGGGCCGGTGTTTGTGCTCTCGGATCAGTATCTGGCCAGCGCCCCGCGGTCTGTCGCGCCCTTTGATCTGGAGGTGCTTGCGCCCATTGCGGATCCTGACCTGGGCGACACCGACCCGGAGAACTACCGTCGCTACAACTGGGACAATCCCATATCCCCCCGGCGCATTCCCGGGCACGGGAAGAGCCTGGTTCTGGCCGATTCCCATGAACACGACGAGGTCGGACACATCATCGAGGATGGAGGCATCCGCGTGCGCATGCAGGACAAGCGCCTGGCCAAGATGGACGTGATCCTGTCAGAAGTCCTGCCGCCGGAGTTTTCGGGCGACGAAGAGCCGGACCTGCTGCTGGTCGGCTGGGGGTCCACCTGTGAGGTCTTGCGCGAAGTGACCGCAGGTCTGCGCGAAAACGGGGTCAAGGCCGCCTGCCTGTGCTTCACTCAGGTCTGGCCCCTGGTCCCCGAGACCTTCATGCCGCGTCTTGAAGCGGCAGGGACAGTCGTGACAGTGGAAGGCAACAGCACCGCCCAGTTTGCGGGTCTGCTGCGCAAGACAACAGGTTTTCACATTAAAGACACAGTTCTGCGCTATGACGGCCGGACGCTTACGGCCGGGTTCGTCATGGAACGGCTGCAGCCCATTCTGGAGGCTTTATGATCGACACCAAGACCTACGGCGAATTCAAGACCAGCTGGTGTCCCGGCTGCGGCAATCATGACGTGCTTGTGTCCGTCAAGGAAGCCCTGGCCAGTCAGGGCATTTTGCCGCATCAGTTCGTGATGGTCTCCGGCATCGGCCAGGCGGCCAAGATCGTGCATTACCTGAAATGTAACGGCTTCAACGGGCTGCACGGCCGCGCTCTGTCTCCGGCCCAGGCCATCAAGCTGGCCAACCCGGAGATGACCGTGCTGGTGGAGTCGGGTGACGGCTGCACCTACGGCGAAGGCGGCAACCATTTCTTGGCCGCCATCCGCCGCAACGTGAACATCACCCTCATCGTGCATGACAATCAGATCTATGGCCTGACCAAGGGCCAGTCGAGTCCCACGACCATGACCGGGCATGTGACCAAGAACAACCCCCTGGGCGTCTTTGATCAGCCCTTCAATCCCGTGGCCGTGGCCGTGGCCATGCGCGCCTCTTTCGTGGCCCGAACCTTCTCGGGGTTTCATGAGCATGCCACGCAGACCATCGAGCAGGCCATGAAGCATCCTGGCTTTGCCCTGGTGGATATGCATTCGCCCTGCATTTCATTCAACAAGGTCAACACCTTTGCCTGGTACAAGGCCAGGTGCAAGGAAGTGAGCCATGATCCCGAGGACTGGGCCACCGCCATGACCGTGGCCCAGGTTTTCGGAGAAGAAATCCCCATCGGCGTTCTGTTCCGCGAGGAGCGGCCATCCAAGGACACGCAGCTTCCGCAGTGCGCTGACGGCGCTCTGTATCGCAAACCCGTGGACATGGCGGCCGTGAAGCAGCGCATGCTCGCCTACGCCTGACCCGGCCGTCTTGCCAAGCGGCGGGCATACGGGTAGGGCCACAAAAAAAACGAAGGAGAATTCCATGGCCAAAGCACGTGCCCGTCACATTCTGGTGGCAACCGAAGAGGTTTGCCTGGCTCTGAAAAAGAAGATCGCCGAAGAGGGTGGTGATTTCACCGAGCTCGCCCGCAACTATTCACAGTGCCCGTCCGGCAAGCGCGGCGGCGACCTGGGTTCGTTCGGCCCGGGTCAGATGGTGCCCGAATTCGACCACGTCTGCTTCAACGAAGCCGTCGGCGTCGTACACGGACCGGTCAAGACCCAGTTCGGCTACCACCTGGTGGAAGTGACCGAGCGCTCCTAGAAAGCAGGGCGCTGAGCCTGTCTTTAAAAACCGGGCTGCATGTTGGTCCGGTTTTTTGTTGGGGAAGAAAAACCGGACTTATGGGACCTATGGGACGTATAAAGAAACATGTGCCCATATGTCCTATATGTCCCATGCGTCCCATTCTTTTTTACGAGGAACTCCATGGAAGACCACATCCGCTTTGACGCCGAGGCCTGCGCCCTGCTCCTTCTTGACCAGCGCAAACTGCCGCTGATTGAGGAAACCTTTGCCTGTCGCACCGTGGAGGATGTCATCTACGCGCTGCAGACCATGGTCGTGCGCGGGGCCCCGGCCATCGGGGTCAGCGCCGCCTATGGCTGCCGCATCGCGCTTAAGCAGGCCATGGCGGCCGGGGCGTATTGGCGCAACGAGCTGGAGCGGTTGCTGACCCTGCTCGTCCAGGCGCGGCCCACGGCGGTCAACCTGGCCTGGGCCGTGCGGGTCATGCGCGAGGCCGGGGTGGCAATCCCGGACCCGCTGCAGCTGGCCGCGGTCTGGCTGACCCTGGCCAGAGAGATCCACACCGATGACATCGCCATGAACAAGGCCATGGGCCGTTTTGGCGGGGCGCTGCTTGCCGACGGCGACACGGTCATGACCCATTGCAACGCCGGGGCTCTGGCCACGGCCGGGTATGGCACGGCCCTGGGCGTGATCCGGGGCGCGGTGGACATGGGCAAGAAAATTTCCGTCATCGCCAACGAAACCAGGCCCTTTCTGCAGGGCGCGCGGCTGACCGCCTACGAATTGCACAAGGACTCCATCCCGGTCACCGTGGCCTGCGACAACGCCTGTTCGCTGCTCATGCAGCGCGGCCTGGTGAGCAAGGTCGTGGTCGGGGCCGACCGCATCGTGGCCAACGGGGATGTGGCCAACAAGATCGGCACCTCCGGCGTGGCCATCCTGGCCCGGCATTATGGCATCCCTTTTTATGTGGCTGCGCCCAGTTCCACCTTCGATCTGGCTACGCCCGAGGGCAGCCTTATCCCCATCGAGGATCGCACGCCCCTGGAAGTGACCCATGTCGGGGCAACGCAGATCACCCCTGATGGGGTTCCGGTTTTCAATTACGCCTTCGATGTCACGGATCATTCCCTGATCACGGGCATCATCACCGAACGCGGGGTGCTTTCCCCGCCCTACACATCGAGTATCGCCGAGATCATCGGCCAGGACCTAAAATCATGAACCAGCAGCTTCCCATGGTGGCCCTCCTCGGGCGTCCCAACGTGGGCAAATCCACTCTTTTTAACCGTCTCATCAAGAGGCGGGTCTCCATAACCCACGACATGGCCGGCGTGACCCGGGACAGCATCTTCAGCGAGGTGCGCGGCGAAACGCGTACCTACATGCTCATCGACACGGGCGGACTTGTCCCCGATTCCAGCGACGAGATCGAGATCAGCATCTTCGAGCAGGCCCGGGAGGCCATGGCCGGGGCGGATCTTATTCTGTTCATTGTCGATGGCCGGACCGGACTGCATCCCCAGGACGAACAGGTCGGGCAGTACCTGCGCCAGAGCGGCAAGGAGGTGCGCGTCCTCGTCAACAAGGTCGATGGCCCAGAACAGGAAGAGACCCTGGCGGCGGATTTCTACGCCCTGGGTTTTCCCCTTCACTGCGTGTCCGCGGCTCACGGCTTCGGGATGGGTGATCTGCGTGAGATGATCGAGACCGCGTTGCCCACAGCTGAGGACGACGAGGGGGAACAGGCCCAGGGCGGGCTCAAGGTCGCCTTGCTTGGCCGTCCCAACGCCGGCAAATCCTCGACCATCAACGCCCTGCTGGGCAAAAAACGCCTCATGGTCAGCGCCGAGGCCGGCACCACCCGCGATTGCGTGAACGTGACCGTGCAGCGCGGCGGCAAGACCTACACGTTTGTGGACACCGCCGGAGTGCGCCGCAAGTCGAAGGTCATCGATTCCCTGGAATACTTCAGCGTCGTGCACGCCATGCAGGCCGCCAAGCAGGCCGACGTCGTCGTCCTGGTGCTTGACATCATGGACGGCGTGGTCGGGCAGGACAAGCGCCTGCTGTCCTTTCTGGACACGGAGAAGGTCCCCTTTGTCATCGTGGTCAACAAGATCGACCTGTTGACCAAGGATCAGCTCGCCAAGGCCAAAAAGGATCTGGTGGACCAGTTCGCTTTCTGCGCCCATGTGCCGGTGCTCTATTCCTCGTCCGTGTCCATGGCGGGCCTGGGCGGGCTTCTGCCCCTGGTCGAGAAGCTCTGGGAACAGTGCGGTCAGCGCGTGACCACGGGGGAACTCAACCGCCTAGTCAAGATGGTCACCGAGCGTCACCAGCCGCCGGTCATGGGCGGCCGTCGGGGCAAGATCTATTACATGACCCAGGCCGACTCCCGTCCGCCGACCTTTGTCTTCTTCGTCAACGACGAGAAGCTCTTTCACGGCAGCTACGTGCGCTATCTGGAGAATCAGCTGCGCAAGGTTTTTCGCTTGGACAAGACGCCCATACGCATGGTTTTCCGCTCCAGTCACGACAATGAGAAGGGCAGGTAGGACCTCCTTCCCTTGACCGGGACCGGGCCTTGCCCTAGTGTCCGGGGACGCCCCGGAGCACATGTGCCGGGCCCCAATAAAGACGCCCATATGAAGGAGGATGTATGGTTCAGAAAGCTGACAAGATTTGGTTTGACGGCAAGCTCGTGCCCTGGGACGAGGCACAGGTCCACGTCCTGACTCACACCCTGCATTACGGTGTGGGTGTGTTCGAAGGTATCCGCTGTTACGTTTGCTCCGACGGGAGTTCGGCTGTTTTTCGGCTGCAGGAGCATGTGGAGCGGCTCTTTTTGTCCGCCAAGATCAACGAGATGGTCATTCCCTTCACCGAGCAGCAGATTTTCGACGCCATCATCGAGACCCTTAAAGCCAATCGTCAGCCCGAGGGCTATATCCGCCCCTTGTGTTTTATCGGCGCTGGAGTCATGGGCGTTTTCCCCGGTACCAACCCCATCCAGACCATCATCGCCACCTGGCCCTGGGGCGCGTACCTTGGTGCCGAGGCCCTGGAGAAGGGCATCCGCATCAAGACCTCGACCTTCACCCGCCACCACGTCAACGTGATGATGACCAAAGCCAAAACCTGCGGCAACTACGTCAATTCCGTGCTGGCCAAGCGCGAGGCTCTGGCTGACGGCTACCATGAGGCCCTCATGCTCGACGCCGAGGGGTACGTTTCCGAGGCCACGGGCGAGAACATCTTCATGGTCCGTAACGGCGTGGTCAAGACCCCGCCCCTGGGCTCCATTCTGGCCGGTATCACCCGCGAAACGCTCATGATCCTGGCCGAAGACCTCGGCTACACCGTCATCGAGGACCGTTTCACCCGTGACGAACTGTACTGCGCCGACGAAGCCTTCTTCACCGGCACGGCGGCGGAGGTCACGCCCATCCGCGAAATCGACCGCCGGACCATCGGCCAGGGCAGCCGCGGCCCGGTCACCACGGCCTTGCAGGACGCCTACTTCAAGCTGCTGCGCGGGGACAATCCCAAGTACGGCAAGTGGCTGGCCCGCTACACGCTCTAGGCCGCCTGTTTCGTGTACCCATGCCGGGCCCCAGAGGGCCCGGCGTTTCATGAACCTCCGCACCCACCCCCACGCACCATGAGCCAGGAAAGCCTTACCGCCCGATACCGCCCTCAGAGTTTTGCCGAAGTGGCCGGTCAGGACGCTGTCAAGCGCATCCTTTCCCGGGCTGCGTCCATCGGCCGGGTCGCGCCGGCCTATCTGTTCAGCGGCACACGCGGGGTGGGCAAGACTACCCTGGCCCGCATCTTCGCCAAGGCCCTCAACTGCATGAACGGGCCCGCCGCGGAACCCTGCAACCAGTGCCCCATCTGCCGCCAGATCACCCTGGGCGTGGCCGTGGACGTGGCCGAGATCGACGGTGCCTCCAACACCGGCGTCGACAATGTGCGCCGCCTCAAAGAGGACGTGGGCTACGCGCCCCTTGAGTGTCGATACAAGGTCATCATCATCGATGAAGCGCACATGCTCTCCAAGCAGGCCTTCAACGCGCTCCTCAAAACCCTGGAAGAGCCGCCGGGACACGTGACCTTTATCATGGCCACCACGGAGCCTGAGAAATTTCCCCAGACCATCGTCAGCCGCTGCCAGCACTTTGTGTTCAAGCGTCTGCCCCAGGCCGAGCTGGTGCGGCACTTGGACGGCGTGCTATCGCGTGAGGGCGTGCCTGCAGAACCTTCGGCCGTGACCCTCATCGCCCGGCGCGGCGCAGGCTCGGTCCGTGACGGCATGTCGCTTCTGGGCCAGGTCATGGCCCTGGGGTCCGATTCCCTGACCCTGGAGGATGTGCGCGAGGTGCTGGGCCTGGCCGGGAGCGAGGTTTTCGTAAAGCTGATCGAATGCGTGCAATCCCGGGATTTGCAGGGTCTGCACGCACTCTTGATGGAAATCCTGGACCAGGGCGTGGATCTTGGCTTCTTTCTGCGCGAGCTGGCCGGATGCTGGCGCAACCTCTTTTTGCTGCACCAGATGGGCGATGCCGCCCGGAGCATCATCGACCTCCCGGCCGAGGAGGTGGACATCTGGGCCGCTGTCGCGCCCGGCTTTTCCCTTGGGCACCTGCACGCGGCCTGGCAGATGACCATGGACAGCCAGCGCAAGGTGCTGACCAGCATGGAACCGGCCCTGGCCCTGGAGCTTCTGCTCCTCAATCTGGCGTGCCTGCCGGATTTGCTCGCCATGGGCGCCGGACAAGCCCGCCCCGGCGGCGATCCCGGCCAGGGTGAGGCCCCCGGGCGTTCCGCCCCGCCTCGGCCCGTGACCCCGCCCGCTGCGTCCCGTGCGCCGGGCCGCGCCGCGCCGCCGCCGGCTTCAGCGTCTTCCACTCAGGCCAGGCCTGCCGCCCAGGCCGTGCCTGCCGCACAGGTCGAGCCTGCGCGAACAGGTCAGCAGCCTTCCGAATCGTCCAGGGTGCTGTCTCGGTCTGCTGCGACCGGGTCTGCTGCCCAGGCTGTAGCGCCGGGCATGTCGGTGCGGGAAGCACAGGCGGATTTCAAAAGCCGGGGCGATGGCCCGAGCGCCGTTCCGCCCGGATCTGCCACCCAGGTCCCGCCTGCCGTACAGGCCGCGCCTGCCGCACAGGCCGTGCCTGTAGGGCCAAGGGATTGGTCCGGATTCGTGGTTTTTTGCGCCAAGCGGGGCGAGGGGGCAAAGCCCCTGCCCGCCCTGGACAAGGCGCAGGGGGAGTTACAGGGCGCGGAGCTGGTCGTGACCAGTCAGCATATTTTTTTGTGCGATCGTCTGAAGGCCACCATGGGGGCACTCGTGGACGCGGCGCGAGCCTATTTTGGCCCGGGAGTGGCGGTGCGCATCGAGACCCCGGTGGAAGCGGTGCGCAAGACCCGTACCGAACTGCGTGAGATGGCCCAGGCCGACCCCGTGGTGCAGGAGGCCCAGGAAAGATTTCAGGCCCGGATCATGGAGGTCCGTCCTTTTATAAACGGTAATTCCAAGGAGAGCGAAATATGAACGAGCTGATCAGACAGGCGCAGATGATGCAGCAGAAGATGCTGCGCACGCAGGAAGAGATAGGCAAGAAGGAAGTGGAGAGCAGCGTTGGCGGCGGCATGGTCACGGTCAAGGCCAACTGTTCCGGCGAGATTTTGGCAGTGTCCATCGACAAGGCGGTGCTTGAGGACGTGGACATGTTGCAGGACCTGGTCATGTCGGCGGTCAACGAAGTCCTCAAAGAGGGCAAGGACGTCATGCAGGCCGAGATGGCCCAGATCACCGGCGGGATGAAAATTCCCGGTCTTTTCTAAGGATTTTCGGTGCAACGTCTTCCTTTTCCCCTGCAAAAGATTGTAGACCAGTTTTCGGCCCTGCCCGGGGTGGGGCCGAAAAGCGCCCTGCGCATGGCCCTGACTTTACTCAAGTGGCCCGAGGAATCCGTGCGTTCCTTCGGCCGGGACATCGAGGGCCTGCGCAGTGCCTTGCACATCTGTTCACGCTGCTGCGGCCTGGCCGACGCCGATCCCTGTCATCTCTGCACGGACCCCAAACGCACGCCGGAGCAGCTCTGCCTGGTTTCGGAATGGGACAGCCTCATGGTCATGGAGGACTCCGGCATCTTCAAGGGCCGCTATCTGATCCTGGGCGGCCTTTTGTCTCCCCTGGACGGGGTCGATGCGAGGACTCTGGAGCTGGACAAGCTCGAATCCATCCTGCGCGAAGGGCAGGTGATCGAGGTCATCCTGGCTCTGGGCTCGACCATGGAGGCCGAGGCTACGGGCTCCTATGTACACAACCTCATCGCACGCGGATTTCCGGCCGTGTCCGTGACCCGTTTGGCCCAGGGCATTCCGCTGGGCTCGGAGATCAAGTACGTGGACCGCGAAACCCTCAAACAGTCCCTTAAACACCGGCAGTCCCTCTAGCGCCATGCACACCCTAAAGGGCGAAGTCGTCACCGTCGTCTACCACAATCCCGAGAACGGGTATGTCATCGCGCGCGTGGACTCCCCCTCGGAGCCGGGCCAGATAAACGTGGTCGGCCTTCTGGGCGACGTGGCTCCGGGCGAGTCCCTGCGTATGACCGGCGACTGGGTCGAGCACTCCAAGTTTGGCCGGCAGTTCAAGGCCGAGTCCTGTGAGCACCTGATGCCCGCGTCCCTGAACGGCATCCGCCGCTTCCTGGGTTCCGGGGCGGTCAAGGGCATCGGCGAAAAGACCGCCGACCGGATGATCAGCCGATTCGGCAGCCAGGTTCTCGACATCATGGACTCCGACCCCGAGCGTCTCCTGGAAGTGGAGGGCATCGGCGTGGCCAAGCTGAAGACCATCGTCTCGTCCTGGCAGGAAAAGCGGGAAGTGCGCGGGCTGATGCTCTTTTTGCAGACCCACGGCGTGGCCACGACCTTCGCCCACCGCATCTTCCGTCATTACGGGGTGAGCGCCGTGCAGCGCCTGCGCGCCAATCCCTACGACCTGGCCTATGATATTCACGGCATCGGGTTCCGCACAGCGGACGAAGTGGCCCTCAAGCTCGGGTTTGCCGAGGACGCGCCCCAGCGTCTGGAGGCCGGGGTGGAGTATTGCCTGCGCCAGACCGCCGACGGCGCCGGACACATGTTTCTGCCGCGTCCGGTCCTGGCGGAGGAAGCGGCCAAGCTGCTCGGCTGCCATGACCTGGAACTCATTGAGGAGCAGATCGATGCGCTGGTCGAGCGCAAACGGCTGGTAACGGAGCCGCTGCCGGAAAAGGGCGTGGCCGAGGCCGTGTATCTGAGTTACTTCTACCGCACCGAGCGCGAGATCGCGTCACGGCTGCGGGGGCTCCTCGATCACGTCAGCCGCATCGACCCGGATAAGATATCCAAAGCCGTGGCGCGGGAGGAAGCGCGCCAGTCCCTGACCCTTTCGCAGGAGCAGCGCGAGGCGGTGGAATCGGCCTGCGGACACAAGGTGTCGATTATCACCGGCGGGCCGGGCACCGGCAAGACGACCATCACCCGCGTCGTGGTGCGGGCCCTCAAGGCCCTGGGGCTCAAGATTTCCCTGGCCGCGCCTACGGGCCGCGCAGCCAAGCGTTTGGCCGAGGCCACCGGGTTTACGGCCACGACCCTGCATCGGCTGCTGCGCTACCAACCGGCCACGGGATTCGAGTTCAACGAGGAGAAGAAGCTTTCCGCCGACGTCATGGTCGTGGACGAGGTCTCCATGCTCGACTGTGGCCTGTGCCTGTCACTGCTGCGCGCCCTGCCCCTGACCTGCCGCCTGGTTTTCGTCGGCGATGAAAATCAGCTGCCGTCGGTGGGCGCGGGCAACGTGCTGGGCGACATGATCGAGAGTGGCGTGATTCCCGCCGTGCGCCTGACGCACATCTACCGCCAGGCGCGGGAGAGCATGATCGTGGTCAACGCCCACCGCATCAACGAGGGCGAGTTTCCCCTTGGCAGCCCGCACGCGCCGCCCAAGGCCGATTTTTTCTGGGTCGAGAAAGAGGATCTGCGTGAACTGCAGGCCCTGATCCTGCGCATGGTCTGCGAACGCATTCCGGAAGCCTACGGTCTTGACCCCATGAGTGACGTGCAGGTCCTGACCCCCATGCACAAAGGCGAGGTGGGGACCATTGCCCTCAATAGCCTCCTGCAGGAGCGCCTCAACGCTGGGGGGCGCGAGCTGGTGCGCGGTCAGCGCGCTTACCGGGTCGGGGACCGCATCCTGCAGCTGCGCAATAATTACGACAAGGAAGTCTTCAACGGCGATCTGGGGCGAATCCTCGATTTTGACACCAAAGACGAGATTCTGAAGGCGGAGTTCGACGGTCGCGAGGTGGAGTACGGTTTTGACGAGCTGGACGAGATTGGCCTCGCCTACGCCATCAGCGTGCACAAAAGCCAGGGCAGCGAATATCCGGCGGTGGTCATGCCCGTGGTCTCGCAGCACTACATGCTGCTGCAGAAGAATCTCATCTACACCGGGCTGACCCGGGCCCGGAAGCTCGCGGTGCTCATGGGCTCGCGCCGGGCCATGCACATGGGTCTGGGCAATGAGCGCGGGCGGCAACGCCACTCCTCCCTGGCCGTTCGTCTGGCAAAAGAAGCGCAAATTTGACCTAACAGGCCAAAAGCAAGGGCAAACCAAGGCGAAATCATGGATTTGCCGGTGCGGGATGCGTTGACAGGCCACTTGAAGCTTGGCTATGGAGTCTCTTTTGTGAATTGCGGGTGTGGCGGAATGGTAAACGCATCAGCCTTAGGAGCTGACGCCTAAAGCTTGTAGGTTCGAATCCTATCACCCGCACCAGTTCGATTATCCGGGCCCCCGAGGGAGCGCCCATCACCTAAGGAGTGGAGTCATGGAATACAAAGTCGAAGAGCTGTCCCCGGTCAACCGCAAGGTGACGGTGGATGTGAGTGTCGAAGAAGTGCATGCCGCCCTAACCGCCACCGTGGCCCTGTACCGCAAGGGCGCGGACATCAAGGGCTTCCGCAAGGGCAAAGTCCCGTCGTCCGTGGTCGAGGCCAAGTACCGCAAGCAGATTTACGGGGAAGCCACGACCGACCTGATCAACTACCACATCAACGAAATCCTGGGTGAGATCAAGCTCTCCCCCCTGTCCCGTATTGATGTGGACGCCAAGGAAATGGAGCGGGAAGAGAATTTTTCCTATTCCTTCTCCTTTGAGATCGCCCCCTCCTTCGACCTGCCCGAGTACAAGGGTCTGGCCGTGGAAGAGGAGGATGTTGTCGTCGATCCCCAGCAGGTCGAGGACGTCATTGCGCGCATCCGCCAGAACATGGCCAAAACCGTGATCATCAAGGAAGAGCGCCCCGTCGTCTCCGGCGACATCGCGGTCATCGACTTCCAGGCCTTCCAGGATGGCGTGGTCATGGAAGGGGTCGCCGCCAACAAGTTTGAGCTGCCTTTGGGCGAGGGCAATTCCCTGCCCGAGTTCGAGGACATCGTCATCGGCATGACCCCCGGCGATACCAAAGAGAATGAGCTGACGTTCCCCGCAGATTTCATCAACGACAAGCTGGCCGGGCAGACCGTGTCCATGCAGATCACCCTGCATGCCATCAAGGTCCGCAACCTGCCCGATGTCGATGATGACTTCGCCGAGCTCGCCGGAGGGTACTCCTCCGTTCAGGACTTGAAGGACGCCATCGAGAAGTCCTACGTCTCGACCCGCAAGCAGCTGGTCAAGGGCGACGCCCAGAAGAAGCTCCTTGATGGCATCAAGGCCGATGTCAGCTTCGAGCTGCCCCAGAGCATTGTCGAAGAGCAGATTGATAAGCAGATCGTGGAACTGCAGGGCAAACTGGAGCGTCAGGGCAAGAGTCTCGACTCCCTGGGCAAGGCACCCGCCGAGCTGCGTGAAGATCTGCGTCCGCTGGCCGAAGATGTGGTCAAATCCTCCCTGGTCCTGTTGGCCATCGCCAGCGCCGAAAACCTGACGGTCGATCCGCAGGAAGTTGATCTGGTCCTGCAGAAGATGGCCGCGTCCACGGGCCAGGATTTCCACTCCATCAAGGATTACTACGAGCAGCACAACCTGATGATTCCGCTCAAGGATCGGGTCCTGGCGGACAAGGCCATGGAGCTCATCTACGAAAACGCCACGGTGACAATGGTTCCCCCGGCGGCTGCCCCGAACGCATAGCTACAAGGGGGCCGGGCTTGACCCGGCCCTTTTTCTTTTCTTTGCGTCCGCGTCCGTTCTGGCAGGCAACGTGCATGTGAAATCGGGCGGATGGACGCACCCGCCGCGCAGCCCTTGACACCCTGTATCGGATCGTTAATTTTCAAATCTTTGGTGTCAGTCCCTATCTTTGTTTTTTGAGGAGCTTTCATGGTCAGAAATTCCGTATTCGTCATTGAAAACACGGGCCGCGGCGAGCGGATGTACGATATATATTCCCGCCTGCTCAAGGACCGCATCGTGCTTCTGGGCACGCCCATCGACGATCACGTCGCCAATTCCATCTGCGCTCAGCTACTTTTCCTGGAGTCCGAGAATCCAGACAAGCAGATCTATATGTACGTAAATTCCCCTGGCGGATCGGTGACGGCGGGCATGGCCATCTACGACACCATGCAGTATATTTCCGCACCAGTGGCCACCCTGTGCATCGGCCAGGCCGCGAGCATGGGGGCAGTGCTCCTGGCTGCCGGGCAGAAGGGCATGCGTTACACCCTGCCCCATTCGCGCATCATGATCCATCAGCCCATGGGCGGGTTCCATGGTCAGGCCACGGACATCGCCATCCAGGCCAAGGAGATCATCCGCTTGCGCGGTGAATTGAACGGCATCCTGGCGGAGCACACCGGGCAGACGCTGGAAAAGGTCGAGCAGGATACGGAGCGAGACTATTTCATGAGCGGGCAAGAGGCCTGCGCATACGGCCTCATTGACCAGGTTCTGGCCTCACGCAAAGAACTGGAGTAGGTTTTTGGAATTTTTAGAATTTTTGAGGTAACCATGGCGGAAAGAAAAAAAAGAACCGGCAAGGACCTGACCTGCTCTTTTTGTGGCAAGGGACAGGACGAAGTGCAGCGGCTCATTGCCGGTCCGGATGTCTACATCTGCAACGAGTGCATTGCCCTGTGCGATGACATCCTGAAAAACGACAACCGCAAGGAAGACCTGGATTCTTCGGACATCCCGCTGCCTCAGGATATCAAGGCCTCCCTGGACGATTACGTGGTCGGCCAGGAAGACGCCAAGAAGATCCTGTCCGTGGCCGTGTACAACCACTACAAGCGCATCAAGTACCATGCATTGGTCAAGGATGACGTGGAGCTGGACAAGAGCAACATCCTGCTCATCGGTCCTACGGGCTCGGGCAAGACCCTGCTGGCTCAGACTCTGGCGCGCATCCTCAAGGTGCCGTTTGCCATCGCCGACGCCACAACCCTGACCGAGGCCGGATACGTGGGCGAGGACGTGGAAAACATCCTGGTCCAGCTGGTGCAGAACGCCGAGTACAACCTTGAGGCGGCGGCCAAGGGCATCATCTATGTGGACGAGATCGACAAGATTTCGCGCAAGTCCGACAGCCCGTCCATCACCCGTGACGTGTCCGGCGAGGGTGTGCAGCAGGCGCTCTTGAAGATCATCGAGGGCACTGTGGCCAACATCCCGCCCAAAGGTGGCCGCAAGCACCCGCAGCAGGAATTCATCCGCCTGGACACTTCCAACATCCTTTTCATTGTTGGCGGGGCTTTCATCGGCCTCGAAGAAATGGTCAAGCAGCGGGTGCAGGGGTCGAGCATGGGTTTCGGGGCCAAAATGCGCCGCAAGGCGGATGAGACCACCGACAGTCTGCTCAAGCAGGTCCACCCCATGGACTTGATCCGTTTTGGTCTTATACCTGAATTTACTGGGCGCATATCCGTCATCACCTCGCTGACCGAGCTGACCGAGGACGACCTGATGCGCATCCTGCAGGAGCCCAAGAACGCGCTCGTCAAACAGTATCAGAAGATGTTCGAGCTTGAGAACGTAGAACTCAAATTCACGACCAACGCCCTGAAGGCCCTGGCCTCGCGGGCCATCAAGCTTGAAACGGGAGCGAGAGGACTTCGGTCTGTGATGGAAACCATCATGCTCGACATCATGTACACTCTTCCGTCCACCAAAGACGTGACCGAATGTGTCATCAACAGTGCCGTGGTTGAAGAGGGCAAGGAGCCGCTCCTGCTTTTCAAACCCGAGGCCAAGAGCGCCTGACCGCCTCCGGTCGGCCGAGACCCGAGAGAAAATCCATGAGCGACGCCATCGTTTTCGAAAAGTCCACCCACGGGAGCATGATCCTTCCGGTCATGTCCCTGCGTGAAGTGGTCATGTTTCCCAAGTCCATCGTGCCGCTTTTCGTAGGCCGGGATTCTTCCATAAAGGCCATCGAAACCGCCCTGGATCGCTACGAGAAGCGGATCTTCCTGGTCGCCCAGAAAGACCCCGGCCAGGAACGCCCGGACGTGGAGGGCCTCTACGCCGTGGGCACGGTCAGCAAGGTTCTGCAGATGCTCAGGCTGCCCGACGGGACCATCAAGGTGCTCTTCGAAGGACTGTATCGCGCGGTCTGGGATCAGGATCGCGGGCTCATGGTTGAAGACGACATCCAGATGGTGCGCGTCTCGGCCCTGCCCGACGTCGAGGGCAACTCCGTGGAAGGCGAAGCCCTGGTGCGGGCCACCCATGAAGCCGTGGAGGAGTATTCCCAGGTCAATCGCAAGCTGGCCAAGGAAACCATTCTGGCCATCACCAGCGTGTCCCAGCCGGGCCGCTTGGCGGACAGCATTGCTCCCCACCTCAAGGCCTCCTATGACCGCAAGCAGGGGGTTCTTGAGTTGCGCAACCCTGTCCGCCGCCTGGAGCGGGTCTATGAACTCATCCAGGAAGAGGTCGAGGTCTTTTCCCTGGAGAAGAAGATCAAAGGCCGGGTCAAGAAGCAGATGGAGGAGAACCAGAAGGACTATTATCTCGGCGAGCAGCTCAAAGCCATCCACAAGGAGATGGGCCGGGATTATGACCCCAAGGCTGACTTGGAAGAGCTCGAAATCCAGCTCAAAGACAAGGACTTGCCCGAGGAGGCCCGCGCCAAGGCCATGTCCGAAATGAAAAAGTTGCGCCAGACCCCGCCGTCCTCGGCCGAGTACGCGGTGCTGCGCAACTATGTGGACTGGATTCTGGCCCTGCCCTGGAACGTGCTCCGTGATGTGGACATAGACTTAAAGCAGGCCCAGAAAATTTTGGACGACGACCACTACGGCCTTGATAAGCCCAAGGAGCGCATCCTCGAATACCTCGCCGTGCAGGCGCTGGTGAAGAAGCTGCGCGGGCCCATTCTGTGCCTGGTCGGCCCCCCCGGCGTGGGCAAGACCTCCCTTGCCAAGTCCATCGCCCGCGCAACGAAGCGCGAATTCGTGCGCCTGTCGCTTGGCGGAGTGCGTGACGAGGCCGAGATTCGCGGCCACCGACGGACCTATGTCGGAGCCTTGCCGGGCAAGATCATCCAGTCTTTGAAACGCGTTTCCTCGAACAATCCGGTCTTCTGCCTGGACGAGGTCGACAAGATGAGCATGGATTTCAGGGGCGACCCTTCGGCCGCGCTCCTTGAAGTGCTTGATCCCGAACAGAACAGCGCCTTCAACGACCACTACCTGGACATGGATTACGACTTGTCCCAGGTCTTTTTCATCACCACGGCCAATTCGCTGCAGACCATTCCGCTGCCCCTGCAAGACCGCATGGAGATCATCACCATCCCCGGCTACCTTGAGACGGAAAAGGAACGCATCGCCTCGGATTTCCTGCTGCCCAAACAGCTTGAGCAGCATGGTCTTCTGCCCGAAAACCTGAGCATGTCCAAGGGCGCCATCCTTGAGATAATCCGCCGCTACACCCGCGAATCCGGGGTGCGCAACATGGAGCGCGAGCTGGCCTCGATCTGCCGCAAGGTGGCCCGCGCCCTGGTGGAAGAGGGTGACATGGGCAAGAGCGTGTCCGTGACCAAGTCCATGCTCGGCACGTATCTTGGCATACCCAAGGTCCGCCACGGTCAGCGCGAGGACGAGGCCCAGGTTGGAGTGGCCACTGGCCTGGCCTGGACCCAATTCGGCGGAGAACTTCTCTTTGTGGAGGTGGCGCTCATGCCCGGAACGGGCAAGATCGAGATCACCGGCAAGCTCGGAGACGTCATGCAGGAGTCGGCCAAGGCGGCCATCAGCTACATCCGCTCACGGTCGGAGTTTTTCGGGCTGCGCCGGGATTTCTACAAGGAAGTGGACATCCACATCCATGTGCCCGAAGGGGCCACCCCCAAGGACGGACCCTCGGCCGGAATCACCCTGGCCACCTGCCTGGCTTCGGCACTCCTTGATATTCCGGTGAAAAACGATGTGGCCATGACCGGTGAGATCACTCTGCGTGGCCGGGTGCTGCCCATCGGCGGGGTGCGCGACAAGCTTCTGGCCGCCCACAGGGGGCTCATCACGAAGGTGCTGATGCCCAAGGAAAATGAGCGGGATCTGAAGGACGTGCCCAAGGTCATCCTGAAGGAGCTTACGATCGTCTTTGTGGAGAATATGGATCAGGTGCTTTGCGAGGCCCTGAAGGACGTGACGCGGGAGACGCTTTTCTGCCCCAACTCCGACGTCATTCCGGTTTCCAAGGCCCTGCACAAGGGATACGAGTTCTCCAGTCCGCAATAACGCTCCGTTCAGCAAAGAAGTCTGCCAATCAACCCTCGTCATGCAAGTGGCGAGGGTTTTTTATTCGATGCGGTAGACCCAAACGGGCTTGTCCGCCCGGTTTTGCAGCACCGCGACAGGTTTCAGGGCCGGGGCTTCGAATTCCAGACTGACCAGCCAGCTTCCCTTCGAAAGTTCGCGCCGGGCTTTCTCGGTGGCCGGGCCCATGCTTTCGGGGCGCTGGAACATGTAGACCATGGAGTAGGGCGACCAGTCCTCTTGCCAGATGTCTCCGTGGCGCACGCGGGCGAATGGGCAGCGCCAGGCGCACAGAAAGCGCAGCGGCCAACTGCGTTCGATCCCGTCGAGGCGCGCCAGGGGATAGACTCTGAACAGTTCCGTAAGGCCTGCGCCCAGACCGCAACCCGCATCCAGGACACGGTCCGTGCATTGAAGTGGCGCAACTCTGTCCAGGCCGTCCAGAATGCCCTGGGGGGTAGGAAAGAGCGGGGCGTCACGCCAGGCGCTCATGGGATAGAGGAGCAACAGGAGTGCAAGGGGTATGAGCCACGCCCACGGCGGCAGGTCGACTCCGAGGTTCGAGGCGGCCAGGGACAGGGGAAAGCCTGCGGCGATGAAGAGCTTGCGCCAGCCGGAATCGGCTTGCAATCCGGCCGCAAGGCCCAGTCCCGTGGCCAGCGCCAGGCTCCAGACGACGGGGATGTACAGGAGGCCAAGGGCCATGAAAAGCGCCCAGCACGCGGCCCAGGTCAGCAGCGCGGGCAAGGGCCAGGGCATCTGCCGGCGTTGCGGCAAGCCGTGTTTGTGCGGGGCGTCGGGTCTGGTCATGGCGGTCCGGGAAATGGGTGGTTCGTCGGGCTGAACAGTGCTGAAAACGACGGCAAAAGAAAAGGGGCGGCGAGCCCATCAGCCATGTTTTTTTGTTGTGATCTCTGCGGTTTTGTGCTTGTCTCCTGCGCCATGAAGCATGAATCGACCACCCCTGCCACGGACGATCTTTCCCAGGCCCGCGCCACGCGCAACCCGCTGCGAAAACTCTACTATTGGACCCTGCATTGGGCGGCCACGCCTTACGCCCTGCCCGCCCTGGCGCTCTTGTCCTTTGCCGAAAGCTCCTTTTTTCCGGTGCCGCCGGACGTCCTGCTCATCGCCCTGTGCTTTTCCACGCCCTCGCGCTGGTTCAAACTGGCCCTGTGGTGCACCGTGGCCTCGGTGGCGGGCGGGATGCTCGGCTATTTCATCGGCTGGGGGCTCTGGGAGACTGTGGGGCAGCCCATCGTGCGCATGTACAACGGAGAGTCGGTGGTAGAGGCTGTGCGTACCTGGTACGAGAACTATGGCTTCTTCGGCGTGCTCGTTGCTGCAGTGACGCCCATTCCGTACAAGGTTTTCACCATCGCCTCGGGCATGATGAGCTTTGATCTGCTCCAATTCGTCCTGGCCTCGACCATTGGCCGGGGCATGCGCTTTTTCCTGGTGGCCGGGCTCATTCGTCTTTTCGGCGCAAAAATCAAGCCTTTCATGGAACGTCATTTCGAACTGACGGCCTCGCTTCTGGTCGTGCTGGCCATCCTGGGATTTGTCGCCATCAAATACCTGTAATGGATGTCACTGCATAAAGCCGCGCTGAGTCATTGAGCGTCATTCGCGAGAGGCAACAACGTGTGCTTTTAGTTGGTCAGCAAACTGAGAAGCGCCCCGCCCTCAAGGGATTGGACTTCTTGCGGGGCCATTCGAAGCAGAGCGCCAGTCAGGATGCAGGCCAGAGTTTGTGCAGGGCGCGCATGCTCTTGCTTTCTACCCAAGGCGCGGTGGTGCTGGCGTACTCCTGGAAATGGGCGGTTGCACGATGGACGTCATGAAAGGTGGCCGCGTCCGTGTAGACCTCGTACAGAGTGAAGCGGGCTGGATCTTCGGGGTCCTGCAGGATGTCGAATCCGAGGCACCCTTTTTCCAGATCCCGCGAGTTTTTTCCCTGCCGTAGGATCGCTTCCCGGAAATCTTCCACGAACTCCCTTTTGACCACGATATCGACGATTACAACGAACACTGGATGCTACCTCCCGGGCAATCGATCAGCCTGCAAAAGCTGCTTTGCCATTTCCGTTTCGTTCGGGGCCAGGTCGGCCGGTACCCCTTCCTTGCCCAGTGCCTCTAAAACGATGAAGCGGGCGCAATTCGAGTAATCCCCCCGGCAGTACTTGCGTTTCATCATTTCGGCGGTACTTGGCATGTGTGCCATTTTATCATTGAAGAACAGGCAGTTGGGAGTCATTGCGCAGTCGGCCATTTTCCCTCCGGGTTGAGTTGATTTCATAACAGGCCGGGTCGCGTCTGCCAACAAATTTTGTATCCTTGATGCGAGATATTCAATAAGTTCAGACATAAATAGCCAGCTTTATTGGTCTCACGGCACCCCTCCCCGTGTGACGTGCAGGGCGTATTTTGCTGTTGACAACAGCGGTGGCGTCAGGCTAGTTCCGTCTCAAGCAAGTTAGATCCGTCTAATAGTCTACGGGGTGCCGCTAAGGCAGGGCTGGTACCGTGTGTTGGAGGTGAGGTCATGGTGGATCGGGGCGCGAGAGAAGTTGCGGAAAGATCATTAGAATTTTAATAGTTAGTTTATTCTAATTATTCTTCGGTGAAGACACGGTGCTGTGCAGCAATCGAAGGACGGGGCGGACCTGCCGAAGTGTAGGGACAAACACAGTCAGCCCATCTTTATTGGAGTCTTCAGAAATTGCCAGAGACATGGAGGAAACATGTGCTTCAAATTGGATAACGGTTCGGAATTGTTTTCGGTGCAGGACATGCACCGCCTGCGCAAGACATCTAGTGGAGTCATGGGTTCGCGATCCTGGGCCAGAGGCGCCGCGGAAGATCAACGTAAAGAATGCCCTGGCTCGGGAGACGGGACATGCTCGTGCGCGGTCAAGTGCCCCCGTTGCGCGTGCCGTGAAAAGCTCTCCGAAACAGAAAAGTGATCGAGGTCAGGCCATGTATTCTCAGGGAAATGAGTCTTTGCGTGTCGAAATGTCGGAGGCCACGCTGACCAGGCTTCTGGCCGAGGGGCATCTGGGCGCGGCGGATCTGCGCTGCCTGGACTCCATGTCCGGTCGGCGGTTGCGGCGATTGTGCCTGAAAAGTTGCGTCTGGCGCAAGACCAAAGGACGGTGCGCGGCTCCGGGAGGATGCCCCTATGGGTGCGAGGCCGCGAAGTGCTGAGCCTCCGGCGCGAGGCAGCGGCGTGAGGTTGTGCGGCGGCAACGGCGACCAGTTCCCGGGCCCGGTCCGGAACGCATCCGTCCCGGCTGCGCAAAGACGCACCTCCTGGTTGTCCGGCATCGGCATAGTCAGACGCATGGCCCTGCTGCTGTTTGTGCTGGTGCTCCTGCCCATAGGCGGTGTTCTGGCCCTGATCGAGTCGGGGATGGCCCTTGATTCCGTGGACATGCTGGTCGCAAGTCTGGCCGTAGGGCTGGGGCTGCTGGCCCCTGTCAGCCGGGCGGCCGCCTACTTTCTGGTCCTGCATGATCTGCGCACCCTGAACGAGTTTTCATCGGAGATCCAGAAGGGCCGTTACGGTGCACGTTTTGCCGTGGGACTTGAAACCGATGACGAGCATGAGATGTTGCGTTTGAGGCGCAATATGAACTGGATGGCGCACCACATCGAGACTCAGACCAGGAAGCTGCACGTCAGACTCGATGAGAGTGATCTGCGCAAGCGATTCTATGAAGAAATGTCCTACCGGGATCCTTTGACCGGGCTTTACAACCGGCGTTACTTTGACCGCTTCCTGCCCGACGCATTGCGCGACCCCGCCCGCAAGGAGGGTATTTTCCTGGCCCTCATGGATTGCGATGGCTTCAAGCGGGTCAACGACACGCGCGGTCATCAGGCCGGTGATGAAGTTCTGGCGAGTCTGGGTCGTGTCATTGCCGAATCAGTGCGCGAAGGCGTGGACGTGGGGTTCAGGTTCGGCGGCGACGAATTTGGGGTCATTTTCCGCACATTTGAATTTTCGGCCTGCATGGGAGCGTGCGAAAGAATCCGCACCCGCTTCGCGGCCGGCAACATCGATGGCTGCACGGTATCCATCGGTCTGTGCGCCTGGACACCCGGCCAGAATTCCGATGCTACAGAGCTTGTGCAGGTCTGCGATTCGTGCCTTTACAAGGCCAAAAGTCTCGGCGGAAACCGGGTGGTCACAAAAAAAATCGCTCCCATGGCGACAGGTCTCTTTTCTCCCGCCACAGGCTAGGCAGAGCGTCAATCTACGTTTTCGGTCAATCAACTCATCCATTGTATGTAAGGATTTATATGATCAACATTTTTGGGCAGTTGCCCGGGGATGCCTCGTCATCTGCGGCCAAGGCCACTCCCTGTGGCCCGTTGGTGTTGACCCTGCACCAGTTGGCCGAATCCTTGGGCCGTGCCGTGGACGCCAAGGATGCATGGACCTGCGCGCATTCCGAGGAAGTAGCCGTGGTCAGTCAGATTCTGGCCCTGAACATGGGGTTTACCCCCGCTCAGGCCGAGATTGTCCACCTGGCCGGACATCTGCACGACATCGGCAAGATTGGTATTCCTGACGCCATTCTGCAAAAGCCCGGATCCCTGACCCGGGAGGAGTTCGAGGTCATCAAGCGGCATCCGGTCATCGGCGAGGGCATTGTGCAACCGGTCAAGGCCTTGAACGGTGAGAGTGGTGTAGCGCTCATGATCCGCCATCACCATGAGCGGTACGATGGCTGTGGGTATCCGGACGGTTTGAGCGGATGCTGCATTCCGATCGGCGCAAGAATTTTGGCCGTGTCCGACAGCCTCTCGGCCATGATGCAGGAGCGCCCTTACAAGGGGGCCATGAGTTTCGAACACGCCGAGGCCGAGATCATGTCCCAGGCCGGAAAGATGTATGATCCCAGAGTAGTGCGTGCATTTGCCAAGGGCCGCGAGCATATCCTGTCCTGGATTACGGGCATGCGTGGGGACCCGGTGGAGCAGGCTGGGGGGCGTCAATGATGCCATTGGCGGTTTACGGGTTTGGCATTCTGCGCTAAGTAGCTGTTTACTTGCCCGTATTCTAAAATCCGCAAGGTGGCCGATGCGTCTGGGTTTTTTCAAACTGACCCTGTTTTTTGGGGTGTTGCTGGTCGTGATTCTTGTCGCGCCGTCCGTTTGCCGCGCCCTAGCGCTGAGTCCCGCCGAAGTGGAGTATCTGAAATCATTGGGCTCTGTGCGCGTATGCGTCGATCCGGACTGGGAACCTTATGAGCAGCTTACCGCCGACGGAGAATATGTGGGTATTGCTGCGGATCTGGTGCGCCTTGCGGCCCAGCGCGCGGGCGTAACCTTGCATGTTGTCCCGACCAGGGACTGGGACGAGAGCGTTGCCTTCTCCAAGGCCGGCAAGTGCGATGCGCTTGCCTTTTTGAATCGTACGCCCTTGCGCGAGGAGTGGCTCCTCTTTACCGCGCCCTATTTTGTGGACACCAATGTCATCGTGACGCGCATCGAACATGATTTTGTTTCCGATCTGAAAGGGCTTTCCGGAAAGGTCATGGCTCTGCCCAGGGGCACGAGCATCGAGGAGCGCATGCGTCGCGACTATCCCCTGCTTACGGTGGTGACGGTGGATTCGGAGGCCGAGGCTTTCCGCATGGTCGAGGAGCGTCAGGCGGACATGACCATGCGCTCTTTGACCATGGCCGCTTTCACCATCAACGCGACATGCGGCGGCGTTCGCCAATCTGCTGCGCACAAATCCTTGATCATCGCGAGGAGTCTTTGGCGTGGCAACCGATTTGAGAGTGGTCGTATGGGCTCAGTAGATTTTGCGTTTGGAAAAGCTCGATCCCAGCACCGTGAAGGTGTTTTCAACGATGAAGAGGGCCTGCGGGTCGTGGGTGAAGGTGATCTCTTCGAGCTTTTTGAGCTGGATATTGTTGACCACGGTCATGAGCACGTTTTTTTCCCGCTTGCTGAACGCGCCCATGCCCTTCAGAAAGGTGGCGCTCTGTTTCATGGAATCAAGGATGGTCTGGCTGATGGCTTCGGAATGGTCGGAGATGATGAAGACGACCTTGCGCTTGGAGAAGAGGGCAAGAGTCTGCTCGACCATGGCCGAGGAGATGAAGACCAGGATGAGGGACACGATGACCAGATCGACGGGCATGATCGTCAGGCAAAGGAGGAACAGGACGAGATTGAACCCGAAATAGACCTTGCCCACGCCGATGTTGTAGTTCTGAAAGAGGTAGACCGCGATGATATCGAGCCCGCCGCCCGATCCCAGGGAGCGCAGGATCATCCCTCCGCCAAGCCCGTTGAGCACGCCGCAGGCTACGGCCGCATAGAACTGGTCATGGATTACGACGGGTATGTCCATGACCTCGTAGGCCACGGTCATAACCACCATACCGAAGAGGCTATAGAGCACGAAGCGGGGGCTGAGTTTGTACCAGCCCAACGCAAACGCAGGCAGGTTGATCAGAAAGAAGAAAATGCCGGGAGTCAGCCAGCCCGTTTTATAGTATATGAGTGCGCCCACGCCGAAAAAGCCGCCGGGAATGAACTGCTGGGGTACGGCGATACTTTTCATGGCAAAAGCGCACAAGAGAGCCCCGCTGGTGATCAGGAAGAGATTCCAGCGGATGGAGTAGGCCAGCTCAAAGCGTTTTGCGGCGGGTTTCGAGGTGTTTGTACCAGACATTCATGCTCTCCAGATCACCCTTGATCTGGGTGTTGTTAGGCAGGGTGCCGGCAAAGGAGTAGCCCTGCCGGGCGAAAACGATGTTCATGCCCGTGGCGTGGGCCCGGGCTATGGTGTATGCCGCGCTTATTCCGATCTTGGCCATCTCTTTTTCCATGTGCGCCAGAAGAATGCCTGCCAGGCCCTTTCTCCTGGCTTCTTCCAGGGTGGCGAAGTCCGTCATCTCGACATTCCCGGCGGAACAATCCATTTCAGCCGAGGCCAGGGCTGTCAAGCTTCCCGCGTCATCGCGAATTCCGAAGTAGCGCACGTGCGAATCCATTGTCGACCGCAGATATTCCGGATCGTGGATGGGGAAGGGATAGGTCTCGAAGACGCGGCAGTAAAGACTTGCCATGGCTTCGGCATCCCCGGACTTCATTACGTTGATCTTCCACCCCTTAGGCAGGCTCCGCCCACTGTGCACGCTTTGCTCCCTGGCCGTGTCGAGCACCTTCTGCACCAGCTTTGGGCTGCTGATGACGGAGCGCTCCCTTTTGGGATACTTGGCCATGAAGCAGCCGTCCTGGCTGCCGTTGAACATGCCCGGGACTCTCGCCTCCACTTTGAAACCCTGGGCCCTGAACCAGCCTTCGGCCTGTCCCGGCACCTTGGCGAAGAGCTTGGAGTACCCGTTGGTCGAGGCCAGCTGCTCCATGAAACGGATAATGCGCGGCACATCCGGGGAAGCCAGCTTCATCAGATAGACCCGGTCACTAGAGGGCCCGTGCTGGAGCAGTGCTCCGGTCATGCGAATCATGCTGTCAGGCTGCATCGATGCGCCTCCCCATGCGTTCGTTCTCTTCGGGCGTGAGGCTCAATGTGTCGTCCCAGTCCGCCAGCAGGCTCTCTATGCCGATGGCCTTTTCCTCGGCGTCAGCCTCGCGCAGCTGCAGGTTGCAGGTCTTGCATTCGCGGTCGCAATATGTCGGCTCATAATGGGCCGGTTCGTGGTAGGTGGTGATGACGCCTTCATAATTGCGCAGCACGACCTTGTTCGCGGTCCACGAGATGATGTAGTTGGGCATGAGCGGAATCTTGCCGCCGCCGCCCGGAGCATCGACCACATACGTCGGGATGGAGAAGCCGCTGGTGTGGCCGCGCAGGCTCTCCAGAATCTCGATGCCCTTGCCGATGGGCGTGCGGAAATGGGTCAGACCCTCGGACAGGTCGCACTGGTACAGGTAATAGGGGCGAACCCGGTTGCGGACCAGTTTGTGGTTGAGGACCTTGATCAGGCGCGGGCAGTCGTTTACCCCGGCCAGCAGCACGCTCTGGTTGCCAAGAGGGATGCCTGCGTCGGCCAGCTTGGCCAGGGCCTGCTTGGACGAGGCCGTGATCTCCGCCGGATGATTGAAATGCGTGTTGATCCAGAGCGGATGATGTTTTTTGAGCATTTCCACCAGTTCGTCGGTGATGCGGTACGGCAGAACCACCGGGGTGCGGGTGCCAATGCGCACGACTTCCACATGCTCGATGCTGCCGATCTCGGTCAGCAGCCAGTCGAGCATCTCATCCGAAAGCATAAACGGATCGCCGCCGGAGAGGAGCACGTCGCGCACCTGCGGGGTGCGTCGGATATATTCGATGCCCTGGCGCAAGTCTTCGCGGCTGGGGATGGAATCACGATCGCCGACCTTGCGCTTGCGGGTGCAGTGGCGGCAGTACATGGCGCAGGTGTTGCTGACATGCAGCAGCACCCGGTCCGGATAGCGGTGGGTCAGGCCGGGAACCGGGGAGTCCTCGTCCTCGTGCAGGGGGTCGATCATGTCGTGATTTTCGATGCGTAGTTCATCGATAGAAGGAAACGCCTGCATGAAGACGGGGTCGTTGCGGTAATCTTTGGCGTCGATAAGAGACAGATAGTACGGCGTGATAGCCATAGGGAATTTTTCCGTGGTGCGCCGCAGCGCCTCCCGTTCCTTATCGGAAAAATGGATGCCAAGCAGGCGCTCTACCCCGTCAATGCTCTTAATGCTGTTGCGGACGTGCCACTTCCAATCCGTCCAGTTAGAACGGGTGGCGTCTTTTTCGATGATGTTTGCCAGACGGCGCTGGTTATCGGAATATATCTGCATGTAATCTCCTTTTCCGCGATCTTTTTTTCTCGATTATTACAAAAAATGTTGCAGTTCAGATCTATTAATCTGAAAAGCTTAAAGCAGAATCAGTCCTTTCGTGAAAGAAAAAGACTAAGTCTTATACATGAGTTGTAATTTTTTCAGAGATGTTTTTTTCGCGGGATTCGTGATGTAGAGCATGGGCTGCATATTGAATCAAGGGGATGCATTGGGTGAGTTTCGGGTAGAGGCGAATACCCGACAGGAGTAAGAACACGCAGGGCCGGTCGCTTGAAACGCGATCGGCCCTGCGTGATGTTCAGACCAGGCCCAGCTTTTTTTCAAGCTCGGCCACGATGAGGGTGGTCTTGATGATTGTGTCCGGGTTCAAGGACATGGATTCGATGCCGCACTCGACAACAAACTCTGCGAATTCCGGGTAGTCGCTCGGGGCCTGGCCACAGATGCCGATGTACTTGCCCTTTTTCACCGCCACCTCGATGACCTGCTTGACGAACCGTTTCACCGCCGGGTTGCGCTCGTCATAGACATGCGCCACCAGGGACGAATCCCGGTCCACGCCGAGGATGAGCTGGGTCAGGTCGTTGGTGCCGATGGAGAAGCCATCGAAGACCTCCAGGAACTCTTCGGCCATGATCACGTTGGACGGGATCTCGCACATGCCGATGATTTTAAGGCCGTTCTCGCCCTGTCTGAGGCCGTATTCGGCCATGGTCTCGATGACCTTTTTCGCCTCCTCCACGGTGCGCGGGAAGGGGATCATGATCTCCACGTTGGTCAGCCCCATCTCCTCGCGGATTTTTTTCATGGCCCGGCATTCAAGGCCAAAGGCCTCCTTGTAGTTCGGAGAATAGTAGCGCGAGGCCCCGCGCCAGCCGATCATGGGATTTTCCTCGTCCGGCTCGAAGAGCTTGCCGCCGATGAGGTTGGCATATTCGTTGGACTTGAAGTCCGAGAGGCGCACGATGACCTGCTTGGGGTAGAATGCGGCCGCGATCATGCCCACCCCTTCGGCCAGCTTGTCCACAAAGTATTCGGCCTTGTCCGCGTAGCCCGAGGTCATGTCCGCGATGGCTCGTTTTATAATCTCGTCCGGCAGGGTCTCGTAGTTCAAAAGGGCCAGGGGGTGGATCTTGATGTAGGAGTTGATGATGAACTCCTCGCGCGCCAGCCCCACGCCGTCGTTGGGGATGAAGCTCTTCTCGAAGGCCTGCTCGGGGCTGGCCAGGTTCATCGTGATCTTGGTTTTCGGCTTGGGCAGGGTGCCGAGGTTCGTCTCCTCTATCTCGAAGGGCACAATGCCCCGGTATACGTTGCCGATGGAACCCTCGGAGCAGTCCACGGTCACGTCCTCGCCCTGGGCAAGTTTTATGGTGGCGCTCCCGGTGCCGACAATGCACGGGATGCCAAGCTCGCGGCTGACGATGGCCGCGTGGCAGGTCCTTCCGCCACGGTTGGTGACGATGGCCGAGGCGATCTTCATGATCGGCTCCCAATCCGGGTCGGTCATGTCCGTGACCAGGACCTCGCCCTTGCGGAAGGTGTGGATCATGCTCGCAGATTTGATGACCTGCACCGGGCCCTGGCCGATGAGTTCGCCCACCGACTGTCCCTGCACCAGAACCTCGCCCTTTTCCTTCAGCACGTATTTCCTCAGCACGGTCAGGTCTTTGAGTGAATGCACGGTTTCGGGGCGCGCCTGTACGATGAAGAGTTCCCCTGTCTGGCCGTCCTTGGCCCATTCGATGTCCATGGGCGTGAACTGGCCGCGATGGGCGCTGTAGTGTTCCTCGATGGTGCAGGCCATGCGAGCCAGGGCCACGACCTCCTCGTCGGAAAGGACCAGGCGGCGGCGGTCTTCTTCGGGCACGGCCACGTTCTTGGTCGGAGCCTTGGCGTCGGTGGTGTAGATCATCTTGATGGCCTTCCCCCCGATCCGCTTCATGATGATGGGCTTGAAGCCCTGCATGAGGGTGGGCTTGAAGATGTACCACTCATCGGGATTGACCGCGCCCTGGACCACGTTCTCGCCCAGGCCCCAGGCCCCGGTCAGGAAGACCGCGTCCTGGAATCCGGTCTCGGTGTCGATGGAGAACATGACACCGCTGGCCGAGAGGTCCGAACGCACCATCTTCTGCACGCCGATGGACAGGGCGATGGAGAAGTGGTCGAAGCCCTTGTCCTGGCGATAGGAGATGGCGCGATTGGTGAAGAGGGAGGCGAAGCAGCGCTGGCAGGCCTCAAGGAGCTCCTCCGCGCCTCTGATGTTCAGATAGGTTTCCTGCTGCCCGGCGAAGCTCGCGTCGGGCAGATCCTCTGCCGTGGCCGAGGAGCGCACGGCCACGTCCACATTGGGACCGTAAGTCTCTTCCAGTTTGCGGTAAGCCTGAATGATGGCGCCCTGCAGGTCCGCAGGTATTTCGAGATTGCGGATCAGCGCGCGGATGCGGCTGCCGCGTTCCATCAGGTTGTCCATGTCATGGGTGTCGAGTCCCTCCATGATGGCCTTGATCTTGTCCATGGCTCCTGAATCCTTGAGCAGATGGCGGTAGGCCTGGGCGGTGACCGCAAAACCGTTCGGGATGGGAACCCCCTTGGGCACAAGGTTGCGGTACATCTCGCCAAGGCTCGCGTTCTTGCCGCCGACCAGCGGCACGTCATCGATTCCGAGCTCGTCAAACCAGAGCACAAAGGCGGTTTGTTTTTCCACGGCAGTCCTCCTTGGGGGGGCAAAATGGGTTTGTCGCGTCTTTTTTTCATCTCACGACAATTGAAATTGTGCAACACGTGATGTGGTTTACAGCGCTGCGCCGAGTCGCCCTTGCGCTGGTCATTGATTCCGAAGCCCCAGTTTTTTACAGCTATTACCCTTAAATAAAAGAAGATAATGCGAATGTTACCGTTCTGTGACAGCTCTGTTTCAGAATCGTAAAAAAACTTTTCTTAACGCCAAAGATGCCCTAAAGAGGTGCGGGTTTCGCATCTTTTGTCATACAATCGTAACAAACATACTCATGGGTACCCTATGCTCAATGTTTTGATTCAGACCCTCGGCGGACTCGGTATTTTCATCCTCGGGATGAAGCTCATGACCGAGGGGCTGCAGATGGCCGCCGGCAATCGCATCCGCAATATCCTCAAAACCGTATCCGACAATCGGGTTGTCGGTTTCGCCACGGGTGCGGCCGTGACGGCCATGGTCCAGTCCTCCTCGGCAACCACGGTCATGCTGATCAGCTTTGTTTCAGCCGGCCTCATGACCCTGACCCAGGCCGTAGGCGTTATCCTGGGCTGTAACGTCGGCACGACCATGACCGCTCAGCTCATTGCCTTCAAACTCTCGGACCTGGCTTTGCCGGCCATAGCCATTGGTGTCCCGCTCAAATACTTCAGCACGCGCAAGAAGTACCGCTACGTGGGCGAGGTCATCCTCGGATTCGGCCTGCTCTTTTTCGGCATGACGGTTATGGGCGATGGTCTCAAACCCATTCGCATGGATCCGCTCTTTATTTCCTTTTTCACCAAATTCGATGCGACAACCATCGGCGGTCTGTTGCTCTGCGTGGCTACGGGAGCAGGTCTGACCATGCTGGTCCAGTCCTCCTCGGCCACCATTGGCTTGACCATGGCCCTGGCCGCCCAGGGGCTGATCGATTTCCCGGCGGCCATGGCCCTGGTTCTGGGTGAGAATATCGGTACGACCATCACGGCTGAACTGGCGACCATCGGGTCGAGCAATATCAATGCGCACCGGGCGGCCAGGGCGCACACCATGTTCAATGTGCTGGGCGTATTCATAATGCTGCTTCTGTTTCCATGGTTTTTACAGATCATCGAATGGGTGACTCAAAATCTCATGGGGGCCGAGTCCTGGAAAGTGCAAACGGGCGAGGAGTACCCCCATGTGGCGCGCTATCTGGCCAACGGGCACACCCTGTTCAACTTCGCCAACGCCATCATTTTTCTCATCTTTCTCCCCATGCTGATCAGGGCGGCCATCTGGCTGTCCCCCGAGGACAAAAGCGAGGGCGACTCGCTGTTCCGAATGCCTGTCTTTGACCAGAACGTGGAGGACAATACGGTCGCGGCCCTGGCCCAGGTCCGGGGCGAGATCCACCGTATGTCCCTCACGGTCCACGCCGCCTATGCCAATGCCTTGGATTGTCTTGAGAAGCGTGATCAGCGCACAATCCGCAAGCGGCAGCGCTTCGAGGATCAGATCAACGAGATGCACAAGGCCATTGCCACGTTCCTCGCCAAAATCATGCAAAGCGAGATCAACGAGGCCCTTTCCACCGACATCGCCGAACAGATGCGGGTCGTGAACAATCTCGAGCGCATCGGGGACGCGGTGGAGGCGCTGGGCCTCCTGTGCGAGGACATCGTCGACAAGGATCTTAAATTCAATGAGGTCGCCATGGGGGACCTGTTCATCCTCGCCGCCCAGGTCGATGAATTTCTGAAAATGATCAGCGAGGCGCTCATCAAGGAGCCGCAAAATCTCATGGAGAAGGCCGAACAGTCCGAACGGACCATCGATTCCATGCGTGAAACCATGCGCGACGCCCACATTGAACGGCTCAAAGTCGGCAAGTGTGGGATCGAGGGCGGCCTCACCTTCATCAACCTGCTGGCGCGGCTCGAAAAGATCGGCGACTACTGCTACTCCATCGCCCGTTCCGTGAACTGTCAGCGGTAACCTGCCTGCGCCTACCAGCATGTTCCCGCAGGACGAGATGTCTTGCGGGAACTGCTTGCCACCGCTGCTTTGCCCCGTTATTCCTCCAATAAAAGCATGTCCGCTTCGCGGTTTTCGGGCGGCCTGCCGGAGGAAGCATGCGATTTCCGTTTTTTCCCTCCATCCGCACGACACTTGTCTTTCTGGTTCTGGTGGCCGTGCTGCCGGCCTTGGGCATCATGCTTTTCTCGGGCTACACCCTGCGCGAGAACATGATTCGCAGCGCCGAGGCAACCTTGCTGCGCCAGATTCAGGTCATGGCCTCCCACCATGAGCAGGTAGTCGATAATGCCCGTCTTCTGCTCGCCACCCTGGCCAAGGCGCGTGAGATGCAGCGTCTCGATCCACTGGGTTCCCAACTTCTGCTGGAGGAAATGCTCTCGCGTAACAGCGCATATGTCGCCCTGGCCCTGTCCGATCCCGATGGGCGCATTGTGGCCGTGTCCCCGGTGGAGTCCTTTTCCTCCATCGCAGACGAGGTCTATTTCCAGGAAGCCCGGCAGAGCCTGCGCTTCGCCATGGGCAGTTACCATCTGCTTCCTGAGACCCGGCATGTGGTCATGGAATTCGCCCAGCCCGTCCTCGACCGAGACGGATCGCTCCGCGGAGTGCTCGTGGCGTCGTTTGATCTGAGCTATTTCGGGCGGATTTTCGCCGATGCCCATCTGCCCGAGGGTTCGGTGTTCACCCTGACCGACTCCGAAGGTGTCCGCCTGACCAGGTTTCCTGAAACCGAGAAGTATACCTGGGTGCCGGATCTGCCCTATATGATAGAAAAAATGTCTGCAGGCGAGGACGAGGGTACTTTTCTGGACAAGGGCGTTGACGGGGTGCGGCGGCTCTATGGCTTCAAGCATCTGCATTTCGAGGACACTCCTTTGCAGCATCTCATGATCCGCCTTGGCCAACCCGAGGATCTGGCCCTGGCGGAGTCGAGGAGGGCGCTGGTGCGCGACCTCGTGCTGCTTGTGCTCGCGACGGCACTGGCCATAGGCACGACCCGTTTTATAGGTGAACTGACCATCATGCGCCGTCTGGGCCGGCTCATGTCTGCGGCTGATCGCCTGGGCACCGGCGATCTGAATACGCGCACGGGCCTTGCTCATGACGAGGGGGAGCTTGGCGTCCTCGCGGCGTCGTTCGACCGCATGGCGGAAAGCCTGCAAATTCACGATTATGATCGGCGCCGGGCGGAGGAAGAGGTCTGCATCCTCAACGAGGATCTGGAGGAGCGGGTCGAGCAACGAACTTCCGAACTGGCCAGAGCCAACGAAGACCTGCAGACGGCTCTGGAGAGTCTGCGCCAGGCCCAGGGACAGCTGGTCATGTCCGAGAAGCTCGCGGCCCTGGGCGGGCTGGTGGCGGGTGTAGCCCACGAAATAAACACCCCGGTGGGCGTAGCCCTGTCCGCCACATCCACGATGGCCGAAAAGAATCGGATCTTGAGCGAATTGTTCACCACGGCAGAGATGAAACGCTCGGACCTGACGGAATATCTGGAGTCCACCCGCGAAGGAGTGGAGATGAGCCTGCTCAACCTGAACCGTGCTTCTGACCTGATCCGCAGCTTCAAGATGGTCGCGGCGGACCAGGTCTCTGAATCCCGGCGCAGCTTCAATGTGCGCGAGTATGTGGGCCAGGTGCTCCTCAGCCTGCGGCCCAAGCTCAAGAAGACGGCGCACCGCGTCGAAGTGGAGTGCGACGAGGATATGGTCGTTGAGAGCTATCCTGGAGCTTTTTCGCAGATTTTGACCAATTTCATCGTCAACTCCTTGACCCATGCCTACAAAGAGGGGCAGTCTGGGTTGATTCGTATTGAAATCGAAAAAATCGAGGGGGCGCTGACCCTGACCTATTCCGATGACGGATGCGGCATCGCACAGGAAATGCAGGGCAGGATTTTCGAACCCTTTTTCACCACGGCGCGGGCCAAAGGGTCAACGGGCCTGGGCCTGCATATCGTCTTCAACATCGTGACCGGAACCCTGGGCGGGACCGTCACTTGCTGCAGCGCTCCGGGCCAGGGCACCACGTTTCAGGTACGCATACCCGTTTAAAGAGAGAACGCATGACCGATAACGACGAAATTCTGTTCAAAGATGAAATCGCCCCGGCCTCCGCTTCGGTCGCGGGTGGTGGCGGCTGGAAGATCCTCATCGTGGATGACGAGGCCGATGTGCACAGCGTTACGGTATACATGCTCTCCGGCCAGAAATATCGGGGTCGCGGGTTTGATTTCCTGCATGCCTACAGCGGCGAGGAAGCCAAGATCGTGCTGGCGCAGCACTCTGACGTGGCCGTGATCCTGCTCGACGTGGTCATGGAGACCGATGACAGCGGGTTGAGACTGGTCAAGTATATCCGCGAAGAGTTGTGCAATAACGTGACGCGCATCATCCTGCGCACCGGACAGCCCGGCAAGGCTCCGGCGGCCCAGGTCATCCTTGATTACGACATCGACGACTACAAGGAGAAGACCGAGCTGACCCTTGAGAAAATGTTGGTCACGCTCATTTCGGCCCTGCGCAGTTACAGCTTTATCACCACCATCGAGAACAACCGTAATGGTCTGCGGCGCATCATCGAGGCCTCGTCGGGCATTTTTGAACGCCAGTCGTTGCAACAGCTCGGGTGCGGAGTTTTGAGCCAGCTGACGTCCATTCTGCAGCTGAAAAAGGATGCTGTTTACACCCAGGCTTCGGGGCTGACTGCGTCTGGATTAAAGGGCGAATCGATGGTCCTGGCCGCGACCGGCGAGTTCGGCAAATATATGGGACGGTCCATTGAAGAGGTTGGGAACGAAACGGTGCGCCGGGCTCTGGACCGGGCCAAAAGCCAGCCTCATGGTTTTTATTGCGAGGAAGATAAGTGCGCTTGGTATTTCCGGAGCAAGACGGGTTCGGAGAATTTTCTGTATTTCGAGTTGTCCAAGGACCTCGATGAAAATGATCAGGATCTGCTGGAACTCTTTTTCACCAACGTATCCCTGGCCTTCGACAATCTGTACCTGAACAAGGGCATCGAAGACACGCAAAAGGAGGTCATCTTCCATATCGCCGAAACCATGGAATGCCGCTCGGCGGAGACGGGCAGCCATGTGCGCCGCGTCTCGGAATATGTGCGCTTGCTGGCCCTCAAATACGGACTTGGAGAGGAGCAGGCGGAGATGCTCAAGCTCGCCTCCACGGCTCACGACCTGGGAAAGATCGGCATCCCCGATTCCATCCTGAACAAGCCAGGCCCGCTTACGTCGGAAGAATACGAGATCATCAAGAGCCACGTGCAGCGCGGCCACAACCTGCTCATGCGCTCATCGAGTCCCATTATTCAGACTGCGGCGCGCATCATTCTCCTGCATCATGAACGCTGGGACGGGCAGGGCTATCCCCAGGGGCTTGAGGGTGAAGAGACGCATGTCCACGGCCGCATCGTGGCCGTAGCCGATGTGTTCGACGCCCTGTCGAACAGGAGGGTCTACCATGAGGCCTGGACCTGGGAAGCCGTGTTCGCCCATTTTCTGGAGGAGAGCGGCAAGCATTTTGATCCGTGCCTGGTGGATATTTTGCTGGAAAACAAGGACGAGTTCATGGCCATCTGGGAGCAATATCACGATGAGTGCGGGGCCTGTTCCGCAAGCCGGGAAGCGGCCCCGGCGGATTCTGACAGCTCCGCATGAAGCGGTTAATTTTTGGTTTGCCTGTCGTTTCGTCGTCAGACGCCGGTATTAAACAGATCTGTCTTCACTGCGTATGACAGAATTCAACGTGCCGCATCGGAAGTATTCGAATGAGTTGCTGGGCATATTGCGAAGCTCTTTCATATCAATACTAAATGATCTTGGTGACGCAATCAGATAAAATACTGATTGCTACCCATGTCTTACAATCATTCCCTCCTTGCTCAAATCAACATTTATTGCTAACCGACCATAGCCCATTCAACCGAATGCTTGGCTCTGCCTTGCATTATAGCGCTTAGTGGTCGGCTCAATGAAATACGCACTTCTCCTCTTCGTCCTGCTCACACTCTGGACGCCCCGCGCCTGGTCCGAAGGCCCGTGGCATGTCAACGGCCATGTCTTCACGAATGTGAACACCATGCAAAAGGGAAGAGAGGTAACGGTCAGCGGTCGGGTCAGCAGCGGGCCGATGAAGAATCCGCTCCAGATCGGACTCTACGTCTCAAACGACGAAGGAAAGACATACAAGACCTACGCCATGGTCAGGAATTTCTGTGGCAAGGGCGAGCTGTTCGAGTCGAAGTTCACTGCGTGGGAAAGGGCCAAGTGGTGGAAAGTGGTGGCGATCGAGTCGAAATGAAGAAAAAGATGTCTATTAAATAAGGATGATAACTTAGGAAAGACAAAGCAAGCTTGATCCCTTTTCTTCCTTTTGACCTCTTTTCTTCCTTTTCATCCGGAAAGGAATGCTCTAAAAACCTGTGCATGGTTTCATGGCCTTCACCGTTGCATTTTTCGATGAATTCATGCGGCCAACCATGGCCTCGTTATCAATCTGAATTGTTGGAACACCTGGACGAATGATCGCTTATTAATTCATGGTTGGAGCGATTGAATGGTGTAATCGCTATTAACTATTTGTTATAAAATAACACATTGTATTAGAAAAATATTTGTCATATCTTATAAAAATTAATTCAAATAGACAAATAGGTGTTTATAATAAAACAAGTAATCTTTTTTATAAACTAGATAAAACGCAATTAATGTTATCCATGGTGCTTACAGAAATCTAAAAATCTTTGTAAGAAACTAATTCTTGCTTGTTTGTGTTCGTAAAAAACTATCACTAAAATACATTGGTTGATTAAAAGGCAAGGCAATATTGTCTAATTCTGTTATTATGAATAAAAAATACAGATATATAAGTCTTTTTTGTGGATGCGGTGGATTTGACCTCGGGATGGAGATAGACGAATTTGAATGCATCGGAGCATTTGACATCAATAAGCTAGTTGTTTCTGTTTACAATAAGAATATTGCGAATGTTGCGCAAGTGTTTGATTTGTCGAGAGACTTTAATTTTAAACATAGCGACTTAGATGTAATACTATCTGGGGCGCCCTGCCAAGGGTTTTCAACGGCGGGGAAAAGAAATCTTCATGATCCGCGAAACAGTCTTTTTCTCCGCGCTGTAGAGATTGTACTTCAGCAAAAGCCAAAAGTATTTATTGCAGAAAATGTATCTGGAATTCTTTCAGGTCAGCATAAAATAAAGTATATGGATGTTGCGATATCATTGTTAGAAAGTTCTGGTTATAAAACATCTCTTTCAGTAGTAGATTGTCGGAACCTTGGGATGGCGCAAATGCGCAAGCGAGCAATTTTAATCGCATGGAATACAGGAAAAAAATTCAATTTGCCGGATCCTGTTGGACGTCCAATGACAATTAGAGAAGCGATAGGCGATATTTCAGGTGGAATTGATAACCATGAGCCTTCAACATGTAGAGCAATCGGTGTTCAAAGTGTAATTGCGAAGCGTATCAGGCCAGGACAAAAATTGAGTAATGTTCGTTCTGGCAAGAGATCTGTCCATACTTGGGATATACCTGAGGTTTACGGAAAAACATGCAAAAAAGAGCGTGATGTTCTTGAAGCGATACTTAGAATTAGACGAAAAGAACGGATAAGAGATTGGGGTGATGCAGATCCAGTTTCACTCGAAAGTCTGAAACAATACCTAGGCTATGATCCAATCAAAACTGTTTGTAAATTGAAAGAAAAAGGTTTCATAAAGAATAAAGACGAAAAAATTGATCTAACAAACACATTCAACGGAAAGTATCGACGTTTATGTTGGGATGAACAGTCTTTAACAGTTGATACTCGATTTGGTTCGCCTATATTATTTTTGCATCCAACAGAAGATAGAGCTTATACTGTTAGAGAAGCGGCACGTTTGCAGGGTTTTCCAGATTGTTTTACATTTGAAGGTCCTCTTAAGGCGCAGTACGAGATGGTCGGAAACGCAGTCCCTCCTCCGTTAGCAGCCTTCATTTGTCGTTGTATCGTTAACTTGCTGTCATAATGGAGAAAATCAATCAAAAGATGGTCTTCTTCGTTTGATGTGTATTTTATGAACCTACCACGGCCTGAATCGGGGGCGCAATCAGGTAGACCATGGTGATGAAATACTCCACGTTTCGATATCCCCGGGCTTTGGCCCTTGCCGCCTGAAACAGCCCTTTGAACCTTAGAACCACGCATCGGTGTGTAAAGAATTGTCAACGAAGAAGGATTCGCGGTAGGTGCCTTTCAAAGCTGGCTAGCGCACTCTTCATGGGTTCCATGAGTGGGCAGTCGGCGGCATACTCCGCAGTATGTTTGAGAAAATGAGTGATGCGCCACTTGGCGGCCAGCTTCGATTCGGCTCGTCGAGCCCAGCGCAAAAGTTCTTTGGCACGGTAGGCCTTGGCGGTTGCAATGCCTTGCTCGGCAAGCTCCAGGAGAGCATTTCCCTGATTCTTCCTGCGTTTTTTTTTGGGCGCCCTTGAGCGCGGCCTAACGGGAGTGGTTCGGCAGCTTTGACTGCCAGGTATCAAGCTTTCTGACGTCATCGACGGCTTTGGTGAGGAGTTGGGCGACAGTGAGTCAGTCGACTGTCACCGAGGCGGGCTTGAACTTTTGTTCTACGGAGACAGGAAAGCAAGCGACATGTCGCAGAATGCCTCGCTAATGTTTTCAGAACGACCTTTATGGGTTTCAAAGAACGCGCAGGACTTAGTCAGGCATTCCTTACCCATGCCAGAAGTCGCGAAGATAACAGGCTTGTAGGGACGGTCCAGGTAGATGAAGACGGTGATGTAGTTGTGTCCACGCTTGGATGCGGTCTCATCCAAACTGATGACCATGAGACTTTTCAGGTTCAGCGCAGTGATGGCTTTAAACACATAGTGGTGGACGATGCGCCATAAGCGGGTATCCGTGACCTCGACGTGACGCGCGACGGCATTGACCGGCATCTCTCAGGCAAGGCTCATGACCAATGCTGAAAAAGCAGGGTAAAACGGCTGCCTTCCGTGGCCCAAGGGGTTTCGACAAGTCGGTTTCTATGTTCAGGGCAATTAATCCTCGGTAGTCGTGCTGTGAGGTAGCAACGCGCAAGGCGGGGGTCAGATCTTGATTCTTGATTCATCTCAGGTTATCTCACCCTCATGGCCAGACCACTCCGCATAGAATTTCCGGGAGCCGTCTATCACGTGACGTCCCGCGGCAACGCCCAGGCCGCCATCTTTGTCGATGGCGTCGACAGGAATACATTCCTGGCCGTCCTTCGGCAGACGTTGCGCCGGTTCAATGTGCTTTGCCATGCCTACTGCCTGATGACCAATCACTTCCACCTGCTTCTCGAAACCCCAGACGCCAATCTGTCCAAAGCCATGCGCCAATTAAACAGTGTCTATACGCAGGCTTTCAACCGGCGGCATGGTCGGGTAGGGCATGTGCTGCAAGGGCGGTTCAAGGCCATTGTGGTGGACCGGGATGCGTATCTACTCGAATTGTGCCGGTACGTCGTGCTCAATCCCCTGCGGGCCGGGATGGTCAATGACGTCGGGAAATACCAGTGGTCCAGCTACCGGGCTACCGCCGGACTCGACAAGGTGCCGGAGTTCCTTTCCGTGGACTGGATTCTGGAGCAGTTTGGACTCGACCGGAAAAGCGCCCGCACGGAATACCGGCGGTTCATCGAGGCGGGCATGGACGCGGAAGAGTCACCTTGGGATGATCTCAAGGGGCAATGTTTCCTCGGCGACGATGCGTTTCTCGAAAAACTTTTTCCCTTGCTCAAGGAAAAGAGCGCCCTCAAAGAAGTCCCCCGCGCCCAACGCTTCGTCGACCGCCCGAGCCTGGAGAGCATCCTGGCGAACACGGCGAACAGGGAAGAACGCGACAGCGCCATCGGCAAAGCGTGTCTCGAATTCGGCTATAGCCAGGCCCAAGTGGGCGTCGCAACCGGACTTCATTATTCGACTGTGAGCAGGGTAATTCGGCGAGATGAATCAAGATTCAAGATCTGACCCTCTGCCTCTGCTCTGCCTCTGGCCTGGCATGTGGCAATCCGGCCATGACGCATCAAGTCGATGGCGACTGCTGCGCAAGGAGAACACCCTTCAAGGAATTGCTGACCAGGCACGGCATTCATTGGGAAGAACCGGCCGTCCTTGAGCCCGTTCCTGCCCCAGCGGTCCCAGCACCACTTCCTCAAGCATAAACCTGAACTCAGTATGGGGGTATTAGGTGGATAAAGAAAATGAATGAACGACTTTTTCTACTAAAAATACAACTATTTGAAATTGAGCCTGCCATCTGGCGGCGCTTTGTCGTTCCCGCCAGCATCACGCTGGACAGGCTGCATGATGTCATCCAGATTGTAATGGGATGGACTGACAGCCATCTTCACGAGTTCAGCATCGGGAATAAGCGCTACACGGAATACCCTGAATTCAAAGATGACGGTCTGGTCTGTGGCAAATACCGTCTCGGTGATCTGATCAAACAGAAAGGCCGTACATTCCGTTATCTGTATGACTTCGGGGACAGCTGGGAACATGAACTTGTTCTCGAGGACAGCCGCTATTTCAGCCCAGAACTGAGAACGGAGCTGGCCTGTCTTGAAGGCAAACGGGCCTGTCCGCCTGAAGATGTAGGCAGTGTCCCCGGTTTCGTTGAATTTTGCATAGCTTTGAAGGATCCGAATCATGAAGAGCATCAAAGCTACATGGAATGGTCCGGAGGAGATTACGACTGTGAACGATTCGATCCAGAATCAGTCAACTGGGAGTTGATGAAATACTTCCGCTGGTCCAGGGACAGACACTTGAGCTGGAAATGACAAATCCCGCATTCCATCGCTACATCGGCATCGACTACTCCGGCGCGGAAACTCCTGATTCCAGCCTGAAGGGGCTTCGGGTTTACGAGGCCGACCGCGAGGCTTTACCGCAGGAGGTGGCGCCGCCGCCCAGCCCTCGCAAGTACTGGACCCGGCGCGAACTGGCGCAGTGGCTGGAGGTCCGCTTGTCCGAGGACGTGCCGACCATCGTCGGCATCGACCACGGTTTTTCCTTTCCCCTGCGCTATTTCGAGGTCCATCACCTGGTGCCGGACTGGGCTGCCTTTCTCGACGACTTCCATCGACACTGGCCCACCGACGCCAAAAACACCTACGTCGATTTCATCCGGGAGGGTTTATGGGGCGACGGCCAGAGCCGTTCCGGCAGTGCACGCTGGCGTCGGATCACCGAGGAACGGGCCGGAGCCAAGTCGGTCTTCCATTTCGACATTCCCGGAACGGTGGCAAAATCCACCCATGCTGGATTGCCGTGGCTGCGCCATCTGCGTCTGAAGCTGGGAGAGCGGCTTCACTTCTGGCCCTTCGACGGCTGGGAGATCCCCGCAGGCAAATCGGCATTAGCTGAGATCTATCCAGCGCTGTGGAGCAAAAGCCATCCACGGGAAGGCCGCACCCCAGACCAGCACGACGCTTACGTGACCGCCGCCTGGCTGCGACAAATTGACACGGATGGCAGCCTCAAAAACTATCTCAATCCTCCGATGCACCCCGGGCAATACGGTGTCGCCCAGATCGAAGGATGGATTTTGGGGGTGATGTGAACGAGCACAAGAGCCCAGAATCGGAGAGTTTTCGCGTCTGGGCGCGAGATTTTGATGAGTGGCCGACGAGTTGGATGCACTCGCTGGAAGATCTCGCCTATGGCCGCAAGCTGTTGTCCTGTTTTTCAGATTTTTTGAATGCGCTATATTCTGAGGGAATGACTCGAAAGACCTTCGTACAATATCGTGACAATTTGTGGCTTCTTGGCGGAACCATCATCGGCAAGGCTTCTTTGGACGGGGAATATCCGGAAAATCCGCTGAGAATACTAGCCGAATCAGTGGCTGATGGCGGCATCCTTCCGGACCATTTTGACCATATGGGCAAAGTCGAATTAAGAGCCTTTGAGCAAATGTGTCGCAGGTTCGAAAAATTTCTTAAGGAATCAAAATAGAAACATGAAATCCATCAAGCTCATAATTCCAACTTGAACTCATCCAGCGCGCCGCGTCTTTCCAACGCAAAGTTGAGGGTCAGATCTTGATTCTTGATTCATCTCAAGTTATCTCGCCCTCATGGCCAGACCACTCCGCATAGAATTTCCGGGAGCCGTCTATCACGTGACGTCCCGCGGCAACGCCCAGGCCGCCATCTTTGTCGATGGCGTCGACAGAAATACGTTCCTGGCTGTTCTCAGGCAGACGTTGCGCAGGTTCAATGTGCTTTGTCATGCCTACTGCCTGATGACCAATCACTTCCACCTGCTTCTCGAAACCCCAGACGCCAATCTGTCCAAAGCCATGCGCCAACTCAACAGTGTCTATACGCAGGCCTTCAACCGGCGGCATGGTCGGGTAGGGCATGTGCTGCAAGGGCGGTTCAAGGCCATTGTGGTGGACCGGGAGGCGTATCTTCTCGAATTGTGCCGGTACGTCGTGCTCAATCCCGTGCGGGCCGGGATGGTCAAGGATGTCGGGAAATATCCGTGGTCCAGCTACCGGGCTACCGCCGGACTCGACAAGGTGCCGGAGTTCCTTTCCGTGGACTGGATTCTGGAGCAGTTTGGACTCGACCGGAAAAGCGCCCGCACGGAATACCGGCGGTTCATCGAGGCGGGCATGAACGCGGAAGAGTCACCTTGGGATGATCTCAAGGGGCAATGTTTCCTCGGCGACGATGCGTTTCTCGAAAAACTTTTTCCCTTGCTCAAGGAAAAGAGCGCCCTCAAAGAAGTCCCCCGCGCCCAACGCTTCGTCGACCGGCCCAGCCTGGAGAGCATCCTGGCGAACACGGCGAACAGGGAAGAACGCGACAGCGCCATCGGCAAAGCGTGTCTCGAATTCGGCTATAGCCAGGCCCAAGTGGCTGCCGCGGCCGGTTTGCATTATTCGACCGTGAGCAGGATTATCCGGAGCAAAGAATCAAGATTCAAGATCTGACCCTTGATATTTGTTGGCGGCAATACGGTCCTGTCCGTCCTTCGGCAGACGTTTCGCAGGTTCAATGCGCTTTGCCACTCCTGCATGATGAGCAATCAGGGCGGCCTTCGTGCGCCAACATGGATGCAAAGGATTCCGGGCTATGAGGCCTTTGATGACGCTTCCGCCAATGTGAAGCGGTGCCTGAGCTCCTCCATCTCCCGTTTTTTCACGCCGTGCCCGGCGAAATGCTCCCGCCAGCCTGCGGCGGTTTCCCGCATTTTTTCCCAGATCCGCGCCGCTTCCCGTTCGCTGAGCCCGAAGGGCCGGACGTTGCTCAGGATATTGGACCGCGTGGCCGCGCGGCCTTCCAGTCCACAGCGCAGGGACAGGTCCCATTGCCTGAAGCGGATGGAGGAGGGCACCAGGTCGTAGGCCGGGGTCAGGGCGATGGCTTTGCGCGAGACGAAAAAGGCGTGGTTGCGCAGGTGGTCGTCCCGGTTCGAACACAGGGCGTTGAAAGCCATGCGGCGGAATATCTCGGGGCCGGACTGCGCGTCGCCGAGCCTGCGGGCCTGCTCGGCCAGGTTCTGGTAGCTGCCCCAGTCGCCGTCTTCCTCGGCCCCCGTCACCGTGAAGCCCGAAATGACGTGCCGCGAGCCGTCGTGCTGGCGGTCGAAGCGTTCGACCAGCAGGACGAAATGTCCGTCCTGTTCCATCAGCCGTGTCGATGCGACAGTGATGCCGCAGCGCGCAGCCAGGGTCATGGTCGCGTGCTCGACAACGGGTTCACGCCACGGGTCCCCGCGTTTGGAGAATTTGGCGATCCAGGACGCCCCGTCCAGGGTGACCATGGCTTTGGGCCTGGCACCGCCCAGGGACAGGCTGGAGGCGAGGGCGGCCAGGAACGCGTCTTCGGGCATGCCATCCCGCAATTCGTCGAGGTCCTCGTCGTCCTCGAACTCGTCGACGCGGGCGACGATGGCCACCACACGCCCCAGGTTTTCGGGCACCATGCAGAACGCATCGCCCGTGGCCCAGGGAGCCAGAGACGCCGGACCCTCTGACGTGGGTCCAAAGGCCAGGGCGCCCATGCGCTGCGGGTGATGGGCCGCCGTCAGAACTTCAAACTCGCTCAGTGTTCCGGGGGCGCGACCAGCCATGAGTCCCAGCACTTTGCGGCCCCAGCGGTCCGGGGCGGCGTCGCGCAGGGCGCTGAAAAGGGTGCTCCCGGAAAACTCCATGTCGGCCAAGGGCATCCGGGACGGGTCGAGGGGGATGGCATCTGGCCGCTCAAGATACCGGCGGCCGTAGCGGAAGAAATATGCCCGGTCCTCGTGCCGGAGCATCCCCGCAGGCACGTAGTCCATGCCGGGCAGCCGGATGAAGACCACGGCCCGCTCAGAAGTCGAGGTCATCGCTGCTCTCCGTGGCGACGCGTTGCGGCAGCCTGCTCACGGCCATGGCCCTGCCCACAGGGTCGGACTTAAGGGCCGCCATGTCGCCAAGCTGCTCGTCGAGCTGCAGGACCCACAGGACATGGGCCAGCACTCCGAGGGACACCCCGGGGTGCCCGTTTTCCAGGCGGCGGATGGTCTCGCGCGTGGTCATGGTGCGCGCGGCCAGGTCCTGCATGCTCAGGCCGCGCAGCTTGCGGGCGGCGCGAAGGTTGCGCCCCAGGCGCTCAAGATTGGCGGCGGGGCTCCCCGGCAGGTCGTGTGCGGACGTTTTTTTGGGTGACATGCATTATATATATGTCATAATATTTTTTTATGCAATATGTATCATTCATTGCTTGTCTTCATGGTTGACTTGAAAGTCAATGGTCAGATCTGATCTTGAATTATCTTAGCCTATCTCGCCCTCATGGCCAGACCACTCCGCATAGAATTTCCGGAAGCCGTCTATCAAGTGACGCCCCGCGGCAACGCACAGGCTACTTCTTCTTTCCTTTCCCCTCTCCCTCGTCATCGTATCCTTTACCTTTGCCCGAACCCACCGAATTGTCGTATCCTTTCCCCTTTCCCTTGCCCGAATTCACCGAGTCGTCATCGTACCCCTTGCCCTTTTTCGAGCTTGAGCCCCAATAGTTGAACTCGCCGTTTTTCAGGGCATGAAATTCTTTCGAGCCGGGCTTGATGCCCATTTCCTTGGCCATGACCCCCCATCCTTTGCCTTCGCCTTTTTCGTAGGTGGTTCTGACCCGCTCCCTGGAGAGACCTGTCATCCGCGCCAGTTCGAAGATCATGAAGATGTCGGCGGGCCGTTTTGTCATGCGCGCAAGGTCCTCCACTTCGCGTGTCGGAACCCCGAAACGGGCACTGAGGTTATTCACGAATGAGGTGCTCGAGCGCGTGGCCTCGGCGTCGAGTTCTTCCAGGAAGATATCCAGCCCGCTGGCCATGGCCGTTCCGGCACAGAGAAGGCCGAGCAAAATTGCAAAAATCAGTTTTTTCATGGGAGAGCTCCTTGTTTAAGACGTCACTGCAAAAAGTCGTCCATGCCGTTGTCCGACATGGCCTGCCTGCCAATGCTGGGCACACGTTCGCAGGAATCAGGTTCTTTTTTCGTGACTTTTTGCAATCTGTTGACGCGCCGTGAAGGACGGCGCGGTTGATCTATAATTCTTCGGATTTTGATTTTACGGCCAAACCGCAAGACATGGCAACTGGAGATTGTGCCTGTTTCCAGGGCGAAGATTATCGTGAACCGAGGATGTCCAGGATGCGCCCTGCGACCCGGTCCGGAGGCAGGTTTTCCAGGCAGGCGTGGTCGTTGCGTGCGCAAGTGTTTTGGTTGCAGGGGCGGCAGGGCAGGTCTTCGAAGATGTCCTGATGATCCTTTGACGGGAATCGCCAGCCTCCACTGGTCGCACCCAGAATCGTCAGCGTCGGCGTGTTCACGGCCACGGCGAAATGACGCGGGCCGGAACAGTTGCCGACATGCAGCCTGGCCAGCGATTGCACTGCGGCCATCTGGCGCAGGCCGATGACCGTGTCCGGACAGACGCAGGCCTCGGGCACGGGGCAGTGGTCCAGCACTTCGCGGGCCATGTCCCTCTCGCCGGGTCCGAAAAGGATGAAAAAACGCAGGTCCGGCCGCGCGGCATGAACCTGACTGATCATGGCCCCGTAATGACGCGCCGGCCATAGTCGGGTGGAGCGGCGGTGGGTCGGGTCCAGGGTGATGTACGTTCCGGGGGTGAGTCCGAGATCAGCCAGATATTGCCTGGCCCAGGCTATCTCCGCTTCGGACAGAAAAATTTCCGGGGCCTGCCCCTTCCAGGCGATGCCCAGAGGCGCGAGGATGCTGGCCCTGTATCCGGCGGAATAGGCGGGAACCGGCGCGGACCAATGGGTGTAGAGCAACCGGTTGTACCAGGGCGGCGGGTAGGACAGCCGGACCTTGGCGCGGCTCATGAGGGTCACGAAACGGCAGCGCGGAAGCTGCTGGAAATCCACGACCATATCGTAGTTTTCGCGGGCGATGCGGGCATAGAACCTGAGTTCGGCCAGGAAGGTGGGCAGCTCCTTTTTGTCAAGCGCCCAAATTTTGCGCACATGCGGGTTGTTTTCGAGCACCGGTGTGCATTTTTTTTCCGTGAACACATCGATGGCAGCAATGGGATAGCGTTCCTGTAAGAGCCTGATGGACGGCGTGGTCAGGAGCACGTCGCCGATTTGGCGCAGCTGGCAGACGAGGATGCGTTCGGGCCGAAAGGCGTCAAGGCTGGTCATGACAATTCCCGGATAAGGTCGGCGTAGGGCTCAAGGCCGCTCAAGGGCGCATAGCCCTCGCGTGCGGTGGAGCCGTGGTGGATGAGGGCCCGGATGCGGGCGGCCAGCGCCTTGTCGTCGGTGGGGTCGTCGACGACCGCCTCGGGGCGCAGGAAGATGGAGCTGCCGTTGCTGGTCGTGGAAATCGTCGGCAGGCCGCAGGCCAGGGCTTCGAGCACGGCGTTGGCGCAGGCGTCGTAAAAGGTGTTCAGCACGAAGATGTCTGCGGCCTGATACAGGGCGGGCATGTCGTCGACCCGGCCCAGGAAATGGACCCTGGTCCCGACTCCGAGGCTTTCGGCCAGTCCGATCAAATCGCGGCTGCCGCGTCCGCCAGCCACTGCCAGGTGGAAGGAAGATGGCAGCTGGGCCAGGCTTCGAACCAGGACATGAACTCCCTTCAAACGGAAATTGGTGCCCGCCGTGATGATGAGGTCCGCATTGTCCGGCAGGCCGAAGCGCCTGCGCAGTTCCGCCTTGTCGGCTGGATCGCCCGGAGAAAAGCGGATCAGGTCCGGTTTGTTGTAGATGAGACGGATACTGTCAGGCTTGAGATGGGGGTGGGCCTTAATCGTCAGGTCGCGTACGAACTCGGAGTTGGCGACCAGCATGGGAGTGTTCTGCACACAAAGGTTTTCGACGATGCGCCCGAGCTGTTTGCCTGCAGACAGCCGCCTGGCCAGAGATTTCAGGTTGCGCTCCCGTCCCGGAGCGTAGGCGCTGATGGAGTAGTCCCAGAAAAGTTTTGTCGGCCCGCCGGAGAGCCGTGCGATGTCCTGGAATACGGTGTTCCCAAGCCCTACGCTCACGTCGAATTTTCCCCTGCGCCGGGCGACCTCTGCGGCCAGCGCGAACCAGAGCACCTTGCCGAGTTTGCCCGGGATGGGGCGGCCGACCCGGATCACCTTTACGCCTTTTGGCGCGGGGCCGTCCTGTTTGGCGCAGATAAAGGTCACGTCGAATTCCCGGCCGCATTGCGTGGCCAGATATTCGGCCAGGCGGTAGCCGAACTGTTCAGCTCCGCCGTAGCGGCTGAGTTTGGGGAGCATCAAAGCCACGCGCTTCACAGTATGCCCTCGTAGACGGCCAGGGTCTTGGCCAGAAAATCGTGGCCGGAAAGGTCATGCATGCGCTGTTGCTGCTCACAGCGCAGGGCTTCGGCCAGCTCAGGGTTTGTCATCACCAGGCGGATGCGGCTGGCCAAAGCGTCCACGTCCCCGGCCCCGAACAGGGCCTGCGAGTTCAGCAGATCGGGCATGACCCCTACATCGGTGCTGACCAGCGGCACGCCTGTAGCCATGATCTCAAGCGCCGCCCGGGCAATGGTCTCGGACCACAGCGAGGCGACCACGCCCAGGTCCAGGGCGTTCAGGCAGGCGGCGATATCGGGGCGCTTGCCCGTGATGGCGGTGATGGAATCGATGCCGTGCTCGGTGATCCAGCCGCGCACGGTGGATTCCGGCGTGGCCGAGTCAAAGCCGAGCAGCAGGAGGCGGATGTTTGTCATACCCTGTCCGTGTAGCCTGGCCACGGCCCGGATCAGCTCGTGCTGGCCCTTGACCCGGTCGAAGCGGCCGAGCAGGCCGACGACAAAATCATTTTCCCCGTACCCCAGCTCCGCCCTGATGCGGGCGCGGGCGGCCGGGTCGGGGTAAAAGACGCTGGTGTCCACCCCGCCGAGGATCTGGTGCAGCTTGCCCTGTGGCACCTTGAAGACGTCTTGGAAATGGCGGTTCATGGGCGAATTGGTGGTGATGACCGCACTGCTGACATCATTATGCAGCCAGCGGTTGACGATGTTGGCCCTCGGCAGCCGCTGGTCGCCGCGGGTGCGGACCAGCCTGAAACTCCCCAGCTCCCTTTTGAGCAGGCCCCAGAGCAGGTAGCTCTCGCCCCGGTGGCAGTTGACCACATCGGGTTTGAATTCAGTCACCAGCCGCTTGAGTTTGCCGTACAGCGCGGCTATGCCCCAGGGCGTGGCCGTGTTCAGGTCCATGAGCCGCATGGGCAGCCCCCATTCCTCACCCTTGCGGGCGGACAGGGTGTCCGGCAGGCCCAGGACCAGCACCTCATGGCCGCCTTCCAGCAGGAGGCGACTCAGGTACATCCCGTACCAGGCTGTGGCATTGAACCAGCGGACATTGACGACCTGGATGCTTCTCATGACATACGTTTCCGTGATTATCCCCACCCACAACCGGGCGGAAGTTCTGGGCCGGGCCATTGCCTCCGTGCTGGGGCAGACCTGGACCGATCTTGAGCTCATTGTCGTTGACGACGGCTCCACCGATGCCACGGCAAAGGTGCTGGCCGAATTCGACGATCCCCGGCTTACGGGAATGCACCAGGAAAATAAAGGGGTCAGCTCCGCTCGCAACCGGGGCATCGCAGCCAGCCGCGGAAGGCTCATCGCGCTTCTGGACTCAGATGACTACTGGATGCCGGACAAGCTTGAAAAGCAGGTCCGGTTCATGGCCGAGAGCGGGTTTGCGATCTGCCAGACGGACGAAATCTGGATCAGGAACGGGCAAAGGGTCAACCCCCGCTTCAAGCACGTCAAGCCCGCCGGATGGTTTCTGGAGCGTTCCCTGGAATTGTGCCTGATCAGCCCGTCCTGCGTCATGTTTACCCGGGCCCTGTGGAACGAGCTGGGGCCTTTTGACGAGAGGCTGCCCGCCTGCGAGGATTACAGCCTGTGGCTGCGGGTCGGGGTGCGCTACCCTGTGGGCCTTGTGCCCGAGGCCCTGGTCGTCAAGACCGGGGGGCACGCGGATCAGCTTTCGCGTCGCATCATTGGCCTTGATCTGTACCGCGTCTACGCCATGCTCGACCTGCTGCGCCACTTTGAACTCACGGCAGAGCAGCGACGCAGCGTCGTGGCGGCGCTGGCGGAGCGGGTCCGGCTCTATGCCCAGGGATGCATCAAGCACGGCAAGGACGAAGAGGCGGTGCGGGTGCGGGAGCTGGCCGCTGAGTTCTTGCGCGGCTTTTGACGAAACGGATGTCCGCAATGACTTGATCGAGAAAAAGGGCTTTGGCGTGGGTGCCAAAGCCCTTTTTTAGAGGTCGTTGCAAAAATAAAATGTCATCCCCGCGAAGGCGGGGATCCATGTCTTTAACTGACCGAAAAGAATGGATTTTGGCCTTCGCGGAAATGACTTGTGTGGTTTTTGCGATTATTCACATTGGATTTGGTACTATGTTCTTTATATGGTTCCTGCCCGCGAATCAGGGGTTGTAGAGCTTGCGTTCTTCCATGGCGGGGGGCGTCATCTGGTAGACCCAGGTTTCGCTGATGCGGCGGCCGTCGGCCTCTAGGTGCAGGCGCAGGTCGATGGGGTTCTGGGTCTGGTCGGGCGGGACCACGTCGAACATGCAGCGGAAGCCGTTTATGGCGTGCTGAGGGCGCACCGAGGTGATTTCGATGCGTCCGGCCGAGGTGCTCAGGACCGGCGTGATCTTGGCGTCCCTCGCGATCATGGCCATGTCGCCGCCGGCGAAGTCCACGGCGAAACGCTTGCTGTAATATTCGCGTTTTTTTCCGACCACGCCGCCAAGGCCTGTGAAGGTGTCGACCACATGGGCCAGGTTGCCCGGCCTAGGCGGATTGGTGCCCCAGTACAGATTGTAGCTGTAGAGCAGCTCCTGGCCGGGCTCCACCGGGGCGGCGGGGTTCCAGAAAGCCACGATGTTGTCAAAGGTTTCATCGACGTGGGGGATCTCCACCAGCTGCACCGAGCCCGCGCCCCAGTCTCCCACAGGTTCGACCCACAGGCTCGGGCGCTTGTCGTAGAACACGCCGTCATCCTGGTAGTGGTCGAAGTTCTGGTCGCGCTGAAACAGGCCGAAGCCGCGCGGGCCCTGGTCCATGAATGCGTTGAAGCGCAGGAAGGGCGGGTTTTCCAGCGGCCGCCAGATCCATTCCCCGTTGCCGTTGTGGATGGCCAGCCCGTCGGAGTCGTGTATCTCCGCACGCCAGTCGTACCCCATGCGGCGGTCGTTCTCGCCGTGCAGGAACATGCTGGTCAGGGGCGCCACACCGAGACGTTCGATGGCTTTGCGCGGGTACAGCGCCGCGTCCACCTTCATGGCCGTGGTCTGGCCCGGGCGGATGTCGAAGCGGTACGCGCCGGTAACGCTGGGCGAGTCGAGCAGGGCGTAGACCGTGGCGGTGTCGCTTCCCGGATGGGGCTTTTCCAGCCAGAAGTGCGTAAAAAGCGGGAATTCCTCGGCCCGCGGCAGGGCCGTGTCCACGGCCAGGCCACGGGCGGAAAGGCCGTACTGCATCTCTCCGCCCACCGCGCGGAAGTAGCTTGCGCCCAGAAAGGCCACCAGGTCGCGGTTCCAGTCGGTATGATAGCGGAAGCGGAATCCGGCGAAGCCGAGGTCTTTGGGCAGGTCCTTGCCCTTGATCCCGGAGTTTCTGTATTTGAAAAGGTCGGGGGTGTAGTCGATCTCTTTGACCTTGCCGTCCTCGAGTTCATAGAGGGTGATGGGAGTCCGGAAATACAGGCCAAGATGGAACAGCTCGGCACGGAAGAGGGCATTGCCGTCCTGCCAGAGCGCGTGCTCCGGGTCGAAGGAGAGCTGCATGTAGTCGTCCCAGGTCAGGTTCTGCAGGATCCCCGGCAGTTCACCTTCGTGGCTGACGTGGGGCGTGGCGGCCAGGGCCCGGGCACGGCCCTTGAGCCAGGCGTAGTCGAAGGCCGTGCCGCCGGTGGGCGTCGGAGCGTCCGAAGCCGCCGTGGCGGCTGCGGACACAGCCAGGAAGACGCCAAGAATGATCGAGATGACCAGCGTGAAGAGGGTTTGACGCTTCATGGGATCGGGGTTCTCCATTTTATTGGGCGAATTCCTGTTTGGAAACCGCTTCGGCCTTGACCCGGTCCAGCAGATCACTCAGGGCGGGTTTGACGTTTTCGCGGATGTCGCCGGTCACGATGAGGAAGAGCAGATCATCGCCGGGCTCGTATTCGCCGCTTCTGGCTTCGGCCACGACCCTGAAGATTCCGGGGCGTGCTTCGATTTCGGCGCGGATGGCCTCGACCTTGGCCTGATCGACCTCGATTTTGACCCTGCCGACCTCGGACTTGTCCTTGCGCGACCAGGCGCGGACCACTCCGTTATGTACCAGGACCATGCCCACGTTTTCCCGGAATCCGGGTTCGGTCTTCAGTTCGGCGATTCTCTTGCTGATATCCATGTTGTCCTCCTGCAGACGTTAAAGTTCGTTCAGGTGTGTGCGGGCGAATTCCAGATCCGGGTCGAGGGCCAGCGCTTCGCTCAGAAGTTCCCGCGCCTTGTCCGTATTATTCATGAACTTATGACACAAGCCCAGATTGGCCAGGTCCATGGCCGAGCCGTTGTCGAGGGCCAGGGCCAGTTCGAAATTGGCCGCCGCCCCTGCATACGCCTGCTGCTTGAAATAGGCCACTCCGCGCAGATTGAAGTACTCCTTGACCTCGGGGCAGTGTCCCACGGCGCGGTCCAGGTGAGGGATGGTCTGGGCCCATTGTCCCTGCTGGGACAGGGCGTAGGCTTGGTAGAACGCGGCCAGTCCCCGGTCGTCGGTCTCGGGCTGCAGGGGCTCGGCGCGCGCGAACCAGACCGCCGCCTGGTCGATCTCGCCCTGGCGAAGGGCTACCAGACCCCGGAAAAAGGGCAGGTAGTGGGCGTCGGGCTGGATTTGTTCCAGGACATCAAGCCCAGCGAGGGCCTCTTGCGGATCCATGTCTTCGGCCAGCACGCGTCCGACGAACAGGCCCAGGGAAGCCATGGGCGTGCGTTCCCGGAACAGGAAGCCGGGGACGAAGTTGTAGTTGGCGGGGATGCCAAGTTCCTCAAGCGTGGTGTCCACGGAAAAGAACGTGAAGCCCTGGTCCTTGAGGCGCGCGCAGAAATTCAGGAGTTCGGCGGCGATGTCCGCGTCCGTGTTGGACGGCAGGGAGTGGATGGAGACGTCCTCCCCGCTGGTCAGCCAGGCAAACTGCTCGGGGTGGGTGAATTTGGACAGGCCGGAGGCTTCGTAATTGCTGCACGTCTCGAAATCTCCGCCGAGCTGGGCGATTTCCGTCAGGGCGCGGATGGCGGCCTTCTCGGGCGATGAGGCCGTGCCCGCCGTGAACACGATCTCGCTTTTGTGCGGGAAGGTGCCCGGGTCCATGACCAGGGCCGCCACAGTGGGCACGGGCAGGCCCAGGCTGAAATCCTTGAGCCAGACTTTAAGACCCTTGGCGGTGAATTTTTCGTACAGGTCGATCAGTACCGGATCGCTGAAAGAAGCCGGATCGATGTTCGGGGTTTCCTGCCGGGTGCGGTCGATGACGGCGCAGACATGGCGCTCGACCAGTTCGCATCCGCCCTGGAGCATGGACTCCTCCAGGGTGTTTCCAGCGGAGGATCCGTTGAATTCGTTGAGCTTTTTGAACCAGTCCAGTGGGGCCATGTATTCACGGCTCCCCCCGATGTCCGTGACCGGGGCGAAACGCCAGGGCAGCAGGCTGAGGATGCGCGCCGCCTCTTCCTCGCCGACCCTGTCCCCCACGGACTGGATCACAAAGGAGATCGGCAGGAGGTTGTCACCGAAGGCCTGCCCCGCTTCGGACCAGGTCATGGGCTTGAAATTGGTGGGGTTGTCCCAAAAGGAAAAATAGCTGAACCGCTCCGCCAGTTCCATGAGCGCCGAGGCTTCGGCCTGGGAAACGGAGGCCCCTTTGCCCATCTGCTTGCGGGTGGGCATGATGCCGCGCGCGTCCTCGCCGCAGACCGACATGTAGACGGGGATGCCAAGACGCCCGGTGTCGATGCGCCGGGTCTGGGCCAGAATGCGTTTTCCTGAGGCGTCCAGGGCCGCTTTCGCCCTGGTGACTGTCTCTTCGGGGGTGCAGGTCTTGTCCAGGTCCGTGACGTAGCCTTTGGGGCAGGGATTAATCTTGATCATATTAGTCCGAATTACAGGTGGTTGAGGTTGCTTTCTGGAACACCCGCGTACTCTGGGGCTGGCGCAGGGATGCACGTTGTGTCGCAGCCTGTTGTGGCGGGGCTTTCGGAGCAAGTCAATGGCCTTTGTTTTTCGGATTCACTTTGATATGTGCACGGAAATAAACAGACCGGGACGTACCCGCAAGGAGGGGCCATGAGCGCAGCGGATTTCTTGATTGGCGGAGCCGACGGGCAGGGGCTGTATCAGCTTGGCCGTTTGGGGAATCGCCACGGCCTGGTGACCGGCGCCACGGGCACGGGCAAGACGGTCACCCTGCAGGTGCTGGCGGAAAGCTACGCGCGGATGGGGGTTCCAGTCTTTGCGGCCGACATAAAGGGCGATCTTTCAGGTATCGCGACGGCCGGTACGCCCCATCCCAAGATCGACGAGCGGCTGGCTGTCATGCCTGCCGAAAATTTTTCCTTTCAGGGCTGTCCTGTGATCTTTTGGGACGTTTTTGGCCGAAGCGGCCATCCCTTGCGCAGCACGATCTCCGAGATGGGACCGCTGCTTCTCTCTTCGCTGTTGGATGTGAACGAGACTCAGAGCGGGATTTTGTACGCCTGTTTCCGCATCGCCGACGAGCAGGGCCTGTTGCTCCTTGATCTCAAAGACCTGCGGGCCATGCTGCAATTCATGTCCGAAAACGCGGCCGAGCTGCGCGGGACCTACGGCAATATCAGCGCTGCCAGTGTCGGCGCCTTGCAGCGGCAACTCCTGGTGCTTGAGGAGCAGGGCGGGGACATCTTTTTCGGCGAGCCAGCGGTGAGCCTGGCCGATCTCATGCATGTGGATTTTTCGGGCACCGGCGTTGTCTCGATCCTCGATGCCTCAAGCCTCATGTCCCGCTCGCCCAAGATCTACGCGACATTTTTGCTGTGGCTGCTGGCCGAACTCTTCGAGCAGCTGCCGGAGGTTGGCAATCCGGAAAAGCCCGTCATGGTCTTCTTTTTTGACGAAGCCCATCTGCTTTTCGACAATGCGCCCAAAGCCCTGGTGGACAAGATCGAGCAGGTGGTCCGCCTGATTCGCTCCAAAGGCGTGGGCATCTATTTCATCACCCAGAGTCCCGCCGATGTCCCGGAACAGATTCTCGGGCAGCTGGGGCTCAAGATTCAGCACGCCCTGCGTGCATACACTCCCAAGGAGCAAAAGGCCGTACGGTCCGTGGCCGCAAGCTTTCGCGCCAATCCCGCGTTTGATACCGGCGAGGCCATCGTCGCGCTGGGCACTGGCGAGGCGCTGGTTTCCGCCCTTGACGAGAAGGGCCGACCGGGCATGGTCGAAAAGATTCTGATCCGCCCTCCCGGTTCGCGCATTGGCCCGCTGTCGGACCAGGAACGGCAGACGATCCTGTCACGCTCGCCGCTCAAAGGGCGCTATGATGCGGTCCTGGACCGGGAGTCGGCTTTCGAACTGTTGCAGGTCAGGGCGCGGGAATCCATGATCCGGGCTCAAGAAGCGAAGCAGGATGAGAAAAAGGACGCCAGGCAGGACGGAGGCTGGTTTTCCGGGTCCGGACGCAGGCAAGGCGTGGGCGAGGCCATGGTCAAAAGCGCGGCGCGGACCATCGGCAGTCGGCTGGGCCGCGAGATTCTCCGGGGAGTGCTGGGTTCGCTTTTCGGGGGCAAGCGGTGAAGGCCGCGCTCTGGCGGGGCTTTGAAGAGGGCCAAAAAAAAAAGACCGGGTGTACCGGCCTTATTTTTTATGGAGCGGGAAACGAGATTTGAACTCGCGACTTCAACCTTGGCAAGGTTGCACTCTACCACTGAGTTACTCCCGCATTCGAAGTGAGGCTGTCCTAATCAGAAGGCCGCCACGAGGCAAGTTTTTTTTTGGGGTTCAAGGCGGGCAAAAAAATAGGCCGGACGGGCCGGCCTGATTTTTTGGAGCGGGAAACGAGATTTGAACTCGCGACTTCAACCTTGGCAAGGTTGCACTCTACCACTGAGTTACTCCCGCATTGCTGGAGGCGGCATCCAGATTTGAACTGGAGAATGGAGGTTTTGCAGACCTCTGCCTTACCGCTTGGCTATGCCGCCTTCGTTGTGGAGCGGGAAACGAGATTTGAACTCGCGACTTCAACCTTGGCAAGGTTGCACTCTACCACTGAGTTACTCCCGCTCAACGAGGAAACGTGTTTATAAAGGGCGGTGCTGGCTGTCAATTAAAAAAACAGTTTTTTCAACATTCCGCGGGAAGTTGCTGTCGATGGAGGGAGGGGCGCAACCTCAGGCCACCGGGGGCTTTACTTTTTGCTTTTCAATGCATAGAAACACTCTCCCTAAGTAACAGGAGCGCAGGAGGAAGTACCATGGAAGCCAAAGACCTTGAGTTCTTCAAAGAATATTTGAGTCAGATGATTGAGGATATCCAGCGGCAGGGCGAGGCGACCATCGAAGAAATGTCGGACAACGTGGAATACTATTCCGATCCGGCCGACAGGGCTTCCGCCGAATCCGACCGGACCTTCACTCTGCGCCTGCGCGACCGGGACCGTAAGCTTATCAAGAAAATCAACGAGGCCCTGGATCGTATCGAGGACGGAACATTCGGTGTTTGCGATGATTGCGACGAAGAAATCGGCATCCCCCGCCTGAAGGCCCGTCCGGTGACCACCTTGTGCATCGAATGCAAAAGCCGCAGGGAAGAGGAAGAGCGTCTGCGCGGCGATTAGGCCCGCATTCATGCCAAAAACACATCAAGCGCGTGCCGGTTGCGGGACGCGCTTTTTTCATTTTCAGGGGGCAGGGCCATGGACGCCAGCGTTTTCTGTTTTGTGGCCAGGGAATTGGCTCCGCGTATCAGGGGCATGCGCGTGGAAAAGGTTTTTGCGCCCCTGCCCGAGACCTGGACGATAAGCCTTGGGCGGGCCGGACATCTCGTGCTGTGCACGGCCAGGCCCACGCCGTTTTTATATCTTGCGGATCACAAGCCCGAAAATCCCCAGAGTCCCTCAGGCCGGGCCATGTGGCTGCGCAAGCGCCTCAAGGGGCGGCGGATACTGGACCTTGTTTCGGACTGGCCCCGGCGGCGCCTGGCTCTGGATTTGTCGGCGGGTGAAGGCAGATGGCTCATCCTGGATCTTGAAGCCGCGCCGCTGCTGGCGGACGCCCTCCCTCCCGGGTTCGGCGACGCGCCGCAGTGGCCCGAACTTGAGCGCATCATGGACGAGGAAGGGCTGTGGAGAACCCTGCCGCATCTGACTCCCCCCTTGCGCCACTATCTGCGCTCGGTTTCCCGGACCCAGGCGCAGGACATGGTGGACAGCCTCAAGGACGGGACGGCTGGCACCTTTTATTACGGCCTCGATCAGCGGGGGCGGTCCCAGGTTCGGCTTTGGCCTCTTCAGGATGGTGGCTCCTGCGTAAGCGCCCTGGAGGCCGCGCAAAAGGCCCACGGCCGGACCCTGGCGGAAATAGAGCGGGCCCATACCGGTGCGGATCGCGCCGTGGCCCGCAACATCCGCCGCATCGAACGCGCCCTGGAGCGGGTGGGGCAGGATCACAAACGTCTGCAGGGCATGATTGACAAGCAAAGTGAAGCCCTGCTGCTGCAGGCCAATCTGCACCGCCTGGACAAGAACGCACGGATGGCCATGCTTCGCCTCCCCGGCGAACAGGGTGAAGAGGCGCAGGTGCGCCTTGATCCGGGCTTGACCGTGCGCGAGAACATGGAGCGCTTTTTTGTCCGCGCGACCAAGGGCGACCGCGGGTTGGCCATAGTCGCGGCCCGTGCCCGGGCCCTGCGGCAGGAACTGGAGACGGCCCGGCAGGGCATGGTGCCTGATGAAGCGGTCCGCAGCGCCGCGACCAGCCGCGCCGCGACCGTTGCCGCGCCCGTGGTCCTTCCCGCCAAGCTTCGCAAGATCAAGGTCCAGGCCTACCGCTCCTCTGACGGGTTCCTCATCGTGCGTGGCCGCAGCGCCCAGGCCAACCATCAGCTCCTGACCCAAGCCGCCAGCCCTTTCGACTACTGGCTGCACGCCCAGGACGGTCCCGGTGCCCACGTCATCATCAAGCGTGATTTTCCGGCCCAGGAGGTTCCCGAGGGGACCATCCAGGAGGCGGCGGCCCTGGCGGCCCTGGCCAGTCATCTGAAAATGGCGGATCGGGGTGAGGTGATCCTGTGCCTGGTCAAGGATGTGCGGCCCATCAAGGGCGCGGCCCTTGGAATGGTTGGGGTGGACAAGGTCTTGCGCACGGTGCGCCCGGCCATCGATCCCGCTCTGGAGGACAAGCTTCGCTTTCAAGCCGACCGCTGACTTTACATCCTGCCCCGCCGGACATACTACTGGCGACCACAATACTTGCGCGAGGTACTCCCATGTTGATCGACTCCCACGGCAGAAAAGTCAGCTATCTGCGGCTGAGCATCACCGACCGCTGCAACCTGCGCTGTCTGTACTGCCGGCCCCAGGCCGAATGGACTTTCCTGCCGCACAGCGAGATCCTCTCTTTCGAGGAGATGGCCGAACTGGTGGATGTGGCTATGTTGGCCGGGGTGGAAAAGATCCGTCTCACCGGCGGAGAGCCTTTTGCCCGCAAGGAATTCATCCCCTTTGTCGGTCGCCTGCACGTCAAGTATCCGGACCTCGACCTGCGCATCACCACCAACGGCACCATGCTGTCCGGCCGCATAAACGAGCTGCGCGATGCGGGCATCTCCTGCCTGAACATCTCTCTTGACACCCTGCAGCGGGAAAAATTTCAGGAAATCACCGGGGTCGACAGTTACGAGCAGGTTCGGGCAGGCATCGACGCTTGTCTGGAAGGTGGGCTCAGGGTCAAGGTCAACGTCGTGGCGCTGAAGGGCATCAACGACGACGAGTTGCCCGGGTTTGTGAACTTCGCCCGTACCCACGGGGTGGACGTGCGATTTATCGAGTTCATGCCCATCGGCTACCAGTCGCGCTGGAGCCGGGCCAATTACTGGCCGGCCGAGGAGATCATCGCCGAAGTGGAGAAACTCGTGCCCCTAGAGGAAGTCCTTGAGGCGTCGCGCAACAGCGGTCCGGCGCGGATGTACGGGATAGCCGGTGGATCGGGCAGGATCGGGGTCATCTCGGCGGTGAGCAATCATTTTTGCGAGAGCTGCAATCGTTTTCGGGTCACGTCCGATGGGAAGCTGCGGACCTGCCTTTTTTCGGATCGGGAGTACGATGTGCGCTCCATTCTGCGCGCCCCCGGGCACTCCATGCAGGATCTTCTCGACCTCTTTGCCCGCGCCAATGCGGAAAAGCCCATGGGCTATCGCCTGTTGCAGGATCGCGAAAGCAACCAGGTCTGCGACAGGGCCATGACGGCCATCGGGGGCTAGCAGATGGCCCCGAAATGGTGATCTGCCTGGTCACTGCAGAAAATCCAGAGCCTCACGTATCTCAACTACGCAAGCCCTGGATTTTCTTTGTTCCGGGCATCTCGCCATTTTAGGACAGCCCGGACATGTGTACCCGGCTGATGCCTAGGGTTTTTTCTTGCGGATCAGGTCGTCCACGGCTTCTGGCGTGGCTGGAATCGAGAGGGTGGGTTTTCCTTCTTCCAGGACGCGGTTTAGGTCCAGGGTCTCGATGACAATGTCCGAGCCGAAGGCGTCTTCCTGGATGGCCAGATAGGCGGTCTTGGAGAAGGCCCGGGTTTTGGCCCACCACGAACTTCCTTTTTGTTCCCAGAAGCGTTGTCCGGATCGGTAGGCATACATGCCCGAACAGGCCATAAATGCGAGATTGGTCTTGATTGCGGTCACGAAGGCTTTCCTCACCATGCTTTTTGCTTCATGAAAAGCAAGTTGCGTTTCCTGCCTGACAGCCGGCAGTTGGCTGGTCTGTTCCCTGCTCTTTGTACTCATATTTTTGATGGCCGCGTGAGGGGCCTGGATTTGATGCTAGTTTTGCAGCGATGCTTGGAGATGAAGGTTCAAGCTGTACGGGAGTCCGGGAAGATTTGCAAATGGGGCTGGAGGCGGGTACGGATTTTCAAACAACTCACCCGGAGCGCAAAGACACATGGAAATGCAGGAAATAGCCTTTGAAAACATGGACTTCGCTCGTGAAGTTTTCGGACCGGGCAACGCCCATCTGGACACCGTGGCCGGGATGACGGGCGTGAAGGTCGAAAGCCGTGGCAATGAAGTTTGCATTTCAGGGGAAGATTCCCTCATGGTCGGCATGGTCTGCCGGTATTTCGCTCAGATCTACGATCTGGTCCGCGGCGGGCATCAGCTTTTCGAACGCGATATCGAACAGAGTCTGCGTATCATGCTGCGCGACCCGTCCGCCTCGCTCAAGAGTTACTATCAGGAAGCGCTTTTTGTGGTCTCGCCGCGCAAGACTGTCTGTCCCAAGACCGTGACCCAGCGCGAATACCTGCACTCCCTGCGCGAACTGGACCTGACCCTGGGCATCGGCCCGGCCGGTACGGGCAAGACCTACCTGGCCGTGGCCGTGGGTGTGTCGATGTTCCTTCAGAAGAAGGTCAAGCGCCTGGTCCTGACCCGTCCGGCGGTGGAGGCGGGGGAAAAGCTCGGCTTTTTGCCTGGTGATCTGGTGGAGAAGGTCAACCCGTATCTGCGGCCTCTGTACGACGCGCTGCACGACATGCTCGATTATGCCAAAGTCCAGGAAATGATCGCTGCCGGGACCATCGAGATAGCGCCGCTGGCCTTCATGCGTGGGCGCACCCTGAACAACGCCTTTGTCATCCTCGACGAGGCCCAGAACACGTCTACCGAACAGATGAAGATGTTCCTGACCCGCCTGGGCTATGGCTCGCGGGCCGTGGTCACCGGGGATGTGACCCAGATCGACCTGCCCTCGCACGTGGGCTCCGGGCTGGTCCAGGCTGTGGAGGTGTTACAGGACGTGCAGGGCGTCGCCATGATCCATTTCACCGAGGCCGATGTCATTCGCCATCCTCTTGTGGGCCGCATCGTGCGTGCCTATGACCGGCACCGCCAGGCTGCCCAGGCTCTGGATGCCAAGAGCGGGGCGAAAAGGCCGGGCGGGCCCGGCCGTGATCGCCGGGCCGGTTCGGCGCGGGAGGCGTGATGCTGCATCTGGATCAGTGCGTGGCCGTGGATCCGCGTTTTCCCCTGTCCGGGCCAGAGCTCATGGATATTTTCGAAGGCTTGGCCCTGGCGTTTGGCCTTGACCAGTGGGAGCTTTCGCTGCGCATTGTCGACGACCGGGAGATGGCCGCTCTGAACGGTCAATACATGGGCTGCCTGGGGCCGACCAACGTGCTCAGCTTTCCGGGCGGCGAGGGGGACTGGCTGGGCGACCTGGTGCTTTCCGCCGAAACCCTGGCCCGGGAGTCTTTACTCTACAACCAGGACGTTCACGAATACACCGTGCGCCTGCTGGCCCACGGCCTGCTGCACCTCATGGGCCACGATCACGGCCCGGAAATGGATGGGCTCACCGAACTGGCCGTGGCCTCGGTCCGTCTTGACGAGAACGAGTCCCTCATTCGTCTTTTCCCAACAATTTGAGCACGTCCCGCCACAGGCGGGGACTGACGCGCGTGAAACGGTCGAAGTCCGCGACGATTTCGAGCCCCGGCACGATAGCGCGAAAGACGGGCAGACGAAGTTCCCTTTTTGTCAGATTGACATAGACAGGCGTGTACCCACGCTTCTCCATGATGGCCTCCAGCAGAGCTAGGTCGCCTGCGGCTGAACCCGTGGAGTGATCCGGCAGGTCTTCGAGCATGCGCCTGGGGAGATCTTCGGGGCCACGGGCGGAAGCCGGCCCTCCGGGAAAGGGGAAGGGCGTCTCGGTCAGGGCCGAGAGGGCGGCGTGACGGCCGCACAGGGACGCGCCCGTGGCCTTGACCAGCCCGCCTTCGGACAGGTGTACGAAGCATTTGTAGCACGGGACGCCCAGTTCCGTGGTCAGGTCCTGGAAGATGGGATGCACCCCCTGCTCCCTGTACCGCGCCAGAAGTTCGCGCACATCATCGTCCCGGCTGTCCGGAAGGAAGCATTTTTGCGGGTCGAAGACCCTGACGGCTTCGGAGTCGCGTTCGATGACCTCCAGCAGTCCGCTGACCTTTGCTTCCTCCGGCGTATTGCCCGAGGCCAGACCCGTGGAACCCAGGCCGCTGAAGAGACGGACTTCGTCGAGGTTGGTGAAGAGGTACACGGCCTGCAGCGGAACAAGCCTGGGCTCTGCGTGGCAGTCGCAACCCTCGATCCAGTGCAGGGACTGATCGGCGTAGGGAACTTCCAGGCGCATGGAGTTCGGGTCCATGGCCTGACTCCCCAGTTCGCTGAAGGTCGCAATGCGGATTTCCCCTCCTTCCTGGCTGCCCGAGACGCGCATGTCGCGGATGTCGGCGAATGAACTGTAGCGCTCGACGATTTCCATGGCCAGGGAGGCGCGCGCATCTTCCAGGCGCAGCCCCCGCCCGTAGCTGGTCATGAGCCCGTCCAGGCGATGGTTGAATCGGCCGCAGCGCGTGGCGCGGTCCAGTCGCCAGCGTCGCTGCAGCCCCCATGGGGCCAGGGACGCGTGATGGCGCATTTCCGGACCGTCCAGGATGCCCAGGCCGTAGAGTCGCTCCATGGCCAGGTCGTAGGTTGTCTCCGCAGGTCTGCGGGGGCATGGGGGCGGCAGCGCGGCCCTGATCGCGGACACGTCGATGGCAGCCAAATCCGATGCCGCCTGCAGGGGGATATCCGCCACATCGCCTGGCAGGGGTGTGTGTTCGAAAATGTTCGCGCCCAGCAGCCTGCTTGCGCGAGCATGGAGTTCGTGGTCGGGCAGGGCGGCGCTGCTCAGAAAGATTTGCGCAGTCAGGGTCTTGAGCGCGTCGGCTTCCGCCCGCATTCGGCCTGCCAGGTCGGCGAGGGCCGGAGTCAGAAGCGCTGTTTCAAGAACGAGGCACCTGATGACGGGGTCGGCATCGGCGTGCAGGAGCAGGGTCTGCGCGTCCAGCGTGGCCAGGATGGAGCGGACGTGGGCGCGCATGAACTCGTCGTTGGAAAATCTGCGCACATGGTCCAGGCCCTGTTCCAGGGTCGGCGGATCTGTGGGCGCGGCCGTGAAGTAGGCCACGCCGAGCAGGCTTTCCTGATGGACCAGACGATAACGGAAAAAGTCGGACATGGTATTCTCCTGCGAAGGTTGGCGCGGGCCTTGGTATCTATCTTGCTTGACAAGGGCTGCCAAGGAGATGCTGTCATGAAATATTGCCTGCTGCTGGTTATGTTATGTTGCGGGTGTGCGTATTCACCCGTCGACGTGAGTTTGAGCGAGATCCGCCACCATGATGACGCCCCGGTCGTACTGAGCGGGTTGGTCGAGGCGGTGACGCCCGGTGAAATGCCCGAAAGCGGACTGCGTGCCCTGATCCTCCCTTTTGCCCTGCGCCAGGACATTGCCGTGCGCAAAGACGTGGGGCGCGAGATGGCGGATATTTTCCGCCTTGCCTGGCTCAACCGGAGGGTCTTTGAGGTCATGGAATACGAGCCTTCCGCTCCATGGCCGGGACTTGGGCTGGCCCTGGCTCAGGCAAGGGCCAAGGGTGCCAATATTTTGGTCAGCGGCAACATTTCCCAGTATTACGTGGGGGGCCGCACCGGGCGGACTTCCATCGGCGTGACCGTGGAGATTCATTGGGTGCCCGATGGAAGCCTGATCTGGTCCGCAGCCCAGGCCGCGACAATGGAAAGTGCGCCGGACAAGGATTTCGCCCTGTTCCGCAGCTCCAGGCGGCTGCCCGAAGACCCGACCTACGCGGTCATGCGCACCTTGTCCGAAAGTATGGCCGCAGGGTTTGCCCGCCACTCAGCCCAGTAGTCCATCCTTGTTCGATAAACTAATTTTCTGAGCCAGCGCCATTGTGCTGGCTTTTTTCTTTTTTATTACAGACTGTTGTTGCGCTCTTTACAAAACGGGGACAAGCTCTGTAAGTATCATCTTTTTTGCGGGCGTGGCGCAACAAACATAAACCGGTCTTCCGGATAATCGGGTGATATCATGAAGCATTTTTTATCCATCAAGGATCTGCTGGCCACCGAGGCCATGGATCTGGTGTTGCGGGCCAAGGAAATGAAGGACACGGATTACCGCTCCAACCTGCTCGCAGGTAAGACCCTGGCCATGATTTTCGAGAAAGCGTCCACCAGGACCCGCGTGTCTTTTGAGGTCGGCATCCGCCATCTCGGCGGCGACACGGTCTTCATGACCCCCGCCGACTCGCAGCTCGGCCGCAGCGAGCCCCTGGCGGACACGGCCCGCGTCCTGTCCCGCTACGTGCAGGGCATGGTCGTGCGCACCTTCGCCCAGAAGAATGTCGAGGACCTGGCCCTCCACGGGTCCATTCCGGTGGTCAACGCTTTGACGGACATGTTTCATCCCTGCCAGATCATGAGCGACATGCTGACCATCTATGAACGCAACGCAAACCTGAGGGATGTGGTCATTTCCTGGATCGGCGACGGCAACAACATGGCCAACTCCTGGATCAACGCCAGCGTCTATTTCGGTTTTCAGCTCAACATGGCCTGCCCGGAAGGGTATATGCCGAACACGGCGGTGCTGGAAAGGGCGCTGAAGATGGGGGCCAAAGTCTTCGTCACCGAAGACCCCAAGGCCGCCATTGCCGGGTCGCATTTCGTCAACACCGATGTGTGGGCCTCCATGGGCCAGGAAGCGGAGCAGAAGAAGCGTGAGAAGGCTTTCGCCGGATACCAGGTCAATGAGGAGCTTCTCGCTCTGGCCGATCCGGACGCCAAGGTTATGCACTGCCTGCCCGCCCATCGCGGTGAGGAGATCAGCGCGGCCGTGTTTGAAGGCCCAAGATCCATAGTTTTCGATCAGGCCGAAAACCGTCTGCATATGCAGAAGGCCATTCTGGAATGGATTTACAGCTAATGCGGCCTGGCCGCTTTGCATAACGGAGTACTCTCATGAGCAAGATAGAAAAAGTCGTGTTGGCCTATTCCGGGGGGCTCGACACCTCGGCCATCCTGAAGTGGATCAGGAAGACATACGAATGCGAAGTCATCACCATGACCGCCGACCTGGGCCAGGGCGAGGAGCTGGACGGCCTTGAGGACAAGGCGCTCTCCACTGGCGCGAGCAAGGCTTTTGTCGTGGATCTGCAGGAAGAGTTCGTGGCGGATTATGTTTTTCCGATGTTTCGGGCCAATGCCGTCTATGAGGGCGGATATCTGCTCGGCACCTCCATCGCCCGGCCGCTCATCGCCAAGAAGATGGTCGAGATAGCTCTGGCCGAAGGGGCCCAGGCCGTGGCCCACGGTGCCACAGGCAAGGGCAACGACCAGGTCCGCTTCGAACTTTCGACCTTGGCCCTGGCCCCGCACCTGAAGACCATCGCGCCCTGGCGCGAGTGGGACCTGAACTCCCGCACGCAGCTCCTGGAGTTCTGCGCAGAGAATTCAATCCCCGTGCCCGTGACCAAGGAGAAGCCCTATTCCTGCGACCGCAACCTGCTGCACCTGAGTTTCGAGGGCGGCGAGCTGGAAGATCCGTGGTCCGAGCCCGGTCCCGGCACCTACTTCATGAGCGTCAACCCCGAGGACGCGCCAGACAAGGCCGAGGTCATCACCCTTGATTTTGAGCAGGGCAACCCCGTGGCTCTGAACGGGCAGGCCCTGTCCCCGGCGAAGATGCTCGCCGCTCTGAACGAGCTGGGCGGAAAGCACGGTGTCGGGCGCCTGGATATGGTCGAGAACCGCTTTGTGGGCATGAAGTCCAGGGGCGTGTACGAGACCCCTGGCGGGACCATCCTGCAGCGCGCCCACCGCGACCTGGAAGGCGTGTGCATGGACCGCGAGCTTTTGCATCTGCGCGACACGCTCATCCCGCGCTACGCCGAGATGGTCTACAACGGCTACTGGTTTGCTCCCGAGCGCGAGGCCTTGCAGGCCTTCATGGACAAGGCGCAGGAGACGGTCACTGGCACGGTGCGTCTCAAGCTTTACAAGGGCGGGGTCTATCCTCTGGGCCGCAAGTCCCCATATTCGCTTTACAACCCCGAACTGGCCACTTTCGAGAAGGACGAGGTCTACAACCAGGCCGACGCGGCCGGGTTCATCAAGCTGCACGGATTGCGCCTGCAGGCCCGTCAGCCCTTCCTGAACAAGATCAAGGGCTAGACCATGAGCGCGGCATCCAAGGAAAAGAAATTGTGGGGCGGTCGCTTTACCGGCGACACCGCCCCCCTGGTCGAGCGCTACACCTGCTCCGTGGGATTTGACTCGCGGCTGTGCGCCCAGGATATCGACGGCTCCAAGGCCCACGCGTCCATGCTGGCGGAGCAGGGCATCATCACCCCGTCCGACTGCGAGGCCATCCACAATGGCTTGGAGCAAATCCGCGCGGAGATCGAGGCCGGGACCTTTGTCTGGAGGCAGGACCTCGAAGACGTGCACATGAATATTGAGCACCGCCTGACCGAGATCGCCGGCACACCGGGGCAGAAGCTGCACACCGGGCGCTCCCGCAACGACCAGGTGGCGCTCGATTTCAGACTCTTTGTCGCGAGTAGCCTGGATGAATGGGCGCAGAACCTGCACTCCTTGATCGGCGTGCTCGTGCAGCGTGCCGAAGAACATCAGGATACGCTTCTGCCGGGCTGTACCCATTTTCAGCCGGCCCAGCCTGTCAGCCTGGCCCAGCACCTCTTGGCCTATGCCCAGATGTTCCGGCGCGACCACGAGCGCATTCTTGACACACTGAAGCGGGTTCGCGTTTCACCCCTTGGGGCGGCGGCTCTGGCCGGGACGACCCACCCCCTTGATCCGGGTCAGGTCGCGTCCACGCTGGGGCTTGGCGGCACTTTCGCCAACAGCATGGACGCTGTCTCGGACCGGGATTTCGTGCTGGAGGGCGTCTTCTGCGGCAGTCTGGTCATGATGCACCTCTCGCGGCTGTGCGAGGAGATCATCATCTGGGCCAACCCGCAGTTCGGGTTCGTGCGTCTGCCTGACGCCTATTCCACGGGTTCGTCCATCATGCCCCAGAAGAAGAACCCCGACGTGGCCGAGCTTATGCGCGGCAAGACGGGCCGGGTCTACGGCGACCTCATGGCCCTTTTGACCATCATGAAGGGCCTGCCCCTAGCCTACAACCGGGACATGCAGGAGGACAAGGAGCCGTTCCTCGACACCCACGACACGGTCGCTCCGTCCCTGGCCATCATGGGCGGCATGCTGGCTGAACTCGGCTTCAATCGCGAGCGCATGGCCCGGGCTCTGAAGGCCGGATTCCTGAACGCCACCGAGCTGGCCGACTACCTCGCCGCCAAGGGTGTGCCCTTTCGCCAGGCCCACCACATCACCGGCGCGGCCGTGGCCTTTGCCGAAGAGCGCGGGGTCGGTCTTGAGGATCTGAGCCTTGCCGACCTGCAACGTTTCTCCGCAGGCATTGGGCAAGACGTCTTCGCGGTCCTCGATTATGAAAACGCCGTGGCCAGGCGTCACGTGCCCGGCGGGACCGGACCCGACTCCGTCAAAAACCAGATTGCCGAACTTTGTTTATGGCTTGACGCCATGCTGTGGACGTCTCCCCGCCCCTGAATCCGCCCGGCCCAGCCAAAAAACTGTTTCAAGAGTATCCCCCCTGCGTTGCAAGCGTCGGGGGGATTTTTTGTTATCCGAGCCTTTTTACGGTTCGTTTTTGATGATTGTCGTTGCCTTTGGCGCAATAGCCTCCCGCCGCGTGAAGGGGTTCGCGATTTCTGAAAACGTACGCATGAGTACTTACGGCACAGTCAACAATCCTACCTAATTTGCGAGTATTCGTGTTTCAAAAATACGTATCAAGACCGATTACACGAATGCCTATTCGCCACATAGATGATTAGGCATAAGTATGTACGAACTCTTATCGGAGGTGGAGTCATGAACAAGAAAGGTTCCGTTTCTGGTTTGTCCGGACAGTTGGTTCCGGCACCCGGAAACCATGGCGGGCTGTAGGAATCGGGGCAGGTCGGAGGCCTCCTGCGGAGTGAGGAGCGGGATCGTATCGGTAGAGTAGTGGTGCAGAAGAGCGCCTCGGGTTTGCAGGATATTCAGTATCCGAACGTCCAGATTCTTCTTTTCGCAGTTACTGGAAAAAGGCGTTTCGTATTTAGCATCAAGGATTTATGAGGGTACGACAATGGGTAATTTGTTGACTAGGCACGTTATTGTATGTAAAATTTTGGGATTATATACAAAAAGACGCTTTTGGAATTCGTTGTGTGTAGCCGGTGTCGTAGTGGACGTGTCCGTTCAAGGAGGGGGAATGGAGGGTCGAGTCGTGCTCAAAGTGTGGCATGCACTGTTTTTAGTATGCATGTTATGGCCGTTTTCCGCAATGGCTGACAATCCGTATGTAGGCACTGCCGCATGCAAGGACTGTCATGAAGAGGAACATGAAAATTTCACGAAATTTGCCAAGAAGGCTCACTCCGACAGGTCGGTGAAGCTCATGGCTTCGGATCTGACCGAGGCCGAACTCGCCGAGTGCTACGGATGCCATACCACCGGGTACGGGCAGCCGGGAGGCTTTGTCAGCTATGAAAAGACTCCGCATCTGGCCGATGCTGGCTGCGAAGTCTGTCATGGTCCAGGATACGAGCATGTTGAGAGTGGCGGCGATACCGATTTCATCAAAGGCAAGCTGACCATGGACGACTGTGTGGACTGTCATAACGAGGACCGGGTCAAGGCATTCAACTTCAAGCCGCTGCTCTACGGCGGGGCGCACTAGGGGGTCGTGATGGACATTTTCCGCAGATCTCTTGCCGCCAAGATGCTTGGGACCACGGCGCTGGTTCTGGTGGTATTTTTCGGCATTCTGTTCTGGACAACTTTTTTCATGCAACGATCAAGTACATTGCACGAAATCGAGATCACCGCTGAACGTACCGCTGAATTGCTTTTTCTGGCCATTCGCGAACCCATGGCCCTCGGGGACAACGCCGCGACGACCCAGAAATTCGATGAAGTGGGCGCGCGCTATGACGATATCGACATTCATTTGACCAATTACAAGGGCAATATCACCTACTCCACTGACGACAGATTTTTGCGCACCGAGATTGTCGATGTCGTGAAGGCCCCGGAGTTGTCCGGCATGCTCCAGGAGCGGTTCAAGTCCGACGGCATGAGTCAGGTCATCACCGACGTCGAGGGTGTCCCGGCCTATGTCGAGGTCAAGTCCATCATGAATGAACCCGCCTGTCATCATTGCCACGGCTCAAGCCAGCCCGTGCTTGGCGTGCTGGTCATGAAGCAGGATATTTCCAGACAGATGGGCATGCTCGTCGACGGTCAGCTCAAGTCCGGCCTGATCATGGCTGCAGGTATGGTCGTACTGCTGGGCTGTCTTTCGGTCCTGATGCGATTTGCGATTTTCAAGCCGGTTCATGAGGTTGCCCTGGCCACGGAGCGGATCAGCAACGGCGACCTGACCGTCCGGGTTGAAACCAAAAGTCGGGATCAGATCGGTCAGTTGGCGCAGAGCGTGAACACCATGACCGAGCACATGGGCTCCATGATGAAGGAAATCATTGCCGGGGTAGGCACCCTTGCGGACGCATCCGGTCAGCTGACTTCCGTGTCTGAGACCGTGGCCGAGGTGGCCAGGGACAATCAGTCCCGTTCCAACAGCGTGGCCTCCGCCGCCGAGGAAATGAGCACGAACATGCGCTCGGTGGCCGCAGCCACGGAGCAGGCCACAGTCAACATTTCCACCGTGGCCGCCGCGTCCGAGGAAATGAGCGCGACCATCGAGGAGATATCCAGGAACACGAGTCGGGCCCGGGAAATTACTGCCCAGGCCGTGAGCGTGGCGCAGGCCACCACCTCCGATGTCGATCGCCTGGGAGCCGTGGCCAGTGAAATCAGCTCCGTGACGCAGACCATTACGGCCATCTCGTCCCAGACGAATCTGCTGGCCCTGAACGCCACCATTGAAGCCGCCAGAGCGGGCGAGGCCGGGCGGGGATTTGCGGTTGTGGCCAACGAGATCAAGGAACTCGCCAACCAGACGGCGGAGGCGACGGACGAAATCCGCAGAAAGATCAGCGGAATCCAGGGTGCCACCGACCAGACTGTCGGGCGCATCGGCGAGATAACGAGGGTCATCACGGACATCGATTCCATAGTGGCCACCATTGCCGCCGCCGTGGAAGAACAGTCCACGACCACTCGCGATATCGCGCAGAATATCGGCCAGGCCTCGCAAGGCCTTGACGAAGTCAGTCACAATGTGACCCAGACTTCGGGTGTGGCAAGCGAGATTACGTTGCAGATCGCGGAAGTGAGCGGGTCGGCCTCGAATATGAGTCGCAACGGGGAAACGGTGCGACAGCATGCTGAGGAGTTGCGCGCCCTCTCGGAACAGCTTAAAGGGCTCGTGCAGATGTTTCGCATCAGCTAGACATATGAACTAACGAGGGAATAGATATGCAAAGATTTGTCATCGCCGCGCTGTTTGTCCTGATCACGGCCTGTCCGGGCTTTGCCAAGACCTACAACGTTTCCGTGAATCAGTTCGTGGAACATCCTTCCCTGGATGCGGTGTTGCAGGGCTTCAAGGACAGCCTGAAGGCCCATGGAGTTGAGACAAAGTACACCGTGCACAACGCCAAGGCCAACATGGCCGCATGCAACCAGATCGCGGCCGGCATCGCGGCAGAGAGCCCTGACCTGGTGCTGGCCATCGCCACGCCGTCGGCCCAGGCTTCTGCCGTGGCGACCAGGAAGTCTCCCATCCTGGCCGGAAGTCCGCTTGTGTTCACAGCCATCACCGACCCCGTTGGCGCCGGACTGGTGGACAACCTGGAAAAACCCGGCAAGAACATCACCGGTGTATCCGACATGCTCCCCGTGGCCCAGCATATGTCCATGCTGCGTAGGTTTTACCCGGACCTTAAGAAACTGGGCATCATCTACAACCCGCGTGAGGCCAATTCCAGGACTACGGTGGCCATGGTCAAGGCCGAAGGCGTGAAGCACGGCTTTGAAGTGGTGGAGGCGATCGTGGCCAAGCCCAGCGATGTGCAGCAGGCGGCCAAGTCGCTTGTCGGCAAGGTTGATGCGGTCTATCTTCCCACAGATAATACGGTTATTTCGGCCTTGGAGTCGGTGATCAAGGTGAGCGAAAAGGGAAAAATGCCCCTGTTTTCCGCAGATGTCGATTCCGTCAAGCGTGGAACCGTGGCCGCCCTGGCCTTTGATTACTACCGGCATGGGTATCAGACCGGACTCATGGCCAAGCGTATCATGGTCGATGGAGTCTTTCCTGCGGAAACTCCGGTGGAAACCCAACAGGAATTGATGCTGCATCTCAATCTGAAGGCGGCGAAAAAGTTTGGCGTCAAAGTGCCCGAAGATGTGAAAAAGGATGCCGAAAAGGTCTATGAATAGCCGGTTTTTCGTATACATATCCCAGAGGCGGCCTGGCCGCCTCTTTTTTTATCCACGAAACGGGAGGCACGGGGCGGCGGCATGACGGAAGCGGTCCGCGCAAGACGCATCCTGACTATGGACCCCGGTCGTCCTGAGATTTTGGACGGGGGGATCCTGATTCGGGACGGTCGAATCCTGGCCGTGGGACCCTGGAAGGACATTGCCGGGCACGGCGTGCGGCGGGATCTGGGGGCGGTGACCATCGTGCCGGGGCTCATCAACGCCCACACGCACCTGGAATTGTCGCATCTGGCGAGACGCATAACCACGGGCCAGGGGTTCATGGCCTGGGCCGACAGCCTTTTCGCCGCCATGCGTGAAGGCCCGGTGGATGAATCGGCCGTGGACCTGGCCGTGAGGGATGCCCGCGTCAGCGGGACCTGCTGCGTGGCCGATGTGGTCGCCCGCGAGGCGGGGGTGGTGCGCCGGGCGTTGGATAGACAGGGCCTCGGTGGCATTTTGTTGCGTGAATTTTCGGGCCGGAACCGTGACTTCAGCCCTCCATCCCTGCCTGGGCACTGGAGCGCGGCGATTCACTCTCTGTACTCTACGGATCAAGGCTTTGCACAATGCGTCAAAGGCTGGTGCTTGGGCCGCAACCTGCCCTTTAGTCTGCATCTGGCCGAGGTGCCGGGTGAGAACGAGCTTTTCAGAAGTGGGCGCGGAGAATTTGCCGATTTTTTGCTCGCCCGGCGGATCCTGCCAAAAGGTTACGAGGCGCCGGGATTGAGCGCCGTGGAATTCGCGCGAGATCTTGGACTGTTGGACAACAGCACCCTGGTCGTGCATTGCGTTCAGGTGGGTGGCCGTGACGTGGAAATTTTGGCCGAAAGCGGCGCTTCTGTGTGCCTCTGTCCACGCAGCAACAGGCTGATCGGGGTCGGGGACCCGCCTGCGTCGGCCTTGCACGCGGCAAAAATTCCGCTCTGCCTGGGTACGGATTCCCTGGCTTCGGTGCCAAGTCTTGATCTCTGGGAAGAGGTGCGGGCTGTGCGGCGACTGTTGCCCCCATCTTCGCCCTTGCAGGACCTCTTGGCCATGGTGACCGTCAATCCGGCCCGGGCACTGGGTATTCTGCGGGACTACGGCCATCTGGAGACCGGCAAGCGCGCGGCCTGGGCGGTGCTTCCGGGAGATCTGGAGGAGCGGTGATTTTATGCTGGGCGAGGACAGATGAGAAAAGGGCAGTCGCAGGGCGATGAAGAGAACCTTGGCGGAAGCGTATAGGAGTCGAACCTACCGAAGACCTCTCGACCTTCCACCGGTTTTGAAGACCGGGCGCCACACCAGTGACGATACGCTTCCCCTCGCAAGGAGGCACGTATCTATCAATGGCTCTTGCAATGATCAAGTTTTTCCAGGCATCTTTAAAAAAACTTATTTTTGGTGAAAATTTTCTTGTCATTCTGCAAACTGACCTTAACAATGGTTGCTTGTTCAGCTACGGGTTCGTTCGGTGTTTGAAGCAAAACGGCCGACGGAGGTTTTTCCTTTCTTACCGGCTTATGGAGGTTTTTTCATTTGAATAGTTTTTCCAAGAATCTGGTTCTCTGGGCCGGAATCTGCATGGTCATGATTGTCCTTTTCAACATGTTCAATCAGCCGCCGGTTTCTCCCAACGACCTCAACTATACGCAATTTTTGGCCAAAGTCCGCCAGGGCGAGGTAGTCAGCGTGAAGATCCAGGGCTCGCGGATATCCGGAGTACTGGCCAACGACCAGCGCTTTACCTCCTACGCCCCCGATGATCCGACCCTGGTCGACACGCTCGTCAAGAGCAACGTACAGGTCAAGGCCGAGCCGCAGGAAGATGCGCCCTGGTACATGACCGTGCTCATCTCCTGGTTCCCGATGCTGCTCCTTATCGGCGTGTGGATATTCTTCATGCGCCAGATGCAGGGCGGTGGGGGCAAGGCCATGTCCTTTGGCCGTTCCCGGGCCAAGCTGGTCACCCAGGAGGAAACCAAGGTGACTTTCGCCGACGTGGCCGGTGTGGACGAGGCCAAGGAAGAACTGCAGGAGATTGTCGAGTTCCTGAGTAATCCCAAGAAGTTCACCCGCCTTGGAGGCCGCATTCCCAAGGGTGTGCTGCTGGTCGGCGGGCCCGGCACCGGCAAGACGCTGCTGGCCAGGGCCGTGGCTGGCGAGGCCGGGGTGCCCTTTTTCTCCATTTCGGGTTCGGACTTTGTTGAAATGTTCGTCGGTGTTGGCGCCGCCCGCGTGCGCGACCTTTTCATCCAGGGCAAGAAGAACGCTCCCTGTCTCATCTTCATCGACGAAATCGATGCCGTGGGACGTCAGCGCGGCGCGGGTCTTGGCGGCGGGCACGACGAACGCGAGCAGACCCTGAACGCCATGCTTGTTGAAATGGACGGCTTTGAATCCAATGAAGGCGTCATCCTTATCGCGGCTACCAACCGTCCTGACGTGCTTGATCCGGCTTTGCTGCGACCTGGCCGCTTCGACCGCCAGGTCGTTGTGCCCAACCCGGATCTGCGGGGTCGTAAACGCATCCTTGAAGTGCACACTCGCAAGACCCCGCTTTCGGGTGAAGTCGATCTTGAAGTGCTGGCTCGGGGAACGCCCGGTTTTTCCGGAGCGGATCTTGAAAATCTGGTCAACGAGGCCGCTCTGCACGCCGCCAAGCTGAGCCAGGACAAGGTCACCATGATCGACTTCGAAGAGGCCAAGGACAAAGTCATGATGGGCAAGGAACGCCGTTCCATGATTCTGAGCGATGAGGAGAAGAAAACCACTGCCTACCATGAGGCCGGACACACCCTGGTGGCTCAGTTCCTGCCCGGCACGGACCCCATACACAAGGTGTCCATCATCCCGCGTGGCCGCGCCCTGGGCGTGACCATGCAGTTGCCCGTGGACGATCGCCATACCTATTCCAAAACGTTTCTGCAGAACAATTTGGCCGTGCTGTTCGGCGGCCGGGCCGCGGAGGAGATTGTCTTCAACTCCATCACCACGGGGGCAGGCAACGACATTGAGCGCGCCACGGCCACGGCCAGGCGCATGGTCTGCGAATGGGGCATGAGCGAGGAATTCGGTCCCATGGCCCTTGGCAAGAAGGACGATGAAGTCTTTTTGGGCCGCGACATGGCGCACATCAAGAACTACAGCGACGAGACGGCCAAGCTCATCGATCTGGAAGTCAAGCGCATCCTGGGCGACGCCTACAACCGGGCCAATACGATCCTGCAGGAGAACCTCGAATTGCTGCATTCCTTGTCCCTGGCTCTCATCGACCGCGAGACCCTGACCGGCGAGGAGGTGCGCATGATCATCAACGGCGAAACCCTGGCTCCGGCCCAGAACGGGACCAAGCCCGCTCCTGCGCCTGCCCCGGCCGACGATACGGCCGAGGAAGGGTTTACCCTTGAAGAGGAAAACAGCGGCGACAAGGCTGGTAAATAAACCATGTTCCGGGAGAGATTGGACAGCGTCTCCTGGGAGGTGTGCAGGGGGAGGGCCTTGGGTCCTGCCCCCTTTTTTGTTGTGGGCATCCTCAATGTCACGCCGGACTCCTTTTACGACGGCGGCGATGCCGCCGGAGTCGATGCCGCCGTGGCCAAGGGACTTGCGCTCCTCGACCAGGGCGCGGACATCCTCGACATAGGCGGGGAAAGCACCCGCCCCTTTTCCGAGACGGTTCCCGCAGATATCGAGCTGAAGAGGGTGTTGCCGGTTGTGCGTGAAATCCTGCGGTCCAGGCCGGACGCGGTGTTATCCGTAGATACGACCAAGGCCAGTGTCGCCAGGGCATGCCTGGAGGCCGGGGCCCTGATCGTCAACGATGTCTCGGCGCTGGAGGCGGACCCCGGCCTGCTGGAGGTTGTGAGCGGATTTTGCCCCGGTTACGTGCTCATGCACAGCCTCGGCCGTCCGCAGAACATGCAGATCGAGCCGCGGTACGACAACGTAATGGATGAGATCATGCGGTTTTTCGCTGCCAAGCTTGAGCTTCTTGTCCGGTCGGGAGTGCCAGAATCGCGCATCGTGATTGATCCAGGAATCGGCTTTGGCAAGACAGTTGAACATAATCTTGAAATATTGAAAAATATCTGTAAATTGTTTGAGGTCGGGCGACCGGTGTACATGGCCCTTTCCAACAAATCCGTGTGGAAAGGGTTGCTTGGCCGCGAGGGGCGGGAACGCAATGCGGCCACCCTTGCGGCGACGGTCTCTCTTTACGGTCGGGGCGTGCGCATCCATCGTGTGCATGAGGTGCGCGAAATCAGGGACGGGCTGACCGTCGCCCATGTGCTGGGGAAGGAAACTTCGGGGGTTGAAGGGTGCTGAGCTTTACCGTGGGCAATCTGCAGATCACGTGGCGGGATATCCTCGATATTCTGGTCGTGGGATATATTTTCTTCCGCATCATTCTGCTGATCAAGGGCACCCGCGCAGTCTCGGTCATTTATGGACTTCTGCTCATCATCGTGACCTATTTCGCTGCCGGTCAGTTCGGTCTGTACACCCTCAACTGGCTGCTCGGGAATTTCCTTGGGTCCATCTTTCTGGTGGTCATCATTCTTTTCCGGCGTGACATCCGCAAGGCCCTGGCGGTCATGGGCGCGACCACGATATTCAAGAAGGATTCGGTGCAGTCCGTTGTATTGGACGAGCTGATCCTGGCGCTGGTGCAGATGGCCAAAAGCAAGACCGGGGCGCTCATCGTCGTCGAGCGAAACATTCCCCTTGGGGACGTGCTTTCCGGCGGGATCGAACTGCACGCGGCCTTCAGCAAGGACTTGCTGCTGACCATTTTTCACCCCGACACGCCCTTGCATGACGGGGCGGTCATTATCCGTGACAACCGGATAGAGGCTGCGGCCTGCATCCTGCCTCTGGCCGTGGGTCTCAAACACGAGTCGTCCCTGGGTACCCGGCATCGCGCCGCCATCGGCGTGACCGAGGAAACGGACGCCGTGGCGCTTATTGTGTCCGAGGAGCGGGGCAGCATCTCCCTGGCCGTGGGCGGCCGGATCACCAGCAGTCTCAATGAAGTCCGTTTGAAGAAAGTTCTTGCCGCCGCGTTGAGGAAATAATGTGGAATAACTGGCAATACAGAGTTTTGGCCATACTTTTGGCGCTGGCGAGCTGGTACGTGGTTTCGGGCCAGGAAAAGGTCGAGACGTGGCTCGAGGTACCACTTGAGTTCGTGAATCTGCCTCCCCAGATGGAGATCACCTCCGGCCTGGTCAGTAAGCTTCAGGTCCGCATCCGGGGCACGAGCAACCAGGTCCGCTCCCTCAACGTCGGCCGCCTGGCCTACAAGCTCGATCTGGGCAAAATAAGCGTCGGAGCCAACGTCATTCCCCTGCTGCCGGAGAGCATGACCATCACCTCCGCCGTTGAAGTCGTCGAGGTCAACCCCACGCGTCTTGAACTTGTGGCCGATGTCGTGGTCTCCAAGTCCGTGCCCGTGCATCTGGATTGGACCGGTTTGCCCGGAGACGATGTGCAGTACAAGAATGCGACGGTTTTTCCGGAAAAGGTCACCGTTACAGGGTTCGCCAGCGCGCTCGAGCCGGTGGAAAGCGTGTCCACGGAATTGATCGAGGTCCAGTCCGGAGATGGCCTGTCCGTGTCAGGACGAAGCCGGCTGCAGATGCCCCGGGATGTCCGCACCCCGGTGACCTCGGTCAGCTATGAATTGCATTTTGGCCTTGTCACCCAGGAAATCTGGGTCAAGATGAACCTTGAGCCGGTGCGATACCCCACGTTCAACTACAACTTCGACCCCGCGTTCGTGCGCATCAGACTCGAAATGCCGGTGCGGCTTCTCAAAGACAAGGACTGGCGCGACACCCTGCAGCTGATAATCGATCCGGGGCCCAATCCCGCTCTGGGTCAAAGCGTGATCCAGCCCGTTTTCCGTTTTCCCGAGGGAGTCAGAGTTCTTGAGACCAATCCCGAGGAGGTCGAGATAGTGGTTTATCGCAACGAAGAATTTACTCCATGATCGGAGGATGAATGAGCAGACTTTTCGGGACTGACGGAATCCGGGGGCGGGTCAACAGACACCCCATGCAGCCGGAACTGGTGCTTCGGCTCGGCCTTGCCGCCGGGCAATATTTTAGAAACGGGAACAAGCGGCACCGGGTGGTCATCGGCAAGGATACCAGGCTTTCGGGCTATGTCTTCGAGTCGGCCCTGACTTCCGGATTTTGCGCGGCGGGCATGGATGTCTTTCTGGTCGGTCCCCTGCCCACCCCGGCCATCAGCTTTCTGACCCGCAGCATGCGCGCCGATCTGGGCGTGGTCATTTCGGCCTCGCACAATCCGTACATGGACAACGGCATCAAGTTTTTCGACAAGGATGGCTTCAAGCTGGCTGACAAGGTGGAGGACGAAATCGCCGCCATGGTCACCAGCCCTGATTTCACCTGGAACTATCCCGCCGATGATCAGGTCGGGCGGGCTAAAAAGATTCAGGACAGTCCCGGGCGCTACATCGTCGACCTCAAGCACAGCTTTCCGGCGGGCATGACCCTGGATGGGCTCACCATTGTCCTCGATTGCGCGCACGGCGCGGCCTACCGCGTGGCTCCCCTTATTTTCGAAGAGCTGGGAGCTCGCGTCATCACCTTGGGCATCGAGCCGGACGGGCTCAACATCAACAAAGGCTGCGGCTCTCTCAATCCCGACGTGCTCGCCTCCAAGGTCCGCGAACATCGGGCGGACATCGGCCTGGCCCTTGACGGCGACGCCGACCGGCTCATCGTAGTTGACGAGTACGGCAAGGTGCTGGACGGCGATCAGATCATGGCCGTGTGCGCGGACGAGATGATGGCCAGGGGCGCGCTTGCGGGCAACACTCTGGTGGCCACGGTCATGAGCAACATGGCCCTTGAAGTTTTCATGCAGGAACGCGGCGGACGGCTGCTTCGTACCAAGGTAGGGGACAGATACGTCGTTGAAGAAATGCGCAAGGGAGGTTATCGTCTGGGCGGTGAACAGTCCGGGCACCTGGTGTTCATGGAACACTCGACCACGGGAGACGGAACCCTGGCGGCGCTGCAGCTCTTGCGCATCATGGTCGGCAGGCAGAAGCCCATATCCGAAATCGCAGGACTTTTGACCCCCTTCCCGCAGAAGCTCGTCAATCTGAAGGTGAAGAAAAAGATGCCTTTTGACGAGGTTCCGGTCATCCAGGACGCTGTCCGGGATGCCGAGGCGAGGCTCGGGATGACCGGCCGGGTGCTGCTGCGGTATTCCGGCACGGAGGCCCTGGCCCGGATCATGGTCGAGGCCCAGGACCAGTCCCTGGTGGACGAGTTGTGCGCCGACCTGGCCGAGGCTGTTGAGTCCGGTCTGTCCTGACATCAAGAGATTTTGAAAGCGAAGGAGCGGACCTTCCTTTCTGTGGGATAAAAAAAGGAGCGATGCATGCAGGTACGTAAAGTTGTCATTCCGGTGGCAGGATGGGGAACCAGATCACTTCCGGCGACCAAAAATGTGCCCAAGGAAATCTTGCCGGTGTTCCGAAAGCCTTCCATTCAATATATAGTGGAAGAAGCAATAGCTTCCGGCCTGTCGGATGTGGTTTTCGTAAACAACCAGAACAAACGCATTATCGAGGATCATTTCGATTACAACCTCGCGCTCGAGCAGTTGCTGGAACGCAAGGGGCAGACGGACCTCTTGGCCGAGGTGCGCCAGGTGGCCATGATGGCCAACATCATCGTCGTGCGCCAGAAGGAGCAGCTGGGCCTTGGGCATGCGGTGCTCTGCGCCCGGGAGGTCATCAAGGACGAACCCTTTGCGGTCATGGTTGGCGACGATCTCATGTTCAACCGTGATCCCGGCATCAACCAGCTTCTTGAGGTCTGGAAGAACGAGCGTATGCCCGTGGTTGGAGTCATTGAGGTTCCCCGCGACAAGGTCAGCAAATACGGCATCATCGATGCCGAGGAGTTCGCGCCGGGTCTGTATCGGATCCGCGGAGTCAAGGAGAAGCCCGACGTGGAAAGCGCTCCGTCCAGGCTGGCCATGGTCGGGCGGTACGTGCTGACTCCCGAGATTTTCAGCCATCTGGAAAATGTGAAGCCCGATAAAACCGGGGAGATTCAGCTGACCGACGCTCTGCAGTCCATGGCCCGAGAAAACAGGCTGCTTGCCGTGAAGCTGCGCGGGCAGCGCTTCGATGTCGGCGATTGGGTCGATTACCTGACCGCCAATATTTATTTCGCCCTGCAGGACGAGGATCTGCGCTACGATCTCATCGCCCGCCTGCGCGAACTGATTCCGCCTTCCCGCTAACACCCTGCCGGCCTTTGCCAAGGGAACGGGTCTCCCGTTCCCTTATTTTTTGAGGATCCATGCGCGAGTTCTGTTCCGTCCTCCTTCTCTCATCGCCCTACAGCGTGCTGACCTACGCCATGCCCGAAGATCTGCCCCGGCAGATGTGGCATGTCGGAGGGCGTGTCGTTGTACCCCTGGGCAAGTCGTTCCGGGTCGGCATATTGACGCAGGTCCCGGTGTCCGAACCCGGAGGCTGCGTCTGCAAGGACGTGCTCTGGCCTGTGGATCGGGCGCCATTTTTCAGCGCCGGCTATCTTGATTTTATCCGCGATCTTTCCATTCGCCAGATGGACGCCGCAGGAAAGATATTGGCGCGTGTGCTGCCTGCGGCGCTCCGTGATCTGCCTTTGCTCAAGACCTGTGAGGGTCAGGCCGTAAGACTTGGAGAATTGACTGCGACAGATGCGCGCGCGGGGCTGGCCCAGGATTGGCTGGCTGGCCGGTTAGTGCCCCATGTCTGTCCACGCAGGCAGGAGCGGCTCTTCTCTCTGACCAAGGAACCCCCGTGGCCGGTGCGTCCGCAGGCTACCGCACAGCTTGACGTTCTGCGCTACCTGGACGTGCATGGCGTCTCGTCCGCCAAGGTTTTGAACACACATTTCGGAAAGAATGTATCCCAGCCCTTGCGCGTGCTTCTTCAAAAGGGCCTTATCCGTGAGATCGAATCCCCTTTTCAGCCTGAAGAGGTCTGTGCCCCTGCGGCCGAAGCCTTCAGCCTGACAGCAGGGCAGCAGCAGGCGGTGGAAGGGTTCTGGGAACTGCTGGCGGACCGGGACCCGCGTTCGGCGCTTCTTTTTGGAGTGACCGGAAGCGGAAAGACGGCAGTCTATCTGGAGTTGGCCAGACGTTGTCTGTGCCTCGGGAAACATGTCATGCTCCTGGCCCCGGAGGTGGGCATCGCCCTCAAGCTCTATCGGGATGTGCGTGAGGCCCTGCCTGAGGCCAGGTTGCGGCTTTTTCACGGCTACCTCAATCCGAGCGAGCGACAAAGAACCTTCATGGAGCTCGCAGGCCAGACTTCCCCCACCATTGTCGTCGGCACTCGCTCCAGCCTTTTTTTGCCGCTGGAACCGGGCCTTGTCATCCTCGATGAGGAGCACGACGCTTCTTTCAAGCAGGACGAAGGGCTCATCTATCAGGCCCGGGAACTGGCGTACGGACGTATCGCCCGCAGCTCCGGGCTTTTGCTCATGGGCTCGGCCACTCCGGACGTGAAGGTATTTCATTCCGCAAGAAGCGGAGGCATCGCCTTGCAGCGGCTGCCCAACCGGGTGGGCGAAGCCCGTCTGCCTGAAGTCCGACTGGTCGATTTGCGCGCGGAACCTCCGGAGCACGGCCCCTTCGCCACCTCCGTGCGTGACGCCCTCGTTGATGCCGTTCGAGCCGCAGAGCAGGTCATCATTCTGCACAACCGGCGCGGGTATTCGCCGGTGCTGTATTGCGAGGCATGTTCCGAGCCCGTCAAATGCCCGCATTGTCAGGTATCCATGACCCTGCACAAACGCCGCGAATTGCTTCTTTGTCATTATTGCGGCTATTCGCTGCTGTTCCCCCTGTCCTGCCCCGGGTGCAAGGGCAACGAGTTTCTGCCGCTGGGCGCGGGCACGGAGCGGCTCGAAGAATTTCTGCGCGACGACCTGCCCCGGGATACCAAAATTTTGCGCCTGGACCGGGACACTTCCCGCCGCGCCGGATCCATGCAGGAGACCCTGGCCGCCTTTGCCCGGCAGGAGGCGCAGATTCTGGTTGGCACCCAGATGCTCAGCAAGGGACACCATTTTCCCGGCGTGACTCTGGTGGTGGTAGTGGACGGCGATCTGGGCTTGAATCTTCCCGACTACAGGGCTACGGAACGATCGTTCCAGATGCTGGTGCAGGTGGCGGGACGCGCCGGACGGGGCGAAAAGAACGGACGGGTGCTGATCCAGACCCGCAATCCCGGCCACTACTGTTGGCAGTTCGTGCGCGAGAACGATTACGAAGGTTTTTTCGCCCGTGAGATCGTCCTGCGACAGACCATGGGGTATCCGCCATTTGTCAAGCTTGCCCTGGTGCGGATATCGATGCCGCTGGACCAGCCGGATGCGGAGCTCCTGTCCGCTTTTGGACGCCGCATGCGGGCCATATGCCCTGCGGCCGGAGTGCGACTTCTGGGGCCTGCGCCCGCGCCGCTTTCCGTGCTGCGCGGCCGCAAGCGTTTTCAGTGCCTGCTCAAGGCCGATACGTGGCCAGCGATCCGTGGCGTTTACGCGGAAATGCGGAAAATGCTGGCCAAGGAAAAGAATGTGCGTATTTCCGTGGATCTTGATCCCATGGACATGCTCTAGCCGTTAACTACTTGAGGGAAAAAATGAAGAATATCAGAGTGGCCGATATCCTGCTGTCCGAAGCTGAAGTCGAATCCCTGGTGGTCAAAGGATGGGTGCGGACCAAACGCGAAAGCAAGGAGTTCGTGTTTCTGGAGATAAACGACGGGTCGTGCCTCAAGAATCTGCAGGCCATCATCGCCGCCGATGCCATCGGCTTTGACCTCATGGAGCGGGTGGGAACGGGCGCGGCTGTCAGCCTGACCGGAGCGCTGGTGGAATCACCCGGGCAGGGCCAGAAGTGGGAGCTCAAGATCGGCGAGCTTGAACTCCTCGGTGAGGCCGATGCCTCGTATCCTTTGCAGAAGAAACGCCATACCGACGAATATCTGCGCACCATCGCCCATCTTCGCCCCCGCACCAACAAGTACGGCGCCCTGAATCGCATTCGGGCCGAGCTGTCCTACGGCGTGCACCAGTTTTTCCGCGAGCAGGGTTTTTTCCATGTCCACGCGCCCATCATCACCGGGGCGGACTGCGAGGGAGCTGGAGAGATGTTCCAGGTCACCACCCTTGATCTGGGCAACGTCCCGAAGAAGAACGGCAAGACCGACTTCGACCAGGATTTTTTCGGCAAGGAAGCTTCGCTTACGGTCTCTGGGCAGCTTGCCGCCGAGAACCTGGCCTGCGCCCTGGGCCGGGTCTATACTTTTGGGCCGACCTTCCGGGCCGAGAATTCCAACACGCCCAAACATGCGGCCGAGTTCTGGATGATTGAGCCGGAGATGGCCTTTGCTGACTTAAGCGACAATATGGATCTGGGCGAGAACTGCATCAAATGGCTGATCTCCCATCTGCTTGACAATTGCCGTGATGACCTGGAGCTTTTCGGCAATTTCGTGGACAAGGGCCTGTTCGCCACCCTGGACAACATCCTTGAAAAGCCGTTCATCCGCCTGCCCTACGCGGAGGCGGTGACCATCCTCAAGAGCGCCCCGCGTACCTTTGATTTTCCGGTGGATTTCGGGACGGACCTGCAGACCGAGCATGAACGGTATCTGACCGAGGACCATTTCAAACAGCCGGTCATCGTTTTTGATTACCCCAAGGAAATCAAGGCATTCTACATGCGCCTCAATGACGATGGCAAGACTGTGGGCGCCATGGATGTGCTCGTGCCGCGTATCGGAGAACTCATCGGCGGCAGTGCCAGGGAAGAACGCCTGGACGTGCTTGAGCGGCGTATCGAAGAACTCGGCCTGCCCAAGGAAGAATACTGGTGGTATCTGGACCTGCGCCGATTCGGCTCTGTGCCCCATGCCGGCTTCGGGATGGGTTTTGAGAGGCTGCTTATGCTGGTTACGGGCATCGCCAATATTCGGGACGTTATTCCTTTCCCGAGAACGCCGCGGCATCTGGAGTTTTGATTGCTTAACCATTTGAAATTTGGTGATATTAATTTAAGTTCATATTTCTGTTGACAACTGGTGCCTGCCCACATAGAAGCCTCTTTCTGCGCTGCGAAGTGGCAACGCGGGAGACGAAAGTCTCTGACCTTTGCGGATACAATTTCGCAGGTTGAATTAAAAAGAGCTTGAAGAAAGCGCTTGACGGTGGGGAACTGAGTCGATAGAGACGTTTCCTCTTGCCGGAAGGCTAAAGGATCTTTGACAAATAAATAGCGAGTTGGAGTAAATAGAACTTGAATTAAGGTTTTATGAGCAACTA